>NZ_ANFZ01000008.1 GCF_000331245.1 Blastomonas sp. AAP53 | reverse complement strand
CAGAAAACGGGTGCCGAGCCCGGCAACCGGAAAAACAGCTTTGCGGATGGGCTTCATCACTCAGACTCTTTCAACAGACCTTATGGGAACAGACAGGTTTTTGGCGGACTGCCCGCCTGGCCGGGGAGATACATTCCAGTTGTGGGCTTGGATAGCGAAATGTAGCCGGATCGATAGCGCTCTCCCCCACTGGGCATTGCGAGTAGACGACTACATGGTGAGCTCTAGGCTGGCAGGAGCAATGATGCGCGGGGCTTATGGCGCGCGCTTTTCCGCAGGCCTTTAGCCTGCTCCTGAGGGCGCGGCGTTATGTCGCAAGGGGCCCCGCATGCACACTGAACAGGTGTCCACTTGCTGCAATCTGCAGACGTTGGAAGCCGACAAGCCCCGGCTTTCCGCCTGCTTGTGCCCCGTTTGGCGTTGACGCCTGATGTTCAGGGTGCAGTTTGAGTTGACTGGCAAAACTTCGCTGGTCGCTCAGATAACAGGGGCAGATTGGAGAGAGTGAAAGTTGGGCGGCTGTGCCGTGGCGGTTTGAAGGTCGAGAGAGGTTCTTGCCCTGCCGTCATGGAGGTTTTCCCATGAACTTGCAGATTACAGCTTCGCAGTCCCGAACCGATGGCAGGTACAAGGTCGATGTCTCGCGCGGTGACAGGATCGGACGCGTCTCGTCAGAATGGTTCTCGCGGCCCGATGACCAGAGGTTCCTGTCCCTGGACGATCTGGCAAGGTCAGTCCAGCAACGCGCTGAGCGCAGCCGGACGCGGGTGGTTGATACATCCGCCATCCACGTCGAGGCCAGCCGCGATGATTCCGAGCACCTCGCCCTCATCCTCCCGGGCGCAGATGCGCCGGTCACCCCAACGCACTGGAGCTTTGGTCAGCTGGCAGCACAGGTCGCCGCCCCTGCTGCCTATCTGCGCCAGCTGCCGGCACCGCTTGCCGCGATCAATCTTCAATATGGCCTCAGTTCCAGCCGGGCCGAGCACATCAAGACATTCGAGACCGCAGATGGCCAGCGCACAGACCTGCGCGCCGTAACCGGACCCGACTATGGACGCATCTTCGACCGTGAGCTCGTCGAAGCCGTCCAGCGCATCGCTGGGAACGGTACCGGTGACACCCGCTGGAAAGTACCCGGCGCGCTCGACTGGTCTACCGGCATCTACAATCCTCATGTCGATGTCCGCCGTGATACCACGACGCTCTATGCATCCGACCGCGACGTGTTCCTGTTTCTGGTCGATGATCTCAACCCGATCGAAGCCGGCCGCCTGCCCGATGGATCCCCCGACCTGTTCTTCCGGGGCTTTTATTGCTGGAACTCGGAAGTCGGAGCCCGGACCCTGGGTATCGCGAGCTTCTATCTGCGTGCGGTATGCCAGAACCGCAATCTATGGGGTGTCGAGGATTTTCAGGAAATCAGCATTCGCCACAGCAAATATGCCGCAAACAGGTTTGCACACGAGGCAGCCCCTGCCCTCGTCAAGTTCGCGAACTCCTCGCCCCAGCCCTTCATCAACGGCGTTCGTGCCGCGCGCGAGCGGATCGTTGCTCGAACCGACGAGGATCGCAGCCAGTTTCTGCGCACGCGCGGCTTTTCGCGAGGGGAAACCGGTCAGATCATCGAAACCGTGCTGGCCGAAGAAGGCAGGCCGCCTGAATCCGTGTTCGACTTCGTGCAGGGCATAACCGCTGTTGCCCGCAGCAAGGCTCATCAGGATGCACGGCTCGATATGGAAGCACGGGCAAAGAGGCTCTTCGAAACTGTCCATTGAACGGTCTAATACATCCCCTTCAAACTGAGCCTTGGCGTCGTCCTCTCCTGAAAGTGAGAGGGCGGCGCTTTGCTTCGTGACGGAAAAAGGATCGGAGAGAGAGGCTCCCCGAACAATCCGTCATGGAGACCTGTCATGACCAAGTCGCTTCCCAAGCTCGTGCTCAGCGCATCGCGAGACATTCCCTTCTCGCAGCTTGTCCTCAGCCAGAAGAATGTCCGCCGCGTAAAATCCGGCCTGTCGATCGAAGAACTGGCCGAGGACATCTATAGGCGCACCTTGCTGCAAAGCCTCAACGTGCGCTCGATGCTCGATGAGCAAGGCAATCCGACAGGCACGTTCGAAGTGCCTGCCGGCGGTCGCCGCTACCGCGCGCTTGAACTGCTGGTGAAGACCAAGCGGATGCACTGCGATCAGCCCGTGCCATGCGTGGTGCGCGAGACCGGTATTGCCGAGGAAGACTCGCTCGCAGAAAACGTCATGCGGGTCGGCCTGCATCCACTCGACCAGTTCAGGGCGTTTCGCGCCCTGATCGACGCCGGCCTTTCCGAAGACGACATCGCGGCGCGCTTCTTTGTCTCGGTCTCGACCGTGCGACAGCGGCTGCGTCTTGCATCGGTATCACCAGCCTTGCTCGACATCTACGGCGAGGACCGAATGACGCTCGACCAGCTGATGGCCTTCAGCGTCACCGACAATCACGTGCGCCAGCAGCAAGTATGGGACCAGATCAACCAGGCAAGCCATGCGCCTGCCTATCACATTCGTCGGCTGCTGACCGAAGACGCGATCAGTTCCTCGGATCGGCGGGTTCGCTTCATTGGCCTTGAGACCTATATTGCAGCCGGCGGCAATGTGATGCGCGATCTGTTTTCGAGTAACGAGGAAGGCTGGCTGCAGGATCCTGCTCTGGTCGACCAGCTGGTGACCGAAAAGCTCGAGCAGCAAGCCAACGCCCTTCGCGCCGAAGGATGGAAATGGGTCGAAGCTGCAGTCGACCTGCCTTATGGCTGCGAGAACGGCAAGCGCCGGATCTCGGGCCAGACCGTTGATCTGACAGCTGACGAGCAAGCCACGCTACAGACTCTTGGCGTCCGCCATGACGCGCTCAGCGAAGAATATGGCGATGTCATCGAACTGCCTGAGGAGGTCGAGGCGACACTCGCCAGCATCGAGGCCCAAATAGCTGCTCTCACTTGCCGGCCCGTCGTTTACCAGCCTGGCGACATAGCCAGGGCAGGCGTCTTTGTCTCCCTGGCCCACAACGGAAAGCTGCGCATCGACAGGGGCTATGTCCGGCCCGAGGATGAAGATCGCGGATCCGAACATGATGTGCGATCAAGCGACGCCGCTGCTGCTCCGGGTTCGTGCGAACCAAACGGTCATGGTTCTGACGCGGACAAGGGCACCGCCCGCGCTCTTCCCGAACGTCTGGTCAGCGAACTCACGGCGGCGCGCACCGTGGCAATCAGAGATGCGCTTGCCCAGGCGCCCCATACGGCCTTTCTGGCACTCTTGCACGCATTGTGCCTGTCCGTGTTCCGCTTCAACAGCCAGGCAGGATGTGTCCAAATCGCTGTGACGCAGGTCTGCCTCGGAACCTTGGCCCCAAACCTGCGCGAGACAGTCTGGAGCATCGGCATCCAGCAGCGGCACGATCGCTGGACAGAGCGTCTTCCCGACGACACCTCCTGCCTCTGGAATTGGCTCGCGGCATTGGGCCATGACGAACAAATGGAACTTCTGGCGCATTGCGTATCGCTCGGCGTCAATGCCCTGTTCGAACCGGTCATGGGTTATGACGGCCGTGTGAGTGTGCACGGGGTGGCGCAGCGCCTTGCCGCCGCCGATGCGCTGGCGGCCTGTCTCGATCTCGACATGGCCAGTGCTGGCTGGGGCCCGACAGTCGACAACTATCTGGGCCGGGTGCCCAAACCGAAGATCATCGAGGCGGTTCGCGAAGCCAAGGGTGAAGAGGCAGCGGTGCTCATAGCGCACCTCAAGAAGGGGGACATGGCCCGTGAAGCCGAAAGGCTGCTCGAAGGAGCGGGCTGGTTGCCCGAGCCTCTTCGGATCGCGCCTCAAGCGCGTCCTGCAGAAGGCCGCGATGCGACCACAAGCATGGAAGTAGAGCAGAACGACGTTCGCTCAGAACTCTCCATCGCGGCGGAATGACGCCAAACGCGGGGCGGCCTGCGGCTGCCCCGCCATATCTCAACCTCATTGTCCTGAAGGAGCCGGCTCATGGCCATTCCACAACATATCCGCACCAATTTCGCCACTCTCGTCAGGGCCGCCCGGGAGGGCGACCTTGCCTTGATGGAATGCACTGCGACGGGAACTGGCGAGCCGCGCTACGTCCTTTGCGCCGTTGGACGCACCGATACCGCATACATGATGACCCCGTTCGGCCACCTCGCACCTGGCAATCCCTTTGAGGATTATCTGCCTCCCGATTGACCACAGGCCAAGGGCCCAATCGGTCTCCCGCCCCTCCCATGCAGGGAATTCCACATGCACAATCCTCTTCTCGTGGGCGCAGCCTGGCGTCCGCATGTCACCGCTTGCCTTCAGGTCAGCCCAACTGGATTCACAACAAGGACGCGCTATTCTACAGGTCACCCAGGCACGGCCTTCGCCAAGCGCGCAAGCCACATTCGCCATTCACGCCTGCTGCCTTTGGCTGGAGAGGAGCCAAGCAGAGCGTGCGACTGGAAAGGATCTTCGAAGGCCCGAGCGATAGCCTCGCCCTTGGCCCTTCGATACAATCTTCGCGCACTTGCGCGCGACTGATCATCCATGCCGACGAGCAACTTTTAGCCAAGCATGTCGCTCGGCCTGCGCCCAGCGAGGCCCGGCGCCCCGCAAACACGAAAGGCGGTGTCTCATGAGACGCACAACCAGCCTTGCTGCCATGGTGTCGCAGCAACTTTCCCAAAATGCTCTGGCCGTATGCCGTCACTATCTGCCTGCGGGCAGACGTGAAGGCCATTACTGGATGGTCGGCAATGTTGCCGGCGATCCGGGACGCTCGCTCTACGTGCGCCTGCTCGACAGCGACCGTGGCAAAGCCGGCAATTGGGTCGATGCAGCGACCGGCGAGCATGGCGATCTGCTCGACCTTATCCATCTCAGCCAGCATTGTGCCGGTATCAGCGATGCCATCCACGAAGCCGAACGTTTCCTCGGAACGCCAAGGCCCTTCCTCAAAGCGCAGGGCTTCCAGCGACCGGGCCTGGCGCTGCAGCCATCCTCATCGGCTGCGGCACAACGATTGTTTGCAGCATCACGACCCATCACCGGCACCCTGGCGGCCCGCTACCTGAGATCTCGCGGAATCACGCAGCTGGACAATCTGGAGGCGCTGCGCTTTCATCCCCACTGTTATTATCGTGCCTCAGCCAAGGACAATGGCAATGTTGCCCGCGCTTATCCCGCTGTCATATGTGCGGTGACCGATGATCGCGGCTACCAGACAGGTGCCCATCGCACATGGCTTGATCGGAGCGGAACCGCCAAGGCGAGGGTCGCGTCACCTCGCAGGGCTCTGGGCCATATCGCAGGCCAGGCCATCCGGATTGGCACCGCAAATGGCATCCTGATGGCAGGCGAAGGCCTCGAGACGATGCTTTCGATCAGAGAAGCGCTCCCAGGCTTGCCGGTTCAGGCCGCAACCTCCGCAAACCACCTCTCCGTGATGTCTCTCCCGGCAGGAACCGTTCGCCTCTATGTCGCACGCGACCGAGATTCTGCCGGTGACGCAGCATTTGCAACACTGACCAGCCGAACACAGTCCGCAGGGATCGAGATCATGCAGCTTATGCCGCGACTTGGCGACTTCAACGACGATCTTATCGATGCAGGGCCTGCAGAACTTGCCAGATGGGTGCTCGGCCAGCTTCATTGCGACGATGTGGAGCGCTTTGGGCCCCGGTAGGGCTTGCAGCACCGGATTTTTACATGGGTGAAGCGCATGGATTGGCATCCTTGCCAGAAGCGCAGGGCAGCCCGGCCTTCATCGGGGGCGATCCGGTTGACCGGCTGGGGTTCGGGCGCAATGGCCATTCGCCGCCTATTTTCCGGCGGCTTGCAAGAATGTGCGTTAAACGGCCCATTCATCCCCGCCTTTCCATCGCGAGACAAAATAGCCGCCGCCTGGCCATCCTCCGCTGCGCTTCGGTCCTTCGTGTTGCACAGCTGGACAGCTGCCACAGGATGCGCCCACCCCCCTTACCGGTCCGGGGGATCGCCGGAAGGCCGGGCAGGGCGCCCGGCGCACATGGCAAAGGACCAGACCATGATCGATCCACACCATTCAGAACCCGGTAGCGAGCTATCTCCCACCGGACATCTGCTCGACGAGCTAGCCCTGTTCGGTTACAGGCCCTTTTCCGACGAGGCTGATCCCAGGCCCCTGCCCGATGACCGGTTGGCCAACGCCGCAATCGCAGACATGTTCGATGCGCTGATCGCGACCCTGATCGACACCAGGCTCGAGCCCGACCTTGAAGATCTGTGCTGGCAGCTCACCAACCTGTTCCACCGGGCACAAGGCCGAGTCCAGCGCGAACTCGACGACAACGAAGATGCCCAGAAGCGTGGACAGCGTGAACAGGACGGCTCGGAGGTAAGATCGGTCGAACTTGAACGATTGGTCTGCGAAGGCATTTCCCTGATCGAGCGGCGGAACACTCTCGAATTTCTGCGCGAGGCGGCATCCGACCAGTTCGAAACCCATTTCCGTAAAGCCTGGACGCCCAGAACCGGATCACTTGTCAACCACCGGACCTTGACCGCCACCATGATCGAAAGCCGGGACTTCCTTGCTGCGAAGCGCAGGTCAGAAACCGAACCGCTCCTTCCGACAGGCACCCGCATCGCCTTTACCGCAGGACCGGCCTATGATGATCACCGCAAGATCTGGGCAGCTCTCGACAAGGTTCTGGCAAAATATCCCGATATGGTCCTGTTCCACGGAGGAAACCCCACAGGCGGCGAACATATCGCGACGCTTTGGGCGCGCAATCGCAAGATCGTCCACATTCCGTTCCGGCCTGACTGGGACCGCTTCCAGAAAGCAGCCCCATTTCGCAGAAACGATACGATGCTCGAGGCACTTCCCAAAGCCGTCGTGGCGTGTCCCGGCAACGGCATCAATGCCAATCTGGTCGACAAGGCACGCAAGATGGGCATCGTTGTCTGGTCACTCGAATGACCTGGCGCACGCCGTCAGCAAAAGTATCGAACGGATGGCAGCCCAGGATGCCGGCTGCTGGCGGATACCTTGTTGGCTCGGTGCCCAACATGCCGTATCCATTCTTAAAGATCCGGGCGCTCAAACCGCGCTGCGCAGGAAGTTATTAACCTTATTGAAGCATCCGCACATGTAGTCCTTCGCAGGGAGGCCGGTCAGGCCAAAGCTTGCACAAGCAAGAGAGTAAAGATGAGCATTGCCAACTGGAATCCAGCCAGACTGACGCTCGTCGTGGACCTCGACGATACCCTGATCCGCACCGATACGCTGCTGGAGAACTTCTGGCTGGCCTGGTCGGTCAGATGGCAGACGCCGATCGAGGCCGTAAAGACCCTGGCTCAGGGCAGGCTGGCGCTCAAGCAGAAGCTCGGCGAGATCAGCGCCATCGATCCAGCCAGGCTTCCCTACAACCCGCAAGTTCTAGAGGTGATCGCGCAATGGCGGACACGCGGTGGCCGTGTCGCGCTAGTCACCGGCGCAACGCAACAGATGGCCGATGCCGTTGCCCGCCACCTTGGGATCTTTGATGCAGCGCATGGCTCGTCCGGTGGCACCAACCTTACCGGCACCGAGAAGGCCCGGTTTCTGGACGAAACCTTCGGCCATGGAGGCTATAGCTATATCGGCGATGCGCCTGCGGACCTTCTTATCTGGGAAGGAGCCGCCGGCGCCATCACCATCAATTCCAGCAAGGCCTTCCAGGCCAAGGTGGAGGCACTGGTCGCCGACGCCGTCCATCTGCCTGCCCGCAAGGCGCGACTGGGCGATTACCTGGAGGCCATGCGCCCGCACCAGTGGCTCAAGAATGTGCTGGTCTTCCTGCCGATGCTGGCCGCGCATCAGCTCAATCTCGTCACTGCACTGCAGGCGATCCTCGCCTTTGTCGCCTTCAGCCTTTTGGCGTCGGCTACTTACATCCTCAACGATCTTCTCGATCTTTCTGCGGATCGCGCTCACCCGCGCAAATGCCAGCGACCCTTCGCTTCGGGGCGTATCCGGCTGGTTCACGGCACTTGGATGATCCCAGCGCTCGGGATATCGGGAGCGCTTGTGGCGCTGGTGGGCGGGCTGGAGCTGTTTGCGGTCCAGCTGGTCTACACGGTGCTGACAGTCCTGTATTCGCTGAAGCTCAAGCGGATTGCCATAATCGATATCTGCGCGCTCGCCTCGCTCTATACACTGCGCATCCTGGCAGGCAGCGCCGCAACCGGTGTGGCTTCGTCGCTCTGGCTGCTGGCGTTTGCGATATTCTTCTTTTTCTCGCTGGCGGCAGTGAAACGCTATGCCGAACTCGTCGATGGGGCAGCTGCCGGGCGTATGATGGCTGCAGGCAGAGGCTACCATATCGATGACCGCAGCATTGTCGCCAACATCATGGTGTCATCTGGCCTGATTTCGATCCTGGTCCTGGCCCTCTATGCAAATTCGGATCCGGTCCAGCAGCTCTACCATCATCCCGAAGTTCTGTGGGGCGTATGCCTCGTCCTGCTGTTCTGGACCAACCGGATCGCGCTCCTGACCCATCGTGGCCAGATGCACGATGACCCCGTGGTGTTTGCCATGCGCGACCGGACGAGCCTGTGCTGCGTGATGCTCGTAGGGCTTTTGGCGATGGCAGGGACGTTACCGTGACGGGCTTAACGCTGGTGCTTGCCTATGGGGGATTTGCGGCCATCGCGATCCTGGCCAACCTGGCGACCCAGCGAGCGCTGCTGACGATGCTTCCTGATGCCTATCTGTTCGCCCTGGCGAGCGGCACGATCATCGGCCTCGTGGTCAAATACGCACTCGACAGGACCTGGATTTTCACAGGAGCCAGGCACGCCCGCGCAGGGGAGGCAGGGACCTTCGGGCTTTACGCAGCCACCGGCATCGTGACCACACTGATCTTCTGGGGCGCCGAAACCCTAGCCTGGCTGACCTGGCAGACGCATATGGCGCGCGAGGCCGGCGCCGTTACCGGGCTGATAATCGGCTATGTCGTCAAATATCGACTTGATCGGCGCTATGTGTTCACGCAGCAAAAGCCAGCCTGATGGCGCAGTCGTGCCTTTCCAATGCCGGCAGCAACGCTAGCTGCGACTGATGCCTTATCACGCATTACTGTCCGGCTGGGGCCGTTATCCGGTGCGCGAGTGCAAGGTGTGGCAGCCGACGACACCGCAAGGACTGCACGACACGGTCCTGCCGCTCAGCACCAGCATCGCGCGCGGCAATGGCCGCTCCTATGGCGATGCCAGCATGAACCCCAGTGCCACTATCGACATGCGCCGGCTCGACCGGTTGATCGCATTTGATGAGGCGACCGGGACGCTGGAGTGCGAGGCCGGCGTGCTGCTCTCCGACCTGGTCGCAGCGTTCGTGCCGCGCGGCTGGTTTGCGCCTGTGACGCCAGGCACGCGCATGGTCACCATCGGCGGTATGATTGCCAGCGACGTGCACGGCAAGAACCACCATGTCGCAGGCTCGTTCTGCGAGCATGTCGACTGGTTCGATCTCGACCTGGGCGATGGCCGCGTGCTGCGCTGCTCGCCCACGGCAAACACCGATCTGTTTGCCGCGACCTGCGGCGGCATGGGGCTGACCGGCATCATCGTGCGCGCATCTTTCCGCATGCGGAAGATCGAGAGCGCCTATATGCGACAGCGCACCATCCGCGTGCCCGACCTCGAACAGGCGCTCGCCGTGTTCGAGCAATCGCACGGGTCGACCTATTCGGTCGCGTGGATCGACTGCATGGCCACCGGCAAGAGCCTGGGCCGGTCGGCAATCCTGCTGGGCGAGCATGCCAAGGTTACAGAGCTGGACGACCAACGCCGCGCTGCCCCGCTGGCGCGTCCGGTGCGCAAGCCCAAATCGGTGCCGATCGACTTTCCCGGCTTCGCGCTCAGCGGCTTCAACGTGAAGATGTTCAACCATCTCTATTACGCGATGCAGCGGCCCGGCGACGCGGTGGTCAATCTCGACCCCTATTTCTATCCGCTCGACGCCCTGTTCGACTGGAACCGCATCTATGGCCGCCGGGGCTTTGTTCAATACCAGTCGGTGCTGCCGCTGGCCACGAGCGAAAAGGGCATGCGCCTGTTGATCGAGGCGATTTCCGCTGCCGGGGCCGGATCGTTCCTTGCGGTGTTGAAGCGCATGGGACCGGCGTCGTTCGGCATGCTCAGCTTCCCGATGGAAGGCTATACGCTGGCGCTGGATTTCCCGGCGACGCCTGCCAACCTGGCGCTGCTCGAGCGGCTCGACGCGATCACCGCCGATCATGGCGGGCGCATCTACCTCACCAAGGATGCGCGGGTGTCGCCGCAGATGTTTGCCAGCGGCTATCCGCGGCTGCAGGAATTTCGCAATCTGCGTGCGCAATACGGCCTCGACTCCCGCTTTTCCTCACTGCTCTCGCAACGATTGGGTCTTTGAACATGCTCGCATCTCCCGTCCTGATCATGGGCGCCCGTTCCGATATCGGTCGCGCACTCGCCAAGGCCTATGCCGCCCAGGGCTGCGAGGTCATTCTGGCCGCACGCGGTGACGTCAGCGCCGATGCGACCGATCTGGGCTTACGCTCGGGCGCAAAGGTACGCGCGGTCAGCGTCGATATCATCGACGGTCAGCCAGACGCCTTTTTCGATTCGCTGGGCGTGGTGCCGGGCACGGTGGTGATGGTCGCCGGATTGCTCGGCGACCAGGTCGAATCGGCTGCCGATGACGCCGCCGCGCAAAAGGTGATGGACAGCAACTATAACGGTCCCTCGCGGTACCTGCTCGCCGCCGCGCGCCGCATGGGGAAGGTGCCCGATGCCTGCATCATCGGCATCAGCTCGGTCGCGGGTGACCGGGGGCGCGCATCGAACTTCGTCTACGGATCGGCCAAGGCGGGCTTCACCGCGTTCCTTTCGGGCCTGCGCAATGCGCACGCCAAGACCGGCCTGCACGTGATGACGGTCAAGCCCGGCTTCGTTCGCACCCAGATGACCGCAGGCATGAAGCTCTCGCCGGTGATGACCGCCGAACCCGAGCAGGTCGCCAGCGCGATCATCAAGGCGCAGGGCAAGAAATCCGACGTCATCTACACGCTAGGCCGCTGGCGGTTGGTGATGGCGGTCGTTCGCGCCATTCCCGAGCCGATCTTCAAGAAGCTCTCGCTCTGAGCGAGCCTGCACGCCCCTAAACGCTTGTCGGTTTCATGGCCAGCCCGCGGCAATTTAGGAGTATTCCAATGCCAGGACAGCATCGTCGCTTCAGGCCTTGAGTAAATTTTCCTCATCCTATGCGCTACACACCCTATTGTAATGAATAGCGTTCACATGTTGGATCAGATCTTGGGTGGCATGGCTATGCAATAGTCCAGACTAGTATTTTTTGCGGTTGAGCAATGGGATGCTTCTGGCCTATCTCGACATTTCCCCATATCAGGGTGAAAATTTTGCACGTGCACGCAGATGCATGACCAGATCGCAGGGAGATGTTGCAGTGTCGGTGAGCAAACGCGAGGTCGTACTCGACCCCAAAGCTAAACCATCACAGGACCGCGCGCGCGCGACCTACGAGCTTATCATCGAAACGACGGGCGAGCTATTGGCTGAGATCGGCTTCGAAAGACTGTCCACCAACATGATCGCCGAGCGGGCAGGCCTCACGCCGCCCGCGTTATACCGCTATTTCCCCAACAAATATGCGGTATTACGTGAAATGGGACGACGTCTTTTGAGTGCCGAGGCTGCCGTCATTCAAAAATCGATGCTGAGTGACCATTACCCCATTGGAGGAGATCTGAAGGACGAGATCCAGCACAGGGCCAAGGTGATGCACGAGGTCCGAAAGGTTGTCGAAGCCAGGCCCGGTGGCGCGTGGATCTACCGCGCCATGCGCGCCGTTCCGGTTTTGCGCGACGTGCACTGCGAAGCGGTTCGCATCGCTGCTGATGCCGCGTTGCAACGCATGGTCAAGGATTACCCCAAGGTAGACCCTCGCCGTGTACGCGCCGCCAGCCTGATGTCCGCCGTGGTCATCGGCGCGGTCAACGAGCTGATCCATGACGAACCGGAACTGGCAGAGCTGCTGACCCTGGAGGCATCGACCATGGTCACGCTCTATGCACGCGATGTAGCATTATCGCGCGCGCCCACGGCGCATGCGGCCAATGATCCGGAAGTACACGCCACACAGAACCTCTGACAGACCAACGCTTTTTTGAGTAGCGATCGCTACCCTGAATGGGGTGCCAATAGCTATCAATTCGAAGGCAACTGAAGCGCAGTTTCTCCCGATCTGATAGCGTGTGCTGGCGCCCGCAGAAGTCGGTGGGCGCGTGCGCCAGGCATCCGGAAGGGTTATCAGCTTTCTCCAGACGCCTCACTCTGCGCCCGGTGTCGTTGCCCTTGGGTACAGATCAAGACAGAACCGCCGCATTTCTTGCAGCAGTGCTCATGCAATTGCGTGATGCCGATCGATGGGTGCCGTCCTAAGCCTGATAGCTGTGCATGCGCATTTCCCATTGATGTTCGGCATGAGCTTTCTGGGCAGTGACCGCATGTCCAATGCTCCATAGCCCTTCATCTTACCGCAAAGCCCCCAAGCTGCCTCGTGCAAGGCTTTGGTTGGCAGAGGTCGGCGTTGCCTCTTGGCCTTTGCTGCAACGCTGCCTGCGCCGCCTTTCTTCCTCTGGGCGTACCGCCCATTCCTCGCGAAACAAGAAAGGCGTCTGGCCTTGCGTCCTTCACTGACGTTTCGGCCCTTAGGGTGCAACAGGTCCAAGCCCCTGCCCTCCTTTCGCCATCGAGGCTGCGATGGGCGCGGCCTGGAGCAAACTGAAGGAATGAATCATGGCGGTAATCGGAACTTTCACCAGCAACGGCAACGAATTCAAAGGCGAAATCGCGACGTTGGCTCTTCACCTGAAAAACGTCCGAATCATCCCGGAAGACAGCTCGAACCAGAATGGTCCCACGCACCGGGTCTTCTGCGGCCAGACGGAGATCGGTGCGGCATGGACAAAGCAGTCGAACGAAGGCCGGGCCTATCTGTCGGTTAAGCTCGATGACCCCAGTTTCCTGGCACCTGTTTTTGCAAACCTTTTCGAAGGCGATGACGCAAAATCTCACTCGCTGATCTGGTCCCGCGTTCGCCGTTCCAGTCAGGGCTGACGACATCGATCGGTTCCCACCCGGCGAACACCGGTTGGGAGCCGGTCAATGGCGGCGAAAGGCAACAGGGCCACGTTTGCCTCAGACTTATACCCAATAGGGTACGACACTCGTGCCAGGAACTGCACTTCTGGTCATCGCCACCCTGACCCCATCATACGTAGATGGAAAACGACAGCACAAGATTGGCTATTGAGGCGTCGGCTTACGCCGCGCATGACTTTGCCGATTTTGCTCAGGAGTTTTTGCGACGCAACACAGACTACCGCGCTGAGTTTGATCGAACAGCCAAAACCAAAGCCCCGACCGAGACTGCAACGAGGGAGGGCCTGGCCGGGCGATGGGGGCTTTCCTGGCCCTTTCGACCCTCGTGCATCGCCGCGACACGCGCCCGCATTATGGCTACCCAGCTGGTCGCCGCAAGTGATCAGGCTCCAGACGGCGCAAACAGACATTGTAAATTTAGCACCCTCAGGATTTTGCGTGGCGACTGACCATGTGTCCGGCCGATTTCACCATCTGGTCCTGACCCGCAAAGAGCAGCGGCTGCGACTGAGCGTCTGTTTCACGCAAGACAGCGCTTCCGAAATCATTATTCTTGCCAACGATCGCCTGCTGGGGATCCGTACCCGTGCCGCTGCGGCTTATGCCAACGCATGCCAACACCTCGACGCGCGCCACGCTGCACTGTTTGCCCCTGGTGAATACCAGCGTGCCTACCTCATTCGCCTGCTCCTGATCGAGGACGCTCTGGCTGCCGGGGCAACGAGCAGAGACATCGCTTATCGAATCGTGTTTCCGCGCCATCACCCCCTATCTGGGGCCACTTGGAAGGGTTCGTCCGAGCACAGACACTGCTGGCGCCTGATCAGCAAGGCCAGGGCGCTGAAAAATGGCGGCTATCGCCACCTCCTTTGCCGCTGTTGAATCCAACGCACACGGGGTGACCATCTGCCCTGCCTGCTGGATGTCACTCCCTTCGCACTTTGACCATGCGCCATGGATGGAAATCACCTGCGGTCGTTCGCCGTTGGTTTCTGTCATGACCGGAGCATAGCCATGAATGCCGTTCCAACACCTGTCATTGCCCGCTTTCTCAGAACGCCCGACGCCGCCGTTCATCTCGGCTTGTCCGCGCGCACCCTCGAAAAACATCGCTGCTATGGCACAGGCCCGGTTTATCGCAAACTTGGCGGACGAATTGTCTATGCCATCAGCGACCTTGATGCGTGGGCCGAAAAGGGTCTTCGCCATTCGACAAGCGATCCCGGCAAGGGCACGGTAAACCCAGCCAAACGAGTAGATGGCTATACACCGCCGGTTCGGCGTTGACCGCAATCTCCACCTGTCTCCAGGCGATGCAGCCAACACCTGATCCGGCAGGCTCTGCCAGGGTGCCAGCTCCACTGTGAACATGGTCATATCCGCCTGAAATCGCCGCTCTGTGCCGGCACGCCTTCTGCGCGCCCACGAGCCTGCAGCCATGAGGGATACACCGTCATGCAACATGAACCATCGCCGGACGGCTGTGCGCAGGGGGTGCAGGGAGCATCGCATTTGCAACCGGATGACGTGACGGTCGATGCGGGCACCTCCACCTTTTTGGGGATCCAACTTCATAGCGGTCGCAATTCACGAGAACTGTGGATCCGCTTTGGCAGGCCGGCCTTCAGGATCCGCAATCGCACCGAGCCCCTCACCGAATGCTATGCTCCTGGGCAAATCCTGGGCTTTGCGCAGTCGATGACAAAAGCACTGGGAAGCGCACCTCCCAACTTCAATGTCGTGCAGGCGTGCCACGCCGGTGCAACAGGTTCTGCGCTTGCCGACCTGCAGTCAGCGGCCGTTATTCTGCTGTCGGTCTCAGGCTGGAGAAGGGTCCGCCATGTCTTGGGTCTGATCGATGCGCTCGAAGCACTTGGCATCGATCCATGCGATCTTTCGTCTGACTTCTGGGGCGAAATCGACAGATTGATCCCCAAGGCAGGTCCACATAACTCGAAAGATCCGGCTGCATGACACGCATCGCGTCCATTGCAGCTGTAACCGCCTGCGTTCTGGTAATGGCTTCCCTTGCACTGCCGGAGCGCAAACTTTTGATCTGGAATGTGACTGCGTCTGTTCCCACCGGGCTGTACAGGCTGCATCATGGCAAACGCATAGTGGTCGGCGACTACATCGCCATCGCTCCGCCACCCGCGATGCGCAGATGGCTGTCACAGCGTGGCTATCTGCCCAACGGTTTGCCGCTGCTCAAGCGCGTGGCCGCAGTTCAAGGCCAGCAGATCTGTCGTTTCCGTCATGGCATCACGCTCGATAACAAACTGGTAGCGCTTGCTCGCTCGCGTGACCGGCTGGGTCGTTCGCTTCCAGTTTGGAGTGGTTGCCGGACGCTTCGCAAGAACGAGTTCTTTGCCCTCAATCCAGACCGGGCCGACAGTCTCGACGGTCGGTACTTCGGTGCGCTCCCAGGCGAAGCCATTCTCGGTCGCGCGGTCCCGATATGGACGCAGAAACACGCTCCAATAGCAGCTGCCCCTGCCGATCAAATGGGCAGAAACGGCTGGATGATCCCGACGGAGGATTGAAAGATGACCCTGGCAAAGTGGCTTGGCAGCATGACTCTGGCACTACTAGCAACAGCACCGGTTGCCCTGTCAGCAGAATCTGCTCTGCCTTCCGGCCAGGCGATCGTTGTCGATATTGATGCTCATGTGCGGGAGGCCTCGCTGGCTTTCGGTCTACCTGAGCAATGGTTGCACGCAGTCATTAGACGAGAAAGCGCAGGAAAAGTAACAGCCGTTTCGTCTGCCGGTGCGATGGGCCTGATGCAGGTCATGCCTGCAACGTGGGAGAGGCAGCGCAGGCGATTTGCGCTGGGCAACGACCCCTTCAATCCACGCGACAACATACTGGCGGGGGCGTCTTACCTGCGAGAAATGTTTGATCTCTTCGGACCCGATGGCTTTCTTGCAGCGTATAATGCCGGTCCGGGGCGGTACCGCCAATGGCGCGACAAAGGTCGACCATTGCCTGCAGAAACACGCGCCTATGTCGCTGTAATAACCGCTGAACTGGAGCGCTCTGGAAGCATCCCCTTCAAGCCGATCGGGCCTCAGTTGGCTCAGAACTGGACCAGTTCCATGCTTTTTCCAACGCGTCCGTTCGCAGGGGCCAAAACCGACGAAAGACCTCCGGCTATGCAGAACAGCCGTCAAATACCAGCCCCGCTGCAACCGACCGACAGGCTATTTGCAATCACTCGCACCGAAATTGCACGTTGATGCGGCGACCGGTGCACTATCGTACAACAGCGGCCCGTAGCAAGGCGTGGAGCTGGATGGAGCTAAGTTCGGAAAAACAGCGGAAGGTATGGCGAGATAAAAGAGGAGACGTCACTCAGCCGGTAAGTCATCGTCTTGACTTGAAAATATGCGACGTCGCAATCGCGCCTGGGCTGTCGCCTTTGCCTGTAACCGTCGGTAAACGGCTCTCCTGGACGCCGTCGAGCCTAATAGAATGACAAGCAGGGAAAACGAGTTCGACATCGAAATGCAGCCAGGTCGTGACCGGCACAAACTGCCGTCATCGATCGCCGGCTCGCTCGTGGTGCAGGTTCTCAAAGCCTCGAAGCGCGCGGGCGCATCGCCTGTTGCGTCCAAGCAGAGCCGGGCATCAGGAACTGGACGCCATGGTCGTGGCCGCGACATGGCTCTAAGAGCCCAAAGGTCCCCAGAAAGCAGAAGGGTGGTCATAAAGGCTCGTGTAGTAAGGCATTCAGGCGGCAGGCTCGCAACTGCGCCGATCGCGCGCCATATCGCTTACCTGCAACGAGACGGCGTGACCCGAGACAAGCAGCGCGGTGAGCTCTTTGACGCGGAACATGATCATTCAGATGGCGACAGCTTTGCAGCGCGTTGTGACCGTGACCGCCATCATTTCCGATTCATTGTCTCGCCAGAGGACTCATATGACCTGTCAGATCTAAAGACGTTCACGCGAGAGTTGATGGACGATATGGCCAAGGACATGGCAAGCCGCCTAGATTGGGTCGCCGCAGAGCATTGGAACACCGACAATCCGCACATCCATATACTCGTTCGCGGGAAGACATTTTCCGGTGAGGATCTCGTCATTGATCGAGATTACATTCGACACGGGCTACGTCATCGGGCTGAGGAACGGGTGACGGTTGAACTTGGAATACGAAACGAGAGGGAACTTCACGCTGCAACCCAGCGCGAAGTCTCGGCTGAACGCTGGACTGGCCTCGACAGTGAGCTTGCGCAAATCCAGGAACACATCGGGATTATTGACCTTCGCCACGACCCGAAGTCCGATCTACGGCATCAGGCCATGCTGGTGGGCAGAGCCAACACACTGGCACGTTTGGGCCTAGCAAACGAGCTCGATCCTGGCCGATGGGTCATAAGCGACAACGCCGAGCAAACCTTGCGGGCCATTGAAATGCGCGGTGACATCATCAAAACCATGCACAGGGCTATGACACATCCGCAGCTTGGGGAGTTTTCGACCCTGCACGCTCACCATGAGCCTCCCAAACAGTTGGTTATTGGCCGACTGTTGCGCCACCGGTCCCTCCCGGATGCCACTGGCGGATCATCTGTTCTCATCGAGGGGTTGGATGGCAACAACCACCACCTGACCTTACAAACCAGCGATCCGGTCGGCGGCTGGAGGGTGGGCGCCATAGTCCAGGTCGAGTCATCAAAGGATGGGATCGCACAGCCTAGGCTTACAACGCTGTCTGAAATGCCGCTTGCACAGCAGGTGACTGCCAACGGGCTGACATGGCTTGACCAGCAGCTCGTCTCTACGGAACCAAAAATCCTGGGCGGCGCCTTTGGGCAAGACGTGCAGAATGCGCTGACAGACCGGGCTGCGCACCTCATAGGACAAGGCTTGGCGTCCAGGTGCAATGGCCAGATTGTGGTGATCACTGGGCTCTTGGATGAACTCAGGCAAAGGGACATTGGACAGGCCACGGAAACCATCAAGAAATTCACGGGTCTTGAGGCGCTCCCGAGCCGCTTAGGCGACCATATAGCCGGCATTTATCGTGAACAGGTTCAGCTAAATTCCGGTCGTTTTGCCATGGTCGAGAATGGCTTGGGCTTTCAGCTAGTGCCCTGGGAACCGGCACTCGAACGACGATTGGGTCAGTCCGTCTCCGGGATCGTGAATGACAAGGGGTTTGTCGATTGGGATTTCGACCGTTCACGGTCGCTGGGACTTTAATCAATGTCAGTGGTCCCGGCAAATTACCCTGATCTCCAGTCGGACTGGCTTTTCGACATGGCGCGGTGATCTCATGTGTCCATCTGCACAGGCATTATGTGTCTGCTGCACGACCTGAAGCCAGCGTTTAAATGGCTGCTCCCTTTGCCAAGAAGGCCCGCTGCTAGCAGGAAACGGGCCCCCTTGGCTGGGTGTCTTGCCGCCTAAACAGAGACAAGAATCGCCCTGAACGAGCAGGGTAGACGGTGCAATCGGACAATTTTCCGGTCAAGACCTATACAGGCAAACCGTGCCTGCAACCGCTCAGATGCGCACCGCGGCCCCCTCTAGTGTATACGTCAGTGGCCAATGCCAATTGGCAACACAGGAACGATCCAATCGTAAAAAATCCTTCAGGATCTCAGAAACTCTTTCCAGATTTCAGAAAAATCTCAGCGCCTGCATAAAATTCCGTTCCGAAATTTTTTTTGCGAATAGTCCAGCGCCCAAGTCGGAACGCAGGAAAATTCTGTTATTTCCAGTTCGGCGATTTTTTCAATCTCAAATGTTCTGGCACCTATAAACAAACTGCTTTGGTGAAATTCCCTATACTCTTCACCCACCATGCACACACGAGATTTATCTGAGACGTACAGAGCCAGAGGTGCGATGATGCGCCAGTGCTCGCCATCAAGCCGGGCTGCATCCTGGTATTTGATCCTCACTGCAACGGCCGCGGCGATCGCCTCGCAGATGCGCGCTTCTAAATCGTCAAACCGGCCCACAGATTTTTCCATGCCTGCAACCTTAGACGCGTCGTGGGACCAGGTCCTGCTTTTGCTCAGCATGCCCTCACTGCCTGGCGTGCTTGATCCCAACATAGACTTTCCCATTTCAATTCCGTGCCCTCTTGCCTGCGCCCGATACCCTGTGTGAATCAGCACTGCCGACAGGCCTCGACCCTAAACGCGTTTTTCGTCAAGGCATATCCAGCAAAATCCACAGAGGCTTCGCCTTGCCGTCAATTTTTGCTGTCACAGATCGCTGCCGCCGTTCAAACTTCACTGCGGCATGGCATCACTGTCGGCCTTGAGGGCGGCTAGAAGCCAAAAATCGATAGGCGTCATCAAGGTTGTTCCGGCTGACGCTGCCGCAACAGTACCGGAATGGCTAAAGACTGCCATCCGCTTGGCGGCAGACACTGCTGAAGATCAAAGGCATCGGTACGCAAATTGGCTGGGGGACCAAAATCGGCAATTCCCGTTCTGCCCGCACTCATTCCAGCACCATCAACGGCCATGCTGAGCTCGAAAGTGCTGCTCCCTTTTCCAATCGCAGCTCCAAAAACAGCATGCACATGCATGGCTATCGGGAAATTTCGCACATGATGGCTTTTTGTTCGCTGGCCTACGCCTCGGCGCTGAGCCTGCTTGAACTTGCGCTCGCGATCTTTTGCATTTGCAAAAGAGGAGCGCCGAAAAATGTCTGGAAGCCGAATTTTATGGGGGCAGATCCTTGCTGTCTTCTGCACTGTGCTGGCAGGAGTCTGGGGGGCGACGCAGTGGACGGCCTCAGCGCTAGGATATCAGCCCGAACTGGGGAAGCCGGTCGGAGAAATCCTAGGATGGCCTGTTTATCCACCGCTTGCCATATTTTGGTGGTGGTTCAGTTTCGAGGCATATGCCCCTTCCATCTTCGATACCGCAGGCGCAATCGCTGCCAGCAGCGCGGGCGCAGCAGTTGTCGTTGCAGTTGCCATGTCGCTATGGCGTGCGCGTGATCTCAAGCGCGCAGAAACTTACGGATCTGCGCGCTGGGCGACCAAACGAGAGATTACAGCAGCTCATTTGCTTGATGACCGCGGAACGATCCTGGGCCGGTTTGGAAGGGACTATCTGCGCCACGACGGACCTGAGCATGTCCTGTGCTTTGCTCCTACACGCAGTGGCAAGGGTGTCGGTCTGGTCGTGCCGACTTTGCTGACTTGGCCTGCTTCAGCCATCGTGCATGACATCAAGGGCGAAAACTGGAACCTCACGGCAGGCTACCGTTCAAAATTTGGCAGGGTGCTCCTGTTTGATCCGACAAACGCTGCATCGTCCGCCTTCAACCCGTTGCTTGAAGTGCGCCGGGGTATCGCCGAAGTTCGCGACGTCCAGAACATCGCAGATGTGCTCGTTGACCCGGAAGGCTCTCTCGAACGACGCAATCACTGGGAAAAAACAAGCCATTCGTTGCTTGTAGGTACCATCCTCCACGTCCTTTATGTTGAAAAGGACAAGACATTGGCTGGCGTTGCGGCGTTCCTGTCCGATCCGGAGCGCTCCTTCCGTGCAACGCTCAATGTCATGATGGCAACGCGTCACTTAGGCGATGCAGGCGTTCACCCCGTCATTGCCAGCGCGGCTCGGGAATTGCTCAACAAATCCGACAACGAATGCTCAGGTGTACTCTCAACCGCAATGTCGTTTTTGGGACTTTACCGGGACCCGATCATCGCAAAAGTGACGCAACAATGCGACTGGCGGATAGCCGACCTCGTGTCTGCGGAACGCCCAACAACGCTATATCTCGTCGTTCCACCTTCGGACATCAGCCGCACCAAGCCGCTGATCCGTCTCATTCTTAATCAGGTCGGGAGACGACTGACAGAGGAACTCGATCCCAAAGGCACAAAACAGCGACTGCTGCTGATGCTGGATGAATTTCCGGCACTCGGCCGCCTCGATTTTTTCGAAAGTGCCCTCGCCTTCATGGCAGGCTACGGCCTGAAGGCATTCTTGATCGCACAATCGCTCAACCAGATTGAAAAGGCCTATGGCCAAAATAATGCCATTCTCGACAACTGCCATGTGCGCGTTTGCTTTGCGACCAATGACGAACGGACCGCTAAACGTGTGTCGGACTCGCTGGGAACCGCGACCGAACTTCGAACCATGAAGAATTACGCTGGGCACCGGCTTGCACCCTGGCTCGGTCACCTGATGGTATCACGCACCGACACGGCCCGAGCCCTGCTCACCCCTGGCGAAATCATGCAGCTACCCGAGGACGACGAAATCATCATGGTTGCAGGCCTGCAACCTGTCCGCGCCAGAAAAGCCCGCTACTACCGTGATGAAAAGCTCCATTCCCGAGTTGTTGCGCCTCCGCAAGAAGCGAAGGCCGAACATCATACGGGGGCCGGTCACGACTGGCTGACAGCAAGAAGCGATTGTCAAACCGCTCCAACCGAACCTGCCAGCCAGGGTTCCTTGTGCGAAGCAAAGCCTGATACCAACCCAGAGCGAAAGCTGGATCGCAACGACGAAGGCGGGCATCAGCACGAACTGCCTTTGGCCGAGCCAGCCCAACGACAACCAACGCCCGAGCAGCAGGAATTCGAGCATGCCAACGCCGCAGCATTGCCAATAGACCCAAGGATGACGTCGCGGCAGTTTGTGCAGCAGACCCTTCCCTTCCGACAGGCGGCCATGAACCCAGGTGATGGGATCGACCTGTGAAGCGCACCCGCCATACGATCCGCCTTCGCCCGGAGCTTGCTCGCGAGCTTGCCGAATTTGCCGCCCGAAAGCGTGTGTCGCAAGCCGCTATTGTAGAGGCTGCTCTATCCGCGTTCCTGTCGCCCGAGGGCCCTGAACGGCTCGAGGCCGCATTCAGCCGCAGGCTAGACAGGATATCAAAACAGATCGACAAACTTGGCTATCATGTCGAGGTCGGTAATGAGTCGCTGGCAGTGTTCGTGCTGACCTGGCTCACATCCAACCCGCCGCTTCCTCCTGAGCAGCGACCGGCAGCCCAAGCACAAGCGAAGAAGCGGTTTGAAGCATTCATCGATGCCGTCGCAAGGCGGATGGAAAGCGACCAGCGTCCAACACAATGATAAAGGCGCCCCTCGGTTAGCTTTGTGAATTTCTCGCCAACGCTTGGCGCGCATCAAAGCGACGGTTCGTGCGACTCGGACTCTCGGCTGCATTTTTGCAATCCGGAATTGTGTTGAGACAAGCCACGCTCTTGGCGTGTTCCGCACACGCTCCTGCGCCCATTTTGTCCGTCTTTTCGCTAGGCTGCACCGCTGACATTTTACTGTTGCCCGACCGTCAGAACCGGCCCTCCTAATGTGCCTCGACGATCTGCCAGCCCGGCAGACCACCATTTTCGAGGCTCTGATGAGCGTGATTTCGATCCTTTCAGTTTCCGGTGAGCGAGGGGCCCGCATGCTCCGGACTGCGCTCGGACAGCAAATCGGCGCTTGGCTCGATGACCCCGGGATAACCGAGATTATGCTCAACCCCGATGGTCGCCTGTGGATCGATCGCTTTGACGGCGGGCTTTCAGACACCGGTGTTTCCATGAGTGCCGAAACAGGCGAGCGGATCATCCGGCTCGTAGCGCATCACTCTGGTGACGAAGTTCACGCATCCTCGCCACGCGTGTCAGCAGAACTGCCAGTGACAGGCGAACGGTTTGAAGGGTTGCTACCGCCGGTTGTTGCTGCGGCGAGCTTTGCCATCCGGAAGCCTGCTGCGCGCGTCTTCGGCCTCCAAGACTATGCCGAAGCCGGCATCATGTCACATGAAACTGCCGCCAAACTTGCCGAGTGCGTGGCGCTGCGCGAGAACATTCTGGTCGCTGGCGGCACATCATCCGGCAAGACCACGCTCGCAAACGCGCTGCTCGCCGAGATCGCCAAGACACAGCACAGGGTCATACTCATCGAGGACACCCGCGAACTGCAATGTGCCGCGCCCAATATGGTCGCAATGCGCTCCCGCCCTGAAGTTGCATCGCTACGCGACCTTATACGTTCAGCGCTCAGGCTGAGACCCGACAGAATCCCGATTGGCGAAGTTCGCGGGGCTGAAGCTCTCGATCTGCTGAAAGCCTGGGGCACAGGACACCCAGGCGGCATCGGGACCATCCATGCAGGGTCTGCAGCAGGGGCATTGTACCGGTTGGAACAACTGGTTCAGGAAAGTGTCGTGACCGTCCCTAGGCGACTGGTTGCCGAAACCATCAACATCATTGCCGTTCTGACCCGGGAAAGCTCCGGGCGCAGGCTGACAGAACTCGTGGCAGTCCAAGGACTGGACCAAGCCGGAGATTACCGCCTGATTTCGCTTTTGCCTTCAACCCACGGAGAATGACCATGACATCTGCTGATCTACCCGCCCGCCGCAGGACCACCGTCTACCTGTCGGCAACTGCCTGTGCGTTGCTGGTGATCTTGCCCGCACGAGCAGCAGGGTCATCCATGCCATGGGAAGCTCCACTCCAGGCCATTCTTGAATCGATCCAAGGACCTGTCGCCAAGATCATCGCGGTCATGATCATCATTGCAACGGGTCTTGCGTTGGCGTTCGGGGACACGTCGGGTGGTGCCCGCAGAATGATCCAGATCGTGTTCGGGCTTTCGATTGCCTTTGCCGCATCTTCCTTCTTCCTCTCCTTCTTTTCCTTCGGCGGCGGAGCGTTGGTGTGATGACGGAGCTGTCGCCCGGAATGCCGGCTCTGTTTGCGGCGCCTGTACATCGCGCTCTGAGCGAGACGATGCTGCTGGGTGGAGCGCCCAGGGGGCTTGCCATCGCCAATGCGACCGTGGCTGGCGCGATCGGTCTGGGTCTGCGCCTTTGGATAGCAGGCCTGATCTTTCTGGCGCTTGGCCACCTGGCGTCTGTCTGGGCAGCGCGGCACGACCCTCAGTTTGTCGATGTCGCCAGACGCCATGTTCGTTTCCCTGCTTATTTTGGAGTCTGACCACGATGATGTCGCTGCGCGAATATCGCCACAAGGCTTCTCGGCTCGCAGATTTTCTCCCATGGGCTGCCCTGATTGCACCAGGTGTGGTGCTCAACAAGGACGGAAGCCTTCAGCGATCCGCTCGCTTCAGGGGCCCCGATCTCGACAGCGCAACCCCTGCGGAGCTGATTGCTGCGTCAGGCCGTATGAACAGCGCACTCAGGCGGCTTGGATCAGGCTGGACGCTGTTTGTCGAGGCAGTGCGAAGTCCAGCTCTCGACTATCCGCAAGGAACATTTCCGGATCCCGCATCCGCACTGATCGATCAGGAACGCGCTGCACAGTTTGCCGAACAGGGATCCCACTTCGAAAGTCGCTACTATCTCACCTTTGTCTGGATGCCGCCAGCGGAGGACGCAGCGCGTGCCGAAGGCTGGCTGTACGAGAACAAAAGCCGTAGTGGCTATGACCCACGCCAAATGCTGGCGCTCTTCATTGACCGTACCTGCCGGCTCCTCAATCTCATCGAAGGCACGATGGCTGAAGCCGCCTGGCTCGATGACGGTGAGACGCTGACATATCTCCACAACTGTGTGTCCACACGACGACACAATGTCCGCGTTCCCGAAACACCAATGTATCTGGACGGGCTCCTGGCAGACTTACCGCTGATCGGGGGCCTCGAGCCGAAGCTGGGACAGGACTATCTGAGGACAGCTACGGTCAACGGATTTCCCAGCGCCACCTTCCCGGGAATTCTCGAGGAACTCAACGCCCTGTCCTTCGAATATCGCTGGTCAACGCGGGCCATCATGCTCGACAAGACCGATGCGGGCAGGGTGATTGGCAAGATCCGGCGCCAATGGTTCGCCAAACGCAAGTCGCTCGCTGCCATGCTCAAGGAGATCATGACAAACGAGCCTGCGGTCCTGCTGGACAGCGATGCGTCCAACAAGGCTGACGACGCCGATCTGGCGCTGCAGGAACTGGGCGCCGACATAAACGGCATGGCCTATGTTACGGCCAGCATCACGGTCTGGGACGAGGATCCCTTGCTTGCGGCCGAAAAGCTCCGGCAGGTCGAGAAGGTCATTCAAAGCCGCGACTTCACGCTGGTGATGGAAACCACAAACGCGGTCGAGGCCTGGCTTGGATCGGTCCCCGGACATCTCTACGCCAATGTCCGCCAGCCTCTGATCAGCACACTGAACCTTGCCCACATCATCCCCGCAGCTGCAGTGTGGGCAGGGCCCGAGCAAGACAAACATCTGGATGCGCCAGCGCTGTTGCACGCCCGAACCCAGGGATCGACACCGTTTCGCCTTTCGCTGCATGTTGGTGATGTAGGTCACACCTTGGTGGTCGGTCCGACAGGTGCCGGAAAGTCAGTTTTGCTCGCATTAATGGCACTCCAGTTTCGCCGTTATGCCGGAGCACAAATCTTCGCCTTCGATTTTGGCGGCTCCATCAGGGCTGCGACTTTGGCCTGCGGCGGAGACTGGAACATTCTCGACTCCGGTGATGCGACCGTCCCTCCCGACGTTCAGCTGCAGCCGCTGGCACGCGTCGATGATCTCGGCGAACGGTCATGGGCGGCAGAATGGCTGCACGCCGTGTTGTTGGGCCAGGATTTCAACCTTGATCCTTCGACGAAGGATTATCTCTGGTCAGCGCTGACGTCTCTGGGATCAGCACCCGTTGCCGAGCGCACGCTCACCGGGCTCAATGTGTTGCTGCAGTCCAACAAGCTCAAACAGGCCCTTTCCCCATTCTGCATCGGCGGTCCTTTTGGTCATCTGCTCGACAGCGAGGGCGAAAGGCTGGGAGATAGCCGCTTCCAGACCTACGAGATCGAGGGCCTCGCCCATTCACCCGCCGCACCTGCGGTTCTGATGTACCTGTTCCACCGGATCGAGAGTCGGCTTGACGGATCCCCCACCTTGATTGTGATCGATGAAGGCTGGCTTGTACTCGACAGCCCGGAATTTTCGGCCAGGCTGCGCGAATGGCTCAAGACGCTGCGCAAGAAGAACGCCAGCGTGGTTTTTGCCACCCAAAGCCTTGCCGATGTCGAGGTGTCGCCGATTGCGTCAGCGATCATCGAAAGCTGTCCCACCCGCATTTTCCTTCCCAACGAGAGGGCGTGCGAGCTCCAGATCCTCGCGATCTACCGCCGTTTCGGCCTCAATGACCGCCAGATAGAGTTGATCGCGCAAGCGATGCCCAAGCGCGATTATTATTGCCAGTCAGCACCCGGCAACAGGCTGTTCGAACTCGGGCTCAACGAGGTCGCACTCGCCTTCTGTGCCGCATCTTCCAAAACCGACCAGCAGGCTATCACCCGGATCTGCGCTGCCCATGGCAAACGGAATTTTGCGCGCCGCTGGCTCCTCCACCGGGGGCTGGGATGGGCGGCAGACCTCCTTCCGGAAGATAGGGTCACCTGATGCCCGCCAGAACCCGGCAGAACCTAAAGCCAAGGAGCAGTGACATGCAGATGCCAGTATCGACCCCGAAAAAGCGCCGACCGAATTGGTTGAGCCTTGTTCTTACAATCTCCGCAACGAGCCTTTGCACCGCGCTGCCGGCTCAAGCCCAGTTCGGCTTGGGCGGGATTGTCTATGACCCCACCAATTATGCGCAAAACGTCCTGACAGCTGCACGGACACTGGAGCAAATCAACAACCAGATACGCATGCTGCAAAACCAGGCAACGCAACTGCTGAACGAGGCCCGCAATCTTGAAGGGCTCCCGCTCAGCGTCCTTGAACCCCTGCAGCAGCAGATGCGCCAGACACAACAGCTGCTTGCCCGCGCCAAGGGAATAGCACTTGATGTACAGTCCATCGAACAGGGTTTCGGCAAGACCTATCGGGACATCGATCTGACCGAAAACCAACGCCAGATGGTGGGCCGTGCCCAGCAGCGCTGGCAGGACAGTGTGTCGGCATTCGAGGACGCACTGAAGGTTCAGGCGGGCGCGGTTGGCAACATCGAAGGCTCACGAGAAGCGATCAATTCGCTGCTGTCTGCCAGCCAGTCGTCCACCGGAGCACTGCAGGCAGCGCAGGCTGGCAATCAGCTTCTCGCCGTGCAGGCCCAGCAGCTTTCGGATCTGATCGCGACTTTTTCCGCGATGGGCAGGGCCCAATCGTTGGAGGCGGCAAACAACGCTGCAGCCAAGGCACAAGCGCGTGAACAGCTTCGCCGCTTCCTGACCCCTGGCAGAGGATATGTGCCACTGCGCCAGGCACAAGCAAAGGACTGAGCATCATGGGCGGCACAGGAGTAGTCGACCGGTTCCTCGACGTCTTTTCACGTTATATCGATTCCGGGTTCGGACTCGTCGCTGGCGAAGTTTCATTTATCGCAACGACACTGATCGTGATCGATGTGACCCTTGCCGCGCTGTTCTGGGCTTGGGGAGAGGCAGACGATGTGCTGGCCCGCTTGGTGAAGAAAACCCTCTTTGTCGGCATTTTTGCATATATCGTCGGCAACTGGGCCATGCTCGCAAGGATCGTCTTTGACAGCTTTGCCGGGCTTGGACTGAAAGCCAGTGGCACGGGCTTCAGCGCCGCAGAACTGCTGCAGCCTGGCAGGGTTGCTCAGGTCGGACTCGATGCTGCACGGCCCATGATCGATGCGATCGCGGACCTGCTGGGATTTGTCAGCTTTTTCGAGAACTTCCTGCAAATCGTGATTTTGCTGGCAGCGTGGGCCCTGGTCGTCACAGCCTTCTTCATCCTTTCGATCCAGCTGTTTGTCACCCTGATCGAATTCAAACTGACCACGCTGGCAGGCTTTGTGCTGATTCCGTTTGGCTTGTTCGGCAAGACCGCCTTCATGGCCGAGCGTGTCCTTGGCAATGTCGTCTCCAGCGGCATCAAGGTTCTCGTGCTCGCGGTGATCGTCGGCATTGGCTCGACGCTTTTCGCCCAGTTCATCAGTGCGATTCCACAAGAACCCACGATTGAAGACGCGCTGTCGATCGTATTGGCAAGCCTGACGCTGATGGCGCTCGGCATATTCGGACCCAGCATTGCCAATGGCATAGTTGCAGGCGGGCCGCAGCTAGGCGCCGGAGCTGCTGCGGGAACAGCATTGCTTGCAGGCGGTGCAGCAACGGCAGGGGCCAGCGGCGCTAGGCTTGTTGCAGGCGCAGCAGTGTCGACGGCCAGCATGGCTGCGCTGACCGCGTCAAGGGCATCTGGTGGTGCCGTAACCGCCTATGCGATGGGTTCGGCAGGCCAAACGGGGCCTCGAGCCGTGGGTGCTGGCGTCAAGGCCGTCGGGCAAGCGGCTGGCGGGACTGCTATGTCGCCTCTGCGCAACGCTGGCAAATCGCTCAAGCATGCGTTCCGCGAGGGCGGACGCGCTGCCATCGTCAATGCCGGCGGAACCATCAAGCCCGGAGCCCCAGACATGGCAGCAGCCACAATGCACGGTGACAGCCGAGCTCCGGCATGGGCCACATCCATGCGGCAACGCCAGACCATCACACATGGCGCAACGATCGCGGCGCACACGCTCAAGTCAGGCGATAGCGGCGGACTAGGAGCTTCCATCGACCTCTCACAGAAGGATTGACCATGTTTAGACGCGCATCCATCCGCTATGCCAAGACACCCGCAGCAGAAACCCCCTATCAGCGCGCCCAACAGCTTTGGGACGATCGGATCGGATCGGCACGGGTGCAAGCGCGCAACTGGCGATACGCCTGCTTCAGCGCGCTTGGTCTTTCCTGTGTCCTGGCAGGCGGCATCATCTGGCAAGGTGCGCGCGGCACCATCGTTCCATGGGTGGTTCAAGTCGACAAGCTTGGAGAGGCGCAAGCCGTGGCCCGGGCCGACATCGGCTATATCCCCTCGGACCCGCAGATCGCGTTCCATCTGGCGCGCTTCGTCGAACACGTGCGGAGCCTGCCTACCGATCCCGTGATTGTCCGACAGAACTGGCTCAGGGCGTACGACTTCGTCACCGACCAGGGCGCGCTCACGCTCAATGATCACGCCAGAACCCAGGATCCCTTTACCAGGATAGGGCGCGAACAAGTCGCGGTCGACGTGACAAGCGTCATTCGTGCTTCGCCTTCCAGCTTCCGCATTGCCTGGGCCGAACGCAAGTACCGCGACGGCAACCTTGCGGAAACCAGCAACTGGAGCGCCATCGTGACGGTGGTGATCCAGACTCCGACCAGGCCAGACACGCTGCGCAAGAACCCGCTGGGAATTTTCATCCATGCCATCAACTGGTCAAAGGAGCTTGCATCATGAACCGCGCACATATCCGCAAACTCTTGTTTGCTCCCTTCCTCCTGCATGCGTCGGGGTTCAATGCCGGTCCTGCTTTGGCCGATATCGGCCCTGGCGGATCAGGCGCGCTTCCCACTCGATGGAACCCTGCCGATTCGGCTGCAAGCCGGATCCATTCGCAGCGCGTGCCTCCCGCAGCTGCGAGCCGCTCCCGCCCGTCCCAGAGTCACCCCGCTCCGGTCGACAGGGTGGGGGCGGCTAATGACGCTGCCCGGATAGAGCCGGATCGCGCAGGCTTTGCAAACGCCATCCAGCGCTTTCCGTTCTCAGAAGGATCGCTCTACCAGGTTTACGCAAAACCGGGTCAGGTCACTGACATCGCCTTGCAACCCGGAGAGAGTCTGGTGGGCCCGGGTCCTGTGGCTGCAGGCGACACAGTGCGCTGGCTGATCGGTGATACCGTCAGCGGCACTGGCGCTGCCCAGCAAGTGCATATCCTGGTTAAGCCGACGCGCAGCGACATTACCACAAATCTGGTCATCAACACGGACCGTCGCACCTATCATGTCGAGCTACGGGCCAATGCCACCGTCTACATGGCATCGGTTTCGTGGAGTTATCCGCAAGACGATCTCATCGCGCTGCGCCAAGCGCAGGTTGCCGCTGTGAATGCCGCGCCAATTGCAGCAGGGCTCGACATTGCCAGTCTCGATTTCGATTATGTCATTACCGGCGACAAGCCCGGTTGGAGACCGGTCCGCGCCTTTGACGACGGAATCCGTGTCTATGTCGAGTTTCCGAACAACGCCCGCACCGAACTGCCTCCGCTGTTTGCGCTCGGCCCCTCGGGCGACGCCGAGCTCGTGAATTACCGGGTTGCTGGCCGTTACATGATTGTCGATCGCTTGTTCGCGGCAGCCGAGCTCAGGCTGGGAGGGCGCAAGCGTCAGGACAAAGTCCGTATTGTTGCCCGCCGAAGGAAAGCATCATGAACGAAGCGCAATCGGCCAATACGGACGCGGCCGACGAAAAGCCGGAAAAGGTGAGCAAGCCTGGCACCATAGAGCCGGACAGTGTCATCAGGTTGCGCGACGACCCACCGCGCGTCATGCGCCTGTCGCGCAAGGCCATCGCATCTGCCGCTGCCGTCAGCGGCTGCATCCTGGCGGGCGCACTGATCTATGCCCTGCTGCCCGAAGCCGAAAAACCGGCCACAGAGTTGTTCAACATCGGAGGTGTTGCAGTTCCTGAGGCCTTCACAAGTGGCCGTGGCGACTACACGCATGTTCCCAAACTTGGTCCGCCGCTTCCCGGCGACCTGGGCAAGCCCATCCTTGATGCGAGCACTCGCCCACAGATCGCAAGCCTGCCGCCGCCTGCAAACCCGATACCGCCAGTCCTGGCGCAGCCTGCCAGTTTGCCGGAACGACGCGACAACATCGGCGAGGAACGCGACGCTGCCCGAGCAAGCCGCCTGTTCTTTGAAGGTCGCGGGGATGCACCCGAGAGGCAGCCGGAGCTGCAGGATCTGGCCAGTCCCGCCTTGCCGACCTCGCAGGCAGAAGACCAGACGCAAAGACTTCACACCAGACAGCCGCAGAACCTGCAGGCCCCCCAAGCAGCACGTGTACTGCATGCAGGCTCTGTCATTGCAGCCGCCCTGATCACTGGAATCAAGTCGGATATCCCTGGCCTGGTGACAGCACAGGTCACCGAGAACGTTTACGACAGCATCAGCGGCAAGACACTTCTGATACCGCAGGGAACACGGCTGATCGGCGAGTACAGCTCCAGTGTCAGCTTTGGCCAGAATCGGATCCAGCTTGCCTGGACCCGTCTGATCATGCCTGATGGACGTTCGGTCACGCTCGACCTGCAACCGGCAGCGGATGTATCAGGGTATTCTGGGCTGGCAGACAAGACTGACTATCATTGGGCAGGTGTCTTCAGGGCAGCTTTGGTCTCGACCTTGCTGGGTGCCGGCGCAGAATTTGGCGTCGGCAGCGACGACAATCTGGTTCGAGCATTTCGGCGCGGATCGCAGGACAGCCTCAACAGAGCAGGCGAACAGATCGTCGCGCGCGAACTCAACGTGCGGCCGACCCTGACCATTCGGCCAGGGTCTCCGGTCCGGGTCATGGTGACCCGCGACCTTGTTATAGGAGACGCGCAATGACGAGGCTTTCGCTTGCCGACATCGCTGATGAAAAGCCTGTCCGGCTGAACATCGAAATCCCTGCCAGGCTCCACCGCGAACTGCTGGATTATTGCGCAGCGCTTGGCGCGGGCCAGACCGCAGGGTTGCCGCCGCCAGAACGCGTTGTCCCTGTAATGATCGAGAGGTTCATCGCGACAGACCGATCCTATTCCCGGCAAAAAAAGCAGCGCAGATCCGTGGCGATCGACAAAAGTTGTTGAGTACGGAAGAGAATACAGGTCGGATTTTATCAACAGCTGCAGCGTCGGCCGATGCCCGAGCCATCATCGGCCTGGGAGCCCAGAGCGGCAAATGCCTCCCAAATATGGGCAAGAAGACAGGATGCTTCTCCATTACGTCCAGCAAGGCGCGGTCCGCCTGCCAAGCCCACGCACGCCGGCGGCGCCACGCTCAAAGGTCCCCGAAGCCGCAGTGGGAAATGGATCTACCATCTGCCCAGGGTGCCTTATGATGACGTCACACGCCCCGAGGAAATCTCCTGCAGCGAAGTTGCAGCACAGGCAGCAGGCGATCATCAAGTGGTGAAAGAAGGCAGCGCGTGGGCCATCATCCCGCAAAACCGGCGGAAAACCGGATTGCTGTTATCCCGATGCCAGTGGAGGACATAACAGAGACTCGCCTCAGCACCATCTTCCTCGATCGCCCGCAGCGACAGCCCCGGCACAGGCTTACCAAATGCGCTGACGCCTTCAATGAACACGGCGCTGCCCAATGCGATGAGCCGGCAAATCGTCTCGTTGCTCGCATCCTGCACGGTGATCCGTGGAGGATCTTGAGACCCTGCAAACTGTTTCCGGATCAGATCAACCAAGACCGGACCTGCGCACGTGCCAGCCACCAAAAGGTGCTCGTTTGCCAGATCAGACCAGCGCAGGACCGACAGGTCAGCCAAGCGATGACCGTCAGCGAAACACGCCCGCAAGGGCTCCGTCCATACAGGCAGGCAGGCCAGGCTGTTACCGCCCCGGCCTGCAGGAACGATGACGGCATCAACCTTCCGGCAGGCCAGGGCGTCAAGCAAGCCATCGGGGTCCTGCTCCACCCCATCGAACCGGACACCAGGATAATCTCGCAGAAACGCATACAGGTGGGCGCCCATGTGGCTGCGAAAGAGCTGCCCACTGTAGCCAAGCGCCAGACGCGGACCATTCGCATTGCGCAGGGCGCGCGCGCGCAGTTCGAGCTGGGCTGCCTGATCGACGAGTTGACGGGCTTCCTCGAGGAAGGCACGCGCGTTGGCCGTGGGTCTTGCGCCTCGTGTGGTCCTGTCAAATAACCGGAAGCCAAGCTGGTCCTCGAGCCGCATCACCTTTCGGCTGAGCGTGGACTGTTTCATCTGGAACTGGCTGGCTGCGCGGGCAAAGCTGCGTTGATCGACAGCGGCAAGAACATAGAGAAGCTGACGCAGCTCAAGCATGCCGGCCAGACAGCGCCAGGCGAGCCCGCAGCGTGCATGACCCGAAGCAAGGCATCGGGCGAGAAAAGCCACTAGGGCACATTTTTGCGGAAGACCAAGCCATCGGGACAATGATTCCACGCAACCGCGATCATGGCAAAACCCAGGAGGGAAACAGCCATGTCGATATCCATACGGATCAGGCCGCCAACGCCTGCACGCAAGGGCCGCAGAGCCCGCTACCACGGGCAATCGGCGGCCGCCTGGCATAGACCCCGCACGCACGCAGCCCGACACGATCGCTGGCAAAGGTGCGACATTCTGCCGATGGCACGCCGACCCTTTGCCTGGGCCACGCATAGGACGCCGTTTTCACGCCGGGTTTTGGCGAATCATACAGGATTGTCACGGTCTGCCATGAGCCAATGCCAATACAACGAAGTTGGCATGGTAGTGGCGGAGGATGCTCAGGTTCCTGCGCAGTGTGCGCCAAATTTTGGCGGATACCGTTCATCTGTCTTCGGGACCCGATCCTGCCCACAGCATTTTTTTGGTGTACCGACGAGATGCTTCGCAGGGCGCACACGGTTCGGTATGGAGATTGGGCCGGGTGCCGTGAAACAGGTTTCGATGCTGGAAGCCGGGGGAGATGTGCGGTTCTGCCGCACATGTCGGCAGCGCATCCTAAGCAACTAGCGGGCCTCAGTGTACACGAGGTTCCAACACCCGGCCCCTCTTCCCTCGCGCGGTTCCGGTTGCGCGCGATCACGGTTCAGGCGATTCTCCTGCGTGTTGTCGGTTGGTCCGGCAGCGGGGCGTGGAAACCCTTGTACAGCCGTTGGAAAGCAAGGACTGCAAGCCAGGCCTTGCATGCTCCGACACGTGGACAGAGCCGTGACGCAGAGACGGCCTGTCAGACCACAGGCTTGCTGGCAGCCGTCAAGGCGACGCACGCGCCCCTCGTCTGGAGGGATTGCTGCTGCCATGGCTGACCAACCGATGCACCCGCAAAGCCAGAATGCGCAAGAGATTGCCGGTTCAGGGCCAGGACTTGAAAGCCTGTACCGCAACCATTTTGCCTGGCTCCGCCGGGCCTTGCGTTACAGGCTGGGCAGTGCGGCGATCGAGATCGACGATGTGATCCAGGACACCTATCTGCGGGTTGCCCGGTACAGTGACGAAGACGCAGGCCTTCGGCCCAAAGCCCTCCTCCTACGCATCGCCCTCAACCTTGCGAAGGACCAGTTCAGGCGCAACGCTCGCATGCCGGCCAACGATTTTGACCGGGTGGACGAAATCGCGATCGAGGGCGATCAGGAGTATTTGCTGGCGCTGAAGCAGACGATCCTCAACCTTCCGCCTGATCTGCGCAGCATCTTTCTTCTGTCGAGATATACCGCCATGACCAATGCGCAGATCGCCAAGCAGCTTGGCGTTTCGATCAAAACAGTCGAATATCGCATGCGCAAGGCGATTTTGCTCTGCTCGGAACAGCTGGAAAGATGAGCGACACTTCCACCGAGGGTCAAGACCCGCACGCCGAACACATTGACCGCGACGCCGCCGCCTGGCTGACGCGCTTGAATTCACGTACGGTCGGCACTGCCGACCTTGAATCCTTTTTTGCATGGCGACGAATGCCCGGCCATGCCGAAGCCTACGACCGGCTCGAAGCGCACTGGCGCAAGAGCCTGGACCTTGCCAACGACCCCGACATCGCTGCAGCCGTGACAGAGGCACTCGAGACAGAGCCCAAACCGGCCCGGACTATGCCAACTGCAAGGGCAGCCATAGCTGCTGTCCTGATCGTCATGCTGGCTTGCGCCACCTTCCTGTTCATGACCAGGGACACGGTCTACGAAACAGCCACCGGCGAACAACGGCTGGTTCGCCTCGAAGATGGAAGCCGCGTCCATCTCGATACCGATACCCGCCTCCGCGTAGGGCCGGGCAAGGACCGGACCGTGTTTCTGGAAAAGGGGCGCGCGCTATTTGATGTGGCGCATGACCCGCTCAATCCCTTCAGCGTGACCGCCCGCCACACCAGGGTGATGGCACTGGGAACCAGCTTCGAGGTCGAACAGTCGGGCGACGAGGTGGCGGTAGCGCTGGTGGAAGGGAAGGTCGCCGTGCAGATGGCCCGGTCTGTCAGGTCAGCATCAGAAATAGCCTTGTCTCCTGGGCAGGCTGTCCGGATTACACCCGGCGGGCCGGGCGAGGTCACTGCTGCGGACACAGCCATGATTTCGGCATGGACGAAAGGGCGCCTCGAGTTTCGCGATACACCGCTCATCAACGCGGTTGCCGAGGTCAACCGCTACACCGGCACCAAGCTTGTCTTGAAAAGCCGCCAATGCGCCGGGCAGCATGTCAATGGTGGCTTTGCCGTTGGCGATGTCGAGGCGTTCATCGATGCGGTCACCGCGCTGTATCCGCTGCAGGCCGTCACGTTGAAAGACGGTTCGATCGAGCTGGAGGACCGGTGACGGTATAGCCTCACGCAAGTTTTTTGATGAGGGCATGAGGGTGACCCCCCGCTCGCATCGTTGAAAGCAGACAGGAGAAAAGCCCGGGGAAACGGGCGTCTCGCTGAAAGCAACAACGAGGGAGGCCAAGGGACATGACCAATCGCAAAAGGCTGCAGCTGCAGTTTCCAACAATCGCCGGAGCTGTGCTGGCGACATCCGGCGTATTGGCGCTGACCGCTGCACAGCCCGCTTATGCACAAACCGGAACCCAGACCCACCAGTTCGATATCGCGGCAGGCTCGCTCGATCAGTCGCTGCGCCAGTATATCGCCCTGACCGGTCGCCAGCTTCTCTATCCTTCAACGCTTGTCGCCAGCCGGAGGGCGCCTGCGCTTAGAGGTCGGATGGATGCAGACGACGCCTTACGGGTCCTGCTGTCCGGCCAGCGCATTGCAATCCGCAAGCGGGGGCGCAACGTCATCGTGCTGGTGGCGCAGTCCGAGCCCAAAACAGCGGTGCCGCAGGAACGCGTCCGGCGGCGGCCCACGCCGGCGACAGTCCCGAACACGCCTGCTGCGCGGCCCCAGGACCCTGTGCCTCTGAACGAGGCCCAGATCATTGTCACCGGCAGCAATATCCGCGCATCGGGCGTGGCCGTCTCTCCGCTCATCGAACTGACGGCAGAGGACATCGAGAGAACCGGCACCGGGACAGTCGCCGAAGCGCTGGCACTGCTGCCCCAGAACTTCGGCGGCACTGCCAACGAGGACACCAGCCTGACGGGCAGCGACCGGACAATCAACAATCTCGGGCTAGGATCCAGCGTGAATCTGCGCGGCTTGGGCTCGGATGCGACGCTCACGCTGGTCAACGGGCGCAGGGTAGCAGGATCGGGCGGGCGCGGTGATTTTACCGATCTGTCTACTATCCCGCTGGCTGCGGTTGAGCGCATAGAGGTGATGCCCGATGGCGCATCGGCGCTCTATGGCTCCGATGCGGTTGGCGGCGTCGTCAACCTGTTGCTCCGCCGAGACTACGAAGGCGCCGAGACGCGCTACAGGCTGGGCAGCGTGACACGGGGCGCAAGCCAGGATGTCCAGCTCGGCCAGCTGATCGGAACCCGATGGAAAACCGGCCATGCTCTGGCTGCCTACGAGTTTCAGCGTCGCGAAGCGCTGAGTTCGTCATCGCGAGACTATACGCGTTCGGCCGACCTGCGGCCGCTGGGTGGCAACGACTACCGCCTGTTTTTCTCGTCTCCCGGGACTGTCGTTGTCCTCGATCCGGCGCTCCGGACCTTTGTTCCGGCCTTCGCCATTCCGTCGGGTCAGGACGGAACAGCCCTGCGTCCTCAGGATTTCGTACCTGGGCAAAATCTTTCCAGCCCTCGCGAACAGGTGGACCTGCTGCCAAGACAGACACGGCACAGCCTTTACGCGACGGGCGAGCAACAGCTGGGGGATGGCATCATTGCCTATGCCGAGGGCAGATATGCACACCGGCGTTTTGAGCATCTTGCCCAGCCCTCGGTCACTGTCATGTCCGTCACCCGCGCCAATCCGTTCTTCGTGTCGCCGAACGGCAGCGCGGTGACAAATATCGCCTATCTGTTCGACCGGGACCTGGGCCCCTTGCAGACGCGTGGCAAGGTTGAGGCCTGGTCGGTGACGACCGGCCTTCGCGCAGAATTGGGCGGTGACTGGCAGGTCGACGGCTTTGTCTCGGCCGCGCGCCAGACAGACCAGCGCCGCAACGACAATATCCTCAATGCAACAGCCCTCAATGAAGCACTCGGAACAACGCCCGACGACCCACTGACACCCTTCAGCACCGCGCGAGACGGGTTCTTCAACCCGTTCGGCGAGGGCCGGAGCAACAACCGTGCCGTGCTCGACTTTATCGGGACCGGCTTCATCCAGGAACGCTTCAGCAGCGGTCTCCTCAATGGCAGCCTGATTGCAGACGGGACAGTGTTTGATGGGCCAGGTGGGGCCATCAAGCTCGCGGTCGGACTGCAGGCGCGCCGCGAACACTTTTCGCGCGCCACAGTCAGCTTCCTGTCGGGACGCACACCAACCGCGGGCATACCCATCGATGCAGACCGAACAGTCCTTTCGGCCTTTGCGGAAGTTGCTGCCCCATTGGTCGGCGCAGACAATGCGGTGCCGGGTGTGGAGCGTCTTGATCTGTCAGCAGCGGTCAGGGCCGAGCGCTATTCCGACTTCGGGACCACGATCAATCCCAAGATCGGCCTGGCCTGGCAACCGCTGACCGGTCTCACGGTTCGCGCCAGCGCCGGCAGTTCATTCCGTGCGCCCGCGCTTTTCGAAGTGCGCGATGCGTTTCGCGTCTCGAACACGCAACTGCCAGCGATCGGTGGCGGCAACCGTCAGGTCATCTCGCTGGGCGGCGGCAATCCGGAGCTTGACCCTGAAACCGCAAGGTCGCTCACGATCGGGGTCACTGTTGCCCCAGCAAACTGGCCAGGCTTCTCGCTCGAGACGACCTATTTCCAGACCCGCTTCAGCAACCGCATCGGGCAACCCGCCAACGAGAACATTCTCCAGGCCCTGACAAACCCGATCTTCGCCCCGTTCGTCACCTTCATCGATCCTGTGAACAACGCCGATAACCGCGCCCGCGTGGCAGCGTTGATCGCAGATCCCAATTCGACGATCCAGCCAACGCTCAACCCTGCCGTGTTCAGTGCCATCGTGGATGCGCGGCTCGTCAACTCGGCGCGGGTGGATGTGCGGGGCATGGATCTGGCGGCGAGATACCGCCTGTCGGTCGGTGAACACCGGCTTTCCTTCAGCGCGAATGCGTCGGTCCTGATCGACTTCAAGGATCAGATCACACCTGTTTCTCCGCTGATCGAGCGAGTCGGGACGCTCGGTAATCCTGTCGACTTCAGGCTGCGGGCAACGGCTGACTGGTCCTGGCGCGATTTCGGCGTCAATTTTGCCGCAAACCATGTCGGCGACTACACCGACAATATCAGCGTGCCTTTCAGGTCGATCGGTGCATGGACCAGTTTCGACGTCCAGTTTCGTCTCGCGACGACCAATGCCACCGGCTGGCGGCGCGGGCTCAGCGCCGCGCTGACGATCCAGAACCTGTTCGATCGCGATCCCCCATTTGTCGATCGGTCGCTCGGCTTTGCCTACGATCCGGCCAACGCCGATATCCTGGGCCGCTTCGTCGCGGTCCAGGTAAAGAAGCAGTGGTAACAAGACCTCACCGCTGATTTTCCCTCCCCATTTGTGAAAAAGGACCTCCCATGCGCGTTTCATGGATTGCAGCGCTGTGCCTATGCACGGCGAGCGCAGGGCTCGCCGAACGGTACGCGATCGATGATATGCTTTCGGTCGAGAGCTACGGCAAAGCCATCATGTCCCCCGACGGGGAATGGGCGATCATCGAACGGTACCGGCGCTACGACCAGGCTGCCGCCTATCATTTCGATGCGTTCAACAAGCGGATGCTGGGCGAGATCATGATGGTAGATCTCGTCAAGGGCGGCGCGCCGCGCCCGCTTTTCGCGCAGACAGCCAGCGCAGGCTATTGGGCCGGCAGCCTGTCTCCAGATGGCAGGCACCTTACGGTCTTCCGACTCCAGCGAGACAATATCGCGCTGGGGATCGTGAGTATTGCCGATGGATCAGTACGCTGGCTGGATGCCACACCGGTCACGGCCTTGCTCAATCCCCTGCCCTTATGGCGGGACGATGATCATCTGCTCGTCTTGACTTCAGACACCTCCAAGCTCCCCTACCCATTGGATTCAGGGAGCAGACTTCAGCGCGAGCTACCCGTAAGGTGGGAACGGACAGCATCCGGCATGCATGCGGGCATATCGGTGACAACAAGCCGGCAGATCACGGATGCTGACAAGTTTGTGCGGCACGTGCTTGTCGAGATCGACATCAAGTCGCTCGTCAGCCGGCGCGTGACGGATGGGGCCATTGCCGACATGAACTTGTCCCATGATGGCAAATGGCTCGCCATGCTTGAGGAAGGCAACGATGCCCGCCCCGAGGTGAAGAGCCCCGTTTCGCCCAATGCACGCCCCCGGCGTCACCGGATCAGGATTGTCTCGGTACAAGACGGACAATCGACATCGCCATGTGGGGACTGCGACATCCAGCCGGGCCTGTTGGCCTGGCGCGAAAAGAGAAGCTCACTTCTGTACTTCGCCCGTCGCGTCGACGAACCTTGGAGCAACGGAAGGCTGATGGCATTCGACACGCAAACAGGCGCAAACAGCGTGATGAGCGACATGACCCAGGAGCCCTGGCTGCCGGAAAATGACAGCGGGGCACAGCTCGTTCGTGCCGGTTGGCACGGCAATTCTCCACAGATGCTCTCGAAGGAGCAGCGCGGCACATCGCGCTGGCGCGCTCAGGATGGAAAGCCGTCCATTCTCGAAGGCGCCCCCTGCCAGGCCTTCCAGTTTGCAACCGACGGCGATGATCTTCTGGCGCCATGCCCTGACGGGCTCTGGCGCATGTCACCAAACCGGGCACCGGTGAAGGTCTTTGAAGGCGAGGTCCGCCTCGACCAGCCGTTTGAGGAGACGTTCGATGTCGGCATTACCGAGAGATATCGACCGTTTGTCGCCGCGAGGAGCCGGTCTTTTCACATCAAGGATGCAGCAGGCGCGCTTTCGGCAGCATCACTGGGGAAGGATCGCGGCTTATCTGCATCCCTTCCTCCCGGCACCAAACGACTGCTCGGGTTTTCCGCCATCAGCGGCCGCGGGCTGGCCATTTCGAGAACCGCCAAGGGAATGAGCCAGCTATGGCTTGTGCGCGATGGCGGGGAAGCTGAACCGCTCGATAGCATCAACGCCCATCTCGAACAGCGGGCCACGCCCACGGCGATTGCGGTTCCGTCCCGGCATGCCGGATTGATCAACTGGCTTTTGCTGCCGCAAGGCAGACCGATCGACGCCAAGTTGCCGCTGGTGATCATGCCTTATCCTGGCGCCGTCTTTGCAAAAGGCACACCGCCTCCGCTGGCACCAGACATGGTGTCGGGCGCGGTCAACCCGCTCTTGATGCTGAGCCTTGGCTATGCCGTGCTTTTGCCCAGCCTTCGTCATGACAGGACATTGAACGAACCAGCTCAAAATCTTGTCGAGCAGATCGAGGCAGCGGCAGACCAAGCCATCGGCACAAACCGCATCGATGGCGGACGCATGGCGATCTACGGACACAGCTTTGGCGGCTATTGCGCCCTTCTGGTAGCAAGCCGGAGCAACCGGTTTCGAGCCATCATCGCCAGCGCATCGATCCCGGACCTGACCCTTCAGCACGGCCCCTGGCTCCCCTATGACAGCATCGATCTCGAGCAGGGCTTTCCCGTCGGGCCCGCTTATGGATGGGCCGAGCTTGGGCAGGCCAGCCTGCAATCGCCTCCTTGGCGGGATATTCAACGATACGCCCGCAACAGCCCGTATTACGCACTGGATCGCATCCGGTCCCCTGTTCTGCTGATACATGGCGACCTCGACCCCGTGCCGATATTCGGCGCCGAAAGGATGTTTTCAGGCTTGTACCGGGCAGGTGCGGACGTCTCGATGGTCCGGTTCTGGGGCGAAGGCCATGCAGTGCGCAGCCCTGCCAACATTCGCGCGATGTGGGATCAAATCAAAGAGTGGCTTTCGCAAACATTGACCACGCAACCCGCACGTTAACCAGGCAAGCGGGCATCCATTGCTGGTCCGGGCTGTCCTGAACGCTTGGGACTGGAACGCACGAAAAATGTTGCCTGCCGTCTCCATCGTCTAGACCGTACTGGCCACACCAAACCATGGAATCTGCTGGCGGCGAGCAAACCATGGTCAAACGCAGCCTAGTCAATGGTTCGAAGCGAGTTGAACCTTCCGGATGGAATGCAGATCGCTTTGACTGGCACAAGGCCAAACCCCGCTACACCTTGGCTGTCCACTACCCGACAAGGCTGTGCGTGCCGAACAATGGATCAGCGAGCGTGATTGCCCGATTGACAACATCCACCTCACCCTTGCCAAATGGCATTAATCATTGTATATGATGCCATATGGAGAAATGCCATGCTGGCTCTGCAACCTGTCGATACGGCCGCCGCCGCTTTCTACCCGGACCCTGTCACCCAGGACGAGGCAGCTGCCATGTTCCGCGCAGTCATCAATCTGTTTGGGAAATGGGATCTGACCGACGAGCAGGCAGCAATGCTGCTCGACATGCCGGTGCGCTCCTACCGGCGCTGGAAGGCGCAAGGCCCCGGGCGCATTTCACGCGATGGACGTGCGCGCCTTTCCAATCTGATGGGCGTCCACAAAGCGCTCCGGACCATCTTCACTGAAAGCTCGCGCGGCTATGCCTGGATCAGGGCAGCCAACACCGCCTTCGGAAGCGCCAGTGCGCTCGACGTGATGCTCCGAGGCGAGCTAACCGACCTCATGCGGGTACGCCGCTACCTCGATGCCGAGCGTGGTGGTTGGTGACCACGGTCCTGGACGTCCCAGTTTCCAGAGTTGAATGGAAGGGGGCTGTCAGGATCATCCGTAGCGCCTTTCCGCCGATCGATCTGTTCGAGGACATCGCTGATCCTGCCGACTGGCCACTGCTCATCTCGGCCGAGCAGAAGACCAACCCCCGGATCATGGCCACGATTGGCAATCTCGACCTGGTGCCAGTCGATCGGCGAGTAGCAGGCAATGGCGCTTCCTACCTGATGGCACCGTTCACGCACGCCAGTATCGACCGGCCGAGCCGCTTTACCAACAGCAGCTTCGGGGTACTCTACACAGGAGACCGGTTCGAAACCGCATTGTTCGAGACAATCCATCATCATGCCCGCTTTATGGCACGAACTTTGGAGGCTCCTGGCTGGACCTCGCAGTTCCGGGAGATCATCATGTCAGTGGATGCTGACCTTTGTGATCTCAGAGCGAACGATGCAGAGCCCTCGGCAGCGCTGGACCCTGAAAGTTACGCTGTATCTCAAACTCTGGCTGCGTCCCTCAAGAGCGAAGGATCAGACGGGATTGTCTATTCTAGCGTTCGCAATCCAGACGGTGAATGCGTTGCGCTTTTCTATCCCGATTGCGCGTCGGAACCTGTGCAGGGACGGCACCTCGACTATCACTGGGATGGTGCGCGCGTCGACTTGGTGCGTGATGCTGGTTCGGGGGCAGTTTTCCGCGTCGTCGAATTGCCCGCAGATTGACGATGAGCTGCATTATCAGTGGCGTCACCTGACGCAGGCCAGCTATTACGACTTTGAGGGTGCAACAATCTGTTCTGTTTCAACGAGACCACTCGACAGATCCTTGCAAGTGGGATCCATCCCCATAGCAAAATCGAGCGCTACTGACGCGCCTCAAGATTGCCAGAGGCAATCTGACACAAGTTCCGCCGCTGAGATTCACATTGACGGTCATGCCTCCAGACCGCTCGCGTAAAGGCCGCGTGACCAAAACTGCTCAGCGGGATGTGCGCGGCTTCAATGGCGGGATATTCGCAGCAGATTGCCGGTTGAGCCGGGGCGCTTTGGTTTCCAGCCAGTTTTCAGCAAAAGTATCACGCTTGCGGACATGTTCGGCGAGATCACGACATAGCCGCGTAATACCGCCGATGATCGGACCCGATTCGAGATAGACAATATCTTCTCCCAGATCCTCATTGAGCTCACTCAGTGCGATCATGAAGATTTGCATCAGTTTGTTGTCGGCACAGCGCTCGGCAAACTCAGGCGATCCCATCGGCATGACCGCAAGCAGGGCGACCGGATCACAGTTTGTCGCCTCGGCAAAGCGCACAAGGCGTTCATAGGTTATCTTGCCCTGACCCGCTTCGAAATGCTCATAGGAACGCAAGGGCATGTCCATGGCACGCGCGACCTCGGAGCTTCTCATTCGGCGCGACTTTCGGATCCGTCGCAGCGCCGTTGCAATGAGAGCGTTTTCGGAAGAATCCTCTGCTGCTTTTTCTGCCATCTGCGCACCCGCCTCGCCTGACGAGCCGGTCGACCGGCCGCTGAAGTCAAGCAACAATGCTATCTTTTATGACCGATTTTGCAAAGTCACAAATAATTCGCAAAAATCTGGAGCCAGAACGGCAGCTTATCCCGAAAAGGCGCATATTTGAGGTGATAATCACGCAAATATGGCGCCATCCTGTTCACATGACAGCTGTTACATCGCACACCTGTACAGTTATGAGCATAGATAGAGGAATTTCATTTTCGTCCATACACATTGATGCAGTCTGTCCTCCCCACTGAACGGAGGTGCATTTTGCTCGAAAAGAACCATGCCTTCGAAAAGGCCTATGCCGCCCTCTACCACAACCTGCGAGTTGGCAGCTTTCCGCCTGGAAGCAGGATTCAGGCTGCAGATCTGGTGTCACAGCTGAAGATCAGCGCCACGCCTGTGCGCGAAGCGCTCTCCAGGCTTGCTGGTCAGGGACTATTGATCGATCGGCCTGCCATCGGGTATTTTGTTCCCGCGATCGACCCGGTGGATCTGCAGCATTGCTATTCGCTTGCCTCCATGCTGGCGCAATCTGCCTGCCGGAACTTTGACCTCACCTGGCCAGACAAGTCAGCCGATCGAGAAGGGCAGGCCCTGAATTACAAAGGTGCTGGGCAACTGCTGCGCACGATCGCGTTCCTAACGCCGAACACCGCGCTGCAGCATGTTGCATCCTATGTCGATGATCGGTTGGCGAGGATTGTTCCTGCTGAAGTGACACTTTTCGAGCAGGCCGATGCATCCCAAGGTTCCTTGCGCGATTGGCTCCAAGCCGGAAACCGCCGCTTCTGCACTGACAACGTCAGGCGCTTCTACGCACGGAGGATCAACTCGGTGCTGGAGATTGCATCTGCAGCAGGACGGCCGCCTCAAGTTCAGAATAATATATTTTGAATATGCTTTGAGTAGTGCGCCGGTCTGCAGTCTCATGAAACTGCCGCACAAGCGGTGATCCACCAAAGGAGGCTGCAATGAAGAAGGAAACTCGTTCGAAGCTGATCCGTCTGGGCAGTATTCGTCGTGACACCAAGGCCATCGTGATCGCTGGCCAGCAGGAAGAATTCCTGCCGATTCTCTCGTACGCGTGATTCCCGGCGGGGCGGCTTTCGGGTCGCCCCGCTTGTTTTGTCATGCCATGTGCGCCCCCATCTCATGTGAAGCTTGCCAGTGTCGAGGGCGACCTCGTCCTATTCGACATGCTTCAGGACGAATATCTCGCCATCCCGCGCGACAGCGCCGCAAATGTCCTGTCCGCCCTTGCCGATGAGCCCCATGACCAATTAGATCCCACCTTGACCGAACTGCTGGAAAGCAGGTTCCTCGTGGACGGGAACGAACGCTGGCATCCGCATACCGGATCGCCCCCTGCTTCCCTGCCCGACCCGGTCCCCCTTGTACGGCCATACGCACTTCGGCTTCTGGTGATCTTCCTGCTGGCTGTGGCACAGACCTATCTTTCCTACAGGCGGGGCGAAGCCATCGCGTCGTTGTCGCAAAGGAGCAACGTCGCTCCAACGTCTCTATCGCCAAATACCATGGCCGCGATCATGGCCCATTTTACCTGCCTTCGATGCCTTGTCCCAGGAAGCGGACGGTGCCTGATCCAGTCAATGCTCCTGACCCGGTTTCTGGGGCACCTGGGCATCTCGCCGGAATTGGTTTTCGGCGTACGGACCCACCCCTTCGAGGCGCATTGCTGGGTTGAGTGGGACGCCCACGTGCTCAACGACAGCCCTGATCATGTCTGCTGGTTTACGGTCATTGCCCGTTTCTGATTCCCCTAGCCTATGCGCAATTCTGGCGCAGCGACCCGACGAGGCTGTGCTTTCGGCGATGAAAACTTTGGCAGGCAACCTCGAGCGATCGATGCCGGACCTTTGCCAGGTGGTGACAGGGAAACAGGCCATCGTGCTGGCGCAGCGCCAGGCGCCGATCATTCTTTCGAATGACAAAAGCGTGGTGCTGGTCGGTGATATCTTTCCAAGGCGGGATGGTGAAATTTCCAGCATCGTTCGACCGCTGTCGGCAGAAGACGCAATACGCGCTGCCAAAGCGGTGACCCAGAACCTGTGGGGGCGTTACGCCATGATCTGCGCTAGCAGCAGTACGGGTCTGGCAGCTTGGATGCGCGATCCTTCGGGGGCTCAAAGATTGTATGCCTGGCATTGCGATCCTCTGACTGTCGTTACCGACGCCTTTCCCATGGCACTGATGAAATGCTTGGATGGACCGCCAGCAATTCACTGGCACCGTTTGTCACAACTGCTGGTGCAAACTGAGCTGTCGGCAAGTTTCAGCGCATTGCACCAAGTGGACATAGCGGTACCAGGAACGCTTGAGGTCATACAGGCACAAGGTCTGGAACGAATGGCCATCTGGTCGCCATCGCACTATGCGCGACCAACGAAACAGGCCCAACCGCAGGATCTGCCGGCAATTGCAGCGCAGTGCATCAATCTCTGGCTATGCGATCATGACAAAGTCACACTGGAATTGTCGGGCGGCCTCGACTCATCGATTGTTGCCGGACTTCTTGCCGGATCCCAACAACAACCCTTCATCCAGGCGCTCAATATTGCGCCCGATTCCCCAGGCGGAGACGAACGGAGATATGCAAAGGCGGTCGCCGAAAAATGGAGCTTCGGCCTGATCGAAACCCGCGTCGCGCCAGCAGAGCTTGATTATTCCGGATTACTGCAGATGCCTCGCACACCTGAGCCCGCAGTCTACGGCCTCGATCTTGTGGCCGATGGTCTGTCGGCACAGATGGCCGACGCCTTCCAAGCCACGCGCATTTTCAGTGGACAGGGCGGAGATGCCGTATTCTTCCAGCCGCATTCCCCGCTGATCGCGGCCGATTATCTCCGAAGGCATGGCCCCAATTCTACGTTTTTCGGATTGGTGAATTCCAGTGCTGCTGCAAACAATACATCCATCTGGCAGGTACTGGACACCATATGGAAGGCGACACCGTCCTTGGATCGCAGATCAATTCCCATCGACCTTGCCGGGCCCATCAGCCGCCTGGCATGGCAGGACGATCCTTTGGTTCACCCTTGGATCAGCGATGGGCTCCATCTGCCTGCTGGAAAACGCATGCAGATCGCGATGCTTACCAACTGCCTGCTCTTCCACAGGGCCACCCGCACCAGTGAAGGGCGACGGCTAATACACCCCCTTTTGTCACAGCCGCTTGTCGAGGCATGCTTGGCCATTCCATTGTGGCAATTGGTGCCTGATCGGCGCGAGCGTGGGCTAGCGAGGGATGTGTTTGGTCATTTGCTGCCTCAAGACGTACGCGACAGACGCGGAAAAGGGGAAGCGTCAGGCTTCTACAACCGGGTTATAGTCACCCACCTGACCAGTTTGCGGCCCCTGCTTCTTGATGGCGTCCTGGCCAGCAAGGGGCTGATATCGCCTGACGCTGTTGCAACGATGCTCACCGCAGAACACCTGCTATGGAAAGACGATCACCCTATTATTGGGTCACTGATTGCGCTCGAACTATGGGCTCGGTCCTGGTCGTAACCGCAAAAACAATCTCGAGGGAAATGAGCGCCCGTCAAACTCCAACTCAGCAGTCCAGGCAAGACTACGCCTCAAGCCAGCGTTCCATAGCTTCTTCTCCTGCCGACCTCCCATCATTCCCCAATCAGTCGCGCGGGGCCACAGACACGGCACATGATCGATAGCGGCATGCCGTCATTTTGGCCCACCATCCTCCGACGGACCCAACTCGGCGCGTAATCCGCGGCTTGCACAGGCCGATCGCCCACCGCTGCCTTCGCTGCGGAGAAAACCTCAGGACTGAATGAATGTCATGGAAGCAACGTGCTTGCCACATGGTCATTCCACATGTTCATTGCCTCGCGTTTCTCCTTCTTCCAGTCATGGCGCTGGTACACACCTGCGACGCCAGCTCGTGAGCCCCCAACATGATTGAGGACCGCTTCGGTCACTTCAAAGCGGACACCTAGTCGCTGGAAACCAGTCGCGAGAGTGCGGCGCAGATCGTGCAACCTCCAAGGTAGCATGGGTTCACCCCCATCCTCGGCTACCAGCCGATCAAGTTTCAATTTCCCTTTATGATACGCAGTAAAGCCTGCGCCGGATGACGTGGCAAAAACCTTCCCACGACGTGGCCATGTCTTTGAACCTGCAACCGCATTGAGCACTTCAACAGCAAGATTATTGAGTGGAACCACATTCGGCTCGCCGTTCTTCGAGCGACTGCCTGGCAACGTCCAAATCAGCTCTAGCTGATCAAGCTCCTCCCAAGCCAGCGAAGCAACTTCCTCTCGACGCTGCCCGGTGACAATCAGCAGCCGGACGATGGGACCAAAGCAAGGATGGGTATGATAGGTTTGCCGCCAAACTCGGCCGATCTCCTCGTCCGACAGCCATCTATCTCTCGGCCTGACCGCTGGCGGCGTCTCCATGCCCTCCATCGGGCTGCGGTCAATGTCACCTCTGCTAACAGCCCAACGGAACAATCTTCGCAGTACGGCAAAGACGTTACGTCTGTTGGCAAGTTGCGACTGGGGCATGCGATCAAAGACAGCAACGACATCGGAGCGTTTGATTTTGGGCAGCGGACGCTTGCCGAGCACCGGGGTGACATGCAGCCTCAACGACCGGGACACCTGGTCTTTCCAACCGAGTTTAACGAGCGACTGCTCAAACCGAAGCGCATAGTTGTCAAATGCGAGGTCAACGGCTTCGCGTCGACGTTGCCGGTCGGCCTCTGCAGGATCAGTCCCTTGTGCAATCAGGATGAGTAAACGCTGCGCTTCATCTCGTGCGGTGGTCGGTGTCCAAGGCGATCCGTGGCTACCGATTGTATAGCGGCGCGTGCTGGACTCTCGCCCCCCCATTCTAAACTGCAGAACATAAACCACAGCCCCGGTTTTGGAGAACTTGGCCCCAAAACCTTTGATGCCGTCGTCCCAAACGAAGCCTTCGAACTTTTGCGCGATCCACGCATCCACAGACCGTTTTGTGATTTTTCCGCTCGCCATTTCGGGTCCTCCAAGCTCTCGCTCAGCAATCACCCAGCAATCACCGAGCAATCACCGAGGCGGAAAACGACGCCAATGAGCGAAAACCATAGAGGAGCTAAAACACTGGAAAAACACACTTTTCGTACTCTAGGCTACGCTCAAATGCGCCTGTACCTAAAGTACCACACCTCATGCCCCTGCGCGCGGGCCTTGGCCTCATAGCGGGTTTCGGGCCAGCCGCCGGGGCGGACGAGGAAATCCTTGGGACGCTCGCACAGCCAGTCGAACGCGGGGTGATCGTTCATCACCATCATCGCGTGCGCGACATAGATCGGGTGATCGGTGCCGAAGCGGAACTCGCCGCCCGGTTTCAGCTTGGCCGCGATCAGGTCGACCGGACCTTTGTTCATCATCCGCCTTTTGGCGTGGCGCGCCTTGGGCCAGGGATCGGGGTGGAGCAGATAGACGAAGCTCAGCGACCCGTCGGGAATCCGCTCGAGCACGTCGATGGCGTTGCCCATGTGCAGCCGGATGTTGGCGAGCGCGTTTTCGCGCACATGCTGCAGCGCGCCGACGACACCGTTGAGGAAGGGCTCGGCACCGATAAAGCCATGGTCGGGCAGCATGTCGGCGCGATACGCCATATGCTCGCCCGAACCAAAGCCGATCTCGAAATGCATCGGCCGACGATCGCCGAACAATCGCTCGGACGTGATCTCGCCGTCTTCAGGCACGCTGATCTGCGGCAGCAGCTTTTCGACCAGCTCCGCCTGGCCCAGGCGCAGCTTGTGGTTCTGCTGACGACCATAAAGCCGCCGCACGGATACAGGATCACCAGGTTTGTACGCAGTCATGGCGCAAGCGCATAGCGAACGCGGGCGGCGATGCAAGCGGCTGGAGCGGTCCGAAATGACCATTGATGCATTCTATCAGGCCGCTGCGATGGTCTGAATGGCAAGCGACTTGTGCGGAATGCCGCTGTTATTTACAGCAGTGTCAATGACTGACGCCATCCCCTCCGCTCCGCCCGCCACCGGCCCCGCCAACACCCATGCGTCCGATGCGGCTGCGCCGATCTGGACAACGCATTACAACCATCCGTGTGCATGGGATCAGCAGTTCGCGGCGCTGTCGCTGCCCGAGATGCTGTTCGGCTCGGCGCAGCGCAAGGGATCCGCACCGCTGCTCGATTTCATGGGCCGCAAGTACAGCTATGCCGAAACCGCGCAGGGCGCGCGACGGGTCGCCAAGGGGCTGCAGGCGCTGGGCGTGGGCAAGGGCGACCGAATCGGGCTGTTCCTGCCCAATGTGCCGCATTATGTCGCCGCCTATTATGGCGCGATGGCCGCCGGCGCGACGGTGGTCAACTTCTCGCCTCTGTACACCGTGGACGAGCTGGCGCATCAGGTCGCCGATAGCGGCACCACGATCCTGTTCACGCTGTCCGCGACCGCTCTGCTGCCCACCGCGCTCAAGGTGCTGAACCAGTCGGGGCTCGAGCGGCTGATCGTCGGATCGGTCGCAGGCGCGCTGCCAGCGGGCAAGGCTTTGTTCTACCGGCTGTTCAAGGGCAAGGAGACCGCCGAGCGGCCCGACGATCCGCGCATCACCAGCTTTTCGGCGCTGATCGCCAATGATGGCGCGTACAGGCCGGTGCCGATCGATGCGGAGCGCGATATCGCGCTGTTCCAGTATACCGGCGGCACCACTGGCACGCCCAAGGGCGCGATGCTCAGCCACCAGAACCTGTCTGCCAACGCCCGCCAGGTCAACGCCATCGATCCGCGCAAGGATGCCGCCGACGACCGCATCCTGGGCGTGCTGCCGTTCTTTCACGTGTTCGCCAACACCTGCGTGCTCAACCGCACCGTGCTCAACGGAGGCGAGATCGTCATGCTGCCGCGCTTCGAAGCGGTGGCGGCGCTGAAGGCGATCACCCGCACCAAGGTGACCGCCCTGCCCGGTGTGCCGACGATGTACCAGGCGCTGCTCGACAACCCGCAGATCGCGAAGACCGATTTTGCCTCGTTGCGCGCCTGCATCTCGGGCGGTGCGCCGCTGGCGGCCGAGGTCAAGGCGCGGTTCGAGGAGATGACGGGGGCCAATGTCGTCGAGGGCTATGGCCTCACCGAAAGCAGCGGCGTCGTCTCGACCAACCCCTATGAGGGGCTGAACAAGCCCGGCACCATCGGCCAGCCTTTGCCCGGAACGCTGGTGCGGCTCATCGACAAGGAGGACCCGACAAAGGACGTCGCGCCGGGCGAACCGGGCGAGATCATCTTTGCAGGGCCGCAGGTGATGCGCGGCTACTGGAACCGGCCCGATGCCGACGCCGAAGTGTTCATCGGCGATTTCCTGCGCACTGGCGATGTCGGCCAGATCGACGAGCAGGGCTATATCCGCATCGTCGACCGCATCAAGGACATGATCTCGGTGGGCGGCTTCAAGGTCTTCCCCAGCCAGATCGAGGAGGTGCTGTACCGGCACCCGGCGGTGAAAGAGGCTTTGGTGATCGGCATACCCGATCCCTATCGCGGCGAAAGCCCCAAGGCGTTCGTCGCGCTGCAGGAGGATGCAGACGTGGACGGACCGACGCTGATGGCCTGGCTCAACCCGCAACTGGGCAAGCACGAGCGCGTGGCAGCGGTGGATATCCGCGAAGCGCTGCCCAAGACGCTGATCGGCAAGCTCGACCGCAAGGAACTGCGCAAGGCCGAGGGAATCGCCGCTTAGGGCCGCTGGTGGCGCATCGGTTAACGCCTCTTGCCAAGCTGTCATCGCAGTGACACACTCCCCCAAATGCAGGGGTGGGGCCTGCAGGGTCAAGCAGGGGTACGCCGATGTCCAATGCTATTGAAAAGCGGTTCAAGGCCGCTCGCTACAATTCCGGAATCGCAACGCCCGCAGCGCCGGAAAGCGTGTGGGAAAGGCGCGTCAGCAACCATGTTGCCTATGCGCTGCTGGCCTATACCGGCCTGCAGATCTTCGTGGTGATGGGTGCGATCCGGGGCGAGGGCATGTCGATCCTGCCCTATCTCGGTCTGATCGTGCTGGTCGCATTCGTCATTCCGCTGTGCCGCCGCGTCGAAAAGCGATGGCAGCGCCTGGCACGCAGCAATGCGTCCGAAGCCGCGCTGACCGCGACCTATCGCAGCGACCGTCTCGGAATCTGGCTGTTCGCCATCGGCTTCCCCTTCGCGTTCGTGCTGCTGGTCAAGGGTCTGGCCGCGCTGTTCTGACCGGCTGCGGTTCGATTGACCCTATCTGCATAGCAGCTTAAACGCTGCTGATGCAGACACCCGACCAAGCCAGAGACCTGGCGCAAGACCTTGTCGCCCGCGCCATCGCTGCGGGGGCAACCGCCGCCGACGCGGTCTTCGCCTGCGATGCCTCCACCGATGTGCAGATTCGCCTCGGCGCGCTGGAGGATGTCCAGCGTTCCGAAAGCGCGGCGATCGGCCTGCGCGTGTTCCATGGCAAGCGCTCGGCCAGCGTCTCGGGCGCGGACGTCACCGCATCGGGGCTCGCAACGCTCGCCGAACGCGCGGTGGCGATGGCGCGGCTGGCGCCGGAAGATGCCTATGCGGGCCTTGCCCCCGAAGAATTGCTGGCGCGCGGCCCCCTGCCCGAGCTCGAACTCGATGATTGCGGCGATCCCGACCCTGCGCTGCTGCGCACGCTGGCCGAGGCGTGCGAAGATGCCGCCCGCGCCGTCCCCGGTGTCACCAACAGCGAGGGCGGATCGGCCGGCGCGGTGCGTTCGGTCATGGCACTGGCCACCAGCCACGGCTTTACCGGCAGCTATGGCGGCAGCCGCTATGGCATTGGCGCAAGCGTGCTGGCGGGCGGCGACGGCAAGATGGAGCGCGATTCCGCGTCGCACAGCGTCCGCTTTCTGGCTGACCTCGAATCGCCGGATGATATCGGCAGACGCGCAGGCGAACGTGCAGTGGCGCGACTGGGCAGCGGCAGGCTGGACAGCGGTCCGATGCCGGTGATCTATGACCGCCGCGCCGGTGGATCGCTGATCGGGTCATTGCTGGGCGCGATCTCGGGCGGTGCGATCGCGCGCAAGACCAGCTTCCTGCTCGACAAGCGCGGGACGCAGATCTTCGACTCGATGGTCTCGATCATCGACGATCCGCACCGCGTACGCGGGATGCGATCGCGCAGCTTTGATGGCGAGGGGCTTGCCACCGCACCCTTCCGCGTCATCGATCAGGGCATGCTTACCGGCTGGATGATGGACAGTGCCTCAGGCCGCCAGCTGGGCGAAGCGCCGACGGGCCATGCTGCGCGCGGCATCAGCGGCGCGCCTTCGACCGGATCGAGCAACGTCCATATGGAGGCCGGACGCGACAGCCCTGCGGCGCTGATGGCCGGCATCACAACCGGACTTTATGTCACCGAACTGATCGGCATGGGCGTCAACGGCGTGACCGGCGATTACAGCCGGGGGGCCAGCGGCTTCATCATCCGCGATGGCCAGCTGGCCGAGCCGGTCAGCGAGATCACCATCGCGGGCAACCTGATCGACATGTTTGCAGCCCTGATCCCGGCGGACGATCTGGAGTTCCGTTACGCGGTCAACGTGCCGACGTTGCGCATCGACGGCATGGTCGTCGCGAGCAGCTGACGCTCATGCTGCGCCGCCCGTTTCCCCTCATGCTCACTCTGCTGGCGGCAGCGCTGCTGACGGGGTGCGGCGGATTTCGCGACCAGGGCCGCCCGCCGCGCACCGACGATGCCATCACCATCAAGCCGCAGGCCTCTCTGGTCTCGGTGCCGGTCGAGGCAGAGCTGGGCGACCTGGCGCGCGCGCTCGAACGCCGCGTGCCGCGCCAGCTGTGGCGGATCAACGAGCCGCAGCAGACCTGCGTCGCGAGCAAGGCCGTCGATCTGGGCATCGCCAGGCTCAAGACACCGACGATCAAGTGCGACATCGTCGGCGAAGTGACGCGCGGGCCGATCCGCGTGGCGGGTTCAGGCAAGGAGCTGCGTTTCTCGTTCCCGATCACCGCGGTGATCCGTGCCGAGGATATCGGCGGCGTGCTCAAGCGCGAGACCGCCACCGCCAAGGCCATGGCGCACGCCATCGTCCGGATCAGGCTGGAGCAGGACTGGACCCCGCGCGGGACCGTCAAGCTGAGCTATGACTGGCTGGCCGAACCCAGTGTCGAATTTCTGGGACAGACCATCGTGCTCACCGAGCCTGCCGAGCGCGAGCTTGCCCCGGTCATTGCCCGGCTGGAGCGCGACCTGCCCGGCGAACTGGGCCGCATCGGCATCCAGAGCCAGGTCGAACAGGCCTGGGCCAGCGCCTTCACCTCGGTCGTGCTCAACGAGCGCAACCCCGAGGTGTGGATGCGCATCACCCCGCGCCAGCTGCAGTACGGCGGCTATGAGGTCGTGAACGGGCGGTTGCGGCTGCGGCTGGGCATGCGCGCGCTGACCGAAACCTTTGTCGGCCACCGCCCCAGGCCCCGTGCACCGGTAGCGCTGCCGCCGATGCAGCCGCTCGATGCGCAGCCCGGCGAGCTGTCGTTCTTCCTGCCGGTGTTCGCCGATTATCGCGCGCTCGAGCCGGTGCTGATCCGGGCGCTGCGCAAGCGGTCGCGCCGCCCCTTTGTGGTGCCGGGGCTGGAGCCGGTCGATGCAAAATTCAAGGCGGCGACCCTCTACGGCACCACGGATGGCCGGATCGCCGTGGGGCTGACATTCTCCGCGCAGGAACGCGGCAGCAGGACACCGACCTCGGGCACGGTGTGGATGACCGGCAAACCGGTCAATGCCGCAGATTCGCGCCGGGTGGGCTTTTCCGACTTTGGTGTGACCGGCACCACCGACATGACCGGCGGCGACCTGATCCTCGACATGATGAACGCGCCCGGCGTCGCGGCGATGATCGCCGAGATGCTCGTCCAGAATTTCGAGCGCGATTATGCCGAGCTGCTCGGCAAGATCGACCAGGCCATCGAAACCAAGCGCGCAGGCGACGTCATCATCCACGCCCAGCTCAAGCGCGCCAGAACCGGCCAGCTTCAGGCCGCCGGCGCAGGCCTTTACCTCCCGGTCTGGGCGAGCGGCACCGCGAGCGTCACCATCGTCCCTTAACGGCTGGCGTGCTTGAGCTGTTCGGCCAGGGTCAGCCCGATGGTCCGCGCGCCATGGCCATATTCCGGCATCTGGCGGAAATACGCTGCAATTTCGATCCTGATACCCACAAAAACCGCCAGACTTCTGGTGCTTGCGCATCATTGGCCTATATGGGCGGCTAGGCAAGGCGCGCGAAAGCCGCCAGACAAGCGAACGGGTCCATGCTGCTCAATCTCGGTCACACCAATTTCAGGAGCGATGACGAGCCCGCACGGCTTGCCGCCCTGCGCGCCTATCAGCTCTGTCCCGACGAGACTGACAACGGCCTGTATGCCGATCTGGTTGCGCTGGCTCGGGCGATTGGCGATTGCGAGACCGCGTTCATCTCGATCGTCGAGGAAGAACGCCAGTGGTTCAAGGCGTCCGAAGGGCTGGACCTGAACCATAGCCCTCGCTCGATCGCCTTTTGCGACCATGCCGTTCGCACAAGCGAAGTCATGGTGGTGCTGGATGCCGCACAAGATCCGCGCTTTGCTGACAATCCATTGGTGACCGGGCCGCCGCACATCCGTTTTTACGCCGGCGCGCCGATCATCAATGGCGAAGGCTATGCGCTGGGCACCATCTGCCTGTCCGACAGCCAGCCGCGAACGCACTTTGACGGCGCATCGATGCTGGCAGCACTGGCGCGGCAGGTTGCAGCCCTGCTGGAATTGCGCAAGCAGCTGATTCACCAGCAGCTCGCCGCAAACCTGGCTGCAGACCAGCGCGACCGGCTGTGGGATTCATCGCTCGACATGATGCTGATAACCACGACCGATGGCGTGCTGGTAGCGGGCAACCCGGCCTGGGAAAAGGCATTCGGGCCGGTTCCTGCGGACAGCACCACGCATATCAGTGCGTTCTTTGCCGATCCGCAGGATGGCGCGCAGGTGCAGCTGGCGAGCGGGCAGAGCGACGTTCAGGTCGAGCGCGAGATGCGCGGGCGAGATGGGCAGCCGATCTTCGCCAGCTGGAGCCTGGCACGCGAGGGCGATCTGATCTTCGGCATCGCGCGCGACATCACCCGCGCCCGAGCGGCGGAAGCGCAGCTGGCGCAGGTCCAGCGGATGGAAACGATCGGCCAGCTGACCGGCGGCATCGCGCATGATTTCAACAACCTGCTGACCATCATCTCGGGCAATCTCGATATCGCGCAAAAGCGCATTGCATCGGGCCAGATCGACAGGGCGGATGCGGCCATTGCCAACGCGCGCGATGGTGCCGGCCGCGCGGCCAATCTGACGCAGCGGCTGCTCGCTTATGCCCGCCGCCAGTCGCTCACCCCGACGCGGATCAAGCCCGCAGACCTCATCCGCGATCTGGAGCCGCTCGCGGCGCAGGCGCTCGATGAGCGGCACACGCTCAACGTCGAATGCCCCGACAGCCTGTGGCCGATCACCGTAGATGCCAGCCAGCTGGAAAACGCGCTGCTGAACCTGGTCGTCAACGCCCGCGATGCGATGGATCAGCCGGGCACGATCACCATCCAGGCCACCAATGCGCACCGTGATGCAGAGGATCTGGCGGACGGTTACGATGCCCCGCCGGGCCGCTATGTCCGCTTTTGCGTCGACGACACCGGATCGGGCATCGCGCCGCATGTGGCAGAACACATCTTCGAGCCGTTTTTCACCACCAAGGACATCGGCAAGGGGACCGGATTGGGGCTCAGCCAGGTGCAGGGCTTTGTCGTGCAGTCAGGCGGTTTCGTCACGCTCAAGACCGCGCCGGGCGAAGGCACCACGCTCAGCCTGTGGCTGCCGGTGACCGAGGATGCGGCGGATGCATCGGCGCAGGGCGTGTTGCGCGGCGATGGCGAGGACACCTGCCGCGCTGGTTGCACGATCATGCTGGCCGAAGACAATGCCGCGCTGCGCGCGCATGTCTGCGATGTGCTGCAGGAGGCGGGGTTCAAGGTGGTCGAGGCCGAGGATGGCCAGCAGGCGCTGGACATGATGCGCGCAGCAGAACCACGGCCCGACCTGCTGCTGAGCGACATCACCATGCCGCGCATGGACGGCAGAGCGCTCGCAGCCGAGGTGCACCGCGCCTGGCCCGAAATCCCGATCGTGCTGATGACGGGCTATGCCGGCGGTGCGCTGGAAAGCGGCTGCCCGCACGACCTGCTGATCACCAAGCCGTTTGCGCCCGATGACCTGGTGGCGCTGGTCCGGCGGATGCTGTCCGCCGTCCCAGCTGCCTGATCCTTTCAGCCGATCAGCCGACCACGCCTGCCGAGGCGAGCAGCGCCAGCGTCAGCAGATCGCCTGCCGTCGATGACATCGCCGCGATCTGCACGGGCTTTTCCATGCCGATCAGCATCGGCCCGATCATCGCATCGCCGCCCAGCTCACGCAGCAGCTTGGCCGAGAGGTTCGCCGATTGCAGCCCCGGCATGATCAGCACATTGGCCGGTGCCGACAGACGGCAGAACGGATAATTGGCCATCAGCTTGGGGTTGAGCGCGACATCGGGCGACATCTCGCCTTCATATTCGAACGTTGCCCCGCGCTGGTCGAGGATGCTCACCGCGTCGCGGATATTGTCCAGCCAGCGCCCCGAGGGATTGCCGAAATTCGAGTACGACAGGAAGGCAACGCGCGGTTCGTGCCCCAGCCTGCGCGCGACATGCGCGGTGTTTTCCGCAATGCAGGCCAGTTCCTCGGCATTGGGCCGTTCGTTGACCGTGGTGTCGGCGAGGAACACGGTGTGGCTCTTGCCGACCATGACATGGATACCGAACGGCGTCTCGCCCGGCTTGGGGTCGAGCACGCGACGGATCTCGCGCATCGACTGGCCAAAGGTGCGGGTGATGCCGGTGAGCATTGCGTCCGCTTCGCCCAGATGCAGCAGCGCCGAGCCGAAGATGTTGCGGTCCTGGTTGACCATGCGCTTGACGTCGCGCTTGAGGTAGCCGCGCCGCTGCAACCGTTCGTACAGCACATCGACCATGCGCGGCACCAGAGGCGAGTTGACCGAATTGTGCACCTCGAAGGCCATCGGATCGTCGACCGCGAGTTCCTTGAGCTTGTCGCGCACCCGCTGTTCGCGGCCGACCAGCACGGGCGTGCCATAGCCGCCATCGCGGAACTGGATCGCGGCGCGCAGCACCACTTCCTCTTCGGCCTCGGCAAACACCACGCGCTTGGGATTGGCGCGGGCATCGCTGTACACCTGGGTCAGCACCGCCGTGGTCGGGTTGAGGCGGCTCTTGAGCGAATGGCGATAGGCCGCCATGTCCTCGATCGGCTTTTGCGCGATGCCGGTATCCATCGCCGCCTGCGCCACCGCCGCCGAGACCCGCTCCATCAAACGCGGATCGAAGGGCGCGGGGATGATGTAATCGACGCCGAACTTCTGCGTCGCGCCGCCATAGGCCGCAGCGACCTCTTCGGGCACCTGTTCGCGCGCCAGCTCGGCGATCGCCTTGGCGGCCGCGATCTTCATCTCCTCGTTGATCGCCGTCGCACGCACATCGAGCGCGCCGCGGAAGATGAACGGGAAGCCCAGCACGTTGTTGACCTGGTTGGGATAATCCGACCGGCCGGTGGCGATGATCGCATCGGGGCGAGCGGCCTTGGCATCGGGCGGGGTAATTTCCGGATCGGGATTGGCCATCGCGAAGATGATCGGCTGCGGCGCCATCTTCATCACCATTTCGGGCTTCAACGCCCCGGCGGCCGAAAGCCCCAGGAAGATATCCGCGCCATCGAGCGCCTCTTCGAGCGTGCGGCGGTCGGTCTTGGCGGCATGCGCCGACTTCCACTGGTCGAGATCGTCGCGGCCCTGATAGATCACGCCCGAACGGTCGCACATCAGCACGTTGTCGTGGCGCACACCCATCGCCTTGATCAGCTCGGTGCAAGCGATGGCAGCCGCGCCCGCGCCGTTGACCACCATCTTCACATCGGCAAAATCACGGCCCGTCAGATAACAGGCGTTGAGCAGACCGGCGGCGGAAATGATCGCGGTGCCATGCTGGTCATCGTGCATGACCGGGATGTTCATCCGCTCTTTCAGCGCCTGTTCGATGATGAAGCAGGCGGGCGCGCCGATGTCTTCCAGATTGATCCCGCCGAAGGTCGGCTCGAGCAGCTCGACGCATTCGATGAAGCGCTGGACGTCTTCGGTGTTCACCTCGATATCGATCGAATCGACGTCGGCAAAGCGCTTGAACAGTACCGCCTTGCCTTCCATCACCGGCTTGGAGGCGAGCGCGCCGAGATTGCCGAGGCCCAGGATCGCGGTACCGTTGGAGATGACCGCGACCAGATTGCCCTTGGCGGTGTAATCATAGGCCTTGGACGGGTCTTCGGCGATGGCGCGCACGGGCACGGCAACGCCCGGCGAATAGGCAAGGCTCAGGTCGCGCTGCGTCGCCATCGGCTTGGAGGCGATGATCTCGATTTTTCCGGGACGTCCCGAAGAGTGGAAGTACAGCGCCTCGCGCTCGGTGAACTGGACGTTGGTCTTCTCGGTCATCGACAGGCCCTTGTCTGGCGGATGCGTTGCTGCGGCCGCTGGTGGTTTTTCGCTATCTTCGCGCCGGTTTCCGGCCTGATTGGTTGAAGACGCCCCTGAAGCAACGCATAGCCTTGCCGGACGGGCTTGGGCAAGCTTTTGCGCCCCTTTTATGTTGCGCAGCATGCTCTGCGGGTTTCCTGTCCTGCACCTGGGGTGCCGCTACGGTGCCGGGCGCCTGCGGCTTGCGCGCATGGCAACGCGCCCGAAGCCCTTGCCGATAACGACCGCGCCCGATAGCCTTGGCCATCTGCCGGGCACAGGGAGCCTTCATGCCGCTGATTTTGATCGAGATCGCCGACGGTGTCGCCGTCGTGACACTCAACCGCCCCGAAGCGATGAACGCGCTGTCGGCTGCGCTGCGGGTGGAGCTGGCCGAGGCGATGCTGGCGGTCGCCAGCGACGATACGGTCCGCGCGGTGGTTCTCACCGGCGCAGGCACCCGCGCCTTCACCGCCGGGCTGGACCTCAAGGAGCTGGGCGCGAGCACGGCCGGGCTGGGCGCGGCCAACGCCACCGATCCGCGCGACAACCCGGTCAGGGCGGTGGAGCAATGTGCCAAGCCCGTGATCGGCGCGATCAATGGCGTGGCGATCACCGGCGGCTTCGAACTGGCCTTGGCCTGCGACGTTCTGATCGCATCGACCAACGCCCGCTTTGCCGATACCCATGCCCGCGTCGGCATCATGCCCGGCTGGGGACTGTCGCAGAAGCTGTCGCGGATGATCGGCCTGTCGCGTGCCAAGGAACTGTCGCTAACCGGGAATTTCCTCGATGCTGCCACCGCGGAGCGCTGGGGGCTGGTCAACCGGGTGGTGGAGGCTGATGCGCTGTTGCCAACCGCCATGGCGCTGGCGCGCGACATGGCGAGCATCGATCCGGCCATGGCAGCGGCCTACAAGGCGCTGATCGACGATGGCTTTGCGCTGCCCTTTGGCGAGGGCATGACGCTCGAAGCCGAACGGTCGATTGCCGCCAATACGCAGGTTGCGCCAGAGGCTGTCGAGCAGGCCAGGCAGGCGGTGATGGCGCGCGGCCGCTCGCAGGGCTGAGCGCTCTGATTGCAAGCAGCCCGTCTGATGGCGGTGGATGCTCGCGCAAACGCTTCGCCAGACCAGAACACGTGCCGCGCAGCATAGGCTTGCGCGCCATGCCAGCCGCGCGCCTGGCAGGCGCTAGCTGGGTGCGACGGGCGGTACGGCCTGGCGCGGCGGCGCGACGGTCAGATCCAGCTGCTCGAACCTGACGTTCATGGCGCGGCGACGGATCAACGAACCTGTCGGGACGGTGAATTCGCCGGTCAGTGTATATCGCTCGACACGGTAGCGACCCACCAGATCGTCAGGCTCGGCCGACGGCGTATAGCGCCGCTGCCCGATCATGGTGAGCAGGGGCTTGCTCCAGCTTGGGTTGGGCGATCCTCGCAGCACCTCGACATCCTCGACCCTGCCATCGGCACCGATCGCAAAGCCAATGTCGACCCAGCGCAGTCCAATAACATCCGATGAGCGCACTTGGAGGCCTCTCTCCGACATGACAAGGGCGCTGCCGGTTCCTGTGGGAACAGGAATTTCAGGGGACCAAACCAGAATCGGACCCTGCCGCTTATGACCGGAGTCCAGCGCGGCAATCAGCGCCTCGATGACCTCCGGCTCGCCGCGCCGCGCCTTCAGCCGGGCGGCGAGGATCTTCGCTGCGAGCCCGGCGGCTTCGCTGCCGGATGGCGGGCTGGTCTGCACCGCTGCGAGCAGCACCTGCGCCTCTTCGTGGCGACCGCTCTGGTCGAGCAGCGCTGCCCGCCCCAGATCTGCACGCGTCGCGATCACCGGCTGGTTGGCAGCGCGCGCATCGTCTGCAAGCTGCTTCAGCCGGTTGGTGCTGTAACCGATGCTGAACATCGCTGCCTGCGCGCTGATCATCCGCATCCGTGCCATCAGCGCGTTGGACGATTGCGGAGCATGGCGGTCGAGCAGACGCGTGGTTGCTTCCGTGGCGAGCAGAGCCTCGCGCTGGTCACCATAATGCCACGCCACGGTAGCGCGCGCGGTATGCAGTTCTGCCACGGCCAGTGGATCGCTGTCGGCATCCCTTTTCGTGCGCGCCACAGCTCTTCCCAGCACATTGCGGGCGTCCAGATAGTCGCCATTGCGAAACTGCGCCTCGGCATAGCGGACCGAGGCGATCACGTCCTCGCGCACCGAGCAGCCGCCGGACTGGCAGCGAGCGACGTCTGCCTCAAGATCGGCGAGGCTGGCACCGACCACGACGATTTCGGTTCGCTCCAGCGGGCGAGGTTGCTGCGCGTCGGCGGCGGATGCAAGAAGCAGCAGGGATAATCCTGCAAGATGAAATGGGACCATTGTCTGCACCTATGCAAATGGCCGGACGTGAATCCGGACTATGTCCTGAACACCACGCTTCGAAGATAACAGCCGATAGATTGCGTCACAACATCCGATATCGCCAGTCTTCCGGGAAGGGGCGTGAAGATGGGCCGCGCGCAGGCAACATAATTTCCCAATTTTAACCAAGCGATTAAATAGCGGTTGACGTTCGCGTAAACGCGCCGCTAGACCTTCCCCGTCGCCGCGCGGCATGAATCGCACGGCCGAGACATCCACCGGAGAGAACCCATGTCGCTCGATGCCCTAGCCCGCACCGCCTACAATGCCGATCACGAGGCGTTTCGCCAGACCGTTCGCCGCTTCATGCAGGAAGAGGTCGCGCCCAATGCGGTGAAATGGGACGAGGAAAAGATTGTTCCACGTGAAATCTGGCCCAAGGCCGGTGAACTCGGCATGCTGTGCCCCACCGTTCCTGAAGAATATGGCGGCCTGGGCCTGGACTTCGGCTACAACGCCATCGTCAACGAGGAAGCCGCGTATTTCGGCGGATCGCCGCTCGGCTTCTCGCTGCAGTCGGACATCGTGGTCAACTATCTGGTCCAGTACGGTTCGGAAGAGCAGAAGCAGAAGTGGCTGCCGCGCCTGGTTTCGGGCGAGACGATCACCGCGATCGCGATGACCGAGCCGGGCACCGGATCTGACCTTCAGGGCATCCGCACCACCGCGAAGAAGGATGGCAATCACTACGTCATCAACGGATCGAAGACCTATATCACCAACGGCCAGAACGCTGACCTGATCCTGGTGTGCGCCAAGACCGATACCGAAGTGCAGCCCGCCTGGAAGGGCGTGTCGATCATCCTCGTCGAAGCCGATCGCGAGGGCTTTGCCCGCGGCCGCAACCTCGACAAGATCGGCCAGGACGCCGCCGACACCTCGGAGCTGTTCTTCAACGACGTGCGCGTGCCGATGACCAACTGCCTGGGCGAAGAAGGCAAGGGCTTCATCTACCTGATGAGCGAACTGCCGCAGGAGCGCCTGTCGATCGCGGTCAGCGCGATGGCATCGTCGCAAAAGGCCTATGACGATACCGTCGCCTTCGTGAAGGACCGCAAGGCCTTCGGCAAGACGGTGTTCGATTTCCAGAACACCCGTTTCGTGCTCGCCGATCTCAAGACCAAGCTGCAGGTCGGCTGGGCGCATCTCGACTGGGCCCTGAACCGCCACGCGACCAAGGAACTGACCGCAGTCGAAGGCGCTGCCGCCAAGCTGTGGCACACCGAACTGCAGTGGGAAGTCATGGACAAGTGCCTGCAGCTGCACGGCGGCGCCGGTTACATGAACGAATATCCCATCGCCCGTGCCTGGCGCGGTGCACGCGTGACGCGCATCTTCGGCGGTACCAGCGAAATCATGAAGGAGCTCATCGGTCGCTCGCTCTGAGGCGCGACCGGAACCCCTTATGCCCAGATCAGAATCCTGGCAGCGCGATCCGGAAAGCTATCCGTTCAGCACCGTTACCGAAACGCGCTTCCAGGATCTGGACCCGCTCGGCCATATCAACAATGTCGCGATGGCGGCGCTATTCGAGAATGGCCGGGTGCGGTTCAACCGCAATCTGGGGCTGGAACGCCGCCAGCCCGGCGAGCGCTGGCTGATCGCATCGGTAGCGATCGATTATGTCGCAGAGGCGCATTTCCCCGATCCGGTCGAGGTGATGAGCGGCATCGGTCGCATCGGTTCATCGAGCTGGGACATTTATTCCGCCGCCTTCCAGCAGGGCGTGTGCGTGGCGACCTGCGTCTCCACTCTTGTGCTGACCGACAAGACTGGCGCCAAGCCGATCCCCGAGCCACTGCGCCGCCGTTATGAGGAATTGCTGGTCCGGCGTCCGGGATCCTGACCGGTCTAGAGGACGAACTTCAACGCCACGAAGCCACCGACGAACAGCACGCCGACAACGCTGGTGGCGAGCGCAAAATGCTTGTCGATCCAGTCCTGCATCGGCTGGCCGAACTTCCACAACAGGGCACCGACCAGAAAGAACCGCGCCGATCGCGCGATGACCGAGGCCATCACCAGGATATAGAGCGGCATCGCGGTGGCGCCGGCAGCGATGGTGATCACCTTGAACGGCAGCGGGGTGAAACCCGCCAGCAGCACGATCAACCAGCCCTGTTCATTGAAGCTGACCTTGAACGCTTCGAATTTCTCGCCCAGCCCGTAGAAGTCCAGAATGGCGATTCCCACCGTCTCGAACAGGAAATAGCCGATGGCATAGCCGAACAGCGCGCCGATGACCGAGGCGATCGTGCAGATCAGCGCGTACCGGAACGCCTTTTCGGGCTTGGCCAGGCACATCGGTGCCAGCATCACATCGGGCGGGATCGGGAAGAAGCTTGATTCGATGAAGCTGACTGCAGCGAGCCAGTAGGGCGCCTTTTCATGCGCCGCCTTGGCAAGCGTCCAGTGATAAAGCCGTTTCAGCATCCGGATCCAGAACCTTCAGTGAGCATCGCTGCTCCTGACCGGATGCAACGGGCGCGCGCCGCGTCCCTTAAGACCAGCGCTGCCCGCAACGCAAGGCATTATCCCACGCCCACGCCGACGCGAAACGGGCCGGTGAGCCTTACGACTCACCGGCCCGTCATGGCATTGGTGGGACCAATGCCTTACCAATAGGGCTTGACTGCCCAATAATCGTAAACGCTGGTCTGATATTCACGATCATAGGCGCGGTCGCGCTCGCCTTCCGAGAAGCTCGGCGCGTTCTTGAGCTGGTCTGCGGTCACCGAGACCAGATATCCGCCCAGATCGGTGTCATAGGTCAGCTTTGACCAGGGAAGGCTGTGAAGTTCGCTGCCGATGCCGAGAAAGCCGCCGACCGACACGATGACATCGGTCACCTTGCCTTCGCGCTTGCTGATCAGCATGTTGGTGACTGATCCGATCTTTTCGCGATCGCCGCCATAGACGGCGGTTCCATCAACGCGGTCGCTGGAGATCGTATCCTGGCCGCGTTCGAGCGTGCTGTCATGCATGTCTGTGTCCTCTTGCCTGTCCGCCTGTGCCCAGCCCCTGATGGGGTTCGAGGCTGCTGACCGGACCAAGAGGCGGTTGGGGGGCGGCCCGGCCAGCATGGTATCAAGGGATGAGCGGGCAAAGCGTTGCTCGACTGGTCGCAAAGCCCGGGTGCCCCGCCGACGGGCTTCTGTTTTGCGCATTGCTGGGCTAGACTCGCCGCGCGGCACCCGCATCCTCAAGAATGGGTCGGTGGGGCCAAGCCGGGAGGGACTGGGTGACGGCCAAGCCGACAGAGCACAGCGCGGATGGCAGCTTGCGCGACTGGATGCAGTCTGGGCTGTTCGCCGGGGTCGACCAGGCCGCGATCGCTGCGCTGAGCGACCGCGCGCAACGGCTGGATCTGCCTGCGGGCAACGTACTGGTGCGCCAGGGCGACAGTGCCGATTCGCTGTATTTCCTCGAAACCGGGCGGCTGCGCGTGCTCATCGAAACGCCCGCCGGTCGCAAGGCCGTCGCGCAGATCGAGGCGGGCGAGCCGGTGGGCGAGCTGGCCTTTTTCGGCGGTGGCACGCGCACGGCCACGTTGCAGGCCAGCCGCGACAGCGTGGTCATGGTGCTCGACCGGCAAAGCTATGACGCGGTCGTGAGCGAATTTCCGCAGCTCGTCCCCGCCATCCTGACGGCTGTCACGCAAAGGCTGGCAGCCGTGACCGCGAAAACTCCGCCGATGGAGGCACGCCTGCCGCGCGTCATTGCGGTGGTGCCGTGCGGCAGCAGCCGGATTGATCCGGGGGTGCTCGATCGTCTGGCCGATGCTGTCCGCCGCACCGTACCCGACGACCGCCAGGTGATGCTGGTGCGCGAATCCGATGTGCCCCAGGGCCCGGCCAGCGCCTATCAGGCCTGGCTGCGCGAACACGAGGCGCGGCGGGGCTATCTGCTGATCGATGCCGGCGGTGATCCCGAATGGGGCTCGCTGGTCTGCCGCAATGCCGATGGGCTGCTGATGGTCGCCGAGGCCGGGGCCAGCCCGACGCTGAACCCGCTCGAGCAGGTCGGCTGCGCGGCGATCGAACCGGCCAACCGCACGCTGCTGGTGCTGCGCGATGCCGCAGGACGGCCGATCGGCGGCACTGCAGCCTGGCTTGCGGGACGCGATCCGCATCTGCACCACCATGTCGCCACAGACAGCGAGGCGGATTTCCGCCGCGTGGCGCGGTTCCTCACCGGACGCGCCGTTGGCCTTGTGCTGGCCGGCGGAGGCGCCCTGGGCTGCGCGCATCTGGGCATCGTGCGCGGACTGCAGCAGGCAGGCATCCCCATCGACCTGATCGGCGGCACCAGCGCGGGCGCCGCGATGGGCGCGGCGATCGCCCAGGGGCTCTCGGTCCCGCAGACGCTCGACCAGATGGAGGCGATGTTCATCGATGCCAAGGCGATGCGACGCTTCACCGTGCCCATCCATTCGCTGCTCGATCCCGCCGTGTTCGATACCGAGCTCGAAGCACGCTATGGCGCAGCGGACATCGCCGACCAGCCGATCAATTTCTTCGCCATCTCGACCAATCTTTCGACCAACGATCTGCATGTCCATCGTCGCGGGCCGCTATGGCATGCGGTGCGCGCATCGGGATCGCTGCCCACCATCCTGCCGCCGTTCATCGACAGCGACGGCAATATCCTGGTCGATGGCGGGGTGCTGGACAATGTGCCGGTGGTCACCATGCGCGCGCTCAAGTCCGGCCCCAACATCGTCGTGACGCTGGGCGAGGCTGGGCAGGTGTGGCGGATCAAGGCGGCGTACCAGTCGCTGCGGCGGCGCGGGCAGTTGATCCGCGATGTGCTGCTGCGGCGCAAGTCGGACAGCGATTTCCCCTCGATCGTCGAGATCATGCAACGATCGATGGTGGTGGCCAGCCGCATCGCGTCGCGATCGATGCTGCGCGAGGACGATATCCCGCTCAGCCCGCCGATCGTGCAGGGCATGCAAATCCTCGACTGGCACTTGGGGCGCAAACAGGCGGAACAGGCGGCGCACTATGTCGCGCAGGAGGTCGCCAGCAACCCTGTCCTTGCCAGCCTGGCCGCTCAGCCAGACTGACCGCCGATCAGCAGCCAGATTGCGCCGACCAGTGCCAGAGTCGACACCGTGAGCATCCACGACAACAGCTGGATGCGAACCGGCTTGAGCGCCGAAACGCTGTGCGCATCGAGCTGGTCCAGAATGCGGCGCGCGCGCCGTTCAGCCGAAAGGAAGATATAGACCGCCACCAGCAGGAATGCCGTCGCGATCGCCTTGGGCACCCATTCAGGCTGCAGCGAACGGAACAGGGCGTTGAAGCCCAGACCGATGCCCACTGCGGCCATGCCGGTGCGCATCCAGCCGGCAAAGCTGCGTTCGTGCGCCAGAATCGTGCGATCCTCGGCAAAATCGGTGCGGTCGCGGGCCATTTCCCGGCGGCGGTCGGCACTCATGGTTGCACTCCTTTACCCGGAACAACCGCACAATGCCGCCCGCCACGCGCCAACATAGGCTGCTGTGCACCCAATGGCGCCCTGGGTCAGGCCGCCGGGTCCAGCTTTTCGGCGACTTCTTTTGTTTTGCGATCCGGCAACGCGATCATCGCCAGGATGAACAACGCAAAGCACAGGCAGATGGCGTTGGGGATGATCAGCGTCCATTCGGACTTGAGCAGGCCAAAGCTGGTCCAGGCGGCAAAGGCCAGGCTGGTCAGCGCGAACATCCGCAGCGACAGCCCTTCGGTCGACCGGCTGCGGATGATCTTCCACGCCTGCGGGGTGAAGCTGGCGACTGAGGCGCACGCACCGATCGTCCCTGCAATGGTGATCCAGTCGATGCTCATGCGGCCTCCAGGGGTTCCAGCGCCAGACGGCTGCGGTTGAAAGATTCGGGCATTTCTGCCGCGATGAAGCGCACCACCGTCTCGCGGACATCGCAGCGCATGTCGAACAGCTCCGATCCATTGCGCCCGCTCATCAGGATGCGCGCCTCCAGCACGTCGGCGGTCATGTCGGTGACCTGCAGGACGGCAACGCGCCCGTCCCACAGCCGGTGGCCCCGCACCGCCTCCAGCGCGCAGACGCGCAGCCGCTCGATATCGGCGGCATGATCGAGATGGATCATCACCGTGCCCAGCAGATGGCTGGTCTCGCGCGTCCAGTTCTCGATCGGCTCCTCGAGCAGCTTGGCCACCGGGATGACCAGCCTGCGGTCGTCCCAGATCTTCAGCACGACATAGGTCAGCGAGATTTTCTCCACCCGGCCCCATTCGCCCCGATAAACCACGACATCATCGATCCGCACCGGCTCGGTAAACGCGAGCTGCATGCCGGCCACCAGATTCTTGAGCAAAGGCTGCGCGGCGACGCCGAAGGCCAGGCCGGCGATACCTGCAGAGGCGACCAATGCGACGCCGATCTCACGCACCTCGGGAATCTTGAGCAGCAGCAGGCCAAAGCTGACCAGCACGACGATCACCGTGGCGATGCGCGCCAGAATTTCCGCGCGCGTGCGCCTGCGCCGGGCAGCCAGATTGTCCTCTGCCGCGACATCCGAGCGCGCATCGATATAGCCATGAGCGAAGCGGATGATCGCGATGACCAGCCAGCCCCAGAGGATCGGCATAACGATACGGACCAGCCCGACGACCGCATCCGCCAAGGCATCGCCGCGATCGGCCAGATCGTCGATCCACAGCAGCAACAGCGCTACCAGGATCCAGCGCAGCGGATGAAACACGCACGCCAGCAGTGCCTCGTCCTGATCGGTGGTGGTGCGCCGGGCAATGCGGGTGGCGATGAACATCGCGATGCGATGGGCAACCAGCGCGCCCGACACCAGCAGCAACGCCACTGCCGGTGTCCACAGCGCGTCCCATAATTCCGTCTGATCCATCAGACGATAACGAGGCACCTGCCAAGCGGTTCAGAACAATCGCTGATAATTCACCATTTCGGCCAATTGCCCACGATCGGCCAGCTCCAGACGGCCGTTGACCAGTCGAATCACGCCGTCGGCGCGCATCTGCTGCAAGGTGCGATTGACGTGGACAGAGGATATGCCCACCAGATCGGCGAGCAGCTCCTGGGTCAGCGGCATGTGGTAGCAGTCTTCGCTGCCGTGGCCGCGCATTTCCAGCCGCTCGCCCAGTTCCAGGAACAGGTGCGCCATGCGCTCATAGGCATTGAGGCAACCGAGGCGGAAGATGCTGTTTTCCAGCTGCCGTTCGATGAGCGCGCATTCGGTTTCCACCACCTCGCTCTCGGGAAGCGTGTTGAACTCGACCAGCGACAGGCGGCTCACCGACATGACCGCATGATAGAAACTGGGCTGGCTGGTGCGCCATACACCGATGATTTCCCCCGGCAGATACAGGTTGGTCAGCTGACGCCGACCATCAAAGGTGATTCGATACCCGGCAGCCCAGCCTTCCAGCACCAGGCGCGGACGCAGGATGGTATCGCCCTGCTGAATGAAATCGCATCGCGGTTCGATAAAGCTGGAAGGCGGACGGGATTGCGACGGAAACGCGATCGGCAAGCTCGCATGCATGGTCATAAGGTGAGACTTTCAGTTTGTACCCTCGTGTTACAAACTTTCATTTCGTTCAGGCTGCAGCGCTATACTGGTATAAGCAGGTGGGGCTTTCGCGACGAACCGACGACAAACGGGGGGCAAAATGCCCCCCGTCTGGTGGTTTCAGGCACCGCACTTAACATGCGTTAAATTCAGCTCTTGTCGGCTTTGCTAGGTTCGGTCGCAGATGTGTCGGACCCGGATGTCGCCTGCTGATTGTCTTCGCGATTCTTCGAGCGCCATTCATTGAAGTCCTGGTCGAACTGGCTCTGTCGCTGCTGGTTGTAACGTTCATAATCCCGGTCGAGCTGCTCGATCTGTTTCTGGCGCCAGCTTGTATAATGCGGGTCGTGCCGATGCCGATCATCGTTGCCGCCGCCTTGCTGCTGTCCATAGCTGCCCTGGCTCTGCCCTCCCTGGCGCTGGTCGTACTGGCCCTGGCTATTCTGGCCCTGGCTGTTTTGCCCCTGGTTATCTTGGTCGAGGCCATAGCCGCGCGACCGATCGTCGCCCTGACCAGCCCCGCCCCAGCCACCGCCCTGGGCGAAGCCGCCGACCTGGGCATAATCCTGGCCGTTCTGGCCAAAGCCGCCACCGCCGCCATATCCGCTCGATCCCGAACCGCCGCCACCGCCATAAACCGCAGGATCGGCAAATCGCCCACCGGGCTGGTAGGATGATCCGCCCCGATCCTGATCGGGCTGGCTGCGGTCCCGATGACCACGATCCTGATATCCGCCCTGACCATGGCTGCTCTGCTGATAGTCGCCCTGTCCGCGCTGCCCATATCCGCCCTGTTGTTGCGGGGCGGACGACTGGTGCGCGGGGGAGGACAGCCCTCCTGCGCCTCCGCCCTGATGGTTGGCAGAGCGCGCCGTATCGTTTTCCGACCGGCGATTGCCCTGAAGGTTCGATTCGTGATCGGTCCAGTTCTGATTGTTATCAGCCACTTTGGCTTCCTTTCCTGTTGCTGTGGCCGCGCATCCTGGGGACCGGGATGCTCGCAGGGCCACCACGGCCATTGTCCGAAAACAACGCCGCAATGGCCCTTGCACAGGTTAGGATCAGGTCGGTTCGTCTCAGGCACAGCCGCACAGGACGCGCAGGCAGGTCAGCTGCCGACGACGATCCCGCCATTGGGGTGCAGCACCTGACCGCTCATGTAGCTGGAATCGTCGCACGCCAGAAACAGGAAGCAGGGCGCGACCTCGTTGGGCTGGCCGGGACGGCCCATCGGAGTGGATTCGCCGAAATGCGCGAGCTTTTCTTCGCTCGCCCCGCCAAACGGGTTCAGCGGCGTCCAGATGGGTCCCGGCGCAACACCGTTCACGCGGATGCCCTGTTCGGCCAGGTTCTGCGACAGGCTGCGCGTGAATGCGGTGATCGCGCCCTTGGTGGCGGAATAATCGAGCAGTTCGTCGGCGCCCTTGTACATCGTCACCGACGTGCAGTTCACGATCGCCGCACCTTCTTTCAGGTGCGGCATTGCGGCCTGGACCATGTGGAACATGCCATAGACATTGGTCTGGAAGGTGCGCTGAAGCTGCTTGTCCGAAATGTCGGTGATATCCTTGTCAGGATGCTGTTCGCCGGCATTGTTGATCAGGATATCGAGCCGGCCGAACGTGCTGATCGCCAGATCGACGATGGCATCGCAGTGCGCGCGCTCGCCGATATCGCCTGCTATGATCTGCGCCTTTGCGCCTTCGGCTTCCACCATCCGGGCAGTGTCCTTGGCGTCTTCATGCTCTTCGAGATACGACAGCACGACATTGGCCCCTTCTCGCGCAAACAGCACGGCAACGGCACGGCCGATCCCCGAATCGCCGCCGGTGATGATCGCCACCTTGTTCTTCAACCGGGCCGACCCGGCATAGCGCGGCTGCCATTCGGGCTTGGGGTCCAGATCGGCCTCCAACCCGGGAAGCTCGCCTTCGTGCATTTTCGAAATGGTGTCGGTCATCACGGGAAATCCTCTGTTTGGTGGTGAAATGTGATCCTCTGGGCGGATCGCATCGACAGACGTCACGGTGACCCAACCCACCATCAGCGCAGACGTTGCAGGCGCGCTGACGCCCAAGCACGGCAAGGCGGCGCATCCGAACGGTGAATCAGCCGCGCGAATAGGGCGCTGCCGTACCATCGACATGGGGGGTGCCCACCTGTGTCCTTGCGATATGCGTCGTGCCGACATGCGCGTCACGGCGACGGTTGCGCGGCATGGTGTTGTGGCGCGGGGCCGGCATCGCCAGGCTGATCAGCGCGCCGATGACCGGCACACCCATGATCCACAGCGGCAGCAGTGCCATTCCGAAAATACTGGTCATGTCCTTCACTCCATCTGGCACCGGGACACGATGTTCCGGCGTGATGGTGCAAGGCTGAGCCTTGGCGCAGCGCGGCCCCATAACATGGGTCAGGCTGCGCCAGATTTCCGGAAAACTCCGGGTTTCACCTATGTAAGACCGCGTCGGGATGCGCTGGCCTAGGTGCCGGATTGTCCATTTGCGACTCGTCCGCCCGAACCGGGCCGGACGATACCCCGATCCGGAGACTCCCGATGCACCGCCCTTTCCAGCACAGCCAAACCCCTGCCCCCTCGGCGCGTCCGGTCATCGTCTGCTTCTCGCACCTGCGCTGGGATCTGGTATTCCAGCGACCGCAGCACATCATGAGCCGGCTGAGCCAGAGCTTTGACGTGATCTACTGGGAAGAGCCCCGGTTCGACCCGCAATCCGATCAGCCCCGGCTGGAGCGGCTGGCGATGGACAAGGGCCTGGTCCGCGCCATCCCGGTGTTGCCGGCGGGCCTCGACGCTGCGGCGACCGAACAGGCGCTGCGCACGCTGTTGCAGGCCGAGGTCGCGGGCCATGCCGGCCCCCTGGTCTACTGGTACTATACCCCGATGATGCTGGCGTTCAGCGCTCCGGTGCGCGCGGACCTGATCGTCTATGACTGCATGGACGAGCTGGCCAATTTTGCCTTTGCACCCGGCGACATTGCCGAGCGCGAGACCGAGCTGATCGCAAGGGCGGACCTGGTGCTGTGCGGCGGGCGCAGCCTGTACGAGGCGCGGCGCGGGCGCCACGCCAACATCCAGTGCTTCCCCTCGGGCGTCGACATTGCGCATTTCGCGCGCGATGCAGGTCAGACTGCCGAACCTGAAGACCAGACCGCCCTGCCCCGCCCGCGCCTGGGCTTCTACGGGGTGATCGACGAGCGCATGGACCTCGAGCTGCTGGGCGAGATGGCACGGCTGCGCCCCGACTGGGCATTCGTGATGATCGGCCCGGTGGTCAAGATCAGCCCCGATGACCTGCCCCGGCCGGCCAATATCCACTGGCTGGGCGGCAGGGATTATGGCCAGCTGCCCGATTATGCCGTGCACTGGGACATTGCGCTGATGCCCTTTGCGCGCAATGCCTCGACCCGGTTCATCAGCCCCACCAAGACGCCCGAATATATGGCGAGCGGCCTGCCGGTCGTCTCCACCCCGATCAAGGATGTGGTCGATACCTATGGTGCGCTGGCCAGCATCCGCATCGCCGAGGATGCCGCAGGCTTCGTTGCTGCATGCGAGGATCTGCTGGCGGCAAGCGACAGGGATCGGAGGGCATGGCGCGCAGAGGCGAGCGAATGCCTGGCCGACAAGAGCTGGAACGGCATGACGGCCCGAATCGCGCAACAGCTGCACGATGGACTGGCCGCCCGGCAACTCAGCCGCATCACCACGCCGCGCCTTGCTCCGCGTCGCCGTCACTATGACGTGCTGGTCGTCGGCGCAGGCTTTGCCGGTTCCGTGATGGCAGAACGGATTGCGGCAGGATCGGGCAAGTCGGTGCTGGTGATCGACAAGCGCGACCATATCGGCGGCAATGCCTTTGACCATCGCGATGATGCAGGCATCCTGGTGCACAAATACGGGCCGCACATCTTCCACACCAACAGCCGCGATATCGTGGATTACCTCTCCCGTTTCACCGGCTGGCGGCCCTATGAGCACCGCGTGCTCGCTGCAGTGGATGACAAGCTGGTGCCGATGCCGATCAACCGCACCACGCTCAACAGGCTGTACGGGCTGAATCTGGCGGATGATGCAGCGGCAGAGGCGTACCTGAAGTCCGTCGCGGTCGATGTCGGCGAGATCCGCAACTCGCGCGATACTGTCGTCGCGCAGGTGGGCGAGGATCTCTATGCCAGGTTCTTCCAGGGCTATACCCGCAAGCAATGGGGCGTCGACCCCACCGAGCTGGACAAGAGCGTCGCCGCGCGGGTGCCAGCGCGCACCAATACCGATGACCGCTATTTCACCGACAGTTACCAGTGCATGCCCGATCAAGGCTATACCGCGATGTTCCAGGCGATGCTCGACCATCCGCAGATCGACATCGTGACCGGGATCAGCCATGCCGACCTGCCCGACGACATCACCTGGGATCATATGGTATGGACCGGGCCGATCGACGAATATTTCGGCCATGACCTCGGCAAGCTGCCCTATCGTTCGCTGCGATTCCAGCATGAGACGCTGGAAACCGAACAGGCGCAGCCGGCGGCGGTGGTCAACTACCCCGATATCAAAACGCCCTATACGCGCATTACCGAATACAAGCATCTGACCGGGCAGGAGGCCCCCGTGACCAGCATCACCCGCGAATATCCGGCGGACGAGGGCGATCCCTATTATCCGGTGCCCAATCCGGCGGCGCAGGAGATGTACCGGCGCTACGCAACGCTCGCGCGCGATTGCCACGATGTCACGTTCGTCGGGCGGCTGGCGACCTATCGCTATTACAACATGGACCAGATCGTCGGCCAGGCGCTGGCGACCTGGCGCAGGCTGGATGCGCGCTGGCGGCTCGATGCGCTCGCAGGGCTGGGCGTGGTGGCCGCCGAATGAGGCACGCAGCGGCTTTGGAACCGGCGGCGATCCGCAAGGTCGCGGCGCCTGCTGTCGTTGCGGACTGGATACGCTGTGCCGAAGGTGCGCCCTATTTCCAGACCGAATCGGGTTCGGATTGGGCTCCGGTCGGGCATAACGAGGCGATCACCTGGCCCAATATCGCCGCGCTATATGGCCGGCGCGACCCGGCGGCGGTCGACCGGCATTTCGCCGACCTCAAGGCGCACGGCGTCACCTGCCTGCGGCTGATGCTCGACTACAGCCAGGTACGCCATCGCCATCTGGAAAGCCGCTGCGGCCAGTTCAGCCCGCGGATGGTGCAGCTGTGGGACGACCTGATCGCGCTGGGCGAGCGCCACGACATCCGCTTCCTGCTGACCCCGTTCGATACCTTCTTCATGGCACGCCGGTGGAAGACGCATCCCTATTCGAGGGCGATGGGCGGGCCGTGCCAGTCCCCGCGCTACATGTTCACCTGCGGCGATACGCGCGCGGCGATCATCGAACGGATGCGCTTTGCCACCCGCCGCTGGGGGCACAGCCAGGCGGTGTTCGGCTGGGACCTGTGGAACGAGATCGACAGCTTCTATGCCGGCGGCGACATGCATGCGGCGCACGATTTCGTCACCGAGGTGTCGAACGCCCTGCGCGCCGAAGAGATTGCGCTGCACGGTCGTGCGCATCTGCAGACGGTCTCGGTCTATTATCCGGTGCTCCTCGAGCGCCCGGCGGTGGGCGACATCGTCTTTCGCCACCCCGGTCTCGATTTTGCCAGCGTGCATTTGTATGAAAAGGGCACGATCGATCAACCGCGCAACAGCCTGACACCTGCCGAGGCGACGATGCGGCTGATGGGCGCGGCGCTGGCGCAATGCGCTGGCGACCGCCCGCTGCTTGATACAGAGCATGGCCCGATCCACGCCTTCAAGGACCGGCACATCACGCTGCCCGACGATTTCGACACCGATTGCTTCCGACGGACGCAATGGGCGCATCTGGCGAGCGGCGGAGCGGGCGGCGGCATGCGCTGGCCCTATCGCCATCCGCATGTGCTGATCCCCGCGATGCACGAGGCGCAGGCGGTGCTGGCGCGTTTCCTGCCGCTGATCGACTGGCAAAGCTTTCGCCGCCAGCCTTTGGGCGACCGGCTAGCCGCCCCCAATTTCGACGGGCTGGTCATGGGATGTGGCGATTCCGGCCAGGCGATCGTCTGCCTGATGGGCAGCCGCGCGCAATGCGGCCATGCCAGCACGGTGGAGATCACTGGACTTGCGCCCGGGGTCTATCACGTGACCCAGATGAACATCGTCACTGGCGAGCACGAAAGCAGCCACCTGCAGACGATGGCGGATGGCACGCTGGTGGTATTGGCGAGCGGCAGCGCACAGGATGTCGCCATCGCCGTGGTCCGCAACGGCGATGGCGATTGAAGAGACTTACCGGTCTCACGCAACGGTCAAGTCAGGCGAGCATCAGGCCGGCCATGTTCATCTCGCGCGTCAGCTTGCGGTTTTCGTCGTCGCTCAAGCGGGTCCGCAGCGCGGGGAACAGGATGTCCTCTTCCTCGCGCATATGCTCTTCCAGCGCGCTGCGCAGCTCGCCCAGCGTTTCACCGAACGCCGGATCGCCCTTGTCCATATGGGCGAGCTCATAGAGCATCGCCTTCACCTGGCCGTGGTCACGATTGAGCGAATCTGCCGCCTCTGCGGCTGCGTTGTCCTCACCCCTGCGCAGCACGGGGTAGATGACATTTTCTTCCTGCAGGGCGTGCTTGGAGATCATGTGCGTGAGGTTGGTCAGAAGAATTGCACGCTGCCGAGGATGATCGCCGGTCACGTCTTGCAGCTTGTCGATCACGGCGAGCGTTGCCTTGTGCTCCCCGGCCAGGCCTTCGCACCAGTCCTCAGCCATCGCGGTCGGCGCCTGCACCGCCAGCTTGCGGCCCAGATTGGCGATGGCTGCCACTCCGGCGGTGATCAGCAACCCCTTGACCGAACTGCCCAGAATCGATCCTTCGGTGCGGGTATCTTGATGACGCGTTCGTTCCATGTGTGGCTCCCATGTCTGATGTCGCCGAATCAGCGGCAACCCATGACCCTGTGTCCCCCAGCCACCGCGAGGCCACACACGCCTATGTTAAGGGCCGCGCGAAAAGCCGGGCCTAGCGTTGGCCATCATCCATTTCCGAAGGGAGCCAACATGACAGACGCGCGTAACCCGGCAGACGATGGAGCATCGTCGCAAGACATGGAGCAGCTGACCGGCAAGGGCGGCGCGGGCGAATCGGGGGGCGGTGCCTATCCCAACCCGCACACCGGCAAGGAAAAGCGCGGCGAGAAACGGGGATTCATCGAAGGTGGCCAGAGCGAGAACCGGTATTACGGCCCCAAGGACGCGCAAGGCAATTCGGCCAAAGGGGCCGGACGCGACGATCTGGCGGACGACAAGGACCATGAGGGCATGTAGCGCCCCCGATGCTTGCCCAGTGGTGCTGTGACCAGCGCCAGGACGGCCCCGGCAGGGGATGGCAGTCTGGTCTTCACGCAGGACGACGCCCCCGGCATCTGCCGCATCCGGCGCGGGCGCGGGTTCAGCTATCATGACAACACCGGCAAGCTGATCCGCGACAAGGCCACGCGCAGCCGGATTGCATCGCTCGCCATTCCTCCCGCCTATACCGATGTGTGGATCTGCGCCGATGCCAACGGACATCTGCAGGCGACCGGTCGCGATGCACGCGGCCGCAAGCAATATCGCTATCACCCCGCCTATCGTGCCCGGCAGGACGAGGCCAAGTTCGCCCGGCTGGGCAAGTTCGGCGCCTGCCTTCCGGCGATCCGCGCGCAGGTGGAAAAGGATATCAGCGCGCGCGGCACCTCGCGCCGCTGCGTGATCGCCACGATCATCCACCTGCTTGATTGCACCGCGATCCGTATCGGCAACGAGACATATGCCAGGCAGAACCGCTCCTACGGCCTGACCACGCTGACCTGCCGCCATGTCCAGCTTGACGCGTCGGCCATCCGCTTCCGCTTCAACGGCAAGGGCGGGCGCAAATGGGATGTATCCTTGCGCCATCGCCGGGTTGCCAAGGTGCTGCGCGGGCTGCAGGACCTGCCCGGCCAGCAATTGTTCCGCTATCGCGACGGCGAGGATCTGCGCAGCGTCACCTCCGATGACATCAACGCCTATCTGCGCGAGATCGGCGGCGAGACTTTCTCCGCCAAGGACTTTCGCACCTGGTGCGGCACGGTCACCGCGATGGCGGCGCTGTGCGAGCTTCGCCAGCAGGACGAGCCCCCGGCCACCGAGGCGGCGATCCGCCAGGCTGTTGCAATCGCCGCCGATGCCCTGGGCAACACGCCCACCATCTGCCGCCAGTCCTATATCCATCCGCAGGTGCTGGGCGCCTATCGCAAGGACGCCCCGGTCTTCCGCAAGACCGATGCCGATGCGGCCGAAACGGCCGTTCTGAAACTGCTGAAAAGACGCAGATGAGGGAACCATTGCGCAGGCCATGCGTGACTGTGTGAATCATCCCCATCGACAGCCACCAGACATTGGAGCCGCAACAGCGTGCGAGAAAGCCCTGCGCAAATCATCGACCCGGTCCACGCCGACCCTGCTGCAACCGCTAATGCCCAGGCTCAGACCCGCCCTTGCTGCCTGCTGCTCGACTTCGATGGAACACTGGCCGAAATCCGCAGCACGCCCGATGAGGTCGCGGTGGACACGGCGATGGTGCAGGCGCTTGCCGGCGTCGCGCGCCGGCTGAACGGGCGGATGGCAATCGTCAGCGGACGCTCGCTCGCGCAGCTTGATGCCCTGCTGCCGCCGATGGTGACATCCTGCGTCATCGCCGCCAGCCATGGACAGGAGCTGCGCGTCGACGGTGTGGTGCAGGCGCCCGAGCAGACCGGGCTGTTTGCCGACATGGCTTTCGAGGCCACGCTGCATTTCCAGCACACGCCCGGGATCGTCATCGAGGAAAAGACCTATGGCCTGGGCGTGCACTACCGGCTCGCCCCCGAGATGCACGGGCTGGTCGATGAATGGACGATGGCGCAGGCCGCGCGCCACGATCTGGCCATCCAGCACGGCGACATGGTCGTCGAACTGCGCTTGCGCGGACCCGACAAGGGCGACGCGGTGCGCGCCATCATGGCGCTTCCCCATTTCAGCGGCAGCAGCCCCATTTTCATCGGTGACGACCTGACCGACATTCCCGCATTTCACGCCGTGCAGGCGCTGGGCGGCCATGCGATCAGCGTCGGGCCGCGCACTGCGGGCCATGCCGACGAGCAGCTCGACGATGTCGCTGCCGTGCGCGCCCGGATCGAAGAGGTCGCCGCATGAGCGACAAGATGAACCTGTGGCCGATCGGCAATTGCGAAATCGCTGCGCTGGTCGATGCCAACGCGTCGATCTGCTGGGGCTGCCTGCCGCGGTTCGATGGCGATCCGGTCTTCTGTTCGCTGCTCGAGCCGAAAGAGGACCACGGCTTCTGGGATATCGTGCTGGAAAACTGCACCAGCACGCAGCAGCATTATGTCCGCAACACCCCGGTGCTGGTGACGCGGATGAGCTGCGATGCCGGCAATGTCATCGAGGTCGTCGATTTCATGCCGCGCTTTCCCCGCCATGGCCGGATGTTCCGGCCGATGGCGATCGCCCGAATCGTGCGCGTGATCAGCGGCAGCCCGCGAATCTCGGTGCGGCTGCGTCCGGCTTACGGCTGGGGCGAGGGCAAACCGGTCAGTACCGCCGGGTCCAATCACATACGCTATATCCTGGGAGAGCATACCCAGCGATTGACCTGCAATGCCCCGTTGGGCTGGATCAGGGACGAACGCATGTTCAGGGCCGAGCGCGACCTCTATTTCTATTTCGGGCCCGACGAGGGCTTCGACGCCAATCTGGAAGCCACGGTCGAGGCGATGCTCGAGCAGACCGTCTCGACCTGGCAGCACTGGGTTCGCGGGCTCAACCTGCCGCTCGAATGGCAGGAGGCGGTGATTCGCGCGGCGATCACGCTCAAGCTGTGCCAGTATGAACAGACCGGTGCTATCGTTGCGGCGTTGACGACATCCTTGCCCGAGCATGCCGATTCGGGGCGCAACTGGGATTATCGGTTCTGCTGGATCCGCGATGCGTATTTCACGGTGCAGGCGCTCAACCGTCTGGGCGCGCTCGACGTGCTCGAATCGTACCTGCACTATCTGCGCAATATCGTCGACGATGCACGCGGCGGGCATATCCAGCCCCTGTACGGCATCGGCGGCGAGGCAACGCTCACCGAATATATCATGCCCGGGCTCAACGGCTATCAGGGCATGGGGCCGGTGCGCCAGGGCAACCAGGCCTATGAGCAGATCCAGCACGATGCCTATGGCCAGATCGTGCTGTCGAGCGTGCAGGCGTTCTTCGACCAGAGGCTGCTGCGCAGCGCGACGATCCAGGATTTCGAGGCTCTGGAGGCCGTCGGCCACCGCGCCTTCGACATGTTCAACCAGCCCGACGCCGGGTTGTGGGAGCTGCGCACCCGCGCGCATGTCCACACCTATTCGGTCGCGATGTGCTGGGCCGCGTGCGACCGGCTGGCCAACGCCGCCAACGCCATCGGCCGCCCCAAGGTCTCGCGCTTCTGGGCTGACCGCGCCGAGCAAATCCGCGCGCATATCGACAGCAACGCGTGGAGCCACGACGGCAACCATTATTCGGCGGTGCTGGGCGAACGCACGCTCGATGCCAGCCTGTTGCAGCTGCTCGACCTCAAGTTCATCCGCGCCGACGACCCGCGCTTCATCTCGACGCTCGATGCCATAGAGACGGGCCTGCGGCGGGGCAGCCACATGCTGCGCTATGCCGACGAGGACGATTTCGGCATGCCCGAGACCGCGTTCAACGTCTGCACCTTCTGGCTGATCGAGGCGCTGCACGCGACCGGTCGCATCGGCGATGCCCGCGCGCTGTTCGAGGAAATGCTGGCGCGTCGCACGCCTGCCGGGCTGCTGTCCGAAGACATCGACCCCAGCACCGGCGCGCTGTGGGGCAATTATCCGCAAACCTACTCACTGGTTGGGCTGATCCAGTGCGCAGGACTTCTCTCACGGCCTTGGAATGATGCAAGATGAACCGCCTGATCGCCATATCGAACCGTGTTCAGGCCGCCCATGGTGGCGAGAACAGCAACAGGGGCGGTCTGGCAGTCGCGCTGTCTGCTGCCTTGCGGGAGAGCAACGGCATCTGGTTCGGCTGGTCGGGCGAGCAGACCGACGAGTTCACCGGCCAGATCAGCTTTCGCCGCGAAGCCGGCGTCGCCACCGCGACGATCGACCTGGAAGCGCAGGACGTCGAGGAATATTATAACGGCTTTGCCAACCGCACCTTGTGGCCGCTGTTCCACTACCGGCTCGACCTGACCGAGATCGCGCGCGATTTCGCCGGGGGCTATGCGCGGGTCAACGATCGCTTTGCCGAAACGGTCGCGCCGCTGATCGAGCCCGACGACCTGATCTGGGTACACGACTATCATCTGATGCCGCTGGGCCAGCGCCTGCGCGAGCGCGGGTTCGAAAACCGCCTGGGCTTCTTCCTGCATACCCCCTGGCCGCCCTCCAGCCTGATGGTTTCGCTCCCCGGACACCGCGAACTGGTGCAAAGCCTGCTGAGCTATGACGTCATCGGCTTTCACACCGACGAATGGCGCGCCTCGTTCATCGATTACATCACGACGCATCTGGGTGCGGACATGCGCGGCGAATATGCGCATTTTGCCGGGCGGATGACGCGCCTGCTGGTCTGCCCGATCGGCCTCGACAGTACAGAGTTCATGGCCGCCCAAGGTACCCCGGCCGCGCGCGCAGCCGAAGAGCGGCTGATCACCAGCGCCGTGGGTCGGCAGGTCATCGTCGGCGTCGACCGGCTCGATTATTCCAAGGGGCTGCAGGAGCGCTTCCTCGCCTATGAGCAGCTGCTCACCACCCGGCCCGATCTGCGCGAAAAGCTTTTCCTGCTGCAGATCGCCCCGCCCTCGCGCGGCGACGTGGCGAGCTATCAGCAGATCCGGGCCGACCTCAACAGCCTGTCGGGCGGTATCAACGGCGAATTCGCCTCGATCGACTGGGTGCCGGTGCGCTATGTCAACAAGGGCTATGCCCGCGAAGAGCTGTTCGGCATCTACCGCGCCTCACGTGTCGGCCTGGTGACGCCACTGCGCGACGGGATGAACCTGGTTGCCAAGGAATATGTCGCAGCCCAGGACCCCGAGGATCCCGGCGTGCTGGTGCTCTCGCGCTTTGCCGGAGCGTCGGTGCAGCTGGACGCCGCGCTGATCATCAATCCGCACAGCAGCGAGGACATGGCCGATGCGATCGCACGCGCGCTGTCCATGCCGCTGGAAGAGCGCAAGGAACGCCACGCCGCGATGCTCAAATCGGTGGTCGAGGAAGATGTCCGCTGGTGGAGCGCGCGCTTCATCGCCGCGCTGACCGAGGGTGAGCCGAACGAGGACAGGCCGCCGCTGGCGCTCGCTTCCAGCCAGCCTTGATCCATACAGCCAAAAAAATGGCGGCCCCGCAGGACCGCCAGTATGTGGAGACATTGGCCTTTCAGCCCTGAGCACGCAACCTTGGGTTATTGATCGGAAACCGTTCCGGTCGCGCGCGGCTGACGATTGACACCGGCATTGCCGCTTGCGGTTCCGTCAGAATTGTCCATCGTACCGCCCGTCTGTCCTGCGCCGGTGCCTGAACCGGTGGCACCCATGCCGGTTCCACTGCGGCCGAGCATGTCTCTGTGCTTCTGGATCACCGGCGTGACCTTGGCGGCAAACGCCTTGAGCGAGGCATCCTCGCCGTTTTGCGCATAGTTCTGGTGCAGTGCCAGCGCCTTGCTGTGCGCGGTCATCTGCTGGGACATGTATTCGCGATCGAACGCGTCGCCACGCGCAGCCTTCAGCCGATCGAGCATCGCCTGATGCTCCGTATCCAGCCGGGTCGGCATCGGTGCAGCGAAGTCGCCCTGGTCGACCAGCGCCGTCATCTCCTGCGAGGAACGGGTGTGGTCGTCCACCATCATCTGGCCAAAATCCTTGACCTGCTGCGACTGGCCGTTCCTGGCGGCAAGCTCGCCTGCCTGGATTTCGTACAGATCCGAATTGGCTGCCTGGGCGATATAGGTTCCGGTCGAGACCGGAGCTGCCATCCCCATGTCGCCCTGACCGTCTGCCATCATGCCATCCTGCTGGGTGGTGACGTCGTCACCGTCCATCGCGGCGGTCTGCTGATTGTCGGGCGTATCGCATGCCACTGCCAGCAAGGCGGCACTGAGTATTACCATGTTTCGCATCGTCACATCCTTTCGATGATCTATCGATGCGGGCGGCAATACCCGTCGCGAACTCTGGCGGAACTTACATAGGCAAGTCCTGGCGGATCACTGCGTGGAACGGCGACCAGCATACAGCCGGGCAATTTCGGCGATCATGTCGACGAACCCCTTCTTGGACAGCGGTTTTTCGAAACGCGGCACGTGGCGGAAGCATTCGGCGATCGGATCATCGCCATAGCCGGTGCAGAACACGAAGGGGATGTTGTCGCGCTGCAACTGCCCGGCGAAAGGGAACACGGGCGTTCCGCGCAGGTTGATGTCGAGCACGGCGACATGCGGCGGCGGCTCCTTCCGATACAGGGTGTCCGCGCCGTCCAGCGTGGCAGCCGGGCCCAGCACTTCGGCGCCCGATTGCGCGAGCCGCCGGGTGAAATCATCCGCGATCAGGAAATCGTCTTCCACGACAAACACGCGGCAACCGCGCAAAAGATTATCGTGGACCTCGCTTCCCATAGAGCACCCCGAAACCGGACATGACGAGCAGGCGTTTTGCCTTCATGCAACATACCCGCAAGGCATGCGTAGGGTTCCCACGGACGACACAGCGAGAACCCAGCGGAGACCTGCGCCTTGACGCCCCATGTCACCCACAAATTGCGCGAATTCGGCGACTTGGAATGTGACTCCGAAGCGTGGCTGCTCCGGCTCACCCAGAGCAATGTCATGACCGTTCCGCCCCGCGTCGATCTGCTCCGGCAGGGCGATTGCACCGGCCCGATGTACATCCTGATCGATGGCTGGGCGATCCGCTACAAGATCCTCGTCGATGGCCGCCGCCAGATCCTGTCTGTCCTGCTGCCTGGCGACATTTTCGACATCAACGGGTTCATGGCCAAATCGATGGACCACAGCATCGCCTCGCTCACTGCAGTCAAGCTGGCCGAGCTGGACAGGGACACGATGGACACGGCGCGCAATCAGTTTCCCGATGTGGAAAAGCTGCTGTGGTGCGACATGCACGTATCTGCCGCCATCCAGCGCGAATGGTCGACATCGCTTGGCCAGCGCACCGCACGCGAGCGCATGGCGCAGCTGTTGTGCGAGCTCTTCACCCGCCAGGCCTCGGCCAATCTGTGCCAGGGCAAGACCTGCGCATTTCACCTGACCCAGATCGAGCTGGCCGAAACGCTTGGCATGACGCCGGTCTATGTGAACCGCACGTTGCAGGACCTGCGCCGCGAGGGCCTGATCCAGCTGGAAAACCGGACATTGACGATAAATGACCTGCCCCGTCTCGAACAGCTTGCCCTGTTTGACCCAGGCTATCTGCGCATTTGCGAAAGCGATGGCGGGACAGGTGCGAACAAGGAGACTGCGCATGTCCTCTAGGCCCGATACTGTTGGGTGGTCAGGCCCTGTGCAGACGCTCAACCAGTTCATCGCGACGCTGCCGCTGCTGGTGTGGCGCGCCGAGCGCAGCGGCGGCTGGATATGGGCCAGCCCGCAATGGCAGGCGTTCACGGGACAGGGCGAGGCAGACTATCTGGGCGATGGCTGGCTCGATGTGGTCCATCCGGACGATCGCGAAGCCGCGCAGACCGCCTGGCGTGCTGCCCCCGACCGACGCAGCTTCGAGGTCGAGTTCCGCGTGCACAATGTCGCGCAGGACCGCTATGTCTGGCACAAGACCAGGGCCGGACCAGTGTTCGGTGATGATGGCCGCATTCTCGAATGGCTGGGCACCTCGACCGACATCGACGACCTCAAGCGACTGCGCGACCAGGAGCGGTCGCTGCTGGGGGAGTTGCAGCATCGCGTGCGCAACATGCTGGGCGTGGTGCGCGCGCTGTCGCGGCGGACGGCGGACCATTCTGCCACCATCGACGAATTCGTGCGGAAGTTCGACGGACGGCTCAACAGCTTTTCTCGTACCCAGTCGCTGTCGACCAGCTCTGCCACCGGCCAGGTCAATCTGGCCGATCTGGTGTTTGACGAGCTGCTTTTGCACCAGTTGCAGGACGAGCGGCAGGTGCAGGCCGATGGGCCTGATATCCTGCTGGGGGTGAAGGCCGCGAACCTCGTGGGGCTGGCCATTCATGAGCTGGCGAGCCATGCGGTGAGCTTTGCCGATGATCCAGAAGTGCCGCCCCGCCTGACCGTGCGCTGGGGTATCGATGACAGTGGGGCGAGTCCGGTGCTGACCTTCCTGTGGAAAGAGGAAGGGCGCGCGCTTGTCGATCCGGACGCCGCCCTGAATGCGCTCGCCCGCGATTTTGTCGAACGGGCGCTGCAATATGAGGTGGACGCCGAAACGCGAATCGATTCGCTGCCCAGCGGATTGGTGTTCGATCTGCGCCTGCCGTTGGCTCGCGCGCAGGAAACCGACAGCTGATCTGCGGCAAAGCCTTCGAATAAGCGCCACATTCATACGGCCATACCAACCCATGTGATAATGGGAGCCAGCCTGCCCCCCTAGACCTTGTCCTGACACGGTGCCTGACCCACCCCCCGACAAGCCTTGATGGCACCGTGTCACCATTGCCAACAGACAGGGACTTTGCAGGCCATGAACCTAGCCAACTGGGCCCGTTACGGGTTGGCCGCCACGCTGGCCACCGCCGCTGGCGGCGTTCTGTTCTACAAGCGCCAACCGCACGCCAACCGCGATGCCGCACCGGCGCGCTCGGCGCGCCATGTCCGCCGCTTCGGCGACTATCGCGTGACAGGTGCGACCGTCTCCATTCGTGCAACCGCCGATCAGATCATTGATTGCTGGCAGAACGATGCCACCTTGTGGCCGCAGCTGGAGTATCTGCCTTTCCCCGAAGGCAACCAGGACGATCTGCTGCTGCCACCGGCCGAACTGCGCGCTATGGCCTCTGTGCCCATGCGCATCCGCATCGTCACCCGCCGCGAAGGCGAGCTGATCGCCTGGCGATCCGAAGGCGAGGGTCAGGCCGACATGCACGGCCGCCTGCGGTTGTCCGATAACGGCAGCAAGGGCATCGCGGTCGAGGTCATCATGGCGGTGCGCCCGCCGCATTTCGCGTCTGCGCTCAAGACCGAGGCGATGATGGCCGAGGCGCTGGAGCTGGGCCTCCTGCGCGATCTGCGCCGGATGAAGATGCTGATCGAGGCCGGCGAGATCGCCACGGCGAAGATGCGCCCCGACGCGGCCTGATTTCAGGCCGAACCGAACCCCCAAGAACGTCTGAGGAAAACGCCATGCGAGCCGCCACCTTCCAGGGCAAGGGCACCATCGATGTGCGCCACATGCCCGACCCGAAGATCGTCAATCCGCGCGATGCCATCATTGAAGTGACCTCGACCGCCATCTGCGGATCCGACCTGCACCTGTATGACGGCGTCATCCCCGGCGTCGAGAAGGACGACATCCTGGGCCACGAATTCATGGGCCGGGTGCTCGATGTCGGCCGCGACAGCACGCTGACGATCGGCCAACGCGTCGTCGTGCCGTTCACCATCTTCTGCGGCCATTGCTTCCAGTGTTCCGAACAGCGCTACAGCGCCTGTGACAACAGCTGTCCGGTCGAAGAGCAGGAAGTGGCGGAAAAGGCGTTCGGCTATCCGCTCGCGGGCATGTTCGGCTATTCGCACCTGACCGGCGGCTATGCCGGCGGCCAGGCGGAATATGTCCGCATTCCCTATTCCGACGTCCTGCCGCTGGTCGTGCCCGATGACATTCCCGACGACCGGCTGCTGTTCCTGTCCGACATCCTGCCGACCGGCTGGATGGCGGCGCTGAATGCCGAGATCGAGCCGGGTGACACCATCGCGGTGTGGGGCTGCGGCCCGGTGGGACTGTTCACCATCCTCAGCGCCTTTCAGCAAAAGGCCGGGCGGGTCATCGCGATCGATGGCGTTCCGGGCCGTCTAGCCATGGCCGAAAGCCTGGGCGCGGAACCGGTCAATTTCCACGAAACCGACATACTCGATGCGCTCAAGCAGATGACCGGCGGTGTCGGGCCCGATGCCGTGATCGATGCGGTCGGCATGGAAGCGCATGGCTTTTCGATCGACAACATCGCCGACAAGATCAAGCAGACGGTCGGCATGGGCCAGGACCGCGCGCACGTGCTGCGCCAGGCGATCATGGCCTGCCGCAAGGGCGGGCGCGTCTCGGTCCCCGGCGTGTATGGCGGCAAGGCGGACCTGTTCCCGCTGGGCGCGATGATGCAGAAGGGGCTGCAGCTGCGCACCGGGCAGACGCATGTCCGGCGCTATACCGACGAACTGCTCGACATGATCGAGCGCGACGTCATCGACCCCAGCTTCCTGATCAGCCACCGCCTGCCGCTTGATGATGCGGCCAAGGGCTATCGCAATTTCCGCGACCATCAGGACGAATGGATCAAGGTTGTCATGCAGCCCTGATCAACCCAGCACTCTTGGAGACATATAATGGACTATATTTTCGGCGTCATCATCCTCATCCTCGATATCATCGCAGTGCTCAGCGTGTGGTCGAGTGGCGCCAGCACCGTATCGAAGTTGCTGTGGACGCTGCTGATCATCGTCCTGCCGATCATCGGCCTGATCGCCTGGTATTTTCTGGGCCCCAAGCGCGGCAGCGCGTAACCTGCGCGCACCTGGCTTAGCCCGCTGGCGGAGCGTCGACGAATGCTGCCAGCGGGCGCCAGACGGCGGCCTTGTCCGCCAGCGATAGCGTATAGGCCGGGCTGCTCGACGGCAGCGCAATCACCGGCAATGCCCCGTCCCCCAGCATGCGGCGCGCGCTCGCAGCAGCGAGCGCCCCGTTGCACGCGACCGCGCGAAGGTCGGGCAGGGTCGCGACCAGATCAGCCAGCGGGTTGTGCACCGCCGCGCGGATATCGCCATCCAGGCTCGAAGCGCGCCGGGCCGAAGCGATGACATCCCAAAGCCCTATGCCATGGGCGCCCAGCCGCTCCAGCCGCGCCGGATAGTCCAGCTGCGCCAGCGGCTGCGCGCACACCTCTTCCAGCAATCGCCAGAACTGGTTGCGCGGATGCGCGTAATAGCGCCCCGCAGCCAGCGACGCGCGCCCCGGCAGGCTGCCCAGCACCAGCAGGGTGCACCGCGGCGGCAACACCGGCGGCAGACCGCTGACGGCAGCGCCAGCATCACAAGAGGCATCATGGGGATTCGTCACCTGCCCGGTCTAGCGCAATCGAAGGTGCGGCCATAGGCGCGAACGCCCGCAAGCAGCGTGCCGCCGCGTCAACGGGCGGTGATCTGCGAATCGGTGCGGATGGAAGTTGGATGCCCCCCAAGGATTCGAACCTTGATTAACGGAGTCAGAGTCCGTGGTCTTACCATTAGACGAAGGGGCAATGGAGGCGACGCAATTAGGCCTGTCCGCACAGCCGGTCAAGACCCAAAACGCCGCAATATGGCGCCATGCTTGCGCGTTCGCCGCAAATTGGCTAACCTCGGCCCCAAGTACCGGCGATGTGTGGGCATTTTGGCTGCGCGGGAGCACCGGATGAGAAAAAAGAGCAACTTGGCATGGTGGAGCGACCCACACCGTTGCCGCAGTCTGGTGCGCAGGCCACCCCATCCCCCGAAGGCGGATCGGTTGCCAAGGACCAGACAAAACCCTCCGTCAATGGCCGGAGTGCGGCAAAACAGCGAGGCAGGAGGCAGGCCGCAGGCACCTCTTCCCATCCCGGCCGCCCATCCGGCGGCATCCCTCAGTCCGACAGAATGCCGCAACCTGCCCAGGGCCAGCGTGCGCGCGGTACTGCTGACAAGAACAGCTGGAACGGCAGGCGCGCCTATGCCGCGATCGATCTGGGCACCAACAATTGCCGCCTGCTGATCGCCAAGCCCGCAGCCGACGGCTTTGTCGTCGTCGATGCCTTTTCGCGCGTGGTGCGGCTGGGCGAGGGCCTGGGCCAGAGCGGACGGTTGAGCGACGCAGCCATGGACCGCGCGGTGGCTGCGCTGTCGATCTGCGCTGACAAGGTGCGCCGCCGCCATGTCGCACTCGCGCGGTCGGTTGCGACCGAGGCGTGCCGCAAGGCGAGCAACGGCAACGACTTCATCGAGCGAGTGCGGCGCGAAACCGGCATCGTGCTCGACATCATCACCGCCGAGGAAGAGGCGCGGCTGGCGGTGCTGGGCTGCCACATCCTGCTCGAGCCCGGCGACGGCCCGGCGCTGATCTTCGACATCGGCGGCGGATCGACCGAACTGGTGCTGGTCGACAGCTCGGGACCGGTTCCCGACATTCTCGACTGGATGAGCGTGCCCTGGGGCGTCGTCACCCTGACCGAGAGCGAGGACTTCGATCCTGACGATCCATCTGATCGGGCTGCAGCTTATGCCCGCATGCGCAGCCGGGTCATGGATGGCTTTGCCGATTTTGCCGCGCGCCTGCCTGTATTGCCCGATGCCGAACGGCGTCTGCTGGGCACCAGCGGCACGGTGACGACACTGGCCAGCCTGCATCTCGACCTGCCGTGCTACAACCGCGATGCGATCGACGGGCTGATCGTGCCCTCCGAGTCGATGCGCGCCATCAGCACGCGGCTGGCCGAGATGAGCCTGCAGCAGCGCCGCGACCTGCCGTGCATCGGCAAGGAGCGCGCCGATCTGGTGGTGGCGGGCTGCGCGATCCTTGAATCGATTCTCGACATATGGCCCGCCGTACGGCTGGGCGTGGCCGATCGCGGCATCCGCGAGGGCATCTTGCGCGCGCTGATGGGCCGCGATGCCCCGCACCCCGCGCCCGCCATGGCCAAATCAAAACAGGAGCATCGCACATGAGCGGCGAGAAGAGTGGCGGCGGTAGCGGCAAGGATGGCGGGGGCAACATCCCCGGTGACAGCCGCCGCAAGGCGAGCGGGCGCTATGGTGATGGCCTCAAGCAGCGGGTGAAGACCGCGCGCGGGCGGACGGCATCGTCGAACCGGTGGCTCGAGCGCCAGCTCAACGATCCCTATGTGCGCCGCGCCAAGGCCGAAGGCTATCGCAGCCGCGCGGTCTACAAGCTGGTCGAGCTGGACGAGAAGTTCGCGCTGGTTCGCAAGGCGCGCCACATCATCGATCTGGGGATAGCACCGGGCGGCTGGTCGCAGCTGATTCGCAGGGTCAACCCCAAGGCCGCGGTGGTGGGCATCGACCTGCTGCCGGTCGATCCGATCGAGGGCGTCACCATCTTCGAGATGGACTTCATGGCCGATGCCGCGCCCGGCAAGCTGATCGAAGCTTTGGGCGCACGGCCAGACCTCGTCCTGTCCGACATGGCCGCCAACACCGTGGGGCACAAGCAGACCGACCATCTGCGCACCATGGGTCTGGTCGAGGCCGCCGCGCATTTCGCGGTCGAGCATCTCGCCGATGGCGGCGCGTTCGTCGCCAAGGTGCTCGCCGGCGGGACCGACAACGATCTGCTGGCGCTGCTCAAGCAGCACTTCAAGACGATCAAGCACGCCAAGCCACCGGCCAGCCGCAAGGGCAGCTCCGAATGGTATGTCATCGCGCAGGGCCGCAAGCCGCGCGTGGCGGCTGCAGCGGATGGCGCAGACGACCAGGACGATTGAGCCTGCCCTTCTCCCAATAGCAAAAGGCCCCGCTTGCGTCCTGCAAACGGGGCCTTTTTGTTGCTGGCTCGCTATCGGATCAGAAGCGCGTGCGCAGTGTCAGACCGTACGTGCGCGGTTCGCCGAGGAATGCCGAGAAGATCTGGCGACCACCGGGGAACTGAGGATCAACAAACGGGGCACCGCCGCCACCTGCCTGGAACGGGCTGTTGAACGCGACCTGGGTGAAGTCTTCGTTGAACAGGTTCTGCGCCCACAGTTCCAGTGCCCACTTCTGATCGGGTCCACGCAGGCCGACGCGGGCATTGACCACCACGAAGCTGGGCTGTTCCTTCTGCGGGAACAGGTCAGAGCCGGTGTTGAAGCCTTCGGTCACGCGCGTATCGACATAGAACAGACCCGACAGGCCGCTGTCGCCGATATCGGGAGTCCATGCCATCGAACCAGTCAGCGTCAGTTCGGGTGCGTTCGACAGGTTGTCGCCGGGAAGCAGACGCAGCGCGGGGTCAAGCGGGCTGCCATTGAGGTTGCCCACCAGATTGTTGCGATACTTGGTCTGGGCATAGGTGACGCCACCATTGACGGTGAAGTTGCGCGCCGGGTTGATCGATGCTTCAAGCTCGACACCCTGAGCGACGACGCCATAGCTGACATCGTCCGGAGCGCAGCCACCGGTGGTGGCGCTGAGATCACGATCACCGCCACCCAGGTCAGTGGAGCAGCCATTGACCGTCTGCACCAGGAACACCGTGCCATTGAAGGTATTCAGCTGGAAGTTTTCGAACTGCTGGCGGAACAGGGCAAGGTTGACCGTCAGCGGACCGCTCGAATATTTCATGCCCAGTTCGAAGGCATCAACGATTTCCTGATCGAACTGCAGGTTGCGCACCAGCGCCTGCGCGCCGCCGACCGATGCGAAGGTCGTGGTGGGAGCCTGGCCCAACGGTGCAACGATCGGCCCCTTGAGCGCGGAACGATCAAGGTTGAAACCGCCTGCCTTGTAGCCACGCGAGGCGCTGCCGTAGAGCAGCAGATCGTCCGTAACCTTCCACGACAGCACAGCGGTGCCGGTGAACTCGTTCTCGCTGCGACGATCGTTGATCGACACGCCATTGAGTTCTGCGGTCGAGTTGCCCTGGCACGACAGGCCGATGATGCCGCCAGCCACGGCTGCCAGCCCGGGGTTCGTCAGGAAGGGCGTCAGTGCTGCCTGGTTCTGGACGCAGGCGGTGTTGTCGTTGCTGAAGGTCGCGTTGAAACGCTTGCGCTCGTTGGTGTAGCGCAGGCCCAGGGTCAGATCGAGCCGGTCGGTGATGTGCACGATGTTATGCGTGAAGAACGCATAGTTGCGGCTGTTCTGGAAGTAACGGTCGCTGATCGAACCGCGATCGTTGATGCTGTCGAGCCGGTCAAGCGCGCCGAAGATGATCGGCGAGGCTGCGCCGAACAGCGCGGGGCGTGCGGCAACGCAGCCTGGCGATGTGGGCGAATACAGACCGGCCAGACCGCCACCGGAAATCAGGCGGCAGCTTGCGAAGCGGCCATACTGGTTGCCGAAGCGCAAATTGTCGCGAACGGTCAGGTCTTCGTCGGCATAATAGGCACCGACCAGCCAGTCGAGCTTGCCATCGAAGGCCTCGCCCTGCAGCCGCAGTTCCTGGGTGAAGGTCTTGAACTGGCGGAACTGGGCCTCTTCATTGTCGGCGCGATACAGGATGTCGACCGCGCTGTAGTCGATGTCACCGGCCTGGCTGTTCTTGTACTCGCGATAGCCAGTGATCGAGGTGAGCGATGCGCCGCCCATGTCCCAGTTCACTTCCAGCGAGACACCGCCATCCTTGGTGCTGCCGTTATAGTTGCGACCAGGGGTCACAAAGGCATTGCGGCTGAACGGATCGTTGAATGAAACCAGCGGCTGGCCCAGATCGCGCAGCACGTTGATGATGTTGTTGCCGTTCTGCTGCAGCGGCGTGAGCGGCGTTGACGGGTTGTTGAGGTTGCCGATCAACGGATTGAAAGCATTGCCAAGATTGACGGCGCCGCAGCAGCGTTCGTCGCGGTTGGTATAGTCGGCGATGAAGCGGAACGACACGTCGTCGGTCGGCTCCCACAGCAGCTGGCCCTTGACGAAATAGCGGTTGCGGTTGTTCAGATCGATGTTGTTGTTAACATCGCGCAGAAAGCCGTCGCGCTTTTCAAAAACACCATCGATGCGCGCCGCCAGGTTCTGCGTGATGGGACCGGTCAAACCCGCCTGCAGTCGGATATTGTCGTAATTGCCGTAGGTGGCCTCACCAAAACCGCCGAATTCGAATTCGGGGCGTTTGGAATAGATCGAGATGATACCCGCCGAAGCGTTGCGGCCGAACAGCGTGCCCTGGGGCCCACGAAGGACCTCGACACGTTCGATTTCGCCCAGCTCGTTGAGGCCGATGCCCGAGCGCGAGCGGTAGACGCCATCAATGAACACCGCGACCGAGCTTTCGAGGCCCGGGTTGTCGCCGACGGTGCCGATACCGCGGATACGCGCCGATCCATTGGCTTCGTTGCCGGTCGACGAGACGAGCAGCGAAGGCACGACCTGGTTCAGCTGGCGGATGTCGTTGGCGCCTGTGTTTTCGAGAGTTTCGGCATTCACCGCCGAAACGGCGACGGGAACATCGGAGAGCAGCTGTTCGCGGCCCTGCGCCACGACGACGATGGTGTTGCTGTCGTTGATGCCTTCATTGCTGGCTTCCTGCGCGACGGCCGGGCTGGCCATGGCGACAAGGCCTGCGGAAAGCATGAACGACACACGGCTGGTCCTGCCGAAACGCTTGGGCATATCTCTCTCCTGGTTATAATTCCGCGTGGCGGTCATTTTTGCCGCCTTGGCGATGAGCGTAGACCAAAACCTGCAGGATTCCAGCGTTTGCGAGGGGTCAGCGCAAAAATGCATGCGATTGTCGCAAAAACGCAACACCAGTCATGCAATCGGTATCAGGCCCGCAAATCTGCCGTTTTTTGCAGGTGAAAGCATACGGTCTTGCTTTCCGTAGCGACAATCGCCTGCGGGCCCTGCCCCATCACCTCCAGAATCGCCGGATCATCGGCATCCATCCCGCCGGTCAGCGATCCGAAGGCAGGCAGGATCAATCGGTCCTGGCAGCGCACGAAACAGGGTCGCGAGACGCTGCGACCACGCAGTCGCACCCTCAGGCGGGGGTGGAAATGGCCAGAAAGCTCCGGAACGCTCGCCTGTGATTCGGCGAGGTGACGCAGCGCCAGCCCGCCGAGCGCGCATTCCTCCACCACGCGCCCGCCAAAGCCCTGCTCCAGCGCACTGTCGTGATTGCCGGTGATCCAGTGCACCGCAACGCGCGCGCACAGCGATTCCAGCCGCGCAACCAGCGCCGGGTCCAGCCGCGACGCGCCATCGCTGTCATGGAAATTGTCGCCCAGGCACCACAGGCTGGTCGCCCCGCAAGCGGCAACCGCCCGCTCCAGCCGGTCGAGCGTGGCCGCGCTGTCGTATGGCGGCAGCATCTGCCCGCTGCGCGCGTACCAGCTGGCCTTTTCGAAATGCAGGTCGGCCACGAACAGCGCGCCTTCGCGCGGCCAGTACAGGCTGGCGCGGTCGACGATGACGAAATCCTGTCCTGCGAACGAAAGGGGAACCATGTCGCTGCCATGCCGCAGTCCGCCCATTGGTGCAAGAGGCGCAGACTGTACCGGCCATTGGCAGATGGCGCTGCGGAGATTATGGGCGGCGGATGACCGAGATTGCCGAATACCCGCTGACCGTGGCTGCGCTCTATCATTTTGCCGCCATTCCAGACCCGCACGCCGTGCGCGACCCCATCCGCGCGCTGTGCGAGACGCATGGCCTGTGCGGCACGCTGTTGCTGGCAGGCGAAGGAATCAACGGAACCGTGGGGGGAGCGGCGTCGGGCGTCGCGGCATTGATCGGTCACATCCGCAGCCTGCCGGGCTTTGGCGATATCGAGGTCAAGTATTCAGGCGCGCACAGCCCGCCCTTCCGCCGGATGAAGGTTCGGGTGAAGCGCGAGATCGTGACGATGGGCGTGCCCGATATCGATCCGGTGCACGGCCAGGGTGCCTATGTCGATGCGGCGGACTGGAATGCGCTGATCAGCGACCCCGAAACAATCGTCATCGATACGCGCAACAGCTTCGAGGTCGAACAGGGCAGCTTCGCCCGCGCCGTCGATCCGGGTACCGAGCGGTTCAGCGAATTTCCCGCCTGGTTTGATGCGGAAGCGGCAAGCCTGCGCGCTTCGGGCAAGAAGATCGCGATGTTCTGCACCGGCGGCATCCGCTGCGAGAAAGCCACGGCCTATGTCCGCGCCAAGGGGTTCGACGAGGTCTATCACCTCAAGGGCGGCATCCTGAAGTATCTCGAGGAGGTGCCGCAGGAGGAATCGCTGTTTTCGGGCGGTTGCTTCGTGTTCGACGAACGCGTCGCGCTGGGCCAGGGCCTGGCCGTGCTGGGCGATCCGGTGGAACCCGAGATGGTCGACCGCAAGCGCAAACCCCGCAAGCGGGGGTTAGCGGCGCAAGGTGCTGCGGACCAGACGACCGATCAGGCCTGACAGGCTGCGATAGTTGGCCAGCGCATAGGTCGAACTGCCGGTCAGTTCGCGCGACAGCCGCCGGTGCGCCTCGGGCAGTGCGTGATAGGGCACGCCGGGCAGCAGGTGGTGCAACGCGTGGTAGCGCAGGCCCACCGGCGCCCACAATTCGGGCAGCAGTCCGGGCGGCGGCACGTTGACGCTGTCGAGATACTGCGCGGTGACGCTCATCACCTGCTCTTCATTCTCCCACAGATGCGCCACCAAAGTGCGCACCTGGTTGAGCACCATCGTACCCGATGCGACCGCCAGGCCGATCAGGAAGGCGCGCAAGGGCAGCGTGCCGGTCGCAACCAGCGCGATCAGGCTCATCGCCCAGGCGCTGGCCAGCACCTCCAGCACCAGCCAGTGGCGACGCGCCGGGCCTTCGGGCATCGTGCGGCGGAAGGCAGGATTGATCACCAGCCCCGAATAGCGCTCGACAACGATGCGGCGCAGCGGCGGGATGACCAGCGACAGCGGCGACAGCACGCCATAGCGGATGATCAGGCCAACGGGACCCAGCGCGGCCACCGCGACGAACAGCGGCACCGTCCACGGTTTCATCAGCGCCAGCGGCAGATATTCGGGATCCTTGACGGTGCCATAGCGGGTGCGCTGGTGGTGCAGATTGTGCACGCCTTCGTACATGAAGCTGGGGATCAGCAGCGGAATGCCGACAAACGCGTTCCACCCGGCATTGAAGCCGGGCACCGCATCGGGCCGCAAATGGGTGAGTTCGTGGATGAAACTGCCTGCACGATAGAGCGCCAGCACGGCCACAACCGCGCACGCGATGCCTAGTGCAAGACCATCGGCCAGCACTGCGCCCACCAGCGCACCATAGCCGACGAACACCGACGCCAGCATATCGGCCCAGTAGATGCCCGGCCGCGCCGCATTGAGATCACGCGTCAGCGTCGCAGCTGCGCGGATCATCGCCATGTCGTCGGGCACCTGGCCGACGACGCGCGCATGGGTGCTGCCCTGCACGGCGGCGGCATCGGGTTCGGCGAGGGGAAAACTGCTAGCCATAAAAATCCTATAGTCGAGCCAAGCTTAAGCCAGAGCAACGTGGCAGCAAGATGGCAATATCTGGCCCGCAATTCCTTGACACAGATCATGTCACAGCGACAAAAGGCGCGCCGCACGACGGGCAGGCTGACAGGCGAAGGAAAGTGTTTTGGCGGACCAGCATCAGATAAGCGTCATGCCCGTCCACGACAAGGCGGGGCTCAAGGCGTTCATCGATATTGCCTATGAGCTGAATGCATCGGACCCCAACTGGGTCGCGCCGCTGCGCCAGGAAGTGGCCGAGATGTTCAATCCGGCCAAGAACCCGTTCTACGGGCACGCCACCGTCCAGCCGATGATCGCCAGGCGCGACGGCAAGGTGGTCGGGCGCATTTCGGCGCATATCGACCATTTGGCACTGACCCAGCCCATCGAGCAGGGCATGGGGCCGGGCACCGGCAATTTCGGCATGTTCGAAGCGGCGGACGAAAGCGTGGCGCACGCGTTGCTGGCCGCTGCCGAACAATGGCTGCGCGACCAGGGCATGACCCGCGCGCTGGGCCCGCTCAGCCTGTCGATCTGGGACGAGCCGGGGCTGCTGACCGCCGGTTTCGACACCCCGCCGATGGTCATGATGGGCCATCACAACCGCGCCTATCGCGGCTGGATCGAGGCGGCGGGCTATGGCGTCGCCAAGAAGCTGCTGACCTATGAACTGCCGATCGTCGACGGCTTTCCGCCGCTGGTCCAGCGGATCGTCGCCTCGGGTCGCCGCAACGAGCGCATCCGCCTGCGCAAGGTCGACAAGAGCCGGTTCGACGAGGACGCCGCGATCATCCTGGCCATTCTCAACGATGCCTGGGGGCAGAACTGGGGCTTCGTGCCGATCACCGATGCCGAGATTGCCTATATCGGCAAGAAGCTGCGCCCGCTGGTGCGCGAAGACCTGATCATGATCGCAGAGTATGACGGGCGGCCGGTCGCGTTCCTGATGACGCTGCCCGATATCAACGCGGTGACCGCGCCGCTCAAGGGATCGCTGTTTCCCTTCGGCTGGGCCAAGTTGCTGTGGTGGCTGCGCCATTGCCGCTCGCCCAGCGTGCGGGTGCCGCTGATGGGGGTGCTGACCGAACTGCAGAATTCGCGTCTGGCCGCGCAGCTCGCCTTCATGCTGATCGAGACGATCCGCGTGGAGGCAGTGGGCCAATATGGCGCAGTACGCGGCGAATTGGGCTGGGTACTGGAGGACAACCAGGGCATGGTGGCGATCGCCGATACCATCAACAGCAAGGTCAACCGCGAGTACCTGATCTATGAAAAGGCGCTGTGAGCGCAGCCCCTTGCACCGCGCCGTTCAGATCATTGCAACATTCCAGCCTTATCAGCACACGCCACGCCCCGCCTGCGGAAGGTTTGACGCCCCCCCGGGCGGCAACTAGACCGGGCACAGACGTTCTGGAGCACTCCTGACATGAAAATTGCGATGATTGGTTCGGGCTATGTCGGCCTGGTATCGGGCGCCTGTTTCGCCGATTTCGGCCATGACGTGGTCTGCGTCGACAAGGACCCGGCCAAGATCGAATCGCTGCTCGCCGGAGTCATGCCGATCTACGAGCCGGGCCTGGAATCTTTGGTCGCCAAGAATGCGCGCGCCGGGCACCTGACGTTTTCGACCGATCTGCCGGCCAGCGTGGCCGATGCCGATGCGATCTTCATCGCGGTGGGCACGCCCTCGCGGCGCGGCGACGGCTTTGCGGACCTGAGCTATGTGCGCGATGCCGCGCGCGAGATCGGCGAATCGATCCGCAAGCGCTGCGTCATCGTCACCAAGTCGACCGTACCCGTGGGCACCGGCGACGAGGTGGAAAAGATCATCCGCCAGACCGCGCCCGACGCCGATTTCGAGGTCGTCTCCAACCCCGAATTCCTGCGCGAAGGTGCCGCCATCGGCGATTTCAAGCGTCCCGACCGGATCGTCGTGGGGACCGAGGTCGAATGGGCGCGCGGGTACATGCGCGAGATCTACCAGCCCTTGTTCCTCAACGAATCGCCATTGCTGTTCGTGTCGCGGCGCACCTCTGAAGTGATCAAATACGCCGCCAACGCATTTCTTGCGACCAAGATCACCTTCATTAACGAGATGGCCGATCTGTGCGAAAAGGTCGGCGCCAACGTGCAGGACGTCTCACGCGGGATCGGGCTCGATGGCCGCATCGGGTCGAAGTTCCTCCACGCCGGGCCCGGCTATGGCGGCAGCTGCTTCCCCAAGGATACGCTGGCACTGATGAAGACCGCGCAGGACCATGAAGCGCCGCTGCAGATCGTCGAGGCCGTGGTGCGTGTCAACGACCTGCGCAAGCGGGCGATGGCGCGCAAGGTGATTGCGGCGATGGGCGGCGATGTCGAGGGCAAGCGCATCGCCTTGCTCGGCCTCACCTTCAAGCCCAATACCGACGACATGCGCGATGCGCCCGCGATCGTGATCGCGCAGGGGCTGATCGACGCTGGTGCCGACGTCATCGCCTATGATCCCGAGGGCATGGAGGCGGCCGCCGCGCTGATGCCCGGCGTGACCATGGCGGCGAACACCTATCAGGCACTCGATTCTGCCGACTGCGCGGTGATCGTCACCGAATGGGATGTGTTCCGCGCGCTCGATCTGCCGCGCGTGCTCAAGACGATGCGCGGCAACACGCTGGTCGACCTGCGCAACATCTACAAGCCCGAACAGGTGGCAGCAGCGGGCTTCAGCTATGTGAGTATCGGACGCTGAACAGCAGCTGCGGGGGGATGAAGATGGCACAAGAAAGGACTGCGTCGCGGCGCATCATGGTGGTCTTCGGCACCCGTCCCGAAGCGATCAAGCTGTTCCCGGTGATCGCCGCGCTGAAAGAGGCCGACGGGCTCGAGCCTGTCGTATTGGTCACCGGCCAGCACCGCGAGATGCTCGACCAGGTGCTAGAGATCGCAGGGTTGGTGCCCGATCATGACCTCGCGCTGATGCAGCCGGGGCAGAGCCTCGACGAGATCAGCGCCCGGCTGCTCACCGGCATTGGCGGCGTGCTCGATGCTGAAAAGCCCGACATGGTCATCGTGCAGGGTGATACCGCGACCGCGATGTGCGGCGCACTCGCGGCCTATTACCGCAAGATTCCGGTGGCGCATGTCGAGGCGGGACTGCGCTCGGGCAATATCTATCACCCCTGGCCCGAAGAGGCGAACCGCAAGATCATCGGCAGCTTTGCCGACCTGCACTTCGCGCCGACGGACACCGCCGCCAACGCGCTGCGCCGGGAGGCGGTGGCCGACGACAGGATCCTCGTCACCGGCAACACCGTGATCGATGCGCTGCACTGGGTGACCGCGCAGCTGGCGGACAATCCGTCGCGCGCGGGCGTGATCGCGCCGGTCGAGGCGCGTTTTGCCGGCAAGCGGATCATCGGCGTGACCACCCACCGGCGGGAGAATTTCGGCAGCGGGATGGACGATATTGCCCATGCGATCCGCGATCTGGCCGCGCGCGACGATGTCGCTATCATCTTTCCGGTGCATTTGAACCCGCAGGTGCGCGCCGCGATGCTGCCGATCCTGGGCGGGCTCGACAATGTCGCGTTGCTCGAGCCGCTCGACTATCTCAATTTCACCCGGCTGCTGCAGATCGCCGAGCTGATGCTCACCGACAGCGGCGGCGTGCAGGAAGAGGCGCCCGCTCTGGGCAAGCCGGTGCTGGTGATGCGCGACACCACCGAGCGGCCCGAAGGCGTTGCGGCGGGAACGGCCATGCTGGTCGGCACCGACCGGACGACGATCGTGACGCAGGCCAGCCGGTTGCTCGATGATGCCGCCGCTTATGCTGCGATGGCGCAGGCGCACAATCCGTTTGGCGACGGACAAAGCTCTGCTCGCATTTGTGCTGCGATCACTGAATGGTTTTCCGTGAACGGCGCTTCGCAACCCGATTGAGTTTGGTGCGCTTTGCCGATAGGGGCGATTCACGGTTCGCGCCATCTGAACATGATCAGGCCAGCATCTGCCCGATCTTCCGGAAGAGCTTTTTCCCATGACACACGAGTTTCACCCCACGACCCTGCGCGAATATGACATTCGCGGCATCATCGGCGAGACGTTGGGCGAAGACGATGCCTATGCCATCGGCCGCGGCTTTGCGACGCTGATCGCGCGCGCTGGCGGCGCCTGCGTGGTGGTGGGCTATGATGGCCGCGTCAGCTCGCCGGTGCTCGAGGCCGCGCTGATCAAGGGGCTGAACGACAGCGGCATCAACGCCGTCAGCGTCGGCATGGGCCCGACCCCGATGCTCTATTATGCCGAAGCCGTTCTAGAAGAGGCTGATGGCGGCATTCAGATAACCGGCAGCCATAA
>NZ_ANFZ01000007.1 GCF_000331245.1 Blastomonas sp. AAP53 | reverse complement strand
GGGGGGGGGGGGGGGGGGGGGGGGGTCGTCGGCGCTGAGCGTCGCGTCTGTACGCCTACCCACCCCCAACCCCTCCCTAGAAGGGAGGGGAGCAAGATTGAAACGTTACACATAGGGGATCGCATGGCTTTTCGGACATTCCTCGCGGCACTCGCGCTTAGTGCCAGCCTTGCCGCGCCCGCCCTTGCGCAGGATGCGGCGGCTGCCAAGACTGCGCTGGCAGGCGATTATGACCGGATCGTCAAGGAACTGATCACCATCACCGAAATCCCCGCGCCGCCGTTTGCCGAGCAGGCGCGCGGTGCGTATCTGGCGCAGCAGTTCAAGGCGCTGGGTCTGACCGAGGTGGCGACCGACGCGGTTGGCAATGTCACCGGCATCCGGCGCGGCACGGCACCCGCTGGCGGGCCTTTGGTGGTGATCAGCGCGCATCTCGACACCGTCTTCCCCAAGGGTACCGACGTCACGGTGCGGCGCGAGGGCAATACGCTGAACGCGCCGGGTATCGGTGATGATAGCGTTGGGCTGGCTGGCCTGCTGGCCTGGGTCCGCGCGCTGAATGCCGCCAAGGTGCCGACCAAGCACGACATTCTGTTCGTCGCCACGGTGGGCGAGGAAGGTCCGGGCGATCTGCGCGGGGTGCGGCACCTGTTCACCCAGAATGCCTATAAAAGCCGGATTGCCGCGTTCATTTCGGTCGATGGGTCCGACCCTTCGCGCATCGTCAATCAGGCGGTCGGGTCCAAGCGCTACAACATCGCCTTCACCGGTCCGGGTGGGCACAGCTATGGCGCGTTCGGCATCGTAAACCCGATGGCGGCGATGGCCGATGCGGTCAAGCGGCTGTACGAGACCGATGTGCCGTCCAGCCCGCGCACCAGCTTTGCCGCCAGCGTCGTCTCGGGCGGAACGTCGGTCAATTCGATCCCCGACCGGATCGAGCTTCAGGTCGACATGCGCTCGCCCGATCCCAAGGCGCTCGACCGCCTGGAAAAGCGTTTCCTGAGCATCGTCGACGAGGCGGTGGCAGCGGAGAATTTCGCTCGGTCGACCAATGTGGGCCAGATCGGCGCGGAGAAAACCAAGATCGGCGATCGGCCCGCAGGCGGCACGGCGGACACCCACCCGCTGGTCGTTACCAGCCAGAGGGTACTGGGCGAGCATGGCTATGCCACACAGCTTCAGGCATCGTCGACCGATGCCAACATCCCGATGAGCCTGGGCATCCCGGCGATTACCATCGGTTCGGGAGGCGGTGGTGGTCGCGCCCATTCGGTCGATGAATATGTGAATATCGAGCGCAATGCATTTGTCGGCGGACTGTCTTCAGGCTTGGCGTTGCTGGTTGCCGTGGCCAACCTGGACTGGGCGGTCAAATGATCCGCGCCTGGCCATTCCTCGCTTCCGCAGCCCTGCTGGCAGGATGCGCATCGCCGGTCGTGACGCGGATCGATGCCACTGCGCCCGTGCCTGCGCGGGGCAGCTTCTCGCTGGCCCCCGAGCCGGATGACTTGTCTCCCCTGCATGTGCAGGCGCGCGACATGGTCGTTGCCGGCCTGCAGCAGCAGGGCTGGCGTGATGCAGAAGCGGCCGAGTATCTGCTGGCAGTAACCCTGTCCGATCGTCCGGCCAGCGCGGTCCTCCGCGCCGGGGATGACGCGGGCCGCGCCACTGGCGTGATTGCGCCTGCTGCCACCCGCGCGAACAACAAGGGGTGCGCACAGCGTGATCACCGGCTGGCAATCACCCTGACCCGGCGGGTCAGCGGCGACGTTGCCTTTTCAGGCTCCGCTGCGGAATTCCATTGCAAGGCAGGGCTCTATGACAGCCTGCCACATCTGGTGAGCGCCGCACTCGGCGGGCTTTCCGGGCGGAACGGCATGCTGCAGGTCGAGCGCGCAGGCGTGCGATAGGCCCTTCCTGCCGGCTGCCTTGCGGGTGCCTGGAACTATTCGTCCAGCGGCAATGTCAGCAGAAACTCTGCCCCGCCTTCGGGCCGGTTGCGCGCCGTGATCGACCCGCCGTGCCGCGCGGCCACGGCGGCGACATAATTCAACCCAAGGCCGATGCCCTTGACCGTCGTGCCGGTGCGCGCGCTGGCGAAGCGTTCGAACAGCCGTGGCAGAATATCGGCGGCGATGCCTTGGCCATCATCGCGCACCGCGATCTGCACCGCGCCCTCTGCGAGATCGACATGCACCGTGACCCGGCCCAGGTCGGGGCTGTACTTGACCGCATTGTCGATCAGGTTGACGCAGGCGCGGAACAGGCTTTCGCGCTCGGCGGCGACAAAGGCGCAGTCGCTATCGTCGACCACCAGCACCTGCACGCCGCGCTGCTGCGCGATCGGCCAGAGGCTGTCGGCGGCCTCGCTGGCCAGATCGGCAGCAATCACCGGCTCGGGATCGAACGGGCGTTCCTGCATCCGCGCCAGATCGACGAAATTGTCGGCGAGCGTCAGCGTGTGGCGGGCGTGACGGGCAATGCGGACACGGTCGATCTCGCCGCCCTGCTGCCCTATCAAGGCAAGGATCGCGGCCTGCGGCGCGCGCATATCGTGCGACAGCAGTTGCAGCATCCGTTCACGCTCGGCCCGCGCCTCGGCAATTTCGGTGATGTCGGTCAGATAGTCGATATGCCCGCGCAGGCTGCCATCGGCGCTGGCGATGGCAGCGCGGCGGAGCACGAAGTGGCGCCGGTCGTGGGCTTCGAATTCGATATGGCGGCCCCCCGGATTGGCAAGATAGGCGCGCAGTGGCTCGGTTCCTAAGGGCACGGTGATGCTCGCCAGCAAGCTTGCTGCGTCCTGCCCGATCAGCGATTTGCCGAATGCACCATCAGCGGCTGCGTTGGTCAGCACGATGCGTCCGGCCATGTCGCTGACCAGCGCAGGATCGGGCAACCCGGCCAGCGTGTCGCCGACAAAGCGCTTGAGATCGCGCAACTGATCGATAGCGTCGGCCAGCTGGCCTGCCTGCCGGGTGACATGGTCGCTATCGGCAGGCCCGGCCCCACCGAGTGGCAGCGCCTCCTCGCGCTCCAGCGAGGCGAGTTCGCCCGCCATATAGTCGCTTGCCGCCTGCAGCCTGCGCCAGCCCCATAACGGGTAGACCAGGGCCAGCCCCAGCAACGCCGGACCGGGAGCAATCCACAGATTGAAGGCCAGTGCGATGATGCTGCCTGCCAGCACCGTCACTGCCATCGCCACCACCAGCAGATTGACGCTGCGTGGCCTGATCCGCCAGAACGAAAGCAGCAGCAGCCAGGCGGGCGCCAGCGCGAGCAGCAGTGCGGCGCTGGTCTCAGGCTGCCGCACCCAATGTCTGCCGGTCAAGGCATTGGCGATATTGGCGTTGATCTCGACGCCCGGCATGTTACCGCCATCGGATACCGGCACCGGATAGCGATCACCCAAGCCTTGCGCGGTCATGCCGATCAGCACGCGCCGCCCGGTGATCAGCGCATCTGGCACCTCGCCGCGCAGCACGCTGCTGTACGAGACGGTGGCAAAACTCTCCTGTGCGGCAAAGCGCAGGCGCGCTGGCTGCTGGCATGACGGCCAGCGCGCTGGCCTGCGTTCCTGCGTCATCAGATGGGGGTAGGGGGGCGTGGTCTTGTCCTGCGCAAAGCATAGCGCTGCAGAACGGACGGTGCCGTCGCGGTCGATCGCGGTGTTGGCGTGCCGCACGCTGCCGGCTGCGCGCAGCAGCGCCGGTGCTGGGTCGATCCGGTCATAAGCCTGACCATTGCGACCGGGCTGAACAAACTGGGCCGGTATGAAGACCCGGTCGAGCCGCAGCATGGCGGCAGCCAGCGCGCTATCGTCGGGGGTAGGCTCGGACAGCAGCATGTCGATTGTCACGGATTCCGGGCGCGCCAGTGCCAGGCGTTCCAGCAGCGCAGCGTGCAGGCTGCGTGGCCATGGCCAGCGACCCAGCGTGGCAAGGCTGGGCTCGTCGATGGCGATGATCAGGATGTCGGGGTCTGCTTCGGCCGGAGCGATGCGCATCGCGGCATCATAGAGCAGGTCGTCTGCGGGCTGCGTCCAATGCCCCAGCACGACAGCGGCAATGATCGCCGAGGCCAATGCCGCGACCCAGATCCATTCGATACGGAAACGGCGCCGCAGGCCAGCCGCTCCGCTGCGGCTATTCATCGAGGGCGAAGCTCTCGAACTGCGACCATTCGGTGTCGGTTTCTTCCGCGCTGTGCGTCGTGGTGCCCACGCGCCACAGATAACGCCCGGGCGGAAGATCGCTCAGCACGATCGATGATCCCGCAAGGCCGGCCTCATCGACGATGAAGACCGGGCTGTCGGCGCTGCGCAGCTGGAAGCGATAGCGGCGCACGCCCTCACCACTGCCGGTCCAGCGGAAGACATAGCCCTCTTCGGCTGCCACCGCGCCTTGTGTGGCGGTGGCAAGCCGGCGGCGGAACGCGACCGTACCGGGAAGGCCTTCCAGCCCTGACGTCGCAATCGCGGTGAACCGGGCGAAATAATTGCCATTGGGCAGCGCCGCCAGGGTGAAGTCGGGCCGTGCTGCATCGATGGCGTCCACGATATCGACAAATCCGCTGTCCCGCGCGATCAGCAGCCGATAGGCCGCAGCGCCCGGAACGGCGTTAACGGCGAAGGTCAATGCGGGCGCACGCTGCACACCGCTGCCTGCAGTCACCACAGGCGCGGGCAGCAGCGGCTCGACCGCGATACCGCCGGTCTTGCCGATCACGGCGCCGAACTCGGGAGCCAGCCGGGTTTCCTTCGCCACCTCTCCGGTCGTGAGGCCGATGCCGCCTTCGATCAGCTCTGCCCGCGCGGTGGCGGTCGCGGCGTCGTAATGGGTGCGAAAATCGGTGCCGCGCACAGCCGACACCGCAATCGGGTTGCGCAGGCGAAAGCGGTCGTCGCGGTTGCGGAACGGCGTGACCCGGCTGCGCACCGATCCGCTTTCCAGCGCCAGATCGTAATCGATGCTGTCGGTGATCAGCAGCTTGCGCAGCCGCGCGATCCTGAGCGCGCTATTCGACGGGAGGGTAATCACCGATCCATCGGTCAGTGCGAGCGACACCGATGAGGCAGGGCCGGTCGAGATGCGCGCGCCTTCGCCGAGCGCCTGGCCCATCGTGACCGGGCGCGAAGGCTGGCCTGCAGCAGCCACCTGGGCCACCCCGCGAAAGGCGGCGACGGTTGCCGTGGCCGGCCGCGATTTCAACAGGCGGACCGGCAGTGCGATCTGGCTTGCGACCTTGAGGCGGTGCGGATCGCCGATGCGGTTGAGCCTTTGCACCTGCGGCCAATCGGCCTCGCGGATCATATATGCCCGCGCCAGGCTGATCAGCGTATCGCCCTTGCGCACGGTGTAGACGATGGCGTCATCCCCCGGCGCGGCTTGCGCGCGCGCAGGCTGTGGCATGGCGAGGATGAAGGCGCCCAGCAGGGCGAGCAGCATCGGCCATAAGTTCGGCGCGGTACGCAGGGTCATTCGGTGGCAGCTTGGTCCTTGGCCGGGTCAATCGTCTCAAGCCGATAGCCATAACCGAAAACTGTGAAGATGCGATAGCCGTTCTCCGGCTTCAGCGACAGTTTGGATCGGACGCGCGAGATGTGCATGTCCAGCGTGCGCGTGGCCAGATCGGCGCTGGTCCGCCAGATCGTCTCCATGATGTAGGCGCGCGACAACGTGCGGTCGCGGTTGCGGAACAACAGATCGGCCAGCTCGAATTCCTTGGCCGTCAGCACGACCTCGGCACCCTGATGCCGGATGGTCTGCGCCATCCGGTCCAGCCGGTAGCCACCATATTCGGCGATCTTGTCGGTGCTGGCCCCACCGCTGGTCCGGCGCAGCACGGCAGCTATCCGCGCAGCGATGACGCCGTCTTCTTCCGGCTTGCAGATATAATCGTCAGCCCCTGCATTCAGCGCATCGGTGATATCGCGCTTGGCCGTCCGTGCCGTCAGCATGATCACCGGGGGGGGAGCTTCCAGAGTGGTTTGCATCCACTGGACAACCTGCAGCCCGGTCTTGCCCGGCATGTTCCAGTCCAGCATCACCAGGTCGAACGTGTCCCGCAGCAGCGCTGCCGAAAGCCGTTCGCCATCGTTGAACTTGGCGCAGATATGCCCCATGCCAATGACAACGTTTTCAAGAAAGTTCAGGCTGGTGCCATCATCATCTGCGATCGCGATGCGCATTAAGTTCCCCCGACGTGCGCCCCGGTTGGCTTTAACCCTTGTTAACCACGGCAAATGCCTGTTTTTGCACTGATTGGCGAGTCCCCCATACTTGTTTTTACACTGCTTTACATTAACCGGCGCAATCCTGTGCCCAAGACCTGCTTTTGCGCCGCACAGCCCTGGCCAATGGACCTAGAATTGAGGAAAAAATGAAATCCAGCAGCATTCATGTGAAGCAGCTCAGCACCGCTTTGGGATTTGACCTGCCCAAAGGGTTACTCGCGGTGACCAGTCCCATCGATGGTGAGCGGCTCGGCGGGTTCGATCCATCGGGTCCTGCCGATATTGCCACAGTGGCCCAGCGTGCGGCGCAGGCGTTCCTCGGATGGCGTACCGTACCCGCCCCCCGTCGGGGAGAGCTGGTCCGGCAGCTGGGAGAGGCGTTGCGCGCGCACAAGGCCGAGCTGGGCATGCTGGTCACGATCGACTGCGGCAAGCCGCTGTCCGAGGGGCTGGGCGAAGTGCAGGAGATGATCGACATCTGCGATTTCGCAGTCGGGCTCTCGCGCCAGCTGCACGGCCTGACCATCGCCAGCGAGCGGCCCGGGCACCGGATGAGCGAGACCTGGCATCCGCTGGGCCCGGTGGCGATCATCACCGCGTTCAACTTCCCCGTGGCGGTCTGGGCGTGGAACGCCGCGCTGGCGCTGGTCTGCGGCAACAGCGTGGTGTGGAAGCCGTCGGAAAAGACGCCGCTGACGGCGCTGGCCGTGCAGGCGCTGTTCGACCGGGTGGCAAGCCAGTTCGGACCGGATGCACCCGCCGGTCTGGCGCAGCTGGCGCTGGGCGATGCTGCCAGCGGTGCCGCTCTGGTCGCGGACCCGGCGATGGCGCTGATCTCGGCGACCGGCAGCACGGCGATGGGGCGGATCGTGGGACAGGCGGCCGCAAGGCGGTTCGCGCGCAGTCTGCTCGAGCTGGGCGGCAACAACGCAACCGTCGTCGCGCCCAGCGCCGACATGGATCTGGCGCTGACCGGCTGCGCCTTCGGCTTCATGGGCACGACCGGTCAGCGCTGCACGTCGCTGCGGCGGCTGTTCGTCCATGGCTCGATCTACGATGCCTTCGTGCCGCGCATCATCTCGGCAGCGGCGCGGCTGCCCATCGGCGACCCGCGCGAACCAGTGACGCTGGCCGGGCCGTTGATTGACGAGGCCGCGTTCACGGCAATGCAGGCGGCGCTGGCGGATGCTCGCGCCTTGGGTGCCGTGGTGCATGGCGGCGAGCGGATCGAGGGTCCGGGGCAGGGGGTGTATGTTCGCCCCGCGGTCGTGGAGATGAGCATGCAGGCCGGACCGATGCTGCGCGAAACCTTTGCGCCGATCCTCTATTGCCTGCGCTACGATACGCTGGAGGAAGCGATCGCGCTCAACAATGCGGCGAGCCATGGGCTGTCCTCGTCGATCTTCACCAACGATCTGCGCGAGGCCGAAGCGTTTGTTGCCGCATCGGGCAGCGATTGCGGCAATGCCAATATCAACATCGGCACATCGGGCGCGGAAATTGGCGGCGCATTCGGCGGCGAGAAGGAAACCGGCGGCGGCCGCGAGTCCGGATCGGACAGCTGGAAGGCGTACATGCGCCGCCAGACCAGCACGGTGAATTATTCCGCCGCGCTGCCGTTGGCGCAGGGAGTGACGTTCGAACTGTGATGCGCGGTTAACTGGCCGTCATGTTCAGCGCGACGTGCACCTTGTCGGCAAGATCATCGATGCTGTACGGCTTGACCAGCAGTACGACATTCCTGTCGATCACGCCGTTGTGCAAGATCGCGTTGCGGGTGTAGCCGGTGGTGTAGAGCACCTTCAGGTCTGGGCGGGTCTTGCGCAGCTGCTCGGTCAGCTGCCGCCCGTTCATTTTCGGCATGACCACATCGGTGAACAGCAGGTCGATCACCAGACCCTTCTGGATCAGGTGCAGCGCCTTTTGCGGGCTGTCGACATCATGGACGATGAAGCCCAGCTCTATCATGCTCGCGCGTGCCATCGCGCGGACGCCATCGTCATCCTCGACCACCAGCACCGTCAGGTTCTGCGGTGGCAAGAAGCGGATGCTGTCCTGCGGCTTGGCGTCCTGGCCGATGTCGCTTGCGCTGGAGCGGGGCAGGTAGAGCTTGACCGTGGTGCCCTTGCCCTCTTCCGAATAGAGGTTGAGATGGCCGGCGGATTGCTTGAGAAAGCCGTAGACCTGGCTCAGCCCCAGCCCGGTCCCCTTGCCGACATCCTTGGTCGTGAAGAACGGGTCCAGCGCGCGGGCCTGCACCTCGGGCGACATGCCAACGCCGGTATCGCTGATCGCGATCTGCACATAGTCCCCCGCGGCCAGATCATCATGCTGATCGCAATAGCTCGCATCCAGCGTCGCGTTGCCTGTTTCAATCACCAGACGCCCGCCATCGGGCATCGCGTCGCGTGCATTGATCGCCAGGTTGATGATCGCGGTTTCCAGCTGGGTCTGATCCGCATGGCAGGGCCAGACGTTCTCATCAAGCTGGATGTCGATTCGGATCTGCTCGCCCAGCGTGCGTTCGAGCAGCACGTTGACACCGCCCACCAGCGCGTTGACGTCCAGCCTGCGCGGTGCCAGCGGTTGCTTGCGGGCATAGGCCAGCAGGCGATGGGTCAGCGACGCCGCGCGCTCTGCGGCGGTTGCCGCATTGTCGATATGGGTCACCACGCGCGTATCGGGCTGCCCCCCCAAACGGCGCTTGGCCAAATCCAGCGATCCGGTGATGATCGCCAGCATGTTGTTGAAATCATGCGCTATGCCGCCGGTCAGGTGACCAATGGCGTCCAGCTTTTCAGCCTGGTGCAGCCGCGCCTCGGTTGCCTGCCTGTCGGCGATCTCTGCCTCGAGCTGGCGGGTGCGTTCGGCGACCAGATCATCAAGGTCAGCATTGAGCTGCGCCAGTTGATCGGCAACGGCCATGCGGTCGTCATGCGCGCGGAACACGCTTTCGATGATCAGCACGATCATCAGGCTGGTGAGCAGAAAGAAGGTGGTGGGCAGCCAGTTCATGTCGTCTGGCCGGACGATGGCAACGCCTGGCATGATCAACACCTCCAGCGCGATCGCCCCCAGTGTTGTCGTCAACATCGCAGGCCAGAACCCGGCGAAAAACGCACAGATGACGATACCGCCGAACAGGGTGATGAACGGGACGCCGCTGACATAGGGATCAAGCGCAAGTCTGCCGCCGACGCCCAGAACGCAGGCCGCAAGCGCGATCCCGATGCGCAATCCCGGTGAGCGGCGCGTTGCGCGTGCCCATCCGGTTGCGATGGCCAGTCGTTTTAACATGAAGAGGTGTCCGATCGGAAAACCCGACCGTGATAAACGGCTTCCAGCTTCTGGCGCACACTTATGTTGGTCTTGCAGGGCTTCGAAGCCGGTGTGGCAGCGAAGTTGCCATTACGGCAAGTGCGCTGATCAGCTCTGGTCCTCGCCAGCGTTGCGCGCGCCATGGCCCAGTGCCAGATAGCTGTCCGACTGCATTTCCATCAGGCGCGAGATCGTCCGGTCGAATTCGAACCTGCCATCGCCGCTCGAATAGAGGTCCATCGGTTCGGCGTCGGCAGACGCGATCAGCTTGACCTTCATTTCGTACAGCGCGTCGATTAGCGTCACGAAACGTGCGGCCTCGTTGCGGTTTTCCGGGCCAAGCTGCGGAATGCCAACCAGGAACACGGTGTGATAGCGCCGTGCGATGGCGAGATAATCGGGTGCGCCGCGTGCTTCGGTGCACAGCTTCTTGAACGAGAAGACCGCCACGCCCTTGAGCGACTTGGGGGCATGAACAGACCGTCCCCCGCTCACGGGGACATCCGCCGATGGCACATGCGCGGCATCATCTGGCGAATAATCGGTCAGCCGGAAGAACGCCTCGCGCAGGGCGGCGGTGGCGGCGGGGCCATTGGGCACATGCCAGGTATCGGTGCCGGAAAGGCGTTCCAGCCGGTAGTCGGTCGGGCCGTTCAAGGACTGGACGTCCAGCCGCTGCTTGATCAGTTCGATGAACGGCAGAAAATGTTCGCGGTTGAGGCCGTCCTTGTACAGGTCATCGGGCGGGCGGTTCGAGGTTGTCACGATAGTGACTCCGGCCTCGATGATCGCGGTGAACAGCCGCGACATGATCATCGCATCGGCGCTGTTGTTCACCACCATCTCATCGAACGCGATCAGCCGGTAATTGTCGCTGAACTGGCGCGCGACAGGCGGGATCGGGTCGCCCTGCATCTTGTCGCGCTCGACCCGCAGCCGGGCGTGAATATCCTGCATGAACTCGTGGAAATGGACCCGGACCTTGCGGCTGATGCCGACCGATTCGTAGAACAGGTCCATCAGCATCGATTTGCCGCGCCCGACACCGCCGAACATGTAGAGGCCGCGTACCGGCTTTGGCTGGGGCTGCATCGCCATCAGCCGCCAGAGCAGGCTTCCGCGGGGCGGCACGGCCTCCAGCGCATCCTGCATCGCCTGCAGGCGGACAGCGGCGGCACGCTGATCGGCGTCCGGGCGCAGTTCTCCGGCGCTCACCAGCGCTTCATAGCGGGCGAGGGTGCCGGTCATCCGGCCAGCTGGCTTTTGGGCGCGGGTGTCTTGCGGATCGTGCCGGTGAACGCGCACACGGTTTCGCCCTGCTGCTTGACCAGCCCGCGCAGAAACAGCAATCGCCCGGTTTCGCGGATGATCTCCACCTCTGCATCCATCGGTACGCCCACCTTGCCGGCACCAACGAAATGGCTGCCCAGCTCCAGCGTCACGCCTGGCCCATGGCGCAGCGAACCGTTGAGCCGCGCGCAGACGAACAAGGCGATATCGACCTGGGTCAATATCGCGCCGCCATGCACGTTATTGGCTAGATTGCCCTGCAGATGACCAGGCTCGGTGCGAACGACGACGGTACCATCGTCGCGCTGCATCACCCACATCGGGCCCAGGGTGCTGTTGTAGCGATTATCCTCGCGCAGCGCCCAGCGCATCCAGCCCGGACGCTCAGGGTCCGGGCCAAAGGCAAAATCATCGGGCAATACGGGTGCTTGCGCGTCCACCGGGCAAAAGGCTGTCGAACGGGTCAGATCAGGGCGGGGCCTGATCAGACGTGCCGTTCGACCTGCATTTTCTTGATCTCGGCAATCGCCCGCGCGGGGTTCAGCCCCTTGGGGCACACATTGGCGCAGTTCATGATGGTGTGGCAGCGATAGAGGCGGAAAGGATCTTCCAGCTCGTCCAGCCGCTCACCAGTCATCTCGTCGCGGCTGTCCGCCAGCCAGCGATAGGCCTGCAGCAGGATGGCAGGGCCCAGGAACTTGTCCGAGTTCCACCAGTAGCTCGGGCAGCTCGTCGAGCAGCAGGCGCACAGGATGCACTCGTACAGTCCGTCAAGCTTGGCGCGGTCGGCGGGCGACTGCAGCCGCTCCTTGCCCGAGGGCACCGGCGTCACGGTCTGCAGCCACGGGCGGATCGAAGCGTATTGCGCATAGAAATGGCTGAAATCGGGCACCAGGTCCTTGATCACATCCATGTGCGGCAGCGGCGTGATGCGCACCTCGCCCTTGCAATCCTCGATCGCGGTGGTGCAGGCTAGGCCGTTGCGGCCGTTGATGTTCATCGAGCAAGATCCGCAGATGCCCTCGCGGCACGAGCGGCGGAAGGTCAGAGTCGAATCCTGCTCGGACTTCATCTTGATCAGCGCGTCGAGCACCATCGGGCCGCAATCGTCCAGATCAATGTCGAACGTGTCGTAGCGCGGGTTTTCGCCGCTGTCCGGATCGTAGCGGTAAACCTTGAATTTCTTGGTCCGGCCACCGGTTTTGTTGCTGAACGCCTGGCCCTTGCCAGTGATCTTGCTGTTCGCCGGAAGCGTAAAGGTAGCCATGGAAATTCCTCGTCAATCAGTGCGTCCGGTGCCTAGATAGACACTTTGGTGCGCAGGCTCAATTGCATAAGACGATGGGGGTTAAAAACCTGCTGCAACTGGGGTCTGCCTGCGATCGGTGATGCGCTGGCCTTGCAGCGTGCGCGCTCGCCCGCTGGCCTGCTGTGCCTGACGCAAAAGGGGTGCCCCGCCATGTCGGCGAGGCACCCCTTTTGAGTTGAACAGCAAGCGGGCCGAGGCCCTTAGTTGCCGAAGGTGCGCTGCCACCAGCCACGACGCGCAGGACCGGTGTCCTCTGCTTCAGCAGCCTTGGCAGGCTTGGGGGCAGGTTCCGAAGCATCGGTGTCAGCCGCCTGGCCTTCGTCAGCCACTGGGGCTGCTTCCACCGCCGGAGCGGGGTCTGCAGCTTTGACAGCCTTGGGAGCCCTGGCGGCAGTTGCCACCACCTGATCGGCGGCATCGGCATCCACCTTGGGCGCGGCCTTCTTGCGCGGTGCGCGCTTGGGCTTGGGCTTCGCCTTGGCTTCTGCATCGGGGGCTTCTGCATCAGCCTCTGCGGCGGGGGCTTCGGCCACGGCGTCTGCCGATGCGTCTGCACCCGGCGCTTCGGCCGCTGCTTCTGCTGCAGGTTCAGCATCGGCAACAGGCTTCTTGGCGCGCGATTTGCGCTTCGGCTTGGGCTTTTCGGCGACGACTTCGGGCTCGGCGTCCGCTGTGGGCGCTGCATCCTCGGTCATTTCGACGGGGGCAGGGGCCTCCGCTTCGTTGACCGCGTCGGTGCTGGCTGCATCGGCGTTCGCTTCGCCGGTTTCACCAACCGCCTCGCTCGCCTCTGCATCGCTGCCTTCGCCGGTCTTGCGGCCGCGTCCGCCTCTGCGGCCACGACGCGCGCGGCGGGGCTTGGTGTCCGCGCCATCCTCAGCCTGTTCAGCCGACGCGGGCGCTTCGCCTGCCTCGGTGATGGCTTCCGCCTCGTCGGTCACGGCGCCGTTTTCGTCCTGCGCGATGCCATCGGCCTCGAAGTTGCCCTCGTTCTCGCTCTGCACACCTTCACCGTCACGGCGAGGACGCTTGCCCCGGCGGCGGCGGCGACGCTTGGCACGTCCGCCTTCGCCTTCCTCGCCACTGCGCGCTTCGGCAGGTCGTTCGGCGCGCTCGCTACCTTCACCCCGATCTCCCCGATCGCGGCGTTCACCGCGATTGCCGCGGTTGCCGCGCTTTTCGGTGACTTCTTCCTCTTCCTCGACCTCGTCGATTTCCTCTTCGATATCGTCTTCGTCATCGTCGATGATCGGCTGGAAGGTGACGGTCTTTTCCGGACGCGGACCGCTGGCGGTCACTTCCATCTTGGCACCTTCATTCTCCCCATTGGGCAGAATTTCGATGCGGACACCAAAGCGTTCCTCGATCTCGGCGATGTCGCGGCGCTTGTTGTTGAGGACGTAGATCGATGCTTCCTGGCTGGTGCGCAGCGTGATGATGCTGCCATGGCCGCGCGCTGATTCCTCTTCCAGCAGACGCAGCGCCGACAGACCTGCCGACGATGCGGTGCGGACAAGTCCGGTGCCGTCGCAGTGCGGGCAGGTGCGGGTCGATGCTTCCAGCACGCCGGTGCGCAGACGCTGGCGGCTCATTTCCATGAGGCCAAAGCCCGAAATGCGGCCCACCTGAATGCGCGCACGGTCGCTCTTCAACGCATCGCGCATGGCCTTTTCGACCTTGCGGACGTTGTTGCCATATTCCATGTCGATGAAGTCGATGACGACAAGGCCAGCCATGTCGCGCAGGCGCAACTGGCGGGCGATTTCGCGCGCGGCCTCAAGATTGGTGCTGAGCGCGGTCTGCTCGATCCCGTGTTCCTTGGTGGAACGCCCGGAGTTGATGTCGATCGACACCAGGGCTTCGGTCGGGTTGATGACCAGATAGCCACCCGACTTCAACTGAACGACCGGCTCGTACATCGCCGACAGCTGGTCTTCGGTGCCATAGCGCTGGAACAGCGGCACGGGGTCCGAATAGCTCTTCACCCGGCGTGCGTGGCTGGGCATCAGCAGCTTCATGAAGTCCTTGGCGGCGCGGTAGCCCGCTTCGCCCTCGACCAGCACTTCCTCGATATCGCGGTTGTAGATATCGCGGATCGCGCGCTTGATGAGGTCGCTGTCCGAATGGATGATCTCGGGCGCAGAAGCCTTCAGCGTCTTTTCGCGGATCTCGTCCCAGAGCCGTGCGAGATAGTCGAAGTCGCGCTTGATCTCGGGCTTGGTGCGCGAAAGGCCTGCGGTGCGCACGATGCAGCCCATGGTAGCGGGCAGCTTCATCTCGGCGATGATCGTCTTCAGCCGCTTGCGATCGGACGCGTTGCTGATCTTGCGGCTGATGCCGCCGCCATGCGCGCTGTTGGGCATGAGGACGCAATAGCGGCCCGCGAGCGACAGATAGGTGGTGAGCGCAGCACCCTTGTTGCCGCGTTCTTCCTTGACGACCTGGACCAGCATCACCTGGCGGCGCTGGATGACATCCTGGATCTTGTAGCGACGACGCAGCGCCATGCGGTTGGTGCGCGCCTCGTCGCTGGCCTTGGCCTTGCCGCCACGGCCGTCACGACGCTTGCGACGGCCCGAGTTGCGGCCATTGCCGTTGCTCTCGCCGCTGGATTCGCGTGCCTCGTCGGACTCTTCGCTGTCACCATCGCTGTCGGAATCGGCTTCGCTGTCGCCGTCGTTGGACAGCGTTTCGGCAGCGATCGGCTCGTCATCGGCTTCGATCAGGCCATCGTCGGACAGGCCGTCGTCATAGCTGCCTTCATCGCCGCCGCGTCCTGCCGCATCGTCAGCCTCTTCCTCGGCGGCCAGCGCGTCGGCCTCTTCCTTGGCGTGACGGGCTTCTTCAGCCAGCAGCGCGATCTTGTCCTCGCGCGGGATCTGGTAATAGTCGGGATGGATTTCGGAAAAGGCGAGGAAGCCGTGGCGGTTGCCGCCGTAATCGACAAAAGCCGCCTGCAGCGAGGGTTCTACCCTGGTAACCTTGGCGAGATAGATATTGCCCTTGATCTGCTTGTGTTCTGCAGATTCAAAGTCGAATTCCTCAATCCGATTTCCTTTGAGCACCGCCACCCGGGTTTCTTCCTGGTGGCGCGCATCGATCAACATGCGCGTTGTCATTCAATATTCTCCGTGCGCGCGCACCGGGCGGAACCGGCCGGGTCGCTGCGCTTCTGTTTGCTAAGGCGCTGCCGCCCCCGAAGATGGGGGCGTTGCGCATACGTGTGTGTACGATAGGGATTGTGTCTGCTGTACAGGTTCGCAGGGCGTCAAGCGCACTGGCCGCGTCGCTTTTCCGCAGCCAACCGCCCGAAAGCGGGGTGGCGGAAAAGGCGGTATTCAAACCCATAAAGCGTCAACCTGGTGATACGGTATCGGCGGCATAGAAAGCCGTCGCGCCGTCATTGAATGCGGGGAATGGCCGGTTAAGCCAATGAGCCGCAAAGCTTTGCTAGCATCGCTTGCATCATACAGCAACAAAAAGCTCATTTCGTCGCAGAGGCCGGCAATGAAGATGCCTCAACCTCCATAAGACGGCAGGCGTCGGCATTCCTAAAGCCCCTCGTGGTAAAATTTCTGGTAACCAGATCGTTTCACACGGTTTTTTCGGCTTAACCCTAATCGTGCCTTTATCAAGAGAAGAGGCACGATTCCAGCGATGACGAAATTGCACTGGACCGGACAATCACGCCGGAGGCATAAGACAGACATGGTCTGGCTGTCTTCCATCTGCGCGTCCCTGGCGTGCTCCGTGCCGGTGCAGGCCGGCGAGGTCTCGAATGTGGAGGTGCATGCCAATCAGATTGTGCTGCACTTCAACGATCCGATCGAGAGCGCCAGCAGCTTCGTGCTGAGTGGACCGGACCGCATCGCCATCGATATCAAGGGGGCGACTGCCCGTTCCAACGCACTCTATCAAAGTGGCCTGTTCCGCACAGTGCGCATGGCGCAGTTCGATACCGATACCGCACGCGTCGTGCTGGACCTCGACCGCCCGGCTGTGATCAGCGCCGGCACATTTTCCGATGATGGCCGCAGTCTGACATTGTCGGTGACCGAACTGGGATCGTCCGAACTGCACGGCGTGCTCAATGCGTCCCGCCAGTCTTTCGTGCCGCCGGCATCCTTCCGGGCAGAGCCGCCGCCGCGTCGCTACAGTGTCCGCATACCACTGCCAAAGCCCAGCAAGGGGCCGCGACTGCCACGGATCGAGGGGCCGGACGACAGTTCGCGTCCGCTGGTGGTCATCGATGCCGGGCATGGCGGGCATGATCCCGGAGCGGTCAGTCCGCACGATGGCACGCACGAAAGCAAGGTCACCCTGCAGATCTCCCGGGCGATCCGCGATCAGTTGCTCAAGACCGGCCGCTTCCGCGTGGCGCTGACGCGCGATAGCGATACATTCCTGGTGCTGCAGGAGCGTTATGGCATCGCGCGGCGATTGGGAGCCGATCTTTTCATCTCGGTTCACGCCGATGCCGCTGCCTCGCAGACTGCGCGCGGCGCAACCATCTATACGCTGTCCGAGGTCGCGTCCGACCGCGAAGCGGCACGGCTTGCCGCGCGCGAAAACAAGGCGGATATCCTGAACGGGGTCAACCTGTCCGATGCGCCATCCGACGTGTCCTCGATCCTGATCGACCTTACCCAGCGCGAAACGATGAATCTGTCGGCAGATTTCGCCCGGCTTCTGCGGCGCGAAGGCGACGACAAGATGAACTTCCGCACAGACTCGCACCGCTTCGCCTCGCTGATGGTGCTGAAGGCGCCCGATGTGCCGTCGGTGTTGCTGGAAACCGGCTATGTCAGCAATGTCGACGACGTCGCGCTGCTTAATACCGCCGCTTATCGCCGCAGGATTGCGGAATCGGTCAGCCAGGCGGTCACGGTGTTTTTCGCACGTAAACTGGCGTCGCGCTGATCTGCCAGGCACCAATCCGCTCTGGCCATATTCAGGAATGATGTGCTAACCGCCCCGGCATGAGCGAGGGTGAAAGCGGCAACACGGCTTATAGCGTGCGACGGGGCGGCGATGGCGCAATGGCGTCCTTTCGCGATGCGTGGGAGAAGCGCTGGGTGCGCTGGGCCACCTATCTTCTGGGTCTGGCACTGCTCGGCATATTGCTGATCTGGCTCGTTTTTGCCCGCGATCTCCCCTCTGCCGATACCCTGGTGGATTACGAGCCCGACCTGCCCACCATGGTGCGCGGTGTCGATGGCGAGATCATCAACAGCTATGCACGCGAACGGCGCGTGCAGTTGCAGTACAAGGATTATCCCCTCCCGCTGATCCGGGCGTTCCTGTCGGCTGAAGACAAGAACTTCTTCTCGCACAGCGGACTGGATTATCCTGGGCTTGCCTCTGCGGTGTTCGACTATGTGACCAAGCTCGGCTCGGGACGGCGCGCGCGCGGCGGCTCGACGATCACCCAGCAGGTTGCCAAGAACCTGCTGCTGGGCGATGAATATTCGATCACCCGCAAGGTCAAGGAGGCCATTCTCGCCTATCGCATCGAGGATGTGCTGACCAAGCAGGAAATCCTCGAGCTGTACCTCAACGAGATCTACCTCGGCCGCAACGCCTATGGCGTACAGGCGGCGGCGCGCGCCTATTTCGGCAAGGACGTCGCCGAGCTCAAGCTGCACGAGGCGGCCTATCTGGCGATCCTGCCCAAGGCGCCGTCCAACTATCGCCCCGAAGTGCACATGGAACGCGCGCTGGAACGGCGCAACTGGGCGCTGGGTGCGATGCAGTCCAACGGCTGGATCACGCAGGCACAAATGGCCGCCGCACAGGCAGAACCGCTGGGAACAATCGCCCGCACCGGCGACAATTTCGACAAGGTCGGCGGCTATTTCGTCGAGGAAGTGCGCCGCCAGCTGGTCGAGAAGTTCGGCGAGAAGGCCGAGGACGGCAAGAACAGCGTCTATGCCGGTGGCCTGTGGGTGCGCACTTCGCTCAACCCCACGATGCAGCGCGCGACAACTGAAGCACTGCGCGATGCGCTGCTGCGCTATGATCGCGGCAGCGGCTGGAGCGGTCCGCTCAACACCATAGAGATCGACGACCAATGGGCCTCGCGGCTGGCATCGACCTATATCGATATCAATTACGAGAACTGGCGCGTGGCGGTGGTGATCGGCAAGTCGCCGAGTGCCGCCGAAATCGGCTTTGCCAATGGCGACACGGGCGTCCTGCCGCGCTCGACCGCCACCATGCCGCGCAAGCGCGTGGGCGGCACCGCGTTCGATTCGATGAAGCCGGGCGATATCATTGCCGTCGCACCAATGGCGGGTGACAATTACGCGCTGCGCAACGTGCCCGAGATTTCCGGCGGCATGGTGGTGCAGAACCCGCGCTCTGGCCGGGTCTATGCGATGCAGGGCGGGTTCGATTCGCAGATCAGTCCGTTCAACCGGGCGACGCAAGCCGACCGCCAGCCGGGATCGACGATCAAGCCGTTCGTCTATGCAACCGCGCTCGACAACGGCATGACGCCTGCCACCCAGATCGTCGATGGCACGTTCTGCGTTTATCAGTCAGCAAGCCTGGGCAACAAGTGCTTCCGCAACTTCGGCGGCTCGGCAGGGGCAGGGGCGCAGACGATGCGCTGGGGCCTGGAGCAGTCGCGCAACCTGATGACGGTGCGCGCGGCCAATGACGCCGGCATGGTCAATGTGGTCAAGACGATCAAGGCTGTCGGCATCGGCGACTACAAGCCCTACCTTTCGATCGCGCTCGGCGCGGGCGACACCACAGTGATGAAGATCACCAATGCCTATTCGATGCTGGTCAACCATGGCCGCGAGCTGAAGCCGACGATGATCGACTATGTCCAGGACCGGCGCGGCAAGGTGATTTTCCGTTCCGACCCGCGCACCTGCGAAGGTTGCAACATGGCCAAATGGAATGGCAAGCCGATGCCGCGCTTCACCCCGCGTGGTCGCCAGATCATCGATCCGATCACCTCCTACCAGGTGGTGCACATGCTCGAAGGCGTCATCACGCGCGGCACCGCGACCAATCTGGCCGACCTCAATCGCCCGATGTTCGGCAAGACCGGAACCTCGAGCGGCCCCACGAATGTTTGGTTCGTGGGCGGAACGCCGGATATGGTGGCGGGAATCTACCTGGGCTTTGATCAGCCGCGCAGCATGGGCGGCTATGCCCAGGGTGGCAGGCTTGCCGCCCCGGTGTTCAAGCAGTTTGCCAGAGAAGTCCTGCCATCGATGCCGGTGACGGAATTCCGTGCGCCTGCCGGGACCAGGATGGTGCGGATCGACCGGCGCTCTGGCCGCCGCGTGTACGGCGCCTGGCCGGGCGACGAGGCCAAGGCCGCGGTCATCTGGGAAGCGTTCAAGCCTGAAACAGAGCCGCGCCGTACCATCCGCGAGGAAGAAATGGCCGCAGCCAAGGCCGTGCAGAAGCGCGCAGGCCCTGCCACCCGTGCGCGCAGCGACAGCGAATTCCTGCAGCAGCAGGGCGGCATCTACTGATTGGGGGCTGAACGCGGCGGTCGCCTCGCGATATAGGCCCGCTTGCCGGTCACTCTACCAATTGCATTGAAAATTCGGCGCATCGTGCGTATCAGCGTTCGGGACATGCTGAGCCAGAAAGTCCGATACACCATCCGCGCCTTGCAGCACCTTGCCGATCGTTACGGCGAGGGGTTGGTGCATCTGGATGAGATAGCCGCAGCGCAGAACATTCCGCCCAAATTCCTGACCGTCATCCTGTCGGAAATGGCACGGGCCGGGCTGGTGCACTCGCAGCGCGGCAAGGACGGCGGTTATGAGCTGGGGCTGCCGCCGATCGACATTCGCTATGGCGATATCGTCCGAATGACCAGCGGGTCGCTGGCTCTGGTCCCCTGCGCCAGCCGCTATGCTTACGAGAAGTGCAAGAACTGTCTGGCGGAAGATGCGTGTCGCTTGCGCGCGCTGATGCTCAAGGTGCGCGACGAGACCGCCGTGGTCCTGGATCAGATCACGCTGGCCGATGCGATCGAGCCTGCTGCCGCTTGCGACCCCGCCCTGGCGGGTTGACCGACGCGCAGGCGCCGGTCAGGCGGAAAACTCCAGCTGCCATGCCACGCCGTTGCGCAGCCCGGTCAAAGCCTTCACCTCGCCGCCCAGCTGCGCCGCCAGCGACTGGATGATGCGCGTGCCAAGGCCCTTGTTCGCGACAGTATCGACGCCGTGCTGCATTCCGCGACCATTGTCGCTGACGGTGAGCGCCAGCCTGTCAGGGCTCAGACGCTCGAGTTTCAGTGATATCGTGCCGCCGTCGTCGGTAAAGGCGTGCTTCAGGCTGTTCGTCACCAGTTCGGTCACCAGCAACGACAGGGTGGTCAGCCGGGCGATATCCAGTCGTACCGCAGGCATGTCCACCATGCACACGATGTTCCGCGCGCCAGTGGCCTGCAACAGGTCCGAACAGATTTCCTGAAAATACTCCGCTACCGGAAGATCGACCGAAGCAGGATCGTAAAGTCTGCGGTGGATGCGCGACATCGTCTCGATCCGGCTCTGCGCCTCATCAAGCGCGTTGATGGCCGATGCCGGGTCGGCGGTGATGTTGCGCTTTTGCAGGTGGAGCAGCGCAGCGACAAAGGTCATGTTGTTGGCAACGCGGTGCTGCAGTTCCTGAAACATGGTGCGCTGCTGGTCATAAAGGCTTTCCATGACCTGCTTGCGCGCCATCAGGCGGTCTGCAGCGCGGTGCATGAAGTGGATGAGCGCGATGTCCACGGTGACGATGAAGATGTAAAAGCCGATGGCGATGCTGCTTGCCCCATCGATGGCGAACGAGTCCGACGGGGGTATGAAAAAATACAGCGAGGCAATCCCGCACAGTGTCGCGCAGGCTATCCCGGGCCATAAGCCGGCCAGAAAAGTCGTCAGGATGACGGCCGGAAAGAATGTGAGGTAGGGAAATCCGGGCGGAAGCGTGCCCTGCAGTTCGAGGCGGATGAACAGCGCAACCGCAAACGACAGCACGGCAAGGCCATAGCCAAGCCATGCGTCTTTCCGGAAAATGGCACCTGCACTTACGATTCGATCCATCGACACTCTCGTCAGACAGGAAGCAGCGGACAAAAACCAGGCGAGCCCGCCGCATCGCCAAACGACTGTCTAAAAGCCCTTGAATAGCGCAGCAAGCGGAACAAGACGAACCGTTGGGACGCTGGCGATGGAGCGAGCGATCAGATTTCTTCGCGAACCTGGGCATAAGCCAACGCCGCAAAGATGACCGTGCCGCCGATGACATTTCCGAACAAGGCGGGGATGATGCCGCCAGCGACCACCTCGACCAGTCCGATCTCGCCTTTCAGCATCACGATGAACAGTTCGGTCGAACCCGCCACCACATGCGAAAAGCCGCCCAGGCCGATCATGTAGGTCACCAGCATGATCATCAGCACTTCGCCGGCGCTCTCGATCCGGGGCAGCATCCACACGAGCGCCGCGATCATGAACCCGGCCGGCATGCCCCACAGCAGATGGTTCATCGGAGCGACGTCGGCATAATGGCGCGACACATCCAGCACGCCCTGCATCTGCAGGGGTGGAATGATGCCGCCATACACCATCAGAAGGGCGGCGAGCAGGCACCCGGTCATGTTGGCCAGGAACACGATCGACCAGAGCCGGGCCGTCTGCGCGAGCCGGCCGATCGAGGGATAGGCCAGCAGCGGCAGGATGGGTGTCACCGTGTTCTCGGTGAACAGCTGCATCCGCCCCATGATGACGACGAGAAAGCCGACCGAATAACCCAGGTTGGTGACGGCAGGCGCCCACGCGGTATCAGGTACCAGCGCGGTCAACATGCCCTTGCAGAGGATCGACAGGCTGATGGCCAGCCCGGCCCCAACGCCGGACCACCAAAGAGCCGAGAAGGAGCGTGCCAGTTCGTGACGCCCGGACCGGCTGATCGCTCGGTAGAGAAGTGCGGTGGTGACGTCGGCGAGCTCATCGAGCGCAGGCTCCTGCGCCTTGTTTGATCGTGTCCTTGCCATACCTGCCCCCGTTTCGTGCGCGCTTGCTCGACTGAACGCACGCGATGACGGTTCGTTGCCGCCGGGAGGCGGCGTGGCAGCAGGCGCACCGCGCCCTGATGCACTCACGATGTGGCGAAGGGGGCTACAGCCCCATGATCGCGGCGGCGATCCAGCGGTCTTCGGACCTCAGGATGCCCCAGGCACGCGCCGCAGCGCGGCTGTCCATCACCTCGACCCCGATGCCATGGGCTTCCATGGCGCGAATGAGCGCGCGCGGGGGGTGGGCGAGGGCGGAGCCGGTGCCCAGCAGCAGGAATTCGGGCACAGGCTCCAGCGCCAGGACATGTGCCATGTCCTCGATCCCCAGCGCATCGAGCGCTGGCGCATCCCAGGGCATTGCCGACACCGGGGTCAGCACCAGGCTGGAATCGACCCGACGCGGGCCCAGATTGTCGCCGTCGAGCTTGAACCCGCGAGCTGTAAAGCCGGTAATCACCGGGCCGGACGCGCGAGGATCCTGATTGAACTCAGCCATCGATCAAGCCTGCCATCAGGGCTTCGCGCCGCCGATGCCTTCCTTCAGCTTGGCTGCCGCCCTCTCGGCATCGGTCTGCTGCGGCACGAAGCTGTGCGGTCCCACGCCCAGCCAGACAAGAATGGGGTTGGCCATATAGACCGACGAATATGATCCGACGAACAGGCCCAGCGTCATGGCAGCGGTAAAGCCGAAGATCACGCCCGGGCCGATCAGCAACAGCGCCATCAGCGCGATCAGCATGGTCAGCGTGGTCATCACCGTGCGCGACAGTGTCTCGTTGGTCGAAAGATCGAGCAGCGAGATCATGTCCATCTTGCGGTACTTGCGCAGATTTTCACGCACGCGGTCGAACACCACGATCGTGTCATTGAGCGAATAGCCGATGATGGTAAGCAGCGCCGCGACAATGTTGAGGTTGAATTCGAGCTGGGTCAGCGCGAAAAAACCGAAGGTCAGGGTCACGTCATGGAACAGCGCAAACAGCGCAGCGACGCCGAACTGCCATTCGAAGCGGAACCAGATATAGATGGCGATCGCCAGCATCGCGAACACCAGTGAATACACGCCGGTGGAAAGCAGTTCGCCCGAAACCTTGCCGGACACCGAATCAACCCCGTCGATGCGGGCGCCTTGCGCGGCATATTCCTTGGTGATCATCTGCGTGACGCGACTGGTGACGGCGTTGACCTCATCGACATTGTCGCCAGCCAGCCGCATGCGGACCGAGACCTGATTGGGCTGGCCGAAGCGCTGGATGGTCGATTCGCCCAGATTGAGCGCCTCGATATCATCGCGCAGGCCGCTCACGGGCGCCTCTGCCACCTTGTCGAAGGTTACCTGGATCATCTGGCCGCCGACAAAATCGACGCCCAGGTTCAGGCCGCGCACTCCGACCAGCACGATCGAGGCGATGATCGAGATCAGGCTGATCGTCATCGCCAGCTTGCGCCAGCGCAGAAAGCGGAAGTTGGTATCGTCCGGTACGAGCTTGATGAGCTTCATGCGATCGAGCCTTGTTAAATTACGAGTTCGCGCGGACGTTCGCGCTTCAGCCAGATGGCGACAAACATGCGGGTCACATACACGGCAGTCCAGACCGAGGTGACGATACCGATCATCAGCACCACCGCAAAACCGCGCACCGGACCCGATCCGAACAGGAACAGCAGCACCGCCGCGATAACGTTGGTGATATTGGCATCATAAATGGCGCGCGATGCTTCGGTGTAACCCACCTCGATCGCCTGGATGATCCGCCTGCCGTTCTTGCGCTCCTCGCGGATGCGCTCGTTGATCAGAACGTTGGCGTCTACTGCCGCGCCGATGGTCAGCACAAAGCCTGCAATACCCGGCAGCGTCAGCGTGGCGTTCATCAGCGCCATGATGCCCAGGATCAGCAGGATGTTGAGCACCAGAGCAATGTTGGCATACACGCCGAACCGGCCATAGGTCACGACCATGAAGGCGAGAACGGCGATGGTCCCCACCGCGCCTGCCAGCAGGCCCGACTGGATCGATTCGGTACCTAGATCGGGACCGACCGAGCGTTCCTCGACCACCTTGAGCTCGACCGGAAGCGCGCCGGAGCGCAGCGCGATCGCCAACTGATTGGCGCTTTCGGTCGTGAAGCTGCCCGAAATCTGCGCGGTACCGCCCAGGATCGGCTCGTTGATATTGGGTGCCGACAGCACCTCGCCGTCGAGGATGATGGCAAAGGGCTTGTTGACATTTTCCTGCGTCAGCCGGGCAAAGCGGGTGCCGCCCTCGCGATCGAAGGTGATCGTGACGACCGCCTCGTTGGTCTGCTGGTCAAAGCTCTGCTGCGCGTTGGTCAGCTTGTCGCCGCGAATGCCGCCCAGCCGGCGCACGGCAATCGGCGTGCCGCCGGCAGGGTTGGTCGGGTAGGGCACGATCTCGCTGCCCACCGGCGCACGACCGGCTGCGATATCTTCGGGGCTGGCGTTCTGATCGACCAGCTTGAATTCCAGTTCGGCGGTCTGACCCAGCAGTTCCTTCAGTGCCTCGGGATCGTCGAGCCCGGGCACCTGCACCACGATGCGGTTGTCGCCCTGGCGGATGATGGTGGGTTCGCGCGTGCCCAGTTCGTCGATACGCTTGCGCACGACTTCGGTCGCGGTTTCCATCGCCTGGTCGAGTGCTTCGGTAAGGCCCGCCTCGGTCGGCGTCAGCACGATGCGGCTGGTGTCGCGGACCTCGATATCCCAGTCGCGCTGTCCGGTCAGGCCCGCACCGCTGGTCAGTGGCAGAATGGCTTCCCGCGCGGCATCCACCTGCGAGACATCGCGCACGAGAAACGAAAGAGCGCCGCCCTCACGCGAGATATCGCCGATGCCGATCCGCGGCTTGGCGTTGCGCATCGCTGCCCGCACCGTTTCTTCCATGTTCTGCAGACGCTGCGCCGCCACATCCTTGGGGTCGCCCTCCAGCAGAATGTGGCTGCCGCCCTGCAGATCGAGCCCCAGGTTGATCTTGGCCTGCGGCAGGAACGACGGATAATATGTCGCCACGTTGGCAGGCAGCAGGCTGGGGATCGCCAACAGCACGCCAAATGCGAGCAGCAGGGCAGTGGAGATCGTTTTCCAGCGCGGAAAATCTAGCATTCTCAAGGCTTCCTTGGCAGTGCGAACCCGGGCATCGCCAGAAGGCGGGCCAGTTGGGCGCGGGCCGGATGTGCGCGCCATATATTCATGCGCGCATCAGGCGGCAAGGCGGTAGCTCAATCGTTGGCGGGCGCGCCGCCGGGCAGGATGACGTCGCTGATCGTCGCCTTGACCGCGCGCACCTTGGCGCCGCCCAGGTCGATTTCGACATAGGCGTCGTCGACCTTGGTCACCTTGCCGACCAGGCCGCCACCGGTGATCACCTGATCGCCGCGCTTGACCGCTTCGATCTTGGCCTTGTGCGCCTTCATCTGGCGCTGCTGCGGACGGATGATCAGAAAGTAGAAGATCAGCAGCAGTGGCACGAACATCAAAAGCTGGGTCCAGGCCGGAGCGGCGCCAGGTGCGGCAGCGGCCAGTGCAAGCAATAGTGTCGAATCCATGTCGATAAATTCCGAATGTCTGAAGAGATGGCCAGGAGCGAGCCGGCTCAAAAAACCCGGTCGCAGCGATGGGCGCGCCTATCATCATCGGCAGCGCAAGGCAATTGATCTTGGCTTTGGCACACAGGCGTGCAGGACGGGCTTGCCAATCGCGTTCCATGCCCATATAGGCGCGCTTCCCATCCGCCGCGGCGCGGCGATGGACCGGTCGGGACGTAGCGCAGCCTGGTAGCGCATCACACTGGGGGTGTGGGGGTCGGAGGTTCGAATCCTCTCGTCCCGACCAATTTTCAAACCCCTGCGATCAAGATGACCGCAGGGCATGTCCAGCCAGACACCATTGTCAGCCAGACATCTGTTTCAGCCAAACATCTCCGTATCGATCGTCCGCTGCATGATCTCGCCATAGCGGGGGCCGGCGACGGTGCGCTCGTTGATCAGCGCGTCGATCCGTTCGGCAGCGTCGGCAGGGATGGTCCAGTCTGCGCGCGCGAAATTCTCTTCCAGATGCGCGATCGATGCGGTGCCGGGGATGGCGACGATATGCTCGCCGCGCGAGAGCACCCAGGCAAGCGATAGCTGGGCCGGGGTCACCTCCAGTTCGGCGGCAATGTCGCAGAATGCGTCGACCAGCGCGCGATTGACCTGCCAGTTGTCGGCGTTGAAGCGCGGCATCGTGCGGCGAAGGTCCTTTTCATCGAGCGCATCGATATCGCGCACGCCATTGGCCAGCACCCCGCGCGCGACCGGCGAAAACGCGACGAAGGTGGTGCCCAGGTCGCGGCAGGCCTCGAGCACGGCGATTTCGGGCTCGCGCGTCCAGGGCGAATATTCGGTCTGCATCGCGGCAATCGGGTGCTCGGCGGCCGCGCGCCGCAGCGTGTCTGCCGACATTTCGGACAGGCCGATGCTGCCGATCTTGCCGGCCTTGACCAGATCGGCCATCGCGCCCACCGATTCCTCGATCGGCACGTCGCGGTCGCGGCGATGCATGTAATACAGGTCGACATGGTCGGTCTGCAGCCGGGTCAGCGATTCATCGATGCAGCGGCGGATGGCCTCGGGGCGGCAGCTGATTCCGCGCTTTTCGCCCTCGATGACGATGCCCATCTTGGTCGCCAGGAAGAATTCGCGTCGACGCCCCTTGAGCGCCTCGCCGATCAGCGTCTCGTTATGCCCCAGGCCATAGATATTGGCGGTGTCGAGATGGTCATAGCCCAAATCCAGCGCCCGGTTGAGCAGCGCGGTCGCGGTATCGCGCGGGGGCAGGGTGCCATAGCCCCAGCTGAGCGACATGCAGCCAAGGCCTATCGCATTGAGCGGACGGGTGTTGATGAAGCGCGTGGTCACAAAGCCATTCCCTGATGATCGGACATTGGCGTCCAGGATTTCGGCGGGGCTCGCATAGATCAGGCCGTGGGGTCAAGCCGATGATTCGCAAGGCATGAGAGCCGCCCCGCCGGTACAGGAACGGGACAGCGCAAAGGGCGCGCAGGTTGCCGGATCTGACCGCCAGAGCGGCTGCCTGGCGGTCTGCAGCGGCGGGCGACATCGTTGTGAAATGCCGTGTTGCGGCAATGAAATAGGCTTGATCGACCGTGCGTATCGAGGATTGCGGGCGAGCATGAGGCGAAGGACGGGGCGTTTTGCGGCGCCGTTCGCACCTGCACTATGCCCTGCGTGGTAACCGCATTTTATCCTCTTTTCGGCCCCTGGCAAACCGGCTATATGCATGTCTCCCAAGGGTGCGGGGGATAGGGGTCGGGCCTTGCGGCGTGTCCTTCCCGCGCGAGTGCAAGAAATATGTCTTGCCAGAGTCTCTAGGGTGTCGATAAAACGCGGGCTCTTGTTTCCGCAACGAAGGGGAAAAGTACCATGAAGTCCATTCTTAAGCTGAGCCCGGTTTTCGCCGCCGCTAGCCTCCTCGCTCTCGCAGCCTGCACGCCCGAAGAAGCTGCTGAAGCTCCTGCCGAAGAAACCACTGAAGCTCCTGCTGAAGAAGCCATGGAAGCTCCGGCCGCTGAAGGCGCCGAAGCTGGCATGGAAGCTGGTGCAGAAGCTGGCATGGAAGCCGGTGCTGAAGCTGGCGCCGAAGCCGGTGCAGAAGCTGCTGCCGCTGAAGCAGCTCCGGCTGAAGCAGCTAAGTAAGCTGATACCAAGCTTCGCCTGAACAAGGCCAAGTTTTGAAAGACGCCCGGTCGCCCCAAGGGGTTGCCGGGCGTTTTTTATGGTTTGGACTGCGGCGCGCCGGGGCTGACGCTCCGCGCACTTGCTGGCTGACACTTCTGACTGAGAGGGTTTTTTAACTCATCTTTACGGTCGGTTAGGCTCTTCGCGTTACAATTCGCCATCCTGCAACGACAACGGGTCCAAATTGCCCGGAATTGCAGACCATGGTTCATGCGGAGACACTCGATGGCAGGGTTGCAGGACAAACGGCAGGCGGCGCACCAGCCAGCGACCGAACGCCGCTATGCCATCCGCATCAATGTCCAGATCGATGCCGAAATGGTGGACCAGGGTCGTCGTCGCTGCTCGGTCACGCTGACCAACCTGTCGATCACGGGATGCCGGTTCGAAAGCGACTTTCTGCTGCGGATGAACGCCCCGATCACGCTGCAAATCGAGGGTGTTGACCCGATCATGGGCGAAGTGGTGTGGGTGGAAGGCAAGGTCATCGGCTGTCATTTCGCCCAGCCGCTCAGCCCCACGATCTGCAACCGCATCATCCGCACGCTGCGCGAGCGCGCACTACCGCCCCAGAATCGTTGAAAAGTGACGGTGCAGCTCGGCTGCATTGCGTTCCCAGGTGAAGTTGGCGACCGTCGCGCGAACCCGCGCGGGCACAGCCTGGGTCGCCAGCACCTCACCGATCGCCTGAGCCAGCGCCGCAGGCTGCGCCTCGGCAATGCGACCGGCAACCGGATCGTTCAGCAATTCGCCTGCTCCGCCCGCGTCGCTGATCACGATCGGCGTGCCGCACGCCAGTGACTCCACCCAGGCATTGGCCAGCCCTTCAGAGCTGGACGGCAGCACCATGGCGTCGGCAGCGGCCAGCCAGCGGGGCAGATCGTCGTGCGGCAACGATCCGGCAAAGACGACGCGGTCGGCCACGCCCAGCCGATGGGCCAGTTCGCGATAGCACCGCTCCTCTTCACCGGCACCTGCCAGCACCAAAGTGACGCCGGGCAGGGCGGTGAGCGTCTGAATCACCAGGTCCTGCCGCTTGCGCGCAATCAGTGCGCCGACAGTGATCAGCATCGGCCCGGCAATGCCCAGTTCGGCGCGCAGCGCGCTGCCGTCCTGCGGCGCGAAACGCTGCTGATCGCAGCCGGTATAGTGGACGGCGATTGTGTCCGCCGGCATGCCCAGCGACACCATGTCCAGCTTCATCGCTGCCGATACGGCGAGCAGGCCGTGCGCGTCGCACCCTGCTTGCACCACCATGCCGCGCGTTCTGGGTGAGGTGCCCCAGTAATGAATGTCCGCACCGCGTGCCTTGACCGAATAGGGAATGCCCAGCCGCTGCGCCAGAACGCGCGCCGCCGGACCATCGGGGTAGAAAAACTCTGCATCGACAAGGTCGAACGGGCGTTGCGCGTGCAGCCGCTGCACCAGGGGCCAGATCGCGCGGACCATCAGGGCGGGCTGCCAGTGCGGGCCGATGCCGGGCAGGTGAAGAAAGCGCGGGCGGTAGACGTCGAGCCCACGCCAGCTTTCTCGCAACGGAAGGGCGGAAAGCGCACGATAACGATCATGGTTCGACAGCGGCCAGGGGGGTATCGCCTGCGGGCTGATGACGGTGATGTCCACATCTGCGTGCGCGGCCAGCGCCGCCGTCTGCCGCTCGACGAAAATGCCGAAATTGGGACGGGCGGCGTTGGGGAACAGCGTGGCGAGGGTCAGGATGCGCATGTTGCCGCCTGTCTACAGCGGTCGGATTAACGTTTCTGCCACTGCCAGCCAGGCGGGATCGCTGACCACCTGCTGCCGCGTCCCCGCGCCGGGGGGCAAGATCTGCATCCGCCCGCCATCGCGCGCGATCAGCCGCCCGAACACGAATCGCCCCGCGGGGCGTGGCACCAGCACATCGCGGTTGAGCGCACTGGGCAGATCCGTCTGGTCGATCCGACGCAGCCACACGACGTCGCCGCTGCGATACTCGCCAACGCTGGCGGCCACGCGCATTGCGATGAGAGCCTCATGCGGAGCGGGGGGCAGCACGCGTTCCGCCTTGGTCAGCGCGCGCGCACCGTCGGCGGCGAGCAGGGCGGTCACCGGAAGGTCTGCAGCAGCAGCGGTGCTGACCAGGGCATTGCTCTCCACCTCCAGCGCGGCGGCGATCCGGTTGAGCCAACCCAGCGACAGTGTGCGCGTGCCGGTTTCGAGCCGCCCGATCGTCTGCGCGGTGGTGGGTGGATCGCAGCGGCGCGCGACATCGTCCAGCGTCATGTTGCGCGCGCGGCGGACATCGCGAATTCGGTTGATCATGCTGGGTCACCTTAACCTATATGGAAAAATATCTTTCCTACATTCCAACCATCATGGCAATCCTGTTTTGGCAGAATGCAACCAGATGGGATGATATATGGGTGACAGGCAGAACAGGGCAGCGGTGCGGGCATCAGCAGGCAGGCTGCTGGCGGAAAAGGTGCTGGAGGGAGAAACCGTCGGCGCGCTTGTCACCGCAGGGCAGCGTCCGGCGCGGTCGGTGACGGTGAACCTTGCCGAATCGCCGCTGGGCTGGCTGTTCGCGCGCGGGTTGATCGACCAGCGCCAGTTCGATGCGGGCGAAAAGCTGCGCGCCGACTGGGAGCGGGCGAACCTGGCGCCATCGATCACCATGCGCTGGGATGCAGCGCCGATCTCGAGTGGTTCGCGTTGCAGTGACGGTCACCTCGAGCCGACAGAACGTCAGACGGCGGCACGTCAGCGCTTCGATGCCGCGATGACCGCGCTGGGCCGCGATCTCAACGACATCGCGTGGCGTGTCATCTGTTCGGGCGAAGCGATGCCGGTCGCGGAAAAGGCACTCGGCTGGCCGGTGCGCTCTGGCCGCCTGGTGCTGCGGATGGCGCTCGATCGGCTGGCGGATTTCTATCGCTTGGGGTGAGGGGTGCATCCCGAGTTCTCCCCGCCCGCGAGCGGGGGGAGAAAGGGAACTTCCGCCTTCTGGTCCCCTGCGCAGGCAGGGGCCCAACTCCTGCTGGTGCTTCACATGCACCGGTCGTTTGACATTCGACATGTCCGGAAGATGGGCCCCTGCCTGCGCCGGGGACCGGGTAGCTCGCAGATATCGCTCTGCGATGTTACCCCATCGCTTCGACCTGCTCGGCGAGGTCGAGCCAGCGCATTTCTGCGGCGTCCTTTTCGTCGCGGGCCTTTTCGATCGCCTTGGTCAGCGCGGCGAATTTGGTCGGATCGCGGGTGTAGAGATCAGGGTCGGACAGGGCCGCCTCGTCGCGCGCAATGGCCGCTTCGATCGCCTCGATGCGTTCGGGCAAAGTGTCGTAATCGCGCTGGTCCTTGTAGCTCAGCTTGACCTTTTGCGAGACCGGCTTGGGGATAGCCGCGGCGGCCGCGGCTGCGGCATCTGCCTTGCTGCGGTTCGATTTGACCCAGTCGGCGGTGCGCTGCTTGCGCTTGGCTTCCCAGTCGGCATAGCCGCCCGCAACCACATCGACCACGCCCGATCCATCAAGCCCGAGCGTCACGGTGACGGTGCGGTCGAGAAAGTCGCGGTCGTGGCTGACGATCAGGACGGTGCCGTCATAGTCGGAGATCACCTCCTGCAGCAGATCGAGCGTTTCGAGATCAAGATCGTTGGTCGGTTCATCGAGCACCAGCAGATTGGAGGCGCGGGCGAACTCGCGCGCCAGCAACAGCCGCGACCGCTCGCCGCCCGAGAGCGTTCCGACCCGCGCCTCGACCAGGCCTGGATCGAACAGAAACTCCTTGAGATAGCCATGGATGTGCTTGCGCACCCCGCGCACGTCAATCCAGTCGCCGCCTTCGGCAAGCACATCGCGCACGCGCTTTTCGGGCGACATCAATTTGCGTTGTTGGTCGATGATCACGCCGTCGAGCGTCTGGGCAAGCGTGATCTTGCCGCTGTCGGGTTCGAGCTCGCCGGTCAGCAGGCGGATCAGCGTCGTTTTGCCCGCCCCGTTCGAACCGACGATGCCAATGCGGTCACCGCGCTGGACGCGTAGCGAGAAGTCCTTGATGATCGTGCGCGCGGTCTCGCCTTCGCCAAAGGTCTTGAACACGCGGTCGGCGACAATGACCGACTTGGTCTTGCTGTCGTCACTCACCGCTTTCAGCTTGGCGGTGCCCTGCGGCCCCATCATCGCGGCGCGTTGCGCGCGCATCTCCCACAATTTGGCAAGCCGGCCTTGGTTGCGCTTGCGCCGCGCGGTGACTCCGCGTTCCAGCCAATGCGCCTCGATCTTCAGCTTGGCGTCCATCTTGTCGGCGGCGCGGGCTTCCTCGGCATAGACCTGTTCCATCCACGCTTCATACCCGCCAAAGCCGATTTCCAGGCGGCGCAGGTTGCCCCGGTCAAGCCACAAAGTCTGCTTGGTGAGCCGTTCCAGAAAGGTACGGTCATGGCTGATCACGACAAAGGCACCGTTGAACCGGGCAAGCCAGCTTTCCAGCCAGTCGATCGCGGCGAGGTCGAGATGGTTGGTCGGCTCGTCGAGCAGCAGCACATCGGGTTCGCTGGCGAGCGCACGGCAGATCGCGGCGCGTCGGCGCTCACCCCCGCTGGCGGTGGCGGCCTCGCGCGACAGGTCGATACCAAGCTGGTCGGCGATCGCGGCGACCTCGTGCGCAGGCGGCGCGTCATCGCCCGCCAGTGCCCAGTCGTTCAGTGTCTCAAAGCCCTTGAAGTCGGGATCCTGCGCCAGCATCACGCAGCGAACGCCCGGCTGGATGGTGCGCGTGCCCTGATCGGCCTCAAGGTCACCTGCGATCAACCGCAGCATCGTGGTCTTGCCCGCGCCGTTGCGCCCGATCAGCGCCAGCCGGTCACGAGGCCCCACGTGCAGATTGATATCGCGGAACAGCCAGCTGGTCCCCTGATTGAGGCCAAGATTTTCGTACGACAGGACAGGGGGTGTGGACATGCTGCTGGCACTTAGTCGCGGGCGGTGCGCGGCGCAATCCCTGCACCGCTGCCGACAACCGGCTTGACCCGCTACCTGCGCCCGTCGCAAGACCGGAACAAACCAGTTGGAAAGGGTCGGGCCGTGCGCACAGTGTATCTCAACGGACAATATGTGGCCGAGGATGCAGGCCAGGTGTCGATCTTCGATCGCGGGCTGCTGTTCTCCGATGCGGTGTACGAGGTCGTTTCGGTTCTGGGCGGGCGGATCATCGATGAAACAGCGCACATGGCGCGGCTCGAGCGATCGCTCGCGGGAATGACCATTGCTTATGATGTCGCTGCCGCCGACTGGCCGGGCATTCTGGCGACACTGATCGAGGCGAACGCTCTCGAGGAAGGCACAATCTACCTGCAGGTCAGCCGGGGCGCGGCAGACCGCGATTTCCTGTTCCCCGCACCCGGCACGCCGCCCACGGTGTTCGCGTTCACGCAGGCGCGCAAGCTGGTCGACAATCCGATGGCCGAGCGCGGCATGCGCATCCTTACCCGGCCCGACCGGCGCTGGGGGCGGCGCGATATCAAGACGGTGCAGTTGCTCTATGCCAGCATGATGAAGATGGAGGCCAAGGCGGCGGGTGTCGACGATGTCTGGCTGGTCGAGGGCGATGTCATCACCGAAGGGACTTCGCAGAACGCCTGCATCATCACGCCGCAGGGTCATCTGGTCACGCGCGATCTGGGTCATCACATATTGCCCGGGGTTACCCGGCTGAGCCTGATCGACATCGCACGCGCCAGCGGTATCACCGTCGAGGAGCGCCCGTTCACCATTGCCGAAGCGCAGGGTGCGGCAGAGGCATTCGTCACATCGGCCTCGCTGTTCGTGATGCCGGTGGTCGAGATTGACGGGCTGAGCGTCGGCGATGGCCGTCCGGGCATGGAGACGATGGCGCTGCGCAAGGCCTATATCGACCAGGCATGCGCCCACCCATAGACGCGTGTTTACAATGCTGTCGCCGGTTTGACAGCTTCGTTCAGCGGCGCGACACGTTGCAGCGTGCATTGGACACGTCGAAAACCGCTGAAGTTCAGCTACTTGGAGACCTTCCCATGACGACACTCTTCGCGCGCGCTCTTCCGCTGGCCATCCTGGCTGCTGCCGCCAGCCCCGCGATGGCTGCAGTGGACATCACCGCGAGCGCCGCCAACCCGGTGGTCGAGCTGAGCGTGACCGAGACCGTGCTGGGTGCGCCCGATACGGCGACGTTCAGCACCGGCGTCACCAGCAAGGCCCCGACCGCGTCTGCCGCGCTGCGCCAGAACTCGGCCGACATGGACAAGGTGATCAAGCAGATCGTCGGCCTGGGAATCAAGCGCGAGGATATCCAGACATCGGGCATCAACCTCACCATGGATTATGACTATGGCACCGATGGCCGCCAGCCGCGCTTCATCGGCTATCAGGTCAGCAATACCGTCTCGGTGAAGGTGCGTCAGATCGACAAACTGGGTGCGATCCTCGACTCCGTCGTGTCGCAGGGTGCCAACAACCTGTCGGGTCCCAGCTTCAGCATCGACGATGACAGCACCGCCCAGCGCGAAGCGCGCGACAAGGCAATGAAGCGCGCCGAGGCGCAGGCGATGGATTACGCCCGCCGCACCGGCTTTACCGGCGTTCAGGTTCTTGCCGTGTCCGAGGCGACGTCCAACGCATCGCCCTTTGGCGGGGCTGACATGAAGATGACCACGGCGCGGTTGGAAGCGGCGGCACCTCCGGTCGAAGGCGGCCAGGTGGGGACCAGCGTGACGGTCAATGTCACCTATCAGATGACGCGATGAGTCTTCCGCCCAGCCTTTGGCCAGACGCTGGATCAGCGCACCACTGGCCAAAGGCTGACAAAGGCGTTAGCGGAGTATTCAGCCGCTATTCAATGATCGGGGGATATTGAGAGGCCATGACACCGTTCTCCACCATTCTGTCTGCCATGGCTTTTGCCGCCACGTTGGTCGCCAGCGCGCCGATGGCCGATGCGGTCGACGGCAAGCGCCGCGGCGAGCAGAGCGAAGCGCGCGAGCAGTTCATGGCGGGCCAGGTGAAGTCGTTGCGCGAGATCGAAGGGCGCATTCTCCCCAAGATGCGCGGCATGCAGTATCTCGGCCCCGAATATGACGCCGGATCACAGGTTTACCGGTTGAAGTTCCTCGACAGTGGCAGGGTTATCTTCGTCGATGTCGATGCCCGCACTGGTGCGATCCTGCGCCAGGCGGGCTGAGATCGCCGGTTCCGCCCCGCTCGAACCCCCGAACTTGTAACCCTCGCTCTTTTCCCCGATATGGGGTCCTTTCTGGCTTCCGCAGCGTTTGGCTCTGAAGCCCCAGCACCCGTATCGCAGGAGTTGCCCATGCGTATTCTGATCGTCGAGGATGAACCCACCCTTGGCAAACAGCTCAAGTCCACGCTCGAGGCCACCGGCTATGCCGTCGATCTGTCGGTCGATGGCGAGGACGGCCATTTCATGGGTTCGACCGAAGACTATGATGCGGTGATCCTAGACCTTGGCCTGCCCGAGATCGATGGACTGACCGTGCTGGGCATGTGGCGCAAGGAGGGGCGAACCTTCCCGGTGCTGGTGCTCACCGCGCGCGACAGCTGGTCGGACAAGGTCGCAGGGCTCGATGCCGGGGCGGACGATTATCTCGCCAAGCCCTTCCAGACCGAAGAGCTGATCGCGCGGCTGCGCGCGCTCATTCGCCGCGCGTCGGGCAATGCCTCGAGCGAACTGACCGCGGGCGATGTCCGGCTCGACACGCGCTCGGGCAAGGTGTCGCTCAACGGCGAGCCGGTGAAGCTGACCGCGCAGGAGTACAAGCTGCTGTCGTACCTGCTGCACCACAAGGGCAAGGTTATCAGCCGCACCGAGCTGATCGAGCATATCTACGATCAGGATTTCGACCGCGATTCCAATACCATCGAGGTGTTTGTTACGCGCATCCGTAAGAAGCTGGGCCCCGATGTGATCACCACGATCCGTGGCCTGGGCTACAGCCTTGAAGACCCCGTCGAGCGTGCCGGCAGCTGACACCCTGCAGGCGCAGGGCGATGCGGCACCGCCGCCGCCCGCGCCGCTGCCCAATACCGGGTCGCTCAGCCGCCGGATGATCGGCATCGCGGCGGCGTGGATCTTCGTGCTGCTGCTCGGTGGCGGCCTCGCGCTCGACCGCATCCTCACCAACACCATCACCACCAGCTTCGACGATCAGCTCGAATATGTGCTGACCGCGATGATCTCCTCGGCGGAGATCGGCCCCGATGGTGAGGTGTTCTTCAATCGCCCGCTGGGCGATCAACGGTTCCTTGAGCCCAACAGCGGCCTGTACTGGCAGATCAGCGGCGAGGGGCACGCAGATTTCACCTCGCGCTCGCTATGGGACCGCGCGCTCAGGATAGAGACCGCGCACAGCGACGCGCAGCCGCATGTCTACAACAGCGACCAGTTTTCCGACGACGAACTGCGGATCATCGAACAGTCGATCTATCTGCCGGGCTCCAAGGTGCGATGGCGCTTCATGGTCGCGCAATCGCGCGATGCGATGGACCTGCAGATCCGCCAGCTGCGCCAGACCCTGGGCTACAGCTTTGCGTTGCTCGCGTTGGGGCTGATCATCCTGGCGGGGCTGCAGACGCTCTATGGCCTGTGGCCGCTGCGCAAGGTGCGCGAGGCGATTCAGGCGATGCGCACCGGCCGAATGGACCGGGTGCGCGATCCCATGCCGATCGAGGTGATGCCGATGGTCGAGGAGCTGAACGCGCTGCTCGAGCATAACGAGAAGCAGGCCGAAGAGGCACGGCGACATGCGGGCAATCTGGCGCATGCGCTCAAGACCCCGCTCACCGTGGTGATGAACAGCGCCACCGCGCGCGCTGATGATCTGGCCGATACCGTGATCCGCGAGGCGGCGGTGATGCGCCGCCAGGTCGACCATCACCTCGCCCGTGCGCGCGCCGTCGGGCGGCGCGGACAGGCGCTGGCGCGCGCGAGCGTGTGGGAAAGCGCGCAGGCGGTGGAGCGTGCCGTGTCGCGGCTGTACCCGCATGTCCGCTGCGACCTGGATGGCAGCAAGACCGCCAGCGTTGCGATCGAGCGGCAGGATCTGGAAGAAATGCTGGGCAATCTGGTCGAGAACGCGGGCAAATATGGCGGCGGCAGCGTCTTCGTCACCGTCGATCCCAAGGAAGCGGCGGACCCGAAGCTGGTCGATATCTGGATCGAGGACGATGGCACCGGCATTCCCGAGGTGGAACGTGTGCGCATTTTCGATCGCGGCGCACGGCTCGACACCGGCAAGCCGGGCACGGGGCTGGGCCTCGCCATCGTGCGCGATGTTGCCGAAATCTACGGTGGGCTGGTCGAGCTCGACGAGAGCGAGGATCTTGGCGGGCTGCTGGTCCGGCTCAGATTGCCGCGCGCGCTTTAGGCCTGCCTATTCATAGGTGGCGCCTGCAAAATACAATCCATCGGGCGGGGCATTGAAGCCCAGAGCGGCGCGGTCGCGCGCATCGAGCGCGGCCTTCAAGTCATCGCCGGTCCATTTGCCGCGCCCGACCAGCACCAGGCACCCCACCATCGAACGCACCTGATGGTGCAGGAATGAGCGCGCGGCGGCGTGGATATCGATCTCGTCGCCATCGCGGACCACGTCGAGCCGGTCCAATGTCTTGATCGGGCTGGCAGCCTGGCAGTGCACCGAGCGGAAGGTGGTGAAATCATGATGGCCGACCAGATGCTGCGCGGCGGCGTGCATCGCATCGGCATCGAGCGGGGCGGAAACCTGCCACGCCTTGCCCCGCTCCAGCGTCAGCGGCGCGCGGCGGTTGGTGATGCGGTAGATGTACGAGCGCCCGGTGCACGAGAAGCGCGCGTGCCAGTCATCGGGCACGATCTCACAGGCGAGCACCGCGATCGGCTGGGGCCGCAGCTTGGCGTTCAGCGCCTCCATCAGCCGGAACGGGTCGATCGCCTTGTCGATGTCGATATGCGCGCGCATCGCCAGCGCATGCACCCCCGCATCGGTGCGCCCGGCGGCGTGCAGCGTCACCTGCTCACCTACGATTGCCTGTGCGGCTTCCTCGACATGCTGCTGAATGCTGGGGCCATGCGCCTGGCGCTGCAGCCCCATGAACGGTCCGCCATCGAACTCCAGCGTCAGCGCGAAACGAGTCATGCGATTGCAGTGCTGGGGGCGACGGCAAAGCCGCGCAGGAAGTCGTCGAGCGGCATCGCCGGACGACCTGCGCGCTGGATGATGCGCGGGCGGATCGCGCCGTCGGCGCAGGCGATGGTCAGGCGGTCGTCGAGGATGGTGCCGGGCTCTGCGCTGCCGCCCGCGATCTCCGCTGCATGCACGCGCAGCCGCTCGCCAGCCAGCTCGAAGAACGCGCCCGGCATCGGGTTGAACGCGCGCACCTGGCGTTCGACCTGTTCCGCGCTCAGGGTAAAATCGAGCCGTGCCTCGGCCTTGTCGATCTTCGCCGCATAGGTCACGCCGTCTTCCGGCTGCACCACCGGCGGATAGGCGGCGAGGTCGTCCAGCACCTGCACCATCAGCCGCGCGCCCAGCTGCGCGATCTCGTCGGTCAGCTCGCCTGCGGTCTTGGCCGCCACCGGGGTCTCGCCCTTGAGCAGCATCGGCCCGGTATCGAGCCCGGCCTCCATCTGCATGATCGTCACGCCCGTTGCGATATCGCCTGCGAGGATCGCGCGCTGCACCGGCGCGGCGCCGCGCCAGCGCGGCAACAGTGATCCGTGCACGTTGAGACAGCCATGACGCGGCGCATCGAGCACCGCGCGCGGCAGTATCAGGCCATACGCCGCGACCACGCACGCATCGAGACCGAGCGCGGCAAACGAAGCCTTCTCGTCCTCGCCCTTCAACGATACCGGAGTGTGCACCTTCAGTCCGAGCGATTCCGCCAGCTGCTGGATGGGCGAGGGGGTCAGCTTCTTGCCGCGATTGGCAGGGCGCGGCGGCTGGCTGTAGACCGCCGCGATCTCGTGACCTGCATCGACGAGCGCCTGCAGCGTCGGCACGGCGAAATCGGGGGTTCCCATAAAGGCGATGCGCATGAGGCTGGATGACTTTTCTTTTGCAGGCGGTTCACCACGCCCCTAAAGCTCAGACCATGGCATCGCAAGAGATTGAGGATCTGGCCGCCGCGCTCGCCCGTTTGCCGGGCCTGGGGCCGCGTTCGGCGCGCCGGGCGGTGCTGTATCTGCTCAAGAAGCGCGAAACCGCGTTTACGCCTTTGGTCGAAGCGATGGAGCGGGTGCGCGAAAACCTCTCCACCTGCGAGCTGTGCGGCAATGTCGATACGCAGAACCCCTGCGGCATCTGCACCGATCCACGCCGCGATCCGCGCAGCCTGTGCGTGGTCGAAGAGGTGTCGGACCTGTGGGCGCTTGATCGCTCGCGGCTGTTCGTCGGGCGCTATCATGTGCTGGGCGGGCGCTTGTCGGCACTCGATGGCATCGGTCCGGAGGATCTGGGCGTTGCCTCGCTGGTGGCGCGCGTCGCGGCTGGCGGCATCGACGAGGTCGTGCTGGCGATGAACGCCACGCTGGAAGGGCAGACGACCGCGCATTATCTGGCCGAGCGGCTGGAGGGCTATCCGGTGCGGCTCACCCAGCTGGCGCAGGGCCTGCCGATGGGCGGCGAGCTCGATTATCTTGACGAGGGCACGCTGGCACAGGCGCTGCGGGCGCGCAAACCTATGGTGTAGCGCCTACGCCACGGTTCACCGCGTGGCGCGCTTATTTCACATCCGTTTGTCCCGAGCCCTTCGACGCCGCCTGTCGGCGTCGCTCAGGATAAACTTCAGCCTACGGCTGAAGTCGAGGGACGTAATCGCAAACAGTAGCGCATGCGTCCCTCGACACGCTCGAGGCAAACGGAATTGGGTATCGACTGTTATTCCGCGGGCACCAGCGCAGGCTCCGCAGCCTTGGCCATCACCGCGTCCTGATAGTCGCTTTCGGCGAGCTGGATCAGGTGGCGGTCGTCATGCTTCCACGGGTGGAAGCCGGGCAGGAAATAGCTGAACCAGGGCAGGATGATCTTTCGCGCCATGCCGGGGTTGCCGAAGGCGTACCAGAACAGCTGCGCCCAGACCTTGGGGCCAGTCAGGCCGTCCTGCCGCAGCAGTTCGAGCATGCCGATCGCGCGGTGATGCAGGAAGTTCTTGGTGACGATCAGCATCACCAGCGACTTGACCTTCCACCGCTGCCAGCGGCTCCAGTCCTTGGTCGCAAAGTTCCAGGTGTCGAACGCGACGCCCTTGTGCTCGATCTCTTCCATCGCATGCCAGCGCCACAGATCGCGCGATTCGGCATCGGCGGTGCCCAGATGCCTGGGGTTGGCGAGCAGCTGCTGCGCCAGGATCGCGGTGAAATGCTCGAGCGCCATCGTCGAGGCCAAGTTGGCGATCTTGGGCTTGTCCTTGGTCAGCGCCAGCGCCTGATCGACATGCTCTTCCAGCGCGCGGACGTCATACCCAGCTTCGACCACGCGGCGGTTGAAGGCGACATGCTCGCGCGTGTGGTTGATCTCCTGCTTCACGAAGGCGCGAATCTCGTGCGAAAGCCGCTCGGGCGTGCCTTCGCGGAACGCCTTGACGCTCTCGATGAAAAAGGCTTCGCCCTTGGGGAACGTCACCGACAGCGCGTTGTAGAACGCGGTGCCGATGGGGTCGCCCCCCATCCACCAGCGGCGCTGCTTTTCATTGCGGCCAAAGCGGCGATCGCGGATCACAAGTTCCAGATCGGCAGGTGTATGCTGGCGATCAATCGGGGCGGGCGTTGAAAAGGATTGCGGAGCGTTCATGGCGGGGTCCATAATGCGGGAATGTTGCTTACACCGATGACAATAGGGTTACTTACATAGATGTCAATAGCGAAGAGACGGCTGAGCCCCGAGCAGAGCCGCACCGCTGCGCTTGCTGCTGCACGCGAGCTGCTGATCGAAACCGGACCGCAGGCGGTCACCCTCAAGGCGGTGAGCGGGCGGATCGGGCGGACGCACGCCAATCTGCTCCATCATTTCGGGTCGGCATCGGGTCTGCAAAAGGCGCTGGCGGAGTATCTGGCAACGTCGATCTGCCAGATGATCGGGGCGGCGGTGATTCGCCTGCGCAATGGCGACGGCACGCCACGCGACATCGTCGACATGGCGTTCGATGCCTTCGACCGCGAGGGGGCAGGGGCGCTGGCCTGCTGGATGCTGCTGTCAGGGAACGAGGACGCGCTCGACCCGATCGTCGAGGCGATTCACCAGCTGGTCGATGAACTGGCTGAACATGCGCCCGAGGGGCGCTCTCTGCACGAGGACACGCTGACCTTGTGCACGATGGCGCTTGGCGACGCGTTGATGGGCGCGCAGCTGGCAGGCGCGCTGGGGCTTGATCGTGACACCGGCCGGGCGCTGGCTGAAAAGCAGCTCAGCGCGTCGCTGGAGCAGTGGCGGACAGAACTGCCCGCCTGAACTGCATCCTGTCAGTCAGTGCGACCCTTGGCGCGCGCGCCGAAGCGGCCCTGCTTGCGGAAGCGCACCAGATAGTCGCCGATCACCGCCGCCATCGGCGTGGGGGTGATGCCAAATGCGGCGAACCCGTCTGCGCCATCGGCAACGACATTGTCGGTCTGCAGCATCGCCCATTGGTCGCTGGTGATCGGCGCGCCCGGCAGCCATCCGGTCATCCCTGCCATCAGTCCGGAAAGGCCATCGGGCATGTCGATGAACGTCGGATTCGCGCCAATTTCGTGCGCAATCCGCTTGTTCAGCTCGGCCATGCTCACCGTTTCGGGGCCGCCCAGCTCGAACGTGCGTCCGCCAAAGCGGGCGGGCTCTGCCAGGCTATTGGCGACGGCCTCGGCCACATCCTCGACATAGACCGGCTGGAACCGGGCCTTGCCGCCGATGATCGGCACGATGGGCAGCGCGGCGATCAGCCCGGCGAAGCGATTGACGAACTGGTCCTCGCGTCCGAACACGATCGAAGGGCGCAGGATCGTTGCCTGGGGGAAGGCAGCGCGCACGGCCGCTTCGCCGTCCGCCTTGCTGCGACCGTATCCGCTCTTCGATTGCGGATCTGCGCCAATCGCCGAGACATGCACCAGCGCCGATACGCCTGCAGCCGCCGCTGCCTGAGCGACGTTTGCAGCACCCCGGTGATGAAACGCGTCGAAATCGCCCTTGAGGATGCCGACCAGATTGATCACGGCATCGGCGCCATGCACCGCGCGCGCCACGCTCTCGGGTTTCAGGATGTCGGCGGCAACCAGCTGGGTCTGGCCCAGATTGCCCAGCGGCTTCACATCCTGCGCGATGCGGATGTTGCGCTGGGCGATGCGCACGCGTGCGCCTGCCGCCGTCAGCTGCTGGGTGATATGGCGACCCAGAAACCCGCCGCCGCCAAAAATCGTGATCAAACTGTCGCGCATGCTATCCGTCCCGTGATGTTGCCGCGTCCGCGCCGCGCCACACAGATGGGCCCGCGCACCAACGCACTGCGTCTCGCCGTATTGCCTTTGCATCAGCCAAACGCGCCGCGCAACGCCGCAATTGCGCTTTTGTCCCCCTCATCGGCGGATGCCTCCACAATTTCTTTTGTGAATGATGCAAGAGGCTGTTGACGCCCGCAAACAGTCAGGCTAGTGGCCCGCTCCTACCCCGTGCCCAGATGGCGGAATTGGTAGACGCACCAGCTTCAGGTGCTGGCGCTCGCAAGGGCGTGGAGGTTCGAGTCCTCTTCTGGGCACCATTCACCCATTCGCTGAGAGCCTCGCGAATGGGCCAAGCCCCCGGAAAACCGTTGTTTTTGACAAAGTCGAGTTCGGACAAGTCCGACGCAATATGGGGCTATCCGGTGCCATAGTGGGGCTCAAAGTGGGGCCATTTTTGGGGCCGAATTTTGGCCCCACCTTGGTCGTTCGTGGGAGGTGTTGATCAGCCCTCCGAAGGGCCGCATCGGTCGCGAATCATCTGTCGCGACAACCCCGGTCAGGCCGCAAGCCGCAGGATGAACTCGCCGTCCCTCAGTGCGTCCATACGATCGCTCCAGGCTTGGATCATCTCCGCGCGCGCCTTCCAGTAGGTCGTCCGGTTGTAGATCGCGCGGACGGCATCGCGGTCCTTGTGGGCGAGGGCATGCTCGATGATGTCCGGTGGCCAGCGGCCTTCTTCGTTGAGCAGCGAACTGCCAGTCGCGCGAAATCCATGCGCGGTCGGACCCGCAATCGCCGCTGCCATCGCGAGCCTCCTTATTGTTGTCGGACCAATTCACAATTTCCGCCGGTGGGGAAACCTTCACGGAGGTCAGCCTCTTCACTTGTTGGTTTTACTTTGAGATGATAAATGTTTTGGGCAGCATGTGTAAATAAAACATGAATTAATATCAATATTAACTTGCGCGAGAGAGGCGCGGTGGGCGATTAATGAGTTTGCGGGGTGGTGTTCCAAAATCGCACATACCGGTATAAAGGTAATTTTAACCATGAAGCATCGTTTCAATTTTAAATTGGCTCGGGCAGTTGTCTCCCTGTCATGAGGGGGGCTCTATGGTTAACAGGATTGTTAAATCGATTGTTGCGGTGCTGGCAATTATTCTGCCGGCGATGACCGCAAGTTTGGCCAAGCCGGCTTCCCCGGTCGCCGATCCGCTCTACGAGATGGTCGAAGGCCTGATTGATCAAAATGGTCGCCCGATCAATGTCGGTCGCTTTGCCGGTCGTTTCGTGCTGGTGAACTTCATCTTCACCGGCTGTGGCACAAGTTGCCCGACGCAGACCGCCGAACTCGCGCGCTTTCACAACTCCTTGCCACCCTCGTTGCGTTCGCGTGTCACGGTTCTGTCGATCAGCGTCGATCCGGGCAATGACAAGCCAGCGAGACTGCAGGCATTTGCTCGCGCGCATCGCGCAGACCCCAAGCTGTGGACGTTCGCGACCGGTCGCCCGGATCGCATCATGCGCGTTGTACGCAAGTTTGTCGCGCTGCGCCCGCAGGACGACAGCTCGGCCTTGCATACGACCGAAGTACGGCTCTTCGATACCCGGCACCGGATGATCCAACGCTATTCCGGCGTGCCCCTGGCTGCTCGTCAAATTCGTGCTGACATCGACGCTCTGGTCGAACTGGCGCGTCGATAAAAGCCAATTTTCAACTCATCCCTGTTTCACCGTCTGGAGACTCTACATGTCACTCAAGTGTGCTGCCGCCGTTCGCCTGTTGGCGTCTGCAAGGGCCTTGCCTGTCGCCGCCCTTCTCATGGCTGGCGTCAGCGCCATGCCGGCAATGGCGCAGGACGCCGTGCATCCGGTGGTCATCGACAACACCACGCCTGATCCATTGCTGTCCAACCTGGCCATTCCGGCAAATGCGGCGCAGGCGGGGATGTGGTCTCGCGTGTTCGACTGGCCCATGATTGCCATCCATGCCTCGCTGCTCCCCGATGGTCGCGTTCTGACATTCGGGGCGCCTCCAGGTGTTGCGGGCGTCCAGGATGGCCGCACCCTGGCCTTCTGGGAGCCAAGCCGTGGCACCGGATCAGCCGCCTTGCGGGTCCTGCCAAACGCCCAGAATGTCGACAGCTTTTGTGCTTCTGCCACCCTGTTGAACGATGGTCGTCTGTTGACGTCGGGCGGGGCCAGCGGTGCCACCGGGTTTTCCAGTCGCGAAAGCATGTTGCTCGACTGGCGCAGTTCCAGTGCGAGCCGTGACTTTGACCTCAATGCGCCGCGCTGGTACGGCACGATGACCAAATTGCCCGATGGCCGTGCCATCATCACAGGTGGCGGAGTTCCTTACGCAAACGGGGACCCTAACCGTCCAGAAGCGTCCGCTCCGGACATCTCGTCGACACCAGAAGTCTACACTCCGGGCCAGGGTTGGCGCAGCCTTGTTGGAGCATTCAGCACCGATGCCTTTGGGCCTCGCAGCACGCGCTGGTGGTATCCGCGCCAATGGGTTTCGCCTGCTGGCACGTTGTTCGGCATTTCGAGCGAGAAGATCTGGGAGATGCGGCTGGAGGGCTCCGGGTCGATCCGGACGCTGCGTGATTTCAAGACGCGTGCCGACAGCGTCACACGCCCGAATATCGGACCAACATCGACCGCAGTCATGTTTGACACCGGCAGGATCCTGCAGGTTGGTGGCAACGGCTATTTCAATGGCTTTCCTACGCCTTCGAGTGGCGCAGCCACGGTGTTTGACATCAATGGCCTCGGGTCTGGCCAACTGGCCGTCAACGAGACCGCGCCAATGATCAATCCCAGGCAATGGCCAAACGCCACCGTTCTGCCCAATGGGCATGTTCTGGTCACGGGGGGATCGCGCTATGCGGACGAGGCGGGCGGAAATGCCGTTCTGCCATCTGAAATCTGGAACCCTGCAACGGCCCGCTGGACGGCGGCCGCAGCAACAGGGATTTATCGAGGCTACCATTCGTCAGCGCTTTTGACCCTGAATGGTACGGTGCTGATCGCCGGTGGCGGCGCGCCGGGCCCGCTGCAGAACCTGAACGCTGAGATTTTCTATCCCCCATATCTCTTCCGGCAGGAAGGTGGCCGGTCGGTCCTGGCAAGCCGTCCACAGATCATCAGCCTGTCTACCGTTTCGTCGAACTATGGCCAGAATATTGAGGTCCAAACCGCAGCCGGCGACGAGGTCACAGAGGTTTCGCTGATTGCACTGGGTTCGGTGACGCACAGCTTTGATTCCAATCAGCGGCGACTGCGCGCCGCCTTTCAGCGGACGGCCAGCGGGCTTTCGGTTACCATGCCGGGATCTGCAAATCTTGCGCCTCCGGGCTATTATCAGCTGTCGGTTGTGAATGCTGCAGGTGTTCCCTCTCGCGGCGTCATCATCGCCATCGCGGCGGCAGCACCTCCGGCCCCCTCCGGGCCCTCCGGGCAGCCGTCTGCTCCACCTCCGGCGCAAGGCGGCGATGCGCGCCAGCTTGTGGTCGATTCCACAATCAGCCTGGAGGCATCGGACTGGCCCAGCCATCTGATCCGTCACGCTGGCTTTAACGGGTTCATCTCTCGGATCGACACGAACAGTGACGCGGTGTCTCGCGCAGACGCCTCCTTCGTGGTTCGTCGTGGCCGCGGCGATCCTGCCTGTTTCTCATTTGAATCAACGAATTATCCTGGACATTATCTGCAGCACGAAAACTTCCGCATCCGGATTATCAGGGCGCAGGACAGCGCGGTCTCTCGCAACGGATCGACATTCTGTGCACGCGTTCCGCAGAACAGCAGCGCCAATGCCTCGGATGTTTCGCTGGAATCGCAGGATTGGCCTGGATTCTTCATCCGTCACCGCAACTTCGAGGTCTGGATGGACAGGGCAGATGGCTCTGCCGCTTTCCGGGCAGGTTCGACCTTTCGGGCGGGCAGTGCTCCGGTCGACCAGGCAGTTGCACCTCCGCCGCCGCCCGTCGTGACGCCGCCGCCGCCACCGCCGCCACCGCCGCCTCCACCGCCGCCGCCGCCTCCGCCGCCCCCACCGCCGCCTCCGCCGTCTCCGCCGGCAAGCCCCGATCTGCCTGGTAATGTTGCTACCGAGATCGGGCACAGCACGCTGACGATCGCCGCCGGTGCTGATGGCACGGTTGCAACGGTCAACAGGCAGAATGAGTTCTGGGTCAATGTTCGCAATGGGGGATGGCAGCGTCTGCCTGGCAGCTTTATCGATGTGGCCGTGATCGGGGCAGGGCGCTATTACGCGATTGGCACGGACCGTATGGTCTATCGTTGGGACAGCAGCCGCTGGGTTCGGGTTGGCCGGGATAGCCAATCCATTGCTGCAAGCGCCGACGGAGGTGTCGCAGTTGTGAACTCGAACAATGGATCGGTCTGGGTCAAACGGGCCGATGACAACAACGAAAGCTGGACACAGGTTCCCAGAGCCGGTGCCAAGAAGGTTGCCATGATCAATCGCAATTCGGTCTTCATGATCGGGACGGATAACGGTGTGTGGCGTTCGGATCTGCGGCAGGCACCCGTCCGCTTTGGTGACAACACCACTGAGCTGACCGCATCAAGTGACGGAACCGTCACGGTGGTCAGCACCGATGGCAGCATCTGGCGCAAATCGTCGAACGATACTCGCGCCAACTGGACCAGGTTGGACGGCACGGCGGTCGAATTGGCCACGCCGAACGCCAATACGCTTATCTTCAGCAACCCTGCAGGCATCATGTTCCGTCGCTGATCCTGTGTGATCCATGGCGTGACTTGGCAAGCCCTGGCAGTATACTGCTCCGGCTGGCTGACAGGCCGGTTACGAGCAAGCAGACCGTGCACCATGACAATGGTGGCACGGTCTGTTGCTTTAGCATGGCTTGCACAAGCGCCAACATGTCAGGCCAGTGTGACTGGAACATGCTTAACCTGTTTTTAAAACTGCTGAACTAGGTCTGATGGCGCTTTAGAGCGATGACTGAATTCTGGTGGTGAGGGGGCTGACGATGTTGAGCAATGTTTGGCGCAAAGGGTCCGCTTTGGCGCTTTCTGCTGTCAGCCTGGCCCCTGGTTCCGCCTTCGCCCAGATGGCAGGCGATCCTGCGGGCTCCGGTGCAATCGTTGGCGCTGTCAGTTGGCTGCAGGGAACGCTGCTGGGCACGGTAGCGACCACCATCGCGGTCATTGCGGTTGCCTTTGTCGGCTTGATGATGCTGACCGGGCGCATGAACTGGCGTCACGGTGCAGCGGTCATCGTGGGCTGCTTTATCCTGTTTGGCGCGGCGAGTATCGTCGCTGGGATCCAGACTGCGGCGCAGTCTGGATATTGAGGGGCGGCCCGTCATGGACCCGCTGCGCAGCGACCCCCTCTTCGTAGCCATGACGCGCCCGGTGACCCTGGCGGGTGTTCCCTATGGCTTTGTGATCGGCAATGTCATCGTCGTTCTCGAGCTATTCCTGATTTTTCGCACCCCCTGGGTAATCGTCGCAGGCCTGCTGGGCCATGCGCTGTGCTGGCTGGGTTGTCTGCGTGAACCCAGGCTGGTCGACCTGTGGCTGGTCCGCGCGCGCAAATGTCCTCGCGTCAAGAACCGCCGCTACTGGCAATGCAATTCGTACCGCCCATGAAACAGGGGCGACTTGCCATGGAGCGCGAGCAGTCTGCGGGGAGCATGCTGCCCTATGCATTGCAGCTGGACGATCACACCATCATGCTGCGCGATGGGCGGCTGATGCAGGTTATCCGCATTGACGGACTTCTGTTCGAAACCGCTGACAGTGATGAGATAAACTACCGTCTGGAGCTGCGCGATGCCCTGCTGCAGGCGATCGGCTCGTCGCGCTTTTCATTGTATCATCACATCATCCGGCGTCGGGTCGACTCCGATATTCCGGGCGATTTTCCGGACCATTTCTCGTCCAGCCTCGATGCCATCTGGCGCGAACGGCGACAGAAGCGGGCCCTTTACGCAAACGAGCTTTATCTTGCCATCATCCGCCGACCCGAAAGTGGCGCGCGTGGTCTTGGCAGCGCGCTGGCCCGGATGGTGTCGCGTCAGTCGGAACGTGCCGCCAGCCGGATTGCAGAAATCCATGCCCTTGATGCGGCGCGCGATGCGGTTCTGGCGGCGCTCAGTGCCTATCGTCCAACGCTGTTGGGCACACGCGAATCGCCGTCTGGCGTGCTGTCAGAGCCGCTCGAATATCTCTCCTCTCTGTACAACGGCCATCCGCAGCAGGTGCTGCTGCCCTTCGGCGATGCAGGAGAACACATACCGGGTCGCCGGGTCAGCTTCGGTGCCCAGGCCCTGGAGCTTGCACCGACGGGTCATGCCCCACGCCGGTTTTCCGGCATCGTCTCCATCAAGGATTATCCGGGCATGACCTCGCCTGGCATGCTCGACGGGCTTTTGCGCCTGCCTGTGGAGATGACAGTGACGCAGAGCTTTGCCTTTGTTGATCGCGCGGCTGCCCTGGCCCGGCTCAACCTGACATTGCGGCGCATGAAGGCTGCCGACGATGAGGCCATGGGGCTGCGCGACGAGCTGACCGAAGCGCGCGATTCCGTAGCGTCGGGGCGCGCAGGATTTGGCGAGCATCATCTGACGATTGCAGTTCACGGCGATACGCCCGCGCTTGTTGATGCGGGCATTGCCGAAGTTCAGGCGGCGCTCACCGATTTGTCGATGATCGCCGTGCGCGAGGACATCGGGCTTGAACCGGCCTTCTGGGCGCAGTTTCCGGGTAATGAGGATTTCATCGCGCGCAAGGCGCTGGTCTCCACACGCAACTTTGCCAGCCTTGCAAGCTGGCACAGCTTTGCCGTCGGCCAGTCCCAGGGCAACCACTGGGGCGTGCCGATTACGCTGCTCGAGACAACCGCTGCTGGTCCCTATCACTTCAATTTCCACCAAGGCGATCTGGGGAACTTCACCATCATCGGCCCCTCAGGATCGGGCAAGACCGTGGTGCTGAACTTCCTGATCGCCCAGGCGCAACGCATACGTCCTCGCGTGGTTTTCTTCGACAAGGACCGGGGCGCTGAACTGTTCCTCCGCGCCATGGGGGGCGTTTATGACGTGCTTCGGCCAGGCCTGCCTTCGGGGCTCAACCCGTTGCTGCTGCCTGACACCAGCGAGAACAGACGCTTCCTGATTGAATGGATCGGGCGGCTGGCAGGCAGTGAACTGTCTCCGGAAGACCTGGCGCTGGTCGAAAGCGCGGTTGGCATCAACATGGCAGCACCGGCCCATCTGCGGCGGCTGCGCCATTTCGTGCAGCTGCTGCGCGGCGGGGCCCGTCCACATGCGGGGGACCTGGCGGCACGGCTTGCACCCTGGGTCGGCGGCGGCGAGCATGCCTGGCTGTTCGACAATGCCTGTGATTCCCTTGATATCGATCAGCGGGTCATCGGCTTTGACATGACGCGGCTGCTCGATGATCCGCGCACGCGCACCCCGGTGATGATGTATCTGTTCCACCGCATCGAGGAGCGGCTGGACGGCACACCGGCCATCATCGTGGTTGATGAAGGTTGGAAGGCACTTGATGATGATGTCTTCGTGGCCCGCATCCGTGACTGGGAAAAGACGATCCGCAAGCGCAACGGGATTGTCGGGTTCGCTACGCAGAGCGCAGAAGACGCGCTGGAAAGCCGCATCGCATCGGCCATCGTGGACCAGGCCGCGACCCAGATATTCATGCCCAATCCGCGCGCCAAGGCCGAACATTATTGTGAAGGCTTTGGGCTCACCGCGCACGAACTGGACATCATCCGGGTTCTGCCAGACAACTCCCGCGCTTTCCTTATCAAGCACGGCCGCGACAGTGTCGTTGCCCAGCTTGATCTGTCGCAGGACCCTGATCTGCTCACAATCCTGTCGGGCCGCGAAACAACCGTGCGCCGACTTGATGAAATCCGCAGCGAAGTGGGCGATGAACCGCTGGTGTGGATGCCACGCCTGCTGAAGGCTGTGGCATGAGCGAGACGTGCGGCACGATAAACCCTGATGCCTGGGTCCAGAGCCTGATCGGGGTGACCGACTGCCAGGCAGGGTTGCTTGGCGCGGGCGGCTGGCAGGGACTGTCGGGCAGCACGCTGTTCAACATCCTGCTGACCGGTCTGCTCACACTGGCGATCGCGCGGCTGGGCTATCGGCTGATGGCCGGGCAGGTGGTGCCGGACGATATCGTCGTTCTTCTGCTGCATATCGGTGTCGTCATCGCATTGGCGACCAGCTGGCAGGCCTATGACCGGCTGATCTATCGGGTCGCGATGGATGGCCCTGCGGAAATCGCGGGCGAGCTTTTCCCCGGAGCGGGAATCGATGCAGGCAATCTGCCTGCCCGTCTGCAGAACGCGTACGACACAATCGCGCCGCCACCAGAAAAGGCCGTAGCCTCGCCAACAGCTGCCGCCGATCCCAATGGCGCGCAGCCTGGCGGCACGAACGTTGCCGAAAATGCAACGGTGCCCGAAAGCCTGGCAATGACGGAGCGGCGAGCCGCTGCCGGCGTGATGGTTGTGTCGGGCGCAGGATCGTGGATGGCAGCGCGGCTGGCGCTGGCGCTGCTTCTGGCGCTGGGACCGTTCGCCTTTGCCGCGTCGCTCTTTCCTGCCTCGGCTGGCTTGTTCATCGGATGGCTGCGGGCGGTGATAGGGACCGCAATGGCCGGACTGGCGATCCCGATTGCGATATCGATCGAGCTGCAGATGCTGGAAGGCCCCGTGCGCGCCGCATTGCGCGCTGGCGAGACAGAAATTGCCGGGCTGAACGCCATCATCTGGTCCTTCACTTTGGTCATTCTGGGCCTGCTATATGCCATGCACCGGCTGGCGGGAGGCCTTACCGTGCCGTTGCCATTGGCCAGGACCGGACAGCAGGGCATCGCAGAAACCCAATCCGGCGCCGGTGTCACTGCTCAGGCCAGCATATCCTCCACGCATAGCCAGTCGCACCAGCACGCGCCGACTGTCATGCCGGCGGCACAATCGCGGACCACGGGAATCGTGCGCGCGGTCGAAGCCCGAGAGCGAGCCTCTAGCCTGTCTGTCCCGACTACGACCGCCCCGGCGCTGGTCTTCCAGGCCGCCTCGGCGGTTGGCGTCCGCACCATCAGGCGCGGTTCGCAGATCGTCGATGGCGCCCGCCGCACCGCCTCGGATCGAGGTCGGCTTCTCTCCCAGCGTCCGGAGGCGCAATCATGAACGAACCCAAGCCCGCCTATTTCGACCTTGCGCGCAGCTGGGCAGATGAACGGGATATCGCCAGTGCCCGGTCGCGTCGCATCGCTTGGACGATCGCGACGGTCGCTGTGTCGATCGCGCTGCTGGAGGCCGTGGCGCTTGCCCTTGCCATGCCGCTCAAGACAGTGGTCCCCGTGGGTGTGCTGGTCGACCGGACCACCGGCCATGTCGAACGGGTGAATCTGGACCAGATGGAGACGTTGACAGCCGACGTGGCCTTGCAGGAGGCGCTGCTGGCGCAATATGTCACCACGCGGGAGAGCTACGACCCCATCACCGTGCGCCAGGCCTATCGCAAGGTGGCGCTGTGGTCCGCGCGCCAGGCGCGTGCCAGCTACATTTCCGAGATGGGGCAGAACAGCCCGGCGACGAAGATTGCATCGGGCGGGAGGTCGATCGGCCTGGAAGCCACGATATCGAGTGTTTCGATGCTGGGCCCGGACAGCGCCATGGTCCGCTTCAACGTCGCGCAGATCCGCCGCGATGGACGCCGGGAAGGCGCGCGCCCCTATGTTGCAACCATGAAGTTCGCCTTTCGTGGCGAGCCGATGGAACTGGAAGACCGGCTCAACAACCCGCTCGGTTTTCAGGTCCTTTCATATCGAGTGTCGGCTGAGGCACCGCCCCCGCCAACCCCGGTGCTACCTGCACCCGCCGCCATCCGGTCGGAAGGCGCGGCGTACCAGGCCACACCTGCCAACGCACCCCAGATCATGAGGTCCGAACCATGAGATGGCTGGCCGCCACACTGGCGATCCTGATCGCCGTGCCTGCGCATGCGCAGAACGACCCGCGCATCCGCGAAGTCACGTTCCGTCCCGGCACGGTCTACACTTTGCGGGTGGTGCCAGGTTATGTCGCGACAGTGGTGCTGAGCCCGCAAGATCGCATCCAGAGCGTGGCAATCGGCAACAGCAGCGCCTGGGACGTCACCCCCTCCAAGAGCGGCGACCATCTGTTTGTCCGGCCGCTGGTGACAGGCACCTCGACCAATGTCGAGGTGGTGACGGACAGCCGTCACTACAGCTTTGTTCTGCAGTCGACGTTTGAAGGCGATCCGGAGGCGCTGTTCCAGCTGCGCTTTGCCGATGATGGCGTGGAAACGCGCCCGCCTGCACCCTTTGGCGGATCGCTGCCAAGCCAGGTTGGTGTTCCGCCCATGATGGGCGGCGTCACGGGCGAACTGCCCGCCCAGCCTGACAGCATCATGGCCCCAGCCACAACCATGCCCGGTGGAAGTCCGGCAGGGCAGGGTGCCATCGCCGTTTCAGCAAGTTACAGGATCAAGGGTGACCGGCTGGCAAGCCCGCTCTTTGTCAGCGACGATGGGATGCGGACGCTGTTCGCGTTTGATGAAACAGCGCCGCTGCCTGCGATATACGCCATTGACGAGCACAAGCAGGAAACGCTGGTGACCCTGCGCCAGGTGCCAGATGGCTGGATGGTCGATCGCATCTGGCCCGAATACATGCTGCGACTGGGCAAGGCCAATGCCAGGGTCGTCCGTGCTTCCGATGGGGGCAAGAGATGATCGATTCTGTCAATGTGCCGGGTCAGGCTGGGTCAGGCGACCCTGCTGCTGTCGTGCCTGAACTGCCGACGGCTGAGCAATGTCGCCCCCAGGTGGCATTGCCCTCGGCTGGCGTTCCCACCTGGGCGTTGGTGCTGGCATCTGTCGCCATCGGCAGTGCTGTGATGCTGACCCTCAATGGCCAGCGCGGCGATCAGGCTGCAGCCGCCTCGGCTCGATCCTATGGGGCATCCCCCGCGCCGCCGCTGCCGTCCAGTCTGGAAGGCGGCCTTGACATCATTGGCTCCCCGATGCCGGGGACTGACCCCGTGATGGTCCGGGTCGAGCCGCCCTATCGCGCAGGCTCGCCCGCCTTTTCCCAGCCCACCAGTCCACCCCGCGGCGGGGCAAACGGGGGCGGCGCTTTCGCATCAAGGATGCCGCCAGCCGGGCCTAGTTCGGAAGGATCGGGTTTCGCTGGCGGTTTCCGTTCCGAGCCCATGCCCGGCGCTCCGGGATCACCTGCAGGCGCGCAAATGCGCACCGCCGGGCCTCCGGGATCTTCCGTCGTATTCGATGCGGGGACGGGCGGGGCAAACGACGAGAAGCTGTCGGGCGAGAATGCACCTGTCCGCGCCAGTCTCATCCGCAACCGGCCTGCTCTGGTGGCGCAAGGAGAGATCATCTCTGCAACGCTTGAAACCCCGGTCAACTCCGAACGCCCTGGCCTGATCCGCGCCATCGTATCCCGCGATGTCCGCAGCTTCGATGGCAGCCGCGTGCTGATCCCCAAGGGCAGCCGCCTGATTGGCGAATTCCGCGCCGATCAACAGGTCGGAAAACGTCGCGTCCTGGCAACCTGGAACCGTTTGATCCGGCCTGATGGCGTTGCAATCAAGCTCGACTCGCCGGTAGCGGACGCCAGCGGGTCGATGGGAATCCCCGGCAAGGTTGATACCCATTTTCTGGCAAGGTTCGCCAATGCCGCGTTGCAAACGGCCCTGCAGATTGGTGTCAATCGTGCGAACCGCAACGGCAACAATGTGATCGTCAGCGGAACCGGCCAGATGCCCGGCATGGTCAGCCAAGCCATCATACCCAATGCCGATTTGCCGCCCACCGTGCGGGTTCAGGCAGGCACCTCGATCTCTGTCTTCACCGCTCGCGATCTCGACTTTTCGGGAGTTCCTCTGGTCCGATGACACACTTGTCCCAGCATGACGATTACCTTGCTGCATTCCTTGCTCCGATTGCACCTTTCCTGGCGCAGACGGATGTAACCGATGTGTTCATCAACGGCAGCGGCCAGCTTTGGGTCGAACGCACCGGCGGAGCCATGGCCCGTTACACCGAGGCAACACTCGATGAGGGATGGCTTTGGCATCTCTCTCGCCAGATTGCCCGCGTGTCGCACCAGGGCATCAGTCGCGCCGAGCCGCTGTTATCGGGAACGCTCCCGTGCGGAACCCGTGTCCAGATCGTGGCCCCCCCAGCGACCAGAGAAGGGTTTGCGATCGCGTTTCGACGGCAGGTCACCACTGATTATGGGCTGGATGAGCTGCATGACCATGCGATGTTCAGCAAGGTCATGCTCAAGCGCGCGAGCGATCCCGACGCAGACCTGCATGCGCTCTATGATAACGGGGACCCGGTGGCGTTCATGGCGGCTGCGGTAAAGCGCCGCAAGACCATCGTGGTGTCCGGCGGCACCTCGACCGGCAAAACCACACTGGTCAATGCGCTTGTCCGCGAGATACCGTCCAACGAGCGCCTTGTCGCCATCGAGGACAGTGCGGAGCTCAGTTTCAGTCAGGGAAATGCCGTGGGACTCATTGCGTCTCGCGGCCGGCTGGGAGAGAGCGGCGTCAGCACTGACGAGCTGCTCCAGGCCGCCTTGAGATTGCGTCCGGACCGTATTCTGCTGGGCGAGATCCGCGGCGAGGAGGCTTTGACGTTCCTTCGCGCGATCAACACCGGGCATCCTGGATCGATGACCACGATCCATGCCGATTCCCCCGAACGCGCGCTCGACCAGATGGCGATGCTGGCCCTGCAATCCGGAGCGCGCATAGATCAGAGCGAATTGCGGACACTGATCGGCAGTCTGGTCGATATCGTGATTCAGCTGGAACGGGTCGCAGGCCTGCGCCAGGTGGCAGACATCTACTGGAACAGGAAAACCGGCCCCGTGGGCATTTCCGGGAAAATCGCAGCCTAGCTTCCAGGTGGCGCGCAAGGCCCGGGCGTCAGACCTTGGAGCGGCTTCGGCTGGCCGGTCTGTCTGCGGACGGTCTCGCGTTTCCTGCGATGGGGGGCAACTGTCCGGCGTCGGTCATTCCCGTCAGCCGTGATGACATCCCGGTCCAGACAAAGGCTGCTGATCGCATAAGCCGATATGGACGGTGAACAAGCTGCCTTTACCGGGTCATTCGGGCCATGCACAAGCGCCGACGAGCGCAGATCGCACCAAGATGGTATCGTGAGCGCAATGTCCTGAAAGCCCGTGTACCTTGCGACCGATGGCAAAGGTCAAAGCTTGCTGGTGCGGATATTGAGTTGGCTTTACAATGCCTTATGAGAACAGTCGGTTGCTGATCACATACGGCAAAAACTCATTTGCACTCGATATCCCATATCGACGGTAGGCTCTTTGCCGGTACGTCCGAACAGTGTTGATGCCTATGCCCAGGTCGCTTTCAATTGCACGAGCATCCAGACCGGCAAGCGTGCGCGCGCAGACCTGCTGCTCGCGTGGCGTCAGTTCGGGGGCGACACGACCCAAGCGGGTTTCATAAGTGGCTATGGCGTCGATACCGGTGGCCAGCGGCAGGGTGTGCGACATCATGATCGAGAGGCCATATCCCGACAGCTGAAGCAGGGCCTGGCGCTCCTCCTCCCGGTTGAGGATACGCGCGTAGAAATTGATCACGTACCACCCTTCGGCCGAGTGCCAACCGAAGAAGTATTTGGCCTTGAACGCAGGCATATCGAAGCACAGCTGACGATAATCGCTCAGGGCAATGTCGTTTGCCAGGATCACCGTGGCCGAGCCCTGGCCGATCGGGGTCTTGGCCCGTTCGAATGTTACAGGATCGAAATGGTGGAAACGGGTTGCGTAAAGGTTGGCGCGATCATCGGCACCATCGAGCGCGCTCGATGAGGCGAAGCTGATCGGCCGCTCGCCGGTGCGCTGCACGAACCCGAAAATTTCGTCCACTCTCGCCAAGCCTTGCGCCTTTTCGAGCAATGCCAGGCCAAAACCTTCGATCTCTGCTGCCTTCTGCAGCGAAATGGCGATTTCGGGATCGATCAGCCGCATGTCCTCAACCTTAATGACAAGCGCATCGCGCCGCAGGGATATCCAGTCGACACAACAAAGCAGAAATTCACAGAGAGGCAAGTCATGGCAAAACCCTTCGCATCATCCGCCGACCTCGCACCCAAGGTCGAAACGCTCAATGTGATCGCGGACGGCGTTTATGCCCTTACCGCCGAGGGCGATCCCAATGTAGGTGCAATCGAGGGCGAGGATTTTCTGGTGTGCTTCGAAGCCCGCGCAACGCCTGCTGCCGCGCGGGATTGGCTGGTCAAGTTGCGCAAGCACACCGACAAGCCGGTGCGCTATCTGGTGCTGACCCACTACCACGCTGTGCGCGTGCTGGGCGCCAGTGCCTTTGATGCCGAGCACATCATCATGTCGCAGACCAGCGCAAGGCTGATCGAGGAGCGCGGCATGCAGGATTGGGACAGCGAATATGGCCGGATGCCGCGTCTGTTCAAGCAGCCAGAAGAGATTCCCGGGCTGACCCGCCCGACGCAGACCTTTGCCGACAGCCATGTCATCGAGCTCGGCGGAAACAGGGGGCGAATCGACCTTCAATTTTGTGGTCGCGGCCACACTGCGGGGGATATCATCGCTTGGCACGACAAGACCAAGACGATGTTCGCAGGTGACCTCGTGGAGGCGCAGGCGGCGCTGTATACCGGCGATGCTTTCCACATGGACTGGTCGACCGGAACGCTGGACCGGCTCAAGGCCTATCGTGCCGAACACCTTGTCGGTGGACGCGGACCGGTGGCGATCGGCACCGACGCCACCGATGCGGCGATCGAGCAGACGCGCGGATTTCTGTTGGGGATGATCGAGCACGTAGGCGCAGCGCATCGCAGCGGAGGAACTCTGAAGGATGCTTTCGAGGCGACCTACAGAGCTTTGGCGCCGAAGTTCGGCCATTGGCCTATCTTTGAGCATTGTCTGCCGTTCAACGTGCAGCGTCTGTGGGACGAGATGGACGGCATCGACTGGCCACGCATCTGGACCATGGAACGCGACCGCGAGGTCTGGGCGCAGTTGCAGGGCTGAAGGCACGATCATGGCTAATCGAACCGATATTCCGGTGTGGCATGACATCGGCGCCAGCCCCCTGCCATCATCACCCAACGACGATGCCCCCGTGACGATCGTCGGCGGCGGCCCGGTGGGCCTGACCCTGGCACTGGATCTGGGCCAGCGCGGCCATAGGGTCGTCGTGCTGAACCGGCTGGATTTCGTGGCTGGCGGATCAAAGGCAATCTGTTTTGCCAAGCGCACGCTCGATATCTGGGACCGGTTGGGCGTGGGCGAAGCGATGGTCGCCAAGGGCGTGGTCTGGGATACAGGCAAAGTCTTCTGGGGAGCGGATAGCGAACCTGTCTACCAGTTCGATATGCTGCCGGTGAAGAACCAGAAGATGCCGGGCTTCATCAACCTGCAGCAATATCATGCCGAAATGATCCTGATCGATGCGTTGGCGGTCTTGCCCAATGTGGAGCTCCGCTGGGGGCACTGGGTTACCGATCTCAGCGTACGCAATGACGCGGTTGATGTGGAGGTGGGCACCGATGCGGGCGCCTATACCCTGCACACCGAGTGGCTCGTCGCGTGTGACGGGCACAGATCGACGGTGCGAGACCGCATGGGCCTCGATTTCGAGGGACGGGTGTTCGAGGACAATTTCCTGATCGCCGACATTCGCATGACCCAGGCCCGGCCCTCCGAACGATGGTTCTGGTTTGACCCGCCTTTCAATCCGGGCAAATCGGCGCTGCTGCACAAGCAACCCGATGATGTCTGGCGGCTCGATTTTCAGCTCGGTTGGGACATCGATCGCGAAGCCTGCATCAGACCCGAAAATGTCGAACCGCTGGTCCGCGCCATGCTGGGCGATGACGTTCAGTTCACGCCGGAGTGGTACAGCGTCTATACCTTCCAGTGCCGCAGAATGGCGCGCTTCGTTCATGACCGTGTGATCTTTGCAGGCGATTCCGCGCATCTTGTTTCACCCTTCGGCGCACGTGGCTGCAATGGCGGTGTGGCAGATGCCGACAATCTGGGCTGGAAACTCGATGCCGTGCTGACCGGTGCCGCAGGGCCTGACCTGCTGGAAAGCTATAACAGCGAAGCTATTGCCACGGCCGATGAGAATATCCTCAATTCGTCCCGCTCAACCGATTTCATGGCACCGGCATCCAGCATCGCAATGGCGTTCCGCGATGCAGTGCTGGAATTGGCGTCCGAACATGCCTTTGCCCGGCCCTTTGTGAATTCTGGGCGGTTGTCCACCGCCGTCCATTACCCGCAATCGGCGCTGAGCACGCCGGATGCCGCGAACGAGAACTGGCAGGGCATATCCGCAGGGTGCCCCGGTCTGGATGCTCCGATGGGCGATGGCTGGCTGCTGAACCGGGTGGGCGGGGGGTTCAAGCTCCTCAGCCACGGCGCGCTCCCAACAGTCGAAGCCAGCGACATCGAGGTGATCGATGTTGCGCATTCACCGCTGGCCATCGAGCGGTACGACCTGACGCCGGGCGCTGCCGTGCTGATGCGCCCCGACCAATATGTAGCAGCGCGCTTTCGCGCACCGACCGCTCGGGGGATCGCGACGGCGAAGGCACGCGCGACTGGATTTGCCGTATGAGCGCGCTTGTCACGACCCCCAACATCGCCGCGCCGGATGATATCTATGCGCTGGTGCTCGCCGCCCATGCCGGCCGGAGCGAGGCGGAAAGTGTGAAGATCAACGCCAAACTGGTCCTGTTGCTGGCCAATCATATCGGCGACCCCAAAGTCATCCAGGAGGCCTTGGCTATCGCCATCAATGCAAAATAGCCGAAAACACGACTGAGATCGCGCAGCAAGCGCGGCCGGTAATAAAAATGGAGGGAAATATTGATGAACAGCATGGCTGAATTGCGTAGCTATCACGTACACTCTGACCAGTGTGGGTACCGTGATACATGGACCGATGTCCTGACGACGGAATTTGCAGGCAAGCAGTTCACACCGCTCGAGATCGACAATTTCACCGCATCGATCCGCTGCTTTTCCGTCGATGGAAGCCTGATGCTTGCCCACGCCCGGTCAAGCGCGGCCCGGATCAACCACGACCAGGACCATCTTGTAAAACAGGACAAGCGCGAGTTCATCATCCATTATCAGATGAGCGGTACCAGCCTCAACATCCAGGCCGGGCGCGAGGCGCTGCTGCAGCCGGGCGACTTCACCTTCTGCGATACCGGACGCCCCTATGCGATCCAGTTCGATGCGCCGACTGACGTGCTGGTGCTGCGGCTGAGGCAGGACCGTCTCGTCAACCGGCTGGGCAGCCTTGACGATCTGGTCGCAATCCCGGTGTCATCCCGCAATCCGGGTGCAGCGCTATTTTCCAATTTCATCGAGACGTTCTGGGACCGGGCCGAGGCGGGTGCTTGGCAGGATGTCGACCACAGCCTCGAAGACGCGATGATCTCGCTCTTGCAGCTCGCCTATCGACCGGTGATCGCCGAGCAGCTCGCCGACCGGTCGCTGCACGCCCGGCACTGGACCACTGCGGTGCGCTTCATTGAAGATCATCTGACGCATCCCGATCTCAACTTGTCAGCGCTGGCCAATCAAATGCGGGTCTCGCCGCGCTATGTGCAGGCGCTGTTCGCGCAGCGCGGCGAAACGCTGACCAGTCATGTCCAGGCGCAACGGCTGGACTGCGCCGCCCGGTTGCTGACCAACCCTGGCTACCGCCACGAGAGCATTTTGGGCATCTGCCTGGACAGCGGCTTCAATGACCTGAGCTATTTCACCCGCCAGTTCAGAAAACGCTTCGGCATGCCGCCTGCGCGGTACCGCTGCGCGCATCTGTCACAATGATTTGCGCGTCGCTCCAAGCGATGACGCCAGCGATTTCATAGCACCCAATCAACAAGCCAAAAATTCGGGGGAGGACAAGATGAAGAGTCTATTCAAGACGTCGGTGCGCTGCGCACTGCTGGGCACGGCCTGTGCAGCGATAGTGGCACCGGCCTGTGCGCAGGATGCCGATCAAGGCGCATCGGGCCTGAGTGAAATCGTCGTCACGGCGCGCAAGACATCCGAAAACCTGCAGGAAGTGCCGATCTCCATCACGGCCGTCTCGGCAGAAAATCTTGAGCAGCGCGGCATCACCAACGTGTCGCAGATTGCCGATTTCGCACCCAATGTCACTCTTGACGGGTCTGCTCCGATCTCGGGATCGTCCAGTGCGCTGGTCGCCTACATCCGCGGCATCGGCCAGTCCGACTATGCCATGAACTTCGAACCAGGCGTCGGCCTGTACGTCGATGGAGTGTATATCGCCCGCAATGTGGGTGGTGTGATGGATCTGCTCGATCTTGACCGCATCGAAATTCTCAAGGGTCCGCAGGGCACGCTGTTCGGGCGCAACACGATCGGCGGTGCGATCAGCCTGGTGACGAAGAGGCCGAGCAAGGACTTCGGTGCCCGGCTGGAAGCGACAACCGGCCGTTACAACCGCCTCGACCTTCGTGGCTCGATGAACATTCCGCTGGCCGAAACGCTGTTTGCGTCGGTCTCTTTCTCGACCAAGAACCGCGACGGCTTCGTCCAGCGCATTCCCTTTCCGGGCGTGCTGCCCGCCGATCAGGCCAACTTCCGCAGCATTGACAACGGCATTCTGAACGGGCTGCCCAGCGGGAATGATCTGGGCAATGAAAACTCGGACACCATCCGCGCCAACCTGCTGTGGGAGCCGGGCAGTGATACCGAGGTCCGGCTGATTGCGGATTACACCCGCACGCGCGAAAATGCCGCGCCATCGACGCTGGTCACCACCACGGGCCAGGGCATTTCGGGCCTGTACAATGCCTGTGTTGCCGGCGCGCCGCTACCGGTGTGCGGATCGATCACCAACGGCCTGCTGGGCGGGCAGATCAACCCGCAGTTCACGTCGCGCACGCCCTATGACAACCGCTTTGTCACCCCGGACCGGTACACGACATACGGCAATTCGATCGCAGGGACGAAGCTCGACGTCTGGGGCATCAGCCTCGACGTGAACCACGACCTGTCAGATGCCTTCTCGCTGCGATCGATCACCGCCTATCGCAAGATGACCTCGATCTTCGGCGAGGACGCAGATATGTCGCCACTGGTCATCGATCATCACGGCTTCCAGCTCAACCAGGATCAGTTCAGCCAGGAGCTGCAGCTGACCTATGACAGCGACAACTTCAAATGGCTCGCCGGCCTGTACTATTTCAACGAAGCGGGCGAGAACAACGATCTCGTGCCTTTGGGCGGCGGGCTGTTCCAGGTGTTCGGCCCCAACGACATCCGCAACAAAAGCTATGCGGCGTTTACCGAGGGCACGTTCAACTTCACCGAACGCCTGAGCGCCAACTTCGGCGTGCGCTACACCGCAGAGCGCAAGCGCTTTGTCGGCGGCCAGCGCGACCTCAATGATCTGAGCTTCAAGCTGGGTGTTCCGCTGGCGGCCTTCCCCGTGCCCAGCGACACCACCATCCTCTTTCCGCCCGGGGTCAACCGGCAGTCCTTCAACGACGTGTCGATCCGTGGTGGGGTGCAATACAAGCTGACGGACGACATCTTCACCTATGTCTCCTATTCCGAAGGCTTCAAGGCGGGTGGATGGGATACGCGTCTGACCGGTCCCGAGCTTGTCGCCCCGTCGTTCCAGCCGGAAACCGCGCGTTCCTGGGAAGCCGGTGTCAAATCGGAATTCGCAAACCGTTCGGTGCGGTTCAACATCGCGGCCTTCTCGACCGACTATCGCAACCTGCAGCTGGTCGTGCAGCGGGGCATCTCGCCGCTGACGACCAATGCCGGATCTTCCAAGATCAGGGGGGTAGAGGTCGATCTCGCATGGGCCGTGACCCCGTCGTTCCAGCTGAGTGCCAGCTATGGCTATATCGATGCCAAATACACCCGGCTTGATGCACGCGCCAATGCGGCGGGCATCTTCCTGACCAATCAGTTCGTCAACACGCCTGAAAACACCTTCTCGCTGGCTGCGGATTATCGACTGGAACTGTCCGGCACCAGCTTCATGGCGTTCCACCTGGATTACAGCTGGCGTGACGACACTTTCAACGACGCGGTGAATACGCCGCAGTTGGTGCAGGAAGACTATGGCATTGCCAACGCCACGGTCCGTTATAGCCATGACGACCGCTGGTACCTGGGCGGCGGCGTGACCAACCTGCTGGACAAGCGCTATATCGTGTCCGGGTTCAACCAGCCTGGTGTCGGCTTCATCTATGAAACCCATGCCCGTCCGCGCGAATGGTATCTGCAGATCGGATACAATTTCTGATGAGGGCAGGGCAGGGAATTGCGGCGGCGCTGTTGGGCCTCTTGTTGTCGGGCACTGCGGCCTGCAGTGACCTGCCCGCCGGTCAGTCGGTCTTGGCAGAGGGGGCCGAAGGCGAATGGGCACGCCATGGCCGTACCCTGGCTGAAGACCGCTTCAGTCCGCTCACCGCCATCAACGACAAGACGGTGAGCGGACTGAAACTGGCCTGGTATCACGACCTTGATGTCAATCGCGGACAGGAAGCGACGCCGATCATGGTCGGCGGCATCCTGTACACCACCTCCGCCTGGTCAAAGGTGCAGGCGTTTGAAGCCGCGACCGGCAAGCTGCTGTGGCAATATGACCCCAAGGTGCCCGGCGCAGCTGCGGTCAAGGGCTGCTGCGATGTCGTCAACCGCGGCGTTGCTATCGAGAATGGCACATTGTTCTCGGCCAGTTTCGACGGCCGTCTGTTCGCTCTCGATGCGAAAACCGGCAAATTGCTGTGGGAGACCATGACGGTTGACCCGGAACGCAACTATACCATCACCGGCGCGCCGCGGCTTGTTGCCGGCAAGGTGCTGATCGGCAACGGCGGCGGCGAATTCGGGGTGCGCGGCTATGTCAGCGCCTATGACATGGCCACCGGCAAGCTGGCGTGGCGGTTCTATACCGTACCCGGCAAGGCGGGTGTGCGCGATGGCGCTGCATCCGATGCCATTTTCGAGAAGATGGCCGGCAAGACCTGGTCGGGCAAGCCGGATGAAGTCGGCGGCGGCGGCACGGTCTGGGATTCGATGGCGTACGATCCTGATCTCAACCTCGTCTATATCGGCGTCGGCAATGGATCGCCCTGGAACCCCGCCATTCGGTCTCCCGGCGGCGGCGACAACCTGTTCCTGTCATCCATCGTCGCTCTGCGTCCCGATACGGGCGAATATGTCTGGCACTACCAGACCACGCCCGGCGACCAGTGGGATTACACCGCAACACAGCACATGATCCTTGCCGACCTCAAGATCGAGGGCAAGCTGCGCAAGGTGCTGATGCAGGCACCAAAGAACGGCTATTTCTACGTGCTCGACCGCGAGACTGGCAAACTGCTGTCGGCCAACAATTACGTGCCGGTCAACTGGTCGAGCGGAGTTGACCTCAAGACCGGGCGGCCAAAGGTAAATCCTGCTGCCCGCTATCACCGCGTCAAGCAGCCCTGGGTGGGTATGCCTGGCTTCCTTGGCGGGCATAACTGGCACCCCATGGCGTTCAGCCCCCAGACCGGGCTGGTCTATATTCCCGCGCAGGAGGTGGGCGCGCCTTACGTGCCCGATCAGCAGTTCAGCTGGCGCAAACAGTCGGTCAACCTGGGTCTGGACCTTGAGAAGATGGGACCGCCGGTGACCGATGAAGCGGCGATGGCCCAGATCAAGGCGAGCCTCAAGGGACGGATCATCGCCTGGGACCCGGTTGCGGGCAAGGAACGCTGGCGCGTCGAACACGTCGGCCCGTGGAACGGTGGTTTGCTGGCCACCGCCGGCAATCTGGTTTTCCAGGGCACGTCCGCTGGTGATTTTGTCGCTTATGATGCGCGGAACGGCAAGAAACTGTGGAGCTTTCCTGCCCAGGCCGGGATCATCGCACCGCCAGTGACTTATGCGATCGGCGACCGGCAAATGGTGTCGGTCGTGGTCGGCTGGGGTGGCATCTATCCGCTGCTGCTGGGTCATCTGGCGAAAAAGAGCAACGACCGACCCAATCGTGCCCGCGTGCTGACATTTGCGCTTGATGGCACGGCGAGCCTGCCTGCGCTGCCCAACACCACCGGCCGTCCGCCGTCTCCGCCTGCACGCTTCGGCACGGCGGCGCAGATTGCGACCGGGCGGACGGTCTATGCCCGCAGCTGCTCGGGTTGCCATGGAGATGGCGTCGTCTCTGGCGGCGTGCTCCCCGAACTGCGCTGGTCCAGCACGATCGGCGACCGACAGGCGTGGCTCTCCGTGGTCCGCGACGGAGTACTGATGCAGAACGGCATGGTCTCATTCAGTCGGGATCTGACCGAAGCGCAGATGGAGTCCGTCCGCGCCTATGTTGTCGAACGTGCGAACGGATTTTGAAGGGAAACATGACCCAATGACTACACGGACTGAAGCCTCGGCCTATTGCGACGGTGGATATATCTCGCTTAACAGTGCAGACCGGCTGCCGGTATACGACCCGGCAACCGGCGAAGCTTTCGATTGCGCTGCTGATGCCGACGCTGCCGATGTCGACCGCGTGGTCGCTGCTGCCGTCCGTGCGCACCGAGACGGACGCTGGCGCAGCCTGCGCCCAGCTGAACGCGAGCGCATCCTTTTTCGCTTCGCGATGCTGATTGACGAGCATGGCGAAGAGCTGGCGCAGCTGGAAACCCGCGAACAGGGCAAGTCGATCAATGTCTCGCGGATGCTGGGCGCCGGCGCTGGGGCGGAATGGATGCAGTTTGCCGCCGGGCTTGCCACCAAGATCAGTGGTCGCAGTTTTGATACTTCGCTACCCGGAGGTCCGACGCACTGGACCACATTCACCCGGCGCGAGCCGATCGGGCCGGTCGCCGGCATCGTGCCGTGGAATTTCCCCACGCTGATCGCCATCTGGAAGATCGCACCGGCGCTCGCCGCCGGGTGTACCCTGGTCCTCAAGCCATCAGAAACCACGCCGCTGACCGCATTCCGCCTCGCCGAACTTGCCACCCAGGCCGGCGTGCCGGACGGCGTGTTTAATGTCATCACTGGCCGCGGCGCGGTTGCCGGGCAGGCGCTCTCAGTGCATCCCGATATCGCCAAAATCTCGTTCACCGGGTCGATCGCCACCGGTAAGCGCATAGGCAGGCTGGCGATGGACCGGATGGCGCGCACAACGCTGGAACTGGGCGGCAAGAACCCCGCGATCATTGCTGCTGACGCCGATCTGGACAAGGTCGTGCAGGGCATGGGGCTGGGCGCATTTCTCAATCAGGGGCAGGTGTGCGCCTCGGCATCGCGCATCTTTGTCGATACGACGCTATATCGTCCGCTGACTGAAATGCTGGAGGCAATGATCCAGGCTATGCCGGTTGGTCCTGGCAGCAATCCGGCGGCGACAGTCAATCCGCTCGCCAGTCGCCAGCACCAGGCGCGCGTCCGGGCCTTTCTGGCCGATGCCAGCGCGAAGGGCGCGACCTTGGTCGCGGGCGCGCGCGTTCCCGATACTGGATTTTATGTCGAGCCGACGCTGGTTCTTGACCCCGCTGATGATATCGACCTGGCCAGGCAGGAGGTCTTCGGGCCGGTGCTGGCAATCACGCCGGTGGCCTCGCTCGATGAAGCTGTGGCCCGTGCCAATGCCGGCGTCACCGGCCTGGCCGCCAGTCTGTGGACGAGCGACCTCACCACGGCGATGCAGACCATCCCTCGGATTGAAGCGGGCACGGTTTGGGTCAACACGCATGTGCTGATTGATCCTGCGATGCCGTTTGGCGGCTACAAGCAATCGGGAATCGGTCGCGATTTCGGCGTCGACTGGCTGGATCCCTATCTTGAAACAAAGTCAGTGTGCATCGCGCACTAAATCCTGCCCGCGATTGACTGACCATGCCAAAACAGAGGCTCCGTCCCTGCACGGGCAGGTGGTCGGCCAGCTTCAGTTGAATCCGTCATTTATGGATTTCCTGCTCTGTCCTGCATTTGCGGGATATTGCGCGTGACAAAGCCCAAACATCAGCTTGCTTGGAGAAACCCTTGCCGCAGGCCGTTGGCCGCGTCGTCATGCCGGATGGCTAATCGCTTCGGCGCTGCGCGATCTGCTTGAGCTTGGCCTGCATCTGTTCGAGCAGCGGTTCGGGCAGGTCTGCAGCGATCTCGTTCTCGAACTGCTGGACGATCTCAAATGCTTGTTTTGCTGTCCGTTTGCCGGCCGCCGTCAGAACAAGGCCCTGAGAGCGCCCTTCGGTCCGGCCGCGAGCGACCAGACCCCGGGCGGTGAGCCGGGCGATCATCGGCGCCATGTTGGCGCTCTTGATGCCCAGCTCGCGGCCCAGCGTGCTCTGCGAGATATTCTCGTTGGCACCGATCAGAACGACGACCGTGGCCTCCACAATCGAAAGCTCCACATCGCCCAGCCGCCGCCCCAGGTCAGCCATCAGTGCGCTTGTAGCACGGCGCAGCCAATAGCCCAGCGCATTGCCCAGAGGATGGTGGGTCTTCGATGTCATGATGCTGCGGTAGCTGAAAAAACGGCCCTTTGCAAAATGATATATGCTATATAGTATAGTAACGTGGTCGCAAGGGGCCACGGGCTGCTGGCCGCGGGCGCGTCCCGCACCGGCAAGCCTGTCAAAAGTGAGCAGAAAGGACCGAATTATGGTGGAAGTATCTCCCAAAGGCACCGTCGCCTATGAGGTGGTGGACCGGATTGCATGGGTGCGGTTCAACCGCCCCGACAAGCGCAACTGCATGTCGCCCACGCTCAACCGCGAAATGAAGGATGTGCTCGACAGGCTCGAATTTGACCCAGAAGTCGGCGTTCTCGTCCTGTCGGGCGAAGGCACCTCCTGGTCGGCAGGCATGGACCTTCAGGAGTATTTCCGTGATGTGGAGAAAGAGGGGCTTGCCGGTGTCCGCAAGGCGCAGCGCGAATCCTATGGCTGGTGGCGTCGCCTGCGCTGGTACCAGAAGCCGACGATCGCCATGGTCAACGGCTGGTGCTTTGGCGGTGGCTATGGCCCATTGCTCGGCTGCGATCTGGCGTTTGCAGCCAACGAGGCTCAGTTCGGCCTGTCTGAAATCAACTGGGGCATCCTGCCCGGCGGCGGCGCTACCAAGGTGGCGGCAGAGCTGCTCTCGTTCCGCCGTTCGATGTACCATGCCATGACCGGCGAAATGGTTGATGGCGCCAAGGCTGCCGAATGGGGCCTGGTAAACGAGAGCGCACCGCTGGCGCAACTGAAGGATCGGGTGACACAGGTGGCCAACATCCTGCTCGGCAAGAACCCGGTCGCGCTGAAGGCCACCAAGGATGCGATGCGTCGCGTGCGCGAGATGACCTACGACAATGCGGAAGACTATCTGCTGCGCGCGCAGGAAGCGGCGTTCTATTATGACGGCGAAGGTCGCAAGGAAGGTCTGCGGCAGTTCCTTGACGAAAAGAGCTACAAGCCCGGCCTTGGGGCCTATGACCTGAACAAGACAAAGGTCTGAACCTGCCCGGACGGTGCAGCGCCACCCGGATCGCATGAGGCGGTCGGGTGGTGCCGCATCGCCCCAATGATTCCGGTAGCCCTGTAAATGCCGAAGGTTCTCCAGACCCGTTCGGCGGCTTTCGCGTGTCAAACTGGCCATTCCCGATGAATGCCGATAGGGACTGGTTTTGAACAGCGATGCAGGTTAGCAGGCCTTAAAGGGATCGTTTGATAGGGTTAAGGTGATTGGTGAAGCGCGAAATCGGCGAAATATGGGGCGAAGAGGCCTCTGACAAGGACGAGGTGGTGCACGTGCGCCGCCGACAGGGCCGCTCGATCGAGAAGCGCAACCGCATCCTGGCCGCTGCGGCGCAGGAATTTGCCGAGCGCGGGTTTGACGGTGCCTCCACCCGCTCGATTGCCGAGCGTGCCGGTCTGCGCCACGCGCTGGTGATCTATCATTTCGAAACCAAGCTGGGAATCTGGCAAGCGGTGATGCATTACGTCATCAACTGGTACCAGGAGGCGTTTACCCAGCGGCTTGCGGGCCTGCACGGCGTGGATGATGTCACCAAGCTGAGGCTGCTGCAGGCGGATTTTATCCGCATCGGGGCCCAGCATCCCGAGCTTCACTGGCTGATGTCACACGAGGCCGGACACGGAGGCGAGCGCCTCGACTGGTTGCTGGAAAACGTCCTCAAGGACAGCTTCAGACTTTTTATCGACCTGATTACCGCAGCTCAGGATGCAGGTCGCTATATCAAGGGCGATCCAACCCATCTGCATTATCTGTTTCTCGGCGCAGCGGCCCGCATCTTCATGCTCGCCTCTGAAGTCGAGGCGATGACCGGACGCTCGCCTTTCACCCCCGAATTCGTCGAAGAGCATGTCGAGATGTGCCAGGCCCTGTTTTTTCGCGATCCGGTGAACTGATCGGATCGTGATCCGGTGAGCGGCACGGCCCTATTCGGGCAGCCGACCGGATAGTGGCAGAGTTTTTTCAAATATCATGAATCGAGCATCGCTGTGCCTGTGGCGCAGGCGCGCGTCCGTGCGCGCCATCGGCTGCGTTGTGTGCGGCCAGCTGGCAAGTCTATCATCTCGGCAAAGATACTCCTTGCTAAACCATCCGTATGATTAGTATAGAGGCTGACAAGTAGAACGACAGGTTAATTTAAGGGGCGGATAGCGTGACGGAACCGGACATCGGCCAGGCTGATTCCATGGATTTGCTGGCAAGAGCCAGGCGATTGAGCTCTGCCACCCTGCACGAAGCCTCTGGCCGCCGAGGCGCGCTGCCGGGCTGGCTGAAGCCACTGGCTCCCACCATGCATATGGCAGGCCGCGCGCTGCCAATACGGTGCCCGGCGGGCGACAATCTGTGGATCCATCATGCGCTGGTCGAGGCTTCCAGCGACGATGTGCTGGTGGTCGATACCGCAGAGGGCACTGATTTCGGCTATTGGGGTGAGATCATGGCCACCGCAGCGCAGGTGCGCGGCGTGGCCGGACTGGTCATCACCGGCGGTGTCCGCGACAGCCTGCGCCTGGTGGAGATGGGACTGCCCACCTTCTGCCGTACGGTCACCATTCTGGGCACGGGCAAGAACCACAAGGGCGATGGCGCGGTCGGCGATCCGGTTCGCATTGGCGAGGTCGTGGTGCGCAAGGGCGATCTGGTGGTGGGGGATGCCGACGGGCTCGTCTGCTTTCCGGCTGCCGAAGCGGCTGCCGTGATCGAGGCATCGGAAAAGCGCGACCTGGCCGAGGTCGAGATCATGAACAAGCTTCGGGCCGGCGCAACAACGCTGGACGTCTACAAATTCTAGGAGGAATGGGATGATGGTAAAGGCAGGAGCCTTGGGGCGGTGCGCCAATGCGGCGCGCCACGGGATACCGATGCGTGGCTGAAATAGTCCTGGCGATCGGAACGTCGCACACACCTATCCTCACCCTGCCTGGCAGCGAATGGCACAACCGGGCTGCAGCCGACTTGCGCAATCCCCGGCTGACGCTGGAAGATGGCACGGTCCTCAATTACGAGGAGCTGGTCGCCCGCAATGGCGAGCCCTATGGCGATGTCGCCACGGTTCCCATGTTCAACCAGATCGCCTATCGGTGCCAGCAGCACCTGGACCGGCTGGCCGCCGAGATCGAACGGGCGGCACCCGACATCGTGATCGTCATCGGCGATGACCAGAGCGAGCTCTATCGTCCCGGCAACATGCCTGCCATCGCCATCTACTGGGGGCAGGATGTCGTCACCCACAGCTATGATGACGAGATCCCGGACTGGATGAAGACCGTCGCCAAGGGCTATGCCATGGACGAGACGCACGTCTTTCCGGGGCACCCCGACTTTGCGTTGGAACTGATCCACGGCCTGATGGACCGCGATGTCGATCTTGCCGTGTGCAACGAGGTCAAGGACCCTCAAAACGCCGGGTTCGGCCATGCCTTCGGCTTCCCGGTCGAGCGCCTGTTCGGCGAGCGGTCGATCCCGATCATTCCGGTTCTGCTCAATACCTATTATCCGCCCAACGTGATGTCGGCGGCGCGCTGCCATGATGTGGGCGAAGCCCTGCGGCAGGTCATCGAGCAGTCGCCTTCGGATTATCGCGTGGCGGTTCTCGCATCGGGCGGGCTCAGCCACTTTGTGGTCGAAGAAGGGCTCGACCGCAGGCTGATGGACAATCTTTCAGGCGGACGCGACATCCTGCGGAGCATCCCGCGTGAGGCGCTGCTGGAAGGCTCGTCCGAAATCCTCAACTGGATCATGACCGCAGGCGTCGCATCGGGGCTGGCGCTGCAATGGTCGGCCTATGAACCCATTCGCCGGACACCGGCAGGCACCGGCATTGGCGTTGCCTTCGCTTACTGGAGCAAATGACATGGCAAAACGGATCAGCATCGACGTAGAAGGCTATCACCACGGCGGCCTGCCCATCCCGGCAGCATCGCGCGTCGGCCCGCTGGTAATGACGGGCGGGGTCAGCGGGATCGATCCCGAAACCCGCGCGCTTCCCGATGACCTGGACGAGCAGGCACGGCTGATGTTCTGGAACCTGGAACGCATCATGACGGCGGCTGGCGGCAGCATGGACAGCATCGTGCGGATGACGGTTTATGTCAAAGTGCCCGAAGCGCGGCAGGCGGTGAACCGGCAGTGGCTGGTGGCCTTTCCCGACGAGGCATCGCGACCGGCCCGTCATACGCTGGTGAACGAAGCGCTGCCCGCCAACATGCTGGTCCAGTGCGATGCGACCGCATTCGTCGGTGATTGAGCAGGCAGGAGGGTGCGATGCTGACACAGGAACAGAATGAACTGCTGACGCGCGTGGGGCAGGACACGCCGATGGGCGATTATCTGCGCCGCTATTGGCACCCGGTCGCCGGGGTCAGCGAATTTGCCGACAAGCCCGTCAAGCCCGTCCGGCTGTTTGGCGAGGACCTGGTGCTGTACAAGGATCTGTCGGGACAGTTCGGGCTGATCGAACGCCAGTGCCCCCACCGGCGCGCGGACCTTGCCTATGGCATGGTCGAAGAGAAGGGGCTGCGCTGCAACTACCACGGCTGGTGCTTCGATCACAGCGGTGCATGCACCCAGCAGCCGTTCGAGGACGTTGCGCGCGGCGGCAAGGGCGGACGGGGCAGTGTGAAGGCCAAGGCCTATCCGGTCGAGGTCAAGGCAGGCATGCTGTGGGCCTATATGGGGCCGCAGCCCGCGCCGCTCGTGCCGGACTGGGCGCCATTCGGCTGGGAGAACGGCTTCAGCCAGGTGGTGATTTCGCAGGTGCCCTGCAACTGGCTGCAGTGTCAGGAAAACTCGATCGATCCGGTGCATTTCGAGTGGATGCACGAGAACTGGGGAATGCGTCTTCAGGGCCATCACGGCGAGTACAGCCCTCGCCACCTCAAGCTCGACTTTGACGAGTTCGATTACGGCTTCGTCTATCGGCGGATCAAGGAGGACACCGACGAGAACCACGAGAACTGGACCATCGGCCGCGTGTTCCTGTGGCCCAATGCCTTTTTCCTGACCGAGCATTTCGAGTGGCGGGTGCCGATCGATGACGAGAACACGTTGAGCGTTACATGGAAGTTCACCCGCGTCCCGCGCGAGCAGGAACCCTATGTGCAGGAGCACATCCCCACCTGGCATGGTCCGGTGTTCGATGAGCAGGGCAACTGGATCACCTCGCATGTGATGAACCAGGATTTCCTGGCATGGGCGGGGCAGGGACGTATCACCGACCGCACCCGTGAAAATCTGGGCCTCAGCGACAAGGGGATCGTCATGGTCCGGCGGCGCTTCTTCGATGAACTTGAACGCGTGTCAAACGGCCAGGAGCCCAAGGGACTGATCCGCGATCCGGCGGCCAATACCGGTGTCGATCTGCCGATGATGACGCTGGGCATGATGCGCGATGGCGTCACCAAGGCACAGATCCTCGCCGACCCCAGGCTTCGGATGCTGTTCACGACCTATGTGTTCCAGGCTGGCCAACCGGACGATGTCAAAGCGCAATTCGAGGCGGCGATGGGGCTTGAAGCCACGTCGTTCGAATCCTTCTCGCTGCGCGCAGCGCTCGACAACAGGAAATCAGCATGACCACGATCATTGCCCGCCTGCTGAAGCTGGACACCCCCACGGTGTCGGATGCGCTCGACAAGCTCGGGCTTGCAGGCGCCGTGTTCGGCATCGCACCGATGACCGTGCGCCGCCGCATCTGCGGCCCTGCGCTTACCGTCAAGCTCGGCGCGCCGATGCCCGGTCTGCCCAAGCGGCACCTGGGCGCAGGCGCCATCATGTCCGCCCAAGGTGGCGAGATCATCGTGGTCGAGCATCGCGGCCGCACGGATGTCTCGGGCTGGGGAGGCCTGCTCTCGCGCGGGGCCATCGCCAAACAGATTGCCGGTGTCGTCATCGACGGCGCATTCCGTGACATCGATGAAGCCACCGATCTGGGCTTCCCGATCTACGGCCGTGCAGCCGTGCCCGTCACCGCCCGTGGCCGGGTTGCGGAACACGCGTTCAACGAACCGGTGACGATCGCGGGGATTGCCGTCAGGCCGGGTGACATCGTCATGGCCGACTCAAGCGGCGTGGTGTTTATCGACCACACCCGCGGCGAGGAAATCGTTGCCGTGGCGGAACAGATTTTCGCCCGCGAGCAGCTGATGACCCGCGACATCGAAGCAGGCCGCCCGCTGGGCGACGTGCTCGGCGCGGACTATGAGGACATGTTGAAGAAGGACGGCAAATGACCGACGAAGACTTGGCACGGCGGCTGGCCGCTGCTGGAACCACTGCACTTTCCGATGCGCTCGACAGGTTGAAGATCGATGGCCAGGCGCTCGGAATCATGCCGGTTGTCCGCACCATGCGCTTTGCCGGGCGGGCGTTCACCATCCGCATGGTGCCGGTCGGGCAGAGCGGAGGCTCTGTGGGTGACTATATCGATGATGTCGAACCCGGCCAGGTTGTCGTGATCGACAATGATGGCAGGATGGATGCGACCGTGTGGGGCGATATTCTGACCTGGGTGGCCAGCGAAAAGGGCATCGCCGGGACCGTGATCGACGGCGTTTGCCGCGATTCCGATCGTTGCGTCGAGCTGTCCTATCCGGTGTTTGCGCGCGGTAACACCATGCGCACCGGCAAGGACAGGGTCACCGCGATTGCTTATGACATCCCGGTGCAGATCGGCGGTGTTCGTGTCGATCCCGGCGACTGGTTGGCAGGCGATGCCGATGGCGTGGTCGCCATTCCTGCTGACCGTGCGCTAGAGGTCCTGATGCTGGCCGAACAGATCGAAGCCGTGGAGGATCAGATCCGGGCCGCGGTGAAGGCGGGCAAGCGGCTGGACACCGCACGCGCCGAACTGGGCTATCACGCTCTCCAGACGCCCGAAAACGCCTGACGGAGCACAGTCCGGTCTGCACGGATTTACCGGCAGACCGGCCCGATGGTTGGAACATTACCGGTGACTTCAGACCGGCAGCGGCGGCATCGTCTCGAAGCGGGGCAGGGCGGGGTCGAACCGGTCCCAGCTCACGGCGTCCCTGGTATAGATCACACTTTGCGGGCTGATGCTGTTGGGGTCGTCCAGCGTCCCGGACTGCACCATGACCACGTCGGGCAGCAGGCCGCCTCCGGTATACAGGCGGCTGCCGCACGTGCCGCAGAAATGGCGGGTCACATCATGCCCCGATTCCCCTGCAACGGTGAAGGTGCGCGGGCTGCCCTCCACCTGAAGCTGGTGATCGCGGATGGCGATGATCGTGGTATGGCCGGTGCCCGTCGCCTTCTGGCAATCGCGGCAGCAGCATTGCGCGACCGCCATCAAGGGACCGTCGAAGCGATAGCGTATCGCGCCGCACAGACAGCCGCCTTCAAAGTTCGCGGCTGAATCATTCTCGCTCATTTCCTATCTCCCTTCTGATGCTGTTCCGGGGGGGGAGCCGCTATCTCAGCGATCAAGTACCAGCAGCGTTGATGCAGGTTGTGCGGCGTACAAGGCGGCCACTGAATCTGCGCGGCGCCGACGGACCAGCGCCTGGTTGATGGTGCCCTTGTCGGTGATCTCGCCGCTCTCGAGGCACGGTGGCTCATCCAGCAGCATCACCCGGCAAAGCCGCTCGCTTGATGCCGTGTGGCTGGCGTTGAACCTGGCCAGCGCTCCGGAAAGGTCTGCGCGGACCTGAAGGTTTGCGTTGATCGCAGCGCGGTCGGCCGGGTCGAGGGCTGCCAGCCTGCCGCACCACATCGGGTTCAGCCAGACCAGCGCCGTCACATACGCCTCGCCCTCGCCGCACAGCACGATATCCTGGATAAGGGGGCCGGCCTGCGCCATGATCTCGGCGCGCAACGGCCCCACTTTCACGAAAATGCCGGTCTGAAGCTTGAACTCTTCGGTCAGACGTCCGGCAAATGCCAGCCCCTGCTGAATGTCATCTGGATCGACAAAGCTTGCGGCATCGCCTGACCGGTACCAGCCGTCATCATCGAACGCCGCGGCGGTCGCGACAGGGTTCGCGTGATAGCCCGGGAAAATACCGATACCGCGCTGGCGCACTTCGTATCGCCCATCGCCGACGGGCACCAGCTTCAGCTCAACGCCCGGCTGAGGCAGTCCGATCAGGCCCGAGGATGCCGTCGGCCAGTGGACAAAAGACCCGGCAGCCGCTGTTTCTGTGGACCCGAAGCCGCTGGTGATCGGCAGGCGATAACCGCAATGGGCCACGCTCAAGGCCTGGAGACGTTCAGACACGTCATCGGGCAAGCGCGCCGATGCGTAGCTGATGTAGTCGACGGTGTTGAAGAACCGCGCCGCCAGCGTGGCATCGGCCTCCATCGCGCTGACCAGCGCTGCAAAGCCAGCGGGCACATTAGCATAGCCGGTCGGCAAGACCTCGCGCAGGTTGCGGATCGTGCGCGCCATGCCGTCGGGGCTCGGGCGGCCGTCATCGATATAGAAGGTGCCACCGACGATCAGCGTCAGCATCAGGTTGGTGACGCCGAAAACATGACTCCACGGTGCCCAGTCGAGCCTGACCATCGGCTTGGTCTCATCCACGCCGGTGACCTGCAACAGCGATTCCGCAGCGTCCACCATGGCGCGCTGGGTGTGAATGACCGCCTTGGGTAGACCGGTCGATCCCGATGTGAACATCAGCCGTGCAGGAGCCAGCGGGTCGATGGCATGACGCGAAGCCGATACCCTTTCGCCCGGGTTCCCGCGCAGCATGGCGAGCGTCTCTGCCTGGGGCCAGGCTTCGCCGCCGGTCCTGGTGAACACCTGCATGCCGAAATCGGCCAGCGAGCGGAGTGCATCACCAAACCGGTCCACGCTATCTGCGAAGATGAAGGTCGGCTGGGCCGTCTCGATCAGGCCGCGCAGCCGCGCATGGTCGTTGCCTGGCATGGCATACGCTGCGGAAAGGGGGACGACGGTGATCCTGGCCTGCATTGCCGCCAGCATGATCAGCGCATAGTCGATGGAATTGTCACCCAGCAGCGCCAGGCGGGCATCATTTGCCGGATGATCACCCAGCCGCACCAGCAGGCCTTCGGTCAGCGCATCGACCTGCTGCCGGGCATCGGCAAATGTGATGCTGGACCAGCCTTCGCCATAGGCGCGACGCTCGGCGAGCCAGGTGGCGTCTGGCCGGTGGTCTGCATGGTGGTGCAGGTAATCCAGCAGATGATTGCGGCACGGCCTGAGCGGGGTGCGCGAGCGCAGAAAGATTGTCCCGTCCGCCTCTTGCACGCAGTCGATATCGCGCGGCATGAAGTTGACCGGCTTCAAAGCGGCGGGACATGCCTGTCCCGCCTGGGCTATCGTTGTCATGGCGTTGGCCTCTCCTCGCCAGCAAATTGCCAGCGGGGACAGGCGTGTCAAGTAATTAAATCATGCGGACAGTTTAAGGGCACAAGACTGATCATATAGTCAGATAATTAGATCGCTTCTCAGTTCCTGAAATCGGGTCCGAGCCGATCTGCCAGACGCATCATCGCAGACCAGTCGCGCGAGAAATCCGATCCGACCGAGTCCACCACGGCCGAGCAGGCCTGGATCGATTCGTCGGAAATCATCCGCACGCGTCCGCCACCGGCCAGGGCCGCGATCTGGATCTCGCACGCCCGTTCCAGCGTGTTGAGATAATAAAAGGCCTCTCCGGCATTTCGTCCGGCAGCGAGCAGGCCATGGTTGCGCAGGATCATGACGCGCTTGTCGCCCAGATCGGCCACCAGCCGCTCCTGCTCTGCTTCGTTCACGGCGATGCCTTCGAACTCGTGATAGGCGAGCCGCCCCATGAAGATTGCGGCGTGCTGGCTGATCGGCAGAAGGCCATGCTCCTGCGCCGAAACGCCCGCACCGGCCCGGGTGTGGGTGTGGATCACGCAGGCCACATCATGACGGGCGGCATGGATCGCGCCATGGATGACGAAGCCGGCGCGGTTGATGCCCAGGCCCGTCGGGTCATCCAGAACCGTGCCGTGCACATCGATCTTGACCAGCGATGATGCGGTGATTTCCTCATACAACAGACCAAAGGCGTTGATCAGGAAGGTATGCTCGCCGGGCACCCGCATCGAGATATGCGTGTAGATGGTGTCGGTCCATTTGTAATGGGCAACCAGCCGGTAGAGCGCAGCCAGTTCGACGCGCGCCTCCCATTCCTCAGCGCTGACCCTGCTGCGCACATCGGCGCTGCTGCGGTCCTGTCCGCCCTGCTGCATAGGGCTGGCGGTCATGGCGTCTGATCTGTGTTCGTTCAGCATGCTGCTCTCCTTCAAATGGTATAAATATCCACCGACGCGGGCAGATAATCGTTCATGATCAATATCTTCTTCTCGGCAATCATTGGCCCATCCGGCCCCGCCACCAGGCTGTGGCGATAGGTGCCGAACAGCACTGTGGTTTCCTTGCGGCGCGGATTGAAGCTGTGCACCACCACATTGGAATGGATGACATGCGGGGCCTGCATATCCACCCTGATGTTGGTGATGCTGTGCACGGTGCGGTGCAGCGGCACGGACGCCGGCGACTGTCCCGAACGCAGCCGCCAGACGCGCTCCTCAAGACGTTTCCTGCTGGCGTAGAAGATCAGCGACAACTGGCTTTCCGGATCGGTAGTGGGCGTGGAATAATCGTCCCAGCTGGGCACCCAGAAACGGGCATCATCGACGAAGAGTGCCAGCCAGTCATCCCAGCGCTGCTCATCCAGGCATGCTGCCTCTTCGATGATCAGGCGTTCGGCGGAGGATGGGGCGATCACGGCTCCGGGCGCTGCGGTCAGAGTCTGGCTGCTCACGCCGTCACCGTCTGGCGTACCGTCTGGCCGGTCAGCCGATCGCGCCATGCCCGATAATAATTGTGCATCAGCGTCTCATCCCACATCGAAGGTCCGCCCCGCGTCGACCAGAGCGGCGCTATGCCCAGTTCGGCGGTTTCTTCGGTTGGTCCGTCAAGCTGCTTCGTCACCCCGCGCTCATAGGACTGCCACAGGTCGTGCGCGCCGGTATCGGCCACCTGACAATCCTGATAGACGCACAGATCGTCGGGCGTCGCCATGCCGCTGGGCATGAAGAAGTCCTCATACTGCCGAAGGCGTTGAGCGCGGGCGCGCGGAGCCTCCCCCTGCGGTCCGACGCACCAGGTCGCCATCTCGGTCTTGCCCGCGGCAAGCGGTCGCAACACCCGGATCTGGCTGGAAAAATTGTCGACAAACTGAAGGTTCGGGAAGATCGATACATTGCGGCCATAGAACATCCATTTCGCTCTGACCGGTCCAAGCCGTTTGACCAGCTCCTCGCGCTTGTCGAATAGTGGATGCCCCGGACTGGGCAGGCCCGCCGCCCAGGTGGCCGTGTGGCCATGGGCAAAGCTGAAGCTGCCCGCCCGCGCCGCGCTGGCCTTTTCGTCCAGCATCGCCATGGTGCGCTCCCAGATGCCGCCCGTTTCCTTGTCGATGTTTTCGCGCGCCCGGTCCTGCGCGACCTTGAGATAGGTGGGGTGAACCGACGTCACATGATAGGCGTCCGAGCAGTTCTCGAGCTGGTGCTTCCAGTTGCCGTCATAGGTAAAGGTCGATTGACCCGGGACCAGCTCCAGCCCGTCCGGACTTTGGTCCTCGCACAGGTCGATGAACACCTTTGCATCGCCCAGATAGTCCTCAAGGCTGGGAACGTCGGGTGTCAGGCTGCCAAACAGGAAACCGCGATAGGCCCCGAAGCGAGCGATCGGCACAAGGTCCTGTCGTGTCGCCAGAAACGCATCGGAATAGGCACCGTCACTTTTTGCCTTGATAGCCCGGTTGGCGCCATCGCTGCCGAAGGACCAGCTGTGATAGGGGCAGACATGCAGCTTGCTGTTGCCGCGATCCAGCGCGCAGACCATCGCCCCCTTGTGCGGGCAGGCGTTGTGAAAGGCGCGCAGGGTGCCGTCCTGTCCGCGCATGATCACCACCGGCCTGCGGCCTGCGTTGACCGTCACATAATCATTGGCCGCACGCAGCTGCGAGCTGTGGGCCAGATAGATCCATCCGCTTTCGAAAAGTGTCTCAAGCTCGGCAAGGTGCACATCCGGGTCCGAGAAAATATCGCGGCGTACGCGCAATGCACCGTGCTGCCCCTGATCGTCGACCAGTCGATCCCAACTTGCCAGCATCATCCGCTCCGTTTATCGTATAGCGACAGAGTATATCGCTATACGATAAAGTCAAGCAGGGGCGATGGGGGGGCCTGTATAACCCATCTGCGCCGACACGGATTGCGCCGCCCGGACGAGTGCCTGCAGCAGCAAGTCCCCGTTTTCATGATAATGCAGCGAAAACCCGAGCATGCCGATGGCTCCGACGGCGCACCCCTGATGATCGAACACGGGCGCGGCAATGCTGAACGCCGCATTCGGCAGATCCGTGCCGTAATGGTCATAGCCCCGCTGCCGGATAGCGGCGAGTCGCTCTGCCAGTTCATCATGCGTGGCGATCGGATCAGGAAAACGGTCGTCGGGCTGGCTTGCAAGCTCCAGATCGGCCCGCGGCTCGGAAAAAGCGAGAATGGCACGGCCGCAGGCGGATCCGCTGAGCGAGAATGTCATGCCGGGCGCCATGGTCAGACGGGGCGAACCTGCGCTTTCGAATGACAGCCAGACGGTTGCGCTGGTGTGCTGCGGCCTCGCAAGATACACCGCCTGACCGGTGTCGTCATGCAATCTGCGAAGGGCCGGTATCGCCACCCTGCCGACCTCATGCTGGTTTGCGGCCTGTGTTGCCAGTCGTACAAGCCCGATGCCCAGCCGATAGACCGGATCGTTTCCAGTGCGCTCGATGAGCTCCAGTTCGACAAGGGTGCCCAGGTGGCGGAGCACCCGCGACGGCGTCATGTCGAGGTGTCGCGCCAGTTCGCTCAGCGAACAGCCGCCGGGCCGGGCGGCGAGCGCATCGAGAATCTGGTGCGCGGTGACGACGGATTGGACGCGTTGAAGATTGTCCATGGTGCCTCTTGTGTCTTGATGATGCCCAGCGTCATGCCGCCAAGGTCCGTCCAACACCAGAGCCGAGTTGATCAGCCAGCCGGGATGGCCAGGCGCCGCCCCGCCAGCCAGAAAAACACCAGCGAGCCGATACCCGTCACGACCGCAAGCGCAGACATTGCAATGTCGAACCGGGGGATCGGTCCGATGGCATTGGCCAGATACGCTACGGTGATTGGCCCCAGCCCCAGACCAAGGCTGGACGAGACGAGCAGCGTCCCCGCCACCAGCGTCGCTCGCACGCTGTCAGGGGCGAGCCGCTGCATCGACACGAACACCGTGGCGTTGGTGCCCATCAGCGCAAAGGCTCCTAAAAAATAGGCGGCCAGCAGCATGGACACACTGGACGAAAGCGGACCCAGCGCAAAACTGACCGTGCCGACGGCGACAATCAGCATCGGCAGTCTGGTCAGTGCACTGGTCGTTCCCCGATCGTACAAGCGCATGACAGGCAAGGGCACCAGAAACGTCCCCAGCACCGCCCCCAGTGCGCCGACCAGTCCCAGCGAGATTCCCGCCTGGCTCATTGAAAGACCGTATTTTTCGGTCAGCAGCGTCGGTGCCCATGCCTGATAGGCATAGGGCACCACCTGGCAGATGCCACCGGCCAGCAGCAGCCAGAGAAACATCATCCGCCGTCCGCGCAACGCCTCCAACGCGCCCACCTTGTGTTCTTCGTCCGCGCGGGCCACCCGTGCAGGCTCTCGCACCACTCCGCCGAAGATCAGGCCGAGCATCAGGCTTGGAATGCCGACCGCAAAAAACACGATCTGCCATGTGCGAAAGCCTCCACCGCCGCCCTGGTCCACCCAGACGCTCATGCTGTCGACCAGAGCGCCGCCGGCAATAAACGCCAGCGCGCCACCCAGCGGCGCAGCTGCGGTGGCGATGGATGCGGCCAGCGGTCGGCGCTGTACGCGGAACAGGTCGTAGATCAGGGAATGCACCGCAGGAAACAGCGCAGCCTCGCCGATCGCCAGCCCGGCGCGCAGCAGCAGGAGCTGCCAGAACGCATTCGCAAAGCCCGAAAGGATGGTGCAGATGCTCCACAGCGTCACCGCTAGCGTGATCAGCCTGATACGGTTGTACCTGTCGGCAATCCGCGCCAGCGGCAGCCCCATCATGCCGTAGAAAACCGCAAATGCGGTCCCGAACAGCAGGCCCAGCTGGACATCGCTCAGATCCAGATCGGCCTTCAACGGCCGGACGAGCAATGCCAGGATCAGCCGATCGATCATCGACATGATGATCAGCAGCGCCATGATCGCCAATACGCCCCAGGGATCGCGCGCCTGAAGCGGCATGGCCTGCGCTGAAGTGGTTTGCTGCCCCTGGGCCATATGTTCCTCGTCCTGGCTGAATGCCCTCTCGCGGGGCTTGGTGGAATGTGAAGTCGTCCGCCCGCCTTAAAGCGACCATTCTGCAAGCGCGTCTGCATTGATCGCAGCCGCCGGTATCGTTCCGCAGCTGACAGCGACCAGATGGTCGATGCCGGTTCGCATCATCCCTTCGCTGCTCTCGCGCGTGTGGCCGATGTCGTGGGGGGTGAGGATCGCGTTGGGCAGATCGAGCAGCGGACTGTCGCAGGAAAGTGGTTCTGCCTCAAAGACATCGAGTGCAATGGCCGATATCCGCCCAGAGCGGACCAAGGGGACAAGTGCACGCTCGTCGATCAGCCCGCCGCGCGCGGTATTGACCAGAATGGCACCCGGCTTCATGCGCCCCAGCCGTTCGGCATCGAGCAGGTGCACGCTGGTGGAATTGAGGCTGGCGAGAGGAACGACGATGTCGCTTTGGGCAATCAGTGTTTCGAGCGGTACGAACTGCTCGCCGTAGCCAGTAGCGGCGGGGGGCCTGCGGGTGTGGACAAGGGTGCTGACCTCCCATCCTTGCAGACGCTTGATCAGGCTGCGGGCAATATTGCCATAGCCAATGATTCCCAGCGTTTTGCCCTTCAACATCCGCGAGCGTTGCCCCTGGACATGCCACTGCCCGTTTCTCAGGCGATTTTGCGCTCCGTCTAGATCATAGAGTGCGGCAAGAATCAGCAGCAGCGTGGCTTCGGCCATGCTTTGGTAGTTCTCTGGAGTCTGGCCGTTCACGACCAGAATGTTGCGTGAGGTGGCCTCGTCCACATCGACGCCTTCGTGGCCGATGGTGAGTACAATGATGGCCCGCAAGCCCGGCGCGCGGTCAAGTTGCGCCTTTGCACAATCGAATCCCGTGCCGACAAGGATCGTCGCCTGTTGCCAGTGGTGGGACGCCACGATGTCGTCCAGCGCGCCCTGATGCGCATGAACGGCGAATCCCAGAGAGGTCAGCCTGGCCAGCAACGGCGCGACGATTTCACCGGTTCCTCCAGGCGTCACAACGACGATGTCCACCTCTGCCTCTCCAAGATCGTTCGTTTTCAACACCATAATTGGTGAAGGGCCCATTTTTTCCAGAGGTTAAACTTGTACGAAAGGTTCGTCTATAGTGTATTGATCATTCCTAGTGGACAGTTTAGTGGTAGGGCAGCGGCAGAGACCAGAATGGTCCGGCTATCATAGGGGAGGACCTGACGATGACGTTTTTTTCCAACAATCGTGCACGTCTCGTGCGGAATGCAGGATGGTCGGCACTGGCAACGGTTCTGATGTCCGCAGCGGGTATCGCGCATGCCCAATCGACGCCCGAAACCGGCAGCCGTGCTGATGGCCGCGAGACCCAGCAGGAACGAAACTCGGCCATGAGCGATGGCGAGATTATCGTCACCGCGCTGAAAGGCGGCGTGAGTGCGCAGAAGGTTCCGGTCACGGTCAACATCGTTTCAGGCGATGCGATCGTCAGCAAGGGACTGACCTCGGTCGAGCAGCTGACAGCGGCGGTTCCCGGCGTACGTATCAACCAGGCGCCCGGCGGCCTGGTCAATCCCGTAGTTCGCGGCCTGGGATCCAGCCCTTCGAACAACTCCTTCGAACAAACCGTCGGTCTGTTCATTGATGGCATTTTTGCCGGCCACCCGCGCGACTATTCCGCAGCGCTGTTCGACCTCGACCGTGTCGAGCTGCTCAAGGGCACGCAGTCTGCGGTGGTGGGCAAGAACACCAGCGTCGGCGCGCTGACCCTCGTGACCCGCAAACCCAATTTCGAATTTGGCGCAGAGGGCTCTTACTACCACGAGTTCGAGCTGGGTACCGATACGCTTAACGCTGCCATCAACGTCCCGCTGTCCGATTCCTTCGCCATCCGCTTGGCCGGTCTTTACAGTAACGAGGGCGGATGGATGCGTTCGGCATTCGGCGGCAAGGATACCCCGTCGGTCGAGCGCACCGCAGTGCGCCTCACCGCACGCTATTCTCCCAATGTCGATCTCGACTGGACCATGTCGTTCCAGTACGCCGACATGTCCCTTGACGGGCAGTTCTTCCGCACCGGCATCGACACGCTGGGCAATTCCCGTCGCAATGCGGTGCTTGGCGGCGATACCGGCTATACCCTGGAACGGTTCACCAGCCGCAACACCTTTCGCACCGGATTCAGCTATCGCGGGCTCGACCGCATTGGTGGAGAGAATGACGGCATCCGGCTGAACTCGACGCTTAATTATTCCTTCGGGGACATCACGCTGACCTCGGTGACCGGCTATTCGGAATATGATGACATCTTCATCATTGACGCGGCCGACATGGTGAACAGTCCGGTCCTGCGCGCAGGCTTTGAAACCGACAAGGCGTTCTCGCAGGAACTGCGTCTTGCGACTGACCCCAGCAAGCCTTTCAGCCTGCTGGTCGGCGGATATTATTACCACGACAAATGGACGTACGAGGATCTGTTCGATTTCAACGGCGCGCAAATGACCGCGCCCTCTTTGGGCGGAGCATTCCAGTCGTCCTACCGCCAGACGACCGAGACATTCTCGCTGTTCGGGCAGCTGCTCTACAAATTCAGCGACCGTTTCCAGGTCAGCGGCAGCGCCCGTGCCGAACGATTCAACAAGGATGGCGACTACAGCGCCCGCACAATCCAGCGTCCAGGTGGCCTGACGATCGCCGTCTACGGCGCCTATCCGGCGTTTTCGCGGACGGGCGGCAAAAGCTATTTCGATTATTCGTTGCAGGGCCAGTATTTCATCACCCCTGACACCAACGTCTATGCGAGCTACTCGACAGGCACCAAGGGCTTCGGTTTTGTCGCCACTCCCACCTCGCCTGGCGGCGTCGTGACCGATCCATTCTTCGATACCGAAAATTCGCGGACGATCGAAGGTGGTATCAAATCCAACTTTGCGCCGGGTTCCTCGATCAATTTCGCGGTGTTCGATACACGGCTGCGCGACTACCAGATTGGCGTCAACCTGGGTACGCGGTTCGTCATCCGCAACGATCAGGTCCGCAGCCGCGGCGCGGAGGCCCAGGTCAACCTGCAGATCATCGACGGATTGCGGGCGAGCATGACCGCAACATATGCGGATGTGAAAAAGATCGGCACACTCCCGGCAAATTCCATTCGCGGCCTGCCTTTTGCTCCCAAATGGAGCGGAATCGCCAATCTGGCCTATGAAACCGGCCTGACCTCCGAGCTGCGGCTGAAATCCGATGTTACCGCCGAGTTCCGTTCTAGTCAGGCCTTGAGCGACGCCACGACCTTTCCCCTCGCGCGTGTGCCGGGTCGGGTCCGCACCGACATCCGGCTAGGCGTCGAGCACGAGCCCAGCGGTGTCGAGGTGGCGCTGATCGTACGCAATCTCTTTGACGTTTATGCATTGAACTACGGATTCAATCAGGCCGGAGCAAGCGGAGCTGCGCAGGTGGCAGAAGAAATGCCGCGCACTATCGGCGTTCAGGCATCCTTCCGGTTCTGATCCGGCAATGTCGCGGGCCGACCTTGAGTGTGCGCAAGCGGCATGAGGTCGGGCCCAATAACAAGTTCAACCAGGTCGCTGGCGGCGGCGCAACGCGTTGCCGTCAGCCAATCCGCTCACTTCCTTTCCCCCAGGAGACAGCATGTACAAGTCAACCAAGGTTCTGGATATTCACGCTCATGTGTCCGCTCCCATGCACGGCACGCCGATGCTGGCCTTCATGCTGGCGTCGAACACCCCTCTCGAAATCGATCCGCGCAGCACGCTGGATTTCAAGCTGGGTTTGACAGAGGAGGGCTGGGAGCAATCGGTTGGCGCGCATGTTCGTCTGCTGGATGATTACAATATCGACGCCCAGCTGATCGGCCCGCGGCCGTTCCTTATGCTGGGCTGGATGAACCATCATCTGCTTCCGGCCTGGACGCGCTACGTCAACAACATGATCTACAAGCACGTAAGCCTCGAGCCGGGCAGGTTCGTTGGTGCTGGCCAGCTGCCGCAGAACGCCGATGCCGACGACCTGTCGCATTGCATTCCGGAGCTTGACCGTTGCGTTGAGGAGCTCGGTTTCAAGGCTGTCTATCTTAGCCCCGATCCCACCGGAGACCGTCGTTCGCCGGGCATGGACAAGCCCTATTGGTACCCGGTCTATGATCGCTGCCAGAAGCATGGCATCCCCATCATAGTCCATGGCACCAACTGCATGGATCCGCGCATCGACATCGTTCCCCACAATTACCAGATCGGCTTCGTCTGGGAACAGTATCTGGCAACTCAGCTGCTCAGCCACAGCGATGTGTTCGACCGCTTTCCCGAGCTCAAGGTCGTCATCTGCCATTGCGGCGGCGCGCTTGACCGGTTCATCAAGGCTGACAAGGCCCACATGTCGCAACGTGACGTGTCGAAGAACCTGTTCTTCGATACCAACGCGCCCGACCTGCATTTCCTGGAAGCTGCCATCAAGCAGAAGACGCCGAACAACATCTGCTTCGGCACCGAAGCGCCCGGTTCGGGCGGCGCCATCCGTCCGGAAACGGGCCGACCCGGCGATGATCTGGTCCCGGTGATAGGAGGCTTCGACTTTCTGACAGAAGCCCAGAAAGTCCAGATATTCCATGATAACGCGTGCCATGTCTGCCCAGGCCTTGGCGCATTGGGCGGTGCCCACAATCATGGCTAGTGTTCAAACGGCAAGTGGTCGGGAAAGGTGGGGGCGATGACGCTACAGGCGCGCAAGGACAGCTTGTCGCACATGCTAAGGCGATCGGCGCTGCGCCACCGGGATCGCCAGGCGATCATTTGCGGTGACGTGGCGTGGAGCTACGCCGATTTCGACGCGGTGGTCGATCAGCTCGCACGCGGACTGGCGTCCCGGAACATCGTGCCGGGCGACCGCGTGGCGGTGCTGGCGCGCAACAGTCACGCATTCATGGCGCTGCGCTTTGCGGTGGCCCGTATCGGCGCGGTCTTCGTGCCGATCAACTTCATGCTGATCGCCGAAGAGGTCCGCTTCATCCTCGAAAACAGCGGTGCCCGGTTGCTGTTTGTCGATTGCACAACAGCCGAAACGGGGTTGGCTGCGGCCCCTGATGCCGTCGAGAGGGTGTTCGGCCTGACACAGGAGGATGGCGGCGAACCCGACAAGTCGGGCGTCGCCTCCTGGCGCGCGCTGCTTGTCGACGGCGCGCCGGTGGAGGATGTCGCCGACCGGCAGGACCTGCTGCAGATCATCTATACCAGCGGCACCGAATCCCGGCCCAAGGGGGCCATGCTCACGCACGATGCGGTGCTCCTCGAATATCAAAGCTGCATCATCGACGGCGAGTGGACGCGCGATACGGTCACCGTCCATGCGCTCCCGCTGTTTCATTGTGCGCAGCTTGATGCGATGATCGGCCCGGCGCTGCAAATCGGGGCGATCAACGTCATCACGGCGAGCCCAGCTCCTGAAAACGTGATCCCTTTGCTGGACCGTTTCGCCGCGACAGCCTTTTTCGCACCGCCCACCGTGTGGATCTCGCTGCTGCGATCGCCGCTGTTTGATTTGCATGACCTGTCGCGCCTTGAACGGGGCTTTTATGGCGCCTCGATCATGCCGCGCGAGGTCATCGCCGAAATGCAGCGGCGCCTGCCGAGGCTGCGGCTGTGGAATTTCTATGGCCAGACTGAAATTGCGCCGGTTGCCACCGTGCTGTTTCCCGAAGAACATGCCGCCCGCATCGGTTCGGCCGGTCGTGCGACGATCAACGTCGAAACCCGCGTGGTCGATGACAACATGGATGACGTCGCGCCTGGAGACGTGGGCGAAGTGGTGCATCGCTCTCCCCAATTGCTGATCGGCTATTGGAATGACCCTGAGCGAACGGCCGAAGCCTTTGCCGGCGGCTGGTTCCACAGCGGAGACCTCGCGACGATCGATGCAGAAGGTTACCTGACGATTGTCGATCGCAAGAAGGACATGATCAAGTCGGGCGGCGAGAATGTGGCATCACGCGAAGTGGAGGAGGTGCTCTACACGCACCCGGCGGTGTCAGAGGTTGCAGTCATCGGATTGCCGCATCCGGTGTGGATCGAGGCGGTGACTGCGTTTGTCGTCCTGCGTGCCGGATTGTCGTGCGATGAAAGCGATATCCGCGCGTTCTGCTCGGCGCGGCTGGCCGGGTTCAAGACCCCCAAGGCGGTCCATATCGTCGATGCCCTGCCGCGTAATGCCAGTGGCAAGATACTCAAGCGCAACTTGCGCGAATGGGCACTGGCCGATGGCGCTGGCGACAGTGCAGGCGGATGAGACAGCGCGAGTGAAGGACGCAAACAGCTTTATCGTCGGCTTGTACGAACATCCGACACGGAAGGCCGAGGGCTTGACCCGGGCGCGTCTTCACGCAGATGTCGCCCATGGGGCACTGGCCGACGCGGGTCTGTCGCTGGGCGATGTGGACGGCTATTTTTGCGCGGCGGATGCGCCCGGCCTGGGTGCGTTGGCCATGGGTGAATATCTGGGGCTCAACAACCTGCGGTATGCCGACAGTACCGAGACCGGCGGCTCGTCCTATCTGTTCCACGTGCAGCATGCCATGGATGCGATCCGGGCGGGGCATTGCAACGTAGCCTTGATCACGATGGCCGACAACCAGATGGGCGAGAGACGGCCGTTCGGATTGACTGGGCCCGACGTTGGGTCATCACCCGATATCGCTTTTGGGGGGCTGATCCCCACGCCGCTCTATTCGATGGTCGCTGCGCGGCACATGTACGAATACGGGACCACCAGCGAACAGCTCGCATGGATCAAGGTCGCTGCTTCGCATCATGCCCAGCACAATCCGCACGCATTGCTGCGCAATGTCGTGACCGTGGATGACGTGCTCGCCTCACCGCTGGTCTGCGATCCGTTGCATCGTCTGGACTGTTGCGTGATGACCGATGGTGGCGGCGCCGTCATTGTGGCGCGAGAAGAGATCGCCCGGACGCTCGGCAGGCCGCTCGTCCGGGTGCGCGGAAGTGGCTGTGCCGTCGGCCACCGCAATGGCGGACGGTTTGACCTGACCAGCACGGCCGGCGTCCGATCGGCTAACGAGGCGTTTCGGGAGGCAGGTATCGAACGCGCCGATATCAAATACGCCTCGCTATACGACAGCTTCACGATCACGGTGCTCGTCCAGATCGAGGACATCGGTTTTTGCGAAAAGGGCAAGGGCGGCGCCTTTGTGTCCGACGGAAACCTCATTTCAGGCGTGGGCAAGTTGCCGTTCAACACCGATGGTGGCGGGCTGTGCAGCAACCATCCTGGCAATCGGGGCGGAATGACAAAACTGCTTGAGGCCGCTCGCCAGATCCGCGGCACTTCCCATCCCGCAGTGCAGGTACCCAATTGTGATCTGGCACTGGCGCATGGCACGGGTGGTGCAATCGGTGCTCATCACGGTTCATCGACCATCATTCTGGAACGGATGTGAACGCTGTAATCCCTGGGTCGGATGCCGAAGACATCACGGCGTATCATGATGCGCTGAAGCGCGGCCAATTGCTCGTGCGTAGCTGCGATTCGTGCGGAACCTGTCACCACTATCCACGCAGCTACTGTCCTTACTGCGGCAGCGGCGCAACCGCATGGAGGCAGGCTACAGGGCTCGCCGAAGTATATTCCATCACGATCTGGCGGACCAAGGCGGGGATGACTGTGCCCGCATACGTCAAGCTGGCTGAAGGACCAACGGTTCTAGCAATCATTGACGGCGATGATGCACAAACAGTTCGCATTGGGGATGTGGTTCGTTTTTGCGGAGTCAATCTAGGCAGCGGTCTGCCGGGGTTTGCCCACGACATCTGAGCATCAGCGCAGCTGTCCAAGAGCGGGTCGGCCATCAGGGCAACAATTCGTCAGCCGCTCCTGAATGACCGGGGCGAGGCGTTGGTCCGCCAGGCAATGCTGACGATCCGCACCGCGCGAGGAACTGGATAGGCCCAGGAGCGCCCGATCAGTCTGGGCCTGCCGACCAGCGTTTGCCCGCTGCAGGGTTCTCGATCGCTTTATGTATCGAGCAAATGTCGTTCCGGCACCGCGCACGGTGCGGGCTGTCTGGTCGCTGCCGGAACTGCCTTGGGGGCGGCTGCGTAGAGGTGGTGTCGCATGATGAGCGGCTGAAAACGGAGGTTCGGTGGACCGGCTGCACGACGATTTCTGGAATTTCCGTGGTTCATTCAAGATCGCAAGGCTGATCGACATCGGAACGCACATGTCGCTCGTGCGACGGGCGAACGGTCGGTTCGTCGTGCTCGACAGCTATGCCCTGGATGACAAGGATCGCGCCGAGCTGGATCGTCTGACGGATGGGGGACGCAAGGTTGATGCCATCATCAATGTCCATCCCTTCCACACGCTGCACTGCGCCGCGCTGCTCGATTTTCTGCCTGGCGTCCGGCTGATCGGGACCAGGCGTCATCACGAAAAGCTGCCGAACCTGCCCTGGGACCCGGCCATGATAGAGGATGGCGCGACCCAGAGCGAATTCGCAGCAGACTTCGATTTTTCCATTCCCGTCGGCGTGGATTTCGTCAGTCCGGACGAAAAGGTGCATGTCGCCTCGGTTCTGGTGCGGCACCGCGCCAGCGGTATCGTGCATGTCGATGATACGATCAACGTGTTCGTGCCTCCAGGCCTGTTGAGTGTAATCCTGCCCGAACCCCGGCTGCGCTTTCATCCGATGCTGGCCAAGGCGTTGCAGCAGCGCAGTGGCGCCGCCGATGATTATGCCCGCTGGGCGCGCCAGCTTGCAGAGGATTGGGCCGGCACCAAGACCGTTTGTACCGCGCATTCAGCGGTCCGGTCGCTGCCCCCCACTGGCTGGCATACTGAAATTCTCAAGGCGCTGAATGATGTCGAGGACAAGCTCGACAGCCACCGCGCCACCCACGGCTGATCAGGCCGCAACCTACCCCACCTTTGGAGATGAACATGACTGACCGCAGCTTTCAGACGATCAACCCGCTGACCGAAGAGCCGATCGAGACATACCATTACATGTCGGACGACGAGGCGACGCAGGTCGTCGAGGCCAGCCATGCGGCGTTTCTCGATTGGCGCATGCAGAGCCTTGAGGCGCGCGCCGAAGTGATCGGCCGAATTGCCGACGAACTGCGCGCTTCGAAGCAGGAATTCGCGCAATTGATGACCGGGGAGGTTGGCAAGCTGCTGCGTGACAGCCTGCAGGAGGTCGACCTGGTCGCCGGGATCTGCGATTATACCGCAAGCAACGGTCCCAAGGCGCTCGCCGAACAGAAGCGGCAGACGCAGGATGGAGATGGCTACGTCACCCACGCGCCGATCGGGGTGGTCTACGGCATCCAGCCCTGGAACTTTCCCGCCTATCAGGCGGTGCGATATTCGATTGCCAGCCTGATGGCGGGCAATGGCGTGCTGCTCAAGCATGCCGAAAGCTGCACCGGCAGCGGGCTGTTCCTGCGTGACCTGTACGAGCGCGCCGGCTTGCCCAAGGGGTTGTTCGGCGTGCTGATCATCGATCATGACCAGTCCGATCGGGTGATCGAGCACAAGCATGTGCGCGGCGTGACGCTGACCGGAAGCGACAAGGCTGGCCGCGCTGTTGGCGCCAAGGCCGCGTCAGTGGTCAAGAAGACCGTGCTCGAGCTGGGATCAAACGACGCCTATCTGGTGCTCGACGATGCCGATCTGGAGCTTGCGATCAAGACGTGCGTGCAGGGCCGCATCTACAACAACGGACAGACGTGCGTGAATGCGAAGCGCTTCATCGTCACCGAGGCCCATTACGATGCTTTCGTGAAGGGCTATGTCGACCAGTTCGAGGGCCTGAAGATGGGCGATCCTACTGCAGAGGATTCTCAGCTCGGCCCGCTGGTATCGAAGCGCCAGCGCGATTCGCTGCACGATCAGGTGGAAAAGAGCGTCGCCAAGGGCGCGCGCGTGCTGACTGGCGGGCAAGTGCCCGACCGCAAGGGCTGGTTCTACCCGCCCACCGTGCTGGTCGATGTCGAGCCTGGCCAGCCAGCCTATGACGACGAGCTGTTCGGCCCTGCTGCCTCGATCATTCGCGCCAGGGACGACGAGGATGCGATGCGGATCGCCAACGACAGCCGCTATGGGCTGGGCGGCGGCATCTTCTCGCGCGATGTCGAACGTGCCAAGGAGCTGGCGGCGAAGCATTTCGATACCGGCATGGTGTTCATCAACAACTTCAACGTCGCTTCGCCCGACATGCCGTTCGGCGGGGTGAAGGACTCCGGCTATGGCCGCGAGCATGGTGATGAAGGCTTCAAGGAGTTCGTCAACGCCAAGGCCATCCTGGTTGCATGAGCAACGGGGACAGTCTGCGCTGTGATGTCGCGGTGATCGGGGCCGGCACCGCCGGCCTCGCTGCCGAACGCGCGGCGCGCAAGAACGGCGCATCGACGCTGCTGATCGATCCCGACTTCAATGGGACGACTTGCGCCAACGTCGGCTGCATGCCGTCCAAGCTGCTGATAGCTGCAGCCAAAGCGCGGCACGCGGTGGACCGTGCCGCGATTTTTGGCGTAACTGTTGGCGAGGTCACCCTCGAAGAAGCAGCCGTCATGCAGAGGGTCCGCGACGAGCGCGATCGCTTTGTCGCATCCACGCGCAAGACCATCGCCGATATTCCCGAAGGCGTCCGGCTACGGGGCAGGGCGAAGTTCACCGCTCCCGGTCAGCTGTTGCTGGACGATGGGCGCACGATCAGCGCGCGGACGATCATCATCGCCACCGGATCGCGCCCATTGCTGCCAGAGCCGTTCGCGGCGCTGGGCGAGCGTGCGCTGACGAATGAGAATGTCTTTCAGCTCACGAGTTTGCCGCGACGGCTTGCGGTCGTCGGATCGGGTGCGATCGGGCTGGAAATGGCGCAGGCCTTTGCCCGGCTGGGCATTCACGTGACGCTGTTCGACACATCCAAGACCATGGCCAAGCTGCGCTGCCCCCGTGTCCACGCCGCGCTGCAAGACATCCTTGCGCGTGATATCGAGCTGCATCTCGGCGTCGAGGTGACCCCCGAGCGCGACGGCGATGACGTCGTCCTGCGCTGGACGGGGAGCGGCGAGGGCAGGGCTACATTCGACCATGTCTTCGTCGCCGTGGGACGCCCCCCCATGCTGGACGGGCTGGCGCTCGACAAGGCCGGGTTGCAGCTCGACGACAAGGGCATTCCGGTACACGACCGCGGCACCATGCGCTGCGGCGACAGCCAGATCTTTCTGGCCGGCGATGTGGCTGCGGACCTTCCGTTGCTGCATGAGGCGTCGCACGACGGCGCGATCGCCGGGCGCAACGCGGCTGCCTATCCGGCGCCGGTGCGGATTGATCGCTATGTGCCGTTCAGCATCACCTTCACCGATCCCCCGGTTGTCAGCATCGGCGCGGCAGAAGAGGACGGCGCGGTCAGCGGCACGGCCGACTTCTCGGATCAGGGCCGGGCAAAGGTTGAGGCTTGCAACGAGGGCGCACTGACACTCTATGCCGCCGCGCCCGATGGCGTGCTGATCGGTGCCGATCTTGTCGCGCCTGCCGGCGAGCATCTGGGACACCTTCTGGCATGGGCGATCCAGCAGAAGATGACTGCAACACAGCTGCTCGAAATGCCCTTTTATCACCCGACGATCGAGGAAGGGTTGAAGCAGGCACTGCGCACGGTCTGCGCCGCGACGCCGATTGCGATACCTGAAAACCAGGACGCCGGATCGCCGGCGGGCGCCTGACAGCGCTCCGCCGTGATTCCGGAATGTGAGCCCGTCTGCGTTCAGCCCAGCAACGAGGACACGGGAACGTAATCATGGCCCAGATCGCGCGCGACAGCCTCGTAGGTGATCTGCCCTTCGTGCACGTTCAGTCCGGCGGCGAGATGCGGGTTGGCCTTGAGCGCACCCTTCCAACCCAGATCGGCGATGCGCAGCGCGTGCGGCAGCGTGACATTGTTGAGCGCATAGGTGCTGGTCCGCGCCACGGCACCCGGCATGTTGGCGACGCAATAGTGCACCACGCCGTCGACGATATAGGTCGGATCGGCATGGGTGGTCGCCTTGCTGGTCTCAAAGCAGCCACCTTGGTCGATCGCGACATCGACCAGCACCGCGCCCGGCTTCATCGTCTTCAGCATCTCGCGGGTGACGAGCTTGGGGGCGGCGGCTCCGGGGACGAGCACGGCACCGATAACCAGATCAGCCTCGGCGATTTCGGCAGCCAGCGCGGCGCTGCCCGAATAGAGCGTGCGGCTGCGACCTTCGAAGTGGCTGTCGAGCCGTTCAAGCACGAGGTTGTCGCGGTCCAGAATGGTGACGTTGGCACCCAGGCCGACCGCCATCTGCGCGGCATTGAAGCCGACCACGCCGCCACCGATCACGACTACCTTGGCCGGCAGCACGCCGGGAACACCGCCCAGCAGCACGCCGCGGCCGCCATGGGCCTTTTCCAGCGCGGTGGCGCCAGCCTGGATCGACATGCGTCCGGCGACCTGGCTCATCGGCTTGAGCAACGGCAGCGAGTTGTCCGCGCCGGTCACGGTTTCATAGGCGATCGCGGTGACGCCGGACTTCACCAGATCGGCGGTCTGGTCGGGGTCGGGCGCTAGGTGCAGATAGGTGTACAGGATCTGGCCCTGGCGCAGCTGCGCGCGTTCAACTGGCTGCGGTTCCTTGACCTTCACCACCATTTCGCATTCGGCGAAGATCTCCGAGGCGTTCGTCTTGATGACGGCGCCTGCGGCTTCGTAGGCCTCGTCGGATGCGCCAATGCCGTTGCCGGCGCCGGCTTCGACCCACACATCATGGCCATGCGCCACCAGTTCGCGCGCGCTCTCCGGTGTCAATCCAACCCGGTATTCGTGGTTCTTGATTTCTGTGACAGTGCCGACGCGCATGGGGAGCCTCCGTGATATGAACAGAACCGCATGCTATACCAGAATCTCAGGGTAATCTTGCCAAAGGAGGTGGACGGCGGCGCGATAAGTGATAAATCTGCCCGCAGAGACTGCCAAATATGGGAAATTTTGTGGATCGTATCGACCGGCTGCTGTTGAACGCCCTGCAGACCGACTCGTCGCGATCGCTGGCCGATCTTGCCGAGGAAATCGGGACATCGACATCAGGCTGTCAGCGCAGGATCAAGTCGCTCGAGGCGGCCGGGTTGATCATGGGTTTTTCGGCCAGGCTCGATCCGCAGCGGCTGGGGTTGAAGCTGCAGGCGTTTGTCGAGATCACGCTCAACAGCCAGAGCCGCGAGTCAATGGATCGCTTTGAACAGGCGGTCGGGGATTTCGAGGACATTCTTGAATGTCATCTGATGTCGGGAAGTGCCGACTATATTCTCAGGATCGCGGCGCATGATCTGGAGCAGTTCGACCGGATCCATCGCGAATGTCTTGCGCGGTTGCCGGGGGTCAGCGCGATGCGCTCGAGCTTTGCCATCCGCACCATAAAGCGGTGGCGGGGGTATCCGACCGGCTAGGCGCGGGGGGCGGTGCCTTCGTGTCGGTTTTTCGGTCTGTCAGGCGTTGCCGAAAAGGATGTCGTCTTCTTCGCTGTCCGGTTCGCCGAACGCCTCATTGGCCGGACGATAGGCGCTGGCAATCCATTCCAGCCGGCATGTGGACAGGGAGTGCGCCAGATCGTCCGAATCGAGAATGTCGGCAAGGGCGATCTGGCGTTGTGACAACAGGTCGATGTCCTGCAGCAGCGTGATGTTGCGGGTCATGACTTCGGCATCGGCGCACAGGGCAGACCCCACGCGCTCGGTCAGGCCGCCTGTCGAGCGTAGCAGGTCTGCTATCACTCGCAGGGCCATTCGGTCATGCAGCATTCTGCGATGCCTCTTCCACAGGGCACAACGCCGGGCCGAACTGGCTGGGCTGCACGAAGTTCATGATGCCCTTGGCGATTGCGGCACCGATCATCTCGGGGATGATGGCGGTTTCGGGTGATTGCAGCAGGCATTTGCCTTCTACCCCGCGCAGGGCCGCCATGCCGGCTGCACCATCTTCGCCGCCGCCCGAGAGCAGCAGGCCGATGCCCTTGCCGCCCACGGTCTTGGCAAGCGAGGCGAGCAACAGGTCGGCAGAAGGACGCGCGCCGTTGACCGGATCGCGCCCGACCAGTCGGATGCGACCGTTCGGCCAGCTGTCGATCACGACATGGTAGAACGGATCGATGGCGACATGGACGACGCCAGGCTCGAGCAGCGCACCATCTTCGGCGATCTTGATCTTGGCCCGGCAATCGCGGTTGAGATTGCCGACCAGCGAGGCCGACAGGGCCTCGTCGATGGCCAGCGAAACGATCGTTGGCGGGCAGTTGGTCGGCAGGCTTGTCACCGCCATTGTCGCTGGATCGATCGAGCCCATGCCGCCGGCGATGGCGAGCACCTGGCCGTTCCAGCGATAATTGAACGATGCGCTGATATCGACAGCGTCCTTGGACTTGCGCTGCGCATTCAGATTGGTGCGCGCGGCGGTCAGCACCGTCTTGCACAATTTGCCCGAAATCTTGGCAAACTCTTCGGCGGTTGCCTTTTGCGGCTTCGGGAAGCAGTCGACCGCGCCCAGCTCGATCGCGCGCAGCGAGACATCCGCACCCTTCTGGGTCAGCGTGGACAGCATCACCACCGGGATTGGTCGATCGGCCATCAGCTCCGCCAGAAAGTCGATACCGTTCATGCCCGGCATTTCGATGTCGAGCGTCAGCACATTGGGGTGCAACTCGGCCATCATTTCGCGGGCTTCCACGACATCGCGTGCCGCTCCGAGCACGGTGATGTTCTTGTCTTTCTCCAGAGCGCTGGAGAAAAGCGCGCGCATAGTGATCGAGTCATCGACGATCAGGACACGAGCAGTGGTCATGGTAACAACCCTTCAGTTTTGATATGAATGTTAAGATTTCAAGCTGCGTCGCGGTATTCCAGCTCATGGGTCAGGGCGGCAAGGTCCAAAACCATAACCATCCGATCGTCGAGAGATGCCAGTCCTTCCAGGAACGGCAGCACCTCATCGCCGGTGGTCGGCGGCGGCTGCAACGCGGCCTGATCGAACGTCACGATATCGCGCACGGCATCGACAATCATGCCCTTGAGCTGGCCGTTCACTTCGGTGACGATGATGACATGACGCTCGCCGGGATTGGACTTGTTCCATCCAAGGCGCGCAGCCAGATCGATCACCGGCAATACAATGCCGCGCAGATTCACCACGCCCGCCACAAAGTCCGGCACACGCGGCAGACGGGTCGTTGGTGACCAGGCGCGGATTTCACGGATGCCCATGATGTCGATTCCGAAGGTCTGGCCTTCGACTTCAAACGTAATAAGCTGACGGTTCATGTTGATTCCCCAAGAGTACGATATCGTAAAATCAGTGCGTTACCCTGCGCACCGCTGCGGCCAGCTTGGCCGCGTCAAACGGTTTGACGATCCAGCCAGTCGCACCTGCACGGCGCGCCTGCGCTTTCTTTTCTTCTGAAGCCTCGGTGGTGAGCACCAGGATCGGGCGGCCATCATGGATGGCGTCGCGACGCAGGTTCTCGATCAGGCCAAAGCCATCCATGCGGGGCATGTTGATGTCGGTGATCACGACATCGCATTCGTTTTCCTTGAGCCAGTCCAGCGCGGAAACGCCGTCGTCGGCCTGGTCCACGTGAAAGCCTTCCGCTGTCAGCGCATGCATCAGCAATGCCCGCATGCTGGGGCTGTCATCCACCGTCAGAATGCGGGTCTTATCCGGAGCGCAAGTCATCTTCTCGATCCTCTTCTCAGAACAGCTCAATATCGCCGTGATCTTCACGAATTTTTGGTGTCGGCAGGTCTTTGGGTGCCATGGTGTTGTCGACAATCTTGCAACGCGCCATGCCATGGTAGGGGCGGAAATCGACACGTCTGGCCGATGGCCCCCCCAGGGACTGGCTGACCAGCGGAATGCCTTCCGCCTTCAGGAACGAGTGAGCAAACTCGGCATTGGCCGTGCCAATCCAGCTCATTCCGCTCGACATGTTAGCGCCCCCGTAAAGATGTGCCCGCAGCATCCGGCGATCGGCACCATATGCGAGCATTTCGTTGATAAGCACTTCCATAAGGTAAACGCCGTAATGTTCGTCGAGCCCGGCGTCGTTTCCGGGGCTGGCGAGCAGGAAGTGGTTCATACCACCGACGTTGTTCGATGAATCGAACAGGCAGCAGGCGATGCAGCTTCCCAGCACTGTCGTCAGCTCCAGCCGAGGATCGCCGCTGACCCGCGCCTGGCCCTGCATGACCATCAAGCGGACCCGCTTGTGCTTTGAAAAGTCTATTGTTTCCATCAACATAGCGCATTTCCTGCAAACGCATGCTGGGCGATGCGATGGATCGGCGCGACCATTCTGGCCGCACCCAGGGCAATTGCCGCGCCGGGCATGCCGAACACCACCGATGTCGATTCGTCCTGCGCGATGGTCATCGCACCGGTTTCTGCCATGGCCAGCAGGCCCTGCGCGCCATCGCTGCCCATGCCGGTGAGCTGAATGCCCAGCGCATCGGGGCCCAGATTTTCTGCAACCGAATGGAACAGCATGTCGACGCTGGGGCGATGGCCGCTGACCTTGGGGCCGGGCCGCGCGCGCACATAGATGCCGTTGCTGGCATTGCCGCGCACTTCCATGTGACGTTCGGTGCCCGGCGCGATATAGATATGGCCAGCCTTTACCGGCAGGTCCGGCTCGGCGATCATCACCTTGGGCGCACACACCGTATCAAGACGACGGGCAACCGCTTCGGCGAATGCGCCATTGATGTGCTGGACGACCATGGTCGGCGGGCAATCGGCGGGGAACTGGCTGAGCAGAACGTGGAGCGCCTCCACCCCGCCGGTCGAAGCGCCGATCGCGATCAGCCTGGTGCGTGCGGAGCCCATTTTCTGGCGAGGAGCGGGCGCGGCGCGCGCGTTGTCGTGCGCCTGCACCTTGGCCTGTGCTGCGTTGCGGATCATTTCGGCCAGCCGTCCCTGATCGGACACCAGCAGATTGCCGGCAGCACCGCTGGGTTTGGCATAGCATTCGACCGCGCCGATTTCGAGCGCACGCGCCGTCATCGCCGAGCCACTCTCGGCCAGACCGGACACGATCACCACCGGCGTGGGACGCAGCGTCATCAGCTTTTCCAGAAACTCGAGCCCGCTCATGCCCGGCATCTCGATGTCGAGCGTGACGACGTCGGGGTTGAGTTCCTTGATCTTGGTGCGCGCCTCGCGCGCGTCGACGGCCGTGCCCACGACCTCAATGCCTGGTTCCGGGCGCAGGGCCTCGGTCAGCAACGCACGCATGGTGGGCGAATCATCGACGATGAGGACACGAATACTCATGCGCTATCCTTAACGTAAATAGTCTTACCGATTTGCGTAAGACAGGCCGTCGCCGGGCCAATAACCCGCTCGCTGTGGCCAATATAAAGATGCCCGCCGGGTAGGAGATGCTCAGCGAAGCGCGACACCAGCCGTTCTTTTGTTGGCTGGTCGAAATAAATCATGACGTTACGGCAGAAGATGACATCAAACTGCCGCCGCATGGGCCAATCATGCAACAGGTTCAGCCGATTGAAGCTGACCAGCTGGCGGACCTGCGGATTGATGGTGGTGGTCGCACCTTGTGCCTGGGTCCACAGCCTGCGCAGCTCGGCCGGCATGGCAGAGATGCCTTCGGTGGGGTATGTCGCCGCGCGGGCAGCGTTCAGCACGTTGTCGTCCAGATCGGTCGCCAGAATGCGCAGGTCCGTTTCTGCCAGCATTCCGGCCATGCGCGAATCCTCGCCCAGCAGCGTGGTGACGATCGACCAGGTCTCCTCGCCACTGGAACACCCGGCAGACCAGATCCGCACCGGATGGCCATGGCGTGCCTTGGCGATAAGCCCGGGCGCGACCGATTCGCTGAGATGATCGAAATGGTGCTCTTCGCGGAAGAAATAGGTGTGGTTGGTGGTCAGCGCGCAGATGACGCGGCGGAGCTCCTCCTCGTTCTGCCGCAGCCCGGCGAGATAGTCGGTAAAGGTGGTGAAACGCGATTCGCGCACCAGCGGGGCAAGGCGCGAATAGACCAGCATCGATTTTGCCGGCACCAGCACGATGCCCGCAGTCTCGTGCGCGATCCGCTGCACCGTGGCGAAATCCTCGGGCGAGTAGACCGCGCGGCTGATCCCCGGCAGCGTTTCAAAGGAGAGGGACTGAGCGTTCACGCGACTTCCCGGTAGCTCTGCGTTCCGGCCTCTGCGGCGACCAGACCGTCAATGTCGACGATCAGCGCGACGCGGCCGTCACCCAGGATGGTCGCACCGGCCACGCACTCGACCGAGCGGTAGTTGGCGTTGAGGCTCTTGATGACGATCTGGCGCTGATCGACGATCGAATCCACCAGCAGGGCGGCTTGTCCTGCAAGTTCGGTATCGACGATGATCAGAACCGCCTGGGTGGGGTCGCTGACCTGTCCGTCGAGGCCCAGCGCGCGGGCTATATCGACAACCGGAATGAACCGGTCGCGCGCCTTGAGCATCAGGCGGCCGTTGCCCAGCCGCTGGATGTCCGACGGGCCCGGACGCAGGTTCTCGACGATGTGCGACAGCGGCAGCACGAGCGTCTGCGATCCGACCGTCACGGTCATGCCATCGGCAATCGCGAGCGTCAGCGGCAGGGTGAGGATGAAGCTGGTGCCGGCACCCGGTTCGGTCTTGACGGTGATGCGACCGCCCAGATCCTTCACGTTCTGGCGCACCACATCCATGCCGACGCCGCGACCCGAGATGCTCGAGACCACTTCTGCGGTCGAGAAGCCGGGCGCGAAGATCAGGTTGTTGATCTCGTCAGGCGACAGGTTGGCATCGGGCGCAACAAGGCCCTTTTCGACGGCCTTTTTCAGAACCTTGGCCTGGTCGATGCCGCGGCCATCGTCGTCGATGCGGATCAGGATGCGGCCCGAACGCTGCTCGGCCGAAATGCGCAGCGTACCTTCAGGGTCCTTGCCCGCAGCAGTGCGCGTTTCGGCATCCTCGATGCCATGGTCGGCAGCGTTGCGGATGAGGTGGGTCAGCGGATCACCCAACCGTTCGATGATGGTCTTGTCGATTTCGGTCGATTCACCCGAAACCTCCAGCCGGATGTTCTTGCCGGTGCTGGCCTGCAGGTCGCGCAGCAGGCGCGGAATGCGGCTGAACACGGTGCTGATCGGCTGTGCGCGGATCGCCATGGCGCGTTCCTGCACATCGCGGGTCAGCGATTCGAGCATCGCCAGTTCGCTGCTGTTGCGCAGGCCATGCATGCCCATGTGCTGGCCCAGCATCGCTTGCGCGATCATCATTTCGCCCACGGTATCGATCAACTGATCCAGCTTGCGCAGGTCGATGCGGACCGACTGGGACACAGGTGCGGCGGGCGCGGCAGGTGCTGCAGCCGCTGCGGGCACGGCAGGTGCCGCGGCCGCAACCGGTGCAGCAGGCGCGGGCTGCGTTGCGACGAGGACCGGCTTGGCGGGTTCGGCTGCGGCAGCGGGCGCTGCGACCGGTGCAGCAGGGGCGGGCGGCGCGGCAGCGACCACCGGCTGTTCGGGTGCCGGTGCTGCGACCGGCGCAGCTTCGGCGACGGGCGGTTCGGTCGCCGCGCTCGGCGCTTCCGGCGCTGCAGCTTCGGGTACCGAAGCGCCAGTGTCGATGTTGACGAACAGGTCGTCGCCGGAAAATCCGAACACGTCCTCGATGGCGTCGCGATCGACTTCGCCGGGAAGCGTGACTTCCCAGCTGAGATACGCGGCCTGCGGATCGAAGGCATCAAGATCGGGAAGGGCGCTGGTGTCCAGCCGGACGGTGCTGTCACCCAGCGCGCGCAGTTCGCGCAGCAGCAGCAGTGGCTCGCCGCCGTTCAGCATCGCGGCTGGCTGCGGCGTGACGCCGATGCGCCAGGCGGGCTTGGAGGGCGCGATGTCGGTCGCGATGTCGTTCAGCATCGCATCGAGGTCGAACGCCAGATCGTCGTAGCTTTCGGCCTCAGCAGCCGGAGGGTCCGAAGCTTCGGGAACGCTGGGTTCCACCGGTGCGGCCTCGACCGGGGCAGCGACCACGGCCGCAGTTTCGGCCGATGCAGCGTTACCGGCCTGCGCAGCAGCAAGCTGGGCGATCATCGCCGCGTCATCAGGCGCAGGTTCACCGTTCAGTGCGCGGCCAACATGGTCGCCCAGAAGGTCAAGCGCGCGCAACAGCAGCGACAACAGGTCCTCGGACATCGGCAGGATGCCATCGCGAACGTCCGAAAGGAGCGTTTCGAAGCCATGGGTGTAAACCTGCAGCGCGGTATAGCCGAACGCGCCGGCTCCGCCCTTGATCGAGTGGACCGAACGGAAAACGTCGTTCACCGCGTCCATGTTGTCAGGTGACGTCTGGCAAACGGTCAGGGCCCGTTCGGCAGAGGCCAGCGCTTCTTCGCACTCGGCAAAGAAGATCGTGCGAATTTCTTCGTTCGTCATGACGGCATCCCAATTCCGCTCAGCGTATCCGGGTCAGCTCCTGCCCCGGCGAGCGTTGTGCGCATTTTTTCAGACATAATGATGGTCAGCGAATGCCCGGTCCTGGTGGCGGTCTGGCGAGCGCTCAACAGCAGCTGCAGCATGGCCTGGCCAAGTTGCGAGACATCGGTGCCATCGATTTCCACCGGACCCTTCAGCAGATAATTGCGCAGCTCCGGGTGGAATGTGATCGCCGCAGGGCGGTCGCAACGGCTGGGCAGTGTCATGTGACGCATCAACCTGTCTCCTTGGGATCAGAATTCGGACCAATCGTCCTGGGTCTCTTCGACCTTCAGGGCGAGGTTGCCCGATACCATCGGCATGCGGGCGGGTGGCGTGCGACGGGCGCTGCGGGCGGGGGCAGGCGACGCCTTGGCGGCCTGTCCTTGCCCGGCGCTGAAGCGCTGGACGACGTTGGTGAGGTCGGTGGCCTCTTCGGCCAGGCTGCGCGCTGCGGCGTTCGATTCCTCGACCATCGCGGCGTTCTGCTGCGTCATCTTGTCCATCTCGCTGACGGCCATGTTGACCTGCTGCAGGCGCGCGGCCTGGGTCTGGGTGGAGGACGAGATCTCTGCGACGCGGACGTTGATCGCGGCGACGCGGTCGCTGATCTGCACCAGCACCGATCCGGTCTCGTCGACCAGCGCCACGCCATC
>NZ_ANFZ01000006.1 GCF_000331245.1 Blastomonas sp. AAP53 | reverse complement strand
GGGGGGGGGGGGGGAAGCGGGATGGCACGGCGTCCAATCGGTATTACGACCCCGCTGCCCCTCCACCACCCGCTTCGCGGGCGGTCCCCCTCCCCCAGCAAGCTGTGGGAGGATTTTAGAAGGGGGCTTAACCGCGGCGCGATTTGCGCCTAACGCGCCCGCATGAACAATCGCACCTCCGCTCCCGACCCCACCCCCGGCCTGCCCGCGCGCCAGGCGGCCCTGCGCATGCTGGACGCCGTGATGCGCCGCGGGGAATCTCTCGACGTCGCGCAGCACGCCGCCTGTCAGGGTATCGACGAACGGTCGGATCGCGCGCTGGCGATGGCGATTGCCGGCGAAGTGCTGCGCCACCTGCCCGGCCTCGACCTTATGATCGACAGCATGACCCGCCTGCCGCTGGCCGAAGATGCCAAGGCGCGGATGGTGCTGCGCATCATGCTGGCGCAGACGCTGGCGCTGGAAACACCTCCGCACGCTACCATCGCCACCGCGCTGCCGCTGTTGCAGGGCGGCCCGCGCAAGCTGGCACATGGCGTGTTCGGCAGCCTGATGCGCGCCGGCGCCACCCTGCCTGCACCCGAGCTGCCGCCGGCGACCGCAAACCGCTGGATGCCAGCATGGGGCGAGCCTATGGTCGAGGCCGCTGGGGCGGCATTGGGCATGCCGCCGCCGCTCGACCTGACGCTGGCCGATGCCGCCGGCACCGACGCGTTGGCACAGGAACTGGGCGGCATCAGCCTGATTCCCGGCCATGTCCGCCTGCCGCGTGGCGGCGCGGTCGAACTGATCCCCGGTTTCGAGGCTGGCGGCTGGTGGGTGCAGGACATTGCCGCCAGCCTGCCTGCGCGCTTGCTGGGCACCAGCCGTGGCGGCCATGTGCTCGATCTGTGTGCCGCACCCGGCGGCAAGACGATGCAGCTGGCTGCCGCAGGATGGCAGGTGACCGCGCTCGACAATTCGGAAAAGCGGCTGCGGCGGCTGCGGCAGAACCTCAAGCGCACCGGGCTGGAAGCGGACACCGTGACAGCCAACCTGCTCGAATGGCGTCCCGATGCGCAGGCCGATGCGGTGCTGCTCGATGCGCCGTGCAGCGCCACCGGCATCTTCCGCCGTCACCCGGATGTGCTCTATCGCATCGCCCCGCGCCATATCGAGGAACGCGCCGAACAACAGGCCGTGCTGCTGGAGCGCGCCGCCAACTGGGTCAAGCCGGGCGGCGTGCTGGTCTATGCAGTCTGTTCACTCGAACGCGCAGAGGGCGAGAATGTCGTCGCGCAGTTCCTCAGCCAGGACAGCCGCTTCACGCTCGATCCGGTGCGCGCCGACGAGCTTCCCGATGGCGTCGCCCCCGATGCGCTCGGTCAGGTGCGGACCCTGCCCGGCATGCTCACCGATGCAGGCGGTCTCGACGGCTTCTTCATGGCCAGGTTGCGGCATCGCCCCTGATCGGGGCAGAATGGCAAATCATGTGGAAAAGAGCGCCGAGATGCCTTGCTCCACAACATGTTGAGGGTTAAGCGACAAAGCCTATGCCGCATCCACCATTGATAGCTCCGTCCATTCTGTCCGCCGATTTCGCCAAGCTGGGCGAGGAAGTGCGCGCCATCGACGCCGCTGGCGCTGACTGGATCCACATCGATGTGATGGACGGCCATTTCGTGCCCAACATCACCATTGGCCCTGCGGTGGTGAAAGCATTGCGGCCGCACACCAGCAAGACCTTCGACGTGCATCTGATGATCTCACCGGTCGATCTGTACGTTCAGGCGTTTGCCGATGCCGGCGCCGACATCATCACCGTCCACCCCGAGGCCGGACCGCATATCCACCGCACCGTCCAGTTCATCAAGTCTCTGGGCAAGAAGGCCGGCGTGGTACTGAACCCCGCGACTCCGGCCAAGATGCTGGATTACCTCATCGATGACGTCGATCTGGTGCTGGTGATGAGCGTCAACCCGGGCTTCGGCGGACAGAGTTTCATCTCCAGCCAGCTGCGCAAGATCGAGGCGATTGCCAAGATGATCGAGAAATCGGGACGCACGATCGATCTGGAGGTGGATGGCGGAATAGATACCATCACCGCGCCCCAGGCGGTCAATGCGGGGGCTAACGTGCTGGTGGCCGGCACCGCAACGTTCAAGGGCGGTCCAGACTGCTACGCCGCCAACATTCGGGCGCTCAAAGGTCAATGAGCGATGTCCTGTCCGATAGCCGCCGGACAGGCGCCCTTGCTGCCCAGTCCAGCGAATCCGACCGTCGTCTTCCATTGATCGGCTCGAGCGAACCGGAAACCCGACCGGATCTGATCAATTCCGGCCAGGCTGTTGGCCTAAGTGAGCGCAAGCAGCTGGTGCGCGTCGAAAACGACCGGGGCCTGTCGCTGACCGAAAGCTTGGTGCATTACTTCTACCGCCTGACCTGGCGCACGCCGTTGCACAAATTGCGGCTCAAGGGCAGGTCACCGCTGCGGCTACTGGCAGCTCCCGACGATCCATTCACCGGTGATGCCCGCCGCGGCAAGGCCATTCGGGCCGGATTCTTCCAGATTGCCGGCGCGAAGATCGAGATCGCCCAGCTCAATTTCGCAACTTTGCAGGCGCCCAACGAGGCGCTCGATTATATTCACAGTTTTGCCTGGCTGCGCGATCTGGCGGCAGCCGCACCGCGCGGCACCTGCGTCCCGATCGCCGAACGGCTGGTCAACCAGTGGCTCGATGCCCATCTGGAAACCGTGTCCGATCCGGCATGGCGGGCAGATCTGGCAGCGCGCCGGATCATCAATTGCGCTGCGCACGCACCGCTGATCCTGTCGAGCAGCGACCTCGTCTATCGCTCGCGGGTGCTTCGCAACTTTGCAAGCACAGCGCGTCACCTCGATCATGTCGCCGACAAGGCACCCGAGGGACTGGCGCGGCTGACCGCCTGGGCCGGCGTCGTCGCCGCAGCGCTGCTGCTGCCCGACGGCGAACCGCGCCGCATCTTCGGCGAGGCCGGCCTCAAGCGCGCGATCGAGGGCTTCATGGGTGATGATGGCGGCGCGCTGTCGCGCTCACCGCTTGCCCAGATCGAGGCGATCCGGGTGCTGTCGATGCTGCGCTCGGTTTATGCCGCCCGTGGCGAGCTGCTGTCTCCCATCGTAGAACTGGCACTGACACGCGCAGTACCCGCGCTGCAGGGGCTCACGCATCACGACGGCAGCCTGGGCAGCTGGCAGGGCGCACCGGGCGTTTCAGCCGACACCATGGCGACGCTGATGCGGGCAAGTGGCGTCCGGTCGCGACCGCTGCGCGAAGCCCGCCATTGGGGCTATCAGCGTATTCCCGCCGGCCGCACGGTGGTGCTGGTCGATGCCGGAACCCCGGCGATGGCGCGCCACGCGATCATGGGCTGTGCATCGACCCTGGCGTTTGAAATGAGCCACGGCCCGCATCGGCTGATCGTCAATTGCGGCGGTGCAAGCGCGATTGGCCCCGATTATCCGCCGTCGCTGGCCAAGGGCCTGCGCGCAACGGCCGCCCATTCCACGCTGTGCCTTGATGACACCAACAGCACTGCGGTGCTGCCCAAGGGGCAGCTGGGCAAGGGCGTCGGCCTTGTCGAACTCGATCGCCGCGACACCGATGATGCGGTGCGGCTGGACATGACGCACGATGGCTATGCCCGGCGCTATGGCATGATCCACCGGCGCCTGCTGGTGCTGCGCGCCGATGGCCGCGAGCTGCGCGGCGAAGATGTGCTGCTGCCGGTGCCCAAGCGGGGCATGGGCCGTACCAAGCCGGCCGAAGCGCCCTTCGCCATCCGCTTTCATCTGGGGATGGATGTCGAAGCGCATCCGGCGACCGATGGCTGGGGCGTGTTCCTGCGCGTGGCCGATGGCTCGCTGTGGCAGTTCCGCTCGGCTGCCAGCAAGGTGACTCTCGAAGACAGCCTGTGGGTGGATGAACACGGGAATATCAGACCCAGCCAGCAAATTGTCCTGTCCGGCACCGCATCGGGTGGCGGCGGCAATTATGGCTGGCTTATCAAGCATATGGGATAACGAAATTGACCGACATTGCGATCAAACGCGCGCTGCTTTCCGTCTCTGACAAAAGCGGCCTGGCTGAACTCGGGGCCACTCTGGCAGCGCACGGCGTGGAGCTGATTTCCACCGGCGGCACCGCCAAGGCGCTGCGCGATGCCGGGCTGACGGTGCGCGACATCTCCGAGATCACCGATTTTCCCGAGATGATGGACGGCCGCGTCAAGACGCTGCACCCGATGGTGCATGGCGGACTGCTCGCGGTGCGCGACAATGCCGAGCACGTTGCGGCGATGGAAACGCACGGTATCGGCGCGATCGATCTGGTCGTGGTCAACCTCTATCCCTTCGCCGCGACCGTCGCCAAGGGCGCCGAGCGCGACGAGATCATCGAGAATATCGATATCGGCGGGCCTTCGATGGTGCGTTCGGCGGCCAAGAACCACGCTTTTGTCGCCATCGTCACCGATCCGGCCGATTACGCGACGCTGACCGCAGAGATGGAATCGAGCGGTGGATCGACCACGCTTTCCTTCCGCCGCAAGCTCGCCGCCAAGGCCTATGCCGCCACAGCGGAATATGACTCGATGATCGCCAGCTGGTTCGCCTTTGCCGATCAGGGCGAGATGTATCCGGAGAAGCTGTCGGTCTCGTTCCGCAAGGGCCAGGCGCTGCGCTATGGCGAAAACCCGCACCAGAGCGCGGCGCTGTATCTGCCCGCCTTTGCGCCCGATGGTTCGCTCGCCGATCACCGCCAGGTGCAGGGCAAGGAGCTGAGCTTCAACAACCTGAACGATGCCGATGCCGCACTCGAACTGGTCGCCGAATTCCGCGACGGACCGCCGACTGTGGTCATCGTCAAGCATGCCAACCCCTGCGGCGTGGCGAGCGGCGACGATCTGGTCAGCGCCTACAAGGCGGCGTTGCAGTGCGACAGCGTCTCGGCCTTTGGCGGCATCATCGCGGTCAACCGTCCGCTCGATGGCCCCACGGCAGAGGCGATCAGCGACATCTTCACCGAAGTCGTGTGCGCCCCCGATGCCGATGACGCCGCCAAGGCGGTGTTCGCGAAGAAAAAGAACCTGCGCCTGATCCTCACCGGCGACCTGCCCGACCCTACGCGCGGCGGCATTGCGCTGCGCACGATCGCGGGCGGTGCGCTGGTGCAGTCGCGCGACAATGGCCGCATCACGCGCGACGATCTGAAGGTGGTCACCAAACGTGCTCCGACCGAGCAGGAGCTGACCGACTGCCTGTTCGCCTGGACCGTGGGCAAGCACGTCAAGTCGAACGCGATCGTCTATGCCAAGGATGGCGCGACCGCCGGGATCGGTGCAGGCCAGATGAACCGCCGCGATTCCGCGCGGATTGCGGCTGCCAAGGCGCGCGAAGCGGCCGAAACCTATGGTTGGTCTGAGCCGCGCACCGTCGGGTCTTCAGTCGCCTCCGATGCGTTCTTCCCCTTTGCCGACGGCTTGCTGGCTGCGGTGGAAGCAGGCGCAACGGCGGTCATCCAGCCGGGCGGATCGATGCGCGATGACGAAGTGATTGCAGCGGCAGATGAAGCAGGCCTGGCGATGGTGTTCACCGGAATGCGCCACTTCCGGCATTGATGCATGATGCGCGCGGCGGGGGGCATCACCCCTGCCGCGCCAGCACCTCATAGGCCATGACGGCGCCGGCAACGGCGGCGTTGAGGCTGTCGGCCTTGCCCAGCATGGGGATCTTGACCAGCAGATCGCAGGCCTGCTCATAATCGCCGGGCAAGCCCTGCGCTTCGTTGCCGATCAGCAGGAAGCAGGGCGACGCATAGTCCGCGCCGCGATAGTCGAAACGGGTGTTGAGGCTGGTGCCGACCAGTTGCCCCGGCCCGCTGCGCAGCCATGCGATGAACTCGTCCCACCCGGCCTGCGCCAGCGGAACGGTAAACACCGCGCCCATGCTGGCGCGCACCGCCTCGACCGAAAACGGATCGACAGACTGGTCGACGAGGATCAGGCCGCCTGCACCGACCGCATCGCAGGTGCGCAGCATCGTGCCCAGATTGCCCGGATCGCGCATCGACTGCGCGACCAGCCAGATGCCCGACCGGCTGCGGTCCAGCCCCTCGAGCGCGGTTGGCAAATCTGCGAACACGCCGAGCACAGTCTGGGGATTATCCTTGCCGGAAATCTTGGAGAGAATGTCGGTCGTGGTCTCGTAGATCGTACCGCCCGCCTCGGCCACGGCGCGCTCGAGCGCATCGACCAGGGGATGCGGATCGCGCTGCTGGCCCAGCCACAGGGCTTCAGGAACGATTCCGGCTTCAAGCGCCTCGGTCAGCAACCGCAAGCCTTCGGCGAGAAACCGCTCTTCGCGCTTGCGATGCTTTTTCTCGCGCAGCGCCCGCGCGGCCTTGACCGCAGGGTTGGAAAAACCGGTGATGAGGTGGCGTTCGATGGTCATGGTGCTGCAGGCAGGACGATCAGTCCTCGCCGAAACCGTCCATCACCAGGCCGACCAGCTTCAACAGCGCGGCATCCGCCCCTTCGCCCTCGACGCGGATCGTGATGCTGTCGCCGCGCGCCGCGCCCAGCATCATCAGGCCCATGATCGAGCTGCCGGTGACGGAGTTGTCATCCTTGCTGACATGCACCTGTACGGTTTCCGGCAGGCGCGATACGGCGGTCACGAACTTCGCGCTGGCGCGTGCGTGCAGGCCGCGCGCGTTGGTGATCACGACCGTCTGTTCGCTCATTGTGCGCTTTCCTGCCCCAGCAGGTCAGAGGCGACGCTGATATATTTCTGCCCGGCATCGCGCGCGGCGGCGACGGCATCGCGCACGTTCATCGATCGACGCGCACCTTCCAGCCGGATCAGCATCGGCAGATTGACGCCCGCGATGACCTCCACCCGGCCGGCCTCGAGCAGCGAGATCGCCAGGTTCGACGGGGTGCCGCCGAACAGATCGGTGAGCACGATCACGCCCTTGCCCTGATCGACCTTGGCAATCGCAGCGGCAATGTCCGCGCGGCGCTGTTCCATGTCATCGTTCGGGCCGATGGCGATGGTTTCAATGTTCTGCTGCTTGCCGACCACATGTTCCATCGCGACCAGAAATTCCTGCGCGAGCCGTCCATGGGTGACGAGAATGAGTCCGATCATGGGGGGTTCTTGTACCAATTGTTATATCTTGAAACTTGGGTTGCAGACGTCGTGCGGACCCGTGCGCCGCTTTTTCGAACTCTCTCCTGCCCGGCGGAACGTCGCTGTCACTGCGGCGGTACAGGGCTTTCTTCTATGGCATCTGTGGGTCGCGACGTCAGATTGCGATGCTGGACAGTGGGACAAAAGCCCGCTGCTTGCAAGCGTTTGGTGATCTCCTGCGCGACGAACACCGACCGGTGTCTCCCCCCGGTACACCCGATGGCGATATGCACATAGGCCTTGGCTCCGGCCTGGTAGCGCGGCAGCAGAAAGGCGAGAAGGTCGACAATGCGGTCGACAGCACCCTGATAGGCTTCGTCCTTCCGGACGAACTCTCCCACCGGCGCATCCAGTCCGGTCATGTCCCGCAGCGACCGGTCCCAATAGGGATTGCGCAGAAACCGCATGTCGAACACCAGATCGGCGCTGGGCGGCATGCCGCGCGCAAAGCCGAAGCTGGTGATGATGATGCTGGTGGGTGACCGTTCCAGCGCAAACCGGCGGCGGATCTCCTGCTGCAGGTCCGAGGCTGGCATGCTGGTGGTATCGATGACGTTTTCCGCCCAGCGCCGCAGCGGCTGCAGCCATTCGCGCTCTTCGGCAATCCCCGCCTCTGCCGAGCGATCCTGCGCCAGCGGATGACGCCGCCGTGTTTCGGCATAGCGCCGCTGCAGTTCGCGCCCGGCGCAATCCAGAAACAGCGTGCTGATGGCATAATCGGGACGCCGCTCCAGATCACGCACCTGGCGCACGATTGATCCAGGATCGAACCCTCTCGTACGGGTGTCGAACCCGATCGCCAGCGGCCGCTCCTGCCCCGTTTGACGGATCGCCTGGGGGGTGCTCATCAAGCGTGTCAGCAGCCGGATGGGAAAGTTGTCGATCGCCTCCCACCCCAGATCTTCCAGGGTCTTGAGCGCCGTCGTCTTGCCGGCACCCGACAGGCCCGTCACCAGCATGACCCGATGCCGCTCAGGCTGTTCAGGCGCTGACAGCTCTGTGTTCGATTCGCTCATCTGCCACCCCTGGCGTAGCGCACAAAACGGCGCGGCGCATGACGCTGCCCTAGCCTTTCATCCCATAGGCTTGCAACGCCATTTCCGCCTTGATCGGCAGCACATGGCTGTCGGGAGCGAGCAGGATTTCAGGAATTCCGATGCCCATGATCGTGCGCTGCTGGGTCCGCTCGATCCAGCGGGGCGCGGCGCGGTTGAGCTCTATCAGCAAGCCCACCGGGCAGTCCGGACCGGGCGCGATCGGCAGCAGCCCCAGATTGCGGACCTCGAGCAGCCCGCCGATGTTCTGCGCCGGCGATGCGATCAGGCGCCCGCCTTCGGGCCGCAACGCAGTATGATCATCGCTGATCAGCCGCGCTCCGCGATCGATCAGCGCCAGCGCCAGTTCGGACTTGCCGATTCCCGATTCACCGCTGATCAATATGGCAAGCCCGTTGATGCTGACGCAACTGGCCGGATAAGTGCTGTGATCGGCCTGGCTCATCCTGCCCTCCCCGCATTGTGTCTCGTGCCATGTTACCCCCGGTTTCAGGCAGGGGAAATGGGCAGTTCCTGATGATTCATCGCGGGCAGGCATATCTCGAACACCGCGCCCGTCGCCCCATCATCGCGATCCTCGACCGTGATGGTTCCGTGATGCCCTTCCACGATGGTGCGGGCAATGGCCAGTCCCAGGCCGCTATGCTGACCGAAAGCCTCGCCGTCTGGCCGGGCACTGTGGAAGCGGCGGAAAATCTCTTCGCGTTCGCTGGGTTGAACGCCGGGCCCCTCGTCGATCACGCGCACCAGCACACGGCCACGCAGCTGCGTCGCCTCGATCCGGACCAACCCGCCGGGGGGAGAGAAGGAGACGGCATTGTCTAGCAAGTTCGAGATGACCCGCTCCAGCCTTGTGCCCTCGCCCATCACCACGGCCACGCCGCGCCGGGGCCGCGCGAAAGCGGTTTCGCGCCCCTCGTTCAACCCGCGCACCTGCCGCACCTCGAGCAGGTTCTCGATCATCTCGCCCAGATCGATGGGCTCGAACCGGGTGCGGGTCAGCTGCGCATCGACGCGCGATGCTTCGGATATGTCGGTGATCAACCTGTCGAGGCGGCGGACATCGCTGCATGCTATGTCGAACAATTGCGCGCGCAACCCCTCGTCCTTGACGCTCGCCAGCCCTTCCAGTGCAGACCGCAACGAGGCGAGCGGGTTCTTGAGCTCATGGCTGACATCGGCGGCAAACGCCTCGGTTGCATCGATCTTCTGCCGCAGCGCCATGCTCATGTCCGATAGCGAGCGGGCGAGCAGGCCGATTTCGTCGCCACGCGACGGCAAGCGCGGCACCACGACTTCGCGCGCCCGGCCCAGCCGCACCCGCACCGCTGCCGAGGCCAGTCGTCGCAGCGGCTGGACGATGGTCCGCGCCAGGAACAGAGAGAACAACACCGAGACCAAAGCGGTGCCCAGCACGATCATCGCCAGGTTGAACCGTTCGGCTCGGACGATGCGCGTGATATCGCGCGCATTGTCGCTGGTGAACAGCACGCCATCGCCGCGTGGCAGCGCGATCGCCGCGCTGATCATCGGCGTGCGGTCGGGGGCATAGCGCATCATCGCATGCGCCGACCGGTCCTTCTGCGCCGCCACGGCCTCAGGCCAGTTCTGCAGGCGGTCGGGCGTGCGCTCGACAAACCGCTCCACGCGCTGCGCATCCACCAGCCAGTCAAAGCCCTGGTCGAGCAAGCGCGCGGCATGGCGCTGCCACGGCTCCTGTGCGGGGTCGCGCAGGACATAGGTTGGCGGCGTCAATGTGAAGCTGTCCAGCTGCAGCCTGCCTTGCGTGTCATACAGCCGGATGCGCGAGTCATACCGATCGCTGACGGACCGCAGCATGGCAATCCGCTCGGGCTGCTCCAGCCGTTCCAGCGCATGGCCCAGCAGCCAGATGCTCTGCTGCTCCTGTTCGAGCCGCTCCTGGATGATCTGTTCGCGATAGCTGTCGAGATACAGCAGACCGCCGCCCAGCATGGCGATAGCGAACACGTTCACCGCCAGGATCCGCCAGGTCAGCGACACCCGGCGGGTCCAGCGCAATCGCAGCGCCGGAGGATTATTCTCCTGAGAAACGGTAGCCGGCGCCATACAGCGTATCGATAGCGGAAAATTCGGTGTCGACCTCGCGGAATTTCCGGCGCAGGCGCTTGATATGGCTGTCGATGGTGCGGTCATCGACATAGACATCGTCCTGATAGGCCGCGTCCATCAGCTGGTTGCGGCTCTTGACCACCCCGGGCCGCGCCGCCAGCGCCTCGAGGATCAGGAATTCGGTGACCGTCAGTGTCACCTTCAAGCCATCCCAGCTGACCATGTGGCGCGCCGGGTCCATCTCCAGCCTGCCCCGCACGATCGGCTCCGCCACCGGCTGGTCGCAGGGTGCGTCGGGCGCGCGCATCAGCTCTGCGCGGCGCAATATGGCCTTGATCCGCGCAATCAGCAGCCGCTGCGAGAACGGTTTGGTGATATAATCGTCTGCGCCCATAGCGAGGCCCAGTGCCTCGTCCAGCTCTTCATCCTTGGACGTCAGGAAGATGACCGGCACCGCACTGCTTTCGCGGACCCGGCGCAGCAGCTCCAGCCCGTCCATGCGCGGCATCTTGATATCGAACAGGCACAGATCGGGCGGTGTTTCGATGATCGCCTTCAGCGCCGCCTCTCCGTCAGAGTACAGCCGCGTGACAAAGCCCTCCGCCTGGAGTGCAATCGAAACCGAAGTCAGAATGTTGCGGTCGTCGTCGACCAGCGCAATCACTGCCGCCATGAGTGGCTCAATCCTCCTCGATCAACTCCTGGTGCCGGTCGCATATCGCAGCGCCAGCGTAAACAGCTTTGTGGCGCATGCCGCACCGCAGCATTTGGGGGTGTGAACGATAACTCTGCACTACCCATGTTATGACACCGGTAGCAGCTATTGACAGATCATCGGCCAGTGGTCTTGGAGCTTGGTATCACGGGGGTTGAGCTGCGTGAGTCGCCGCACATAATCGCGGGCTGAAGGTTGGGCGCGAGGTCAGCCAAGAGCGGCAGCAAATTGGGAGTATTTCAGCAGTGGCTATCAAATCCAAAGTTTCGCTTTCCGATCAAGGCTTTACCGCAACCGAAAATCAGCACTGGAACCTGGGCACCGAGGCTCTGGTCGAAGAGGCCCTGCGCAACGGCGAAGGATCGCTGGCCAAGGGCGGCGCCCTGGTTGTAGCCACCGGCAAGCACACCGGACGCAGCGCCAGCGACAAGTTCATCGTGCGCGATGGAGAGACCGAAAACACCGTCTGGTGGGGCAAGACCAACGTGTCGATGACCCCGGAAAACTTTGCGACGCTCAAGGCCGATTTCCTCGCCTTCCTCGGCGAAAAGCAGAAGCTGTACGTGCAGGACCTGTTCGGTGGTTCGCAGCCCGAATATCGCGTCAACGTCCGCGTGATCAACGAGTTCGCCTGGCACAGCCAGTTCATCCGCACGCTGCTGGTCCGCCCGACCGCCGACCAGCTGGCCGACTTTGCGCCCGAATATACGATCATCGATCTCCCCAGCTTCCGCGCCGATCCGGCCCGCCACGGCACCCGCAGCGAAACCGTGGTTGCGGTGAACCTCAGCGAAAAGCTGATCCTGATCGGTGGCACCGCCTATGCCGGCGAGATGAAGAAGTCGGTTTTCGGCATCCTCAACTATCTGCTGCCCACCCAGGGCGTGATGCCGATGCACTGTTCGGCCAATATCGGCCCCGAAGGCGACACCGCAGTGTTTTTCGGCCTGTCGGGTACCGGCAAGACCACGCTGTCGGCTGATGCCAGCCGCACGCTGATCGGCGATGACGAGCATGGCTGGTCGGACACGGCCGTGTTCAACTTCGAAGGCGGCTGCTATGCCAAGATGATCAACCTTTCGCCCGAGGCCGAGCCGGAAATCTACGCCACAACGCAGCGTTTCGGCACGGTGCTCGAAAACGTGGTGATGGATCCCGAAACCCGCACGCTCGATTTCGCCGACAACACGCTGGCGGAAAACAGCCGCGGATCGTACCCGATCGACTTCATCCCCAACACCTCGGCAGATAACCTTGGGCCGGTGCCGAAGAACATCATCTTCCTCACCGCCGACGCCTATGGCGTGCTGCCTCCGATCGCACGGCTGACGGCGGAGCAGGCGATGTACCACTTCCTGTCGGGCTATACCGCACGCGTCGCCGGCACCGAAATCGGCGTGACCGAGCCTTCGGCAACCTTCTCCACCTGCTTCGGCGCACCGTTCATGCCGCGTCACCCGTCTGTGTATGGCAACCTGCTCAAGGAACGCATCGCCAAGGGCAATGTTACCTGCTGGCTGGTCAACACCGGCTGGACCGGCGGCAAGTACGGCGTCGGCAACCGCATGCCGATCAAGGCAACGCGCGCGCTGCTCAATGCTGCGCTCGATGGAAGCCTGAACAACACCCAGTTCGAGATCGATCCCAACTTCGGTTTCGAGGTTCCGGTCAGCGTTCCGGGTGTCGACAGCGCCATCCTCAATCCGCGCGGCACCTGGGCGGACAAGGCGGAATACGATGCCACCGCCCAGAAGCTGGTCGGCCAGTTCATCGACAATTTCGCGCAGTTCGAAGACCATGTCGACGAAGCGGTCCGCGCCGCTGCGCCCCAACGTCAGGCGGTTGCCGCCTGATACTGCCCGGATCAGATCGGGCGTTCTTGAACGAAAGCCCGATCGTGACCGGATACACTGTACGCACTTTTGAATCGTCATCAGCCGTTCGCCTTCTGGGCGAGCGGCTGATTGCGTCTTGCCTGCCGCGCGACGAATGGACCCACGAGGCGCATGTCGCCGCGTGCCTGTGGCTGATCGCCGAGCGGCCCGATCTTGACGCGGCGCGCGACTTCCCCACCATCATCCGGCGGCACAATGACAGTGTCGGCACGCCCAATACTGACAGCAGTGGATTCCACGCGACGATCACGCATTGCTATGTGGTGGGCGTCGCAACGTTCCTGACGCGCGTCGATCCCGCACTGGAACTGGCGGCCAAGGTCAACATGCTGCTCGATGCCCCCGAAGGCGCACGCGACTGGCAGCTGCATTTCTATTCGCGCGACCGGCTGTTCTCGATCGAGGCGCGGCGTGCAGTGATTTTACCTGATCTCACGCCCCTTCCCACGTGAAGGCGATGGCAGGCGCAAAGCCCGCATGATAACATCGGGCATCCGATCATTACTCCGGGGGAGCGCAATCATGGAATTTCTCAACAACATCGTCGGCCAATTGGGCGGCGTCGACAAGATCGCAGGCCTCGCCAAGCAGGTGGGCCTGAGCGAAGAGCAGGTGCAGTCGGCGATGGCCGCCCTGGGCAAGGCCGCACCTCAACCCGGCGACACGGTTGCTTCTGCAGCGCAGTCCACCGGCCTGCCAATGGACAAGCTCAACGATCTGCTCGCGCAAGTCGGCGGCGAAGATGCGCTGAAGAAGGTTACCGGTTTTCTGGATCAGGACGGCGATGGCAATCCGATCAACGACATCATGGGCTTCGCAAAGAAGTTCACGGGGAAGTAACGGGGTTTCACGCCGACTGCAGCTGAGCTAGGGATAGTCCCATGTTCTCGCCCAGTGCATCAAAAGCCCGTATCATTGCCTTTCTGGCGAGCGAACCTTTAGGCCGTTATACCGGCAATACGGTTCACTTGTTCCTGCTGACAGCCATCGTTCCGTTCATTCTAGGAATTATCGGAGCATGGAGTGTAGGCTTAGGCTTTGTCCTTTTTGTTTTTGTTGGCATCCCAACAGCATTTGTAATGCTCGTCGTTACTTGCTTCAAACTTTGGGGCGGAATCCGTGTTGTTGGGTATGGCCAAAACCTTGGCGAGCAGGCTCTGGCAGTGACTTTGGCCCCGGGCTTGCTTGCTCTTTGGCTAGTGACTGCCCTACCTGTCCTCTGGGCCGGGGAATATCTTGGAGATTTATCTCGATTGGCAGTCAACGAAAGCCATTACCGAGACATCGTCAATATGGCCCGTATCTCTAAGAAAGCGGAATGGTATGCCGAGAACGAAGGCGTTATCTATTCCATAGATCTCGGCCCCCCGATCCGCGTGGCCTTCAACCCCGCTGGCTTTCTGGATAACTGGTCTGCGATAGTGTTTGACCCTAGCGGTGATGTGATGCTGGCTGAGGGGTTTAACCAGGAAACAGGCAAGTTCTATGCCCCCGATAGGGTGACAAAACTTTTCGGCGGTGATCTTGTTGAATGTCGCCCTTTATGGGGCGAGTATTACAAGTGCTCGTTCACCTGACCATCGGCCAATTTCGCAAGCGATAACATCTTGCCGTATTGGCTCGGCCTAAAATCTTCGCAGAGCTTGTATCTGACAGGGCCTAGGTCACTCCGCCGCGTCCTTCACTTCCTCTCCCGCCTCTATCAGCGCGGCGTCGCCATAGCGCGGCAGCGCTTCGATCTCGTCGATCGTTTCCAGTTCGCGCTTGCCGGTCTCGATGTTGAGCGCGGCGAACTTGCGACCGGTGGAGAGCACGTTGCGTTCGAAGCTGCCGACGAACTTGTTGTAATGGCCGACCGCGCTCGACAGGCCTGATCCCACGCGCTTCAAATGCTCGGCGGAGACCGCGAGCCGGTCGTAGAGCTCCTTGCCCAGCTGGCCGATCTGCTTGGCCTCTGCCGCCAGCCCTTCCTGCCGCCAGACGCTCGCCACCGTACGCGCGATGGCAACGAGGTTGGTCGGCGTTGCCAGCAGTACCTTCTTGTCGAACGCATGGTCCCACAGCGACGGGTCATGCTCGAGCGCGGCCGAGAGGAAATGCTCGCCGGGGACGAACATGATCACGTAGTCAGGCGCGTCGGAAAACTGGTCCCAATAGGCTTTGCGCGACAAGCCATCGATATGCGCCTTCATCGAAGCGCAGTGCGCCGCGAGCGCGATCTTGCGCGCGCCATCGTCATCCGCGCCGAATGCGTCCTGATAGGCGTTCAGCGACACCTTGGCATCGATCACCAGCGACCGCCCGCCGGGCACCTTGACCACCGCATCGGGGCGCAGCCGCCCGTCTTCGGTATCCAGGCTGACCTCCATCGCGAAATCGGTGCGTTCGGCAAGCCCGCAGCTTTCGAGCACGTTGCGCAGCTGCTGCTCGCCCCAGCGTCCGCGCGCCTTGGGAGCATTGCGCAAGCTGTTGACCAGCCGCGCGGCCTCGGCCTGCACCCGGTCCTGCCCGGCGCGCATCTGCTCGATCAGCCCGGTCAGCGTGCCATAGGCCTCGCTGCGGGTCGCCTCGATCTTCTGGACCTGCTCCTCATAGGTCTTGAGCCGCTCTCCCACCGGGGCAAGCAGCGTGCGGATCTTCTCCTCGTTCTTTTCCTCGGACTGAGCGAACCGCTCGTTGGCGCGGCGCAAAAACGCCTCCTGCGCCTCACCCAACAGCTTGTTGCCGACCTCGCCGAACTGCTGCGAAAGCTGTTCGCGCGCTTCCACCAGCAGCCGCACCTGCTTTTCGTGATTGGCCGCATCCGCCTTCATCGTCGCCAGTTCGCGCGCGGACGCGGCATGCTCTGCGCGCAGCGTGTCGAGCCGGGCGGCCAGATCATCGGCCTGGCGTGCACGTTCGGCAGCGGCAGCCAACTGACCCGAGAGCGCGGCATGGTCCGTGCGAACCGCCTCCAGCCGCAAGGACAGATCATCGGCCAGCTTCGCGCGTTCGCTTGTGCCTGCCAGATCGCGGATCGCGGCGTTGAACTGCTCCTGCAGCGCCTTGAGCGCGGTTTGCGCCTCTTCGCGCTCAGCGCGTGCATCAGTGACGGGCTTGCCACCGATGAACCAGCCGATGGCGAGCCCTGCGATCAGGGCAACAATGATGAGAACTGCGACCCACAGGTCCATGGAAACTTCCCGCGCATGAAATTGGAACGAAAAGCGAACCTAGAGCGCGGGCGGTGGCTTGGCAATGGGGCAACGCCTACGCGCTGGGGACAACTGATGCCCCTACAATGCTCCCCCGCCAAGGCGGGGGTCCATCTCCGGACCGTGCGTCTGGCAGTGAACGTAGGAGCTGGGCTCCTGCCTTCGCCGGCGGAGCCCGATGTTGCAGCGATGTGTCGCGCTCAGGCCGCCTTGCGCATCTTCTCGAGCTTTTTCAGCACCATCTGCCGCTTGAGCCGCGAGAGGTGGTCGATGAACAGGATGCCTTCGAGATGGTCCATCTCGTGCTGCAGGCAGGTGGCCATCAGGCCGTCCATCGCCTCTTCGTGCACCTTGCCGTCCAGATCCTGCCAGCGGGCACGGATCGACGAGGGGCGTTCGACGTCGGCATACTGATCGGGGACCGACAGGCAGCCCTCGTTATACAGCGTATAGTCAGCCGAAGGATCGAGGATTTCGGGATTGATGAACACGCGCGGCGCACGGATCGGCTTGCCTTCCTCGTCCTCTTCGGACTGCAGGTCGATCACCAGAACGCGCAAGGGCACGCCCACCTGGATCGCCGCCAGGCCGATGCCGGGCGCGTCGTACATGGTCTCGAACATGTCGGCGACCAGAGTGCGCAGATCGTCGTCGAACGCCTCGACAGGGGTGGAGACGGTCTTCAACCGCGGATCGGGCACTTCAAGGATGGGACGGATAGCCATGTCGCCCAGATATGACTGCAAGCCCCGATGGTCAAGCCATGCGGGACAGACAGTCAGCTGCGGCCAAAGGTGCGCTGGGCGCCCATCGCCGCGCCTGCCATCGGCGGACGACGTCCGAAGGTGCGGCGTTCGACCAGCGGATTGGCCTCTTTCTCGAGCGCAGCCAGCGAGACGCGGAAGAGTTCGCGCAGGCCGACGATGTCCTGCAGCAATTCGTCCGGCGATTCCTGGATCTCGACACAATGCCGCGCGGTCATCTCGATCTTCTCGGCCAGCATCCCCAGCTGCTCTGCTCCGAACTGCAGCGCCTCGCTTTTGAGCGTGTGCGCCGGCAGCACCAGCCGAGCCGCGCTGGCCTCGCGCATGGCCGTCTCGATCGCTTCCACCGACTTGACGCCGTCTTCCCGGAAATAGCCGAGGATGCGGACGAAATCGCCGCCCAGAGTCGCTCTCGACTGAGCGTAGGTCGACCAGTTAATCAACGGCCCTTCTTGATAGGACATGATGCAACCTCCAGTCGTGCTTGAAAGCACTTAGGACTGGAAAATACATCAGGAGTGGTAAATGAATCCTTGCCGCAAAGAAGTAACCGCAAAGCGGATCAACAATCGACAATTCATTACCATCAAATTGCAGCTAACTGCTTCAATCCTTGGAGAAAGGATTTTTCGGCGCACGATAGGTTATCCGAACCGGAACCGCGCCGAAGCCCAGCTCCCGGCGTAAGCCGTTGATCAGATAGCGCGAATAGCTTTCGGGCAATTCGTCAACACGCGTTCCGAAGATGACAAAGCCCGGCGGGCGCACCTTGGCCTGGGTGATATAGCGCAGCTTGATGCGCTTGCCGCCGGGGGCCGGCGGCGGGTTGGTTTCCACCGCCATTTCGAACCAGCGGTTGAGCTGCCCTGTAGACACGCGGCGCGACCATGCCGTGCGCGTTTCGAACGCGACCTTGATCAGCGTGTCGATGCCTTTGCCGGTGATCCCCGAGATGGTCAGCACCGGCACCCCGCGCAGCTGCGCCAGGCCATCGTCGAGCGCTGCCTTGATGCCGTTGAACAGGCTGGAGGCGTCCTGCGCCACGTCCCATTTGTTGATCGCGATGATCAGCGCTCGGCCCTCCTGGATCACGCTGTCGGCGATCTTGAGTTCCTGCAGCTCCAAGCCGCGGGTTGCATCCAGCAGCAGAACGACGACTTCGGCATAATCGATCGCCCGGCGCGCATCGGCAACCGAGAGCTTTTCCAGCTTGTCGACCACCTTGGCTTTCTTGCGCATGCCGGCGGTGTCGATCAGCCGAACCGGACGCGACGGCGAATCGTCCGCCGGATGCCAGACCCAGTCGATGGCGATCGAATCGCGCGTGATGCCGGCTTCCGGACCAGTGATCAGCCGGTCCTCGTCCAGTATCTTGTTGATCAGCGTCGATTTGCCGGCGTTGGGGCGTCCGACGATGGCCAGCTGCAGCGGCGCGGCTTCCACCGCGTTTTCATCGACGGTATCAGCATCGACATTGATCGCAGGCAGTTGCGTGTCGTCTTCATTGCCCTCGTCCCAATCCTCGATCAGCGGGCGCAGGGCATCGAACAGCTCGGCCATTCCCACGCCATGCTCGGCGCTGAAGGCGATCGGTTCGCCCAGGCCCAGCGCATAGGATTCCATCAGGCCGGCATCGGCCGCGCGACCTTCGGCCTTGTTGCCCATGAGGATGATCGGCGTCTTGGTCGTGCGCAGCCACCGGGCGATTTCCTCGTCCAGCGGCGTGATTCCGGCGCGGGCATCGAACACGAACAGCGCAGCGCGCGCGGTCGCAACGGCCTGTTCGGTCTGCCGGCGCATGCGGCCAGGCAGGGTCTCAGGGTCTTCGTCCTCATAGCCTGCCGTATCGACGATCTGGAAGTGCAGGCCCAGCAGCTCTGCCTTGCCCAGCCGCCGGTCGCGCGTCACGCCGGGCTGGTCGTCGACCAGCGCGAGCTTCTTGCCAACCAGACGGTTGAACATGGTGGATTTGCCGACATTGGGTCGGCCGATGATGACGATTTCGGGTAACATGACTGCGCCTGTATCGCGGGAAAGAGCTTTTGTCTCCCCCCGCGATCAGATGCATGCGATCCGGCGTGTCAGCGGTAAGCGGTAATCGTCCCGCCATCATCCAGGATGTAGAGCGTGTTGTCCGCCACGATCGGCGGCAGAGAGACCTTTTCCTTCACGTCGAACAGCAAGGTGAACGTGCCGTCTGAAGGGTTGATCGAGCCGACCTCGCCATTGGTGTTCGCGGTGAACAGGCGACCACCGGCGAGAACCGGGCCGTTCCAGTAGATCTGGCCCTCTTTCTTCTTTTCCTTGCGATACTGCTGCAACTGGGTCGACCAGCGCACCTTGCCGGTGGCGCGCGCGATGCACAGGATGCGCGCATCATCGGTCAGCACGAAAAGCCATTCACCCGCGATCACCGGGGTGGAGATGCCCGCGATATTGAGTTCCCAGATCCGCTGGCCAGTCACCAGTTCATAGGCAGCCATGCGGCCGCCTTCACCCACTGCATAGACGCGGCCGCGATCAATGATCGGGTCGGCATCAATGTCGGTGAGTGTCGACACCGAGGTCGAGATACTGGTGCGTGCCAGCGCGTCCGACCACAGGTTACGTCCGTTTTCATAGCGATAGGCGATCAGCTCGCCGCTGGAGAAGCCAGCGACCACGGTGCCCTGGCCGGCTGCCGGAGCAGCCACGCCGAACACGCCCGCCTGGCCCAGCGATCCACTCTGGTTCCAGATGATCGTGCCATCGGCCTGATTGAGCGCGATCAGCTGGTTGTCCTGCGTCATCACGTACAGCGACCCGAACGCGAGGGTCGGAGCGCCGCGCAGCGGACCTGCGGGCTTCACACGCCAGATCTGCGATCCGTCAACGGGGTTGAGCGCAGCGACTTCGCCCACGCCATTGGTGGCATAGACGCGCGTCGCATCGACACTGACTCCGCCGCCGAATACCGATGAGGAACCATCACCAGCCGCTTCCAGCTTGACGGACCAGACCTGCGATCCGGTCGCCGTATCATAGCAATGGACCATGCCATCGGTATCAACCGCATACAGCCTGCCCCCGTAGACGACGGGCGCGGCAGCCAGCCGGACGCGCAGGCTCGACCCGGGAATCCGGGTGCTCCAGGCGCGGCTGATCGTCTCGCCAATGGCAAGGTGGCCGACGGCCTTTGTGGCGCTGCCACCAGGCTGGCCCCAGTTGGCGTTGACCGTGGCCGGCGGCAGGATCACCGCAACACCAGCCAGATCCTTGTCGACGTTTGCACCGCTTTCGGCGCGGGTGAGAATCGATGTGCGATTGCCCACCGTCGGTGTCACCTTGGGTTTGTCACCACCGCCCAGGACACCGCATCCTGCCAGCGTTGCCGACAGCGCGAGCAACATCGCCCATTTGGTCTTTTGCATTGCCAGTCAAGCTCCCCGAAACATCAAAACTGCATCATCAACGGTAGCGACCCGCAAAATTACTATCATTGCGCACCCGCCGGTGCAGCCATTCCCGATACGGCAGCCGGCGTGCCAACGCCTTGTGCCTTGCTGGGATCAACCACCGCATCGACGCCCATGACACCGGCCAACTGACGCGCACGTGAACGGATCGTTTCCGGCACATCCTTGTCGTCGGCCAGCTTCTGGAACAACGGCCCGGCCAAATCGGGCTTGTCCATCCGCATGTGCGCGATCGCGACCATTTCGCCTGCGCTGCCGAACCAGGGGTTGCCCGGTACGGCGAGGGTCTTCAGCCGCGCTATCACCTCTGCCGGCTGGAGGCTGTCATATTCCGCGGCCGTTTGACGGACCAGCGCCAGATCGCGCAGCGGCTGCGGCAGGCTTTCATCGGCAGCAACCTTGGCAAAGGCAGCTGCAGCGGCCTTGGGATCGTTCTGTTCCTGCTTGATGCCGGCAGCCAGGATTTGAGACATCGCACGATAACCCGGCTGATCGGCCGTTTCGAGCGCCTTGAGGGCATTGGCCGCGCCAGGAAGATTGCCGCTGCGCACCGCATCGAGCGCATTGGTCATCTCTTCGCCGCGCAGCCCCGCCGCTTCGCTCTTGGAATGTTGATACCAAAACCAGCCGCCCAGCGCGAGCAGCAGGACAACGATCCCGATCAGGATGAGCTTGCCATAGTTCTGAACGATGCCGGCCATCTGGTCCTGGCGCAGGGCGTCATCCACCTCGCGCAGGAACATGTTGTCACGCGCGGCATCTGCGTCCTTGTTAGGTGTCAGCGCCAATTGGGGCTCCTTGCATAACCAGCGTTGCCGAAAAGCTTGCGCTCCGGCTCAAGGTCAGCGTCTTTAACGGTCGCCTTCGGCAAAAGCCATGGCAAATTTGCCACGGCTTTTGCCCCGTTCAGAACCGTTTTCTGAAACTCAGCGAGACGACGCGCCCCTGCGGATCGATGAAGCCGGCCTGATAGCGCAGCGGAACATCGCCGGCATCGGTGGTTACGCGCTGCTGGGCGTTGAAGATGTTGTCCACGCCCAGCCGCAGCCGTGACCCTTTGAGGAACGGCAGCGCATCGGTCAGCTTCGGCTTGTTGTCGAGATTGACAAAAGCCCGCATGCCGAATGTCGCGATATCGTTGAACCGCAGATCGGTCGCGCCTGGAAGGCCGCCGCCGTCGACCCGCGATCCGCTCTGGTAATTGCCGGTAAAGCGCAGGCCCACGCCGTTGAGGAAGAGCCCGCCCTCCATCTCCACGCCATGCCGGGGCACGCCGCCATTCGATCCAACCGCCGATCCACCCAGAAGGTCCAGCTCCGGCAGACCGGGGCGAATGCGGATCGTCTCGGCAAAGCGCACGGTGTGATAGATCGAGATGTTCCAGCGGCCGCCGCGGCCGCCTGCACCCGGGCCGAAGCCGCCGCTCGGCCCGCGCGGTGGTCCGCCCGCGCGGGCCCGTTCACCGCGAGGACCTCCTGCCGGGGGCGTACCGCCCGCTCCTGCGCCTGGCCCACGCGGTCCAGCGCCAGGTGGAGGACCGCCCGCGCCGGGGCCGCCGCGTGCCCCACCGGGTCCGGCGGCGCGCTCATCCCCGGCAATCCGCCGCGAAAAGTTGATGCCGTAGCGCAGCCGATCGCTCGTCACCCGGTCATAGTTGATCGCGCGCTGGTCGATCGCGAGCAATGTGCCATCGGTATCGCGGATGATGCGATCGGGGAAAGCCGCCTCGATCTCCGGGGTCAGAATGGGGAACGAGGATGTCGTGCCATAGCTGCGGTTGCGGATGTATTCCGCCAGGAAATCGAGCCCTTCGATAAACGGCGGGCGATAGTTGAGCGATACCTTGACGTCGCGCCGCTCCTCGGGCGTCAACAATGGATTGCCGCCAGAAATGACGGTTGCAAGCACGGTCTGGTTGCGCGCCAGATCGAACGTGCTGACATTGGGCGTGACGATCTGCGGATCGCCCAACTGGCTGATGCCCGGGGCCGCTTCTTCGGCGATCAACGAAGCCTGGATGGTCACCGTGTCGGTCGGTGACCAGTTGAGGCCATAGCCAAAGCTCAGCAGGCCACCTGCATCGCTCAACTCGCGATAGCCCAGATTGCCGTTGACCGAGAGCTTGCCGAACCAGTCGCTCATGTAGTCATCGACCAGTGGCACATCGATATTGGCAGAAACATTGGCCTCGCTGCGGGCCAGCGAATTGCTGCCCTGCCCTGCCCGGCGGCTATCGACCGAATCCTGCAGGCGGCGAGCGAACCCTCCGACCAGCGTCATGTTGACCGGCCCGGCGGGCAGGTCTGCCAGCTTGCCATTGGCGGTGAGCTGGCTGTTGAACAGCTGGTTGCGGCTCTGCGCAGAATCGCTCACCAGTCCGGGCAGCAGCGTTCCCAGCGTTCCGGTGAACGGATTGATCGGATTGGTGGTACTGGAAATCGCGGATTGAAGCCCGCTCACATCGACCGACTGGTCGATGATGGTCAGCGTATCGACGCGGGTGTAGTCTCCGGTCAGCGCCCATTTCCAGTTCGCTGGCAAGACGCCGTTGGCGTTGAAGCCCAGCGAATAGGTGTCGGTATCGACCGTCCGGGTGATCGCACGCGGATCGCCGAAGGCGGTCAGCAAGCTGACATCATTGCTGAATGGGGAAAAGGGGTTGGTTGCAGGAATGAGCAGCGTCGCGGTGTTGAGCCCGAGCAGCGATGTCGCATAATTGTTGGTGTAGGTTCCATTGACCTGCACATTTGTGTCGGGGCTGAGGTTGTAGATATAAGTCGCGTTAGCCTGAATCCGGTCGGAATTGGGAACCAGTGTCCGGAACTGACCCAGGTCGGTCGTGTTTGCAGCGCCGGTGAAAGCGGAGAGAGCAGGCGCGCCGCTGATACCCTGAGGGATGCCCACCAGCGTCAGCGGCCGACCTGCAAGCGCGCTGAGCGCCGGATCGATTGCGGAACCTGTGCCAAATGGCGATGCGCCGACATTGCCGCCCAGCGCAAAGGGAGCGCTGCTGTCGGGTTGAAGGATGCCACGCTCGCTTTCGAGCAGCGAGGATGCCATTTCATACTCGACATCGACGATCAGCCGGGTGTTCTTGCCCAGCTTGGTGAAGGTTCCCTCGAACTCGGTGGTGCCATAGCCGCCCTGGGTCGCCAGGCTCTGGTCGACCTCGGCTGCAAGGCTCTGATAGTTCTCGACGAGAATGAAATTGATGACGCGCTGATCGGGACGGAAGCCGTATTTCAGCGCCAGCTCTTCGGGGAACACCTCGACCTTCTGGATCGCTTCGGGCGGAATGTCGCGGATCGCGCGGAAACCGGAAACACGCTGTCCATTCAGCAGCACGACCGGGCCATCGCCCCCCCTGCCCCGCGCGCTGCCGGTCTGCGGCGCAATCTGCTGCAGCAGTTCAGCGAGCGACGATGCTCCATAAATCGCGACATCCGCTGCATTGAGCTCCGCCACTGGCGGCACATCGGTCTGGATTGATCCGCGCAGGCGCTCGGCGACCACCACGATGGTATCGCCGTCATCGTCAGGCTCGGTATCGGGTGCGGCGGGCGTCTGGATCTGGGCCTGGGCGGCACTGGCAGCGTCTGCCTTGAGAGCGGTGTCGTCCTCCAGCGATACAGCGAGTGCTCCGGGGCTGGTGGCGACCAGCAAGGCCGAGGCAAAGGACAGCGTAATCGCCGGGCGCGAAGGCGCTAAGGCCGAAATGCGGGGTCGCAGCTTGAGCATCATGGGAAAGGCGTTCTCTTGTTCTTGGGCGGCGCCGGGGAAGCGCATGGGGGACTTTATCTGTTGCAGCGCAATATGATGCGGCCCGTCGCCTTAGCCAGTGCTGAATTGTAACAAATTTTGGCATTGTTACCGAGTGTTGCCCAAACGCTTCGGATCGCGCAGCGGCGCTGATAATCGGGACGGTTGCGGCAAACCGCGCAAACTCCCGTCTTTTCTTTTGCACGCTTTGTCTGTAAGGCGCGCTGAACTTTGCGCAGGCCCATGATTTTCAAGGGCGCGCGCACCCGGCGGAGCGAACGGTCGCTGCGTCAACACCAGAACCAAATTGCAGGGGCCGAATGGCAAAAGAAGAACTTCTCGAAATGCGCGGCCAGGTGGTCGAACTGCTGCCCAACGCCATGTTCCGCGTGAAGCTGGAAAACGACCACGAAATCCTTGGCCACACCGCCGGCAAGATGCGCAAGAACCGCATCCGCGTTCTGGTTGGCGATGAAGTTCTGGTGGAACTGACCCCTTATGATCTGACCAAGGGCCGGATTACCTACCGCTTTAAGTAATGCCACCGCTGATCCTTGCATCGGCCAGTCCGCGCCGCCAGCAATTGCTGGCGCGGATCGGCATAACTGCGGACGCGATTGTCCCCGCCGATATCGATGAAACCCCGCTGAAGTCAGAGCTTCCGCGCGTCTATGCGCAGCGCATGGCGGCAGAAAAGGCCGCTGTCGTCGCCGCGCTTCATCCGGACAGCGCGGTGCTTTCAGGCGATACCGTGGTCGCGGTCGGGCGCCGCATTCTGCCCAAGGCTGAGAGCGAAGCCGATGCCCGTCATTGCCTCGACCTCATCTCGGGAAGACGGCATCTGGTCCTTTCCGCCGTCACATTATCGCTACCCGGCGGCCGCAGCCTGCACCGGCTTAGCGAAAGCACCGTGACCTTCAAGCGGCTGCATGAAGACGAGATTGCCGCCTATATCGCCAGCGGCGAGTGGCAGGGCAAGGCTGGCGGATATGCCATCCAGGGCAGCGCAGAGGCGCTGATCAGGTCCATCGCCGGCAGCTACAGCGGTATCATGGGCCTGCCCTTGTATGAAACACGCAGCATGCTGATCACCGCTGGCCTGTGGAACCCTGCTTCATGACACATTGGTTGTATGAAGACGGCATCGGCGAGGAACGCGCAGCGTTGATCGAACATGGCCGCATCGTTGAAGCACGTATCCAGCGCAGCGATCAGACGGGGGGCTGCGGCGCAATCGTCGCGGGGCGGTTGCTGGCCAAAAGCGCTGGCGGTCACCGTGCCCGAATCCTGCTGAGCGATGGCAGCGAAGCCATGCTGCAGCCGGTGCCCAAGGACCTGAGCGAGGGCAAGACCGTGCGCGCCGAAGTGGTGCGCGAGGCACTGGTCGAACCCGGCCTCTCGCCTGCAACCACGCGCCACAAACCGGCGCGGCTGCGCGCCGTGGCGGCGGACACGCCGCTTCGGGAGGCTCCAAGTCTGCTCGATCGCATTACCGCCGATGGCCATGACATCATCCGCGTGTCTGCACACGGCCCCGATGTGCTGGCCGAATCGGGCTGGCACGATGTGCTGGCCGAGGCCGAAACCGGCCAGATCGCCTTTACCGGCGGATCGCTGACGCTCTCGCCCACGCCTGCGATGACGGTGATCGACGTCGATGGAGATATCGCGCCGCGCGCGCTGGGACTGGCGGCGGCGACTCAGATCGCGCACGCAATCCGTCGCCATGGGATCGGCGGCAGCGTGGTCGTAGATTTCCCGACCCTGGCCGACAAGGCGGACCGCAACGCGGTGGCGAACTATTATGACGCGGCCATGCCGCTCCCCTGCGAGCGCACCGCCATTAACGGCTATGGGCTGATGCAGATCGTGCTCAAGCGCACCCGCGCCTCACTGATGGAACTGTTCGCCGCAGATCCGGTCCGCTGGCATGTCATGGCCGCCCTGCGCAGCGCCGAACGCGATGGCGGCACAGGCGTGCTGGCGCTCGACCTCAGCGCTGCCGAATCGCAGCTACTGGCGCGCGAGCCGGCATGGCTCGATGCACTGCAGCGCCGGACAGGTCGCGCGGTTGCGGTTCAACCGGCTACTGCCTAGATACGCGCCATGGCCAACCCTCGCCCCTGCCCCCTGTGCGCCAAGCCTGCGCGCGCCGAATTCACGCCCTTTTGCAGCAAGGCCTGCAAGGATCGCGACCTTCTGCAGTGGCTGGGCGAAGGCTATCGCGTGCCTGGACCGCCTGCGGACCAGCCCGACGAGGAGTATGAATGACATGCGTTCGGGGCTTGGCGATTTTGCTATGGACAAGCCCCACCAAGCCTGCCTATAGGCGGCGCTCCAAATCGCCGGTCTGGCGATGAACGGCTCACCGGTCTGCTTGCAGATGTGGTGAAACCCGATGCCCGGGTAGCTCAGTTGGTAGAGCATGCGATTGAAAATCGCAGTGTCGGCGGTTCGACCCCGTCCCCGGGCACCACTTTCCCACTTTTACCTGCTGCCTACGCCCTTTGTCATTTCCGCAGCTTTGCGTGCCAGCTATGACCCTCGCCAACGAGAGGAACATGGCATGAAGCTCGACGATATACTGGCCCCTACCTACCTGCAGATGCTGAAGGCGCTCTCCGTCTGGCTCGACAAGGCATCGCAGCAATTGGCTCCAGACACGGCCGCATCGATCATGCATGCGCGCCTCGCGGATGACATGTTCCCGCTGTTTACCCAGATCTGCTTTGCCTGCGTGCAGGCGCAGGAGGGCATTTTCCGGCTGCGGCAGGACGACCTGCCCCGCTCGGTCGCCACGCTACTGGCCGATGGACGCAATGCAGAAGACGCACCCCGGTCGATCGCCGATGCGCAGGCGCGGATCGCCGAAACCATCCGCATCATCGAAGCAGCGGCAGCCGACATGGCCGACCTCGCGCCCGAAGCCCCCATCGCGCACCGGTTGCCCAATGGCATGGTCTTCGATCTGACCGCCGCGCAATATGTCCGCGACTGGGCCATACCGCAGCTCTATTTTCATGTGATGGCCGCTTATGCGATCTTGCGTGCGCAGGGCGTAAACCTGGGCAAGGCGGATTATGTCGCGCACATGTTCGCTTTCCTGCGTCCCGGTACGATGCCGAAACCGGGCTGAATCGCTCCGCCATGCGGTTTTGCAGTCCCGCGAACCTCCGGGTAGACTTTTACAGGCTTCGCACCGAATACCTTCTGTACTTGACCGTGGAACTGATCGTCTGAGACGGTGTTCGTCGTTCTGTTATGGCGCCCATCGGCGTCACGCATCTGTCGCAGACTTTCGCTAACACTGCCCCGACGCACAGGAGATCGCCATGGCCTATGTCACTTCATTCGATGGAACGCAGATCTTCTTCAAGGACTGGGGCCCCAAGGATGCCCAGCCGATCGTGTTCCATCACGGTTGGCCCCTGTCGTCCGACGATTGGGACGCGCAGATGCTGTTCTTTCTGCAGCACGGCTTTCGCGTCGTCGCGCATGACCGACGCGGCCATGGTCGGTCGGAGCAGGTCAGCGAAGGTCATGACATGGATCATTATGCTGCCGATGCGGCAGCCGTCGCGGCGCATCTCGACCTCAAGTATGCGGTGCATATTGGCCATTCGACCGGCGGCGGCGAGGCTGCACGCTATGTCGCCCAGCATGGCATTCCGCAGGGGCGCGTCGCCAAGGCGGTGCTGGTCGCTGCCGTGCCGCCGATCATGGTGAAGACAGATCGCTATCCGGGCGGGCTCGACATGAATGTGTTCGATGGCTTCCGCAGCGCGCTGGCCGCCAACCGCGCCACATTTTTCCGCGATGTCGCCTCGGGCCCGTTCTACGGCTTCAACCGCGAAGATTCGGAACCTGATGAAGCGGTGGTCGAAAACTGGTGGCGGCAGGGGATGATAGGCAGCGCCAAGGCGCATTACGAAGGCATCAAGGCCTTTTCCGAAACCGACCAGACCGAAGATTTGAAGGCGATGACGGTGCCCACGCTGGTGCTGCACGGCGATGACGACCAGGTGGTGCCCTACCAGAACGCAGCGCTGCTGCAGGCCGACCTGCTCCCGGATTGCGAGCTGAAGATCTATGAAGGCCTGTCGCACGGCATGCTCACGGTGAATGCCGATACCGTCAACGCCGATATTCTGGCGTTCATCCGCAAATAGGGCTCTAGGCCGCACCCCGTCCTCCCGGCCGATCCGGGGTGGATGGAGCGCCGAGGCGGCATAAGCCTCTGTTCTTTCTTTGTTCCATGGCCTATATCGGGTTCATGAGCGAAAAACCGATTCTGGAAAAACTGGCCGTGCTCGCCGATGCGGCGAAATATGATGCATCCTGCGCGTCGTCGGGCACGATCAAACGCGATTCGACCGGCACCAAGGGGATCGGATCGACGGGCGGCATGGGCATCTGCCACAGCTATGCGCCCGATGGCCGCTGCATATCGCTGCTCAAGATCCTGCTCACCAACTTCTGCATCTACGACTGCCGTTTTTGCATCAATCGCGCCTCGAGCAACGTGCCGCGCGCGCGGTTCAACCCGGCAGAGGTGGTCCGCCTGACGCTGGATTTCTACAAGCGCAATTATATCGAAGGGCTGTTCCTCTCATCGGGCATCATCCGGTCAGAGGATTACACGATGGAGCAGTTGATCGAAGTCGCGCGACTGTTGCGCGAAGAGCATCGCTTTCAGGGCTATATCCACCTCAAGACGATCGCGGGCGCCTCACCCGAACTGATTGCCCGCGCGGGCCTGTATGCTGACCGGCTGTCCACCAATGTCGAACTGCCGACCGAGGAAGGGCTCAAGAGCTTCGCGCCCGAAAAGACCTCCGCGACCATCCGCAAGACGATGGCGGGGGTTCGCGTCGGGCTGGACGATGCCGCCGATGCACGCAAGGGTCGCCTGCTCCGCAAGGCCAAACCCCCGCGTTTCGCGCCCGCAGGTCAGTCGACACAGATGATCGTGGGGGCAGACAGCGCACGCGACAACGATATCCTGCAATCGGCCACCAGCCTGTATTCGGGCTATCGCCTGCGCCGGGTCTATTATTCGGCCTATAGCCCTATTCCCGATGCCAGCAGCGATCTGCCCCCGGTGCGTCCGCCGCTGATGCGCGAACACCGATTGTACCAGGCTGACTGGCTGCTGCGTTTTTATGGGTTTGCGCGCGAGGAAATCATGATCGGCGCGCAGGACGGGATGCTCGATCTGACGATCGACCCCAAGCTTGCCTGGGCGTTGCAGCGACGCGAATCCTTTCCGGTCGATATCAACCGGGCACCGCGCGAGATGCTCTTGCGGGTGCCCGGGCTGGGCACGAAGGCGGTCGAGCGGATCCTATCGGCACGGCGGCTGGGCGCGGTGCGCATCGGCGATCTGGCCAAGCTGACCGCGTCGGTGAAGAAGGTACTGCCCTTCGTCACGACGCCCGACTGGCGGCCCGGCGGGCTGACCGACAGCGCCAACCTGCGCGCGCGCTTCGCCCCGCCACCCGAGCAGATGAGCCTGGCGTTCTAGGGCGGCGATCATGCGCGAGGTTACGCTTCACAATCCCGGCGATTTTACCGAATGGCGCAGCGCGGCGCGACCGCTGCTGGCAGCCGGCGTGCCGCCGCAAGAGGTGCTGTGGCGGCACGCGGGGGAAAGCGGGTCCTTGTTTGCGGATAGCGCCAATCTTGACCCCAAACGCACTATCACCCTTCCCCGCGAACTGGTGACGATCGCCGACCGGGTCATCTGCCATCGTGATCCTGCCGTACCGTCGAGGCTTTATCGCGTCGTCTGGCGCGCGCTCGATGACCGACGGCTGCTCGAGCGGCGCACCGATCCGGATGTCGACTGGCTCGCCAAGATGGACAAGGCGATCCGGCGCGACCTGCACAAGATGCACGCCTTTGTCCGCTTCCGCCGCCTGGGCGGCAGCGAGGCGGATCGCGAATCCTATGTGGCCTGGTTCGAGCCCGAGCACCGCATATTGCGCCTCGCCGCGCCGTTCTTTCGCAAGCGGTTCTACGGCATGGACTGGGCGATCCTGACTCCAGATGCGCGCGCGATCTGGCAGTCGGAAGAATTGAGCTTCGGTCCTGCCGGGACACGCGACGAGGTTCCCGACCGGGATATCGTCGAGGATCAATGGCGCACCTATTACGGCGCGATCTTCAACCCCGCGCGGGTCAAGATTGCCGCCATGCGCGCGGAAATGCCCAAGAAATACTGGCACAATCTGCCCGAGGCGCAGGACATCGCGCCGTTGCTGGCAGGCGCCGCGGCGCGGGTGGACAAGATGCGCGAAACCGCAGTTTCGCTCGCCAATCCCCGCAGCGACAAATGGCGCGTTCGCGGCGTGGCCCAGGATGCGGAGCCCGGCGATGCAATCCGTTCGCTCGAGGATATCTCGGCAGCGCTGAAGGGCTGCACCCGCTGCCCGCTGCATTGCCATGCAACCCAGCCGGTGCCGGGCGAAGGCCGCGCGGATGCGCGTATCATGCTGGTGGGCGAACAGCCCGGTGATCGCGAGGATCTGGAAGGACGCCCGTTTGTGGGCCCCGCAGGCCAGCTGCTCGACGAGGCCCTGGCCGAAGCGGGGCTCGACCGTGCGACGCTGTACGTCACCAATGCGGTGAAGCATTTCAAGTTCGAACCGCGCGGCAAGCGCCGCCTCCACCAGAACCCCAACACCGGCGAGATCGACATCTGCCGCTGGTGGCTCGACCAGGAGCGCGCGCTTGTGCAGCCCGACATCATCGTCTCGCTGGGGGGCAGCGCGCTGCGTGGTATCACCGGCAAAAGCCCCAGCATCAGTTCGATGCGGGGCAAGGTCCACGCGCTCGAAGGCGGCGCGCAGCTGATCGCGACGGTGCATCCGTCCTACCTGTTGCGGCTGCCCGACCAGGAGCGTGCGGCAATCGAACGGCGCGCTTTCATTGCCGATCTGGCACGCGCCAAAGCGATGGCCGAAAGTTTGCCGAACACGCACGGCAACCCCAACGCCGGATTTGCGTAACCCTGCCATGACGACATCGAAAACGACCCACGACAACCCGCTGGCAAAGCGGTTTCGCGAATTCATTCAGGACCGCAATTTTCCCTGTGTCGGCGCCAAATCCGCGCTGGCCAAGGGCAACATGCGCATCATCGTGGGACGCGATCTGCGGTCGGCCTGGGATGATCTGCGCATCCACCCCGCCCTGCTCGACATCGCGCAGGATTATGCGGTCGATCCGACGCCATTCCAGTCGCTGGCAGTGGTGTTCGAGGAAGATGCCGGCCTGGACGAGGCAACATTCGAGCGGCATCTCTGGGAACGGCTGCAGTCATTGAGCGACAAGGACGACTGGCTCGGCCAGCCGGTCGATCCGCGTGTCAGCTCCGATCCCAACGATCCGCATTTTTCGCTCAGCTTCGGCGGCGAGGCCTTTTTCGTGGTCGGGCTGCACCCTGGTGCCAGCCGTCCGGCACGCCGGTTTGATCGGCCCGTGATCGTGTTCAATCTGCACGACCAGTTCGAGCAACTGCGCGCGTCGGGCGTGTATGACAAGATGCGTGGCACGATCCTCGACCGCGATATTGCGCTGGCGGGGAACATCAACCCCATGCTGGCCAAGCACGGCACACTATCCGAAGCCAGGCAGTACAGCGGACGCGTTGTCGATGAACGATGGCAGTGTCCCCTCAAGCCCAGAAAGAGCGTCGAATATGCCCTGTGAAATTCCGCCGCGTTCCGGCACGGCATTCATGCTGGCCAAAGGGCAGACGCTGACGGTCACCGATGTTCGGGGAGAACAGGTCGCTGATCTGCTCGCGTTCAATGCGCATGACATCGGCGAGGTGATCTCGTCCGGGCGGACGCTCGATTATGCCAGCCGCATCTATCTGAGCACCGGCGATACGCTCTATTCCAACCGCTCGGAGGTGATGCTGGAGATCGTCGCCGATGATGTCGGACGGCATGACTTCCTGTTGACACCCTGCTCCAAAGACACGTTCCGCATCATCTATGGCGATACCGACCCGCACCGGGGGTGTTTCGGCAATCTGGTCGCGGCGCTGGAGCCCTATGGCGTCACGCCGGACATGATTCCGGTGGCGTTCAACTGCTTCATGAACGTGCCCGTCGATGGCACGACCGGCGAGCTGCGCGTGGATCCTCCGCTGAGCAAGGCGGGCGACAGCATCCGATTCGTGGCGCACATGGATCTGATCATCGGTCTGACCGCTTGCTCCGCCCTGCAATCGAACAACGGATCGTTCAAGCCGATCGCCTATGAAATCAGCGGCTGAGCATCAGGTTTTGCGCGCGGCCAGATAGAACCAGTCGCCCATGCCGATCTTAGGGCCGGCCCAGGCGAGCGGGGCGAAGGCAAGTGCATAGGCCAGCCTTTTGGGGCTGCGCCGCAGGTCGCGCAGCGTTCCAAAGCTATAGGCAAGATCGATGGCGGTGTGCTGCGTACCCAATGGCGCAAATCCCTGCTTTTTCAGCATATTGGATAGGGTGCGGACCGAGAACTGGTAGAGATGCCAGGGCGGTTCGGGATGCGGCCAGTGTCCAAGCAACCCGGCCAGGGGTTCGGACGCCCTGGGGAAAAGCCCGTCGATGTTCGGCGTGGAGACGATGAACAATCCGCCAGGCTTGAGCATGCGGTACGCTGCCGCGATATCGCTTGCAGGGTCGCGGACATGCTCGATGACGTCGAACATCGTCAGGATATCCAGGCTTTCGGGTGCGGGGTCCAGCGCGTGGATATCGCCATCAATCACACGAATACCGAATTGATCACGGGCGAACTGTGCGGATGTGGCGGAAAATTCGACGCCGGACACATCAAAGCCCACGCGCAGCGCCTCGTTGAGGAACAGCCCTGTTGAACAGCCCACATCGACAAGCCTGCCGCCCGATGCCCAGCGGCGCACAAAGGCCAGATGCTCGCACGCGACTTTGGCCATCCGCGCATAATCGCCGCTGGCAGGGTCGTGCAGCGTCCTGTGATATTCGTTGCTGGCTTGGTACAGCGCTGAAAGCCGCTCGGGCGATGGCGGGTCGGCCACAAATGCCAGGTCACAAGCAACGCACCGCACCAGCGTATAGCCATCCACCCGCGCAGCCAGACGCGCGTCGCGCGATCCGCAATGATTGCAAGCCGCATGCGGCATGAGCTGCGTCATGGTCCTGTCCCGTCGGTTACCAATGATGATCTCGAGGTCGCAGCTCGAGCTTGAGTTGCTAATGGGCTGTCGTGAAAATCCGGTAAATCAGGCCGCTTGGTGCCGCGCTGGTTCAAGCGATCTTAACCGTAATCCCGTAAGTCCTGTCACCGACACCCGCACTTCATACCACCGGATCGTACCGATGCAGCCTGTTCCCTCCGACATCCGCTTCCTGCTGGGAGATCGCTGCGTTGCACGTGCGCGGCGGATGCTGGTGCCATTGCCTTACGGTCTTGATGCGATCCTGGGTGCAAAGACACTGTCCCCTGCACCATTGCCGGTCGACGCGGACGGATATCGGCTGCAATCGGCCCCGGTCGCGATGCTTGCTCGCCTGTCGACGGATTTTCCCGGCCTCGTTGCCTCGCAACCCCAGATCTACGCCCGCCACTATATCGACATGGCGCTGGGCCATGATGGCTATATGGCGCAGTTCTCGTCAAAGACGCGCGCCACCTTGAAGCGCAAGATGCGCAAGCTCGCTGACGCAGGCGGCGGCTCGCTTGACATTCGCAGCTATCATCGCCCCGAGTTGATCGACGCGTTTTTTGATACGGCGCTGCCGCTCTCCAGCCAGACCTATCAGGCGCGGCTGCTCGATGCCGGATTGCCTGGATACGATACGTTCCGCCAGGAAGCGCATCGGCTGGCCGAGGCCGACAACCTGCGCGCGTATATCCTGTTTCTCGATGAGCGCGCGATTGCCTATCTCTATCTGCCAGTGGTCGGCGATATCCTGATCTATGCCTATCTGGGCTATGATCAGGCCACGGCGTCGTTATCACCCGGCACAGTGCTTCAGATGCATGCTCTCGAGCAACTGTTTGCGGAAGCGCGCTTCCGTTACTTTGATTTTACCGAGGGCGATGGCGCGCACAAGGCCCTGTTCGGCACCGATCAGGTCGAATGCGCAACGGTGTTTCTGATGAAGCCGACGCTCACCAACCGGGCCTTGCTCACGGCCCATCACAGGTTCAACGCCACCGTCGAAGGCTCTGGCGCGTGGCTCGATCGCATCGGCGCCAAGGCCCGTATCCGCAAGCTGCTGCGCGGCTGACAGACCGCAACGTCAGAGCGCTACGAGCGACTCCGCCATTGCAAATTCGTTCAGGAAAAAGGTGGACGCAATGCCCACCTCGTATCGCAGGCGGCTGATTGCCTGCTCGCCATAGCGCATCGCCGTGCGCACCAGATTGGCGGGCACCGCAATCAGCGAACCCTTGCGCTTTGGCAGCAGGGCATTGAACCCCGCATGCTCAAGCTTGGACTGCTCTGCAATGTTCAGGCACATGGCTTCGAAGCGCTGCTTGACGATGGCGTTCACGCGCGTGCGGTCGCGGCTGAGCAGTTCGAAGCTGTGACTGACGATCGTGAAACAGGGCCATTCATGTTGCGCTGCATGGGTGAGCGCATCACGCATTTCCCATGCCGACAATGCGCACAATTGGACCGCACGGATATTGCCTGGCCGGTCCTCGATGACGCTGACCGGGATGATATCGACACCAAGATGCTCAGCAAACGGCGGCGTACCGGGTGGGAGGCGGATCGCGCATTCGCCTTCGAGGAACGCCGGGTTGAAGCTGCTGTCATACTGGACGTCCAGCGCATTCAAGGCTCTGAGCGTGTCGTCGTTTGCACCAAAATTGCCGGCTCGGAAGGCCGTGGGCTGGGGCGCGCCTGCGAGCATGAGCAGCGCGCGCGCCTGATCCAGCAGGCGGATCTGATCTTCCAGCGAAAAATCGGCGATATTGCGTCCGCGCAGATGGCTCAGTTCATGATCGCGCGCAAATTCCAGCCATTCGGTGTGGATGTGCAGCTGAACCTCGTGTCCGCGCTTCAGGATCGGTTCCACGATCCGGGCCACGACGCCCGGTCCGTAGACAAGCGCGGGCATGGGATCGACGAAAAACACGCCAGTCAGACCATAGGCTTCGAGCCGGTCCATCTGGTAGAAAATTCCGAACTCACCGTCGCGGCATTTGCCCGTGATCGAGCTGTCGAAATTCTCCTGCGCGCTGGCGCCATCCTGAAACAGCTTGAGCGACAACTCGGTATCGACTGTATATTGCACTTTGGTAGCCATCGTCCAAACCTTATGCAGTGCGGGTTAAAACCCACTTACCAAGGTCGCAGGTGCACACCGGTTATAGAATGCAGGGATATATGTCCATCCAGTGCTGGCTGGAGACTGTATCGCTTTGAGCCGATATCGCGGGCGATTCAGAGCCGCGACGGGCCTGGGGTGCGACCGATCGAGGCCTTATTGCTAACAGTTTTCATTTGCACAAATAATTGATCCGTAGCGTCTTTTGATGGTTGAAATGCCCGTTCAAGCGGCCTAGTCAGACCCCCGAGCGCGATCATTCAGCCCGGGTAAGCCGGGGCGCGCCTCTTTCAGGTCGTGAAACGGACAAGCATATTGCCGGATTTCTGTTCAGGGAACGCACACGCACCAGGCACTTTCCCGCTTTTCCTGACAGACAGTTTCGGCCGGGACTTTTAATTTTCGGAAAGGATTGACCATGGCACGCAAGAAGATCGCGCTGATCGGCGCAGGCAATATCGGCGGCACGCTCGCGCACCTCGCGGCGCTCAAGGAACTGGGCGACGTCGTTCTGTTCGACGTGGTGGAAGGCGTGCCGCAGGGCAAGGCGCTCGACCTCTCGCAGTGCGGCCCGGTCGAAGGCTTTGACGCGAAGATCACCGGCACTAACGATTATGCCGATATTGCAGGCGCCGATGTCATCATCGTCACCGCAGGCGTTGCCCGCAAGCCCGGCATGAGCCGCGATGACCTCATCGGCATCAACCTCAAGGTCATGAAGGCCGTCGGCGAAGGCATCAAGGCCAACGCGCCGAACGCGTTCGTCATCTGCATCACCAACCCGCTCGATGCCATGGTCTGGGCGCTGCGCGAATTCTCCGGCCTGCCGCACCACATGGTCGTCGGCATGGCAGGCGTGCTCGACAGCGCACGCTTCAGCCACTTCATCGCCGACGAGTTCCAGGTCTCGGTGCGCGACGTGAACACCTTCGTGCTTGGCGGTCATGGCGATACCATGGTCCCCGTTGTCCAGTATTCGACCGTTGCCGGCATCCCCGTGCCCGACCTGATCAAGCAGGGCCGTTCGACCAAGGAGCGCATCGACGAGATCGTCAAGCGCACCCGTGGCGGCGGCGGCGAGATCGTCGCTTTGCTCAAGACCGGCTCGGCTTATTACGCGCCCGCCACCAGCGGCATCGCGATGGCCGAAGCCTATCTGTCGGACCAGAAGCGCCTGCTGCCCTGCGCGGCCTATGTCGAAGGCAAGTACGGTCTTGACGGCCTGTATGTCGGCGTTCCGGTGATCATCGGTGCCGGCGGCGTCGAGCAGATCGTCGAGATCGACCTCGACGACGAAGCCAAGGGCAACCTCCAGGTCTCGGTCGACGCAGTCAAGGAACTGCTCGATGCGTGCAAGACGCTGGACCCGAGCCTCGCCTGATGCCTGCTTCCGGTCTTCTGATCGGACTTTTCGCGCTGGCGGCGATGCAAGACGCGCCGCCAGCCGAAAACCCCTACCCTGCGCGTGAGGTGCTCTCCGCGTTTGCGACCGCTTGTTCGGGTATCGAGAACATGGCCGTCGCCAAGGCCAGCGTGCTCGCCGCAGGCTGGCAGCCGGTTCCTGCCGATGACACTGGCGCGCTGATGAAGCTGGTCGCGTTCGGCAAGGCCAAGCTCGCCGAGAGCGATCCCGACATGAAACTGATCGACGGCGGCGAATACCGCATGACCGTCGCGGGCCGCGAGCTGGGCGTGGTGCTTTCGGGCGTCGACCTGGAAACGCTGCGGTCGCATGGCTGCCGGGTCTATGATTTCACCGCCGCCATCCCCATTTCGTCCGAAGATCTTGAAGAGTGGGCCGTTCGCAAGCCCAACGACACCCAGACGCCCGAAGGCGGCATGATCAAGCACGTATGGAGCCCGGGCCTGAAACCCGGCCACATCGAAATGGAAGTCAGTTTCGTTCCGCAAGGCGCGCTCGCCGCCGCCAATATCCCGTTATCCGGCCTCGTCTTTACGGCCACTGCAATGGAGTTTCTGAAACCATGAGCATTCTCGTCAACAAGCATACCAAGGTGATCACGCAAGGGATGACCGGTGCGACCGGTACATTCCACACCGAACAGGCGCTGGCCTATGGCACGCAGATGGTCGGCGGCGTGACTCCCGGCAAGGGCGGCACCACGCACATCGGCCTGCCCAACTACAACACCGTGGCAGAAGCGAAGGCCGCCACCGGCGCGACCGCGACCTGCATCTACGTTCCGCCACCGTTCGCAGCGGACTCGATCCTCGAAGCGATCGACGCCAAGATGGAACTGATCGTGGCGATCACCGAAGGAATTCCCGTGCTCGACATGGTCCGCGTCAAGCGCGCGCTCGTCGGCAGCGGCTCGCGCCTGATCGGCCCGAACTGCCCCGGCGTGCTGACGCCTGATGAATGCAAGATCGGCATCATGCCCGGCAGCATCTTCAAGAAGGGCTCGGTCGGCGTCGTCTCGCGCTCGGGCACGCTGACTTATGAAGCCGTGCACCAGACCACCGCAGTGGGCCTCGGCCAGACCACGGCTGTGGGCATCGGCGGCGATCCGGTCAACGGCACCAACTTCATCGACGTGCTCGAACTGTTCCTCGCCGATGACGAGACCACCTCGATCATCATGATCGGTGAAATCGGCGGCAGTGCGGAAGAAGAAGCCGCGCAGTTCATCAAGGACGAGGCCAAGCGTGGTCGCAAGAAGCCGATGGTCGGCTTCATCGCGGGCCGCACGGCGCCTCCGGGACGCCGCATGGGCCATGCAGGGGCAATCGTTTCGGGCGGCGAAGGCGGCGCGGAAGAAAAGATCGCGGCGATGGAAGAAGCGGGCATCCGCGTCTCCCCCTCGCCCTCGCTGCTTGGCACGACCCTTGCTGAGTTGCTTGAGACGGTGTGACGATAATGACCCTCTCCCCTGAGGGGAGAGGGGAAGCATCGCACAGCGATGCGAGGGAGAGGGCTGGGAGCACGACCGGTAGCGTCGCTGCCCCCTCTCCCAGCTTCGACTGGGGCCAGGCGTGCCCAAGTCTGCGCAACCCTCTCCCTCGGTGGGGAGAGGGGATATAGGGACGGTAGTTTATGACCTACGACGCATATGATTTCGATCCGGCAGAAGGCCCCCAGGCAGGGCCGACCTGGCAGCGCAGCAACTGGCCGCTGGGCGATGGCGACGACCTGACGGCAGCGCTCGACCCGATGCAGATGCAGGCAGCCGTGAAAGCGGCGGTGCGCAACGCATCGGCAGCCGCTGGCCAGCCGGTGGATGAAGCGGCGGTCGCGCGCGCGGCGGATCGTTCGATCCGCGCGATGATGCTGATCCGCACCTACCGGGTGCGCGGCCATCTCGCAGCCGATCTGGATCCTCTGGGCCTGTCGCAGCAGGAACTGCCCGCCGACCTTACGCCAGAATATCACGGCTTCACCGCTGCCGAGATGGACGAAAAGGTGTTCCTGGGCGGCACGATGGGCTTTGAAAGCGCCACCGTACGCCAGCTGATCGATACCCTGCGCGCCAATTACTGCGGCAAGGTGGGCCTGGAATACATGCATATCTCGGACGTGGAGGAGCGCCGCTTCTTCCAGGACCGGATGGAAGGCGTCGACAAGGTCATCGAGTTTACCGAAAACGGCAAGAAGGCGATCCTCTCCAAGGTGATCGAGGCCGAGACGTTCGAGAACTTCCTCGGCAAGAAGTACGTCGGCACCAAGCGCTTCGGCCTCGATGGCGGTGAATCGATGATCCCCGCGCTCGAAGCGGTGATCAAGTACGGCGGCCAGCTCGGCCTCAAGGAAATCGTCTATGGCATGCCGCATCGTGGCCGCCTGAACGTGCTCGCCAACGTGATGGCCAAGCCCTATCGCGTGATCTTCCACGAATTCTCGGGCGGCTCGTCCAACCCTGATGACGTCGCAGGCTCCGGCGATGTGAAATATCACCTCGGCACCAGCACCGACCGCGAGTTCGACGGCATCAGTGTCCATATGTCGCTGGTCCCCAATCCTTCGCACCTTGAAGCGGTCGACCCCGTTGTGCTCGGCAAGGTCCGCGCGCAGCAGGTCAACCGCGACGACCTGACCGATCACAGCCAGGTGCTGCCGGTGCTGCTGCACGGCGATGCCGCCTTTGCCGGTCAGGGCATCGTGTGGGAATGCCTCGGTTTCTCGGGCATCCGCGGATACAATACCGGTGGTTGCATCCACTTCATCGTCAACAACCAGATCGGTTTCACGACGAGCCCGCAGTTTGCGCGCTCCTCGCCCTATCCGTCGGATGTCGCCAAGGGCGTTCAGGCGCCGATCCTGCACGTCAACGGCGATGACCCGGAAGCGGTGACCTTTGCCTGCAAGATGGCGATCGATTTCCGCCAGCAGTTCCATCGCGACGTCGTCATCGACATGTGGTGCTATCGCCGCTTCGGCCACAACGAGGGCGACGAGCCCAGCTTCACCCAGCCGCAGATGTACGCCAAGATCCGCCAGCACCCGCGTGTCAGCAAGATCTACGGCGACCGGCTGATCGAACAGGGCGTGGTGTCGCAGGACTGGATCGACGGCACTGCGACTGCGTTCTCGGACAATCTCGAGCTCGAATTCGAGGCCGGCAAGACCTACAAGGCCAATCAGGCAGACTGGTTTGCCGGACGCTGGTCGGGCCTGCACGCGCCTGCCGACCCCGAGTACGCGCGTCGCAATGTCGAGACCGGCATCGACAAGAAGCTGCTCGAAAGCCTCGGCCGCACGTTGACCAACATCCCCGAAGGGCATGAGGTCCACAAGACCCTGCGCCGCGTCATCGATGCCAAGCGCGAAATGTTCGAAAAGGGCGAAGGCTTCGACTGGGCGACCGGCGAAGCGCTGGCGTTCGGCTCGCTGGTGTCGGAAGGCTATGCCGTCCGTCTCTCGGGTCAGGACTCCGGACGCGGAACGTTCAGCCACCGCCATGCGGTGTGGATCGACCAGAACACCGGCGGCCGTTATCTGCCGCTCGAGCAGGTGCCGCATGGCCGGTTCGAAGTGCTCGACAGCCCCTTGTCCGAATACGGCGTGCTGGGCTTCGAATATGGCTACGCCATGGCCGACCCGAAGACCCTGGTGCTGTGGGAAGCGCAGTTCGGCGATTTCGCCAATGGCGCGCAGATCATGATCGACCAGTTCATCGCCAGCGGCGAGGCCAAGTGGCTGCGCGCCAACGGTCTGGTGATGCTGCTGCCGCATGGCATGGAAGGCCAGGGTCCGGAACACAGCTCGGCGCGTCTCGAACGCTTCCTGCAGCTGTGCGCGGGCGACAACATGCAGGTGTGCAACATCACCACGCCGGCCAACTACTTCCATGTACTGCGCCGGCAGATGCACCGTCCGTTCCGCAAGCCGCTGATCATCATGACGCCCAAGTCGCTGCTGCGGCACAAGATGGCGGTCTCGAAGACGCAGGATTTCTGCGGCAACAGCCATTTCATGCGCATCCTGTCCGACCCGGCTCAGCCGGAGGACAAGGACATCAAGCGTCTGGTGCTGTGTTCGGGCAAGGTGGCGTTCGACCTGATGGAAGCGCGCGACGCGGCGGGCGACAAGCACACCGCTATCATCCGCCTCGAGCAGCTCTACCCCTTCCCCGGCGAGCCGCTGACCATCCGCCTCAAGCGCATGGTCAATCTGGAAGAGGTCGTCTGGGCGCAGGAAGAAGCCCGCAACAACGGCAGCTGGTTCTTCGTCGAGCCCTTCATCGAGGAATGCCTGGCCGATGCCGGCGTTGCCCCCAAGCGGGCGCGTTACGCGGGCCGGATCGCGGCGGCATCGCCCGCCACCGGTCTTGCCAAGCGCCACCAGGCCGAACAGGGCGCGCTCATTGCAGACGCTCTGGGCCATGATGTCCGCGACGAAATCCGGCGTCAGCGCGGCAGCTGACCCCCGCCTAACATACAATGATATCCGCGAATTGAAGCGGACAGTGACGAAGGTTTGTGAACCATGAGCATCGAAGTGAAAGTGCCCGTTCTGGGCGAGTCCATCAGCGAAGCCACCATCGGCGAGTGGCTGAAGAAGCCCGGTGAAGCGGTTGCCGCCGACGAGCCGATTGCCAGCCTGGAAACCGACAAGGTCGCGGTCGAAGTGCCTGCTCCATCTGCCGGCGTGATGGGCCAGCAGATGTATGCCGCAGGCGATACCGTTCAGGTCGGCGCGCTGCTGGCGATGATCGAAGCTGCCGGCAGCGCGGCTGCCGCGTCCCCGCCCGCCACGCCGGCTCCGGCGCCCGCGCCGACCCCCGCACCTGCTGCCGCCAAGGCTGACCCGGCGCCCACCGCCGCCGTGAGCTCGGGCGAACCCGTCAGCCTGTCGCCCGCCGTGCGCCGTCTGGTGCTCGAGCACGGGCTCGATCCCACCAGCATCAAGGGCACCGGCAAGGATGGCCGCCTGACCAAGGAAGACGTGCTGGCTGCGGCTGAAACCGCCAAGGCTGCGCCCGCGCCTGCTGCCGCCCCTGCCGCCGCGCCCGCCGCTAATGCCGTTGCCGGTCGCGAGACCGAGCGCGTGCGCATGACCCGCATCCGCCAGACCATCGCCAAGCGCCTCAAGTCCGCGCAGGACACCGCGGCGATGCTGACCACGTTCAACGATGTCGACATGACCGCGGTGATCGAGGCGCGCGCCAAGTACAAGGACCTGTTCGAGAAGAAGCATGGCATCCGCCTGGGCTTCATGGGCTTCTTCGCCAAGGCTGCGTGCCTGGCATTGAAGGACGTTCCGTCGGTCAACGCACAGATCGAGGGCGATGAGATCGTCTACCACAATTACGCCGATATCTCGGTGGCGGTCAGCGCGCCCAACGGCCTGGTCGTTCCCGTCATCCGCAACGCGGAGACGCTGTCGTTTGCCGGCATCGAAAAGACCATCGCCGACTTCGGCAAGCGCGCCAAGGACGGCACGCTCAAGATGGACGAGATGATGGGCGGCACGTTCACCATCTCGAACGGCGGCGTGTTCGGATCGCTGATGTCGACCCCGATCATCAACCCCCCGCAGAGCGCGGTCCTCGGCCTCCACCGCATCGACCAGCGCCCGGTCGTGATGCCCGATGGCTCGATCGCGGCACGCCCGATGATGTATCTGGCGCTCAGCTATGATCACCGCCTGATCGATGGCCGTGAGGCGGTTACGTTCCTGGTGCGTATCAAGGAAGCGATCGAGGATCCGACGCGTTTGCTGATCGACCTGTAATTTTGGTGCGCCCCAAACTGGCGCACGATGGAGTTTGAAAATGGCTGACTATGATTTCGACGTTCTGGTGATCGGTGCCGGACCCGGCGGCTATGTGGCCGCGATCCGCGCAGCGCAGCTGGGGCTCAAGACCGCGTGCGCCGAGAGCCGCGAGACCTTGGGCGGCACCTGCCTCAACGTCGGCTGCATTCCTTCGAAGGCGATGCTGCACGCGTCCGAACTGTTCGAGGAGGCCGCCAGCGGCAAGCTCGCCAAGCTCGGCATCAAGGGATCGGTCACGCTCGATCTGGAAACCATGCACGCGCAGCGGCGCGATGCGGTGAAGGGCCTGACCGGCGGCATCGAATATCTGTTCAAGAAGAACAAGGTCGAATGGCTCAAGGGCCGCGCCGCGTTCACCGGCACCGATACCGTCGATGTCGGCGGCAAGACCTATCGCGCCAAGAACATCGTCATCGCCACCGGATCGTCGGTCACACCGCTTCCCGGCATCACGGTCGATAACGAGCAGCAGATTATCGTCGATTCCACCGGCGCGCTCGAGCTTGCCAAGGTGCCGGGTCACATGGTCGTCATCGGCGGCGGCGTGATCGGCCTCGAGCTCGGCTCGGTCTGGAAGCGCCTGGGCGCCAAGGTCACCGTGGTCGAATATCTCGACATGATCCTGCCCGGCATGGACGGCGAAATCCGCAAGGAATCGCTCAAGGTGTTCAAGAAGCAGGGCATCGAGTTCAAGCTCTCGACCAAGGTCATCGGCGCAACGGTGAACGGCAGCAAGGCTGAACTCACCGTCGAGCCTTCGGCGGGCGGCGATGCCGAAACGATCGAAGCCGACGTCGTGCTGGTGTCGATCGGCCGTCGTCCCAACACCGATGGCCTCGCGCTCGACAAGGCAGGGCTGGCCGTCAATGGTCGCGGTCAGGTCGAGATCGACCACGACTTCAGCACCTCGGTTCCCGGCATCTGGGCGATCGGCGATGTCGTTCCCGGCCCGATGCTCGCGCACAAGGCTGAGGACGAAGGCATCGCGGTGGCCGAGAATATCGCGGGCCTCACCGGCATCGTGAACCACGACATCATCCCGAGCGTGGTCTACACCATGCCCGAGATCGCGGGCGTGGGTCTGACCGAAGAGCAGGCCAAGGAACGCCTTGAAAAGACGGGGGGCTCGATCAAGGTCGGCAAGTTCCCGATGATGGCCAACTCGCGCGCCAAGACCAATCACGAGGGCGACGGCATGGTCAAGGTGATTGCCGACGCCAAGACCGACCGCATCCTGGGCGTGTGGATCATCGCGTCGCTCGGCGGGACGATGATTGCGCAGGCAGCCCAGGCGATGGAATTCGGCGGCACGAGCGAGGACATCGCCTACACCTGCCACGCCCACCCGACGCACAGCGAGGCGCTCAAGGAAGCCGCCATGGCGGTGCAGGGCAAGCCGATCCACATCTGAAGCAGACATCGCTCTCTCCCCTTAAGGGGAGAGAGCAGATGATACGTGAAATCGCGCGGCCGTTCCTCTAAGGCCGCGCAATGACCACGCCGCTCCCCGCATTCGACTTCGGCACCATTCTCGGCACGCTCGATATGTTCGGGATCGCAGTGTTCGCCGCCTCGGGCGCGCTTGCGGCGGCGGCGAAGCGTCAGACGTTTGTCACCTTTACCTTCTTTGCGCTGGTCACCGGCGTCGGCGGCGGGACGGTGCGCGATCTGCTGATCGGCGCGCCGGTGTTCTGGATCGTCAACTCGAGCGTTTTGGTGGTGGTGCTCGCCGTGTCGGGACTGCTCTGGGTCACCCCGCAACGCTGGTGGCAGGGCAAGATGCTCGACTGGTTCGATGCAGCAGGTCTCGGCGCTTACGGCGTGTTCGGTGCGGCCAAGGCCATGCAGTTTGGCGTCGATCCGCTGCCCGCCGTGATGATGGGCGTGATCACCGCGTGCGTTGGCGGCATCATCCGCGATGTTCTCGCGGGTGAACCATCGATCATCCTGCGCCCCGAATTGTATGTGACCGCTGCTGCCTTGGCCTCGGGACTGTATGTCGGGCTGCGGCTGATCGAGGTCGATCGCCCGGTCGCCGCCGTCATCGGCGCGATCGCAGGCTTCGTGCTACGAGGACTTGCCATCCGCTACAATATCGCGCTGCCGGCCTATCGCGGCGGCGGGAATACGGAGGATTAGGCGCATGGCATTCAGGCTGCGGCGACGGATGGTGATGCGCTGGCATGTGTGGCTCGGCTGGCTGATCGGCGTGCCGTTGTTGCTGTGGACGGCATCGGGCCTGTTCATGGCAAGCTTCCCTATCGACACCATTCGCGGGGAGCATCTGAAGGCCGAAACACTCGCCCTGCCAGCGATCCGACCCGTCGCACCGATGCTGCAGGGTCGCGCGGTGCAGACGCTCACCCTGGCGCAACAGGCGGGCCAGCCTGTCTGGCTGATCGATTATGCCGATGGCGGCAAAAGCAGAGCCGACGCCCGCAGCGGAAGATTGTTGCCGATGGTTAGCGCCCGCGAGGCTGGCGGCATAGCGCGCTCCGCCTTTGCCGGCGATGCCAGGCTCATAGGCGTGACACGCTTCTCGGCCGACGCCGCGCCGCTCGAACTGCGCCGCCCGCGCCCCAGCTGGCAGGCGCGATTTGATGACGGAACGCACCTCTATGTCGATGCGGAAACCGGCGCGGTTCTCGCCACGCGCAGCGCATTGTGGCGCGTGTTCGATTTCATGTGGGGGCTGCACATCATGGATCTGCAGACGCGCGAGGATACCAACCACCCAATCCTGATCGGCTTTGCCGCGCTAGCGGTCGTCTCGATCCTGATCGGGATCATGCTGTTACCCCTGCGGCGCACGAAGGGGCGAAGCGCGCCGCAGGGGTTGAAGCCGGGAAACAAGGGCTGAGTTCAGCCCTGATCGCCCGGTAAAAGGTTTGCTTATTCAGGCAGATACGGGTCCGCATCATTCCGATAGGCAAAATCATCATCGCCCGGCTGGGGCGGCACATAGGATGGGTCACTGCCATCGCCGAACACCTGGCCGTTCACACCGACATCGCCCGCACCCCATGCGCCATTGGCGCGATTGAAGCGGACATAATCGATCCGTCCATAGCTCATCCCGCAGGTAAAGCTGTCGACGCCGTTGTTGCGTGATCCGACCAGTCCTTCGACGCGCCAGCCATTGCCATCGCGCACCACATTGTCGATCCGTTCGACCCGCGCACCGAAGCCGGACTGCGCCGCAGCCGCCGCGCCGCATTGCGTGGAAGCAGAGCGGACATCATCATTATAGCTATAGCGATCGTTGGGACCGTTGCGGTTGCGGCTGCTGTTGCTGGCCGCGCTGGCGATCGCGGCAATCCCGCCGATGATCAGCGCGCCGGCCAGAATGTCTCCGCCATCGATGCCACGGTTACGGCCACGCCAGCGCCGGTTGCCCCAGCCGCCGCGCCATTGCTCGGCCTGCTCGTCGCCCTGATCCCAGCCCAGATCGCCCAGCGTGGAATAATCGCCGCTGCCAACTGTACCAGCAGTCACCGGAGCTGCCATCGCAGGCGCAAAACCGGTGACGAGCATCGCGCCAGCGGCACCCAGACCTGTCAGTGATTTCAGCATGTTCTTGCCTTTCGTGCCAGGCAGCGCGGAAGCGCTTCAGCCTGATGGTGTCTGATTTAGGCGGTTCAGCCTGTCGCCAGGCTGAACCGCCCCGGACCATGGGTGAATGCCCTTGTCTTAACGGAAATTGCCGAGTCCGTTCAGACGCAGGTCACGCACCCTGCCCCGATCCACAAAGCAGGTGAAGCGACCGCGATCGACACCGCTGCGCCAGCGTCCGCCGTCTTCCACGACGATGCGACCCTGCACGCGCAGGCCATAACGGGTGCGATCAATGTCCCGGATGTCGGTGACCTGAGCGAACCGGCCAAAACGGCGCGCTTCGAACTCGGCAGCACGGACGCACTGTTTGACCGCGCGATCACCGCGCCCGCCCCAGCCGGGACCTCCGCCGTGCCACTGCGCTGCCGCCGGGACAGCCGCTGAAACCATGGCAGCAGCACCGAGCAGCGCCGCGCCGAAAACACCCCCAACCACACCGCCAGTCTTTGCCATCGTCCTGTTCCTTCTTCCGGTCACCCCGTTCCTGCGGGGTCAAAAAACGATCTAGCGATTCGGCGATGTGGCGAGGCTGAACTGAGGTGACAGGAATTGTTCAGGTAAAGCGCATTTTACATGAACAGGGTACCGGGTGCCTTTCAACACGTGGAAGCATCATTACCCGCTCAGCAAGCGGAGGCCGCGCAAAAGAAAACCCCGGCAGTCGCCTGCCGGGGTTTTCAATCATTCAAAAGGCAATCAGCCCCTTACAGCTTGCCGGTCAGTTCCGGAACAGCCGTGAACAGGTCCGCGACCAAACCGATGTCGGCGACCTGGAAGATCGGGGCGTCCTCGTCCTTGTTGATGGCGATGATGGTCTTGGAGTCCTTCATGCCTGCAAGGTGCTGGATCGCGCCCGAGATGCCGACCGCAAGGTAGACTTCCGGAGCGACGATCTTGCCGGTCTGGCCGACCTGATAGTCGTTGGGAACATAGCCTGCGTCGACAGCAGCGCGCGACGCGCCGATGCCAGCGCCGAGCTTGTCCGCCAGCGGGGTGATGACTTCCTCGAACTTCTCGCCCGAACCCAGCGCGCGACCACCCGATACGATGATCTTGGCGCTGGTCAGTTCAGGCCGCTCGCTCTTGGCGATTTCGGCACTGACAAAGCTCGACAGGCCCGAATCCGATGCGCCGCCGACGGCTTCGACGGTGCCCGAACCACCTTCGGTGGCGGCCTTTTCGAACGCGGTGCCCCGCACGGTGATCACCAGCTTGGCGTCCGACGATTCGACGGTGGCAATCGCGTTGCCGGCATAGATCGGACGGGTGAAGGTCTTGGGGCCTTCGACCGAGAGAATGTCCGAAATCTGCATCACGTCGAGCAGAGCAGCAACGCGCGGCGCGATGTTCTTGCCGGTGGTGGTAGCAGGCGCGAGGAACGCGTCATGGCTGGCCATGAGGCTCGCGACGAGCGGCGCGACGTTTTCAGCGAGGCCGTTCTCAAGCGAGGCATCGTCGGCGAGGTGCACGGTGGCGACACCGGCAACCTTGGCGACCTGATCGGCAACAGCCGCGCAACCCTTGCCCGCGACCAATGCGTGCACTTCACCCAGCTTGCCGGCAGCGGTGACCACCGCCAGCGTCGCATCCTTCATGACAGCATTGTCATGTTCAACCCATACGAGCGTCTTCATGCGCCAACTCCCATTTCCTTGAGCTTGCCGACCAGTGCGTCGACATCTGCCACCTTGATTCCGGCGCTGCGCACCGGCGGTTCAGCGACCTTGAGCGTGGTCAGGCGCGGCGTGATGTCCACGCCGTAATCACCCGGGGTCTTCACATCGAGCGGCTTCTTCTTCGCCTTCATGATGTTGGGCAGCGAAGCATAACGCGGCTCGTTGAGGCGAAGGTCGGTGGTGACGATCGCAGGCGTGTTGAGCTTGACCGTCTGCAGACCGCCATCGACATCGCGAGCAACGGTGATGCTGTCGGCTTCGACGGTCACGGTGTTGGCGAACGTGGCCTGGCCCCAGCCGAGCAAAGCTGCGAGCATCTGGCCGGTCTGGTTGCTGTCGTCGTCGATCGCCTGCTTGCCCAGCAGGATCAGGCCGGGGTTTTCCTCGGCTGCCACCTTGGCAAGCAGCTTGGCGACGGCCAGCGGCTCGACGGTTTCGTCGGTTTCGATGAGGATCGCGCGATCGGCACCCATGGCGAGCGCGGTGCGCAGCGTTTCCTGGGCCTTTGCAGGTCCAACCGAAACGGCGATGACTTCTTCAGCCTTGCCCGCTTCCTTGATCCGCAGCGCTTCTTCCACTGCGATCTCGTCGAACGGGTTCATGCTCATCTTGACGTTGGCCAGGTCAACCCCGGTGCCATCCGCCTTGACGCGCGGCTTCACGTTATAGTCGATGACCCGTTTTACGGGCACAAGGATCTTCATGGCGCTTCCTTCCTAATGATCGTGAACGCTATTTAGTTTCCGTTCACGTAAACGTCAAGTGGTGCAGTCGCCGACCTTAGGCGTTGCTCCCCTCCTCTCCCTTTACGGGAGAGGATATGGAGACTCGGCAGTCCTGAGCTTGTCGAAGGACTGCCTAGTCGGAATTGGAGAGGGCCTGCGGTTGCGACACAAAGCCACCGCTGCGTCACCCTCTCCCAGCTTCGACTAGGCGCTTGTAGCGCCAAGTCTTCGCAACCCTCTCCCGTCAAGGGAGAGGGGTAAAGCGCATCAAGCCGCCTGCTTGACCTGCGCGACGATCTTTTCAGCCGCATCGCCCAGATTGTCGGCGCTGACGATCGGCAGGCCGCTATTGGCCAGGATGTCCTTGCCCTGCTGCACGTTGGTGCCTTCCAGGCGCACGACCAGAGGAACCGAGAGGTTCACTTCCTTGGCGGCTGCGACAATGCCCTCGGCAATGATGTCGCACTTCATGATGCCGCCGAAGATGTTGACCAGGATGCCCTTCACCGCCGGATCGGACAGGATGATCTTGAACGCTGCGGTCACCTTTTCCTTGCTCGCGCCGCCGCCGACGTCGAGGAAGTTGGCAGGGAACATGCCGTTCAGCTTGATGATGTCCATCGTCGCCATGGCAAGGCCCGCGCCGTTGACCATGCAGCCGATGTCGCCGTCGAGCTTGATATAGGCGAGGTCATACTTGGAGGCTTCGACTTCCATCGGGTCTTCTTCGGTCTCGTCGCGCAGCTTTTCGACATCGGGATGACGATAGAGCGCGTTCGAATCGAAGCTCATCTTGGTGTCGAGCACCAGCAGCTTGCCATCCTTGGTTTCGACCAGCGGGTTGATCTCGAGCATCGCGCAGTCGAGATCCATGAACGCGGTGTAGAGCTGGCTCGCCAGCTTGGCGGCCTGCTTGTTGAGATCACCGGTCAGCTTGAGCGCAAACGCCACGGCGCGGCCATGGTGCGGCATGAAGCCCTGCGCGGGGTCGATGGTGATCGTGGTGATGCGCTCGGGCGTGTCATGCGCCACGGTTTCGATGTCCATGCCGCCTTCGGTCGACACGATCATCGCGACGCGGCCGGTCTTGCGATCGACCAGCATCGAGAGGTAATATTCGGCAGCGATATCGACGCCATCGGTCACGTACAGGCGGTTGACCTGCTTGCCGGCATCGCCGGTCTGCACGGTGACGAGCGTGTTGCCCAGCATTTCGCCTGCATCATTGCGAACGTCGTCGATCGACTTGGCGAGACGGACACCGCCCTTGGCTTCAGCGCCCAGTTCCTTGAACTTGCCCTTGCCGCGTCCACCGGCGTGGATCTGCGCCTTGACGACATAGAGCGGTCCGGGGAGCTTTTCAGCGCCTGCAACGGCCTCTTCGACGGTCAGCGCGGCGTGTCCGGTCGGGATGCCGATACCGTATTTCGCGAGCAGTTCCTTGGCCTGATATTCGTGGATGTTCATGAAGGATCCCATGCCTTTCTGAGCGGGCCGGGCGTGCGACTCACAAGCGGTCGACACCAGGCCATTAAGCGGTCGATGAACGGTTGTGAGGGGCGCTAAAGCATAGACGCGGTGCAAATGAAACCCTGCAATCGCGCAGGGCACCACGCTTTTTCGCAACTTAGTTGCGCACCACGCAAACCAGTCCGGAAGAACTGACCACTGCGAGGATTTCAGGATCGCGCAACGCGCGCGTCCGGCGCAGAAATTCGTCGAAATCGTTCGCCTGCTGCAACTGCCCGATACGCCCGAGCCGCTGCAATTGCGCCAGCGACAGGCGGTCTACCATGCGTTCGGCCATGCAGGCGGATACGGGCCGACTGAGCCCGGTCTTTTCAAGCGCAGCGCGGGTCCGCGCCTCTGGAGTTGCACAGCCCGACACAGCGGCGACCACAGCGCCGGCCAGCATCAGCGCAGCAGAGCGCCGCCATGCTGCCAGCGCTGCGGTCACGCGTGTCATCAGTCTTCAGCCTTGTCGGCCTGCGCCCGCTCGATCGCCTCGATGATGATCTGCCGTGCTTCGGCAGCATCGCCCCACTTGCCGACGCGGACCCACTTTTCAGCTTCCAGGTCCTTGTAGTGGGTAAAGAAATGCTCGATCTGCGCAAACACGATGTCGGGCATGTCCGCCTTTTCGCGCACGTCGGTGTAATAGGGGAAGGTCGCAGTGTCGGGCACGCAGATGACCTTTTCATCACCGCCATGCTCGTCTTCCAGGTTCAGCACCGCAATCGGGCGGACGCGCACGACAGAGCCGGGCATGAACGGCGAACGCGCGATCACCAGTGCATCGAGCGGATCGCCATCGGGCGACAGCGTGTGCGGGATGAAGCCGTAATTGGCAGGATAGCGCATCGGCGTGTGCAGGATGCGATCGACGAACAGTGCACCTGAGGCCTTGTCGAACTCGTACTTCACCGGTTCACCGCCAGTGGGCACTTCGATGATGACGTTCACGTTGTTCGGCGGATTCTTGCCGATCGAAATCTCTTTGATAAGCATAAGGAAGAAGGCCCTTGTTATGGTTTGCCGCCGAACGGCCTGCCCGTTCTTCAGCGTTCAGCGGGTTTGCGGCGCAAGCAGCCGGTCAAGGCCGGTTTCGCCCTGCCCCGTCTTGCGGAGCGCCGGATAGCGCAACCCGCCCTTATAGGAAAGTGCGGTTTCACGGTATCTTTTGCCGCGCTTGACCAGCAGTCCAACCTTGCCGGTGGCGGTCGTGGCAGCGACAGCCGTCTTCAGCGCTTCGCCGGAATAATCGCGTCCATCGACGCCGGTGATCTGGTCGCCCACGGTCATGCCGGCCTCGAAGGCAGGACTGCCCCACATCACCTGGCTGACCTTGCCATCCTTGGCGACGATCAGTCCGACGGAATGGCTCAGATCCGTGGTCCCGGACGCTGCCTCTCCCGATTTGATGAAGGCGCTGGGTTCGGCGGCATAGACCAGTTCATAGCCGCCCAGCGCAAAGCCCTGCTTGGGTGCCTCGACGTTGATCTCGTACACCCGGCGCTGCAAAAAGCCCTGCCAGTCATAGGGCAGCACCGCGTTCAGCGCGGCCACGACATCGGGCAGCTCATAGGTCACCACACCCCAGTCGCCATCGCGCCCACCGAAGAAGCTGCGGGCAAAGTCCTGCAGGGATTTCGTGTTGCCCGATTCGCGGCGAATGATCTGGTCGGCCTCCAGCCACACCAGCATGCCCTCGTTATAATAGTCCTCGCTGCGCTGATAGCTCGCCCACGCCTTGGGCCGGCGCGCGGAGATGATGGGATCGTGCGCGGTATCGATCAGCGGCCGCCAGTTGCGTCCGGCGCGCGCATCCAGCCCGGCAGCGATATTGGCAAAGGCATCCAGCGTTTCCTGATAGGTGAACAATCCAGAACGTGCGCCCAGCACATAGCCCCAGAACTGGGTCTGGCCCTCGTACACCCACAGCAGGTCATCGCGACTGGGCACGCGGAAATCGGGCGCCCAGATGCCTTGCGGACGGCGATGCTTGCCATTCCAGCTGTGCGTCATCTCGTGCGGCAGCAGGTTGCGCGAGCCCGGCCCCTTGGCCCAATCGGTGAAATAGCCGGTGCCGACGCCGTTTTCGCTGCTGCGATGATGCTCGATGCCGATGCCGGTCATCTCGTCCGACAATGCCAGCAGAAAGTCGTAGCGATCGTAATGGCGCACGCCAAACAGGTGCTCGGCCTCGGCCACCAGCTTCTTGTGCGCATCGATCTGCTCGGGCGTGGCGGCCAGGAATTCGGCCTCGTCGGCAACGACGTTGAGCGTCACCTTGTCAGACAGCGGCCAGCTCCTGAAATGCGCGCCGGCGAACATCGGGCTGTCGACCAGAGTGTCGAAGTCGACGCGCTCGTAAGCGACCTTGCTGCCGGTCGTGCGCTTCGCCCGCATCGCGCTGCCCGCCTGCCAGCCGGTCGGCCAGGTGACCGTGGCGTCTACCGCGATGTTGCGAGCGAAATAACCTGCCGGATACAGCGCAACGTTGTTCCAGCGCAGGTTCATCATGCTGGGTGCGACGACGACGCGCCCCTGATTCGAGGCGGTCGGGCTGACGAACTGGAAATTCGCCACGACCTCGCGCACGCCCTGCGGAACGGTGATATGGAAGGCGTTGATGTCGAGCGAATCACGTTGCCAGGCAAGCGCTTTGCCTGCCGCGCTGAAGGTCAGCCCTACCAGCTTTTCGATCTCCCCGCGCGGGGCGTGATTGCCCGGCAGCCATTGCGGATACAGCACCGTGAACCGCCCATTGGCGCGCGCATCTTCGGGCACCGGGATCGTCTGCTTCATCGCGAAGATCGCCCGCCCGACATCGGTTGCGTCAACCTCCAGCGTCATCACGCCGGGAAATTCGATATCGCGCGCTGGCGGCACGATGTCGACCACCGGCTGAGGCTGGGGTTCGCTGTTCTGAGCGGTGGCCGGAAACGCCGCAAGAGCGATGGCAAGGCAGGCGGTGGAGATCAGGTGGCGCAAAGTTTCAGACCCTTTTGAATTCGCGTGGTCGAACATCATAAACGCCGACCGCAAAAAAAAGCACCCGCCTGTTTGGCGTCCGCTCAAAAACTCGCTAATGGCGGCGGAATATGGGCAAGATTACAACACCGGGCGCGATCCGCGGAACGCAGGACATCTTTGGGCAAGATCAGGAGCGGTTCGGCCATGTCGTCGACACGTTCGATCGGGTGCGCCGTCTGTACAACTTTCGCCGCGTCGAAATGCCGGTGTTCGAAGCCACGGCGGTATTCGCCCGCTCGCTGGGCGAGACCACCGATGTGGTGTCGAAGGAGATGTACTCGTTCGAGGACCGCAGCGGCGACTCGCTGACCCTTCGGCCAGAATTCACCGCCGGGCTGGCGCGCGCGTATCTCACCAACGGCTGGCAGCAATATGCTCCGCTCAAGATCGCCACGCACGGGCCGCTGTTCCGCTATGAACGCCCGCAAAAGGGGCGCTACCGCCAATTCCACCAGATCGATGCCGAAATGATCGGATCGGGCGACCCGCAGGCCGATGTCGAACTGCTGGTGATGGCCGATCATGTCCTGCGCGAACTGGGAATCACCGAAGGCGTGACGCTGCAACTCAACACCTTGGGCGATGCCGCCAGCCGGGACGCCTGGCGCGCGGCATTGATCGAGCATTTTCAGGCGCACAAGGACCAACTGTCCAAGGATTCGCAGGACCGCCTGGAGCGCAATCCGTTGCGGATCCTCGACAGCAAGGAGGCGCAGGATCGTCCGGTGGCGGACTCCGCCCCCGACATCGACGCCTTTCTCACCGATGAGGCGCGCGCGTTCTTTGACAGCGTGACTGGCGGCCTCGACGCGGCAGGCGTCGCCTGGACCCGCAATGCCCGGCTGGTGCGGGGGCTGGACTATTACCGCCACACCGCGTTCGAATTCGTCACCGACCGGCTGGGTGCGCAGGGCACGGTGCTGGCCGGCGGGCGCTATGACGGGCTGATAGAAAGCCTGGGTGGGCCTTCGACACCTGCAGTCGGCTGGGCAGCGGGGATCGAGCGGCTGGCCATGCTGTGCGATGACGCGGCGCTCGGCGGCGGTCTGGATGTGATCATCGCGCTGGAGGACGATCGGGCATTGGCTGAGGCAACGGCTGCACAGGCAAGCCTGCGCAACAGCGGCATCTCGTGCGACATGATCGCCACCGGTTCCCCCCGCAAACGTTACGACAAGGCCGCCAAGAGCAACGCCAAAGTCTTGATTTCCTTCCAGCATGATGGTGAACTGGCCAAGGCCAATATCCGGTCTGCTCCGGAAAGCGACCTGCATGCCAAAGTTGCAGACGTGCTGAACGTTTCTGCAACCAAATGATGCCATTGAGAACGCCGAAAGTCGCCTGCTCGCCCTCACCGTGCAGCAGGTTGGGGGGAGAACAATAATGACCCGGATTTCCGGTGAACGCATTGCGCAGATCGAGGCACGATTCGGCAAGATCCAGGCGCGGATGTCGTCCGGCACGCTGGATGGCGAAGAATTCGTGCAGATGGCCAAGGACTATGCCGAACTCGAGCCGGTCGCACGGGCTGCCGCCGAGGTGCGCCGCCTGCGCGCCGAGCTTGAGGTGCTCGAAGGCCTGATCGCGGATACCGCGTCCGACCCCGACATCGTGGCGTTGGCGGCAGGCGAATCGGTCGGTATTCGCGAGCGGCTTCCCGTTGCCGAGCAGACTCTGGCGCTCAAGCTCCTGCCGCGTGACAGCGCCGACATGCGGCCCGCCATGCTCGAAATCCGCGCCGGCACCGGCGGCGACGAAGCCGCGCTGTTCGCAGGTGACCTGCTGCGGATGTACAGCCGTTTCGCCGAAGATCGCGGCTGGAAGATCGAGATCATTTCTGCCAGCCCGTCCGATGTCGGTGGTTTCAAGGAAGTGATCGCGTCGGTCAACGGCGCGGGCGTGTTCGCCAAGCTGAAGTACGAAAGCGGCGTGCACCGCGTCCAGCGCGTTCCCGAAACCGAGAGCGGCGGACGGATCCACACCTCTGCCGCCACCGTGGCCGTGCTGCCCGAACCCGAGGCGGTCGACATCCAGATCAACGACAACGATCTGCGCATCGATGTCTACCGCGCGTCGGGATCGGGTGGGCAGCATGTCAACACCACCGACAGCGCGGTGCGCATCACCCACCTGCCCTCGGGTCTCGTGGTGACGCAGCAGGACGAAAAGTCCCAGCACAAGAACAAGGCCAAGGCGCTCAAGGTTCTGGGCGCGCGGCTGTATGAACTGGAACGCAGCAAGGTCGCAGCGACCGAGGCAGACGCGCGCAAGTCGATGGTCGGCTCCGGCGACCGGTCGGAACGCATCCGCACCTACAATTTCCCGCAAGGTCGAGTGACTGATCACCGCATCAACCTCACGCTGCACCGGCTGGACGAGATTTTGGCAGGGGAAGGGCTTTATGAACTGATCGATGCGCTGACCGCGCAGGATCAGGCGGACCGCCTTGCGAATATGGAAACATTGGGGTGAACCCAACGCACGTTAGGCGAGATACAACGACCGCGGGATCCCCGCATCTGCAGCGATGATCGTCAACGAGGCGCTGCGCCAGGCCGCAGAGGCGTTGGCGGCGGTGTCCGACACCCCAAGGCTGGATGCGGAACTGCTGATGTCCGAGGCACTCGGCATCACCCGCAGCGCGATGCTGCTGGGGCGGATGCGCGATGATGCACCGCCGCATTTCGATGCGCTCCTGCAACGCCGCCTCGGCCATGAACCGGTCGCCTACATTCTGGGGCGGCAGGATTTCTGGACTTTGACGCTGGCCGTATCGCCCGGCGTGCTGATCCCGCGCGCGGATAGCGAAACGCTGATCGAGGCGGCGATCGCAGCGTTTCAGGACCATCCGCCTGCCCGGATCCTCGACCTGGGCACTGGCTCTGGCGCGCTGCTGCTGGCGGCACTTTCGCACTGGCCACTGGCACGCGGCACCGGAATTGACGCGAGTGCAGCAGCGCTTGCGATCGCCAGCAGCAATGCGGTCGCCACCGGTCTGGCCGACCGCGCACAGCTGCAACTGGCGGACTGGCGTACCACAGGCTGGATCGAAGCGCTGCAGGCGCCGTTCGACCTGATCCTTGCCAATCCACCCTATGTCGAGACCCACGCGGCGCTGGCGCCGCAGGTCGCGCAGCACGAACCGCACAGCGCACTGTTCGCCGGGCCAGACGGGCTGGACGATTATCGCATCCTCATCCCTGCCCTGCCCGGCTTGTTGGCGCCGGGCGGCGTGGCGGTGTTCGAGATCGGATCGACCCAGTCCGCCGCCGTTGTCGCGCTGGCAGAGGCATCGGGCTTTGATGCACAATGCTGCAAGGATCTCGCCGGACACGATCGCGCATTGATATTGCGCCCGCAGCGCGCTGCCTGATATTTCGCTTGGCAAGCCCTTGGCGAGCCGCTACCACCGCAGAAGCAGGAGAGGTGATGCTAGGCACTAGGCCCATCACGCTTGCTGACCCCAATCATCTATTTCGGGCAGCTTATCACAGCCACTCAAAGCGGATGAAAGGCTTGGGACGCGCGGCGCGCCTTTTGGCGACGGGCCGCACGGACGCGCAGAGGACACGCAGGCAACTTGCGACTGATAAGGAAGCGTCAACGTTGAACAACAATCGTGGAACGAGCCGTCGTCGCGGCCGTGGCAATAATCGTCCGCAGCCCAGTGGCCGCAGCGGCGGCATGGATCAGGGCAACCGGATCGATAGCCGCGCGCGTGGCAATGCGACGCAGATGCTCGAGAAATACAAGAAAATGGCGCACGATGCGCAGATGAACGGTGACCGTGTGGCCACCGAATATTATCTGCAATTTGCCGATCATTATTTCCGCGTGCTCGCCGACAACCGTGCCCGTCAGGACGAATACCGTCGTCCGCGTGAAGAGCAGAATCGCGACAATGGCAGCGATTATGCCGATGACGATGACGATATGGGCTTCAACTCGAGCCCCAGCCCGCGCAATTATTCGCAGGATCAGTCGGACGAAGCTTCGGCCCGCAGCGGCCAGGACGATGACGGCGACGATCAGGACGACAACCGCGGCAATCGCGGCAACGGCAACCAGCGCAACGAAGGTCGCCAGAGCGAGGGTCGTCAGAATGAAGGACGGCGCGAGCGTCGTCCCCGCGAAGACAATCAGGAACGCCAGGGCCAGGAACGTCAGGGTCAGGATCGCCAGAACCAGGAACGCCAGGGCCAGGAACGCCAGGGCCGTCCGCGCAGCGATCGCCAGGAGCAGGCACCGCGTGCCGCTGCTCCGGCCCCTGCCCCCAGCCCGGCCCCCGCTGCAACGCCTGCAACAGAAACCGAGGATCAGTCTGGCGCGCCCCGCCGCATCTTGCGCGGCCGCGGACGTCCGCCCCGTGCGGTCGAGGCTGAAGCCAGCAATGGCCTTGATCCGATGATCCTGCCGCCGGCAATTGGCGTGCCTGCCGAAGACAAGACCGATGCGGAGGCTCCCAAGCCCAAGCGCCGGGCCGCTCCGCGTCGCAAGGCCGCAGAATCGGGCGACGTCGAGGCTGCCGCCGCTGAATGAATTCCGCTTCTCCCGTGCAGGTTGCGCGGGAGAAGAAACCAGCTGCAGCGCCGTTCTGGCGCTCGACTGACCACCCAAACGAAAAAGGGGTGCGATCCACAACCGGATCGCACCCCTTTTTCGTTCGCCGAAGCGGGTCGTTCAATATCGCTGCTGGCGTTCGTAGAGGTCGCGATAATGCTGGATGCGCGTGACGCGCAGACCGGGCATGCCCGATCGGTCAACGGCGCGCTGCCACGAAGCGAACTCCTCGAGCGTGAGGTCATAGCGTTCGCAAACTTCGTCGATGGTCAGCAGACCGCCATTGACGGCCGCCACCACTTCCGCCTTGCGGCGTACCACCCACCGCTTGGTGCCCGGCGCCGGCAGGTTATCCAGCGTCAAGGGTTCGCCTAGCGGACCAATGACCTGTGCCGGTTTGATTTTCTGATTTTCGATCATCACGTCCTCAAAAGGCCTGGTTCGTGCACAAATGCGCGTGGGGACTGTCTAACCCGGCCGCTTTTCGATTGCCTGAAGCACAATGGTAAACACCACTTTCACAAATCTGTTCCGCTGGGGCGAGCTGGTTCAGGGCATCGACAAAGTGCCTGTTGAAGCTTCCCGGCGTCACGCCATCGGCGCGCGCCAGCCCCGCCATCCAGCTGGTCATCGCCTGATCCGGATCGAGCGATTCGACCACCAGGGGTCTGCGCCCCATGCACGCCATCATGGGCGTAGAGGCCAGCGCACGCAGGATATCCATATCGAGCGTGCGCAGCCTTGCCGCGCCGCTGCGAGCCTGACCGACCGCGTCATGAGGAAAGTTCATATCCATGGCCAACGGTGTACCAGCCAAACCGTAAGAGCAGGTAAAAGTGCCCTTCATCGCTGATTAGACTTGGTTAATTGCTGATAACACTGCGGTCTAAACCCAAGGATTTCGGGTGTTTTGCGGCTTTGGGCTGCTGCAAAAAATTGCCGCATCGGGCTGGCAGAAAGGTGCCGCCAGCGCTACATGCACGCCATGCAGGCACAGCCCTTCTCCGGTTTTCAACTCGATGGCGACATGAAGACGCGACGAATCGTCGTGGCCATGTCGGGCGGTGTCGACTCGTCTGTCGTTGCCGGGCTTGCCGCCGCAACGGGTGCCGAGACGATCGGCATCACGCTGCAGCTTTACGATCATGGCGCAGCGGTCAAACGCGCGGGCTCGTGCTGTGCCGGGCAGGACATTCGCGATGCTCGCGCGGTCGCCGATCGCCTTGGCATCGCGCATTATGTCTTCGACCACGAAAGCCGGTTCCGCGAGTCCGTGGTCGATCGTTTCGCCGACGAATATATGGCCGGACGCACCCCCATTCCCTGCATCCAGTGCAACATGGGCGTGAAGTTCACCGATCTGCTGCAGATGGCGCGCGATCTGGGGGCCGATTGCCTGGCCACCGGTCATTACGTCCGCCGCATGATCGGCAGCACGGGCCGGGCAGAACTCCACCGCGCGCATGACCCTGCGCGCGACCAGAGCTATTTCCTGTTCGCCACCACCGACGACCAGATGGATTTCCTGCGCTTTCCGCTGGGCGACCTCCCCAAGCCGCAAGTCCGCGCGCTGGCGCAGGAAATGGGCCTGGTGGTCGCGGCGAAACCCGATAGCCAGGATATCTGCTTCGTCCCCGATGGCGACTATGCCGCCGTGGTGCGCAAGGTACGCCCTGATGCCGATACCGGCGGGGCCATCGTGCATGTCGATGGCCGCACGCTGGGTGAGCACAAGGGCCTGATCCATTTCACCATCGGCCAGCGCAAGGGGCTGGAGATCGGCGGCCAGCCTGAGCCGCTGTATGTCGTGAAGATCGATGCTGCCACGCGCCGTGTGATCGTCGGACCCCGCGCCGCACTGGCCATCGGTGCAGCCGAGATTGTCGACATGAACTGGATCGGCGATGACTATGAAGGCCCGATGGAGGTCAAGGTCCGGTCGCTGGCCAAGCCCGCCGCGGCGCGGATCGAGGGCACCGGTGCAAACCGCCGTCTGGTTTTCCTTCAGCCCGAATATGGCGTCGCGCCCGGACAGGCCGCCGTTCTGTACGCCGGTAGCCGGGTGCTGGGCGGCGGATGGATCGCCAGCACCGAACCGGTCGAGCCTGCACTCGCGGCCTGATCTGTCGGCGCTTCGGTCCCATGGTCGCTTCCCGCCGCATGATCTTCGGGGGAATGTTCGTGCGCACAGCAGCGTTAAGCGGAATGGCAACAGCAGCGGCGCTGATTGCAGCGCCAGCGCCAGCGCACGCGCAGTCCGAAGCGGATAACGGTCTCACACTCTCCGGGAGCTATCGGCTGCGTTATGAAATGCTGGAAGCCCAGTACCGCCCCGGCCTGCCACCGCGCGACGACGCGATCACCCTGCAGACTTTGATCGTCGCGGATTATCGCAGTGGTCCGTGGCATTTGTCGGCCGAGCTCGTCGATGCGCGCGGTTACCTGATCGATGCGCCAGGCGCAGCAAGCACCGGCGAGGTCAATGCGTTCGAGCTCAGCCGTGCGTCGATAAGCTACCGCCATGGCCCTTTCGAACTGACCGCCGGACGGCTGCATCTCAATCTCGGCTCGCGCCGGCTGGCGGCGCGCAATGCGTTTCGCAACACCATCAACAGCTTCACCGGGGTCAGGGTCGACTGGCATGGTCAAGCCGAAGACACGCTCACAGCGTTCTATGTCCTGCCGCACACCCGGCTTCCCAGCGCGCGTGCCGATCTTGTCGACAACCGCGTGCGCTGGGATCGTGAAAGCTTCGACCTGACGTTCTGGGGCGCGCATTACACGCGGCCCGATCTGTTCGACGGCATCACGCTGCAGACCAATGTGTTCGGGCTGAACGAGCGCGATGGCGACAACGGTCCGACCCGCAACCGGCGCCTGATCACCTGGGGTGCCAGGCTCCATCGCGCGCCAGCACTCGGACGCTGGGATATCGACATGGAGGGCGCGGTGCAGACAGGCACCATTCGGCAGTCCGTCGCGCCAGGTGCAGCACGTCAGGATGTCCGGGCGTTTTTCGGCCATGCCGAACTCGGCTACAGCCCCGACCTGCCGGGCAAGCCGCGCCTGTCCGTGCTGTTCGATATCGCCAGTGGCGATGATCCGCGCAGCGCCAGCTTTACCCGGTTCGATACGCTGTTCGGCGCGCGCCGATGGGAGTTCGGCCCCAGCGGACTCTTCGGTGCCCTCGCGCGGACCAACATCATATCGCCCGGGGTGCGCGCCGAAGTTCGCCCCGCCCCGCGCTGGGATGCGATGGCCTTGTGGCGGCCCGCATGGGTCCACGATCGCCGCGACCGTTTCGGCAACGCGGGCCCGGTTGATCCGCAAGGACAATCGGGCCGCTTTGCCGGGCATCTGCTGGAGGTCCGGCTGGGCCACTGGTTGATCGAAAAACGGCTGCGGCTGGAAGCTGGCACCGCGATCATGACCGGCGATCGTCTGCTCGACGATGCACCCAATGCCACAGGCTTCGGCGACACGCGCTATGCCTATGGGCAGATGACGGTGAATTTCTGACGGCGGGTCAGAACACCCGGTCAAGCGCCTTGTCGAGCATCCACAATTGCCACAGCAGCCGCGCATTGTCGCTGCGTCCTGAAATGTGCGCCTCTGCGATATCGCTCAGTCGCGCGGTGTTGAACCAGCCGCTGCGCGCCAGCGCCGATCCGCTTGCGATGGCGCGCGCCTGATCGGCCAGCGGCCCGCGAAACCACTGCGCGATCGGGCTGACGAAACCCATCTTGGGACGGTAGAGGATATCGTCGGGCAGAGTGCCGCGCATCGCGCGTTTCATCAGCCATTTGCCCTGTCCGCCGCGCACGCGCATCGCCTCGGGCAGCGTTGCGGCAAATTCGATCAGCCGGTAGTCGAGAAGCGGCTCGCGCGCCTCCAGGCTGACCGCCATGCTGGTGCGATCGACCTTGGTCAGGATGTCGCCGGGCAACCACAGCTTCATGTCGGCATATTGCGCAGCATCCAGGCCCGAGCGCGCCGGTGCACCTGCCATCAGCGCGATCATGTGATCCTCGCCGCGATAGCCGCCCAGCGCGGAACGCTGGCTGTCCGAATAGAGCGACTGGCGCTGGTCATAGCCGGTCACGCCAACCGCATCGGTATAGCCTTCGGCCCCCGTCCGCGCGAGCGAGAGCAAAGTCGATTTGGCGCGCAACGGGCGCGGCGCCCAGTCCGCCTTGGGGTACAATGCGCCCAGTCCGCCGAACAGAGGCCCGCGCAAACCCTGAGGCAGCATGCCCCGCACCCGCTCTTCGCCGTGATGGAAGACATGACGGCGATAGCCTGCAAACGCCTCGTCCGCGCCATCTCCCGAAAGGGCCACGGTCACGCTCTCGCGCGCCAACTGGCACACGCGGAAGGTCGGCAGCATCGAGGCGTCGGCAAAGGGCTCGTCGAACTGCGCGGCAACCTGGTCGATGATCGCGATGTCATCGGGCGAGACAGTGCGGCTGCGATGATCGGTCGCGAAGCGCTCGGCGATGCGGCGCGCATAGTCGCTCTCGTCAAGTTCGGCGACATCGAATCCGATGCTGCAGGTCTTGACCGCCTGGGTGCTGCGCTCGGCCATCAGCGCGACCACGGTCGAGCTGTCCACGCCGCCCGAAAGAAATGCTCCCAACGGCACGTCGGCGACCATCCGCGATGCCACCGCCTCGCGCATATGGTGCAGCAGCTCGGCCTGGAGATCGGCGACCGACACACGCGTGCGGGCTGAAAAATCGACGTCCCAGTACTGAACCGGCTCGGGCAGCGGCTTGCCCCGCTCGAGCATCAGATAGTGCCCGGCGGGTAGCTTCTTCACCCCCGCGACGAAGCAGCGATGATCGGGGACATAGCCGAACGCCAGATAGTCATCGACCGCCTGCGGGTCGGGCGCGCGGCGCAGCGCCGGGTGCGCGAGTAGCCCCTTCAGTTCCGAGGCAAAGATCACGCTGCCATCTGGCAGGCTGGCATAATGCAGCGGCTTCACGCCCAGCCGGTCGCGCGCCATGAACAGCCTTTGCTGACGCTGGTCGTAGAGCGCAAAGGCGAACATGCCGTTCAACCGATCAAGGCAACGCTCGCCCCATTGCCGCCACGCGGCCAGGATCACCTCGGTATCGCCCGAGGTGCGAAAGCGGTGGCCGAGTGCGGCGAGCTCGGCGCGGACCTCCTGGAAATTGTAGATCTCGCCGTTGAAGGTCAGGACACAGGCTTCGTCCTCGCTCAGCATCGGCTGCGCGCTGCCTTCCAGATCGATGATCGACAGCCGCAAGTGCCCCAGCCCGACGCCAGGCGCGGTCCAGCAGCCGTTGCCGTCCGGTCCGCGATGCAGCATCGCATCGGTCATCAGCCGGATGCGCGCAGGATCGACCGGCTTGGCCGTTTCGAGGTGGAAGATACCGGCGATGCCGCACATGACCGTTCAGCCCCCCGCCAGCACAGTATCGGACAGCGCCCTCGCCCCGCCTGCGTCTCGCAGCAACGCGTCGATGGCCGGGCGTGCCGATCCGTCCCCGCCCCGCTCGGCACTGACGATCAGGATCATCGCGCTCTGGCTGCGGCGCAGCAGCCGTGCTTTCAGCGATTCCAGGCGGATCGCCAGATTGCTGCCGGTCACGATATCGCCGACGCGGTAGAAGGTGGCGACATCACGGACCGCCCTGCCCGGGCCGGTAATGACGTCAGCCTTGCCATCGCCAACGGACGGTCCACTCTCGACCCATGACCATGCGGCCAGCGGGTCCAGCGCGCCCTGGCCGTAGGCGGTGATTTCGCGCCCTTCGGACTGGCCATCGTACAGTGCGGCATACACATCGACACGCTGGCCACCGCGCACATAGCTGGCGATCATGGTACGGTTGCTGCCATCAGCGCGCGGCATCCAGGGGCTGACGGGAGAAAAGGTCTCGCGCTGCCAGCCAGCGATCTGTGGCAGGCCATCGCGCTGAGGCAGGGCGGCGGGTGCGGGCAACCCCAGCAAAGCCCAGCCGATGGGGACGGCAAGCAGCAGACCCATTGCAGCGATCACCACGCGGGCGTTGCCGGAAACGTTGCGCGATGCGATGGCCAGCCGATCAGCGAGTTCTGGCTCGATGAAGGGATCAGCCACCTGACGGTCAAAGAACCGCCAGCCGATTCCCATCACCAGCAGCAGCACGATGGCGAAAAATATCCAGCCGTAGAAGATGTGATCGAACCCGGCCGCGAAATCGAGCCCGTGATGGTGGGCGATATAGATGGTTCCAAAGGCGCGCAGGCCATTGGCCAGCACCGGCACCACGATGGCCACGGCGATGATGGCAAAGCGGCGCGGCCAGCTTTTGAAGCAGACATTGGCCACCAGTACGCCATAGGCGACCATGGCAACCAGGAACTTCACCCCCGAACAGGCTTCAGCCACCCGGAACAGCGCAGTGGGGGTGGAGATGAACACGCCTTCGATATGCGCTGGAATGCCCGCGAGACTCAACAACACCATCGAGATATCGGCGGTGATGACCTGCAGCGGCGGTACCAGTTCCTCGCCCACCGGCACCAGAAACAGCGCATAGACCAGGGGAAACAGCAGCGCGCGCGCGACATGCGGCCCCAGCAGTGCGAGCGTGCTGCCCTGAAGGAACATGACCAGCGCCAGATGCCGCGCGACGGCAACGCCAGCGGCCTCACCCAGCACCCAGCCGCCTGCGGCCGCTGCCATCACGGCAAGGCCGGGCGCCCAGAACGAAGGCGTGATGTGCTTCAGCTCGTCCGCGCGCTGCATCACCAGCCAGCCCAGGATGAACGGGATCAGCAGGATGTGGTTGAAGGTGGAACTGTCCCACCAGATCATCACCATGTCGCCTGCGTCGCGCGCGAACAGTCCCAGGATGATGGCCCAGGCGATGCCCAGCCGGATCAGCGCGGTGCGCCACGCAGGGCTCACCGGCAAGGGATTGGCGGCATCGGGATGGTCAGCAGCAAGCGTTGCCATCAGGCTGCGCTCGGCATCAGCGCGGGCGGCTGGTCGAGCCAGTCCAGCAGCGGCGCAAGCTGCGCCTCCCATTGATAGTGGCGCTGCATATGCTCGCGCGCCGCCTGCCCCATCGCCTTGGCGCGGGCGGGATCAGCGGCCAGCCCGCACACCGCCTCAGCCATCGCAGCGTCATCGCGCGCGACGCAGAAATGCTCGCCGTGCGTTGCCTCGATGCCTTCGGCTGCGGCAGACGAAGCCACCACAGGGCGCGCCATCGCCATCGCTTCGAGCACCTTGTTCTGGATACCGCGCGCAATCCGCAGCGGCGCAACCACGATATCGGCAGACGCGATCCAGGGGCGGATGTCATCGACAGCGCCTGCCACGGCAACGCCTGGCTGATCGGCCAGCGCGCTGACCGCTGCCGAAGGATTGCGCCCGACGATATGGAAACGTGCATCGGGGTGATGTGCGCGGATCAGTGGCAGCACATGGCGCGCGAAATGCACGACCGCATCAATGTTTGGCGCGTAATCCATCTGGCCGGTGAACACCATGTGCGGCCCACCCTGCCCCGCATAAGGCGCGGCTGCCACGCCCCGAGGATCATAAAACACGGTATCGATGCCGTTGACCACCGAGTCCACCCGGACGTGGCGATCGCCCAGCCCCAGCTGGAACTCGGCCACCTCGGCGGGGCTGCAGAACAGGCTGAGCTGCGCCCGCTGAGCCATTTCGCGCTCGAACGCCCCCAGCAGACGCGCCTCGCGCGCGTGAACCAGCTTCATCGGCCCGCTGGTTGCTTTGGCATAGGCGGCAAACTTGGCTGAATCCATGTCGACGAAGTCGATCACCACCCGTCCGGCAAAGCTTGGCGGAATGAACTGCGCCATCTGGCCGGAGAACACGAAGATCGTATCGATCGGCCGCGTCGCCAGCAGCCGGCTGATAAAATGGTGGATGTCCCGGCTGTCAAAAGCCGTCAGCGATACCGGCTTGCCGCTGGGCAGCGCATTCAGCCCGGCGCGCAGATTGGATATGGTGCGGCGGACGAGCAGATGGCTTGCGGCCACGTTCGCCAGTTCGGCTTCCGCGGCCATATCCGCATCGGTCTCGCCGAAGGTCGCGACATGCACCGGGCCGCGCGCAGCCAGCGCCTTGAGCATGGCGCAGGAGCGGATCTTGTCTCCCCTGTCCGGCGGAAAGGGAATGCGGTGCGCCAAGAACAGCAGTTCGCCCATCAGCCCAGCCCGTTCGCGATCCACGGCCCCAGCCGGTTGGCGATGCCCAGCGGCAGCCGCTGCCACAGCGCGATCTGCAGCCGGTATTTGGGGCTCAGCGGGTTGACGTCGCGCGGCGGCTGGCCATCGGCGTTGCGCACCGCATAGCTGAGCGGCGCAGGCTCGAAGCCCCAGTTCTTCTTGAACGCAAACGGGCCGCTGCCAACCTTCGACCGGCCGAAATCAAAGCGTATACACCCGCGCCGGCGCGCATGGTTCATCAGCGCATAATACATGATGTCATTGGCGCGCAGCCCGCGCGCAGCCCACACGCCACCGCCCCAGAAGGGCATCACGGTGCCGCGATGATAGAGGCTGAGAACGCTGGCCACCGGCACATCATTATGCAGCACGGTCAGGATATCGGCATCGTCGCCAAACGCGTCGAGCACCGCATCGAACAGCGTGCGCGGGAACACCGGCGTGCCAAGGTTGCGCACGCTTTCGGCATACACCGCGTAATGCTGCGCGCGGTCGAGCGCGCCGGCGCCGGTGCGCACAACCAGATCGTTGGCGAGGCCCTTGCGGACCTCCGCGCGCTGCTTGCGGGGCACCCATTCGAGCTGCTTCCGATCGGCATCGGGGCCGTCGGCAACCAGATCGGCGGCAAAACCGGCGTGCGCGTTCGACTTGATCGTCCAGCGCGGATCATCGGGCAGCCAGCCGCCGCGCAGTTCCAGCGTCGGCGCGCTGTAGCGTTCGGCAAGCTGCCAACCGGCATCCGCCAGCGCCGCTGCGCTGGCATCGTCATCGGCCAATATGCCGCCATCGACGGCAAAGCCCGCAGAAACCATCGCCCGCCCGAACAAGGGCGAATGCACCGCATGCAGCGGCAGAAAACCGGTGATCGCGCCGGGCGCATCCTTGGCAATCAGCGCCAGATAGTCATGCCCGGTGGCCGAGGCGATCGCTTCGCCCCATGCGGGTCGATGGAACGCGGTGGCGCGCGGATGTGCGGCCAGCCAGCTCTCCAGCCGCGCGCGCTCCTGCGGGTCGGCCAATTGAACAATGCGGATGGCGGGTGCCGCCGAAACGGGCGGAACGAAATGCAGCATCACAGCCGCCCCGCCGCCAGCGGCAGCGCGATCTCGTCAATTCGGCACCAGCTGAAATCCTGCGTGAGCCGCGTCAGCTTGCCCGCCATCGCACCCAGCTGCGTGTAATGGCGCACCTGAGACTTGAGCGGCGCACCTGCGACGCGGGGCTGGTCAGGATCGACCTCCCACGGATGAAAATAGAAGATCGCAGCCTGGCCATCGGTCTGGTTGACCCGGCGCAGCGCCCAGCGCGACAGCGCATAGGGCAGGATACGGAAGAACCCGCCCCCGCCTGCACCAAAGCGGCGCTCGCCCAGTTGCACGGTGGTCACCGGCAGTTCAATCAGGCTCGATCCTTCGACGGGGTGGAAGGCAAAGCGGGGTGCCGCGCGCCATCCGTAATGATCGTGCGCGATCGGCGCGACGCTCGACGAATAGGCATAGCCCCGCTCGGCCAGCATCGGGTGTGCCCAGGGCGTGCGCTGGTCGATCGAGAAGCTGGGTGCGCGATAGCCCTTGATCGCCACGCCGCCGGCATCTTCCAGCGCGTTGCGGGCACGGTCGATATCCTCGCCGAATTGCTGCGGCGTCATCGTGAACACGCGGGTATGATCCCAGCCATGGCTGGCGATCTCGTGGCCTTCGGCGATGATCCGGCGGATCAGCGCAGGGTAGCGGTGCGCCACCCATCCCAGGGTGAAGAAGGTGGCCTTCACGCCGCAGCGCGCGAACAGGTCCAGCACTGCGCCGGTGTTGAGCTCTACCCGGCTGGCAATGCCGTCCCATTCACCCTTGTCGATGGTGTTTTCGAATGCGCCGACCTGGAAATACTCTTCCACATCGACCGACAGCCCGTTGACGATGTACCGCTCGGCAATGCGGTTCTGGCCCAGCGATGCTTCGCGCACGATGACTCACTCCTGCCCGGCGGGCTGTATTGATAGCAAAGCGATCAGGCGGCGCGGCCCTGTGGCCACATGCCGGCGGAATCATCTTCGACCCAGCCTACCAGCAAAGCCAGTACCCTGTGCAATGCCTTTTGCTGTTCAGCCTGAAGCTGCTCCAGCGCATCGATCCGGTTGAGCAGTGGCTGCAAGTCGGTGGTGTCGGCGGGGCGCGCCTCGAGCGTCTGGATGCGATCGAGCGCGGTTTGCAGTTCCTGCACCAGAAGCGTGCGGGCTTCCTGTTGCTCGCCCGCGAACGCGCGCACTTCGCGCACGAAGTGGTTGAAATCGGTGCGACTGACTTCGGGTATCGCTGCGGCCACCGGCGTGGCAACCTCGGCAACCGGTGCGGGAGCAGGTGCTGCATTGCTAGCATGTTCCGCATGGCGCGCAGCGCTCGCCAGCATCGCCTCGTTCTGCCAATCCTCATCGGACATGCTGTCGACGGAAAGATCGGCCAGCACCGCATCGATCAGCGCGGCATCAATGCTGTCGCGATTGTCCACCGCCGCCATCAACAGCACGCGGTTGATCAGCATGTTGACCTTGCGCGGGATACCGCCTGTTTCTGCGAACATGCGTGGCCAGACATCGTCGGCAAAGGCCGGGTGGCCATGCCAACCGACCAGTGTCATCCGGTGTTCGACATAGGGCTGAACTTCGTGCTGCTCCATCGCACCCAGATGATGGGTGGCGATGATCCGCTGGCGCAGCTGCTCCAGCCCGGGCGCGCCGTGCACAGTTGCGCGGAACTCGGGCTGGCCGAGCAGGAATATCTGCAGTAGCGGGTGGCTGCCCAGCTGGAAGTTCGAGAGCATCCGCAGCTCTTCCAGAGCAGCAAACGGCAGGTTCTGCGATTCATCCACCACCAGCAGGCAGCGGCGCCCGGCGCGCGCTTCGCCATGCAGGAACTGCTCGATCGCACCCAGCGTTCCGGTCTTGTCCAGACCCGCCGTGGCAATGCCGAAGCTGCTGGCGACCATGTGCAGCAGGTCATCGCCCTTGAGCTGGGTCGTGACGATCTGCGCTGCGGTCAGCCGGGCCTTGTCCACCGTCTGCATCAGGTGCGCGACCAGAGTCGACTTGCCTGCACCGATCTCGCCGGTGATGATGATGAAGCCCTCGCCCTGTGCCAGACCATAGCCCAGGTACGACATCGCCTTGCGGTGCGTCGCGCTCTCGAAATAGAAGCGCGGGTCAGGCGTCAGCTGGAATGGCCGTCCGGTCAGTCCGTAATGGGTTTCAAACATGGGCTTACCCCCTGGTTATTCTGTGATGTTTACTGGAACGAGTAACGCAGCGCCAGCAGCGCCGATGCGACCAGGCTGCTTTCAAAGCCTTGCGGATCGAAATAATCGAGCCCCAGCGCCAGGGTGCCGGTGAACCGGTTGGTGAAATTGCGCCCGTAAGCTGCATTGGCACCAATGCCCAGCACGTCGCTGCCGCCGCCATTCAACGCCTGGCCCGGGCCGTTTTCCAGATACGTGCCATAGACCGTACCGGTCAGGCTGGATCGGGCATCGAGCTGCTTGGAGGTGTTGAAGCTGGCGAACCAGATTTCGTCGATCGTCTGATCGAAGCCTGCCAATGCGCCGTTTTCGGCGGCGAAGAACCTGCGACGGCTGTAACCTGCGCCAAAGCCGTGCTGCCAGCTGCCGCTGGTCAGGCTGATCTGGCCGGTCACGCCGCGGGTGCGGAATGCCGAAGACGCCACCGACTGTAGCGTGTCGTTGAGGCAATTGCCGCCGCCACCGCTGAAGAAGCACGAGTTGAGATCGCCGCTCAATGGGTTGCGCGTCGCATCGAACTGGGTCGGCAGGCCCGCCACATTGTCGTTGAGCCGCGAACCGAAGCCCGACACTAGGTCATAGACTGCCAGGTTCGCCGCCAGCCGCTGGTTGGGCGTGTAGGTGAACGATCCATAATAGGTGGTGCTGTCATAGCGACGACCGACCCGCGCTTCCAGCGAGGTGCGACGGCTGGGCCGCCACAGCACGCCGACATCCCAGATCAGGCCATCCTGATCATAGGACAGCAGGCGGGGCGAGTTCCGGTCCGTCACCAGACGTCCATCGTTGCCGACAACCGGATTGCCGGCTGCGTCGCGCACCGCATCGCGCTCTGAAATCTCGATATCCTCGTAGCCAACGCCGCCCACGACCGCGAGCGTGGCACTCACCGGAACCGTGACATCGGCGCGGACGATCTTGTCCTCGAACCTCTGGTCGAGCTGGCTGGCGTCTTCGCGATAATAGCCGCCGCTGATCGACCATCCGACGGGCAGGAAGCCGCCCGGCTGCTGCCCGATGGCAAGGCTGGCGGCATGGTTGACGCTGTCATCGAACAGGTCGAGCGGACGCGCGCCTGCGGGCAGTGCCACCGCGTCGGCCTCCACCTTGGTATAGCCGATGCGATACAGGCCGTTGACCTCGACCCCGCCGACATTGGTGGCCAGCGTGGGCCCGGCATAGACCGAATAGATCTGCGTGACGTTGTCCGATCCGCCGATCAGGTTGCTGGGCGCTGCGCCCCGGTTGTCGATGCGCGAGCGTATGCCCAGCGCGCCTGCCTCGATCGAGAGCGCATTGGGGATGATCTGGACATTGGCGCGCGCGATGCCGCTGATCGCATCCTGATCACCGATATCGTCGTTCCACGAAAAACGCCGTTCATAGCGGACGCTGACCTGCGCCTCGACGCGCGAGGTCTGCACCGCCGCATCCACGCCCACGGCCGCCAGGCTGTAGGTCAGCAGGTCGCCACCGTTCTTCAGGTCGGCGCTGAGCACCTGCCCCACTTCCAGATAGGGCACCACGACCGACCGGCGATTGGCAGGCACGCTGGCACTGCCGCCACCCTGTCCACCCGACTGGCCGCCGCCCTGCGCACCATTGCCGCCCTGCTGGGCGTGCGCGGCCTGGGGCAGAGCCACCAGCGCCACGGCCAGCGCAAGGCTGCATGTACCATGCTTGACATCAGACCATTTGATCATGGTCATTCTCCATATCCATAATAGGACCCGAAGCTGCGGCCCGAGGGGGAGAACTTCACCCCGTTGAGCAGCAGCTGAATCTGGTTGCATCCCGAAATCAGCCCGAGCGCATCGCGCAGCGCACGTTCGCTGGTGACATCTGCCCGCACCACCATCAGCGCATGGCCGACATGCTGGGCGAGCGCTGCGGCGGGCGAAGCGGCCAGCAATGGCGGCGAATCGAAGATCACGATTCTGCGCGGGTGGCCCTCGGTCAGCCGCGCCAGCACTTCGAGCGTGCGCGCCGAGGCGAGATATTCGCTGTCTGTATTGGTCTGCCGCCCGGCTGGAAGCACCGAGAGCCCGTCGATATCGGTCGGGATGATGCAGTCCTCCACCGCCACGGCCGGGTCCGCCAACGCATCCATCAGTCCCAGCTGCCCGGTGATGCCAAGCGACGACAGGATGCTGGGCTTGGCGAAATCGGCATCGACCAGCAGGACGTCATGGTCCTTCTCGGTCGCGATCGACAGCGCCAGATTGATCGCGCTGTAGGTCTTGCCCTCGTTCGGCTGGGCCGAGCAGATCAGGATCCGCTGCGCCGCCACGCCCAGCCCGGCATTGGCCTCGGCCAAGATGCTGGCGAGCAGCCGCCGCTTGATGATGCGGAACTCTTCGGAGATGCTGGTCACCGGGCCATCGGGCACGATGAATGCGGATTCCCGCAACCGATCGCGGTCGATCCGGGCCACCGGCAGGCTGGACGCGCGTGGGCGAACCGGAGCGGCCACGGGCGTTGCAATCGGCGGGGTCACAGACGGTTGCACGGGCTGGGAAACGGCCTGTGCAACCGGCTCAGGCGCCTGCACCGGCTCGGGCGCAGCGAGCGGCGCCGGTGCGGCAGGCGCTGCGGGCAGCTTCGACGCATCCACGCTCATTACCTTGCGGAAATCATACATCTCCGAGGCGCGCTCGATCAACGAGGGCGTGGGGGTGGCCTTGTCCGGCGACTTGATGGGATCGTGCATGGTCATGTCTCTTTTGTCCCTCACACCACCGAGCCGCGCTGAATGAACTCGATGACCAGCAGGACGAGGAACACCCCGACCAGTGCGCCACCGGAGCCCAGATACATCTTCAGCTTGCGCTTGCGCTCATCACGCTGGGCTTGTGTCAGCATCTGCGAGATCGATCCGATCACGGGCAGACCGCTGGCGGCTTCCAGCTTGGCAGCCGTCGGATAGCTGGCGCTGAGCTGGCCCAGTGCGAACGCACCGCCAATTCCGCCAGCGATCCCTGCAAACAGCACGGCTGCCAGCAGCAACGGCCGCTTGGGCGCGATCGGCGTGCGCGGGCTCGACGGCGGCGTGATCAGGTCGAAGCGCACCGCATCGGTCTGCGTCTCCACCTGTCCGCGCAGCCGCACCTGCTCACGATCGGCGAGCAGCTTGTCGTACTGGGTCTTGAGCACTTCATAGTCACGCGCGATCCGCGCCTGCTCGGCAGCGACTCCGGGCTCCTGAATCTGCTTGGCGACCATGGCGTTCATCTCGCCCTGCAGCGCCGCCTTGCGCGATTGCAGCGCGGTCACTGCCGCCTGGCGCTCGGCCTTCATGCTGACGAGCGAGCTGTAGGCGGGGTTGGGCACGCCATACGAGGTGCTGGCGCCAGCCCCTGCGGCCTTCAATGCCGCGACCTGGTTCTTGAGCGCCTGCACATCCGGGTGCTGATCGGTCAGGCCGCGCGCCTTCATCCCGGCGAGCTCGCCCTGTGCCTGCGCGAGCGGGTTGACGCCGCCAGTCGCACCGCCGGCAATGGTCTGCGGCGTGCCGGCAACCTGGCCATTGATCGCGGCGAGCGCGCTTTGCGCAGCGATCAGCTGCGAATCGATCTGATTGATCTCGATCCGGCCCTGCTCCAGCCGCTGGCTGACCGAACCAATACCCGGCAGCATGCCCAGGTTCTCGGTCTCGAACTTGACCCGCTTCTGCTCGGCAATTTCCAGCTCTTTCTGCCGCTTGGCGAGCTGTTCATCGAGGAAGCGCAAAGTATCGCTGGTCTCGCCGCGCCCGCCGGCCAAGTTTTCCTCGACAAAGATGTCGATCAGTTTCTGCACAACATCACGCGCCAGCGTCGCGGCTTCGCCGTCGGAACGGCCACCTGCGGACATCGTCGCCGAAATCTCGAACAGATTGTCCTGCTCGGACTTGATCTTGATCGCAGTGCGCAGGCCGTTCACCGCGCCTTCGATCTCGCGCGGGGTCGCCAGGTTCTTGCCCAGATCCGTACCGCGCACGACCTTTTCGAGGTTGGCCGCCGAAGTCAGCGTCTGTTCGACGGTATCGATCTGCTTCTGCCGCTCGACCGTGCTGATGCCGGTGTTGTCGGGTAGGATCGCCTTGGTCTGAACGAAGAGCTTGGCCTGCGATTCATAGGTATTGGGGATCAGCGCCACCGCCAGCCAACCGATGATGCAAATCGCCCAGGCAATGGCCATCGCCAGCCAGCGGCGTTGCCACACGCTGTGAACCGCAATCCGGAATTCTTCGTACAGGCCAGTCATCGGTCAGGCTTTTCTTTCGCTTAAACGGGTCGTGTCGGCTGCGGCACGGTTAGAACATGCTTTCCGGGATGATGATCACATCACCCGGCTGCAGCAGCACGTTGGCGCGGCTGTCCCCCTTCTTGATGAGGTCGCCGAGCTTGATCGGATATTCCTGCTGACGGCCCGACACCTTGTCGAAGCGGACCAGCTTGGCGCGATTGCCCGCTGCGAATTCAGACAGGCCACCGACCGCGATCATCGCATCGAGCAGCGTCATGTTGGCGCGGTACGGGATCGACGCGGGCTTTTCGGTCGCGCCGACGATCCGCACCTGCTGCGAGAAGGTGCCCGCAAAGCTGTTGACAATTACCGAGACGATCGGCTCCTGGATGAACTGCGACAGCTGCAGCTTGATGTCCTCGGCCAGCATCGTCGGCGTCTTGCCGACGGCGGGCATATCGGTGATCAGCGGCGTGGTGATGCGGCCATCGGGGCGCACCTGCACCTTGGCGCCGAGCTCGGGATTGCGCCAGACGAACACGGTGAGTTCATCGAGCGGGCCGATGATATATTCCTCGCCCGGACCATCGGACAGCGAGACGAACGATGCCGGAGGCAGCTGCGGCCCGCTCGCGGTGGAAGCGCAACCTGCCACCAGAGCAGAGGCCGCCAGAGCCGCGATTCCCATTTTCAACAGACGGAACAATCCCATGTCAGCACCTTTTTCGTCGCCCCGCGAATCCCCTTTTCGTCGCATGGACGAAAGGCCGGGTTCACGCAGATTGGCGTCAGCTATGACGAAAAAGGGTGAACATAGCGTTAGTGTTTGATGGTGCAGGCGTTTTTACATCTGGGGTGTGATCGGCAGCGCGCAGGCGATCTGACCGACCCAGCCCGCCCCGAATGGTCCGCGCCTAACCACCCCCGCTCAGCCTGAGCCTGTCGAAGGCCCCGCGCTGACCGAAGCGGTATCATGATCCGTCACCCTGAACTTGTTTCAGGGCCCATTTCTCTTCACGCCGCTTCGGCTGTTGGGGCATGATGGGTCCTGAAACAAGTTCAGGATGGCGTGATTGCACATGATCCCCACATCGCGAGGCCTTCGACAGGCTCAGGCTGAGCGGAGGGAGTGGCGGGTTAAACCTAATGATACAACGTCTGGCGTGTTAACATGAGCGTTGTTGCATCCAAATTAAACCAGACTAAATTACCCAAATGAACGCCACAGCTTTGTTTATATACGGTGCCCTAGCTGGAACTCTCTTCGGGTTCATTTTCGGCACCCGCCCCATAGGCTGGCTCTCGCTGTTGCTTGTGCCGCTCGGTGCTATTTTCTACGTTCATTGGTGGCAGGCCCAGCACCCGGAAAACCTGCGGTCCACCAGTGTGCTGGACTATATATTCATTACGCCCATCCCTCTGGCTTCGGCGTTGATAATCTATGGTACGATATTCTTCACGCGAATGTGGCTTGAAACGCGCCAGCGATAGCGATGACAGCCCTAAACACCCCCGCTCATCCTGAGCCGCGGGCTTTAGACCGCGAAGTCGAAGGACCCGCGCCGACGCCAGCCGAATAGCACAATGATCTCAAATATAGTCGGCGTTTTTGCCATCCGACAGATAACCGAACACACGAAATCCTTCGGGCGTCTCCTCACCCGGCACATGAACCTGCTTGAGTGAAGATCGCACGCGGTCACGCTGGTCAGCTGTTTTGACGTGAATATCGACATAAGCGATGTCCTTGAAACCACATTCCCTGAAGTGGTAGCGCCAATCCCAATCAGGGCCGTAATTGTAGTCGGTTGTGGAAAGCGTGCTCCAACTCGGTCCGGGCGTCAGCGCATCCATCGCCAATGCCAGTTCATGCCATTTTGTGTCGTTCATTACGGGATTAAGCCTAACGCTATCCCCCGGAGCGACAAACCTTTGCCACTTTGCTTCTTTCACTACCGGATCGACCATATCGCCCTCACCGCCGCCGCTTTGCGAGAAACCTCGCCCACCCCCGCGACCACTTGTTGAAAACCTTGCCCTCATCGGACGCAAACGCCGCCGCCTTGATATGCTCCGAGCGGTTGGGATAGGGCACGATCAGGCTGGCGACGCCGAAGGTGGAGGATTTGCCCGCGATCATCATCGCGATCGGCAGGATCAGGTCGCCCGCGCCGCGGCCCACGACCGTGCCGCCGATGACCTTGCTGCCCTTCTTGATCAATTTGACGAAGCCGGTGACCTCGCGCTCGGTCACCGCGCGGTCGTTGTGGTCGAAGTCCTCGCGCCACACGGTGATCTTGTCGCCATGCGCCTTGCGCGCCTCGTCCTCGGTCATCCCGACCTGCGCGAGTTCGGGATCGGTATAGGTGACCCAGGGGAGCGCGGCATAGTTCGCCTTGGTCGGCACGCCCAGGCTGATCTCGAGCGCGACATTGCCGCCCTCATAGCCGCTGGCGTGGGTGAAGCGTGGACCCTCGCGGCAATCGCCGATCGCGTAGATGTGCTTCGCGCTGGTCCGCCGCCGGGCATCGACGAGGATGCCCTTCTTGTCGTGGCGGACGCCGGCAACATCAAGCCCCAACCCGTCGAAATTCACCTCGCGCCCGGTGGCGATCAGCAGGTGCGTGCCGGTGACGGTGCGGCCATCCTTGAGGGTCAGCACCAGGCCTTGGTCCGTTTTCGCCACCGCATCGGCCTCGGCATCATGGATCAGCTCGATCCCCTCGCCGGTCAGCCTATCGATGACGATTTTCGCAGCATCCGCGTCATCCTTGGGGAACGGGCGGCCCTTGGTGGCGACCACGACCTCCGAGCCCAGCCGCCGGAACGCCTGCGCCATCTCCATGCCGATCGGCCCGCCGCCCAGCACGATCAGGCGCTGCGGCAGTTCCGTCAGCTCCCAGACGTTATGGTTGGTGAGGTACGCAATCGCATCCAGCCCCTTGATTGGCGGGACATAGGCGCGGCTGCCAACCGCGATCACAATCCGCGGCGCGGTGAAGGTCTTGCCATCCACCACCACGCTCTTCGGCCCGGTAAACGTGGCATCGCCGCGCACCACCTCGACCCCCATGCCCTCGAACCGTTCGACGCTGTCATGCGGCTCGATGGTGGTGATCGCCTGATGCACCGCCGCGTGCACCGCGCGGAAATCGACCTGGGGCTCGACCGAGGCCATGCCGAATTCGGCGGCATTGCGCATGTCGTGCGCCCGGTGCGCGGCGGAGATCAGCGCCTTGCTGGGCACGCAGCCGGTGTTGAGGCAATCGCCCCCCATCGCCGCGCGCTCGATCAGCAGCGGCTTCAGCCCGAACATCGCCAGCCCGCCCGAGCAGACCAGCCCGGCAGACCCTGCCCCGATCACGATCACGTCATGCGAATATTTCATAGACCTCGTTTCGGTGAAACAATGCGGCTGGTTACCGCGAATTCTTGCCGCTAGACCATGTGCGTCAGATCAAAGGGAATCCAGCATGAATATCGAAAATTCGCGCGAATACTACGGCAAGGTGCTGTCCGAATCCGCCGACCTGCGCACCGATGCATGCACCACTGCCGAACGTCCGCCGCTCGCGGTGATCAAGGCGCTGGCCAACGTCCATCCGGACGTCAAAGCACGCTATTACGGCTGCGGCCTGATCGCCCCATCGGCGGTTGCAGGCGCGCGTATTCTCGATCTGGGGTCGGGTTCGGGTCAGGACGCCTATATCCTCGCGCAGCTGGTCGGCGAGCATGGCGAGGTCGTCGGTGTCGATACCACGCCCGAGCAGCTGGCCATCGCCAACGCCCATCTCGAATGGCACCGCGAGACCTTCGGCTATGCGAAGTCGAACGTGCGCTTCGTCGAGGGCGATATCGAGAAGCTGGACGAACTCGATCTGGAGCCCGGCAGCTTCGACATCATCGTCTCCAATTGCGTGATCAATCTGGTGGGCGACAAGGCCAAGGTGTTCGCCGACGCGCACCGGCTCTTGAAGCCCGGTGGCGAGATGTATTTCTCCGACGTCTATTCGAGCCGGCGGGTGCCGCAGCATCTGCTCACCGATCCGGTGCTCCACGGCGAGTGCCTGTCGGGCGCGCTCTATTGGGGCGATTTCCTCAAGCTCTCCAAGGCCGCCGGTTTCACCGATCCGCGGCTGGTCAAGGATCGCCCGCTAGGCATCGGCGACGCGCGCATCGCCGAGATGCTCGACGGCGTCGATTTCTTCTCTGCCACCTACCGTCTGTTCAAGCTCGATGATCTGGAGCCCGAGTGCGAGGATTATGGCCAGGCGGTGGTGTACCTCGGCACCGTCGAGGGCGAGGAACGCGTGTTCACGCTCGACAAGCACCATGAAATCGAGCGCGGGCGGATCTTCCCGATCTGCGGCAACAGCTGGAAGATGCTCAGCGACACGCGCTTTGCCGAGCATTTCCAGTTCATCGGTGATTTCTCGACGCACTACGGCGTATTCGCCGGCTGCGGCGGCGGGCTGCCGTTTGCGCAGGCGGCGGGCGAGGATGGCGATCTGGTGGGCTGCTGTTGAACGCTTTTTGCGCTCGTTCCAATGCACCCGACATCCGTTCAGCCTGAGCCTGTCGAAGGCCACGCTATGCCGTTGTCCGATCGCAACCCGTTCTCCGGCGAAAGCCGGAGCCCAGGGGCGGGATTGCACTGCAACCGCTCTGGATTCCGGCTTTCGCCGGAAAACGGCTGGGCCAGAAGGCCACCCTATGCGCGGGGCCTTCGACAGGCTCAGGCTGAGCGGAGGGGGTTAGCGCCCCTCCATCCGGGGCGCGTATGCACGTCTTCCTGACCGGAGCGACCGGGCTGGTCGGCGGAGCGCTGGCGGGCGCATTGCTTGATGCCGGGCACCGCGTCACCGCCCTCGTGCGCGGAGAAGGCCGCGATGTGCTCGATATGGACGGGCGCGACCGGATTGGCGAGATCGCGGTGCTGGCAGGTGATGTCGCTCAACCCGGCTTTGGCCTCACCGACCACCCCCAGCACATCGACCTTCTGGTCCACTGCGCTGCAACGGTGGACTTTGCCGCCGCCGATGCGGTGCATGATGCGGTCAATGTCGGCGGCACCGCGCATGCCATTGCGCTGGCCCGGCTGTGGGGCTGCCCGCTGCTGCACGTCTCGACCGCCTATGTCTGCGGCCGCGCCGATGGTTTCATCCCAGAAACCCCCGCTGATCCGACAGCGGATTTCACCAACGGCTACGAGGCCAGCAAGGCGCGCGCCGAGGTGCTGGTCGAGGCTGCGCGCGCACAAGGCCTGGTCGCCGCCATCGCACGCCCCGCAATCATCGTCGGGCGGCTGAGCGACGGTGCGATTGCGCGGATCGATGGTTTCCATCACCTGTTCCGGCTGTTCGGATCGCCGCTGCTCGGCGCCGTCCCCGCCGTGCCCGACGCCGCCTTTGCCATCGTACCGATCTGCCATGTCACCGCCGGGCTGATGGCGATGGCGCATGATATTGCCGCGTTCAATGGTCGCCGCCTGCATCTGGTCGGAGCCGCGCCGTTTGCGATGGCGGACATGCTGCGGATCGTCGGCGATTACCCCGGCACGGTACCTGCAACAATGATCGCGCCGGAAGAGTATCACGCCACCGAGCGCGACCGACGCATCGCGATGGTCCACCGGCGGATCGGCCCGCAGTTCTTCGACTATTTCGTGCGCAGTCCGCGCTTTGCAGGCGACAGCTTGCAGCAGATCGCAGGGATAACGCCTCCAGCGATCGATGAGGCTGCGTTCAGGCGGATGATCGATCATTGTATCGACGCTGGGTTTCTGGACTGGCGGTAGCGCGTACGTCCCTCGACTTCCCGGCACGACCGGGAAGTCGAGGGACGTACGCGCAACGGTCGCCCCACACCCCTTGCGCTATCCCCTCCCCTCCAACATGATGCACGCATCCAACCAGCCAAGGGGCCGCCGCACATGAAACACCTCCTGCTCACCGCGCTCGTCTTCACCCTCGCTACCCCGGCCCTGGCTTCAGAAGCCGAAGACGCAGCCACCACCCAGACGCTCAAGGCGATCGATGCCCGTTATGACGAAACCGCCAAGGTCGCACGGCAGATCTGGGAATGGGCGGAGGTCGGTTACAAGGAGGAGCGGTCGAGCGCGCTGTTGCGCGACCGGCTCAAGACCGCAGGCTTCAAGATCACCGAGGGCGTCGCGGGCATTCCCACCGCGTTCACCGCCGAGTTCGGCAGCGGCGGGCCGGTGATCGCAATCCTCGCCGAATATGACGCGCTGCCCGGGATCAATCAGGACGCCAGCCCCACCCGCGCGCCGCTCGCCGGCAAGGGCGCGGCGCATGCCTGCGGGCACAATCTGTTCGCCGCCGGATCATTGGGCGCGGCGCTGGCGGTGCGCGACTGGCTGAAGGCCACCGGTACGCCGGGCCGGGTGCGGCTCTATGGCACGCCGGCGGAGGAAGGCGGCAGCGGCAAGGTCTATCTGGTGCGCGACGGGCTGTTCAAGGATGTCGATTTCACCATCCACTGGCATGCCGATGACGAGAATTCCGCCGCGGCGCGCACGACGCTCGCCAACCGCTCGGCCAAGTTCCGCTTCACCGGCGTCTCCGCGCATGCCGCAGGGGCGCCCGAACGCGCCCGCTCCGCGCTCGACGGGGTCGAGGCGATGAACATGATGGCCAACATGATGCGCGAGCATGTGCCGCAGCAGACCCGCATCCATTATGTCATCACCGAAGGCGGCAGCGCGCCCAATGTCGTGCCCGACTTCGCCGAGGTGTTCTATTACGTCCGCCACCCCGACGCCGATCAGGTGCGCAGCATCTGGACCCGGCTGGAAGCGGCCGCGCAGGGCGCAGCGCAGGGCACTGGCACCAAAGTCGAATGGGAAATCATCCACGGCAACAACCCGCTGCTGGTCAACGAGCCGCTCGCCAAGATGATGGACATGAAGCTGCGCCAGGTCGGCGGTATCAGCTATACGGCAGACGAAACCAAGTTCGCGCAAGGCATCCGGCAGAGCTTCGAAAAGCCCGATCTGCCGCTGGGCAGCCAGAGCGAGGTGCAGCCTTATGATGTGACCCTGGGCTATGGCTCGACCGATGTGGGCGATGTGTCTTATGCGACGCCGACGGTGGGCCTGCGCGCGGCGACCTGGGTTCCGGGAACGTCATCGCACAGCTGGCAATCGGCGGCAGCCAGCGGCATGACCATCGGCTTCAAGGGCGCCCAGGTCGCCGCCAAGGCAATGACGCTCGCGGCGATCGAGCTCTACACCAACCCCGCCCTGCGCGACGAGGCAACGGCCGCATTCAAGACCGCGCTGGGTCCGAATTACAAATATCAATCGCTGCTGGGGGATCGCAAACCGCCGCTGGATTATCGCGATTGAGGCTCTGCGGTTCGTTCGCGTCGAGGGGGTCGCTTTGCGCCTGCCGGGACCATCAGCACCTTATTGGGCACTGGGGCGAACAGTCGCGGCCGGGCTTGATGGCCCCTGCCCACACCCGCTCATTCCTGAATCAAGTTCAAGACAGGCTCTGAGCCGCGGACTCCAGCCCGCGAAGTCGAAGGACCCTCGCCCACGCTGGCCGAATAGCGGGGCCTTCGACAAGCTCAGGCTGAGCGGAGGTGGGTGGCTGCTATGGAACTGTTCTGAAAAAAACCTGCCGTTCAGGAAGCGACCCCATTGCAGTCATTCTGCAAGTGTCAGAAAACACGTCTATGCCGTTCTACCGCTTCATGATTCATGGCCGTGACCCCCGCCATCCGGACGACGTCCGAGGCTTCTTCACAACCCGACATGCGTATGCTGCCACGAAGGAGAAGGCGGCAGAGAAGGTCCTGTTACGACTGACCAAGGAGTTCACGACGGGCGTTTCTGCCGCGATCTGGAACAGCGATTCTCCGAAGATGACCATCGAAGACGGATGGCGGATCGGTATCCACCAACTCCGCTCGGCACCAAACGGGGGCAGCACCTTCTACGAGCCCTGACGACAGCTAACCACCCAGAAATGGTCATTGGTGCCGAGTAAAATCAACGCCAAAAGCGGACGTTGCAACCACTCAAAAACACTTTGCCTTCTGAATGGATCGCTCCTGCAGCACGCTCGCGAGCGCCGGAATCCAGAGCGGCTGCAACACCTGACCGCCCCTGGACTCCGGCTTTCGCCGGAGAACAGGAAAACCCCTCAGCTGAAGTTCGCGGCCCGCTTCTGCATGAACGCGAACACCGCTTCCATCTGATTGGGGGTACGGATGATCTTGTCCTGAAGCACGCTCTCTTCCATCAGGATGGCGTCGGTATCGAGGTCGGGCGTACGGTTGAACAGGTCCTTGGCAGCGCGCACCGCATCGGGGTTCTTGGTCGCGATGTCGGTCGCGATCGCCATCGCGCGCGCATAGGGATCAGCATCCAGATGCGTCGCAAAGCCGACGCGGCCGGCTTCCTCGCCGGAAAATTCGCGGTTGGTGTAGGTCAGCTCGCGCAGCACATCGTCGCGCACCGTCCCGCGCCATAGCGCATAGCCGCCCATGTCGGGGATCAGCCCCCAGCGCATTTCCATGATCGAAAGCCGCGCATCGGGCGCGATGATGCGCATGCACGCGCCGGACATGATCTGCAGACCGCCGCCGAAGCACACGCCGTGCACCGCCGCGATCACCGGCATCGGCAGCTTGCGCCAGCCGAACGCGACCTGCTGGAACTTGTTGGCATTGCCATAGGTGCGGTCGGTGAGCGCAGCAGGCGCATCGCCGCCAGAGCCGCCGCCGGGCGCAGTGAAGCTCGCCATGTCGAGGCCAGCGCAGAACGAGCGTCCCTCGCCTGACAGCACCACCGCGCGCACGCCGGGTTCGTTCTCCAGACGGTCGATGGCGGCGATGATCCCGTCAAACATCGCCGGGTCGAGCGCGTTCATCTTGTCTGCGCGGTTCAGCCGCACATCGGCGACATGGTTCTCGATGGTGATGCTGACCCGGTCGTTCATGACATTCTCTCTCCCAAAGGCTGCACAAGCGCCTGTTCCACCAGCGGAAGCTGGTCATTGCCAAAATACATATCGGTCCCGTGGACGAAAATCGAGGGCGAACCATAGCCGCCGCGCGCCACCAGCTTTTCGGTGTTGGCGCGCAGGCGGTCCTTGACCGGCTGGCTGGCTGCAGCCTCGACCAGGGCAGCGCCATCCATCCCGATGCTGTCCGCGACGGCCGCCACTTCTGCGAGATCGTCCAGATTGCGCTGCTCGACGAAATAGGCGTGGAACGCCGCCTCGGCAAAGCGCTCGAGCGCGGCCTGATCATCCTCCAGCGCGCAACACGCGCGCATCGGGGCGATGCTTTTCAGCGGATGCCAGGGCGCGGGAAATTTCAGTTCCACCCCCGCCAGCCGCGCCCAAGCGCGCATCACCTTGCCCATATGCCGGTATTTCGGGCTGTCCATCGCCTCACGCGCCGCATAGACCGATGGATTGACCGCGTTGAACACTCCGCCGACGAGGATCGGCGTCCAGCGGATCGTCGCGCCATGTCGCGCGGCCAGCGGGCGGATGTTGTGGAACGCCAGGTACGTCCAGGGGCTGGACAGGTCGAAGCAGAATTCGATTGGGTGGGTCATCAGTTATCCTTGGGGCAGCCGGTCGAGCACACGTCCCTCGACTTCGCTCGGGACAGGCGGAAAAGAAAGCGTATCCCAGAATGGCCCATGGCAACCTTGCCGAGTTCCCGAGCGAAGTCGAGGGACGTTGCGCTAACGGTCACGCGGTCTTGATCCCGAACAGCGTCTCGCGGGCCTTCGCATTGTCCTGCGGGTTGCGATTGATCGCGTCCTTCATCACCGCCAGCCCCGCCTGCAGTGCCGGGCGCGTGCGGCACAGCGCGTACCAGCGGGCGATGTTCGGATAATCGTCCAGCGTGATTTCCTGCCGCTTGTGCGTCATGATCCAGGGAAAGATGGCCATGTCGGCGATGGTGTATTCCGCGCACGCGACATACTCGCTCTCGGCCAGCCTGCGGTCGAGCACACCGTACAGCCGCGCCGTCTCGCGCTCGTACCGGTCGATGGCGTACGGCAGCTTTTCGGGCGCGTAGAGCTTGAAATGGCCATTCTGCCCCAGCATTGGCCCCAGCCCGCCCATCTGCCACATCAGCCACTGCATCACTTGGTAACGGCCCCGCACGTCGGCGGTCAGGAAGCGGCCTGTCTTCTCGGCCAGATACAGCAGGATCGCACCGGTCTCGAACACGCTGATCGGCTCGCCGCCGCCCATCGGATCATGATCGACGATCGCAGGGATCCGGTTGTTCGGGCTGATCGCGAGGAATTCGGGCGTGAACTGTTCGCCAGCGCCAATGTTCACCGGCTTGACCGTGTAAGGGAGGCCGCATTCCTCCAGCATGATGGAGATTTTCCACCCATTGGGCGTGGGTGCGTAATACAGATCGATCATTGCAGGTCGGCCTCTCCAGACAGAATCGCATTGCGCTTTGCAACCGACCATAAGGATTGAGGCCGCGCTGTCACCCCCCGCGCGATCACGCCCTGGGGCCTCGCCTGCTGATCAGACAATATCCCCTGCCGCGTACCGTTTCGATTCGTACGCCCTCTTCCAGAAAGCGAAGGCTTCGCCGCAACTTGCAGATGTGCACCTCGACGCTGTTGGTGCCGGGGTCGAAGACCGTACGCCAGACGGCGCGCAAGAGAGCATCGCGGCTGACCGGCATCCCGGCCTGGCGGGCGAGCACCAGCAACAGGTCGAACTCGCGCGGCATCAGCGGCACCGGCCTGCCACCCCAGCGCGCCTGCCGCAACCCGGTATCGAAGTCGAAGCCTGCCAGCCGGACGATCCCCTGCGCGGCAGCATGCGATCGCAGCGCCGTGTGCATGCGCGCGGCCAGTTCCGCCGGAGCGATCCGCGCGGACACCGCATCATCTGCGCCGCTGTCCATCAACCGCGCCCGGGCGCCTGGAGCGTTGACACCGATGAACACCAGCGGGGCAGTGCGCCACGGGATATCGTCCAGCCATGCCCGCATTGCGGCCCGCCGCCGCGCATCGCACAGAACCGGCGTGTGCCGGGCAGCCTCACAGGCCTGCAGGCCGGGCTGCGCATCGATGCCGAAGCGCGACAACACCAGCGCCAATTCGCTTGAAGCTGCGACATCGGGCCCGGACAACAGCCACGACCTGCAGGTGACGGGATTTGCGCCCGAAGGTCCGCCCAGCGATGGATTGGTTTCAATCCGCATGACTGCCTCCCTGGACACGCCATCGTGCCCCGGACGCTAGTCATGCGCGTTCCTTGCCGGATTGTGTGCGCAGTCGTCTCCGAAACGGAGCAGACATGCGCCCGGATTCAGCTCCCCACGGCGCGCCCGGGCGCATTCACGCCCATGCTGGTGAGATACCGCTTCACGTTGCGCGCCGCCTGGCGCAGCCGCTGCTCGTTTTCCACCATGGCGATGCGGACATAGCCTTCGCCGTCCTCGCCATAGCCAACGCCCGGTGCCACAGCGACCTTGGCGTGCTGCAGCAGCTGCTTGGAAAACTCGAGGCTGCCCATGTGCTTGAGCGCTGGCGGCAGCGGGGCCCAGGCGAACATCGAGGCGCGCGGCGGCGGGATGTCCCACCCTGCCCGTCCAAACGCATCGATCATCACGTCGCGGCGCTTGTGATACAGCTCGCGGTTCTTCTGCACGATATCCTGCGGACCGTTCAGCGCAGCGCAGGCCGCCGCCTGGATCGGCGTGAACGCTCCATAATCGAGATAGCTCTTCACCCGCGTCAGCGCGGCGATCAGCTGGCGGTTGCCCACCGCAAAGCCCATGCGCCAGCCGGCCATCGAATAGGTCTTCGACATCGAGGTGAACTCGATCGCGACATCCTTGGCGCCCGGAACCTGCAGGATCGAAGGCGTCGGGCAACCGTCATAATACAATTCGCTGTACGCAAGGTCGGACAACACCCAGACCTTGTTCTCCTTCGCCCAGGCGACCAGCCGCTCGTAGAACGCCAGATCGACCACCTCGGCGGTGGGGTTGGAGGGATAGCCCACCACCAGCACCGAAGGCCGCGGGACGGTGAACGCCATCGCGCGGTCGAGCGAGCGCCAGTAATTCTCGTCCGGCGTCGTCGGTACCGAGCGGATCGTCGCGCCTGCAATGATGAAGCCGAAGGTGTGGATCGGATAGCTGGGGTTGGGCGCGAGCACGACATCGCCCGGCGCGGTGATCGCGGTGGCAAGGCTCGACAGCCCTTCCTTCGACCCCATCGTCACGACGACTTCGGTCTCGGGGTCGAGCTCGACATTGAAGCGGCGCGCGTAATAGTTCGCCTGCGCCTTGCGCAGCCCGGGAATGCCCTTGGACTGGCTGTAGCCGTGCGCATCGGGCTTCATCGCCACTTCGCACAGCTTTTCGATCACGTGCGGCGGCGGCGGCAGGTCAGGATTGCCCATGCCCAGATCGATGATGTCCTCTCCGCCCGCTCGCGCCGCGGCCCGCATCGCATTCACTTCGGCAATGACATAGGGAGGCAGGCGTTTGATGCGGTAGAAGTCTTCAGACATATCGAATTCGCTTTTCATTCTCCGTGATTGGAGCGCGTTCTTTGACCTATGTGCGTGCGCGTGTCGAGCAAAAGCGGGAGGCTTTCTCTTGCGCCGAAGGGCGGATCAGGGACTTATCTTTACGGCTCCACGCTGCTAGGACGCAGTTAAAGAACAAAAGCGAGAGAACACGATGCCAGGCGAAACCGACATCACGGCCCCGGGCCTGCCCACGCTGGAAGAGATGCAGCACTGGACCTGGGTGGTCGGGCGCGCGCAGCAGATGATGCTGGAACACGCCGCAACCCTCGCGCAGCAGACCCCGATGGACATGAGCGCCTTCACCGACCCGCAGGCGTTCCAGGCGCGTCTCCCCGCCTGGATGGGCAGCATGCCGCAGGCGATGCTCGACGCGCAGGCCGACATGTGGCGCGATGGCATGGCATTGTGGCAGGGCTTCATCGGCGCGATGACTCCGCCTGCAATGCTCGCCGAACATGAAGGCGGCCCGCCCACGACGCCCGCGCAGGTCCCCGAGCTGCGCAGCGACCGTCGCTTCGCCGCGCGCCAGTGGCACGACAACCCGGTCTACGCGCTGATCCAGCAGAGCTATCTGATGGTCTCCGAACAGATGCTGCGCGTCGCCGACCGCGTCGATGGGCTGGAGCCCAAGCAGAAGGAGAAGATGCGCTTTGCCCTGAAGGGGCTGATCGACGCGTCGAGCCCCGCCAACTTCGCGCTCACCAACCCTCTGGTCATGGAAAAGATGGTCGAGAGCAAGGGCGAGAACCTGCTCAAGGGGCTCGAGCACATGCTCTCCGACATGCGCAAGGGCCAGCTCACCCATACCGACCCCAATGCGTTCGAACTCGGCCGCAACATCGCGGTGACGCCGGGCAAGGTGGTTTACGAGACCGATCTGTTCCAGCTGATCCAGTACGCGCCTGCCACCGACGAGGTGGTCGAGATCCCGCTGGTGATCTTCCCGCCATGGATCAACCGCTTCTACATCCTCGATCTCAACCCGCAGAAGAGCTTCGTGCGCTGGGCGACCGAACAGGGCATCACCGTGTTCATGGTCTCGTGGAAGTCCGCCGATGAGAGCATGGCAGAGGTGATCTGGGACGATTACGTCAAGGCGCAGATCGAGGCGATCGACGTGGTGCGGGCAGCGCTCGACGTGCCCCATGTCCACACCATCGGCTATTGCGTCGCGGGCACCACGCTGGCGGCCACGCTGGCGCTGCTGGCGAAGCGCGGCGAGGCCGAGCGCGTCAAGTCGGTCACCTTCTTCACCGCGCAGGTGGATTTCGAGAAAGCAGGCGACCTCACGCTGTTCGTCGATGACGAGCAGCTGAAGCTGGTCGACCAGCTGGGCGCCAAGGGTTTCCTCGACGGGCGCTACATGGCCGCGACGTTCAACCTGCTGCGCGGGCGCGACCTCATCTGGAACTATGTGATCAACAACTATCTGCTCGGCGAGGATTATCCCCCGTTCGACCTGCTGCACTGGAACGGCGACACCACCAACCTGCCCGCCAAGTGGCACAAGTCGTACCTCAAGGACCTGTACCGCGACAACCGGCTGGTCCAGCCCGGATCGATGAGCGTCGATGGCACGCCGATCGACCTGCGCCTCATTGAAACGCCGGCGTACATCCAGGCGGGCAAGGAAGACCATATCGCCCCGCTGGAAAGCGTCTGGCGGCTGACCGATCACCTCTCCGGCCCCACCCGCTTCGTGCTGGCAGGATCGGGCCATATCGCAGGCGTGGTCAACCCGCCGTCGATGCAGAAATACCAGTACTGGACCAACGAGCAGCCGGTGAACGGGCTCGAGCATTTCATCGCGGGCGCGAAGGAAACGCGCGGCAGCTGGTGGCCCGACTGGATCGAGTGGCTCAAGGCGCATGCCCCCGCCACGGTCAAGGCCAAGGGCGCGCGCATTCCCGGCAAGGGCAAGCTCAAGGCCATCGAGGATGCGCCAGGCCGTTACGTCAAACAGCGCTGAGCGGCTTGTGAGCGCGTCCGCCCTGCGCTAGGATCACGGGGCGGATAACGGCAGCTTGTGTCTGCGTATCCTTGCAGCTTTGCACTTTTGTGCAGTGCAACATTTCCCTTGACGCAGCCCCCTCGGATCACTATTGTGCACTGCAGCATAACGCAGCAGATGAGTGAAACCGACCATGTCCGATCAGAGCAAGACGCCTCCCGCGCCCAAAGCGGTACCGGCCAATGCGGCTGCTGCCAGCGTCACGCCCGCAGCTGTTCCGGCAGCGAAGGTGGAAGCGCCCAAGGCTGAACCTGCCAAGCAGGCCGCTCCTGCCAAGGCGATCGATACCGTGATCGCCGAAGCCCTGGCCCCCGCTGCCAAGCCCGCGCCTGCGGCCAAGGCCAGCATGGCCGCCCCCGCAGCGCTGGCCCAGCCCGTCGTTGCAAAGCCCAAGGCAGCCAAGCCTGCCGCACCAAAGATGGCCAAGCCCGCCGCGAAACCGGCAGCGCCCAAGGCCGCGAAAACGAAGTCCGCAGTTACCACATCTCCGGTTGCCGCCAAGGCCGCCACGCCCGTGAAGAAGAAGGAATCCACCATGACCACCACCGAAACCATGACCGCCGAAACCAAGAAGGCCGCCGAAGCCATGACCGATCGCGTCAAGGCGCTGATGGGCGACATGTCGACCCGCGCCAAGGGTGCCTATGAAAAGGGCACCGAAATGGTCTCGCAGGCCACCGAATTCAGCAAGGGCAACGTTGAAGCCCTGGTCGAATCGGGCAAGATCGCTGCCAAGGGCGCGCAGGAAATGGGCCAGACCTATGCCGAAGACACCAAGAAGGGCTTCGAGGAACTGACCGCCGCGCTCAAGGAAATGACCACGGTCAAGTCGCCCACCGAGTTCATCGAACTGCAGACCAAGCTGGTCAAGAAGAGCTTCGACACCGCCGTCGCCCAGACCTCGAAGAACAGCGAAATGTTCCTCAAGCTGGCCGGCGACGTCTTCCAGCCAATCTCGAACCGCGTCAGCGTCGCGGTCGACAGCTTCAAGAAGGCCGCGTAACCTAACGCCCCTTCCCGCTGGGATTTAGAAAAAGCCGCTCCGGGCAACCGGGGCGGCTTTTTTAATAAAAATCAATATAGAGATAATTATCTCATACGCATCCGCAATGCCATGCACACAGCTTCATCATAAGCAACAATACTCTCTTTGATTGTCGCCAAATCAGTTTGAACAGAGGTCAGAGTATCATTCCGTTTGACCTTAAATTTATGCGCCACGTCGCCACGTTTTTGCCCAAACGAGTTGAGATTACTCCTTAAGACAACGTCGACACTCAGTGGATCAACACCGATTGGCATTAGAATTTTATCTTGGTCGCGATCGGTAATTCCATTGTTAGACTGCACAACGGACCGATAGCGATTAAAGGCTTCCTTTGAAAACTCATCAATATTTGACACAAGCTCAGACGATATTTTTGACTTACTTTTTTCCGATAGCTCATTCACCAATTTAGACGATATCAAAGCGACTAACGTTTTCGTCAGAATACCAGTAGATGAAAAAATCTCTCGTGACTTTAAAGCAGCATCAAGCCCTAAATCTTCAACATACTGCTCAAGTGCGGCGTGGCATAACAGTATGTATGACTGCAGCTTTAGATGCTGCAAGTCGGTTTGACAGCCCAACATGTTTATACCTCCGGTGATCAGCTTTGCTTTATTCAAAGATCTGATCAAAGTGCGGTAATGAGGTGTAGGGGATTTCATTTTATATCAGGGATGTTCAGATGGATACCAGTTAACGAACGGACCGCATCATACCAGATTTCAAAACGCTTGCGGGTAGCATCAGGTGATTTGGTTGTGGACTCCACGGCTTTGACAAACTCAGGACGCTGAGTACAAATTTCTTGATACAATTTCTCCATTTCTCCCAGATTAGCCTCAACCCATCCACGAACATCGGCGTGGGAAAGAGCACCGACCAAAACGTCGAATACTGCACGATTAAATCGACTTTCATAGGTACCATCAACGTATTTTCTACAAAAACGTTTTATACCAAACTCTGCTACACCTGCTTCTATTCCGGCATTCATATTACCCAACAGGTTTCTGTAATAACGCTCTTGATCGGGATCGACCGAAAAATCGGAATTTTTTAAATTACAAAATTCATCAAGAAATTTCTTTAGATCACCTGCATACTGTGTTTGCTGATCTCTAAATGCTAAGTACCTAATTGCAAGTTCGACATCAGACATACGAGCATCAGGCTGGCGCTTGCTAAGAATGCGATGGATTGGTCCAATTTCTTCAGTCCATGAAATAATGAATTTTAAGAAATCACCTGGCAGTAGCGACATTCTTAACTCCATTGGAGAAAGTTTAACACTCCCAGAATTGAGACGGTAAAAAATCTCATAAAGAACAGATTCGCTATCCCATCCTCGCAGGACTGTAGTCCTTAAAGGCTCATTTTTTAATCTATCAGCCCAGTCATCAACAGTCTGCAAATCAGTCCAATTTTTTCCTTCCAATTCCTTTAGTATTCTTAAATCCTTTAATCTAAACAATCGACCATCATAAGATCTTCCATCAATAAACTCTTTAATGGTTGTCAGCCTTTGCTTTCCATCTAAAACCAAAAAGGCATTTTTCTGTCCAGCTTTGGACGCAAGCAATATTTGTGGTATTGGTATACCTAGTAACAATGACTCAATAAATTGTGACTTAGCCTTTTGTCGCCAAACATTCCGCCTTTGATATGCTGGATCGAGCTGCAATTGCCGACCTATCAGATCGTATATGGTGCTAACCGTCCAGTCGCTGGGTGCGATCACTAATTTCTCGAAATCGCTAGCGGCAACTTGAATATCATCTGCATTCTCAGCAGCAGACTCATCTTCAAAATCATCACGGTCGTCCCATGCAAGCTCGATTTCGTCGGCAACCATCGACATTCCCTTTTGTTAGATAAAATATTTGAGCATTTTGGCCGTGCTGCGTCATAGTCACAAAATGGTGTGCCGCGATGTTAGGATTGAATTTGTATCGATGCAACAATCTCGCAGCATCAAGTGCTAGTCGCCAATTATCTGTGCAGCTTTGGCCCACCGCAGTTGGCATCTGGTCTGCTAAGGACTCGGGAGACTTGGCCTCAGGCTTGGGAGGAGCAAATCACGCGATTTTGCCAACGCGTCCGACCTAAAGGTATTCATCTTTCGAACATGGAGACCCACGGGGCCCCTCACAACTGCCGCAACGCCCGCGCAGGTCTCGCCGCCAGCACCGGCAGCGAGTCCGCGATCCACAGGCCCAGTGTCAGCAGTGCGCCGCCGCCCAGGGTCATCAGCACCACGGGCCAGTCGGGCAGCCAGTTGAAGCTGAAGATCTGCGTAATCACGTACCACGCCGCCGTCAGCCCCAGCGCGAGCAATCCTGCGAGCAGCCCGTATTCCAGCGCCTGTGCCGAGAGGATCTGGCTGCGCGTCGCGCCCAAAGCGGTCCCGGCCAATGCCGCTGCTGCCAGCGCCACGCCCATAGCTGCTCCGGCAGCCAAGGTGGAAGCACCCAAGGCTAAGCCTGCGCAACAGGCTGAGCGCGCCAAGGCCATCGACAAGGTGATCGCCGAAGCACTGGCCCCGGCTGCCAAGCCCGCGCCTGCGGCAAGCGCTGGGTTTGACGACATCCATTTCATCGACGCGATGACCGAGGGGGGTGTCGGATGACGATCTCGCCGAGCGAAATCCTGAGCCTTATCTTCGAGAAACAGTGCCCAAACGGGCTTGCTGACTCGCCTGGCTGGAGGCGCCGGTAAATGATTTGTTGACAACAACCAGGCTAAGCCACTCCGCGAACGCTTGCGGAGATGGTGCTTGGAATTCTCGCTCGATCCAATGCGGTTATGGGAGCTGCGATCCTTTCAGGTGATCGTCGGCACGGCGGCTGTCACACTGCTGATCGCGCTGGTCGGCGGATATCGGGTGCTGGTGTCGCGCAAGGCGCTGGCCAATAGCGGCGTCAGCGTGCTTTTCTGGTTCAGCAACCTGGTGCTCATGCCATGGCTAACGCTGGCCACTGCCGGCTTTCTCATGGCCTATGACGCGCTTGGCCTGCCAGGCCTGTCGCCTTCGGTCTGGCATGCAGTGCCGTTCCCGCTGCTGGTGCTCATCGCCTTCGTCGCCAAGGAATTCTGGCTCTATTGGTCGCATCGCTGGCTGCACAGCCGCTGGGGCTGGCCGATCCACGCCATCCACCACAGCGATACCCATGTGAATGGCCTCACCCAATGGCGCATCCACCTGCTGGAGGCGGTGGTGATGCGCCTGTTCGCGCTGGTCATGATCGGCTGGATGGGCCTGCCGCCGGCCGCCGCCGCGGCGAGTACGCTGGCGGTGCTGCTCCATTCGGCCTATGTCCATTCGCCGCTGGATTGGGACCATGGCCCCCTGCGCATGGTCATCGCCAGCCCGCGCTTTCACCGCTGGCATCATCTCGACGCCGAGCCCGCCTACAATACCAACCTCGCTAATGCGCTGCCGCTGTATGACTGGCTGTTCGGCACCTATCGCGCCCCGCACCACATTGATGCTCCCATGGGTGCCAAAAGCGCCGGTGTGCCCGACACCGATTTTGTGGCCCTTTGGATGTACCCGTTCCGCGAATGGGCGCGGATGATCGCGGATGCGGCGGGCGTTCGGGTACGACCGGAAGCGAAGCCGCCGGGTACTCCGGAAGGGGCTTGAAGACGGTCAGCGGCATCCGACGTTCGTGACCCAGAATTCAAACGACCGGCTCCGCCCGCATGGCGCCCAAATTCGGTTCCCCTCAAAAAGACCCCAGTCCCAATCTCACAACTGCCGCAAAGCCCGCGCAGGCCGTGCCGCGAGCACCGGCAGCGATCCTGCGATCCCCAGGCCCAGAGTCAGCAGTGCGCCACCGCCCAGGGTCATCAGCACCACGGGCCAGTCGGGCAGCCAGTTGAAGCTGAAGATCTGCGTGATCACGTACCACGCCGCGGTCAGACCCAGCGCCAGCGCGACCAGCGCCAGCAATCCCGCGAGCAGCCCGTATTCCAGCGCCTGTGCCGACAGGATCTGCCCGCGCGTCGCGCCCAGCGTCTTGAGGATCACGCTGTCATAGATCCGCGCTTGCCGCGACGCGGCGATGGCGCCGATCAGCACCGCGATGCCGGAGAGGATCGCGATCGATCCGGCGGCGGCGATCGCGGTGGCGATCTGGGTCAGGATCGTCGAGACCTGGCCGATGACATCGCGCACCTCGATCACCGAGGAGGACGCGAACGCCGCCAGCACCGCCTTCGAGACCGCGCGCTCCTTGACGTCGGCATCGGCCATGCCCTTCAACGACACCGTCGCGGCGAGGTTGTGCGGCGCATCGCGCAGCGTGTTGGGGCTGAACACCATCACATAGTTGAAGCCCATCGTGTCCCAGTTGATCTGGCGCAGCGAGGCGATTTTCGCCGTGAACTCGCGCCCCAGCAGGCTGACGGTCAGCATGTCGCCCACCCTGAGGTCGAGGATCTGCGCCATCTCGCGGTCGACCGAGACGAGCGGCGGGCCGTCATAGCCCTTGGGCCACCATGTCCCCTCGATCAGCTCGCTGCCCTCGGGCAAGGTGTCGGCATAGGTGAGCCCGCGCTCACCGCGCAGCACCCAGGCGTTGTCGGGAATGTCCTTCAAGTCGGCGACGCGGATGTTCTTGTAGCCGGTGACCGTGCCGCGCAGCGAGGGCACGGTGTTCACCGCTGCGCCGGGGGCGGCGGCTTCCACCACCTGCCGGAACTGCGCTGCGCCCGCCACGGGCACGTCGAGCACGAACAGGTTGGGCGCTTCCTTGGGGACAGTGCGGGTGATTTCGTTGGTGAGGCTGGTCTGGATGCCTGCGAGGATCACGAACAATGTCAGCCCCAGCCCCAGAGCCACCACCAGCTGCCCGGTCTGCGCGCCGGGGCGGTGCAGGTTGGCGAGCGCCAGCCGCAGCAGCGGTGCCTTGGGGCGCGGCAGCTTCGATGCGGTCCAGCGGATGCCCCAGCCGATCCCGGCAAGCATCACCAGCACGCCGCTCGCCGCCGCCATGAACCACGCGGAGAACACCGCCTCGCGCGCGGTGACCAAAGCCAGAATGACGACGGCGGCGATCCCTGCCCCCACCGCGATCGATGTCGCGCGGTCGGGCCAGCGGTTGCCCTCGATCAGCGATCGGAACAGCCCGGCGGCGGGAATGTGCCGCGCGCGCGCCAGCGGCGGCAGCGCGAAGATGAACGCGATCAGCAGGCCATAAGCTGCGCTCACCAGCAACGGCAGCGGATGGATCGCAAAGCCCGGCTTCACCGGCAATATGTCACCCGCCGCCGCGATGATCGCAGGCGGAATCAGAGCGCCCGCCACCAGCCCGCCGAGGATCGCCAGCGCCGATACCGCGAGGATCTGCACCAGATAGATGCGCAGGATGTCGCCCGAGCCTGCGCCCAGGATCTTGAGCGTCGCAATCCCCTGCCGCTTGGTGGCGAGGTACGACGCGACGCCATTGCCGACGCCGATGCCGGCGATCACCAGAGCGGCGAGCCCGACCAGCGAGAGGAACTGGCCCATGCGTTCGATGAAGCGCGAGGTGCCTGGCGCGCCGCGATCGCGGTCGCGCAGCTCCAGCCCGGCTTCGGGGAATTTCGCCTTCAACCGGTCGATCGAGGCGACAGGGTCGGCGAGCGCGCCCACCTTCACGCGATATTTCGCCTCGTACATGCTGCCCGGCTGGATCAGCCCGGTGCGCTGGATGCCGAGATCGGAGACGAGCGCGACGGGGCCGAGCGTGAAGCCCTCGCCCAGCCGGTCGGGCTCGTCGGCGATGATGCCGCGGATGGTGAACTGCGCCTCGCCGAAGCGGATCTTGTCGCCGGGCTTGAGGTCGAGCCGGTCGGCCAGCCCCGCGCCGATCACCGCGCTGCCCGGATCGAGCGGCGCGTATTGGCCTGATCGCAGCGTCACGGTGCCATAGAGCGGATAGTCATAATCCACGCCCTTCAGCTCGGCGAGGATGGCATCGGGGCCAGCGCCTTCAGCGCGCGGCGCGATCCGCTGCCCCATCGCCTGCATCCTTACGGTTTCGGAGACTGTACCCTCTTGCTCGAACGCGGCTGCTTCGGCCTCGCTCGCCATGCGCTGCGACATCGTGACCTCGAAATCGCCGCCCAGGATCACCTGGCCGCGCTGCGAGAGCTCGCCGGTGATCGATGCGGTGAGGCTGCCGATGGTCGCCAGCGTCGCAACGCCGAGGAACAGGCAGACGATCAGCAAGCGAAGCCCCCGGAATCGCCCGGACAAGTCGCGCCGCGCGATGCGCCAGATCTGCGCCCAGGTCATGCCGCGCCGCCGGCACGATCCGCGATGATCAGGCCGTCGCGCATCTCGATGACGCGGTTGCAGTGCGTGGCGAGTGCCGGGTCATGGGTGATGATCAGCAGCGTCGCGCCGCTCGCGCGCTGGCGGCTGAACAGCAGGTCGATGATCGCCTCGCCGGTGGTGCCATCGAGGTTGCCGGTGGGTTCATCGGCAAAGATGATCTCCGGCCCCGGCGCCATCGCGCGGGCAATCGCCACGCGCTGCTGCTCGCCGCCCGAAAGCTGGCTGGGATAATGCGTGACGCGGTGGCCAAGACCGACCGCCTCGAGCTCGCGCTTTGCGGTGCCGAACGGATCGTCACGGCCTGCCAGCTCGAGCGGCACCGCGACATTCTCCAGCGCCGTCATCGTCGGCAGCAGGTGAAACGCCTGCAGCACGATGCCGATGCGCCCGCGCCGCGCCCTGGCCAGGCCATCCTCGTCCATCGGCCCGAAATCGAGGCCGGCGACCATGACGTCGCCGCTGCTCGCACGCTCGAGGCCAGAGAGGATCGCCATCAGCGAGGACTTGCCCGAGCCCGATGGCCCCAGCAGCGCCACCGACTGGCCCAGGGGAATTTCGAGGTCGATGCCCTTCAATATCTGCGTCTGGTTGCCGCTTTCGCCCAGCGAGAGGGTGACATTGCGGGCGGCAATCGCAATATGAGACCGCGTCTGGGTATCGTGCATGAAATGAAAGGGCTTTCGCTTTGGGACGGAACAGCATTGTATATGGGGCGGCATTGGCGCTTGTCTATTGCACTGCGGCATGTTCGCCGTCGTCGGACGAAGCCGCAGTGCCGTCGGTCGAACGCACAGAGGCACCTGCCGCCCCCGCTGCGCTCACCGCAGATACCAAGCTGGTGATGGCCTTCGGCGACAGCCTTTATGCAGGGTACGGCGTCAAGCAGGACGAAAGCTTTCCTGCGCAGCTGGAAAAGGCGTTATCTGCCAAGGGCTTGAAGGTGTCGGTTCATAACGCCGGCGTATCGGGTGACACCACTGCAGCAGGCTTGCAGCGACTGACGTTTGCGCTCGACGGCCTGCCGCGCAAGCCCGACCTTGTCATCCTGGGCCTCGGCGGCAACGACATGCTGCGTGGCATCAGCCCTGAACAGACCCGGGACAATATGCAGGCGATGCTGGCCGAGTTGCAGAAGCGCGATATCGACGTCGTGCTGACCGGCATGATCGCCGCGCCCAACCTGGGCCAGGATTATGCCGGGCAGTTCAACCCGATCTTCACCGACCTTGCCAGGCAATATGATGCCGAACTGTACCCGTTCTTTCTCGACGGCGTGATCACCGATCCCAAGCTGATGCTGCCCGATGGCGTCCACCCCAACCCAAAGGGTATCGCGCGCGTGGTGAGCGGCATCAGCGACATGGTGGCGAGGGAATTGCGCGGCTGAGCCGCCATGACGTCACTGGTGTGACGACATACTGACAGTTTCAAGACGGTCCTGCGATGGCGTTGGCAAATACCGTCATATTGAAGCCATTGCAGAGTCATGCCCAACGCCTAGCAGCGCCCCTGTTCACCAGGGGGCTGCATCATGATCTTCAATCCACATATCTTTGCGCGGCTGCGCTCGTCCATTTCCGTTCTGGCTTTCGCTGGCATGGCCAGCCTGCCTGCCATGGCGCAGACCGCGCAGAGCGCCGATGAGGCGAATGCCGGCACGGAAGGCGAGATCATCGTGCAGGGCGCGATCATCACCGCGCAGGGGGAATCGATCGCGCAGAAGCGCAACGCCGACAACCTGATCGACATCTCGGCCGCAGACTCGGTCGGCCGCTTCCCCGACCAGAACAGCGCCGCCGCGCTTTCGCGCCTGCCCGCCGTCGCAGTGCAGCGCGATCAGGGCCAGGAGCGCTATATCCAGGTGCGCGGCGCGCCCAACCGCTGGACCTCGGTCAGCATCGATGGAATTCCGATGATCGGCGCGGACGAAGGCGGCCTCACGCGCGCCTATCGCTTCGATGCGGTGCCCGCGGTGATCCTCAGCGCGCTGGCGATCAACAAGTCGCTCACCCCCAATATCCAGGCCGAGGCGATCGTCGCCAATATCGACCTGCGCACCTTCTCGCCGCTGGCAGGCAAGGCCGGCTTTCACGTCCAGGGCGATGTCGGCTATGGGCTGATGGAGCTGGGCAACGGCGAACAGCGCCAGGGATCGATCCGCGTGTCGTACAGCGATGGCACGTTCGGTGTCGTGGCGGGCGCATCGCACTATCGCCGCGAGCAGGTGACGGACAACCGCGAGGTGGGCCGCTACGACGAACCGTCAAATGCAGCCGATACCCAGTTTGGTCCGACCGAGATCGATATCCGCAACTATCGCCTCGTCCGTGAAAACAACGGCCTGTTCGCGGGGCTGGAATACTCGCCCGCCGAAGGCCAGAAGCTCTATTTCAAGACCATCTACACCGAGTTCAAGGATGACGAGCAGCGCGACCAGTATGAGGTACGGCTCGACCGTGCGCTCTCCGGCACCCGCAACCTCTCCGGTGGCGATCTGGTCCGCGTTCCCATCACCGCGTCATTCAATCTGGGTAATTACCGTACTCGTAACTACATCAACACCATTGGCGGGGATTACGAGGAAGACGGCTGGAAGGTGAACTTCGCCGCGAACTATACCCGCACCGAAAATACGACATTTCTGCCGCTGGTGCAGGCAAGCACGCCGACGGCGACTTCACCTTCGGTCAATTATGATTTCAGCCGCCCCAATTTCCCGATCGTCAAGTTGTTCCAGACTGTGCCCGGCGCAACTGCGGGCAGCTTTGTGCGCGGCCCAGCGCTGGCGAATTTCGATCAGACGACGATCACTGCGGCGTCCGCGATCCTTATCCCGATCGTGCAGGACGTGTTCACCGACAGCTATACGGTAAAGCTGGACGTGGCCAAGGAGCTGGGCGACCTGACCCTGACTGGCGGCCTGCTCTATGCTGATCGTGACATCGGCGGTTTCGTCTTCTCCACCAGCAATATCGTATTTCTTACGCCCGGCGCTCTCGCCGGTACGGGGCTCAGCTTCAATCCGGCAAGCTATATCACCGACACGCCTTGGGACACCGGCTTTCCGTCGGGCCTCAATTTCAACTATGTCGACAACACCCGGATGCGCGCCGATCTCGACAATATTCTGACCACGCTGCAGCGCCAGGGGCGCTACAATCCTGCGAACAACGTGCCACCACAGAATCGCTTTGCGCTGACCGAAAAAACGCTGACCGGCTATGGAATGGCCAAGTTCGTATTCGAAGGTGGCCAGGTCATCGCGGGCGCACGCGTCGAGAATTTCAAGCTGACCAACCAGGGCCAGGCGGTCGCCAATGGCATTGTTGTCCCGCTGTCATCACCACAGGAATATACCGACATATTTCCCAGCGTGAATGCCCGTTTCGATGTCATGGACAACCTGGTGTTCCGCGTCGCCGGCCAGCGCGGTATCGCGCGCCCCAGCTTCGGCGAAATCAGGGTCAGCTCCACAATCAATGATACGACCAACCCCGGCACGATCAGCGGCGGCAACCCGCAGCTGCGGCCTGAATACACTTGGGGTGTGGACGCCAGCCTCGAATATTATATCCCCGGCCAGGGTATCCTTTCGGTCGCAGGCTTTCATCGCTGGGTAGACAACGTACTTTACTCAAACACTCAAGATGTCGGGTCGAACGCGTTCGACAGCAATGGCAGGGACCGCTCACAGTATCAGCTCACATCCAGCTTCAACGGCAACAGCGGCGAGCTTTACGGGGTCGAATTCAACTATCAGCAGCAATTCACCTTCCTGCCCTCGCCGCTCGACGGTTTCGGCTTCCAGGGCAATCTCACGCTGCTGGAAGGCAGCTTTGATACCAACCAGCGCCAGGACATAGGCTTCCCCGGCACGTCGGACACCATCGTCAATGCCTCGCTCTATTACGAGAAATACGGGCTTTCGGTGCGTGCCAGCTATCAGTGGCGCTCGGACTATCTGGAATCACTTTCGATCGGTACCGGTGGCGGCGTAGCGACCGGCGACGAGTTCCGCGGCGGCTATACCAATGTCGATGTCGCGATCCGCTATGACATCACGCCCAACATCAGCCTGTTTGCCGATCTCAACAACTTGACCGACGCCAAATACACCGCATTCCAGGGGACGCCAGCTCGCCCGACCGAAGTCGAGCAGATCGGTCGTCGCTACCTCGCCGGCATCCGCTTCGGCTTCTGACAGGAGAGAACACATGCGCATGAAAGCCGCCTTGGCCCTGATGCTGCTGGCAAGCACCGCCCCTGCCCTTGCGGTGGACAATGTCACCGTGGCGCGCATCGATGCCCAAACGGTCAAGGTCAGCTGGCAAGATAGCGACCCAGTCGACATCATCGTCACCGATACGCCGGTAGCCGCAGGGGCAGCGGTGCCGGTGGTCAAGGCCAGTCGCAAGGGCGAGGCGATCATCGCCCTGCCCGCCACAACGCGCCAGTTCGTGGTCCTGCGCGATGGCGGCGATGCCTCGCTGATATTGGCCGCAGAACGCGAACTGCCGCTCGCCAAGGGGTCGAATTTCCGCGATCTGGGCGGCTACAAGGGTGCGGGCGGCAAGACGGTGCGCTGGGGCAAGGTGTTCCGCTCGGGCGCGCTGCCGCTGCTGACGGAAGAAGATTACACGCTGCTCGGCGGGCTCAATATCGGCACTATCGTCGATCTGCGCTCGCTGGAAGAGCGCGAGGTGGCCGCAACGCAACTCGACGACCGCACCGGCGCGCTGTTCATCTCGAACGACTATTCATTGAAACCCCTGATGGCCAATATGGGCAGCATGAAGGGCGAATATGTCTATACCGGCATGGAGAAGCTGCTCGCGCCGCAATATCGCTCGCTGTTCAAGCGGCTGCTCGCCGATGACGGCGCGGTGATGTACCACTGCTCGGCGGGGCAGGACCGCACCGGGATCGCCTCGGCGCTGATCCTCAGCGCGCTGGGTGTCGATCGTGCGACGATCCTGGCGGACTATCACCTCTCCACCCAGTTGCGCCGCCCGCAGAACGAACTGCCGCCGCTCGACCCGGCGCTGTATCCGACCAACCCGATCGTGCAATATTATGCCGCTGCCGCGAAGAGACCGGGCGGGATCAAGGCCGAGCCGCTTTATTCCGCCTCGGGCGCATCGCACCTCGCGCAGTTCTTCGAGGTGATCGACCGTGATTACGGCGGTGTCGAAGGCTATCTGGCGACGCTGGGGATTACCCCGGTGGATGTCGCACGGCTGCGATCGCTGTATCTGGAATAGAGGCCCAACGGTTCAGGACCTCTTTGCGGATTGCTGCAGCGGAAGGCCGCTGGACGCTCGGCTCAGCCGCCTGGCGGCTGCACAGCGCCAATCAGCAGCTTGCGGATATAGCGCACTATGTCCGCTGGCCAGGGCTCTACCCGTGCAAGGAAATCACTGTCCTGGGCCGCATAGAGCGCACGCAACGCGTCCTCATAACCCGGCATGTCGCCACAGGCAGCCTGCATGAACCGATAGACGGCGTCGCGGCGCTGGCGTTCGGTCTGCCCCCCGCTGCGCGCTGCATCAACCAGTCGCCGAAGCGCGGCGGAGGCACCGCCTGGCTGGTCCGACAGCCATTCCCAATGGCGTGGCAGAAGCGTCACCTCGCGTGCCTTCACACCCAGTCGCGGGCGACCGGCCGCTTGCGCTGCAACCGCCTGGTAATCCAGATCTGTGACGCGACCGGTCTGATCATCAAACACCAGCACCGCGCCATCATGCGCGATCAGGCTGTCACGGATCGTCCTGACAACCTCGTCCCTGCTGCCTGAGGCAATCTGCCGCGAACCCAAGAATGCCGTTAAAATTTCCATGTCCCCAAAACCCCATCGTGATGGACATGGCATTATACCCGGATAAAATTCTTGTCAATACTATCCGGGTAAAATGGCATCGCCCCCAAGTCTAAAGGGGGCAAGCCGGTTCACCGGAGCCAAGCCGGAGCCCTTGCGGCTCAAGCCGCCCGTTGGTTGCGCTATCTGAACAGCAACACCGATATCTGCCCTGAGCGGATCATCTGCGTCGTGGTGCTGCCGACCAGCATGTTGCGCAACGGGCTGTGGCCATAGGCACCCATGACAAACAGATCGATCGCGCGCTCGCTGGCCAATTGCTGCAGCACGCCATCGGGCGAGCCCTCGCGCTGGATCGCCTTGACGCCCGCGCGTCCGGTGAACTGGGTCTGGGCCCAGTCGATGTGCGCGGCGTTCTTCTCGGTATAGCCGCCCACCAACACCACGTCGATGTCGAGCCCGCCGAACAGCGGCGAGGTGGAGACATATTCGAGCGCCTTGCGGCTGGAGGGGCCGCCGTCGAACGCAATCGCGATGCGCTGGGGTCGCTTGAAGACCCTCGTCGCTACAAGCACTGGCTTGCGGCTCTGGCGCACCACGCGCTCGACCTTGCTGCCCAGATGGCCCTTGGCGAAATTGGCCTGCGCGCCGCGCTTGCCGATGATCACGATGTCACTGAACGTCTCGCGCTCCATGATCGTCTCGACGATCCCGCCCTCGCGCTGCGTGGTCTCTACGCGCGTGATCCCCAGCTTGCGCAGCTGATCGGTGGCAACCTGCAGCAGCAACTGCCCCTGACGGTCCGCCAGCCGCCCTTCGGCCTGTTTCAATGACAAAATCTCGTCGAGCAGCCCGGGCTTGCTGGCCAGATCCATGGTATCGCCCAGCTCCTGCCGCGCCTCATCGGCGTCGTTGCGCTGGATCACGTGCAGCAGCTCCACCGTTGAATCCAGCCGCTCAGCGGCCCAGGCGGCGTGTTCACACACGGTTTGCGAATAATGCGATACGTCGAGGCAAGCCAGCAGGCGCTTCATGTCTCTCTCCTGTTCGTTTTATTGTTCGGGCAGCATGACACCGGATGCGTGACCCTATCATGGCCTGCCAGTTATCCAACGTTCAGGTTCGGCAGATGTTGCCAGACCACTCAGGTGACACGGGTGGGGGCACTATATTCGCTGCGTTGCCAACGGCCATCTTCGAGGATCGCAGCCAGCCGGTCCACCGCGTGCCACAGGTCGGCAAAGCCGAGGTACAGCGGCGTCAATCCCAGTCGCAGCACATCGGGCGAGCGGAAATCTCCGATGACGCCCGCATCGATGAGCGCGCGGTTGATTGGCCAGGCGGACGGATGCGCAAAGCTGGCATGGCTGCCGCGCAGATCGGCCCGCACAGGCGTGATCGGCACCAGTTGCGGACAGCGCGCCGCCATCTGTTGCGCGAGGAAATCGAACAGGGCCTGCGACTTGGCCCAAAGCAGGTCGCCGTCCGCCTCCAGCATCAGGTCCACCCCGGCCTCCAGTGCCAGCAGCGACAGCATCGGCGGCGTTCCGGCCAGAAACCGTTCGATACCAGGCGCAGGCGCATAAGCGTCGGTCATGGCGAAGGGGGCAGCGTGGCCCATCCAGCCCTGGATCGGCGAGCCCAGGAACTCCAGCGCCTCTGCCGCCACATACAGGAAACCTGGCGCGCCCGGCCCGCCATTGAGGTACTTGTACCCGCAGCCCACGGCAAAGCGCGCGGCATCCGCGCCCATGTCGAGCGGTACCGCGCCGATGCTGTGCGACAGATCCCAGATCAGCGGCACGCCCTGCGCATCGGCCAGCGCTTGGATCGACGCCATGTCGAACCGCTCTCCGGTTTTGTAATGCACATGCGTGAGCACGATCAGCGCCGTTTCCGGCCCGATCCGCTCCATGATCGCCTCGCGCGGTGCTGCATCCAGCACCAGACCGTGCTGCGCCGCCACGCCCGCGGCGACATGCAGGTCGGTCGGAAAGTTGCCGCTTTCGGTGAGGATCGTGCGGCCCTGCCCCGGCCGCGCCGCGAGGATCGCCATCATCAGCTTGTAGAGATTCACCGTCACCGAATCGCACACAATGACTTCACCAGACGCAGCGCGGATCAGCTGCGCAATCTTGTCGCCAACCCGCCGGGGCGCACCGATCCAGTCGGCATCGTTCCAGCTGCGGATCAACCCTTCGCCCCATTGCCGCTCGGTCGCATCGCGCATCGTCTCGGCCGTGTGCCGAGGCAAGGCACCCAGCGAATTGCCGTCGAGGTAGACCAGGCCGTCGGGCAGCACGAACCGATCGCGCCAGCTGTGCAGAGGATCGGCGGCATCGCGAGCTTCAGCCTCGGCCAATGAAGGGTATTGCATGGTCATGTCCGTCCCAACAGCTGCTTGATCCGCGCCTTCTGCGCCGCCCAGCTGCGGCTGGCAGGCGCGATCAGCTCGACATGGCCTTCTGGGCCGTGGACGTTGGTTTCCACCGTCACCCCGCGCCGCTCCATGGCAGCGGCATAGGCGCGCGCATATTCGACCGGCGCGATCTTGTCCCTGTCGGTGTGAAACTGGATCTGCTGCGCGGTGCTGACCGGCATTTCAGGGGGCGAGGTGAGCGCGAACGCATCGCCCGCCATCGCCTTGGGCGCATCGGTCCCGCAGGCATGGCCGTCGCGCGCCATCGCAGCGCGCAGATCGGCAATGCCTGCCTGGCTGATGGCAGCGTCAATGCGGAGCGGATGGTTGCCGCGCAATGGTTCGCCTTCGGCAAGCGCCGGTCGAGCCGCCAGCCATAGCGCCAGATGCCCGCCTGCCGAATGGCCGATGGCGATCGTCGTCGCAAGGTCGAGGTTCAGCGGCTTTGCCTGGTTTGCCAGCAGGTCGGCGGCTGCACCGATATCCTGATAGGTGCCGGGATAGCCGCCGCCCGCACGATCGACACCGCGATATTCGACGTTCCACACCGCGATACCGTCGTTGCGCAGATCGGCGGCGATATAGTTCATGATGTCGCGCGTCGCGATGTCGGTCTGCCAGCAGCCGCCGTGGATCATCACCACCACAGGATGCGGCCCCTTGCCCTTGGGAAGCCACAGATCAATGACCTGCAGCGGATCATCGCCATAGGCCAGCGTCCGATCTACCGCCGGGCGCGGTTGGTCCAGCAGGTCGGGCCATTGCATGATCGGCGTGTCGTCTGTGTTGACCATCGCCGTCACCGACGAACCATCCGCCAGCCGGATGCCCAGCAGCAGCAGCGCGACCGCAAGTGCGCCCCATTTGATCGTCTGCACACTGTGTCCTCTCCGCAAAAGTCTGTTCGGAACCACCCCGACGCAGGTGTTAGGGGCTTTGCGCCCCCGCCTCAATAATCCTTCGACACCCGCACGTTGGCGCTCTGGCGACCAATGGTCGAGATCGACGAGAGCAGCGAAAGCCAGCGCGTGATCTGGAACTCGATCTGGGTAGCCGAATAGCCGCGCCCGTCGGTGACGATTTCGACATAGGTGCTGCGCGTGATGTATTTGCCCGCAGCGATGCTCGTCCCCTGCCCCAGCGTCTGGTTGCCCTCGACGATCCGCAGACGATCAAGCCCGATTGCGCCACGCAAGACGTTGATCGGATCGAGCCCGCTGCCACCGCGCAGCGATGCCAGCGCGGCTGCCAGCTGCACCGCCTCGGGCGCGGAAATATCGGTGATCGAGGATCCGAACAGCAATCGCGCCAGCAGCTCGTCTTCGGGCAGCGCAGGCGTGCTGGTGAAACTGATCTCCGGCGCAAGCCCGGTTCCGCGCACGTTGATGGTGGCATTGAGGTCGGTGAGATTGGCAGAGGCGGCGATATCGAGCGACGGATTGGGCGGGGTTTCACCCCGGAAATTGATGCGTCCGCGCTCCAGATCAAAATCGCGGCCGGCAAACTCATATTCGCCCCGGATCAGATCTGCCTGCCCGGTGATGCGCGGCGCATCGACGGTTCCGGTCAGCGTGATGTTCGCGCCCCATTCGCTGTTGATGCCCAGACCCGTGACGGTGAACTGGTTGGGGGCGCGCGCCTTCACATTATACTGCCAGATCGCAGGGCGCTCGCGGCGGGGGGCTTCATCGGCGCGGCGGTTGATCTCGCGCACGTTGATCACCGGCAAGGCCTCTGCCGCGTTGAACTGGCCCAGGCGGAAGCGACCCCGGTTGAGCACGACATCGCCGCCCAGCGTTCCTGAGGTTCCATTGGAAGAGATAGTCAGCGGCCCGGTGATCGTCGCGCCAAAGTCATCGCGGTTGACCAGCTGCGCGTTCTTCGCAGCAGCCCGGATCTCCACCGCCACGCCCCGCGAGGGTGAGGCGAACAGGCCACCATAATCGACATAGCCCGATCCGGTGAGCGACCCGTTGGACCCTGCCTTGCCGGTAAAGCTGGTGAGCGTCAGCCGCGAACCGTTGAACTGACCGCGCGCGGCAATATCGGTGATGATGGTGCCGGAAAGCGTGCTCTCCAGCCGCGCCGTCCGCGTGGCGAGCTGGCCGTTGATTTGCGGGTCGAGCAGGCTGCCGGTCAGGTTCGCTGCCAGACCGACCTGTCCGGTCACGTCGAACGCCTCGACACCCAGCAGGCGCCAAAGCGAATCTGCCGGGCCATTGAAGCGCAGCTGCCCTGCCAGCGCGCCGCGCTGCAACCGTCCGAACAGATTGAACCCTTGCGGTAATCCGCTGATGCGTGCCTGCGCGCGGCCGACGGTCTTGTCCGCCTCCGCAATCACCGCGCGTACCGCCAGCGCATCGCTGGTCAGCGCGAGATTGGCCGCAATATCCACGGGCCGCGAGCTGACGATAAGGCCGGTCCGGGTCAGGTTGTCGAGCTTCACGCTGGCCTTGCCCGTCGGCACCCCACCATCGGCCTGACGATAGCTGAGCGTGCCAGAGGCATTGCCGCCAAAGCCCAGTTCGCGCACCGCGATATCGAACAAGGCCAGCGGCACGGTGTTGAACTGCGCGCTGATGTCGGTCAGCCCGCCGCCCATCCGCCCCTGCGCGCCGATGCGCCCGCGCCCGACGCGCAGCACGGCGGGGGCCAGCCGCCAGCCGCCATCGTCCAGCTTCGTCAGCTTGGCCGGGCGGACGAGCCGCAGCCGCCGGTTGCCATATTGGCCATTGCCCGCAAGCGTTACTGCTGAACTGCTGATCTGCGCACTGGTCTGCAGGTCGAAATTGCTGCCGCGTCGTCCGGCAATCGATGCGGTCACCCGTCCCTCGCCGTTGACCAGACTGGCATTGGCGGCAAGCTGACCGATGAACAGCGGCCCGCGCCCGATGCCCTGCGCCCGAACGCTGCCGGTAATCGTGTTGCGCCCCTCGGCCATCAGCGCATCAATCTCTGCCGAACCCCGGTTGATGCTGATCGGCACCTGGCCATCGAAGCGCGCATTGGCAAGGTTGAGCAGCGCCTTGACGCCCTGCCCGCCTGGGCGCGGGTCCAGCGTGACATCGCCGGTGATGCCACCGCCCGAGACGTTGAGCGCGCCCTCTATTCCGCCGCTGGTCGCATAGATGTCGCCTGCAAACAGAGCGCGTGACACCGTGAACCGTTCGATCTGGATCAGCGTCCGCCCGGCCTCACGCGCGAAGATCTGCGTTGCGCCTTCGATCGGCCCCAGTGCTGACTGACCGCTGACATCGACCGAAAAGCCATCGGGCACGGTGCCCAATGCCAGCTGCAGATCGCGAACGCCCAGTGCGGGCAGTGGGTCATCGAGCGTCAGCACCGCGCGCGTATCGCCGCGGATCGAGTCCGCGCTGACGTCAAGCGGGCCGTAATCGCGATGCCGCCCGCTGGCGCGCAGCACGATGCGCCCATCAGGCTCGACCCGGCCGCCACCGATCAGCGCCAGCTTCTGCGCCGCCAGGCTGGCATCGCGCAATACGAGCGGCTGCCCCGCGCCAAAGCTGAACTGGCTGGAAAACCGGGGGGATGGTCCGATCAGCGTGACCACGGTCTGATTGACCACGCGCCGCATCAGCACCCGCACATCGCCCAGCAAGTCCCAGCCTGTGCCGCCGCCGAATGCCAACCGAACATTGGCGTCGACATCCGCCTCACCGACATTGTCGACCCCAAAGGCAGGCAGCCGCACATCCGCCACCGCCAGATAGCGGCCGCGCGCGGCACTGCCCGACAATTGCACCAGCGCGACCAGGCTGTTGCTCACCAGCCGGATGGGTTCGCTGCTCAATACGCCATCGCGCATGCGCACCAGGCCTTCGCCGCGCAGGCCGCTGGCCAGACGGTCGCCATAGGCGTTGCCGGTGACGATGCGCGCCGCGCTGACCTTGACCGGGATTGCGAAATCCTTGCCCGAGCGGGTGACTGTTCCCTCGGCCAGAAGCGCATCGGCGCTGACCCCGGCCATGGCCAGCCTGTCTGCAGACAGGCGATAGGGGGCGGTCAGGTCCGCGAAGGTTCCGTCGAGTGCCACCGAGCCGCGCAGGTTTCGTGCCTCCAGCCCGGGTGCCAGCAGCTCTGGCCGGGTGAGCGCTGTGAGGATCTGCACATCATCAAACCGGTTTGCGCCCAGATCGACTGCGCCTTGCGCGCTCACCGTGCCAGCCTGGCCGCCCAGCGCCGCGACGCCCGACAAGACCCGCGCATCGAGCGTTCCGCGCGCGACCACGCCGATCGCGGGGCCGAGCGCCCGCCCAAGGCTGTTGCCGATCAACGGCTGCGGACGAACATAGCCCCGGATGCGGACCTGCCCCTCGCGCTGATCGATGCCGAGCGAAGTCAGCTCCGCCTGCCCCAGCCGCGCGCTCAGCCTGCCCTGCCAGAAATCCCAGTCGCCTCGGCCCTTGATCGATGCGGCGAAATCCTGGCGCAAGCCGGATAGCGCTGCGATCGCTCCACCAGCCCGAGCCACGACATCGCCATCGATCGTCAGCCGGTTCTGATCGGGCATGGCGTCGATCTTCACCGCCAGACGGTCGCTGCCGTCCGGCAGCACCGCGCGCGCATCGACCAGCACCCGGCCCGATCGGATATTCACCTTGCCAGCGATATCCGCAACGCGGCGTGCGCCGGCCACGCCTTCCCGGATCACCAGCCCGGCGGCGCGCAGCCGGTCGATGCGGATGTCGAACGCAGGCAGCAACGGATCGTCGGGATCGCCGGGGTTCAGTTCAGGAAGGCTGCGCAGTTCACCGCGCCGGATCACCAGATCGCGAATATCCAGCTGGTTGCTGAGGAAGCGAAAAGGTCGCCAGTCCAGGTCGACGGCCGATGCCGTGAAGAACACCCGTTTGGTATCGCGCAGCTCCACGCCGCGCAGCACGGCCTTGCCGTAAATCGACCCCTCGATTCTGGCGACCCGCAGGGTGAGGCCGGATTTGAGCGGGTAGCCGGCGATCTGATCGGCCACGAAACGGCGGCCTGGGCCGGTGTCCAGCCCGAACAGCACCGCTGCGATCAGCGCCGCCAACGCGAGCACAGCCACGCCAATCCCGCGCAACCAGCGGCCCGACGTCCTGGTGCGCGGCGCATCTGCGCGAATGTCCGGCGATGGCGCGGAATCATCCATGGATGAAATCGGCTCCTCGGCCATCAGAAAGCCTGCCCCAGCGAGATATAGATGCCGATACGGCTGTCGCCCGTCTGCGGGTTCAGCGGCGTGCCGACATCAAGCCGCAACGGCCCGAAATTGCTGTAATAGCGAACCCCGATGCCCGCGCCATAGCGCAGGCTGCTGAGGTTGGGCGTGCTTCCGGAATAGACGTTTCCGGCATCGAAGAACGGCACCACGCCGAAATCGCCGAAGCGCACGCGCGCCTCCAGCGAGAACTCCGCCAGACCATTGCCGCCGATGGGATCGTCATTGGCATCGCGCGGGCCGATCCGCTGAAAGCCATAGCCGCGCACCGATCCGCCACCACCGGCATAGAATCTGCGCGAAGGGGCGATCGACAGACGGTTCGCGCCGATCGTGCTGCCCAGCCGAAGCCGCCCCGCCAGCACGATCGTGTCGGACATCGGCTGATAATAGCTGCCGTCGATCTGGATGCGGGCATAGCCACGGCTGCCCGACTGCAGCGAGTATTCGGGCGAAACCCGCCCGCCCAGCCGAAACCCGCTCGACGGGTTGAGCAGATCATCACTGCCGTCATAGGTCAGCGACGTGGGCAGTGCCGCAATGAAATACGTGCGACGCCCCTCGCCCACGATGCGCGAGGTGCCGTCGAGCTCGTCGGACAGCACCAGCTCTCCGCCGACCGACCATGTCCATTTCTTCTGGAAAATCAGGTTCGTCTGTCGCTCCAGCGACCCCGCCACCAGAAAGGTGCGTGCCTCGAAAGCATCGCGGTTGATGTTGCTGGCCAGGATCTGCGCGGTGAGCACGCGGTCGCGCTTGATGAAATTGTTGCGACGATAGACCAGATTGATCAGCTGTTCCTGCGTTCCGCCCACCGCGCGGGCGCGCACCAGGCCTTCCGGCGGCAACAGGTTGCGATGCTCCCAGCTGACCTCGGCGCGATAGCCTTCACCGGTGCCATAGCCGACTGCGCCCGCGATCGTGCGCAACGGCGCAGCGGTTGTTTCGACAGTCACATCCACCGTGCCCGGCTCAGTGCCTTGCGGGTCGGTGGCCGCGACCGGGGTCAGCGTGACAGTCGACACCAGACCGGTGGCCAGAATCGCGCGGCGCAGGTCGTCGACGTCGGAGGCCTGATAGATTTCGCCGGGCTGGAACCGGGCTATGCGCTGCAGGTGCCGTGGTCCGAACAGGCCGTCGTCATTGGCGACGATCCCGCCAAACCGGTATTGCCCACCCGGCGTGACCGGAACCGTCAGCGCGCCGCTGCGCAGATCGTGGTCGATCAGCAGATCAGGCTCGCCGGTCTGAGCGAAGGGAAACCCGGTTTCGAGAAGCTCGGTCAGGATGCCCAACCTGCCAGCAACAATTCTGTCGGAATTGGCCGGGTCGCCGACCTTCATCGCGAAAGCGTCGCGGGCCGCAGCCACGTTCACCCCTTGTGCTTCAAGCCCGACCAGATCGATCGCGCTGATGCGGTAGACCGGCCCGGTGTTGACATCGAAGTTGAGCCCGACGCGCTGCTGCCCCTCGATCCGCGCCACCGAGTTCTGCACCTCGCCGTCGTAAAATCCGTACACGCGCAGCATCGTGCCCAGCAGTTCGTTGTCGTCGCGGGCACGGCGATTGACCTGCGCCAGATTGGCGTCTTCGCTCGACAGTCGTTCGAGCGTCGACAGCGCGTCGAAACGGGTACGAAAATCGCTCTGGTTCAGTTCTGCCAGGTCCTGCGACGGCAGGAAATTGACGGTCACCCGATAATCGACATCGCCATCGTCCAGCTCGCGCAGCGCCTGCCGTTCGGCGCGGCGCTCCGCGCGGTCGGCCTGGCGTTCGGCCCTGCCTGGACGATCCCCGCTTGCGGCGTCCGCGTCCTGAGTCTCGCTTGCCGTGTCAGCCATCGCGTTGACAACGCCATCGCGCACGTCATCCGCAGTCCCGGCAAGTCCGTTGGACGCAGTGCTGTCCGACATATCGGCGGCCCGGGTCTCTGCCGGCAACCTGTCCTCGCCCGCGAATTCGCCTGGCCATTCGGGGATATCACCGCCCTCAGGCCATGCCACCTCCATGCCGGGCAACGGATCGAGCGGCTCGAGCGGATCGATACCCAACGGATCGTCCAGCGGCGCGTCCGGCGTGGCGGCGGGATCCTGGGTGGCGGTTGACGGCGCCAGCGGCTCTGCAACGGGTACCTGCTGGGCGGACGCGTGGCACGGCGCAGCCGACCCTGCAACCAGCATGGCCACTGTCCCCGCTGTTGCCAGGCGCGCGCGATATGCCAGCCTCATCAAACCCATATGCTTGTCGCGCAGGCGGGTTCCCGCGCAAAGATCACAAATCTCTAGGCTGGGCTACCATCGCGTTCAAGGTCGAAAGGGTACCAGCCATCGGGGCCAAGCAGTTCAAGCGGCTGGTATTTTACCTTGTACTGCATGCGCGGCGAAGATTTTACCCAATAGCCAAGGTAGACATAGGGCAACCGGGCGCGGGCCGCGCGCTGGATGTGGTCCATGATGATGTAGTTGCCCAGGCCCCGGCGCGTGGGATGGTCTGGCTCGTAAAAGCTGTAGATCATCGAAAGCCCGTCGCCCTGCTGGTCGGTCAGGCAGGCGCCCACAAGCTTGCCCGCGCTGCCATCCGGGTTTGGCTCGCGATATTCGATGACATAGCTGCGCACAGGGGTGTGCTCGACCATGTCGGCATAATCCATGTCGTCCATGTCAGACATGCCGCCGCCGGGGTGGCGCGTCTTGAGGTAGCGGCGCAACAGGTCGTATTGCTCCTGCGTCGACCACGGGCGGCAGGCCGAGACGATCAGATCCCTGTTGCGCTTGAGCAGCTTGCGCTGGTTGACCGAGGGCACGAACTGGTCTGCCACCACACGCACAGAAATGCAGGCGCGGCAATCGAGGCAGCTGGGCCGGTACGCCACGTTCTGGCTGCGGCGAAATCCGATACGGCTCAGCGCGTCGTTGAGCTCATCGGCATGCGGGCCGTTCAGCTCCGTGAACACCTTGCGCTCGCTCTTGCCCGGAAGGTACGGACACGGGCCAGGGTTGGTGACAAAAAACCGAGGGAAGCGTGCCGGTGCGCTCACGTGCGGAACAATCCTTGCTCAAATGACTTGAAGTGCGGGTGGTTGCCCTGTCGCCGGTATGATCGACAAACCCCGCCACCGCCAAGCCGGTTAACCACTTTTCGTGGTTAAGCCACGCCAAGGCGAGTCAATTCGGCGGTAAAGCGCGAGGGCTTGTGGATAAACGAAGGATTCATGCTGAATCTTCGCGATCCGTCCCTCTTGACCGCCAAGCGCCTTCGATCAGGCCACCTCGACGAGGCCGACATCATAGCCGCTCGCCTTGAGCGAGGTGATCAGCGCTTCGAGCTGCCCCCGGTCGCGCGCTTCGCATTCGATGTCGGTGATCAAGCCCTTGGCGGGCAGGTTGGTGAACACGCGCTGGTGATAGATCTCGATGATGTTGACCTGGTGCGCGTCGAACTGCCGCATGACCTTGAACAGCGCACCGGGACGATCCTGCAGCGCGATCCGCAGGCGCGCAAGCCGGCCCGAACGCGCCAGATCGCGCAGCAGCACATTGGCGAGCAGCCGCGTGTCGATATTGCCGCCGCACAGCACCACGCCCACCGTTTGTCCTGCAAAGCGGGCGGGTTCGGCCAGCAGCGCGGCCAGCCCGGCCGCACCTGCGCCTTCGGCCACGGTCTTTTCGATCTGGAGCAGCAGGCTGACCGCAGTTTCCAGCTGCGATTCACTCACCAGCACGATGTCATCGGCGAGCGCGCGGACGATCTCGCGCGTGAAATCGCCGGGCTGCTTGACCGCGATGCCTTCGGCCAGCGTGTCGCCCTCGCAGGGGTGATCCGTACCCTTCAACGTGTTGTACATGCTGGGGTAGAGCTGTGCCTGCACGCCGGTCAGCTTGATGCCGGGCTTCAGCGCGCGCGCTGCAGTGCCCATTCCGGAAAACAGGCCGCCACCGCCGATGGGAATGACGAAATGGTCGATGTCGGGCGCGTCCTCGAGCATCTCGATCGCGACCGTCCCCTGCCCCGCTGCAATCACCGGATCGTCGAACGGATGCACGAAGGTCAGCCCTTCGGTGACCTCGAGCTCGCGCGCATGGGCATAGGCATCGTCATATTTCTCGCCGAACAGGATGACCTTGCCGCCATTGGCCTCGGTCTGCTGGACCTTGATGGTGGGCGTCGTCTTGGGCATCACGATGGTGACAGGAACACCCAGCCGGGTACCGTGCCAGGCGAGGCCTTGCGCGTGATTGCCTGCCGATGCTGCGATGACGCCCTTGTTCCTCGCCTCCTCGCTCATCTGCGACAGGAAGTTGAGCGCACCACGTTCCTTGTAGGCCGCGGTGAACTGCAGATTCTCGAACTTCAGATACACCGTCGCCCCGGTAATCGCCGACAGGGTCTTGCTGACAAGCGTGGGGGTGCGAACGATCGAGCCAGCGATGCGGGCATGCGCGGCGCGGATGTCGTCAAGGGTGAGGCGGTCTGTGGGGCTGGTCATATTGGCTGCGGCCCCTAACCGATATGGCGCGCGTTGAAAACATCCGTTAAGGCACGCGCATGGCAAATATAGCATTTATCGGCATCGGCGTGATGGGCGGCCCCATGGCACGCCATCTGGGCAACAACGGACATTCGCTGGCGCTGTACAACCGCAGCCCCGGCAAGGTGCAGACCTGGCTGGAAGCAAACCCGAATCTGGCCGATCAGGCGCGGATCGCCGCCACCCCTGCCGAGGCGGCAGAAGGCATGGACGCGGTGATCACCTGCGTCGGCAACGATGATGATCTGGCGCAGGTCATCATGGGCCGTCAGGGCGCGTTCACGACATTGCCGCGCGGCGCGGTATTCATCGATCACACCACGGTTTCGGCCACCATCGCCCGGCAGATTTCGGTCGAAGGCCGAGCCAAGGGCATCTTGTGCGTCGATGCCCCGGTCACCGGCGGTCAGGCTGGCGCGGAAAACGGCACGCTGGCCATCATGTGCGGCGGCAAGACCGATGCTGTCGATGCTGCCCGGCCGATCATCAAGAGCTATTCCTCGCGGATCGTGCATGTCGGCGGCCCCGGCGACGGCCAGACCACCAAGATGGTCAACCAGATCTGCATCGCCGGCGTCTTGGGCGGGCTGAGCGAAGCGATGCGCTTTGCCCAGACCAGCCGTCTTGATCTCGACAAGGTGTTTTCCGCGATATCGGGCGGTGCGGCGCAAAGCTGGCAGATGGACAACCGCTGGAAGACGATGTCCGAAGACAGCTTCGACTTCGGCTTTGCGATCGACTGGATGCGCAAGGATCTGGGCCTGGCGCTCGACGAGGCGCGCAACAACGGCGCATCGCTGCCGGTCGCGGCGCTGCTCGACCAGTTCTTTGCCGAAGCCCAGCATCTGGGTGCAGGCCGCCAGGATACCAGCGCCCTGATCCGCAGGTTGCCACGAAAGTGATCGCCGCACAGTTTTCGCGCGCCATCGCGCTCACCGCCGCCCTGCTCGCCAGCGCTTCTGTCCCGGCGCTGGCCGATGGCCTGATCGACAATGTCAACGGCGTGACGCTCGACGCCAAGGGCAAGGTCGTCAACTTCACCGGGCTGGTCATCGACAACGATGGCAAGGTGAAAGAACTGCTTGAGCGCCGCGACAAGCGCCCCGAAAAGCTCGACTACAAGCTCGACGGCGAAGGCCGCACCCTGATGCCGGGCATCATCGACGCGCATGGGCACGTGATGGGGCTGGGCTTTTCGCTGCTGACGCTCGACCTGTCGGGCACCCGCTCGCTCGAAGAGGCGCTGGGCCTGATCAAGGCGTATGCCGACGAGAACCCGTCGCGCCCCTGGATCATCGGACGCGGCTGGAACCAGGAGAAATGGGGCCTCGGCCGCTTCCCGACCGCAGCTGATCTCGATGCCGTCGTGCCGGACCGTCCCGTTTGGCTGGAACGGGTCGATGGGCATGCTGGCTGGGCCAACAGCGCCGCGATGCAGGTTGCAGGCGTGAAACCCGACGCCAAGGATCCGCCGGGCGGCCGCATCGAGCGGATCGGCGGCAAGCCTGCGGGCGTGTTCGTCGATGCCGCCGAAGCGCTGGTCGGCAAGTCCGTTCCCCCGCCCCGCGCAGTAGACCGCGACGCGGCGCTGATCGCGGCGCAGAAGCATCTGCTGGCGCTGGGCATCACCGGCATTGCCGACATGGGCACATCGATCGATGACTGGCAGGCCTATCGCCGCGCGGGCGACGAACAGCGGCTGTATGTCCGCATCATGGCCTATGCCGGCGGCATCGATGCCATGGTCGCGATTGCAGGACCGCGCCCGACGCCATGGCTGTATGAGGATCGGTTGCGGCTGAACGGGGTGAAATTGTACCTCGATGGCGCGCTGGGATCGCGCGGTGCGTTGCTCAAGGCCGATTATGCCGACAAGCCGGGCGAGCGTGGCCTGGGCTTTGTCAACGACACCCAGTTGCTCAACATGATGAGCCGCGCGGCCATGGATGACTTCCAGGTTGCCGCGCATGCCATCGGCGATGGTGCCAACGTGCAGGCACTGTCGGCGATCGAGGAACTGGCCAAGGACTACAAGGGCGACCGCCGTTGGCGGATAGAGCATGCGCAGATCATCGATCCGATCGACATTCCCCGCTTTGCCAAGAGCGGTATCATCGCATCGATGCAGCCTGTGCACCAGATCTCCGACCGGCTGATGGCCGAAGCCCGGTTGGGTCCCGCGCGGCTCGGCGGAGCCTATGCCTGGAAGACACTGAGCCAAGCCGGCGTGCCGCTGGCCTTCGGATCCGACACGCCGGTCGAATCGCCCGATCCTTTTGCCGGACTGGCTGCCGCGATCACGCGCGAAGGCGCCGATGGCCAGCCTTTTGGCGGTTGGCAGCCGCAGGAGCGGCTGGGCCGGGTCGAAGCGATCGATGCGTTTACCCGCGGCGCTGCCTATGCCGGTTTCGCCGAAGAGCGTTTCGGGACACTGTCCCCTGGAATGCGCGCCGATTTCATCCTGCTGGATGTCGATCCCCTGCTCAGCACGCCTGGTGAATTGCGCAATGCCAAGGTGGTTGAAACCTGGGTCGGGGGCATCCGCCGGTACCAGCAAAACGGGGATCGCTGAGGGCGTTCCGTGCCGCAAAGTAACCAGGTGGAAACCATTCGTTGCTCGCATGCAACAGCTTGCGACAAAAGCCTTTTTGCGAAGGTTTGACCCGTAAATCTGGCTTGCACCTAGGGAACTTTCCGCCTAGTTGGGCATTGAGCGTCGGGAAGAGCTCGTAAAACACTCTTTTCGCAATGGGTTGCAACGTCTTGAATTTCAATGATTTAAGGCTTCGAACTAAAGACGTGACGGAGGTTAATATGAAGAATCGTTTTGCAGTGGCCGCTCTGGCCGCACTCACCGTCGTAGCGACGCCGGTAATGGCCCAGGCTGTTAACCAGCGCGTTTCGGCGACCACTGAAGAAGACAGCGAAGCTGCTGGCGGCACCGGAATCATCATCGGTGTGGTCGCTGCTGCAGCAATCATCGGCGGCATCGTGATCGCTGCTGACCAGGACAGCGACACCCCGACCAGCCCCTGATTTCGATCAGGCAGGTCGGACCGTTTCGGTCCAACTGAATCAAGGAAACGGGGTCTTCGGGCCCCGTTTTTTTGTGCCTGTCGCGGCGCTGCCAGATGCAAGGTCTGGACGGGTTCGAAGACTGCACAGCGGTCATTTCAAAAAATAAATCGGTGCAGCATTTTTTGCGGAACCAAAATCACGTGTGAAAGTTTTCATTTCAGGACGACAGACCAAGCCCCCCTCCAATGTCGTCCTAATCAACATGGGCCCGGGCGCGCGATCCTCCCCCCTTCTCATCGCGCCCGGGCTTATGTTTTGCCCCCTCCCCCGCAGCCACCTCGATGTGTCACGCATGCAAGGCGCTTGCATCGTGATCTGCAACTGCGCACAAGGTCGCTGTTCGGGTCGCGCCAAACTTCGGCCATGCTGTGAGCAATGGGCCAATAGCATGGGGGCTATCGATGCGATCCGGTCTGGTCATTGCACCTCAATTCAAGCTTCCTCACCGCCCATCCGCGTTTGTGCTGATCACCGCGCTGATGCTGGCGACCACCGCGCCATCGACCCCAGCGCGCGCGCAAGTTTCGGAACCGCCTTCGTCCTCTCCCCGTTCAGGCGCGAATAGCGACGACATCCGACTATCGCAGATGATGGACGAGATCATGGCGCTGCGCCGGTCGGGCGATCTTGCCGCCGCTCAGAAGCTCACGCAGACCTTGGTATCGGAGCGCCGCCTGCTGTCAGGACCAGACGCTCCGGAAACCTTCGCTGCCATCAATCTGGCGGCAGATCTGCTGCGCCAGCAGGGACGTTTTGCCGATGCCGACCCACTCATCCGCGAAGCGCGCGACGGGATGATCCGACTGTTCGGCCCGGACAATGGCAACAGCGTCTCGATGACCACCAACCTGGCCGTCAACCTTGACGCGATGGGCCGCACGCGCGAGGCCGAGCCGCTGTTCCGCCAGGCGGTGGCGGGCTGGGAGAAGCTGTTCGGACGCAAGACTCCGTATATCCTTGCGCCGATCAACGGCCTTGCCGCCAACCTCAAGACCCAGGGCCGTTTTGCCGAGGCTGAAACGCTGCTGCGCGAAGTTCTGGCGCTGCGCCGTGAACTGGACGGGCCCGACGATGCCGACACGATCTATGCCAAGGTCACCCTCGGCAGCCTGTTCGCCGATCAGGGACTGAACGCCGCTGCCGAACCCTGGCTATCCGAAGCCGTGGCCGATTTCCTGCGCACCCAGGGCGAAGCCGACTCCGATGCGCTGAATGCCATGGGACGGCTGGCGATCGTGCTGAAGGATCAGCAGCGCTTTGACGAGGCAGAAAAGCTGCAGCGCCGCGTGATCGATGTTTCGACCGAACGCTTTGGTGAACGTTCGCGCATCCGCATCGGCATGCTGAACGACCTGGGCCGGACCTATGAGGCGCAAGAGATGTTCGCCAAGGCCGAACCGCTCTATCGCGAGGCGCTGGAACTGGGGCGTATGGTGCGCGGGCCCGACGACCAGCAGACGCTGATCTACGAGGGCAATCTGGGTGCGTCCCTGCTCTACCAGCAGCGCTTTGCCGAAGCCGAACCGCTGATTCGCCGGACATTGGCAGCCCGCACGAAGCTGCTGGGCAAGGATCACCCACAGCGGCTCTACAGCCTCAACGATCTGGCGCTGTGCCTGTTCTTCCAGGGCCGCTATGCCGAAGCCAAGCCGCTGTATGACGAGATCGTGCCGGCGTTCCAGAAACAGCTGGGCCGCAACCATCCCTATACGCTGTCCGCGATGAGCAATTCGAACATCGCCTTGCTGGGACAGGCAGGCAGCGAGGTGGACGCGTTCGCAATGGCACAAAAGACCGTCGCCTCGCTGCGAGAGCAGCGCAGCATCGTCGGCAAGACACGCGGGCTGGCCAGCGATGGTCAGGCCCCGACCGAAAGCGAGGCGTTCTATTTCACCACCCTGATGGACGCCGCGTGGCAGCTGGGCGAAAAATTCCCTGCGCGGCGCGCCGAGATGTTCGTTCATGCGATCGTCGCGGCGCAGGAGGCCATGGATGGCCCGGCAGGCCAAGCCGTGGCCGAATCCGCTGCGCGCGCGGCGGCCAATGCGGCAGGCGGACTGGGCGACAGCGTCCGCCAGCGCCGCGAACTGGCAGATCTTTGGGCAAGCCTGGGAAGCGACCGCAATCTGCTGCTCGCATCGGGCGCTGCCGACAGCATGCCAAAGCTGGCGGCGATCGACAAGCAACGCACCGCGATCGAAAGCCAGGTTGCCGCGATCGACAGCAAGCTCAAGGCCGGCTTTCCGCAATATTACGACCTGGTCCAGCCGCGCCCGCTCGATGGCAAGCAGGTGATCGACCTGATGGGTCCGGACGAGGCCTTGCTGCTCGTTCTGCCGGCGACCTTCGGCACGCATGTCATCGCGATCTCGGACAGCGGCGTGAACTGGAACCGCTCGCCACTGAAAAAACGCGAGGTGGACCTGCTCGTCCGCCGCCTGCTGTGGGATGTCGGCGCGAATGTCACGGTGGATGCCGTCGAGGACGCCGAATGGTCGAACGAGGGCGAAGGTGCGTATCCGTTCGACCGGCGCAGCGCGTTCGTGCTGTACGACCAGCTGATCGCGCCGGTGGCCGATGTGATCAAGGGCAAACGCCATGTGTTCATCGCGGCGGCAGGATCGCTCTCCTCGCTGCCCTTCGGCATGCTGGTGACCGAGAAGCCCGAAGGCGCAGATGGCGACCCTGCGGCCTTGCGCAGCACCCCCTGGTTCGCAGACGCGCACGCGTTGATCCAGATTCCCTCGCTCCAGTCGCTCAAGTTCCTGCGCGACAAGCTGGCGAGCGCACCTGGCGCGGCTGGCAGCCAGAGCCGCCAACCGTTCATGGGATTTGGCGACCCGGTGCTGGAGGGCGAGATTGCGGTCCGTGGCGGCGGCGGACGCGGTGCGTTCGTCAAGGGCAAGGGTCGCGATCCGCGGCGCGCGCGTCCGCAGGGGCTGGCAGCGGCGGACGTGTTCGCGGCGGGCACCACCCGCTCGGGCGGCGGCGTGGTCAATGTCGGTGCGCTGAAGCAGATGGCGCGGCTGCCCGGAACGGCGGTCGAGCTCGCCGCGATGCGCACCGCCCTGGGGGCGAGCCCGGCGAGCGTGATGACCGGCGCGCAGGCGACCGAAACGAACGTCCGCAAGGCGAAGCTCTCTGACGCGCGGATCATCGCGTTGGCGACGCATGGGCTGATGGCGGGCGAGATCGAGGGCGCGGCAGAGCCCGGCCTGGTATTCACCCCGCCTGCCAAGGCCAGCGAGACAGACGATGGCCTGCTCACCGCGTCCGAGGTGGCGGCGCTGAAGCTGGATGCGGACTGGGTGATCCTCTCGGCCTGCAACACCGCAGCAGGCGATGGATCGCAGGGCGCGCCGGGATTGTCCGGGTTGGCCCGCGCGTTCTTCTATGCAGGCGCGCGCAACCTGCTCGCCTCGCACTGGCCGGTGCGCGATGATGTCGCGGCAAAAATGACCGTGCGCACCATCGAGATCGCCCGCGACAATCCTGCGCTCTCGCGCGCCGAAGCCTTTGCGCAGGCGATGCGCGAAATCCGCAACGATGTAGCCCAGGACAGCGATAGGGATACCCTTGCCCACCCCAATGCCTGGGCACCGTTCACGCTGATCGGCGACGGCGCGCGCTAGACGCCGGGGGCGCGGCGAGCTAATCCCCGCAGAATGACCGCTACCCCTGCCTGGCCCCCGCGCTCCGCCCCGCGCCTGTTCGTCGAAACGCCGCTGGCTGAGGGGGCGTCGCTGCGCATCGAAGGCAATCAGGCGCATTATCTGGTCAACGTCATGCGGTTGGCCGAGGGGGCCGCAGTGAAGCTGTTCGACGATGTCAGCGGCGAATATCTCGCCAGGGTCACCGCGCGCGGCAAGCGCGACCTCACACTGACCGTCGAAAGCCTGCTGCGCCCGCGCGAGGCCGTGCCCGATTTCTGGCTGTGCGCCGCCCCGATCAAGAAGGCGCGGTTCGATTTCCTCGCCGAAAAGGCCTGCGAACTGGGCGTGGCGCGTTTCGTCCCGGTGCTGACCGATCGCGCGGTGGTCGACAAGGTCAAGGACGATCGGCTGCGCGGCACGATGATCGAGGCAGCCGAGCAATGCGAACGCACCGCGCTTCCCGAAATCGCGCCGCTGACGAAGCTGGACTCGCTCCTCAAGGGGTGGGAGCCCGGCCGCCACCTGTTCTTTGCCGATGAACGGCTGCACGACAGCGGAGGCCTATCGCTCGCGCAGGCGCTGGCAACGCATGGCGGCCCGGCCGCGGTGCTGATCGGCCCCGAGGGCGGTTTCACCGATGCCGAGAACGCCGCCATCCGCGCCCATCCCGCCGCCGTGCCTGTCTCGCTCGGCCCGCGCATCCTGCGCGCCGAGACCGCCGCGATTGCCGCAACGGCTGTGTGGATGGCCGCGCAGGGAGACTGGGCCGCTTGAAAGCACGGCTATCCTCCCCATTACTCATTTAGCGCTGGCTTGGGTTGCATGCCGCAACTAAAGGCAGCGACAACAGACATATCAGGGTTCAGGGCGCATCATGAGCACACGTACTTCCACCGGCCAGGACGAACCTGTCATCACGTCCATCGCCGAACTGGCCGCGCCGATGCGCGAAGGCGAAAAGCCCAAGGCGGACTGGCGGATCGGCACCGAGCACGAAAAGTTCGTGTTCAGCCGCGCCGATCACCATGCGCCCAGCTATCAGGAACCCGGTGGCATCTACGATCTACTGATGTCGCTGCGCGAATTCGGCTGGGAGCCGGTCGAGGAGCTGACGCCTGCGGGCGGCAGCAACGTCATCGCGATGCGTGGTCCCGACGGTACCGTCAGCCTCGAGCCAGCCGGCCAGCTCGAACTGTCGGGTGCGCCGCTCGAGAACCTGCACCAGACCTGCGCCGAAACCGGCCGCCATCTCGCGCAGGTCAAGGCCGTGGGCGACAAGACCAACACCGGCTTTCTGGGGCTGGGCATGTGGCCCGACAAGACCCGCGCCGAACTGCCGATCATGCCCAAGGGCCGCTATGGCATCATGCTGAACCACATGCCGCGCGTCGGCACCATGGGCCTCGACATGATGCTGCGCACCTGCACCATCCAGGTGAACCTCGATTATGCGAGCGAGGCCGACATGGCCAAGAAGTTCCGCGTCGGCTTGGCGCTCCAGCCGCTGGCGACCGCCTTGTTCGCCAACTCGCCGTTCACCGAGGGCAAGCCCAACGGCATGCTCTCGTACCGCAGCCACATCTGGTCGGACACCGATCCCGCGCGCACCGGCATGCTGCCGTTCGTGTTCGAGGATGGCTTCGGCTACGAGCGCTATGTCGAATATATGCTCGACGTGCCGATGTACTTCGTCTTCCGCGACGGCCTCTATATCGACGCGGCGGGCCAGAGCTTTCGCGATTTCCTGAACGGCAAGCTGCCTGCCCTGCCCGGCGAGCGTCCGACGATCAGCGACTGGAACGACCACCTTTCGACCGCCTTTCCCGAAGTGCGGCTGAAAAGCTTCCTCGAGATGCGCGGCGCCGATGGCGGCCCGTGGAGCAAGATCTGCGCGCTGCCCGCTCTGTGGGTCGGCCTGCTCTATGACCAGACCGCGCTCGATGCGGCATGGGACGTGGTCAAGGGCTGGACGATCGAAGAACGCCAGACGCTGCGCGATTTCGTGCCGAAAATGGGCCTCAATGCGCCGATCGCCGGCGGCGGCAAGCTGATCGACATCGCCGCAGAAGTGCTCGACATCGCCACATCCGGCCTGGCGGCACGCGCGCGCACCAACTCGAGCGGCGACAACGAAACCGGCTTCCTGGAACCGCTGCGCGACACCGTTGCGCGGGGCCGCACGCCTGCCGAAGACCTGCTCGCCAAATACCACGGCGAATGGGGCGGCGATCTTAGCCGGATCTATGACGAGATGCAGTTCTAGGACGCTGGTCTGTTAGGTTCTCCGGCCTCCCATCATCTTTGGCTGTCGGCTCTCATGCCGCAGCTACCGCCGGACGCTCCCAAGTACTGTCAGCGGTTGATCAGCGCGTTTGATGACACTGAGGCTGCCGTCGGTTTCTAGAACTACCGCTGCGACATCTTCCAGGCGGCCTACTCCCGCTGAGCGGACAGCCGCGAGGAGTTCATCCTGCGTTATCCGTTCGTCGTTTGCGGCCTCCATCAAGAATTCCCCGTCCTCAAGCAAAAGCCGAGGCTGACTTCGCACCAGATTACGGAACGCCGGCCAAGCGACGGAAAGCCGGGACACCCCCCATTGCAAAAGCGCCAGCGCGGCAAACGCAAGCAGCCCTTCCAAAAAGGCAACATCGGAGCTGAGCAAGACGGTAGCGAAGGTCGAACCCAGTGCAACAGTGACCACAAGGTCGAACGCATTGAGCTTTGCGAGTGAACGTTTCCCGGCCAACCGAAGCACAATGATCAAAGACACATAGGCCAGCAGTGAAATGCCCGCGACTCGTGCGAGGTCGTAGAAACCGTCAAACAACATGATGGTGCAACGTCCATCCGCGATTTTGTTTCCTGCGACGCAGAGGCAAACGAGCCAAGAGATTTAGCAAAGGCCAGAGGTGAGCGGCAGCTTCCCGCCCAACACTCAACATTTTATCCCGGCTCAATGAGCGCCAAGGCCTGCCCCTGTTGTGCAAATGGCGGACGTCTCACGCCCGCGCCGCCAGCCCCTGATGTGATCTTGCCGGGTGGCGCGCGATCAGCAGCAGGTACCAGACGATCAGCACCGTGTTCGACAGCGCGTTGCGCCAGAAGCCGGTCGCAACCGACAGTGCGCTGTCGACAATGTACCACATCAGCAGCGCAGCCGTGATGCCGCGCCACAACGCCAGCGACTGCGCGCCCGACATCTCGCGCGTGCCGCGCACCACCGCCAGCAAAGTCGCGCCCCAACCCAAGGTCACAGCGCCCATCAACGCCAGCGCAAAGCGCAGGGCGGGATCGAAGGTCAACGGCCCCGGTCCATCGAGGATCGCGAACAGCATGTTCACCCCCGCGCTGGACGCCGGAAACGCCCCGCCCATCAGCACGAGGCCGAAGATCATCACCGCGCCGCACCAAAGCTGCATCTGCGCCTGCCATTTGCCGTTCATGTTCCAAGTCTCCCATCGGGTTGCGATACCCCCGGATTACGCGGCCCGATGGCCGAAGAACAATTACCCCGCAGGTCATCGCACTGCATCCTTATGGGGCGCATCTGCGTAAGCTGGACCATATGCGCATTCCCAACATCATCGGTCTGGTCCGGCGGCTGATCTGGCTCGCGATCCTGGCGTTCGCGCTGCTCGTGCTGTTCGCCTGGCTAAAGCCCGGCCGCGAGGACATGCCCTGGACGCCGCTGAGCTTGAGCGACCCGATCGGCATGTCCACCGGGCGCAAGGTTGCACGGCTGACCGGCGACCGCGACGGCTGTATCGCGCTGCTCGAGACATCGGGGCTGGAGTTCGACGCGCTCGAGCCGCAGGGCAACGACCAGTGCCGGGTCGAGGATGCGGTGCGGCTGGACGGCGGGCAGGAACTGCTCGCGATGACGCCGCGCTCGGTCGCGCCTTCGTGCCCGGTGATGATCGGCATGCTGATCTGGCAGAACCAGGTGGTGCAGCAGCACGCGCAGGAGATATTCGGCCAGCGGGTGGCGCGGATCGAGACCTTGGGCAGCTTCTCGTGCCGCCGCATGTACGGACGCAGCGAAGGCGCGTGGAGCGAGCACGCCACCGCCGATGCGATCGATATCGGCGCATTCGTGCTCGAAGACGGGACGCGGATCTCGGTGCTGGGCGACTGGGCTGACGAAAGCGACGTGGGCGAAAGCGAGAAGGCACGGTTCCTGCGTCAGGTGCGCGATGGCGCATGCGATCTGTTCTCGACCGTGCTGTCGCCGGAGTACAATGCCGCCCATGCCGACCACTTCCATTTCGACATGGCCGATCGCGGCGAAATGGGCTGGCGCGCCTGCCGCTAGAGCGAGTTATTCCCGACCGGCGCGGATCGCGGCGCCTGCAGCGATCGGGCAGATGACGGTGAGCAACAGGCTGGCCGCCGCCAGTAGCAGCAGCCCGTTCTGGCTCCCCGGCGTCAGGCTGCCCGCGCCGAAGATCAGTAGCGGCACCGCAAGCGGCAGCAGCAGCAGCCCGCCCAGAGCCGCGCCATGGCGCAGGCCGGCGGTCAACGACGCAATCATCACGCCCAACGCCGCCAGCGCCGGGGTCGCGCAGGCAAGGCCAATCTCGATGATCATTAACTGCTCGGCGCTCTGCCCCAGCAATCCAGCGGAAATCACCGCTGCCAGCATCAGCGGCGGGCCAAAACTCAGCCAGTGGCCGATGGTCTTGGCGAGCACGATCAGCTCTTCGGAAAGACCGCGCACGACATATTGGTCGATCATACCCTGGTCGACATCGGCCTGCACCAGCCGGTCGATCGGCAGTATGCTGGCGAGCAAGGCCGCGACCCAGATCACCCCGCCGCCGGTGCGGCCCAGCAACTGCGCGTCCGGCCCGACGGCGAAGGGATAGATCGTCGCCACCGCCAGGAAGAAGATGATCGGCATCACGAACCCGGCAGACCCGCGCGTGCCGCCACCCAGGCCGAAGGCCAGCATAAGCTCGCGCCGGATCAGCGTGGCAAGTGCGCCGATCATGCGGGCTCTTCCGGCACAGCGGCAGGAACGAACTCTGCGAGCGGGAGCGTCTGCGCGCCATTCAGCGGCAATGGCTGGTGTGATGCGGCAAGGACGATTCCGCCGTTGGCGCGGTGATTGGCCATGATGGCCCCCAGCCGCTCGATCGAGGCGGTATCGAGACCATTGGCAGGCTCGTCGAGCAGCCAGATCGGCGCACGCGACAGGCTGATCCGGGCGAGCAGCGCGCGCTTGCGCTGGCCGGTCGACAGGAAGCGTACCGGCACATCGGCGAGATGCGGCAGATCGACCGCGTTCAGCGCCCCGGCGATATCGGCATCCGCGCTGCCGTCCAGCCGCGTCCAGTGCATGAGCGCGCGGGCAAGCGGTTGTCCGGCATCCAGCGCCACGCGCTCGTCGGCCAGCGCCATGCGGCCTGTCGCCGTCACCTCGCCCGCATAGGCCGGCAGCAGCCCGGCGAGCACGCGGATCAGGCTAGACTTGCCCATGCCATTGGGGCCGGTGACATGAAGCGCCTCGCCCGCATCGAGCGCGAACGAGACGCCGCGAAACAGCATCCGTCCACCGCGCACGCAGGCAAGGCCGGTGCATTCCAGCGCCGCGCCCGCGTCAAAGCCCTTGGTTTGTGCAGCATCATGCGCCATCTGCACCGCGATAGGCGCAATTGCCGCCTGCTGCCAAGAGGAGACGCATGCGATGGTCACCAAACTTACCGATATCGAGCGCACCACTGGCTTGTCCGCCCTGCCCGAATGGACACCCGAACCGGTGCGCGACGGCATCACCCGCACCTTCAGCTTCACCGATTTCGTCGAGGCCTTCGGCTTCATGACTCGCGTTGCGATCCTCGCCGAAAAGGCCGATCACCACCCCGAATGGTCGAACGTGTACAACCGCGTCGAAATCCTGCTGACGACCCATGATGCAGGCGGGCTTTCGAAGCGCGATATCGACCTTGCCAGCCAGATTGATGCCCTGATCTGACACGGGAATTGGGCGCGCTATTGCGCCCATTGTGCGCGTCGCCTGCTCACTATACGGTGCAGGCCTGACCGACCCTGCATGAACGGGGCGGCAAGCCGATCTGGAGAGAGAGCTTATGGCAGACGACACCCCGAATCTGGTCGAGGAAGCAGCGCAGCACACTACGGCGCTCGGGCCGCTGATGGGGCTGGCAAGGGAAGATTTCGTGGGCGCGATCGGGCTCTTGCTCCGCGAAACCGCCAGCGACCCTGCCCGCACGATGCGCCACGCCCAGTCGTTTTCGGAAGATGTCGTCAAGATCATGATGGGCCAGTCGGAGCTGTCGCCCGACCCCAAGGACAAGCGCTTCATGGACCCCGCCTGGCGGTTCAACCCATTCTTCCGCGCGGGTGCCCAATACTACATGGCCGTTCAGAAGGGCATGAAGAGCTGGATCGACGAGCTGGAGCTCGACGCGCTCGAGCGCGACCGCGCCAATTTCATCTCCGCGATCATCATCGATGCGCTTGCTCCCACCAACACGCTGCTCGGCAACCCGATGGCGCAAAAGCGGATCGTCGATTCAGGCGGGCTGTCGCTGCTCAAGGGGCTGAAGAACGCCTATAACGACATGGTCTATAACGACGGCATGGTCAGCCAGGTCGACAAGAAACCGTTCACGCTGGGCGAGAATGTCGCGACCTCGAAAGGCAATGTCGTCTATCGCGACGAGATCATGGAGCTGGTGCATTATGCGCCGACCACGGATGAGGTCCATGCGATCCCGCAGCTGACCATCCCGCCGCAGATCAACAAGATGTACATCAACGACCTGTCGCCCGAGAAATCGGTGGTGAAATGGCAGGTCGACAACGGCATCCAGACCTTCGTCATCTCGTGGCGCAACCCGCAAAAGGAACACGGGGGATGGGCGATGGCGGACTATATCGCCGCATGCACCCGCGCCGTCGACGTGGTGTGCGACATCACCAAGTCAAAGAAGGTCAATGTCTCGGGTGGCTGCTCGGGCGGGCAGACGCTGGCGATGCTTCTCTCCAAGCTGCGGGCTTCGGGCGATGACCGCATCGGCGCGGTGACGCTGATGGTGTGCGTGCTGCACCCCAAGCAGACCGATATCGAGGCGGGATCGCTGATGAGCGACAACGGCCTCGCGCTCGCCAAGCAGCGCGCGGCGCGCAAGGGCGTGATCAAGGGCAGCGACCTGTCGCGCGGGTTCGCTTGGCTGCGGCCCAACGACCTGATCTGGAACTATGTGATCAACAATTACCTGATGGGCGAGGACCCGCCAGCGTTCGACGTATTGTTCTGGAACGCCGACGCCACAAACCTGTCGGCCAGCCTGATGGGAGACTTCCTCACGATCTTCGAGACGCTGGCGTTCACGAAGAAAGGCGAAGTCGAGATGGTCGACCACAAGATCGATCTGTCGAAGGTGACCAACGACCTGTTCATCCTGGGCGGCGTGACCGATCACATCACCCCGTGGCGCGCCTGCTATCGTTCGACGCAGCTGTTCGGATCGAAGAATGTCGATTTCGTGCTCTCGCAATCGGGCCATATGCAGGCGATCCTCAACCCGCCGACCAACCCCAAGGCCAAGTATTTCCGCATGAAAGGCAACACGCCGACCAAGGCGGGCAAGACCCCGGCGGACGTCGATGAGTGGCTGGGCAAGGCCGAAGAGGTCAAGGGCAGCTGGTGGCCGTACTGGATGGAATGGCTGCAGGCGCGATCGGGCGAAAAGGTCGCCGCGCCGTCCGGCACCGGCAGCAAGAAACACCCCGCGCTGGAACCTGCGCCAGGGCTGTATGTATTGGAGTAGGACATTCAAAACCTCCTCGTTATGGGGAAGGTTTGAACGCGCAGATATCAACCGACAGGAATTCGCATTGGCCAGCAAACCCAAGCCCAGCACGCCCTCAGGCCCCGACATCACCATGGAAGTGGCTGACGGGCGCACCCTGCGCGTGGCGCGCTGGCGCTTTGACGAGGGGCTGACCAAGCCGCCCCTGCTGTTCTTCAACGGTATCGGCGCGAACATGGAAGCGGTCGCTCCGTTCGCCGAGATGCTCGAGGAACGCCCGTTCATCACCTTCGACATGCCTGGCGTCGGTGGATCACCTGACCCCAAGGTGCCCTACAATGCCTTCCTGATGGCGCGCTGCGCCTGGCTGCTGCTCCAGCAGTTCGAGATCGAGACGGTCGATGTGATGGGCGTGAGCTGGGGCGGCGCGATGGCGCAGCATTTCGCGCTGCAGCATTCAGGCAGCGTCAACCGGCTGGTGCTGGCGGCGACCACCGCAGGCATGTTCATGGTCCCCGGCAACATTGCCGCGCTCAGCAAGATGGCCGATCCGCGCCGCTATATCGACCCCAGCTACATGGAAAAGCATTTCGCGACATTGTACGGCGGATCGACCGACGGCGCGACCGGCCATACCGGCCGCATCACCCCGCCGTCCAAGACCGGCTATTTCTATCAGCTGCTGGCGATGATCGGCTGGACCAGCGCGCCGTTCCTGCCGTTCCTCGGCAAGCCCACGCTGGTGCTGATGGGCGGCGATGATCAGATCGTGCCACCCATCAACGGCCAGATCCTCAAGACCCTGATCCCCAATGCGGAGCTCAAGATCATCGACGATGGCGGGCATCTGTTCCTGCTCAGCCATCTCGACGAGAGCCTGGATGCGATCCGCGCGCATCTGGATGCGGGGGAAGCCTAGCTAAGCGTCTGCGCACACGTCCCTCGACTTTAGTTTACCCTGAGCGGCTGGCTTGCCAGCCAGCCGAAGGGCTCGGGAACTCGGCGAGGTGGGTGTCCCATTCCAGAGGGGCGGCAAGTTTTTCTCCGCCCCCCCTCCGCCTGTCCCGAGCGTAGTCGAGGGACGTACGCGCAAAGCTATCCGAATTAACCCGCCTTCACCTTCTGGCGATAGGCGTGCAGCAGAGGCTCGGTATAGCCGCTCGGCTGCTCGACACCCTTGAACACCAGATCGCGCGCGGCCTGGAAGGCCAGCGAGCTTTCGGGATCGCTCGCCATCGGGTGGTAGAGCGGATCGCCCGCATTCTGCGCATCGACCTTGGCCGCCATGCGCAGCAACGCGGCATCGACCTCGTCCGCGGTGCACACGCCGTGGAGCAGCCAGTTGGCGAGAGCCTGGCTCGAGATGCGCAACGTCGCGCGGTCTTCCATCAGGCCCACGTCATGGATGTCGGGCACCTTCGAGCAGCCGATGCCCTGATCGACCCAGCGCACGACATAGCCCAATATCCCTTGCGCGTTGTTGTCGAGCTCGGCGCGGATATCCTCGGGCGACCAGTTCTGCCCGGCAGCAAGCGGCACGCTGAGCAGCGGCTCGAGCGTCGGCACCGGTTGCGCCGCGATCTCGGCGCGGCGGGCGAACACGTCGACCTTGTGATAGTGCATCGCGTGCAGCGTCGCAGCCGTCGGCGATGGCACCCAGGCGGTGTTCGCACCGGTCAGCGGATGGCCGATCTTCTGTTCCATCATGTCGGCCATCATGTCGGGCGCGGCCCACATGCCCTTGCCGATCTGCGCCTTGCCATCCAGCCCGCACTTCAGACCAATGCCGACATTGCGCGCTTCGTACGACTTGATCCAGTCCGAGGTCTTCATGTCGCCCTTGCGGACCATCGGGCCGGCCTGCATCGAGGTGTGGATCTCGTCGCCGGTGCGATCGAGGAAGCCGGTGTTGATGAACACGATGCGGTCCTTCACCGCGTGAATGCAGGCGGCAAGGTTCGCCGAAGTGCGGCGCTCCTCGTCCATCACGCCGACCTTGATCGTGTGCCGAGCCAGGCCCAGCATGTCCTCGACGGCATCGAACAATGCATTGGTGAACGCGCACTCTTCGGGCCCATGCATCTTGGGCTTGACGATGTAGATCGATCCGGCGCGGCTGTTCTTGTAGCGGCCCAGCCCCTTGATATCGTGGCAACCGATCGCGCTGGTGAACACTGCATCGAGGATTCCCTCGGGCGCTTCGGTTCCGTCTGCGAGCAGCACTGCCGGGTTGGTCATCAGATGCCCGACATTGCGCACGAACAGCACGCTGCGCCCCGGCAGGGTGAATGCCGTGCCATCGGGTGCGGTGTAATCGCGGTCCGCTTCCAGCGCACGGGTCAGCGTCTTGCCGCCCTTGGGGAAGCTCGCCTCCAGGTCGCCGCGCATCAGCCCCAGCCAGTTGGTGTAGGCCATGACCTTGTCCTCGGCATCCACCGCGGCGACCGAATCTTCCATGTCGACGATGGTGGTCAGTGCCGCTTCGAGCAGCACATCGGCGATCCCGGCGGGATCATCCTTGCCGATCGGGCTGGCGGGATCGATTACGATCTCGATATGCAGGCCGTTGTGGCGCAGCAGCAGGTTGGCGCCGTTGGTGCCGACGAGCTGCGCAGGATCGGCGAGCGCAGGCGCGCCACCGGTGAAATCCGCCCAGCTGCCGTCAGCCAAAGGCACAGCTTCGTCGAGAAACGCCTTGGCGGCCTTGACCACCGCTGCGCCGCGCACCGCGTCGTAGCCGCCCGGCTGCGCGGGCGCCGCATCAAGTGCGTCGGTGCCGTAATAGGCATCATACAGGCTACCCCAGCGCGCATTCGCGGCGTTGAGCACGAAGCGGTCGTTGAGCGATGGCACCACCAGCTGCGGGCCTGCCATGGTCGCGATTTCCGGATCGACATGGGTGGTCCCGATGGCAAACGGCTGTGGCGCGGTGACCAGATAGCCAATGTCATACAAAAAGGTGCGGTATTCCATGGCATTCAACGGCTGGCCCTTACGGGCACGGTGCCAGTCATCGATCTTCGCCTGAAGGTCCTCGCGCTTGGCGAGCAGATCCCGGTTGACCGGCACGAACCGCTCGAGCAGCGCGGCAAAGTCGGCCCAGAAGCGATCCGCGTCGAGCGCCAGCGGAGCCAGCACCGATTCGGTGATGAAGCCGTGCAGCGTGGAATCGATGCTGATGCCGTTGATCTGGATAGTGTCGCTCATTCCCGGTCCTCTTTGCTTGTTACGGTCGCCCGGGCGCAGCGCGCCCAACGAAATGCAAGATCGCTTCCGGGGAGGAATGAAGCACTGGCTATGGCAAGGCAAGGTGCAGAAGTAAATCCGCTTTTGGTTGCAACGGGTGGCGGCAGGCGACCAATCCGGCTATGGGTGGGCGGATGACGACCAGCCCTGCAAGTCTGACCGCATCCGAACGCGCCTGTCTCGACACGATCGACCAGACCGCGATGCTGCAACAGGTCGAAACCTGGGCTGTGATCAACAGCGGCACGGCCAACCTTGCCGGCCTTACGCAAACTGCAGCACTTCTGGCCGATGCTTTTGCCGCCCTGCCCGGCACCGTCCAGCTGGTCGATGGCGCCGCAGTCGACGCCGTTCGCGCCGATGGCAGCATCGAGCCGATCGTGCGGGGCCAGCATCTCGTCGTATCGGTACGCCCCGACGCACCGTTGCGGCTGCTGCTCACCGGGCACATGGACACCGTGTTCCCTGCCGACCATGGCTTCCAGGCGCTGACCTGGCTGGAACCGGGGGTGCTGAACGGCCCCGGCGTTGCGGACATGAAGGGCGGCATCGCCGTCATGCTGGCGGCGCTGCGTGCCGTCGAGACATCGCCCCTTGCCGCCACCATCGGCTATGACGTGCTGATCAACAGCGATGAAGAGGTCGGCTCAGGCTCGTCCGCCGCGCTGATCGCGGGACTGGCCGCAAACAAGGCGGCGGCGCTGACCTACGAGCCGGCGCTGCCAGACGGGACGCTGGCAGGCGAGCGCGGTGGATCGGGGAATTTCTCGATCATCGTCACCGGGCGGTCGGCGCATGCCGGGCGCAATCCGCAAGAGGGACGCAACGCGCTGGTCGCCGCTGCAGATATCGCGCTGCGATTGAAGGCGCTGACCCGCGACGGGCTCTCGGTGAACCCCGCCAGGATCGACGGCGGCAGCGCCAACAATGTCGTGCCGGACCATGCGATCGTGCGCGTCAACTTTCGCCCGCAAAGCTTTGAGATGCAGACATTTGCCGACATGGCGCTGCGCCAGATCGGCGAGGCGGTCGCGCGCGAGCACGAGGTGTCGGTGCACGTCCATGGCAGCTTCGGTCGCCCGCCCAAGCCGATCGATCCGGGCGCGCGCAAGCTGTTCGGGCTGGTCAAGGATTGCGGCGCTGCCCTGGGGCTGGAGATCGGCTGGCGCGGTACCGGCGGGGTGTGCGATGGCAACAACATCGCAGCCTGCGGTGTCCCCGTGGTCGACACGATGGGCGTACGCGGCGGCGCGATCCACAGCGCCGACGAATTCCTGATCACCGACAGCCTGGCCGAACGCGCCCGTCTCTCGGCGCTCACCATATTGCGGCTTGCCGAAAAGAGGGGTTTATGAGCTTTATCATCCGGGCGGCGACGCCAGGCGACCTGCAGCCGATCTACGAGATGGCCAAGCTGACCGGCGGTGGATTCACCAACCTGCCCGCCGACCGCAAATCGCTCGAATCGAAGATTGTCCGTTCGACAGAAGCCTTTGCCCGGGATGCGGAAAGCGTGGAAGACGAACTGTTCGTGCTGGTGCTGGAAAACACGCAAACCCGCGAGATTCGCGGCACCTGCCAGCTGATCACCCGTGTCGGGCAAAAGTGGCCGTTCTACTCCTATCGCCTGAGCACCCTCAGCCAGCATAGCGCCGAGCTCGCGCAGACGTTTCGCGCTGAAATCCTGAGCCTGGTCACCGATCTGGAGGGATCATGCGAAGTCGGCGGACTGTTCCTGCATCCCGGCGAACGCGCAGGTGGCCTGGGCATGCTGCTCGCGCGCAGCCGCTATCTGTTCATCGCCATGCACCGCAAGCGCTTCACTGACCGCATCCTCGCCGAGCTGCGCGGCGTCATCGACGAAGCCGGGGATTCGCCGTTCTGGGACAGCATCGCTGGACGCTTTTTCGGCATGAGCTTTGATGAAGCCGACACGTTCAATGCGCTGCACGGCAACCAGTTCATCGCCGATCTGATGCCCAAGCATCCGGTCTATGTCGCGATGCTCTCCGATGCTGCGCGCCATGTGCTCGGCCGCCCCAATGTCAGCGGCCGTGCAGCGATGCGCATGCTGGAAAATGAAGGCTTTGCGCACGAGAATTACGTCGACATCTTCGACGGCGGCCCGACGATGACCGCGCGCACTGACCAGGTGCATTCGATCCGCAATTCGCGCGACGCGACGGTACGTGCGGTGGCAGAAGGCGGCACGCTGTCGCTGGTGGCATCGGGAAAGCTCGCGGACTTCCGCTGCGGTTACGCGCATGTGGCGGACGGCGCGGACGGTGTCGCGATCGATGCCAAGGCGTCTGCGCTGCTGGGCATCGGCACCGGCGACGCGGTACGCTGGATCGAGCGATGAAATACCCGCTCTCCCCTCCGAGGGAGAGGGTTGCGCAGACTTGGCAGCTTGCTGCCTAGTCGAAGCTGGGAGAGGGGGCAGCGGTCGTCTGCGACCGCGTGGCCCAAAGGGCCGCATACCCCTCATCCAACTGCGCTTAAGCGGCTGCGCCGCCAAGGTTTCGTAACCTTCTCCCGCAAGGGGAGAAGGAAGATCAGAGGAAACCAATGCTGACCGAAATCAATTTCGACGGGATCATCGGACCGAGCCACAACTACGCAGGCCTCAGCCTTGGCAACATCGCCTCGGCGAGCAACGCAGGCGCAGTCAGCGAGCCGCGTGCGGCGGCGCTGCAGGGTATCGCCAAGATGCGCAGCAATCTCGCGCTGGGACTGCCCCAGGGTTTCTTCCTCCCGCTCGACCGGCCCAACACCGGCTGGCTGGAGAGCCTCGGCTGCGATATCGCGAGCGCCGAGCCTCATATCCGCGCAGCCGCTTATTCCGCCTCGTCGATGTGGGCCGCGAATGCTGCAACCGTGTCGCCGGCGCCCGATACCGCCGATGGCCGCTGCCATCTGACGGTCGCCAATCTGATGACGATGCCGCACCGCAGCCATGAATGGACAGGGACGCTGGCGCAGCTGGAATTGGCCTTCGCCGACACACGCCATTTCGCGGTTCACCCGCCTGTCCCCGCTCCGTTCGGTGATGAGGGCGCGGCGAACCATATGCGGCTGTGCGACCGGCACGACAGCTCCGGCGTGGAGATCTTTGTCTATGGCAAGGCAGGCGGCCCCTTCCCCGCGCGACAGCATGTCGAGGCCGGCAAGGCAATCGCGCGGCGGCACGGGCTCGCGGCCGACCGCACGATATTCCTCCAGCAGAGCGACACCGCAATTGCTGCTGGCGCTTTTCACAACGACGTCGTTGCGGTGGCCAATGAAACGGTGCTGTTCACGCACGAACAGGCGTTCGAGGACCGCGAGGCAAGCTATGCCGCGATCCGGGCCGCCTTCCCTGCCGTGCAGATCGTCGAGGTGCCCGCCAGCGCCGTATCGCTGGCCGATGCGATCAGGAGCTATCTGTTCAACGCCCAGCTGGTGACCCTGCCCTCGGGCGGTCAAGCGCTGGTGCTGCCGAGCGAAGCGCAGGAGGTGCCTGCGGTATGGACGTATCTGGAACAGATGATCGCAGGCAATGGCCCGATCCGCCAGCTGGTGCCGGTGAACGTGCGCCAGTCCATGGCCAATGGCGGCGGTCCTGCGTGCCTGAGGCTGCGCGTGGTTGCCGACCCCGCGACCATCGACCCGCGCTTCATTGCCACGCCCGAGCGGCTGGACCTGATCGAGCAGGTAGTGGCGCATCACTGGCCCGAACGCACCGCGCCTGCGGATCTGGCCGATGCTGCGCTTATCGCCACCGTCCGCGATGCGCGCGCCGCGCTGCTGACCGCGCTCGATCTGTCAGAGCTTGGCTGACCTGTCGGCAGGCTTTACACCTTAACCCTTTCTTCACCATGCTGATCGGCAGAAATCTGCCCTTGGCACGGCGCTTGCGGGGATGAAGGCATGTTTGAAAAGATCCGCCGACTGTTTCTGATCAAGACCAAGTTTGAAGTGTATCTGATCACCTATGCGCTCGCGCTGGGCGCCTGCGAACGCGGAAAATTGTATCTCGATCAATATCCAGGATATGGCGGCTGGCTGCTGTTCGTTGCCTGCACCGGTGCGGTGTTCATGGCGGGCGCAAAGATGCTCGACGCGATCGACTACCAGAAAGCCTATGGCCCCGAGTGACCTCTATCGATGATGGGAATGGTGGAGAGCTTCTGTTGCCCGGTGCTCTCCAAACCGCTGAACTCCGCTTCTGTTGCCCGGTGGGTTCAACCGCGCTCAGGCTTTATAATTCTTGGCCGTTAGGCCGCTGAATTATGCAGCGAGGGCGAGTGCGTCATTGTCATTGGCACTTATCGTGTTTGAGCCTTTAACGGGTTACTCAGCCCGGACGAAAACAACGTCTTTCAACACACGTCGATCCTAGTTCGGCCCCATCAAAAGCCCCGCCTGCGCGAGGATCATGGTGGAGCCGCCGGGTACCGCCCCCGGGTCCGCTGTGCCTATTGCACGCCGCAGTTTATCGTCATAGCCGGACGAACCGGCAGAAACCCATATAGCGACCAAATCCTGAATGGGAAGTGAGCGCCTGAAAAAGGTCATTTCTTCAGCAGGTCGCGGATTTCGATCAGCAGATCGACCTCGTTCGGTCCGGTCGGCGCCGCGGGGGCTTCCTCTTCCTTTTTGAACATCTTGTTGGCGCTGCGCATGATCAGGAAAATGATGAATGCCAGGATCAGGAAGTTGATCACCACCGTCACGAACTGGCCGTAGCCAAACAGCGCGACGCCAGCTTCCTTGAGCTCGGCATAATTGTCGAGCGATCCGGCATAGCCTTCAGGCACCGGGCCGAGCATGATGAAATAGCTGGAGAAATCGGCCCCGCCAAAAATAGCGCCAACCACTGGCATGATGATGTCTTGCGTCAGCGATGTGGTGATGGTGGCGAAGGCTGCACCGATGATCACCGCCACCGCCAGATCGAGCACATTGCCGCGTGCAATGAACGCCTTGAACTCTGCGAACACGTGTTTCCCCTTTTGCTGTCACGATATCGCCCTATAATCCCAACTGATGTGGCGATGTCGAGCGCTTTGCGGAAGGGGCATGTAAAACATGGCCTTGCAGACTTGCCGTATTAACACGATATAACGGTCGCGCGTTATCAACCGGAGGGATTTTTTGACTATGCGTATTACCCGTTATGGCCTTTTGGCGCTGGCTGCGCTCTCGCTCAGCGCATGCGGCATCAACTCCGTCCCGACTGCCGAGGAAAATGCCAAGGCGAAATGGGCGGACGTCGAAAACCAGTACCAGCGGCGCGCCGATCTGGTGCCCAATCTCGTCTCGACGGTGAAGGCTGGGGCTGCGTCCGAAGAGAAGATTCTCACCCAGGTGACACAGGCGCGGGCCAATGCCACCGCGATCAACATCACCACCGACGATCTGTCCGATCCGGCAACCTTCGAGAAATTCAGCCAGGCGCAGAACCAGCTGACCCAGGCCTTGGGCCAGTTGCGCACGGTGGTGGAAGCCTATCCCGAGCTGCAGAGCCAGGAGCGGTTCACCATATTGATGAGCCAGCTTGAGGGCACCGAAAATCGCATTTCGGTATCTCGCCGCGATTACAACGAGGCGGTGCGCCAGTATAATACCACGATCCGCACCTTCCCTGATGCGATCGGCGCAAAGCTGATCCACGGTGCCAAGCCGCTGGTTCCGTTCAAGGCCACCACCCAAGGCGCCGAGGAGGCTCCCAAGGTCGATTTCGGCTCGTGATTCTTCGCATCGCCTTCGGGCCAATCTGGCGCAGGCTGGCGCTTGCACTGCTGTTGATGACAGCAGTGCAAGGCCCAGCTGCGTTCGCCCAGACTTTCCCCAAGCTGACAGGCCGTGTGGTCGACAATGCCAACCTGCTCGATCCCGCGCAGGAAGCGGCGCTGACGGCGAAGCTCGAGGCGCTGGAAAAGCAGTCGAGCCGCCAGCTGGTGGTTGCCACCCTGCCCGATCTGCAAGGCTATGAGATCGAGGAATACGGCTATCAGCTGGGCCGCGCCTGGGGCATAGGCCAAGCTGAAAATGGCGCGGCTGAAAAGGACAACGGCACGTTGCTGATCGTCGCACCCAACGATCGCAAGGTCCGCATCGAGGTCGGCTATGGCCTCGAAGGCATCCTGACCGATGCGCTCACCAGCCAGATCATCCAGCAGGATATCCTGCCGCGGTTTCGCGACAAGGATTTTCCGGGCGGCATCGCAGCAGGAACGGACGCGATCGTCAGCCAGCTGACCTTGCCCGATGAGGAAGCCCGCGCCTATGCCAGCCAGATCGAAAAAGGCGCGCGGTCCAGCAAGAGCGGCGGCGGCATTGGCCTGTTCATCTTCTGGGGACTGATCATCCTGTTCTTCTTCATCATCCCCGCTGTGGCCAGCGCCGGCAAAGGCAAGCGCTATCGCAAGGGCGGGCTTGATGCAGGCGACATCATCACCTGGGGCATCGCGATCGGATCGGCGATGAACAACAACGACCGTGGCGGCGGCGGCTTCGGCGGCGGAGGCGGCTTTGGTGGCGGCGGTTTTGGCGGTGGTGGCGGCAGCTTCGGCGGTGGCGGCTCTTCGGGCGGATGGTGATACGGATATGAGCAAGGTCGAAACCGTAACCGCCGACGAGCATTGCATCGTCACCGACGCCGTGGCGTTGGCAGAGCAGCATACCGATGGCGAAATCGTCACTGTCATTTCCGGTCAATCCGATGATTACCGCGAGACGCCGATCTACTGGGCGGTTGCCGCGATCTTCCTGGCACTGGCCTGCATGGCGGTTTTCCCCCAATGGTTCGAAGGCTTGCTGTCCATCTTCACCGGCGGTTGGGTGCATGAATATACGCCGGGCGAATACCTGACGATCATCATGCTGGCGCTCGCAGCCAAGTTTGGCGCGGTGCACCTCATCGTGGGGTGGAAACCGCTCAGGCTGGCGCTGACCCCTGCCGCGATCAAGCGATCGCGCGTGCGGGCCCGCGCGATCAGCCTGTTCAAGGTCAGCGCGGAAAAGCGCACCATGGGCCTCACCGGCGTGCTGATCTACCTGTCGATGGCGGAACACCGCGCGGAAATCGTCGCCGATAGCGCGATTGCTGCCAAGGTGTCGCCAGAGGTCTGGGGAGAGGCAATGGCGGACATGATCGTCGAGTTGAAGGCAGGTCGTGCCGGCGAAGGCATGGCGGCTGCCGTGCGCGATGTCGGCAAGGTGCTGGCAGAGCATTTCCCCAAGACCGGCGACAATCCCAACGAGCTACCCGACCGGCTGATCGAGCTTTAAGGCCCGCCTGCCCAGCGCACGCCGGACGACAGGAAACTCCCATGACCGAACCCGAAGAAATCGTCTGGCAGGGACGGTTCATCACCGCCAAGACGCGCGGCAAGTGGGAATATGTCTCGCGCAGCCGGGGCATCAGCGCGGCGGTGATCCTGGCAGTGCACGAAGGCGCGGTGGTGCTGGTGGAACAGTATCGCGTTCCGCTGGGCCGAACCTGTATCGAACTGCCGGCAGGGCTGATCGGCGATGATAGCACCGACGAAGCCCCCGAACTGGCCGCCGTGCGCGAACTGGAAGAGGAAACCGGGTTTCGCGCCGGGCGGATGGAAAACCTCGGCCAGTTCTACTCATCGCCCGGCATGGTAAGCGAATCGTTCCACCTGATGCGCGCGCACGATCTAACGCGCGTGCATGCAGGCGGCGGGGTGGAGGATGAGAATATCACCGTCCACATCGTCCCCCTGGCTGATCTGGAGGCCTTCATCGCCGACAAGCGCGCGCAGGGCAGCGGCATCGACGTAAAGCTGTTGCTGCTGCTGGGAGCGCGCATGCTCGGCTGAGCGCCCCCTGACCCGGTTCGCTCCGGGTCAGCCCTTGCCCTTGGTCTTGGTCGCGCCGGCCTTGAAGTTGCCTTCGATGAAATCGATGATCATCCCGGCGATGTTCTTGCCGGTTGCGTTCTCGATGCCTTCCAGCCCCGGCGAGCTGTTCACTTCCATGATCACCGGGCCGTGATTGGAGCGCAGGATATCGACGCCCGCGACATTCAATCCCATCACCTTGGCGGCGCGGACGGCCGTCGAGCGCTCTTCCGGAGTGATCTTGATCGCCTTGGCGCTACCGCCGCGGTGCAGGTTTGAGCGGAAGTCGCCCTTGGCCCCGGTGCGCATCATCGAGGCGACGACCTTGCCGCCAATCACGAAAATGCGGATATCGCTGCCGTCAGCCTCCTTGATGAACTCCTGCACCAAGATGTTCACGTTCGCGCCGCGAAACGCCTCGATCACCGACTTGGCCGACTTTTCGGTCTCGCCCAGCACGACACCGATGCCCTGCGTGCCCTCGAGCAGCTTGATGACAACGGGTGCGCCGCCGACGATCTTCAACACCTCGTCGGTCTGGCGAGGATCGTGCGCAAAGGCGGTGACCGGCAGGCCCAGGCCATGCTTGGCGAATATCTGCATCGAACGCAGCTTGTCGCGGGAACGGCCGATGGCAACGCTCTCGTTCAGCGACCACACGCCCATCATCTCGAACTGGCGCACCACGGCAAGGCCATATTGCGTGATCGATGCACCGATGCGCGGAATGACTGCATCATAGCCGCCGATCGGCTCGCCATGATATTGCGCGCCGGGGCGGTGCGAGGTGATGTTCATCGTCACCCGCAGCGTGTTGAGAATGTCAATCTCATGCCCGCGCTCACGGGCGGCCTCGCACAGCCGCTGGTGCGAGTAGAGATTGGGGTTGCGCGCCAGCATCGCGATTTTCATGGGATGGTCTTCATCGGTCGGTTTCCTCGGGCAGGCCCAGCACCCATTTGCGCGTGCAATCGACACGGAAACCGCGTCTCAAGGCCCGGCGGCCGATCAATAGGGGGAAATTCATGGTGTTGCGGTTGGCCAAGGTCATGTGCCCCTTCCAGCGCATGGTACCAAGCATCATCGTCGTTTCTATGACATAGCGTAGTTCGATCGCACCGTTGGAGCTTTTGACCCGGCGCTGTTCCACGCCAGGCGCACGGTACTTACGCGCCGCCTCCCCGCGATGTGCGCGGAACCAGAATTCGACGACGAGCTTGCCGTCGATCATCAGCGGGTTGACCCGCGTTGCATGGATGGATGAGGTGGCAGCACCAGTGTCAATCTTGGCCTTGATGTTCGCAAGGCCCAGATCGGGCAGATCGACGCACTCAACCCAGCCGATATCAATCGGTTCCCGGTCTGCTCTTGGTGTGCGTGAAGACCGGGACATCGCCGCGCCCGTTAGCAGGCCGCGCGGACAATGCAACAGGGTTGCGGCGAGCAGTTCGTCCTGCTCGCCGGCCCCGTCATTTCGTCAGACTACACCAAAGGCGAGCATGGCATCAGCGACCTTCTTGAAGCCCGCGATGTTGGCGCCCTTCACATAATCGACATAGCCGCCGCCCTGGTCACCATAGGTCAGGCAGCTGCTGTGGATGCCCTGCATGATGTCCTTGAGCATCTGTTGCAGCTCGTCTTCCTTCCAGGCGCGCCGTTCCGAATTCTGGCTCATCTCGAGCCCGGAGACGGCCACTCCGCCAGCGTTCGAGGCCTTGCCGGGGGCGTAGAGGATCTTGGCGTTCTTGAAGATGTGAACGCCGTCCAGGTCGGTTGGCATGTTCGCGCCTTCGGACACCGCGATGCAGCCATTGGCCACCAGCGCCTTGGCATCCTCGCCCAGCAGTTCGTTCTGCGTCGCGCAGGGCAATGCGACATCGCACGGCACGCCCCAGGGGGTCTTGCCCGCGTGGAACGTCGCGTTCTTGAACTCCTCGACATATTCCTCGATGCGACCGCGACGGTGGGTCTTGTGTTCCTTCACCCAGTTGATCTTGTCCTGGGTGATGCCGTCAGGATCATGAATGAAGCCACCCGAATCGGACAGGGTGAGCACCTTGCCGCCCATCTGGACGATCTTTTCCGCCGCGTGCGTGGCGACATTGCCCGACCCGGAGATGACAGCGGTCTTGCCGACTAGGTCCTGGCCCTTGTGCGCCAGCATGTTGGCGAGGAAGTAGACGGCACCATAGCCGGTGGCTTCGGTGCGGATCAGCGACCCGCCCCATTCCAGCCCCTTGCCGGTGAGCACCCCGGTGAACTGGTTGGTGATGCGCTTGTACTGGCCGAACATGTATCCGATCTCGCGGCCGCCCACACCGATATCGCCCGCAGGCACATCGACATCCGCTCCGATATGGCGGTACAATTCGGTCATGAAGCTCTGGCAGAAGCGCATGATCTCGCGCACGCTCTTGCCCTTGGGGTTGAAATTCGATCCGCCCTTGCCGCCGCCCATCGGCAGGCCGGTCAATGCGTTCTTGAAGGTCTGTTCGAACGCCAGGAACTTCAGCACCGATTCCGTCACCGAGGGGTGAAAACGGATGCCGCCCTTGTAGGGGCCGATGGCGTTGTTGTTCTGCACGCGCCAGCCGCGCTGCACGCGAATGTTGCCGTTGTCATCCTCCCAGCAGACGCGGAACGACACGACCCGATCAGGCTCGGCAATCCGCCGCAGGATCTGCTGCGAGTGATACTGCTCCTTGTCGGCCATGAAGTCGAATATGTCTTCGGCAACCTCCTGCACGGCCTGGACAAATTCCGGCTGGTGCGGGTTGCGTTTTTTCACGCCTTCCATGAAGGTCGGCAGGTCTACGTGATCGGATACGGCCATGGGTGCCCCCTTTGAGGTGATGCTGCAAACTGCGCGACCCGGGCCGAACACAGCGAATTCTCCTGATTCGCCTGCATTCTGGGCGAACTCTACCGCATATTGAGCATGGCGATAGTGCTAATCAGCACTCGAGGATGGGCAGCACAAACGCCCGGAACGACACCAGGCAAGGCTGACAGAACACTGCTGGCCGCAGCGTCGGAAGATCACAGGTGCTGCGCCCCTGCCTCGCCCAGGTCTGGCGATCAGCGACCGTTGTCGGTGCTTTCCTTCTCGGGCGCAGGGCGCGTCGCGGGCCGCGCTGCCGGCTTGGCAGGTTTGGGCTTTGCAGCCGCCGGCTCTGCAACGTCCGGATCATCTGCGTCGCTCGCAGCACCAACCGATACTGCTTCATCAGGGGCAAGATCGGTCACCAGATCGGCAACACTGGTGCTGTCTGCCGGTGCTGCCGCTGCTGCATCCAGCCCCTCGTTCGATGCTGTATCAGGCGTGTCAGCGGGCTCTGCCGGTGCATCGCCAGCGCCCACCAAGGGACCGAGCGCCATCGCAAGGCGCGAGGCCTGCGCGCCGATCACCGCATCCACATTGGGGGCAGCCTCGCTCATCGGAATCCGCATATATCCGCCAACCACATATTCGAAGGTCAGACGGGTGCCGCCCTTGATCGGCTTGAGGCTGATCGTCATCGTGCCGGTCACGGCTTCGGCCTGCAACGGCCCCAGCGCGCCCGACAGACGCAGCCTGTTGCCCGGATCGACATACACGATCTGCATGTGCTGCACGCTGCCGCGCAAGGTCCGCTGCGGTGCACCGCTTTCAGTGGTCGCCTCGTTCGGGATCAGCTCGCAAAAACAGCCGCCCGCCTGCGCATCCATATACAGGTTCTCGGCACTGCCGGTCCAGGTGTGGTCCTTGTCCCACCATTTGGCAGGCGTCCGCAACATGGCGAAGGTCGCCTCGGGATCGGTCGACACCGTTACGCTGTGCTGCACGGCAAAACCGGTGTCAGACTGGGCCGTGACTTCGGCATGCGCGGGTACATTGATGAAAGTAGCGAGAGCCAGAACGGCAAGAGCAGTGCGCATGGTGAATGGTCCCCGGTGGTGTTGCCGGTTCATGCCCGCGATCGGGTGGTCCCGCAAGTCTGTCGGGACAAGCAGCAGCGACCGAGCCTCACCCCTCCCGCATGCAGGAAGGGAAAGGTGCTCTGTCAGGCGTCGAGGACGCCGGTGATTGCAGTCGCGACCGCATCCATGCTGGCCATGCCATCGACGCGCGATACGATGTTGCGTGCTTCGTAGATCGGCAGGATCGGGGCGGTCTTGGCGCGATACTCGGCCATGCGCGTGCGCACGGTTTCCTCGTTATCGTCGGGCCGACGCTTGAACTCGGTCGATCCGCACTTGTTGCACACGCCTTCCTTGGCGGGCAGCTTGTAGCGGTCGTGATAGCCTTCACCACAATTGGCGCAGGTGAAACGCCCGGTGATACGATCGACCAGAGCGTCCTCGTTCACTTCGAGCTCGATCACGTGATGCAGACTGCGACCGCGCGCTTCGAGAATTTCATCGAGCGATTCTGCCTGGGCGGCCGTCCGGGGATAGCCATCGAAAATGATGCCCGTGTCGCTCGGCAGCTCATCCAGCGCATCGCCGATGATACCCGAAACGATCTCGTCCGATACCAGCTCACCTGCTTCCATCACGGCCTTGGCCTTCAGGCCAATGGGCGTACCAGCCTTGACCGCCGCCCGCAGCATGTCGCCGGTCGACAGCTGCTTCATGCCGCGTTCGTCGACCAGACGTTGTGCCTGGGTGCCTTTGCCGGCACCCGGAGGGCCTAAAAGAATGATATTCATGGGTAATCCATCCCCCATTGGGCCGGTTGATCCCGGCCCTTCCTATTCCTGAACGCTGCGATTACCGCAAGCGCCCCTTCAACTTCGCCTTCTTGATCAGATCGGCATATTGATGCGCCAGAAGGTGGCTCTGAATCTGGGTGATCGTGTCCACGGTCACGTTCACGACGATCAGCAGGCTGGTCCCGCCCAGGAAGAACAGCGGAATACCCGTCTGGGCAATCACATATTCGGGCAACACGCAGACGAAGGTCAGGTATGCCGCGCCAACCACCGTGATGCGCGTCAGCACATAGTCGAGATAGGTCGCCGTGTTCTTGCCGGGGCGAATGCCGGGAATGAAGCCGCCATTCTTCTTGAGGTTCTCTGCGGTCTCTTCCGGGTTGAAGACCACCGCGGTGTAGAAGAAGCAGAAGAAGATGATGCCCGCGGCATAAAGCGCCATGTACAGCGGCTGGCCGTGCGCCAGATACTGGTTCAGCGTCACCAGCAGGCTGCCCGTCGTCGAGTTCGGATCAGCCGAGCTGCCGGCGAACTGCGAAATCGTCAGCGGCATCAGCAGCAGCGACGAGGCAAAGATCGGCGGGATGACGCCTGCGGTGTTGATCTTGAGCGGCAGATGGCTGCGATCGGCCTGCATCACGCCACGCTGGGTTGCGCGCTTGGGATACTGGATGAGAACCCGGCGCTGCGCACGCTCCATGAAGCTGATGAGCAGCACCAGCAGCACGATCATGGCGATCAGTCCGACGATCAGGAACGGCGAGATCGAACCGGTGCGACCACCTTCGAACATCTGTGCCACGAAAACGGGCATCTGCGCGACAATACCGGCCATGATGATGAGCGAGATACCGTTGCCGATGCCGCGCGCGGTGATCTGTTCACCCAGCCACATCAGGAACATCGTACCGCCGACAAGGCTGATGACAGCGCCAACGCGGAACATGATACCGGGATTGATCACGGCCTGGATGCCGCTGGCGCCTGCATAGGATTCAAGACCGACCGCGATGAAATAGCCCTGCATGGCGGTCAGGAACACCGTGCCGTAGCGCGTGTACTGGTTGAGCTTCTTGCGGCCCGACTCGCCTTCCTTCTTGATCGCGGCGAGCTGCGGCGACAGCGACGCTGCCAGCTGCACGACGATCGAGGCGGTGATGTACGGCATCACGCCAAGCGCGATCAGGCTCATGCGCTCGAGCGAACCACCAGAGAAGGTGTTGAAGATATCGAGAACACCGCCCTTGGTCTGCTCGTACAGCGCCGCAAGCGCCGTGGGATCAACGCCGGGCAGCGGCACATAGCTGAGCATGCGGAAGATGATGAGCGCACCGATCGTGAACCAGATGCGGTTCTTCAGTTCGGTCGCCTGGCTGAACTTCGCCAAGCTAAAATTGCTAGCCAGATTGTCGGCCCGTGATGCCATGAACCCTGTATCCCAAAAAGCGGCCAGACTTGCGCTCCAAGGGCGCGTGGCCGAAAAATTCGTCAATGCGCCTCGGTATCTGCGCTCTCAGCCATAACGGCGATGCACAGCGATACCGGCTTGGGGCGCTTCAAGCAAGACGCCCCGCGCTCACCATATCGGGAGGCGGGGCGCGCTTGACAAGCCGGTTGATCCGGTCAGGCTTTCTTTTCGTACGGCGGCTTCACGTACTTGGGGCGCGGCAGAATGATGTCCACCTTGCCGCCTGCCTTTTCGATCGCTTCGACAGCGGACTTCGATGCACCGGCAACAGCAAAGCTGACCTTCGCGGTCAGTTCGCCCTTGGCGAGCAGACGAACGCCGTCCTTGCCGCCACGCGATAGACCGGCAGCGCGCAGAGCGGCCTGATCGACAGTGCCATCGGTGGGCAGCTTGCCCGCATCGATGAACTTCTGGATCATGCCCAGGTTGACGATGTCATAATCCTTGCCGAACGGATTGTTGAAGCCGCGCTTCGGGATGCGCATGTGGAGCGGCATCTGGCCGCCTTCAAATCCGGCGATCGAGACGCCCGAGCGGCTGGTCTGGCCCTTCTGGCCGCGACCGGCGGTCTTGCCCTTGCCCGAACCGATGCCGCGTCCAACGCGCATACGGCCTTTGCGGGCGCCTTCATTGTCCTTGATTTCATTGAGCTTCATGAGTTGCACTCGCTTTCGCTTTGTTCGCGCCAAATAAAACCGCCCCGGATGAAGGAGCGGTGCACCGTCCTGCCAGGTCAGTGGCTGGACGCAGTAGAGAGGGGCGCGCGATAACGCAAGCCCCTCCCCTAACCCTCACCCCCAACGGGGAGAGAATATTTCTGTCAGTCGATCACCGTCACCATGTGGCGGACCTTCTGGAGCATGCCACGAATTTCGGGCGTGTCCGTGTGTTCCACAACGCGGTTCATCTTGTTCAGTCCAAGGCCGATCAGGACCTTGCGCTGGGATTCAGGACGACGGATCGGCGATCCGGTCTGCTTCAGCTTGATGGTTGCCATGTCGCTTTACTCCGTAATCGCAGCGGCTTCAGCCTCGGCGACAACAGCACTGGCACCACCACGGCCCAGCAGGTCTGCAATCTTCTTGCCACGACGTGCTGCCACCGACTTGGGGCTGGTCTGTTCGCCGAGCGCCTCGAAGGTCGCGCGGATCATGTTATAGGGGTTCGACGTGCCGTTGGACTTGGTCACAACGTCCGCCACGCCCAGGCTTTCGAACACAGCGCGCATCGGACCACCGGCGATGATGCCGGTACCCTGCGGTGCGCTGCGCAGCGTAACCTTGCCCGCACCGAAATGGCCGGTGCCGTCATGGTGAAGCGTGCGGCCTTCCTTGAGCGGAACGCGGATCATCTTCTTCTTGGCAGCAGCGGTTGCCTTGCTGATCGCCTCAGGCACTTCGCGTGCCTTGCCATGGCCGAAACCGGCGCGACCCTGGCCATCACCAACCACGACCAGTGCAGCAAAACCGAAACGCTTACCGCCCTTGACGGTCTTCGACACACGGTTGATGTGCACCAGCTTCTCGATCAGCTCTTCGCCCTGATCTTCGTCGCGCTTGTTACGGTCATCACGACGGCCACGGCCACCGCGATCATTGCCGCCACGTTCGTTGCCGCCACGGCCACGACCACGACCACCACGGCCCTGACGTTCCTGCTGGGCAGGCTGAGCTCCCTGTTCGGGGCTCTGGTTGTCGGCAGCTTCCGAGCTTGTCACTTCATCGGCCATCATTAAAACTCCAGTCCGCCTTCGCGTGCGGCATCAGCCAGGGCCTTGACCCGGCCATGAAAAATGAAACCGCCACGGTCGAACACAACGGTGGTCACACCCGCCTGCTTGCCAGCCTCGGCGATCTGCTTGCCAACGGCGATGGCGTCGGCAACGGTAGCACCTGATGCCTTGCTGCCCTTGACCAGGGTCGAAGCCGAAGCCAGCGTCTTGCCGGCTGCGTCGTCGATGATCTGTGCATAGATGTGCTTGCCGGTGCGGTGCACCGAAAGACGGGGACGTCCGCCTGCACGGGCCCGCAGCGAGCTGCGGACGCGCTGACGGCGACGATCGAATAAAGAGAGCTTCGCCATGGCTTACTTCTTCTTCCCTTCCTTGCGGAAGATAAACTCGCCCGCATATTTGATACCCTTGCCCTTGTAGGGCTCCGGCTTGCGCCAGCGACGAATTTCAGCGGCAACTTGACCAACCTTCTGGCGGTCGCTGCCCGAAATGTGGATCGTCGTCTGATCCGGGGTCTTGATGTCGATGCCGTCCGGAATGGCGAAATCGACGTCATGGCTGTAGCCGAGCTGCAGCTTGAGGTTGCTGCCCTGCACGTTGGCACGATAGCCGACGCCGGTAATGTTCAGCGTCTTGGTGAAACCTTCGGTCACACCAACAACCAGGTTCTGGACCAGCGTACGCTGCATGCCCCAGAAAGCGCGGGCACGGCGGGTGCCGTTGGCCGGCTTTACCGAAACCTGATCATCACCCAGTTCATAGGTGATGTCGGGCACGGTCTGCATGGTCAGTTCGCCCTTGGGGCCCTTCATGGTGAGAACACCATTGGCCATCGACGCGGTGACGCCTGCGGGAATTGCCACAGGCTTTTTACCAATGCGGCTCATATCAGAATACCTCCGCCAGCACCTCGCCGCCAACATTCTGTTCGCGCGCTTCAGCGTCGGACAGAACACCGCGGGGGGTGGATACGATGGTGATGCCAAGGCCGTTGCGCACAATCGGAAGTTCCTTCGAACCCGAATAGACGCGGCGGCCAGGCTTGGACACGCGAGCAACATGCTTGATCGCAGGCTGGCCCTCGAAATACTTGAGCTCGATGCGCAGGCCCTTGTGACGGCCCAGCAGCTCTTCGGTATATCCGCGGATATAGCCTTCACGCTGCAGAACGTCGAGCACGCGAGCGCGCAGGTTCGATGCCGGCGACATCACGCTGTCCTTCTTGGCCTGCTGGCCATTACGGATGCGGGTGAGCATATCGCCCAGAGGATCGGTCATTGCCATATCTTCAAATCCTTACCAGCTGGACTTCGTAACGCCGGGGATCAGGCCCTTGTTGGCCAGATCACGCAGCTCGATACGGCAGAGCCCGAACTTGCGGTAATAAGCACGGGGACGACCAGTGGTGTTGCACCGGTTGCGCACGCGCGTGGGGTTTGCGTTGCGGGGCAGCTCGGCCATCTTGAGCCGGGCGATCAGACGCTCGGTTTCGTCAAGATTGGTATCTTCTGCCTTCGCACGGAGCCGCGCATAACGGCCAGCATACTGCTTGACCATCTTCTTGCGACGTTCGTTCTTGTTGATGGAACTCAGTTTCGCCATGACTTAAGTTCTCGCCTTTCTATTGCGAGACGGAGGGCTTTTAAGCCGCCGCCTGTTCCTGGGTTTCCTCGATCGGGAACGGGAAGCCGAAGAGGCGCAGCAGTTCGCGCGCTTCATCGTCCGTCTTGGCCGTCGTGGTCACAATGATGTCCATTCCGCGAACAGCGTCGATCTGGTCGTAGCTGATTTCGGGGAAAATGATCTGCTCTTTCAGGCCCATGGCATAGTTGCCGCGTCCGTCAAAGCTCTTCGGGTTCAGGCCACGGAAATCGCGAATGCGCGGCATCGCGATCGTCACCAGACGATCGAGAAATTCGAACATACGCTCCTTGCGCAGCGTCACCTTGCAGCCGATCGGCATGCCTTCGCGCAGCTTGAACTGTGCGATGGACTTGCGTGCCTTGGTGATCACGGGCTTCTGGCCAGCGATCAGTTCCATTTCGGCAGCGGCAGTGGTCACCTTCTTCTTGTCCTGGCTGCCTTCGCCGACACCCATGTTGATGGTGATCTTCTCGAGCTTCGGGATCTGCATAGGGTTCGTGTAACCGAACTTTTCCTGCATCGCCTTCACCACGACGTCGTCATAACGCTGACGCATGCGGGGCACGTACTTATCAGCCATCGATTTTCTCCCCGGACTTTACAGCCACGCGGACCTTCTTGCCGTCGACCGTTTCAAAGCGGACGCGCGTAGGTGCGCCGGTCTTCGGGTCGGCAACAGCGACCTTCGAAATGTGCAGCGGAGCTTCAACGCGGTCGAGACCGCCCTGAGGATTCGCCTGCGTCGGCTTGCGATGACGGGTCATCACGTTCAGGCCAGAAACCAGGACCTTGTCGTCCTTCGGCATCACCTTGGCGACGGTACCGGTGCGGCCCTTGTCCTTGCCGGACAGGACAACAACGTTGTCACCCTTTTTGATCTTTGCAGCAGCCATGGTTACAGCACCTCCGGAGCCAGCGAGATGATCTTCATGTGCTTGCGCGCACGAAGTTCACGAACCACCGGGCCAAAGATACGCGTGCCGATGGGCTCGTCGTTCTTGTTGACCAGGACGGCAGCATTGCTGTCGAAGCGGATCACGGTGCCGTCGGAGCGACGGACGTCCTTGGCGGTACGCACGATGACGGCGCGGTGAACGTCGCCCTTCTTCACGCGGCCGCGAGGGGCAGCTTCCTTGACGGAGACGACGATGATGTCGCCCACGCCGGCGAAGCGACGCTTCGATCCGCCGAGAACCTTGATGCACTGGACGCGCTTGGCGCCACTGTTGTCTGCAACATCAAGATTGGATTGCATCTGGATCATGGATCCGTTTCCTTCTTGTCTGGCTTGCCGGAACCAGTCCGGCAGTTCCTGATTGAATTACGCTTCGGTCGAAGCCTCAGGCGCCTTGTGGGTGTTCACCCGATCCAGCACCTTCCAGGTCTTCAGCTTCGAAATCGGCGCCGTCTCTTCGATGCGGACGGTTTCGCCTTCCTTGAAGCTGTTGGTCTCGTCGTGCGCGTGATACTTCTTCGAACGACGGATGATCTTCCCGTACAACGGGTGCTTCACCTTGCGCTCGACATTCACGACAACGGTCTTGTCGCCCTTGTCGGAGACCACCGTTCCGGTCAGAACTCGTTTCGGCATATCGGCCTCCTTACTTGGCAGCGGCGGCGCTTGCGCGCTCGCTCTGCAACGTCTTGATGCGGGCAATGTTGCGACGCACTTCGCGGACACGCGCGGGGCGCTCCAGCTGGTTGGTCGCAGCCTGGAAGCGCAGGTTGAACGCTTCCTTCTTCAGCGCGCCGAGTTCGCTCGAAAGCTGGTCGTCGGTCTTGGTGCGCAGGTCTTCAACAATCTTGGTCATCACTCACCTCCCAGGTGCGACGTATCGCCGAGGCGGGCCACAACCTTGGTCTTGATCGGCAGCTTCATGGCTGCGCGCTCGAATGCCACTGCGGCAATCGGGCCGGGAACGCCATCCAGTTCGAACAGGATGCGGCCTGGCTTGACGCGAGCGGCCCAGTATTCCACCGAACCCTTGCCCTTGCCCTGACGAACTTCGGCAGGCTTCTTGGTCACGGGCACGTCGGGGAACACGCGGATCCACAAACGTCCCTGACGCTTGATGTGACGCGTGATGGCACGACGGGCAGCTTCGATCTGACGCGCGGTGATCCGCTCGGGCTCCATGGCCTTCAGGCCATAAGATCCGAAATTCAGCGTGGTTCCGCCCGGCGCATTCCCGCTGATACGGCCCTTGAAAGCCTTGCGGAACTTCATTTTCTTCGGTTGCAGCATGATGCTCTACCTTGTCTGTCTGTTCTGGGCTCAGCGGGCCGGACGGACGCCGGAAGTCTGCGCTTCCATCATCAGCCGGTCCTGCGCCATCGGATCGTGACCAAGGATTTCGCCCTTGAAGATCCAGCACTTGATGCCGATGATGCCGTACGCGGTCAGCGCTTCGGCATCGGCATAGTCGACATTGGCGCGCAGAGTGTGCAGCGGCACGCGGCCTTCACGGTACCATTCGGTACGCGCGATTTCTGCACCACCCAGACGACCGCCGCAGGTGATCTTGATGCCTTCGGCACCCAGACGCAGCGCGGACTGCACGGCGCGCTTCATCGCACGACGGAAAGCCACGCGGCGGATCAGCTGATCGGCAATGCCCTGCGCAACGAGCTTGGCATCGATTTCCGGCTTGCGGATTTCAACGATGTTCAGCTTCACTTCGCCGCCGTCGATCATCGATTCCAGCTTCTTGCGAAGCTTCTCGATGTCCGCACCCTTCTTACCGATGATCACGCCAGGACGTGCAGCATAGATGGAGACGCGGCACAGACGTGCGGGACGCTCGATGACCACCTTGGAGATCGCTGCCTGGGGCATCGTCTTCATGATGAACTTGCGCAGCTCGATGTCTTCCTTGAGCATCTTTGCATAGTCGCGCCCTTCGGCGTACCAGCGGCTGTCCCAAGTGCGGTTGATCTGCAGGCGCAGGCCGATCGGATTGCTCTTCTGACCCATGACTTACGCTTCCTCTTGTTCGCGCACAACGATGCGCAAGCGGCTGAACGGCTTCAGGATGCGGCTGGAACGGCCACGAGCGCGCGTCATGAAACGCTTCATCGTGATCGCCTTGCCAACACTCGCTTCAGCCACGACCAGCGCGTCTACATCGAGATTGTGGTTGTTTTCGGCATTCGCAATCGCAGATGCCAGAACCTTGCGCGCATCAACAGCCATGCCCTTCTTGGAGAAGGCCAGGATGTTCATGGCTTCTTCAGCCTTCTTGCCACGGATCAGGGCAGCAACCAGACCCAGCTTCTGCGCAGAACCACGGATGGTCGTGCCGACAGCCAGAGCCTCATTGTCACCAACGCGACGCGGAGATTTTGCCTTGCCCATTAGCGCTTGCCCTTCTTGTCAGCAGCGTGGCCAGGGAAGGTGCGGGTCGGAGCGAATTCGCCCAGCTTGTGACCCACCATGTCTTCGTTGACCGAAACCGGGATGAACTTGTGACCGTTGTAGACGTTGAACGTCAGGCCGACGAACTGCGGCAGGATCGTCGAACGACGCGACCACGTCTTGATCGGAGCACGGCCGCCAGCGTCCTGCGCCGTTTCTGCCTTCTTCAGCAGATACAGGTCGAAGAACGGCCCCTTTTTGATTGAGCGAGCCATGACTTACCTCTTCTTCTTCGCGTGACGTGACCGGATGATCATCTTGTCAGTCGACTTGTTCTTGCGGGTGCGCATGCCCTTGGTCGGCTTGCCCCACGGCGTAACCGGATGACGGCCACCAGAGGTGCGGCCTTCACCACCACCATGCGGGTGATCGACCGGGTTCTTGGCGACACCGCGCGTCAGCGGACGACGGCCCATCCAGCGCTTGCGACCAGCCTTGGCGAAGTTCTGGTTGCTGTTGTCGGGGTTCGACACTGCGCCCACCGTGCCCATGCAGGCGCCGGGGATGTAACGCTGTTCGCCCGAGTTCAGACGGACCATCACCATGCCGCGGTCACGACCGACGACCTGCGCGTAGGTGCCAGCCGAACGTGCGATCTGACCGCCCTTGCCCGGCTTCATCTCCACGTTGTGGATGATGGTGCCGACCGGCATCTGTGCCAGCTTCATGGCGTTGCCCGGCTTCACGTCGGTCTTCTCGCTGGCGATCACCTGATCGCCGACAGCAAGACGCTGCGGGGCCAGGATGTACGCGACTTCGCCGTCTTCGTACTTGATCAGCGCGATGAAGGCGGTGCGGTTGGGATCGTATTCGATCCGCTCCACGGTGCCAGCAACGTCCATCTTGCGACGCTTGAAGTCGACGATGCGATAACGCTGCTTGTGACCACCGGCGATGCCGCGCGAGGTCACGTGACCCTTGTTGTTGCGGCCACCGGTCTTGCGCTTGCCTTCGGTCAGCGCCTTGACGGGGCCGCCCTTGTACAGGTCGCTGCGATCGACAAGAATCAGACCACGACGGCCCGGGCTTGTCGGATTATATGATTTGAGTGCCATATCTCTATCCTGTCAGCTACGAACCGCGCTCAGACGCCGGTGGTGACGTCGATCGACTGGCCTTCGGCCAGACGAACAACGGCTTTCTTGATGTCGTTGCGGGTGTAGGGACGGCCCTTCCAACGCTTGGTCTTGCCCTTCTGGACCAGGGTGTTCACCCCGATCACCTTGACATCGAACAGCGCCTCGACGGCAGCCTTGATCTGCGGCTTGGTCGCGTCCTGCGTGACCTTGAAAACCACCGCGTTGTTCTCGCTCAGCAGCGTCGACTTCTCGGTGATGTGCGGAGCCACGATCACGTCATAATGACGGGTATCGATGGTGTCGGAATTTTTAGCCATTGAACCGTGCCTCCAGCTTTTCAACAGCGGCGCGGGTCAGCACCAGCGTATCGTGTTTCAGGATGTCATAGACGTTGGCACCAACGGCGGGCAGCACGTTCAGACCGATCAGGTTGGCCGAAGCCTTCTTGAAATTGTCGTTCACGGCATCGCCATCGATGAACAGCGCCTTCTTGCCCAGACCGAGCTTGCCGAGCTGTGCCAGCAGAGTCTTGGTCTTGGCTTCGGTGATGTCGAACGTGTCGACCACGATCAGGCTTTCGCTGGCGACCTTGGACGACAGAGCCATCTTCAGGCCGAGCGCACGGACCTTCTTGTTCAGCGAAGGATTGAAGTCACGGACGCGAGGACCGTGAGCCTTACCACCGCCGATGAAGATCGGGGCACGACGATCGCCGTGACGAGCGGTACCGCCGCCCTTCTGGCGACCGAACTTCTTGCCGGTACGGGCAACATCGCTACGCTCGCGAGCGCCGCGGGCAGTGCCGCGACGATTTTCGAGCTGCCAGGTGACGACACGGTGCAGAATGTCTGCACGCGGCGCGACACCGAAGACGTCATCGTTCAGTTCGATGTCGCCGCTGGCGGTTGCGTCGAGGGTTTGGACCTTGAGCTTCATGGCTGATTAACCCTCCTGGCCGTCGGTTGCTTCAACCACCGCGACGTCTTCAGCAGGCGTATCGGCAGGAGCATTGTCATTGGTACCCGCTGCAGAGCGGATGGCGGCGGGATACGGAGCGTCAGCGTGACGATCAACCTTGACGGCATCACGAACCATCAGCCAGCCACCCTTGGAACCGGGGACCGAACCCTTGACGAAAATCAGACCGCGCGCCTCATCGGTGCGGACGACTTCGAGGTTCTGCTGCGTGCGCTGACGGTCGCCCATGTGGCCGGCCATCTTCTTGTTCTTGAAAACCTTGCCCGGATCCTGGCGCTGACCCGTCGAACCATGCGCACGGTGTGAGATCGACACACCATGCGATGCGCGCATACCCCCGAAGCCCCAACGCTTCATGGCACCGGCAAAACCCTTACCCTGGGTGTGACCGGTGATGTCGACCAGCTGGCCGGCAACGAAGTGGTTGGCCGAAATGGTGGCGCCGACATCGAGGATCGCATCGTCAGCGACGCGGAACTCGGCCATCAGCATCTTGGGAGCGACTTCTGCCTTGGCAAAATGCTCGCGCTGCGGCTTGTTGACGTTCTTGGGCTTGGCAGCTCCGGCACCCAGCTGAACAGCGACGTATCCGTCACGATCCTGGTTCTTGACCGAAACCACCTGGCAATCTTCCAGCGACAGAACGGTAACCGGCACGTGCCGACCATCGTCCTGGAACAGGCGGGTCATCCCGACTTTCTTTGCGATCACGCCAGTGCGCATGATCTTTCTCCCAATAGAGGCCCACATGCACAATTGCCTGCGGGCGTATCCAAACGAAAACCCCCAAAGTTCTGCGAACCTTGAGGGCCAACCCGAAATTTGATGATCACCCCGTCCGGGTTGGCTTTTTCCGCATCCCCATCAAGGGGCATCGAAAAAGACGGGGGACCAGTGCCGCAGCATTGCTGCGCGGTATCCCTTGTAGTTCCCATCCAGTGGATGGAAGCGCCAGGCCCTGCCCGGCGCCGGCTGGCATCAGGCCAGCTTGATCTCGACGTTGACGCCTGCGGCCAGCTCGAGCTTCATCAGAGCATCGACGGTGGCCGGGGTCGGCTGAACAATATCCAGCAAACGCTTGTAGGTGCGCACCTCGAACTGCTCGCGCGACTTCTTGTCGACATGCGGGCCGCGGTTCACGGTGAACTTCTCGATGCGCGTCGGCAGCGGAATGGGACCACGAATGAGAGCGCCGGTGCGACGGGCTGTGTCGGCGATGTCGCCGGTTGCCTGATCAAGCACGCGATGATCAAATGCCTTGAGGCGAATACGGATATTCTGCGTTTCCATTACCACTTTACCGATGCGAAAGAGCGAAAAACAAACCGCCCCAGAAACCCGTTGGCTCTTTCGAACCCAACGCCGGGGCGGCCTATTGAAAAACTGCCATCTCCCGAACGAATCAAATCCGTCCGGGAGATGGCCCTATATTACTTGGAGATCGTGCTGACAACCCCCGAACCGACAGTCCGGCCACCTTCGCGAATTGCGAAGCGCAGACCCGGATCCATCGCGATCGGAGCGATCAGCTTGACGCCGATCGTCACGTTGTCGCCAGGCATCACCATTTCGGTGCCCTCGGGCAGAACAACTTCACCGGTCACGTCGGTGGTGCGGAAGTAGAACTGCGGACGATAGTTGGCAAAGAACGGCGTGTGACGGCCGCCTTCGTCCTTCGACAGGACGTAGACTTCTGCGTTGAACTCGGTGTGCGGCGTAACCGAACCGGGCTTGCAGAGAACCTGACCACGCTCAACGTCTTCACGAGCCACGCCGCGAACCAGTGCGCCGATGTTGTCGCCAGCCATGCCCTGGTCGAGCAGCTTGCGGAACATTTCAACGCCGGTGACGACGGTCTTGCGGGTATCCTTGAGGCCGACGATTTCGACTTCTTCACCAACCTTGACGATGCCGGTTTCAACGCGACCGGTCACAACCGTACCACGACCCGAGATCGAGAACACGTCTTCGACGGGCATCAGGAACGGCTTGTCGACGGGGCGAGCAGGCTGCGGGATGTAGTCGTCAACGGCCTTCATCAGGGCGTAGATCGATTCCTTGCCGATATTGTCGTCACGGCCTTCGAGAGCGGCCAGAGCCGAACCCTTGACGATGGGAATGTCGTCGCCCGGGAAGTCGTACGAGCTCAGCAGCTCGCGCACTTCCAGTTCAACCAGCTCGAGGATTTCTTCGTCGTCGACCTGGTCAACCTTGTTCATGTATACGACCAGAGCCGGCACGCCGACCTGACGAGCAAGCAGGATGTGCTCGCGGGTCTGGGGCATCGGGCCGTCAGCAGCGTTCACCACCAGGATCGCGCCGTCCATCTGCGCAGCACCGGTGATCATGTTCTTCACATAGTCAGCGTGGCCGGGGCAGTCGACGTGCGCATAGTGGCGTGCTTCGGTTTCATATTCGACGTGTGCGGTCGAAATGGTGATGCCGCGCTCGCGCTCTTCGGGAGCCTTATCGATGTTGGCATAGTCGGTGAAGGTCGCGCCACCGGTTTCAGCCAGCACCTTGGTGATGGCTGCGGTCAGCGTGGTCTTGCCATGGTCAACGTGACCGATGGTACCGATATTGCAGTGCGGCTTGGTCCGCTCAAATTTAGCCTTGGCCATTTTTTCCTACCTTCGTTCTTTTACTATCTGTGGGATAGTCCGCGCCGCGCTCTGGCGAGACTGCCCAAAACTGTCAACACCCAATTGAAAGCCCGTGGCGCCATAGGCGCGATTCGACGGGTTAAGGTCGAGCGCCTATAGCGAGTATGCCCGGCTTATGCCAGCTTCTCCTTGACCTCGGCTGCGACATTTGCCGGAACCTCATCATAGTGAGAAAACTGCATCGTGTACTGCGCACGTCCCTGAGTGAAGGAACGCAGCTGGTTCACGTAACCGAACATGTTGGCGAGCGGCACAACCGCTTCCACTGCCTGGGCATTGCCGCGCGTGTCGGTGCCCTGGATCTGGCCACGACGGCTGTTGAGATCGCCGATGACGTCACCGAGGTAATCCTCAGGCGTCACGACCTCGACCTTCATGATCGGTTCCAGCAGCTTGATGCCGGCCTTCTGGGCGGCTTCACGCATCGCGGCACGTCCGGCAATTTCAAACGCCAGTGCCGAAGAGTCGACGTCATGGTATGCACCATCGTACAACTCGATCTCGAAATCGATGATCGGGAAGCCAACCAGCGATCCGGAGGCTGCGGTTTCGCGCATGCCCTTCTCGACCGACGGAATGTATTCCTTGGGAATGTTACCGCCCTTGACCGCATCGTTGAAGATGATGCCCGATCCACGCTCGCCCGGCGTCAGCTTGAACTTGACGCGGCCGAACTGACCCGAACCACCCGACTGCTTCTTATGGGTATAATCGATGTCCACAGGCTTGGCGAGATACTCGCGATAGGCCACCTGCGGCGCACCGACATTGGCTTCCACCTTGAACTCGCGACGCATGCGGTCGACGAGAATTTCGAGGTGAAGCTCGCCCATGCCCTTGATGATCGTCTGGCCGCTTTCGGAATCCGACGATACGCGGAACGAGGGATCTTCGCGAGCAAGGCGGTTGAGCGCCACGCCCATCTTTTCCTGGTCGGCCTTGGTCTTGGGTTCCACCGAAAGCTCGATCACCGGCTCGGGGAATTCCATGCGCTCAAGGATGATCGGCGCACTGGCAGCACACAGCGTGTCGCCCGTCGTGGTGTCCTTCAGGCCCGCCAGAGCGACGATGTCGCCTGCGAACGCTTCCTGGATGTCCTCACGGCTGTTGGCATGCATCAGCAGCATGCGGCCAACCTTTTCCTTCTTGTCCTTCACCGAATTGATGACGGTCGAAGCCGCTTCCAGCTTGCCCGAATAGATGCGGGCGAAGGTCAGCGTGCCCACGAACGGATCGTTCATGATCTTGAACGCCAGTGCCGCAAAGGGCTCGCTGTCCGACGACGGACGCTCGTCCGGCGTTTCGCCATCGAGCTTCACGCCCTTAATGGCAGGAACATCGAGCGGCGAAGGCAGATAGTCGACCACGGCATCGAGCAGCGGCTGAACACCCTTGTTCTTGAACGCCGAACCGCAGACCACCGGCACGAATGCCATTTCGAGCGTACCCTTGCGGATCAGCTTCTTGAGGTCGGCCGTGCTGGGCTCGTTGCCTTCGAGATAGGCTTCCATCAGCGCATCGTCGAGTTCAACAGCCATCTCGATCAGGTCACTGCGATACTTCGCGGCCTTCTCGACGAGATCGTCAGGGATCGGCTGATATTCGAACTTCGCACCCAGGCTCTCTTCCAGCCAGATGATCGCGCGGTTCTCGACCAGATCGACCAGACCCTTGAAGCCGCCTTCGATGCCGATCGGCAGATACAGAACAGCCGGGCGGGCGCCCAGACGCTCGATGATCGAGTTCACGCAGAAATAGAAATCGGCACCGGTGCGATCCAGCTTGTTGACGAAGCACATGCGCGGCACGCCGTACTTGTCGGCCTGGCGCCACACGGTTTCGGACTGCGGCTCAACGCCGGCAACGCCATCGAAGCACGCAACCGCGCCATCGAGTACGCGCAGCGAACGTTCGACTTCAATCGTGAAGTCAACGTGGCCAGGGGTGTCGATGATGTTGATCAGGTGCTCGTCGCCCTTGCCTTCTTCGGCGCGCCACTTGCAGGTGGTGGCAGCAGACGTGATCGTGATCCCGCGCTCCTGCTCCTGCTCCATCCAGTCCATCGTCGCGGTGCCTTCATGCACTTCGCCGATCTTGTACGACTTGCCGGTGTAATAGAGGATCCGCTCGGTCGTGGTGGTCTTGCCCGCATCGATATGGGCCATAATGCCGATATTGCGGTACTTTTCCAGGGGATGGCTGCGTGCCATGATCATAAACTCCAAGTGTGGGGCGTAATTTGCCGCGCGCTATAATGAAGCCCCCGCGCTTTGACCAGCGCGAATTGGGGTTATCGATGTAGCAAACGCCAAACCCCTCTCCCGTTGCAGAAAGAGGACGGTGTGCCTCACCAGCAGGCTGGCCGAGGCGGAATGGGAGAGGGGCAGGTCAGCACCCGGTGTGCGCCCTGCCCTCCCCGTGCTTCAAATCGTGAAGCAAACTCTCTCCCGCAAGGGAGAGAGCGATATTTACCAGCGGTAGTGCGAGAATGCACGGTTCGCTTCGGCCATGCGGTGCGTGTCTTCACGCTTCTTGACCGCATTGCCACGATTGTTGGCGGCATCGAGCAGTTCGCCCGACAGACGCGCAGCCATCGTGGTTTCGCTGCGGTTGCGCGCAGCCGAGATCAGCCAGCGGATGGCCAGAGCCTGGGCACGTTCCGGACGAACTTCGACGGGAACCTGGTAGGTCGCGCCACCGACGCGGCGGCTGCGAACTTCGATGCCGGGCTTCACGTTGTTCAGCGCATCGTGGAACATGGGAAGCGGGTCGGCCTTGGCCTTGGCTTCCATGGTTTCCATGGCACCGTAAACAATACGCTCTGCAACGGACTTCTTACCGTCCAGCATGAGGTTGTTCATGAACTTGGAAAGCGTCAGATCCCCGAACTTGGGATCGGGAAGAATGACGCGCTTTTCTGGGCGACGACGACGAGACATAGGTAACTCCTGAAAAAGGCCTGACCTTCAAACGGGGTGACGAACACCCCGCGAGGATCACTTCGGACGCTTGGCGCCGTACTTCGAACGGCTCTGCTTGCGGTCCTTGACACCCTGGGTGTCGAGAACGCCGCGCAGCACGTGGTAACGCACACCGGGAAGGTCGCGTACGCGGCCGCCGCGGATCAGCACAACCGAGTGCTCCTGCAGGTTGTGGCCTTCACCCGGAATGTAGGTGATGACTTCGCGGCTGTTGGTCAGACGGACCTTGGCCACCTTGCGCAGTGCCGAGTTCGGCTTTTTCGGGGTCGTCGTGTAAACACGGGTGCAAACGCCGCGCTTCTGCGGGTTTGCGTCCATTGCGGGCACCTTGGACTTCGCCTTCTGGGGCACCCGGCCCTTGCGGACCAGCTGGTTAATCGTTGGCATGTTTCTCTTCACCTGATTGGTAGAGTATGAGGTTACTCTGCCGCCAGATACGTGAACGAGGCGCGTTTCCGCACGCCGATATGGTGGAGGCTCCGCCTTTGATCCACCCGCACCTAGCGCCAGTGTTGTGCTGGTATCCGATTCTCGCAAAGCGTGGCTCGGCGGCAATCGAAGGGGGGCCCTTAGCGATCAATGCCCTGCCGGTCAAGCCGCAGCAGAAAGGTCGGCACCCTTGGCAAGGATCGATTGCCGCAATGCAGCCCAATCATCGAAATGCCAGAACTCGGGGCGCTCGGTGCCCAGAATCTGAGGGCCGCGGTCCGGTGCAATGATGATTTCCACCGGCTTGGTCAACTGCAGGCGCGACGTGCAATAAAATGGCCGCACCCGGATAGCAGACGGATCGTCCTCGCAGTTATCGACAACCAGCGCCAGACGGTGGTCGTTCAAGCGCACCAGACCCCCGGCAGGATACAGGCCCATGGAGTTGATGAACACTTGCATCAGCCGTTCATCGAAATGACCTTCCCACTGCGCCATCCGGCCCAGCGCTGTGCAGGGGGTCCAGGGATCCTTGTAAGGCCGGTTGGATGTCACGGCATCATAGACGTCGCAGATCGCCCCCATGCGCGCAGCCAGGCTTATCTCGTTGCCCTGCAATCCGAAGGGATAGCCCGTGCCATCCATTTTCTCGTGGTGGTGCAGACAGACATCGCGCGCCACATCCGGGATCTCCGGATTGTCGCCAATCAGCGCGTGGCCCCGTTCGGGATGAGTGCGAATGGCCGAGAATTCCTCGTCGGTCAGTCGCCCGTTCTTGTCGAGGATCATCTGTGGAACGGCCATCTTGCCCAGATCGTGCAGCAACCCTGCCATGCCCATCGAGCGGATGGTATTTTCATCCAGGTCCAGCTTGCGCGCAAAGTTGATCATCAGCGCGCATACCGCGACAGAGTGCATGTAGGTGTATTCGTCTTTGCTCTTGAGCCGAACCAGGTTGGTCAGCGCCTTGTTGTTGCGCTCGACCGAATCGCGGATTTCATCGATCAGCGGCGCCACATCGGCGACCTTGATCGCCTGCCCCATGCGCGCCGCCTCGAACATGGCGCCGACCTGCTTCTTCGACTTTTCGACAATCTTCGCCGCGCGCTTGCTTTCCTGACGAAAGCTCGTGGATTTTGTAGCGGCCGTGGGCGCCGTGTATCTTTTGGCGAGCGGATTGGGCTGCGTTGCCAGTCGCGGCGCGGAAGGCAGGCTCGGCATCGCGAAGGGCCGTTCAGCAGCCCTTGGCGCCGGAACACTGCCGCGCTCATCATCGACGATAACCGCATCCACCCGGCTCTGGCGGATCTTGAGAACATCATCATCGTCTTCGAGCAGGAATTTCTTGCGCCAGAACGGGTGATCAAACCACGAGCCGACAAAACCGTGGATGAACATCCCCGTGGCAACGTCAGCAGGCTTGATATGTCTCAGCACGCGCACAGTCCCATCCGCGCCACGACAGGGGGGCAAGGATATGGACCACGCCTACCGGATATCCCCCCCATCAAGGCTTGTTACAGCAGGGGATATCCAGTGAATGTGTTAACATAGCGTAAGCTCGAATAAACCACAGCATGATGTTACAAACGGGCCGCAGAGCTGATGAATTGAGCCGAGTTAATTAAGCACCTTCTTCAGCTGCTCATTTACCATTTGCGGGTTAGCCTTGCCCTGCATGGCCTTCATCGTCTGGCCGACGAAAAAGCCGAACAAGGCTTCCTTGCCGCTGCGATACTGTTCCACCTTGTCGGCGTTGTCGGCAAGGACCTTGGCGATGGCGGCATCGATCGCGCCCGTGTCGGACGTCTGCTTCAGCCCGCGCTCTTCCACGATCTTGCCCGCCCCGTCTCCGGTTTCCAGCATGATCTCGAAGACCTGCTTGGCGATGGTGCCAGAGATCGTGCCATCTGCGACCAGCGCCACCAGTTCCGCTCCGGCAGCCGGGCTGACCGGGCTCTCGTCGATGGTCTTGCCCATGCGGTTGAGCGCGCCGTACAGTTCAGACAACAGCCAGTTTGCCGACGCCTTGGCAACGTCTGCTTCCGGCTTGCCCTGCGCCTTGGCGCTCTCGGCCAGCAGCGCTTCGAACCAGCGTGCAGTCTCGGCTTCGGCGGTCAGAACTGCGGCGTTGTAGGCAGACAGGCCGAGCTCGCTTTCGTACCGCTTGCGCTTGGCATCGGGCAGCTCGGGGAGCGATTCCTTGCACGCGTCGAGGAATGCATCGTCGAGCTCCAGCGGCAGCAGGTCCGGATCGGGGAAGTAGCGGTAATCGTGCGCATCCTCCTTCGACCGCATCGAGCGCGTCTCGTTCTTGTCCGGATCGTACAGCCGGGTTTCCTGCACGATGGTGCCGCCACTTTCGAGCACGTCGACCTGGCGGTTCGCTTCATGCTCGATCGTGGCCATCACATAGCGGACCGAATTGACGTTCTTGGTCTCAGTGCGGGTGCCGAATTCGTCGCCGGGCTTGCGCACCGAGACATTGACGTCGGCGCGCATCGAGCCTTCTTCCATATTGCCGTCGCACGAGCCGACATACCGCAGGATCGTCCTCAACTTCTTGAGATACGCTCCGGCTTCCGCCGGCGAGCGCATGTCGGGACGCGAGACGATTTCCATCAGCGCGACACCGCAGCGGTTGAGATCGACATAGGACATCGTCGGATGCTGGTCGTGCATCAGCTTGCCCGCATCCTGCTCCAGGTGCAGTCGCTCGATGCCAATCGTCTTGGTCTGCGCGTCGGGGTTCTTCTCGTCGAGACTGATCTCGATACCGCCCTCACCCACAATCGGGTGATAGAGCTGGCTGATCTGATAGCCCTGCGGCAGATCGGCGTAGAAATAGTTCTTGCGATCAAACCGCGAGTAACGGTTGATCTGCGCATTCAACGCCATGCCCGTGCGCACCGCCTGGCGGACGCACTCGCCATTAGGCACCGGGAGCATGCCGGGCATCGCGGCGTCGACCAGCGACACCTGCGCATTGGGCTCTGCGCCGAACGTCGTCGAAGCGCCCGAGAACAGCTTGGCGTGGCTGGTGACCTGGGCATGCACCTCCAGCCCGATCACGACCTCCCACTCACCGGTTGCGCCCTGGATACGATAGGTTGATTCAGTCATTGTCACCACCACTGCGCCGGACGCGCGGTAAAGCCCGCACGTTCCTCGATTGCCAGACCGGCGTTCAGCACGCCCTGCTCGTCGAGCGGCTTGCCAATGATCTGCAGGCCCAGCGGCAGGCCCTGGCTGTCGAGACCGCCGGGAACCGACATTGCGGGCAGCCCTGCCAGCGAGGCGGGCACCGCGAACACGTCATTGAGGTACATCGCGATCGGGTCTTCGCTGTTCTCGCCCAGGCCAAAGGCAGCGCTGGGCGCAGTCGGCGCGAGCAGCACATCGCAATGATCCCAGACCTGCGCGAAATCGCGCGCGATCAGGGCGCGGACCTTCTGCGCCTGAGTATAATAGGCATCGTAAAAGCCGGCGGACAGCACGTACGTGCCGATCATGATGCGGCGCCGGACCTCTGCACCGAAGCCTGCGGCGCGCGTGGCGGCGTACATGTCCTGCAGCCCGGCCCCATCGGGCAAGGTGCGCTGGCCATAGCGCACGCCATCATAGCGCGCGAGATTGGACGAGGCTTCCGCCGGGGCAATGATGTAATAGGCGGGCAGCGCATAGCGGGTATGCGGCAGCGAAACCTCGACGATCTCGGCCCCGGCATCGCGCAGCCAGTCGGCAGCCTTGTCCCATACGGCAGCGACATCGGCATTCATGCCGTCCATGCGATATTCCTTGGGAATACCTACGCGCTTGCCCTTGAGATCGCTCGACAATCCGGCTTCCCAATTGGGCACCGCCAGATCGAGCGACGTCGAATCCTTGGGGTCGAAGCCGCTCATCGCCTCGAGCATGATCGCGCAGTCGCGCACGTCGCGCGCCATCGGTCCGGCCTGATCCAGCGACGAGGCGAACGCAATCACACCCCAGCGCGAGCAGCGACCATAAGTCGGCTTGATGCCACTGATACCGGTGAAGGCGGCAGGCTGCCGGATCGATCCGCCGGTGTCGGTTCCGGTCGCCCCAGGGCACAGCCGCGCGGAAATCGCAGCCGAACTTCCGCCCGACGAACCACCAGGCGCCAACGGCGCATTGCTGCCATCGTTGCGCCGCCAGGGCGAAATGACGTTACCGAAGGCGCTGGTCTCGTTCGACGATCCCATCGCGAACTGGTCCATGTTGAGCTTGCCCAGCATGCCTGCGCCCGCATCCCACAGCTTCTGGCTGACGGTGGACTCATAGGTGGGCTTGAAGCCGTTCAGGATCTCGCTCGCTGCCCGCGCTTCGACGCCGACGGTGCAGAACAGGTCCTTCATGCCGATCGGCACGCCGGCCATGATCGGCAGGTCCTCGCCCGCCGCGCGCTTTGCGTCGATCGCATCGGCAGCGGCCAATGCATGATCGGGCGTGTCGATCATGAAGGCGTTCAGCGCCTTGGCTTCGGCCACGCGCGCGTTGAACGCGGTTGCGACTTCGCGCGCGCTGAAGGTTCCGGCGCGCACGCCGTTGCGGATGTCGGCAATGCCGAGGTCGGTCAGTTCGGTCATGTTTATTCGATCACCTTGGGCACGCCGAAAAAGCCGTGTTCGGCGGCGGGGGCATTGGCCAGCACCTTGTCGCGGATGTTGCCATCGGTGACGACATCTTCGCGCAAGCGCAGCGTATTGGGGATGACGGCGGTCATCGGCTCGATGCCGGTGACGTCCACCTCGCCGAGTTGTTCGACCCAGCCCAATATGCCGTTGAATTCTGGCACCATCGCTTCAATCTCGGCGTCGGTCATTGCGATCCGCGCCAGGCTGGCGATCTTCTTCACGGTTTTGCTATCTACTGACATGGCTCTAGCGGCTAGCACCGGGCCGCTTTGCCATCAAGCAGGCAAATGCTGCAAATGCGTGATCAAACACCGCTGGCAGTGTCCAAGACCTGTACCTATATGCGCCGAATGGCCGGGATGTCGCTGGACCGCCCATGCCCACCGTTCGGAGAGTGTTTTTGGCCCGCAAGTTTCTGTACCTGATCGCGACGATCATCTTCCTGTTGGTCGCAGCTTTCGCGCTTTACCGCCTGTTTCCACAGCAGATCTTTGCAGCTGCCTTCGTTCCGTCGACAGAGTTCGTCAAGCCGCAAGCGGTTGAGACCAGCGCCTATGCTGACCAGAAGATGTGGTTCTCCCGGCCCGAAATCACCGGCAGCGCCAATCCGTCGCTGTGGACACCCGAAGGGTTCGAGCCGACCGCCGCCCCCAAGGTCGCCGTCTTCTACGTCCACCCGACATCGTACATGAAGCGCGAATTCTGGAACGCGCCGATGAACGACAAGGAATCGCAAGACCGCGCGCGCATCTTCCTGCGCAGCCAGGCCAGCGTGTTCAACGGCATCGGCCAGATCTGGGCTCCGCGCTATCGCCAGGCCGCCATCGGCGCGTTCCTCACCGACAAGCCCGAAGCGCAGATGGCGTTCGACGCCGCCTATAGCGATGTCCTCGCAGCCTTCGACGAGTTCGTCGCCGAAATCCCCGAAGACATGCCGATCATCATCGCGGGGCACAGCCAGGGCGCGCTGCACCTGACCACGCTGATGCGCCAGCGGGTCGTCACCCGTCCGCTCGCCGACCGGATTGTCGCTGCCTATGTCATCGGCTGGCCGGTATCGCTGACCACCGATCTGCTGGCGCTGGGCCTGCCGGCCTGCACTGATCCCGATCAGGCAAACTGCATGCTGGGCTGGCAGAGCTTTGGCGAACCGGCCGAGCCCGACCTCATTCTGCAGGTTTACGCGGCCAGCGTCGGCTTCGATGGCGTATTGCGGGCAGACTCGCCGATGCTTTGCGTCAATCCGCTCACCGGCGTGCTGGGCGACGAGGCGGCTGCGGACAAGAACATCGGCACTCTGGTGCCGAACGAGGAGCTGACCGACGGCGTCATCACGCCCGGCCTGGTGCCTGCGCGCTGCGATGATCGCGGACTGCTGCTGTTGGGCGGAGAGCCGCAGATGGGCAATTACGTACTCCCCGGAAACAACTATCACGTGTACGACTATCCGCTGTTCTGGGCCAATGTGCGGGCGGATGCCGAGCGGAGGGTAAACGCATTTCTGGCGCGCTGATCACGACGCAGGCGGCGGAATTCCGTGAGGCGCTGCCTGCGGGCGGACGGCTGATCGGGCTCGACGTCGGCAGCAAGACCATCGGCACCGCCTTCTGCGATGCCGGCTGGAGCTTTGCCACCGCTGCCAAGACGATCAAGCGCACCAAGTTCGGCAAGGACAAGGAGCAGATCGAGCAGCTGGTTCGCGATCAGCAGATCACCGGGCTGGTCATTGGCCTGCCGCTCAACATGGATGGCTCGGACAGCCCGCAAACGCAGAGCGTGCGCGCCTTTGCCCGCAACATTGCGGTGCTGGGGCTGCCGATCTTCATGCAGGACGAACGCTGGTCGACCCAGGCCGTGGAGCGCGCGATGATCGATGCGGATATCAGCCGCGCCAAGCGTGCCGAGCGCGTCGACAGCGCGGCCGCCGCCTTCATCCTGCAAGGCGCGATCGACGCGATGGTCGGCTGAGCGATCGAACGCTCAGCCTTAAAAGTCAGCGAAAATTATCGGCATAGGCCTGGATCTTCAGGCGGCGCGGAGGTGTTTGTTCGATGCGCGCGGTAATACCGTACTTCTCGGCATAGCCCTTGGCCGCTTCAAGATCAGGGAATTTCAGCACCACCTGTTGCTGGGTATCGCCAGAGCCCGCCCAGCCGGTCAGCGGATCGGGCTTCTTCGCTTCAGCAGGCTCGAATTCGAGCACCCACAGATCGGTAAGCGCGCGGCCCGACTGCATGGCGTTTTTGGGGCGCTGATAGATTCGTGCGGCCATTGGTATCCGTCCCGGGAAAGTGTGATCGCCCCGCCTTTGCTACAGCCGGGGCGTTCGGGTCAAGGCTGGTGTGCCGTTTCAAACTTACTGGCGCCACCACGACTTAGGACGAAGCGGATCGTTACGGCTGCTCTCCATCACGCCAGCGCCATGCGCCATTGGACCGGCTATGGGCGATATACAGTAATATCGCAGTCGCAACGATCAACATGAGGATGAATATCAGCGGCGACAACAGCACACCACCAACAGTCGCAAATGCCACGTAAGCAGCCAATAGAAGCCAACCTTCCCGTGCGATCGGTAGGCCAACACCATAGCCTGTGCTCTTGACAGCAAACCAGGGCTTGATTGGAGTTTTGGGCATTCTCGTTGCTCCTCTCGGCCACGATAAATGCCACGGATCCGGCCACGCAGCAATGAGAAGCCACTGTGCGGCTAGATCGGGAGTCGGAACAAATACCTCAAATCCCCTGCCGCTTTTTCGTCGCGAGACTGGCCTGGGCTTCCCAGGGCGCGTCGGGCCAATGGTGGCGGGGATAGCGGCCGCGCATGTCCTTGGCGACATCGCGCCAGCTGCCCCGCCAGAAGCCGGGCAGGTCACGCGTCGTTTGGATCGGGCGACCGGCAGGCGACGTCAGCGAAAGAACGAGCGAAATGCGGTCGCGCCCGACCACCGGATGCGTATCCAGCCCATACAGTGCCTGTACCCGCAATTCGACCGTCGGCCCAGCGGTTGCGGCATAATCGATGGCGTGGCGCGTGCCTGCAGGGCTGGCGAATTCAGCAGGTGCGACGCGATCCATCGCCTGCATCGCATCCCAGCCCGCCAGCCCCTGCAGCGCATTGTGCAGGTCGCCGGGGCTGACGCTGCCCAGCGATCGCTTACCGGCCAGCAGCGGCGCTAGCCAGTCCTCCAGGGCAGCGAGCAGGTGCACGTCATCGAGCGTTTCTATTCCGGCAAAGGCAGCGCGCTGGCGCAGCGCCTGCGCCTTCTCGCCCCAGTCGAGCAGGCCCAGCCCATGCTCGCGCACCCCGCCGATCAGCGCAGCGCACAGCGCATCGGGCGACGGTTTGGGGTCCGGCCCGCTCACCAGCCGGATCGCGCCGAGCCTGCGTTCGAGCCGAGCTTCGGCGCGGCGTTCTGCCAGCGCGAAACTGCACCGGCTGACGCGATCGATCCGGTGTGCCAGATGCGCTTCGACATCGGCAGGATCGATCGCCATCGCCCCGAGGATGCGCGCATCGGCGGCCTTGCCCTGGACCTCGCCGATCGCCAGCCACTGCGCCGTAATCAGCGACGACGCCGGATCGAGCCGGAAGCTGCGGCCGCCCGCGCTCGCCCAGGTCTCGCCCGACCCGTCGCGGCGCTTGGCCACGCGGTCAGGAAACGCGAAGGCGAGCAGGATGGCCGGCGGGATGTCCTGCCGCACGCCCATCTGGACCTGTCGCTCTGCCAGCTGCGCCCAGCGCTGCGCCAGCTTGCGCGACTTGGCGGCCCGTTCGCCGCGATCGCTGCGCCACCGCGCCAACCGCACCTCCAGGTCTTCGCCCTGCCCACCCAGCCCGCGCTCCTGACACAGCAGCGCGATCTCGGCGGCCAGCAGCGCGCAGCCTGCTGTTGCCCCGCGCAGCAGCATCGCAGCCAGATGCGGTGGCAATGGTAGCGCAGCAATCGCGCGGCCATTGGCGGTAATCGCTCCGCTCGGATCGATAGCCTCCAGCGCCTCCAGCCGCTTGCGCGCTTCGGACAGCAAGGGCGCTGGCGGCGGGTCGAGCCAGTTGAGGCGCAGCGGATCGCTCTCCCCCCAGGACGCGCATTGCAGCACCAGAGGCGCCAGATCACTGTCGAGAATCTCGGGCGGGTCGAACGGCGGCAGGCCACCGGTGGCAGCCTCCTCCCACAACCGGTATGCGACGCCTGGCCCCTGCCGCGCGGCACGGCCGGCACGCTGGGTTGCCGCAGCCTGGCTGGCACGCTCGGTGACCAAGCGCGTGGTCGCAGCGAGCGGATCATAACGTGCGCGCCGGGCCAGTCCGCTATCGACAACGATCCGCACGCCATCGATGGTCAGGCTGGTTTCGGCGATGCTGGTGGCGAGAATGACCTTGCGGCGGCCTTCCGAATCACGGCGGATCGCGGCGCGCTGCTCGGGCGGGGTCAGCGTGCCATGCAGCGGCAGCACCGCGATGCCCCCGCCCAGCACGGCGAGCCGCTCCTCCACCCGCGCGATTTCCGCCACGCCCGGCAGGAACGCAAGCACATCGCCCTGCGGCTCTTCGCGCAACGCGGTGCGGATCGCCTGCGCCATGCCATCCTCGATCCGCTGCTCGCCCCGCCGTCCGAGGTAGCGCAGCTCGAGCGGGTGCGAGCGGCCCTCGCTGGCGAGCACCGGTGCGTCGCCCATCAGCGTCGAAAACCGCGCGCCATCGAGCGTCGCCGACATGGCGAGCAAGCGCATGTCCGGCCGGAACGCGCCCTGCGCCTCCAGCGCCAGCGCGAGGCCGAAATCGCTGTCGAGGCTGCGCTCGTGCACCTCGTCGAACAGCACGGCAGAGACTCCTGCCAGTTCGGGATCGGCCTGGATGCGGTTGACGAAAATGCCCTCGGTCAGCACCAGCACGCGCGTTGCGGCGCTGCTCCTGCTGTCCATGCGGGTGGCGTAGCCGATCGTCTGCCCGACCGCCTCGCCCGCCAGCTCCGCCATCCGCTCGGCAGCAGCCCGGGCAGCCAGACGGCGCGGCGACAGCAGCAGCACTAGCCCGGTGCACCAGGGCTGATGGAGCAAAGCAGGCGCGACGGTGGTGGTCTTGCCGGCGCCCGGTGGTGCGACAAGGACGGCATTGGGGTTGGTGGCCAAGGCCGAGAGCAGGTCGGGGAGGACGGAATGAATCGGCAACTCAGCCATGCCTGCTTCCCCCTTCCGTCTGTCCCGAGCGAAGTCGAGGGACGTGCGCTCTACCGTTTGCGCGCACGTCCCTCGACTTCGCTCGGGAACTCGGAAACGGGTGCACTACTGGTAAACCCCCAGCCCGAGCTTTGCGCGCATCATCCACCGGCCGACCATCAGCACAGAGACCACCGCCAGCCCGGCGGCCAGGCCAATCCACACGCCCACGCCGTCCCAGCCCAGCCGGAAGGCGAAGAACCACGCGGTGCCCATGCCGACCACCCAATAGCCGAACGCGGCAAACAGCATCGGCCAGCGCGTATCCTGCAGCCCGCGCAGCACCCCTGCCCCCACCGCCTGCACGGCATCGACCAGCTGGAAGATTGCCGCGATGACAATGAAGCCCAGCGCCAGCTGGAACGCCGCCGCAGCGGTCGTATCGGTGGGATCGATGAACAGCCCAACGAGAAACTCGGGAAAGGCGGTCATGATCGCCGACATCGCGCATGCCGCGATGACCCCTACGCCCAAAGCCGCCCAGCCCGCGCGCGACGCGGCCACCGCATCGCGCCGGCCATGGTGCAGCCCGACCCGCACCGTCGCCGCCTGCGACAGGCTGAACGGAACCATGAACGCAAATGAAGCGATCTGGATCGCCACCGCGTGGGCCGCCAGCGAATCGCGGCTGATCAGCCCCATCAGGAAAGCTGCCGCGCTGAAGATCGCGACCTCGAAGGCAAAGGTGATCGCGATCGGCAGGCCCAGACGGAACAGCCCGGCATAGCGCGGCCAGTCGGCCACCCAGAACCGCCCGAAAATGCGATACCGCCGGAAAGGCTTCACTAGGGTCACGACCAAGGCCATGACCAGAAACAGCGTGCAATTGGCGACGAGGTTGGCGGTCGCGGCCCCCATCAGCCCCATTTCGGGGAAGCCCAGATTGCCAAACACCAAGGCCCAGCACACGATCAGGTTGACCGCGACACCGCACAAGGTGACGATGACCCCCCAGATGGGCCGCTCCAGCGCAGAGACATACATGCGCAGCACGAACTGCAACAGCCAGGGCAGCAGGCCCCACATCGCCACGCGCATGAACTGACCGGCATCGCGCGCCAGATCGGCCTGTTGCCCCATCAGCAGAAAGAGTGCTTCGGCCTGCCACAGCACCGCCCAGATCGGCACGCACACGGTCAGCGCCACCCAGAAGCCCTGGCGCACCGTCCGGCGGATATCGCGCACCGAATGGGCACGCCGTCCCCGCTCTGCCGCGATCATCGGTGAGGCAGCGGTCATCAACCCCATGCCGAAGGTGCCGCAGGCGAAATACAGGTTCACCGCGAGCGCCGCCGCCGCCAGCGCCTGAACATCATAGCGCCCCAGGATAATGACCTCGGTGGTGTGGATCGCCATCTGCGCCAGATTGCCCAGCACCAGCGGCCCGGCGAGCAGAAGCAGCGCGCGGATTTCGATCGCAAGGCCGCCCTTGCGATTCACGTCAGGAGTGGAACTGGCTGAAACCGCCGTCATGGGACTGAAACTCGATGGACCGGGCTCACCCGGTGATTCGGGTCAGCCGCCGTCAATAGCCCCGCGCGATCGCGAATTCGACCGTTTCGATCAGCGCCGACTTGGCCTTGCCATTGGGGAAGCCCGCGATCGCATCGATCGCGCGCTGGCCAAAATGGCGGGCGCGGTCGAGCGTCAGATCGATGGCACTATGTCGGCGCAGCAGATCGGTGGCATGCGCCAGATCCTCGTCCGACGTACGGTGCCCGATGATCGCAGCTTCCCAGAACTTGCGCTCTTCGGGCGTTCCATGCGCGTAGGCCAGGATGACGGGCAGCGTAACCTTGCCATCGCGGAAATCGTCGCCGACATCCTTGCCCATCTTTGCCGCGTCGGAAACATAATCGATGGCATCGTCGACCAACTGGAAAGCGATGCCGAGGTTGCGGCCATAGGCATCGAGCGCGAGCTCGTCGGCCTCGTTGCGCTCGGCCACGACGGCGGCGATTCGGCAGGCGGCGGCGAACAGCGCGGCGGTCTTGGCGCCGATGATCGCGAGATAGCGCTCTTCGCTGGTTTCGATCTGGCGCTGCGCCGTCAGCTGGTCAACCTCGCCCTCGGCGATGATCGCAGATGCGCCCGAAAGGATCTTCAGCACCTTGAGCGAACCGTCTTCGACCATCAGCTCGAACGAACGGCTGAACAGGAAATCGCCGACCAGCACTGTCGCGGGATTGCCGAACACCAGATTGGCAGCCTTCTTGCCACGCCGCATGTCCGACCCATCGACAACATCGTCATGCAGCAAGGTGGCGGTGTGGATGAATTCGACTGCGGCAGCGAGCTTGTGATGACGGTTGCCCGGATAGTCGAGCAGCCGCGCGCAGGCCAGCGTGAGCATGGGGCGCATCCGCTTGCCGCCGCCCGCGATCAGATGGCCTGCAAGCTCTGGAATCAGCGGGATTTTCGACTGCATACGGTCGAGAATCACGCTGTTGACCGAATTCATGTCATGCGCGACCAGCGCCATGATCGGATCGAGGCTCGGGGCGGGTGCAGGCGCGGCGCCGGGGCGGCCTATCGGGTGAACAGTCGCTGTCATGGGTTGCGATGTGGCAATCCGCATGGCTTAAGGCAAGCTCAAAGCGCAACGTACAGCAATGCGTTGCCCGATTCTGACAAGGCACACGGCATATGGCGCAAGACCCGGTTCTGGCTGCATTTCGACAAAGCATCGACAATATCGATGCCGCGCTCATCTTCATGCTGGCCGAGCGGTTCAAGATCACCAAAGCGGTGGGCGAATACAAGGCGAAGACCGATCTGCCACCTGCCGACCCCAACCGCGAGGTGGAACAGATTGCGCGGATGAAGCGGCTGGCGGTCGATGCCGATCTCGACCCTGACTTTTCTGAAAAATTCCTGCGGTTCGTGATCGACGAAGTCATCCGCCACCACGAAAAGATCCGCGACGAGAGCTGACCCGCCCCCGGTCAGTCAGCCTGCTCGCGCTCCTTCGGCGTCATCAGCACACAGCCCCAGCCATCGCGATATTCCGCGCTTTCCGCAGCCATTAACGGGACGGTCGCATCGATGCGCTTGGCATCGGCAGCTTCGCTCAGGCTCACCACCTCCATCCCCGGTTCCAGATCCTTTTCGCAGTCGCCCAGCTCGCGCCCGCCGATGTAGCGGCACGAACACACAACTCGCGCAGAATAGGCAGCGCCGGTCTGGCTATAGGCGCGCAGGCTGGGCCACAGATAGGCAATCGCGACCGCTGCCATCAGCAGCACGGCCAGCAAAACCCATTTCAGGCGACCGCCGCTGGCCTCCGCCATGCCCATATTTCGAGTTGCCATTGATCCCCGCCTGATTGATGGAAGCAGCCATGAAGCACCGCATACTCCTCGCCCTTGCCGCAACCAGCCTTGTGGGCGCAACCGCTTTCGGTCTTTACGGACTGGAGAGCAAGGCGGCCGACACCGGCGAGACAATGATCGCCGATGTCCCCGGTGTGTCAGCCGCGGCGCTCAACGCCGAGATCGACAAGCTGTTCAACGAGGACGAATATGCCGAGACCCGCGCGCTGGTGATCATGCGCGGCGGGCAGATCGTCGCGGAACGTTATGCCCCAGGTTACGACCAGGGCACCAAGTTCATCAGCTGGTCGATGGCCAAGAGCGTGACGGCGGTACTGGTCGGATTGATGGTAACCGACGGTCGGCTCGCGCTTGATGCCCCTGCCCCGGTGCCCGACTGGCAGCGCCCGGGCGATCCGCGCGGCGCGATCACGCTGCGCCATCTGCTGCACATGTCCGCTGGCCTGCAGCACACCGAAGCGGGAGATCCGCCGTATGATTCTGACGAGGTGCGCATGCTGTTCCTCGACGGGCGAGACAACATGGTGCGCTATGCCGCCAGCCAGCCGCTGGAGGCCGAGCCCGGATCGAAATTCGAGTATTCGACCAACACGACGGTGATCCTGTCTGATATCATCACCCGGCAGCTGACCGACAGCAAGGACCCCGATGTGCGACGACGCGCGATGCTGGGCTATATCCGCGGCCGGTTGATCGAACCTTTGGGCATGTCGTCGATGGTGCCGGAGTTCGACGCTTCGGGCACGATGATCGGCGGATCGATCATCCAGGCCAATGCGCGCGACTGGGCCAAGTTCGGCGAATTCCTGCGCAACAAGGGCTCGATCGCGGGCAACCAGTTTCTCACCCGCGGCTGGGTGGATTTCATGCTCACCAGCTCGCCCAACAATCCAACCTATGGCGGCCATATCTGGCTCAACAAGCCCAGTGCTGCGGGGCAGCGCAAGATATTGTATCCCGACCTGCTCCCTGGTGATGTCTTCGCAGCGCAAGGCCATCTGGGCCAGTTCGTCATCGTCAGCCCCAGCCAGCGGCTGACGATCGTGCGGCTGGGCAAGACTCAGGACAACGAACTGGACCCGGTGAAGGAACAGATTGGCAAAATCGCCGCGATGTTCCCGAAGGACTAGGCTGATCGCCCGACCTCTGTCAGACTTGCGAAGGAATCGGAACTGGCGGGGGCACGATATGCAGCGGATGAAGTACATAGCGGCGCTGGCAGCAGCCATGATGGTCTTGTCGGCAAGCTCAGCGCCTGCACAGGCGATGGCTTCCGCGAGCGCGTCTGAGGCAAGCCGGACCGCACCTTTTGTTGCTGCCGATTTTGATGTGCCGACGCTGGTGACGACGTCGTCGTTCAAGGTTGTGCCGCTGGGACCCGATCTCGTCAAAGTCGATTTCGACGCGTACATGTCGTCGATCGAGCACCTGCAGAAGACCTTCACCCGCAGCACGAGCTGGCCGCATCCGGGCGTGGCCGATGCCGACGCGATGAAGGACATGCAGACCGAGCAGGGTCGTTTCGAGCGGCGAGAGTCGTTCGCTTATGCCGTGCTGACGCCCGATGGAAAGCGCGAGCGCGGCTGCGTGTACGTCTACCCCAGCGAGATCGAGGGCTATGACGCGGTGGTCACGATGTGGGTGACCAAGGCTGAATATGACGCGGGCTTCGACGCGGAGCTCTATGCTTGGGCCAAAGACTGGGTGGCGAAAGAATGGCCGTTCAAGCGCGTTGCCTATCCCGGCCGCAGCATCGACTGGGACACCTGGGATGCCATGACCGCCGCGCAGAAAGCCAAGGGCGCTCAAGGAAGCTGACCGATGGTCCTCTCCCGCAGGCGAGAGAGGACATGCCTGCCGTTACCGTAGCCGGAACGTCCCCGTGACCACGGTAAAGCACTGCCCGCCCAGGATGGCGCGGTCGTCTGCCAGGGTGCACAGCAGCAATCCGCCACGCGCGCTGGCTTGGCAGGCGGTAAAGCTGTCGCGCCCCAGACGTGCCGCCCAGAACGGGGTCAGCACGGCATGGGCAGAGCCGGTCACGCTGTCTTCATCCACCCCTGCCCCCGGCACGAACACGCGGCTGAGCACGTCGGTGTCCTGGCCCGGCGCGGTGCAGATGAACTGGTGATCGCCCATTGCCGCCAATGCCTTGAAATCCGGCTGCAGCGCCAGGACATCCTGCGCATTGTCGAACAGCAGCACGTTGTAGCGTCCCGGATGGACATGATATTCGCTCGGCAATCCACCCAGCAGACTGGTCCAGTCGGGCAGCGGCGCGGGCAATGGCGCAAGAGCGGGTAGCGACAAGGTCAGCATGTCGTCCTTGCGGCTCACGCTGAGCACGCCAGCCTGCCTTGTCAGAAAGCGCACGGTATCGCCTGCAAACCCGTTCTCGAACGCATAATGCCCCGACGCGAGCGTGGCATGACCGCACATCGCGATCTCGACCGCAGGGGTGAACCAGCGCAGCTCGTAGTCCGCCTCGTCGCTTTCGATCGGCACGATGAACGCGGTCTCGGCGAAATTGTTCTCCTCGCCGATCGCCTGCAGCACATCGTCGTCGGGCCATGCCTCCAGTGGCATCACGGCCGCCTGATTGCCGGTGAACGGCCGGTTGGCAAAGGCATCGATATGGCAATAGGGCAGCGTGGCAGGTAATGTGGTCATGGGTACAGCAATCCTTCGCTCCAGCCATGGGCGGTGCGGGTGAACAAGCGGCGATGATGCAGGCGGTGGTCGCGATCTTCCCAGAACTCGATCTGCTGCGGCACGACGCAAAAGCCAGACCAATGCGGAGGGCGTGGCACTGGCCGTTCGGCGAACAGCGCCTCGACTTCGGCAAAACGCTGCTCGAAGATGCCGCGCTCGGGCAATGGCCGCGACTGGTCCGATGCCCATGCCCCCAATTGCGAATCGCGCGACCGGCTGGCGAAATAGGCATCCGCCGTCGCGTCATCGACAGCCTGAACCGGCCCTTCGATGCGAATCTGGCGGCGCAGCGATTTCCAGTGGAACAGCAACGCGGCGTGCGGATTGGCGAGCAGTTCGCCGCCCTTTCGACCTTCGTAATTGGTGTAGAAGATGAAACCGTCCGGGCCATGGCCCTTGAGCAGGACCATGCGCACCGAGGGGTGACCCTGCTCGTTCGCGGTCGCCAGCGCCATGGCGTTGCTGTCGTTGATCTCGGTCTCGCGGGCTTGCGCATACCATGTATCGAACAGCGCAAAGGGATCGTCGGCCATCTCGTCCTGCCTTGGTCAATGCGGCTCGCTTGACTGCCTTAACCATATAAGACAGTGGTGAATCCGCCAGTGCGGCTTATGCCGCAGCGGTCAGGCGATGAACAGGGCTTTGCGAGCGGCCCGCAAGGGGTATCCGGCAATGTGGGAACAGATATTCGGGGCTGCCAACCTGCTGGCGATGATCGCCTGGGCGGTGCTGATCCTCGCCCCCCGGCGCGAAAGCGTGATGCGCGCCCTGTTCTTCGGCCCCGTGCTTTTGCTGGCACTGGGCTATGCAACCGGGCTGACGCTGGTGATGACCGGCGTGGTGCCCACCGATGGCGGCGCGGATTTCTCCACGATCGCCGGTGTGCGCAGCATCTTTGCCAGCGACCCGGGTGTGACGATCGGCTGGGTGCATTATCTGACCTTTGACCTGTTCGTCGGCCTGTGGATCGCGCGCAACGCCGATGCGCATGGGCTGGGCACATGGAAGGGCCGGTTGATCCAGGCACCCATCCTGTTCTTCACCTTTGCTGCGGGGCCGTTCGGGCTTGCGCTCTACATCACAGTCCGTGCGATTTTTTTGCGCAGGGCATCGGCTCATCTGATACCGACTTGAAAAATGCCCTGCCCCTCCCCCAGATATTGTTGTAATTGGGCAACAATGGATATTCTCACCAACAATGGCGACCACATTCATGGCTGATCCCTATGCAATTCTCGGCGTGTCCAAAGGCGCAAGCGAGAAGGACATCAAGAGCGCGTACCGCAAGCTCGCCAAGGAACTGCACCCGGACTACAACAAGGACAACGCCACTGCTGCCGCGCGTTTCTCCGAAGTCACGCGCGCGTACGACCTCTTGTCCGACAAAGACAAGCGTGCCCGCTTCGACCGGGGCGAGATCGATATCGACGGCAATCCGGCTGCGCCTTTCGGCTTTGGCGGCGGCGGCGGCTATCGCCAGCAGGGCCGATCGAATGAGAACGCGGGTTTTTCGGGCTTCGGCAATGATGGTGTCGATTTTGCCGACATTTTCGATGGACTGTTTGGCGGCCTGGGCGGTGGCGGCCCCTATCGCGGCACCGGGCGCAGCAGCGCGCCCAAGGGCGCCAATGTCGCCTACAAGCTGGCGGTCGATTTCACCGATGCCGCAGCGCTCAAGCCGCAGCGGATCACGCTCGCAGATGGCAAGACGATTGACCTGAAACTGCCCAATGGGGTCGAGACCGGAACCAACATGCGCCTGTCGGGCAAGGGCCAGTCCGGTCCTGGCGGCCCCGGTGACGGCATTGTCACCATAGAGGTGCGCAGCCACCGCTTCTTCCGCCGCGACGGCGACAATGTGCGGCTCGACCTGCCTATCACGCTCAAGGAAGCCGTGGCCGGTGGCGAGGTGCGGGTGCCCACCGTCGATGGCGCGGTCATGCTCAAGATCAAGCCCGGCAGCCAGTCAGGCCAGCAGCTGCGCCTCAAGGGCAAGGGCTTTCACAACAAGGCCGGGGTTCGCGGGGACCAGATCATCGAGCTGCAGATCCGCTTGCCCGAGGGTGGCGATGCAGCGCTCAGCCAGTTCGTGGAAAACTGGTCGGTCGATTACGATCCCCGATCAGGTCTTGCGGGCTGACCAACGACTTTCAAGATGGCCATATCCAATCTGTTGAAGCCGGACACACTCAAGCGACTGCGGGCACGGACCGTGAGCATCACCCGCGAAGTGGTGGGCAATGTTCTGGTGCATGGCGGCGTGGTCGCGGGCAATTTCGCGTATCTGGCACTGCTGACCATCTTTCCGTTCTTCATTGTCGCAGCCGCGCTGGGCGGGGTCTTCGGGCGCAGTGAATACGGACAGCAGGCTGTGAATGCCTTTCTCGCTGCCGTCCCGCCCAGCATGGCTGCGGTCATGGCCGCCCCTGTTGAAGCGGCGATGACCGCTCGCACCGGGCCGCTGCTGTGGCTGGCGGTCATCGTGGGTCTGTGGACCACCGGCAGCCTGATCGAATCGATCCGCTCGGTGATCCGCCGGGCTTATGGCACCACCAACGACAAGCCGTTCTGGCGCTATCGCCTCGGTTCGATCGCGCTGATCATCATCGCGGTCCTGGCGACCATGCTGGCGCTGAGCATGCAGGTGGTGCTGGTCGGCGCCGCAGAGGTGATCGCCGCCAGCGTCCGCTTTCCGCAGGATGCAGGATTGCTGGTGGCGTTCAGCCAGCTGTTCACCTTTCTGGTGCTGCTGGGCATGCTGTACCTTGTCTTCGGCATGCTGACCCCCACGATCTACCGCCGCGCAGGCCATCCAATCTGGCCAGGCCCGCTATTCATCAGCATCTGGTGGATGGTCAGCCTGGCGGCACTGCCCTTCTTTCTCAGCAACTTTGCCAATTACGATCTGACCTATGGCAGCCTGGCAGGCGTGATGGTCAGCCTCATTTTCTTCTTTCTCATCGGGCTCGCTATGGTAATCGGGGCCGAATTGAACGCCGCGATCGCGCGCGCGGGCGGCGGTGTGCCGCAGCAAACAGCCATAGAATAAGGATACGCCATGAACGGATTGATGCAGGGCAAACGTGGCCTGATCATGGGCCTCGCCAACAACAAGTCGCTGGCATGGGGCATCGCGCAGCAGCTGGCCGCCCAGGGCGCAGAGCTGGCCTTCTCGTACCAGGGCGAGGCGCTGGGCAAGCGAGTCATTCCTCTTGCGGCGGAGCTGGGCAGCGATTTCACCTTTGAATGCGACGTTTCGGACATGACCGCGCTCGACAGCGCCTTCGAGACGCTGAGCGCGCGCTGGCCGACGATCGACTTCGTTGTCCATGCCATCGGCTTTTCGGACAAGAACGAGCTGCGCGGCCTGTATGTCGACACCAGCCTCGAAAACTTCCTGATGACGATGAACATCAGCGCCTATTCCTTGGTCGCCGTCGCCAAGCGCGCGCGCGCGATGATGCCCAACGGTGGCTCCATCGTCACCTTGAGCTATTATGGCGCAGAAAAGGTGATCCCGCATTACAACGTCATGGGCGTTGCCAAGGCCGCGCTGGAGACCAGCGTCAAGTATCTCGCCAACGATCTGGGACCGGAAAACATCCGCGTCAACGCGATCTCGGCAGGCCCCATCAAGACGCTCGCCGCCAGTGGCATCGGCGACTTCCGCTACATCCTGAAGTGGAACGAATACAACGCCCCGCTGCGTCGCAACGTGACGATCGAGGACGTCGGCGGCGCGGGCCTGTATCTGTGCTCGCACCTGTCTTCGGGCGTCACCGGCGAAACGCATCATGTCGATGCCGGCTATCATGTCGTCGGCATGAAGCAGGAAGACGCGCCCGACATCGCGCTCGATCAGTAACGCCAAGGTTGCTGGCCGCGCATCTGGACAGCGCGGGCACAATAACGCAAAGCGCCCGCGATACCCTTGCGCCGGAACGGACGACCCCATGAGCTTCAACACATTTGGCCGCGTTTTTCGCTTCACCACCTGGGGAGAAAGCCATGGTCCCGCGCTGGGCGCGGTGGTGGACGGGTGCCCACCGGGGTTGAATCTGAGCGAGGCGGATATCCAGCCGTTTCTCGATGCGCGCCGCCCCGGCACCTCGCGCTTCACCACGCAGCGGCAGGAGCCCGATGCGGTGCGCATCCTGTCAGGTGTGTTCGAGGGGCGCACCACCGGCACCCCGATCAGCCTGATGATCGAGAATGTCGACCAGCGCTCCAAGGACTATAGCGAGGTCGCCAAGGCCTACCGCCCCGGCCATGCCGACTATGCCTATGATGCCAAATACGGCTTTCGCGATTATCGCGGCGGTGGCCGGTCGAGCGCGCGCGAGACCGCAGCGCGCGTGGCGGCAGGCGCGGTGGCGCGGGCCGTGATCCCCGAGGTCACGATCACCGCCTATGTTTGCGAACTGGGCGGCGATTCGATCGATCCGGCCCGGTTCGATGCCGCCGAAATCGCCCGTAACCCGTTCTTCTGCCCCGACCCCGAAGCGGCGAAGCGCTGGGAGGCCAATGTCGATGCTGCGCGCAAGGCGGGCAGCTCGCTCGGCGCAGTGGTGGAATGCGTCGCCACCGGGGTTCCCGCCGGCTGGGGCGCGCCTCTCTATGCCAAGCTCGACAGCGAACTGGCAGCAGCCTGCATGTCGATCAACGCGGTCAAGGGCGTCGAGATTGGCGATGGCTTTTCTGCCGCAAGGCTCACCGGTGAACGCAATGCCGATCCGATGCGGCCAGGCGCTGATGGCTCGCCTGAATTTCTCGCCAATCACGCAGGCGGAATCGCAGGCGGCATCTCGACCGGTCAGCCTGTCGTGGTCCGGGTTGCCTTCAAGCCGACCAGCTCAATCCTGACGCCGGTGGAAACCATCACGCGCGAAGGCGAGGCGAGCGAAATCATCACCAAAGGCCGTCACGACCCGTGCGTGGGCATTCGCGGCACACCGGTGGTGGAAGCCATGGTGGCGCTGGTGCTGGCGGATCAGAAGCTGCTGCACCGCGCTCAGTGCGGCTGACCGCTGCTCTTCAACGGTAAACGCCGCGCGAAGCCGTAGCGGCACTTGACGTAAACGTAACATTTCACCGCGAAGCGATTGCCTCTCACCTGCAACTGTGTCTAGCATGGGCGCAACAGCAGCCGCCTGCCCGCTATGGGTAAAGACGCGGCGCGACAGGAGAGTGAATGACCGTCACGCCCAACCGGGCAGGCGATGCCGCTGTGCCGCCCGCCATGGCCGCATCTGCGCCGCCTGCCGCCACATCAGCTGGCCTGCCCAGCGCCGCCACCCCGCGCGTGATGCTGTGGACGCTGATGATCATCTACATCTTCAACTTTCTCGATCGGCAGATCGTCTCGATCCTGGCCGAACCGATCAAGCGCGAATTCCAGCTGAGCGACACCCAGCTTGGGCTGATGACCGGGCTGGCATTTGCGCTGTTCTACACGTTGCTGGGCATTCCCATCGCACGCTATGCCGACCGCAGCACCACCAACCGCGTGTCACTGATCGCATGGTCGGTGGCGATCTGGTCGGCGATGACGATGGCGTGCGGCGCGGCGAAGACATTCCCGCAACTGTTGCTCGCCCGTGTCGGCGTGGGCGTCGGTGAAGCGGGATGCACGCCCGCAGCCCATTCGCTGATCACCGACAGCGTGCCTGCCGACAAGCGCTCCTCCGCCATTGCCTTTTACGGGCTCGGCATCCCCATCGGATCGCTGCTGGGCATGGTGATCGGCGGCGGGCTGGCCGATGCCTATGGCTGGCGTACGGCGTTCTATGTCGTCGGCATGCCCGGCGTGCTGCTGGCAGTGCTGGTTCCGTTCCTGATGAAGGAGCCGCGCAGGGCCGGTATGGTGCGCGGCGCAGCCCTGCCCAAGGCCAAGCACCAGGTTCCGGTCGGCGAGGCTCTGCGCGAACTGGCGTCGTCGCGATGCTTCGTCTTTCTGTGCATTGCAGGCGGACTGATCGCCTTCCTGTCTTATGGCAAGGGCGTGTGGGTGGCGGTGCTGTTCATCCGCAATTTCGGGCTGACCCCTGGCGAAACGGGCCTCTACCTTGGTGTCACCCTTGGCATCTCGAGCATGATCGGCACCTGGGGCGGCGGCAAGCTGGCCGACCATTTCGGCAAGATTGATCGCAAGCATCTGCTGACCGGTCCGGCTCTTGCCATTGCGCTGGCGGCGCCGATCCTGTTCCTCGCCTATTCGGCCACAGACTGGCGCGTCGCGCTGGCCCTGCTGGTGTTGCCCACCGCGATGAACATCATGTATTACGGCCCGGTCTACGCCTGCGTTCAGGGGCTCGTCCGCCCGGAACTGCGCGCGGTGGCGGCCTCCGTGATGCTGTTTTCGCAGAACCTCATCGGGCTGGGCCTGGGTCCGCTACTGTTCGGCATGATGTCCGATGCGTTCCGGCCGATCGCGGGTGAAGACAGCGTTCGATGGGTGCTTTATGGTGCCGCATGGCTGGGCCTGATCCCAGCTTTTCTGTTCTGGCGCGCCAGTTTGCGGCTGACACGGGAACTGAAGAGCGGGTAAGGCATATTGCGTGATTGCATGTTAACGGGGGGCCAGGCAGCCTATGGACGAGATCCGGCTGTTCATTGAAACCTGGCAGGCCCCGATCGGGCTTGTCATTCTGGCGCTGATGTTCGTCGGTTTCATCATGGAGCGGTTCCCGGCGGCGGTCATCGCCATATTGGGGGCATGTTCTTTCCTGTTCCTGGGCGTCATCGATTCCAAGCAGCTGTTCTCGGTCTTCTCGAACAGCGCGCCGATCACCATCGGGGCGATGTTCATCCTGTCCGGTGCGCTGTTGCGGACCGGCACGATAGACGCGATCGCAGGGGCTATCATCAGCCGCGCCGCCCACCATCCCAGGCTGGCCGTGGCTGAAATGTTCCTGGGGGTCTATGTTGCCTCCGCCTTCATGAACAACACGCCCGTTGTTGTTGTCATGATCCCCATCATCATCCGTCTTGCTCAGGCCACTGGCTATTCAGCCAAGAAGCTGCTGATTCCGCTCAGCTTCGTCTGCATTCTGGGCGGCACCACCACGCTGATCGGCACGTCAACGAACCTCATCGTCGATTCGGTTGCGCGCAACAACGGCCTGCCCGCTTTCGGCATCTTCGATATCACGCCTTACGGCCTGGTCGCGGGCGTTGCCGGCATGATCATGCTCGCGACGTTCAGCAGCTGGCTGCTGCCCAAGGACGACAAGGACATGGGCGGCGGAAGCGCCAGCGACGAGCTTTTCCTCACCGAACTGACCATCCGCAACGCCTCGGCCCTGCGGGGCAAGACACTGGGCGAAACCCCGATCGGCAAACGGTCGAAAATCCTTGTCACGGCGGTGAAACGCGACGGACGCTATATCCGTCACAATCTCTCGACAGAGATTTTGCAGGCCGACGACGTGGTTGTCATCCGCACCGATCTGCCTGAACTGATGTCGCTGCGCAAAAGCGCGGATTTCAAGGTCGGCATCGTGCGCAAGGGCGATGTCGGCGCGATGGGCGAAGTGGTGGTCGAGGCGATGGTCGCCCCCAGCCATCCCAGCATCGGCAACCGGCTTTACGATATTCCGTTCCTCTCGCAGCTCAACGTCCGCATCCTGGGCCTCAGCCGCTATCGCAACCTGCCGCGTTCGGACCTGCCCAACGCCAAGATACATGCCGCGGACAAGCTGGTCGTCACAGGATCGAAGGCCGACATTGCGCGGATGTACGAGAACCCGAACCTTTTCGGCATCACCAGCACCAATGCCCGTGCCTTCCGCCGCGACAAGGCCCCGCTCGCCATCGGCGCGCTGGCAGCCGTCGTCATCCTCTCTGCGCTCAATGTCCTGGCGATCGAGGTGGCGGCGATCCTCGCGGTCGGCTTCATTCTGATCGCGCGATGCATTGATGCCGAAGAGGCCTGGGGTTCGATTGACGGCAACGTGCTGGTGCTGATCTTCGGAATGCTCGCGGTGGGTCTGGGGCTCGAGCAGGCCGGCAGCGTCAACATCGTCGTTGCGGCCCTTGCCCCCTTCCTCACCGAAGCGCCGATCTGGGCCGTGGTGTTTGCGGTCTATGTCATCTCGGTGCTGCTGACGGAGATCATCACCAACAATGCGGTGGCCATTCTGGTGACGCCGATCGTCATCAAGCTCGGCACGGATCTGGGCATCGACCCGCGCCCGCTGGTCATTGCCGTGATGTTCGCCGCATCGGCGAGCTTTGCCACCCCTATCGGCTACCAGACCAACACCTTGGTCTATGCGGCGGGCAATTATCGATTCACCGACTTCTTCAAGGCCGGCATTCCGCTGACCATCGGGGTTGGCCTGGCCACCTGCTTTGCGATCATCATGCTGAGCTGAAAAACGGCAAATTCGTCCCGCTCGGGAAACCGTCTCCCGTCCTGGCGCGTACTGATCGCGTCAGGGGAAGCATAGTGGGTTTCTGGTTCCGTATTCCGCTTTGGCAGCGCGTCATAGCGGCCTTGATCCTGGGGATCATCACCGGCCTTGTGTGGGGCGAAGGCGCTGTCGCGATCAAATGGATCGGCGATCTGTTCATTCGCGCGATCAAGATGCTGGTCGTTCCACTGATCTTCTTTTCGCTGGTCTCCGGTGTCGCCTCGATCGGCGATGTCCGCAAGCTGGGGTCGGTTGGTGGCCGGGCGATGCTGCTGTTCCTGATCACGGGGCAGCTTTCCGTGATCCTCGGCCTTACCATGGCAACCCTCATCCAGCCGGGTCTGGGCGTCGATGCAAGTCTGGCCGGGGTCAGCGAAACACCTGCACCGCCCACGACGTCCGCCACCGATATGATACTGAACCTGGTGCCGGAAAACGTGGTTCAAGCCATGGCGACCATGGATGTCCTGCCCCTGATCGTTTTCTCGCTGCTGCTGGGCATCGGTATCCTGATGGCCGAAAAGGCAGGCGAGCCGGTCGCGAAGATCTTCGATTCCGGCGCGGTCATCATGCAGAAGATAACCATATTGGTGATGGAACTGACACCCTTCGGCGTGTTTGCCCTGATGGCCTGGGTCGCCGGAACCTTCGGCTTCGAAGGGCTCATACCCCTCGCCAAGCTGGTCGCGCTGAACTACGTCGGCTGCGCGATCATCATCCTGGTGATGTACTCGGCGATGATCAAGTTCATCGCCAGGCTGCCCGTCATCGATTTTTTCCGGGGCATGATCGATGCCATAGCGGTCAGCTATTCGACAGCATCATCCAACGCGACGCTTCCCGTTACATTGCGCTGCACCGAACGCAATCTGGGTGTGTCGCCCAGCGTGTCGAGCTTTGTCGTTTCGCTTGGTGCCACAATCAACATGAACGGCACGGCGATGTACCTGGGCCTGGCCACCCTGTTCGGCGCCCAGATCTTCGGCGTGGACCTGAGCTGGGGTGATTACGCGATGATCGCGGTGACCTCTACGCTGGGTGCAGTGGGGGCCGCCGGTATTCCGGGGGCGGGCCTGATCATGATGGCTCTGGTTTTCGGCTCGGTGGGGGTTCCGCTGGAGACGATTGCGCTGGTCGCAGGCGTCGACAGGATCATGGACATGATCCGCACCACGACGAACGTTGCCGGTGATGCCGCCATCGCCGTCACCGTCGCTGCGATGACCGGCGAACTCGACCGCGTGGAAATGATTTCAGACGATGATGTCTGAACGATGAGCGTCAGCCGCCCTTGGTTTGCTTGATCAGCTTCACCGGGGTAAACTCGCCCAGCCCGCAGCTGGCGCCGCGATTGAAACCGCCACCGACATTCTGCAACACGGTGATGATATCGACGTTGCACAGCTGGGTCAGCGATGTGGAATAGGTGAACGCGCGGTCGAAGCCCAGTGAACCGCACTGCTGCGGCAGTTCATTGCGATAGACCCTGCCGCCCGACATGACGAAATCGATCGTGCGGTCGTCGCGAACCTCGCTGCTGCGGATCTGCGACAGGTTGATGCAGCTCACCGGCTCGCCCACCACCTCGGCGGGGGGAACGCGTGACTTTTTGGCGGCGGGCGCATCGCCTTGGGCCAAAGCCAGCGGCTGCAGCGCAAACAGCGCAGCACCCGTGGCGAACAGCCCAGCGGCAATCAGGCGACGGTTGGCAGGCATGGCGATTCCTTTCCGATCCTCATAGTGCCGGGATAGTGCGCCATGCGGCCTTGCATGTCGATGAATGGTGGGCAGGTCAGCCCGCGATCATCTCTGCCAGCACTGCCAGGCAATCATGCGCCAGCAGCTTCGACCGCTCCGGGCTCCACCCCTGTTCGGCGCAGGGCAGGTCGTCATTGTCCTTGAACGGCATTTCCAGCGTCATCGCCACGCAGCCGTGCGATGGGCCGAAACGTTCAGCGAGCTGGTTGGTCGACATCGACAGGTTGGCCCGGCCCGCTGCAGCCCGCGGATAGCCCTTGGCTGTCTGGAAATCGGGCGTCCGCGCAGCCAGAAGGTCGCGATACCGGTCATAGCGTTCGCCCTGATCGGTGGTCCATGACGGGATGCCGTCGAAACCGGCGATGAACACATGCGGGATGGCTTCATCACCATGAACATCCATCGCCCAATGGACACCCGTCGCGTCCATCGCATTGCGCACGCACAGCACTTCGGGGCTGCGCTCTGCGCTGGGCTCATGCCATTCGCGATTGAGGTTCACGCCTGCCACATTGGTCCGCAGATGGCCCCGGCACGATCCATCCGGGTTCATGTTGGGCACGATGTGCAGCGTGCATTGGCTGCGCAGCAATCGTGCGTGCGGATCGGCGGGATCGGTCAGCTTTTCCAGCGCGCCCTCCATCCACCATTCGGCCATGCTCTCGCCAGGGTGCTGACGGGCATACAGCCAGACCTGGATCGGCCCCTCCCCCATTTCCAGACAATCGATCGGCTGGCCCTCGATGCTCTGGCCCAGTTCGTGATGGCGCACGCCCGCGCGGCTGGCCATCTCGGCGACCAGGTCATGATGGCGTTCCATCGAATAGGGGGCGAAATAGGCAAACCATGCGACACCGCTGCCCATCTGGTGACGGATGGTCAGCGCGCCCTTGTCGGCGTCATAAGAGGTTTCTGCCCGCCCCCAGAAGTCGCGATCTTCGCTGATACACGCGCGATAGCCAGGCCAGCCCCCGGGATAGGCTGACTGGTCCAGCCCGGTGATCACCAGTTCAAGTTCTTCGCCGGGCTGTGCAGCCACGCGGAAGTGGAACCATTGAAAGAAATCCGACTCGCGGTCCTTGCGAATCGCGAGCTCTGCACGCCATCCGCCAGAGGGCGATGGGTTCAGCGACTGGACGGTGATGTTGCCGGAATCGAAGGCTGCGGTGATGCTGGGGCGTTGCTCATGTGTCATGGCACGCTGATAGTCGCTCCGGACTCACCGGGAAAGCCGGTAAACAACCCCTCGGCAAGTTTCGCCGCATTCAGCTGGGTCTCGGCCATCGGCGATCCGGCCTTGGCCTCGACGCTGGCGCGGCCTTCCCACAACACCGTGCCATCGCCGGCGCGGATGTTTGCAAACATCTCAGTGGCAATCATGTCCTTGGGCCGTCCCCCCAGATTGATGCCGATGCCGACCCCGAGGCCCGATCCGAACCCGCCGGTACCCCCGCCAACTCCGACCGACACCGGGTTGCGGCCTTCCACCGCTGGCGACAGGACCGACCGTTCTATGCGGACAGTGGCAGTCTGGAGATTCGCGCCATCACGCGCGCCGACAGGCAGCACCTGATATCCGATGCGTTCCAGTTCGCGTTCGACGGCTGTGGCATAGCTGCGGTATTCCAGCGCGCTGCTGTCCATCCCCTCGCCGGCGACCACGCGAATCGATCCACGTCCCAGTTCCCCTGCACGATCAGGCGACACGAAGCGGACAGCTTCGACCGGCCCGGCAGGCGATACACAAGCGCCCGCCAGCACCGTCAGCGCGAGCACGCCGCCGACCGCTACCTGACCGAAGATACGTGGTAACCCCATGATGCTCGCGCCCTTTCTGATGCCACGCGCCGGTGCCCGTGCTATGCCTGCCTAACGCAATTGGCGATGAACCGGCAATGAAGCATAGAAAAATCGCGTGCTGCCACGGCTCGCGTGCTTGACTTTGGATGGTCGCCCACGTATCCGCGCCGCTTTCCGGCATGGTTGATCCGGCCCGGCAAACGCTAAGAATCAGCGGTTGCCGCCAGACTCCATGACGCTGCATCGCTTCAATCAAGGGCCCGAATGTCATGAAGATTCGCAATTCGCTGAAGTCGCTCAAGGATCGCCATCGCGATAACCGCGTAATCCGTCGTCGTGGCCGCACCTATGTGATCAACAAGACCAACCGTCGCTTCAAGGCCCGCCAGGGCTGATCCGCTTGCCGCGCCCGCAAGGCGCGTCGAGGTTCAGGATGGAAGTGCATGAAAGGCTCCGGAGGCTCCGGGGCCTTTTGCTTGCGTGCGTGAGGGGAAAACACCGTGCCGGAACCTGTTGAGGCGATTATCTTCGACGTCGGCAATGTCCTCTATCAATGGGATATCCGGCATCTCTATGCGCGGCTGATCGACGATCCGGCTGAGCTGGACCACTTCGTGACGCATATCGTCACGCCCGAATGGCATTTCCAGCACGATGCGGGTCGCCCGTTGGCGGAGATGGTCGAGGAACTAGCCGCCCAATACCCCGAGCATAGCGCGCTGATTGCGCACTATGTTCCGCGCTGGCTGGAGACGATCCCCGGACCAGTGCCCGGCATGATCGATCTGGCTGAACAGCTCGCGCTGCTGGGCTACCCGCTGTTCGGCATCACCAATTTCGGCGTGGAATTCTGGGACATGTTTCGCCCCACCGCTCCCATATTCGACCTGTTCCGCGACATCGTGGTTTCTGGCGCGGAAAAGTTGGTGAAGCCCGATCCTGCGATCTACCATCTGGCGATCGACCGCTTCGGCATCGATCCTGCGCGGACGCTGTTCATCGACGATCGTACGGACAACGTGGAAAGCGCCATTGCCTGCGGATTGCAGGGGCATGTGTTCCGCGACTTTGAAACGCTGCACACCGACCTTATGGCGCGCGGTGTGATCGAGATTGTGACTACTGCCTGACCGCAGCTTGTGGTAATTTCCACCCATGGAAATGTCGATCCGCGAAGCCAAGGCCCGATTTTCGGAAGCCATCGCTGCCGTGATGCGGGGCGAAAAGGTCGTGATAACCGACGATGGAACGCCGGTTGAGGAAATGAACCCTCCGCAGTTCGTCAAACGTCCAATCAACTGGGCTGCAGGCGAAGCCTATCGCAAGGAAGACGGGCTGGACAAACTGGAAGGCCAAGACCTCTGGCCGCCCGAATTCGATGATCCGGCATTCAGCCGAAAGGTCTTGGGCCTGGAAGATTGAAAGTCTTGCTCGACACGCATTTCGTGATCTGGCTGGCAACCAACCAGTCCACCATTGCGACGCACGAATGGCACGCGCTCAACAATCCATTCCACAACGTGGTCGCCTCTGCTGTGTCGATCTGGGAAATTCGGATCAAATGGAACGCGATTCGTGTGTCGGGTGAACGCAAGGGTTAATCGATCCGATCGCGGCGGCCAGCTATCCGCGATCCATTGACTTAGAGACTCTTCCACTCGACGCCGAAACCGCCGCGACGCCGCTCATCGTCCCGCTCACCCACAAGGATCCGTTTGACGAGCTGCTGCTGGTCCAGGCCCAGCAGTCCGGAGCGCGGTTGTTGACGCGCGACCGGGCCCTGCTGGACCACCCATTGGCCTATCAGTCGTTATAGCCCTTCAGTTCCTCGCCGGTCAGCGTGACGATATGGAGCACGTTGGTCGACCCGGGCGTGCCGAACGGAACCCCTGCCAGCGCGATGATCCGGCCACCGGCATCGCCAAAGCCATGGCGCAGCGCCATGCGCTTGCCCTTGCCGATCATTTCCTCGAAGCTACCGATATCGCGGGTCACCACAGGATAGGCGCCCCAGAGCAGCCCCACCCGCCGTGCGGTCTCGCGTGACGGGGTGAGCACCATCACCGGTACCGATGGCCGCTCGCGCGACACGCGCCGTGCCGTCGACCCTGACAGGGTGAAGCACACGATCGCGCTGACACGCACGGTGTTGGCAATCTCACTGCAGGCCGCCGACAGCGCATCGGCGGTCGTCGCATCGGGCAGCGTTTCGATGAAATGGACGCGCGCACTGTAACCCGGATCGCTTTCGACCTGGGTGGCGATACGGTCCATCATGCCCACGGCCAGTTCGGGCCATTCGCCCGCGGCCGTTTCGGCTGACAGCATCACTGCGTCAGCACCATCATAGACGGCATTGGCGACGTCCGACACTTCTGCGCGGGTTGGCGACGGGCTGGTGATCATCGATTCGAGCATCTGCGTAGCCACGACTACGGGCTTGCCGGACCGGCGCGCGGTTTCGACGATGCGCTTCTGCATCACCGGCACCTCTTCGGGCGCCATTTCCACGCCCAAATCCCCGCGCGCGACCATCACCGCATCGGACATTTCGATGATCGCGTCGAGCGAGGCGAGCGCGGCAGGCTTTTCGATCTTGGCGATCAACGCGGCACGCCCGCCGATCAGGCTGCGCGCTTCGGCCACATCATCGGGGCGCTGCACGAAGCTGAGCGCAATCCAGTCCGCCCCCATTTCGAGCGCAAACGCAAGGTCGCGCCGATCCTTTTCGGTCAGCGCGGCCATCGGCACCAAGCTGTCGGGCACGTTCACGCCCTTGCGGTCGGAAATGAACCCGCCGACTTCGACCGAGCACAATATCTCGGCATCGCCCGGGCGCAGCACCCGCAGCACCATCTTGCCATCGTCGATCAACAGTCGCTGGCCCTTGTCGAGCGCGGCAAAGATCTCCTTGTGCGGCAGATAAGCGCGCTGGTCGTCGCCGGGTTCGGGGTTCGAATCGAGCGTGAAATGCTGGCCGTGCTTGAGGAAGGCCTTGCCCTCCTTGAAGGTACCGACGCGCAGCTTGGGACCCTGAAGATCGCACAGGATCGTGATCGGCCGCTGCAGCCGCGTCTCGATCTGACGGATCGCGTTGATCGTGGCGGCATGGGTGGCATGCTCGCCATGGCTCATGTTGACGCGGAAGGCATCGGCTCCGGCGCGAAACAGCTTCTCGATCATCTCGGGGCTGTTGCTTGCCGGGCCCAAGGTTGCCAAAATCTTGACCTTGCGGCTGCGCTTGGCGATAGTCTTACTCACATCTTTCCCCTGGTCTGGCCAATCTGGATTTCCGATCGCCGTCAACGCTTGCAAATCGTAACGGCATGGTAGCGCGTTGCTTAGGCCAGACCGTCTTCAATCGCAAAACCGTTGTGGAAAAATTTATATGACAGATGCCATCCCTGCCCCACCGACCGAAGTCGATATCCCCGACGAGGTTGCCGCTGCTGCCTTCCGCCGACTGGTTGCGCATCTGCGCCACCGTCACGATGCCGAGAATATCGACCTGATGGGGCTTGCCGGCTTCTGCCGCAACTGCCTGGCCGACTGGGTGCAGGACGCTGGCGGTGCGCCCGACCGCGAAAGCGCCCGGGAGCTGATCTACGGGATGGACTTTGCCACCTGGAAAAGCCGCTATCAGGGCGAGGCCAGCGCAGAACAGCTCGCCCGGATGAAGGAAAGCGTGGCGAAGAACGCCGACCACCCTTAAGGGGGCGATCCACCATTTTCGCGTCGGGAGATTCGCCCGGCGCCCCATCCGAAATGAAAGACAGATCATGAGCGAACCCATCATGTCGGCCGACGACCAGCTGCGCCTTTTCATCGAGCGCATCGAGCGGCTGGAAGAAGAGCGCAAGGGCGTCGCAGACGACATCCGCGACACCTATAACGAAGCCAAGTCGCAGGGCTATGACGCCAAGATCATGCGCCAGATCGTGCGCCTGCGCAAAATGGAGCCGCACGACCGGCAGGAAATGGAAGCCATCCTGGATACCTACAAGGCTGCATTGGGCCTGGGCTGATCGCGGCCATGGCGGCGATCCGCATCCGCGACGGGCAGCCCCGTGACGGAGAGGCCCTCGCCGCCATCTACGCGCCCTTCGTCGAGCAGAGCTGGGTCAGCTTCGAGACCGAAGCCCCCAGCGCCGACGAAATGGCGCGCCGCATCACAGACTATGGCGCATCGCACGCCTGGCTGGTGGCCGAGTGCGATGGCGAGATCGCAGGCTATGCCTATGCCAGCCCCCACCGCGTGCGCGCTGCCTATGCCACCTCTGCCGATATCGCGATCTACATCGCCCCGCATGCGCAAGGCCAGGGCCTGGGCCGCGCGCTCTACACCGCCCTGTTCGATCGGCTGAGGGCAAAATCCATCCACGCGGTATTCGCCGGAATCGCCCTGCCCAACCCCGCCAGCATCGCGCTGCACGAGTCGATGGGCATGGTGCCGGTGGGCATCTATCGCGAGGTGGGATGGAAGCTGGACGGCTGGCGCGATGTCGGTTGGTGGCAGCGGTTGCTATAAGCCGCCCCGCTGGTGTAAAGGCGCGCACCAGCATTCGCATCCACTCAAGCATACAGGCAGAGATCCGCCATGGCAGGCCATAGCAAATTCAAGAACATCATGCATCGCAAGGGCGCGCAGGATAAAAAGCGTTCGGCGATGTTTTCCAAGCTCAGCCGCGAAATCACCGTGGCCGCCAAGATGGGCATGCCTGATCCCGACATGAACCCGCGTCTGCGTCTGGCCGTCAACGCCGCCAAGGCGCAGTCGATGCCCAAGGACAATATCCAGCGCGCGATCGACAAGGCCTCTGCTGCCGGCGGCGAAGACTATGAAGAAATCCGCTACGAAGGATATGGCCCGGGCGGCATCGCGCTGATCGTCGAGGCGCTGACCGACAACCGCAACCGCACCGCCACCAACGTGCGCACCGCGTTCAGCAAGAACGGCGGCAACCTGGGCGCATCTGGCGCGGTGAGCCACGGCTTCGACCGCATGGGCCTCATCACCTATCCCGCCAGCGCAGGCGATGAGGAAAAGGTGCTCGAGGCCGCGATGGAAGCGGGCGCGGAAGACATCGAAACGACCGAAGACGGCCACGACATCTGGACCAACATGGAAGACCTGCACGCCGTTGCTGGTGAGCTCGAAAAGGCGCTCGGCGAAGCCGAGAGCGTCAAGCTCGCCTGGCGTCCGCAGGTCAAGGTCGATGTCGCCGAAGCCGATGCGCAGACGCTGTTCAAGCTGATCGACGCACTCGACGACGACGATGACGTTCAGACCGTGTGGGGCAATTACGAAGTGTCCGACGAGGTGATGGAGAAGCTGGGATAACTCGAACAAAGCCCCTCCCCTTCAGGGGAGGGGTTGGGGTGGGGAATGGACAACGACCTTCGATTGTCTCTGTTCGCAAAGGAATTGCGCAACAATCCTACACCCTTTGAAATCATTCTTTGGAAATATCTCAAGAGTTCGCAACTGGGCGGCTACAAGTTTCGGCGGCAATCGGTGATTGGGCCATTCATCTGCGATTTTCTGTGCCCGTCCAAAGCCCTGATTGTCGAGGTGGACGGCGACACGCACGATGCTGCGCGAGACGCAAAACGCGATGCCGCTCTGGCGGAATTTGGATATTTCACCATGCGGTTTACGAACTATGAGGTTGGCCAAAGTCTTGAAGGGGTCTTGGAATTGATCCTGGAAAAACTGGAGAGCCTGCCTGATCGTTGGCCTGGCAAGTCACTCCCCCACCCCAACCCCTCCCCTGAAGGGGAGGGGCTTTGATCATCCTTGGCATCGACCCTGGCCTGGGCACCACCGGCTGGGGTGTGATCCGCTCCGTCGGCAATCGGCTCAGCCATATCGCCAACGGCCAGATCAAGACCAATGCCAAGGCTGCGCTGCCTTCGCGGCTGCTCGAGCTTGACACCGCGCTGGCGGCGATCATCACCGACTACCAGCCAGACAGCGCCGCGATCGAGGAAATCTACGTCAACAAGAACCCGCAATCGACGCTGAAGCTCGTTCAGGCGCGCGGGGGCCTGATACTGGGGCTGGCACGCGCAGGCCTGAGCGTCGGCGAATATGCCCCGCGGCTGATCAAGAAGGCCATAGTCGGCACCGGTGCTGCCGAGAAGGCGCAGATCGATGCGATGGTGCAGAGGCTGCTGCCCGGCGTGCAGATCGCCGGGCCCGATGCGGCCGATGCGCTCGCGGTGGCGATCACGCATGCACATCTGGCGGGGCATGAGAAACTGCGCTAACCCCCTGCTCTCCCCCAGCGGGAAAGAGAAGCAGGAAACATGATCGCCAAGCTCACCGGAATACTCGACAGCATGGGGCATGATCACGCGGTGATCGATGTCGGCGGCGTCGGCTATCTGGTGTTCGCCTCGTCGCGCACGCTGACCAACCTGGGCGGCAAGGGCGAGAAGGTCGTGCTGCACACCGAAATGCAGGTGAGCGAAACCGACATGCGGCTGATCGGCTTTGCCTCGGCCAGCGAGCGCGACGGGTTCCGCCTGCTCACCGGCGTTCAGGGCGTGGGGTCCAAGGTAGCGCTCGCCATCCTCTCCGCCCTCACCCCCGAAGAACTGGCCCGCGCCGTGGCACAAGGCGACAAGGCGATGATCGCGCGCTCGCAGGGCGTGGGGCCGAAACTGGCGCTGCGCATCGTCAACGAGCTCAAGGACAAGATGGGCGCGATAGCCCTCGGCCCGGCGGGTATCGGCATCCCCGCGCTGGTTGGCAACCACGCCGCCGACGCGGTCTCCGCGCTGCAGAACCTGGGCTTCAAACCCGCCGACGCGGCCCGCGCGGTGGCCGGCGCAGAAGAGGATCTGGGCGACGGCGCAAGCCTCGACGCTTTGGTCCGTCTGGCGCTGAAGAAGGCAGCGCGGTGATGGTTGGCAAGCTGTGGCTGCTCACCTTTAGCCTAGGCTTGGGTGCGGTCTTAGCAACGCCTGCCTCCGCATGCTCATCGCCAGCGGCCTACCGTTCGGTTGTGGCGAACCAGGCTCCTGAACATGTCCCCGGCGGCGCCGTCGTACTGAAGGTTAGGGTGGATAAGGCTCTGCACTCGGCTGCGAAGCAGGAGATACAAGGCCTCCGAGCAACGACTTTAGAAGCCGTGCGCGGTATTCCCGTCGGCAGCACAATCGAGATCAAATTGAGGCTTACCTCAATGTGCGATACCTGGGTCGAGATGTGGTCAGACGATCACAACTCAGAAGATGGCGTGCTGACGGGATTCATCACAGGCAATGCTAGTCGGCAGCCGACCAAGACTTTCTCTTTCACGCCCTTGCTGTTCCAGCGAGCCGAAGACAGGGATTGGAACAAAGGGCCGGAGTCGTTGTCCCGTGGTTTGGTCGCGCGCGGCACCCCAAGGCCCTTGGACCACAATGCAAAATGGGTCCCATTCAAGATTGATGCTGAGGCCTTGGCGCGCAATTTGGATGAAACCAATGCTGCGATCAGACGGAATCTCGATGACATGGAGACAAGAAGGCAGACGCCACCGTCTGGCCTTCCCCCGCAGCATTAAACAATCCATAGCGGCGCGGTGAAGCGCCACCGCTGGACTTGATCCGGTGATCGTCTATAATTTCGCCCATGACGGATATGACCATCTCGGTATCGCCTGACCTGAAGCAGTGGATCGACGAGCGCGTTGCGCTGGGCCAGTACGCCGATGCAGCCGACTATGTGCGTGACCTGCTTCGCCGGGATCAAGAGCAGTCGGAAGGCGAAGCTGAATGGCTCAAGGCAATGATCGACGAGGGGCACGCCTCAGGGCGGTTGAGTCAGAATCCCAAGGACGTGCTGCGGGAAATCATGACTGAGTACCCCGCAAATCGTGGCTGAACTGGATATCAGCCCAGAGGCGCGGCAGGACCTGGTTGAAATTCGTCTCTTCAGTCTTGAACACTTCGGTCCTGACACAGCCGATGCGTATTTTCTGGGTTTTGACCACGCTTTCGATCGCCTCGCACAGCACCCCCATGTAGGCGTACCCAAGCCCGAGCTTGGCACCGGCGTTCGCTGCCTGGTGCATCGTCGGCATCGAATATTCTATATCATTGAAGGTGGTGTCGTGGTTATCGTCCGCGTCATCCACCACGCCCCCGCGACCTCAATTCCGCGTTGAAAAGCTGATATGACCACAGACCGCCTGCTCACCCCGGACCGCATCCCCGAAGATCAGGATGCCGCGCTGCGCCCCAAGACGCTGGCTGAGTTTATCGGCCAGGCGGCGGCGCGCGATAACCTGCGCGTGTTTATCGAGGCCGCGCGTGGCCGGTCCGAGGCGCTCGACCATGTGCTGCTGTTCGGCCCGCCCGGTCTTGGCAAGACGACGCTGGCGCAGATCATCGCGCGCGAGATGGGCGTGGGCTTTCGCGCGACGTCGGGCCCGGTGATCGCAAAATCGGGCGACCTTGCCGCGCTGCTCACCAATCTCGAAGAAGGCGATGTGCTGTTCATCGACGAGATCCACCGGCTCAATCCGGTGGTCGAGGAGGTGCTCTACCCCGCGATGGAAGACCGCGCGCTCGATCTGATCATCGGCGAAGGCCCGAGCGCGCGCAGCGTGCGGATCGACCTGCCCGCGTTCACATTGATCGGTGCGACGACGCGCCAGGGGTTGCTGACGACGCCGTTGCGCGACCGGTTCGGCATTCCGGTGCGGCTCAATTTCTATACGGTCGCTGAGTTGGAAGCGGTCGTCACCCGCGCCGCGCGCCTGCTCGGGCTAGGCATCGCCGCCGATGGCGCCACCGAGATTGCGCGGCGCGCACGCGGCACTCCCCGTGTGGCTGGACGGCTGCTGCGCCGGGTGCGCGATTTCGCCAATGTTGCAGGACAACCCACCGTCGACGCGCTCGCAGCAGACGCCGCACTCACCCGGCTGGAGGTCGACAAGCTGGGGCTGGACGCCATGGACCGGCGCTATCTGATGATGATCGCGGATATCTATCGCGGCGGGCCGGTGGGCGTGGAAACGCTGGCCGCCGGCTTGTCGGAGCCGCGCGACACCATCGAGGACGTGATCGAGCCGTATCTGATCCAGCTGGGCCTCATCGCCCGCACCGCACGCGGTCGCTGCCTGAATGCGCGCGGATGGAAGCATCTGGGCCTCAACCCACCCGAAGGGGCACAGGAAGGGCTGTTCGACCTGTGACGGCCTGTTGTCAGGCGCCTTCGCCGATCTAGGGGATTTCACCTAGCGCCTGCCAAGGCTGCAGAGAAGGCAGCGTCCTTCGATCGAGGCGCGAAGTCATAAAAAAAGCGAGCGGATCCAAAGATCCACCCGCCAATTCAATACCAATACATGTTCTGAAAAGCAAATAAACCGGCAAGACAGCTGTTAGCTACCACTGGTCGATTGAGCACGCATGTTGGTAATAAGGTCATCTGTAACCCGGTTACCTTCACGCGCAGTGGCCTCCCACTCCCGATTGGTCAGACATATTTTCCGGAATTTTGCCCGCGAACCCAAAATGGGTTCTCGGCGACATTTCACGTAGTCAGGATCATTCTTGTCCAAAACCGCGTTAGATGTGGCCTTCGCCTCTACCTTGGCTGCCTTTTGGTCCTGAGCCATCGCGGGCGAGAACAAAGAGACAGACAAGAGGCTGGCGAGGAGAATTTTCGAGTGGTTGGGCATATCCGGAATCCTTTCTACGACAATTCGGCCGCCTGCACTCGCATGCAGGCGGCCGAATGGATCAGAAGCGGAACTTCACAGCAGCAGCATAACGACGACCCAGAGCGTCATAGGTCGACGGGAAGACGTTACCGCTGTTGAATGCGGTCGAACCGATGTCGGAACCAACAACCTTCGGCTGGTTGTCCAGCACGTTCTGAACCAGGAAGGTCAGCTGAACGTTGTCGACAACATTCCAACGGAGCGACAGGTCGAAGTAATGCTCGGCAGGGATCGAGGTGAAGTCAGAGAATTCACCAACAGCCGGGCGGCCATTTCCGCCGAGGAAGTCACCCACGAACTCGGGCTCCAGTTCCACTGCGTCGATATAGCGCCACAGAACCGATGCGGTGAAGTCATCACCGAACAGGAAGCTGGTACGCTGGGTCCAGGCAAACTCAGGCTGGATCGATGCGCAGTTGACGCTGTAGAAGCCGACGCAATCACGGTTGATAGCACCCGGGAACGCCTGGAAGGTGTTCTTGTTGGTCCAGGTACCGTCGAACGACAGATTGATGCCGATGTCGTCAGTGATCTGCGTGTTGTAACGCAGGCTCACGTCGATACCGTCGGTTTTGATCAGACCAAGGTTCGAAGCCTGCAGCAGCAGACCACGGACTTCGTTCGGCGAACCGTCGAGACCACCGGTAAAGGCGCTACGTTCGATCAGCTGGCAAAGCGGGTTATTCGCAAAGCTCAGGTTTCCGCTGCTGTAGCAACCACCGATGATGTCACCGATCGCCGGCGACGAGATGGCGTCTGCAACCTTGATGTTGAAGTAATCAACAGTCAACGAGAAGCCCGGGATTGCCGACGGGGTCAGAACTGCACCGACCGTCCAGGTCGTGGCAGTTTCAACGCCGAGGTTCGGGTTGCCACCACCAGTTGTGTTGATCTGGCCAGCTGCCGGCGGAAGAATACCACCAGCATTGACGATTGCGGCAGGTGCACCCTGGGCAATACAAACCGCTGCAAGCTGTGCGTTGCCAACCGGCGCCGAACCCTGGCACGGATCGGTCGAAAGGTTGTCAAGGCCGGTGGTGACAGGAACGAACAGTTCACCAATGTTCGGCGCACGCGACGAACGCTGGTAGTTACCACGGATCGACAGGTCCTGGACCGGCGACCAGTTACCGCCGACCTTCCAGGTGAACTCGCCACCTGCAGTCGAGTAATCCGAGTAACGCGCACCGGCTTCAAGCACCAGGCTTTCAAAGAACGGGCGGTTTTCGATCAACGGAATGACAACTTCACCAAAGCCATCATAGACGTCATAGGCACCGTCGATGTCTGGAGCGGCACCGCCACCACCAACGACTTCACCGGGCAACTTCGACGCATCATCGCTGCGACGCTGCGCAGTGAACCGGCGATATTCGCCACCCATAGCGAAGCTGATTGGCGTTTCCGAGAAGCCCCAACCGAAATCACCGGTGATGACGCCCTGGGCCTGCGCCAGCGACGAACGGTCGATAACGGTCTGTTCGCCGGAGAACGAGAAGGCAACCATCTCAGGCGTAATCGATCCCTGCGGACCGAACAGATCGATGGGTACGCAACCATTTGCGGGGTTGACGCACTGGCCATTGGGCAGGCTCAACATGGCCTGCGACAGAGTCGTCAAACGCGCGAAGCCGGTCTGGCTCTGGATACGCTCACTTTCACCATAGCTACCGGAAACTTCCCAGTTGATGGTGTCGGTGATGCCACCGCGGAGACCAAGCATGTAATCGAAGTACGTGGTCGTGAACTCGCTGTCGCGCGTACCGGCTTCAGTCGTCCGGCGACGAACCTGGGTGCTGAACTCGACATAGTTCGGGTTGGCCGTGCCATCGGGCAGGGTCGGACCGAACTGCGAAGTGCGGGCTGCAGCGAACTGAGCTGCCGTCAGACCAAGGCCATTGGCAAAACGCTGGGCGATGGCATCGGGAATGAACGGGTTGTTCAAGTTGACGCGATAGGTGTTGAAGAACGATCCGCCCGGAGCGATGATCGTCTTGACGGAGTTCTTGGAGAACATGCCGCGCGTGAACACTTCAACGGCATCGCTGATTTCGTAACGTGCAGCACCATACATGCTGTAGCGCTCGAACGGCGTCTGGAAAATGTTGAACGGGTTGAAGTTGAACGGACGATCAAATGCAGTCACGTCGGTGCCAGCTTCGTTGATCTGGTTGCCCGGAATGCCGGGGCCGATGATCACGGCGGGCACGGCGGCCGAGGAACCACCGGGCTGGCCGGTAACCGAGCTGACGTTGAACAGCGAGAAGTCACGCGAGCCCTGGAAAACGGCATCCGCTTCCTGGTAGCCGACGCTGAACACGGCGTTACCGCGTCCATCATCGAAGTTCGCACCGATGGTCAGGTCGGCACGGAAGACGTTGCCGTCACCACGCTCGGTGATCTGCTGGCCGAGATTGGCTTCGATACCCGAGAAATCGCGCTTCGTGACGAAGTTGATAACGCCCGAGACAGCATCAGCACCATAAGTGGTGGTCGCACCGCCGGTCAGGATGTCGGTACGCTCGATGACAGCGAGCGGAATGTTGTTCAAGTCGACGCGGCCGGTCGAGTCAGCCGGAGCGACGCGACGACCGTCGAGCAGCACCAGGTTGCGCTGGCTGCCGACACCGCGAAGGTTGACGAACGAAGCACCACCATTGCCGTTGTTAACAGCCGAACCGATGCTGGGAACGGCGCTGGGCAGTTCGCGAAGGAACTGTTCAGCCGTGTTGGTCTGACGAAGATCGAGCTCTTCGGACGTCACAACGCTGACGGGAGCGGAACGGTCGAGGTTCGGGTTCGAAATCAGCGAACCGGTAACGACGATGGTGGCTTCCGCAGTGGCGCTGCCCTGCTCCTGCTCCTGGCTCTGCTCTTGAGCGAAGGCCGGGGTGGCCAGCGTTGCAGCGCCAACAAAAAGGCTTGTGCCAAGCAAGCCGAGCTTAAATTGTGTTTTCATCTGGAAATTTCCCCTTGATCGCTGCGCCTACCTGGCACAGCTAAACCCAGTTCAGGCGGGTTTTTTGCCCTACCATGGTGCCGGTCTACGCGATATTTTTGGAATGACGCAACCTTGGCGCGTGGAAATCCTTCGCTTTTCCCAAGGCTGTAGCAAAAAGGTCACACGCGCATCATAGTGGAGCTGGTTGCCTGCGATCCGCTGTGCGAGGCCTGGGAGATATCTGGCCAGTCGCCGAAAACCATTTCCCGTTTCGGCCACCTTGGATAAAGAGAAGGCGCTACGCACCAGTCCTGAAGGGTGAAATTTGATGTTGCACGGAAACCACATGCCCATCCTCTGCGCTGCCGTGCTTGCAGCCATGGCGGTCAGCGCACCTGCGCTGGCGCAAGGTCGCAACAAGCCAGCCCCGCCCCCCAGCCCCGAGTTGTTCGTCGCGCTGGAGTCATGCCGCACCATCGGCGATGCCACGCTACGGCTGGCATGTTACGATTCTGCTGCTGCGAAGTTGTCGGCCGCAGTCGATACCAAGCAGATCCTCGTGGTCGAGGACAAGGAGGTCGAGAAGACCAAGCGGTCATTGTTCGGTTTCCGCCTGCCTGACCTGTCGATCTTCGGCGGCAAGGACAATGACAGTGAGGCGGACAAGACACTCGTCACCACGATCAAGGCCGTTGGCCGCGCCGGAGGTGGCCGGTGGAACATCGCCATTCCCGAAGGTGCGGTCTGGCAGACGACAGAAACCCTGTCGACCAACCCAGCCGTGGGCGATGCGGTCGAAATCAAGGTCGGGGCGCTGGGCGGATATTTTCTGAAGGTTCGCAACACGCGTTCGGTCCGTGCCAAGCGCGTGGAATAGCCAGTCGGCCCAGCGGACCAAGGGCCGCTGACAAAAACACAAGAAAGGCGGCGCCCCCAAAGGAGCGCCGCCTTTTTTTGATCGATATTCCGATCAGAACTGCTTCTGAACGCTCACTGCAAAGCGGCGACCGAAGCGGTCGTTGATGGACGCGGGGATGATCACGCCGAAATATTCCTGACCCACGCGGTTCGTCAGGTTGGTCACCGACAGGGTCAGACGGAAGTCGTCCGGCGTCGTGACGAACACACTGGCATCGACCGTGACAAAATCCTTGTACTGGTCGAATTCACGCGTGTCGTTCGGCGAAGGACCACGGTTGAAACGTGAGGTCAGGAGTTCACCGGTATAGTTCACGTTTGTGATGAACCCGAACCCGTTGTTCGTGTAACGGAACCGGAACTGGCCCTGCCATTCAGGATCGTTCGTCCCGGTTGCATTGGTGCCGTCCGTGCGAGACGGTGCCACGCCGGTGATGTCGTTGATCCGGCGACGGACGTAGAACACGTCACCACCCAGACCAAGCTGTCCGGGAATGCCGATGCCTTCAAGCGAGGTCTGGTAGTCGACGACACCCTGAATACCGCTGAAGGAGATGCGCTGGCCGTTGACGAAGCCGGCAGTCACCGCCGGATTGGCGGGGTCGGCCGGTACCTGACCATTGGCATCGCGGCGGATGAACGAGCAGAAGTTGTTGCCATTCGCCGGATCGCTTGCGTCAAACGCTTCGTTGTCGAAGCAACCCGACGCGATCTGGGCCACGGTCAAGCTGGCGATCGGATTGTTGATTTTCACATCCAGGTAGTCGACCGCAATCGACAGTCCGCGAATGAAGCGCGGCTGCAGGACTACACCAAAGGTATAGCTGTCAGCCTCTTCATTGCCCAGATTGGGATTGCCACCGTTGCGGCCCGGCACAGTTGCCACCGCTGCAGCCAGAGGGGTTGCATCTGGGAACCGGTCAAGAAACGCGTTGCAGTTGCGCGCACGCGTTACGGGAACAGGACCCGCGTTGATGTTACCGGTCGAGCACAGGTCAGGAACGGTCACGAAGGTGTTCGTCACCGGCGAGAACAGTTCCGTGATCGATGGCGCACGGAACGAACGCGTGAAATTGCCGCGGAACGTGATGTCCTGGATCGGCGAAATCGAGCCACCAGCAGACCATGCGAAGAACCCGCCATTGACTGTGTTATCAACGTAACGACCGCGGGCGAACCCTTCCAGGCTGTGAATGAAGAAGTCATTGTTTGGCGTGATGAAAGGTACCAGCAGTTCCCCAAACACTTCGTTCAAGGTGTACTTGCCGCCGTTGGGGGCAATGGCAACCGACCGGCCACGACCAGCCTGCTGGAAGGCGCTCGGCGTGAAGGTGGCTTCTTCAACGCGGTGTTCATAACCGATATTGAAAGCGATCGGGTTGTTGAAGAGGTCGAATGGCGATCCGCCGACGTTGGCGTTGATCACCGTCTGCTGCAGCACGCTTTCCGCGACATTGTCCTGGATCACATAGGCCAGAGCCTCTGCAGAAGGTGCACCGCGCCCAAACAGGTTCAACGGGCGGCAGTTGGGGTCCGCGATAGGCGTGAAGCCTGGGGTTGCAAGAACCGCGGGCGTGGCCGTGCAGACAATCTGCCCATTGACCGTCGTCACGTTTACGGCATTCACGAAGTTCTGCTGGTTGATATCCTGCCCGAAGTCCGTGAAGTTGTTGCGTCCATAGTTACCCGAAACTTCGAAGTTGAAGTCACGATCCCCGATCTTGAATGCGCCTTCAAATCCGATGACGCCGCGATACAGGTCGTTGTCAGACGAACCGGTTCCGTCATTCAAATCCAGGTTGACGCGGCTGAGGCGGAACGTCTGGTAGCCGTTGGCCACCAGCAGGTTGCGCGCCTGAGCGGTCAGGAAGGGGTTGTCGACAGAGAACGTCAACGCGCCGCTGCCGCCGCCGAACAGCGTCGAGTTGAACGACTGCTGCTGAACGAGTTCGTTACCACGACCGTTGAAGAACGTGCCTTCGGCAAAGAAACGGATATTGTCAGTCACGTCGTAGTTGAAGAACAGATTGGCCGAAATACGACGGACATCGCTGGTGATCTGGTTGAAGTCGGCAAAGATGAAACCATCGCCAGCGGACGAACGCGATGCCCCCGACGTGATCGGGCCGCCGAACAGGGTACCGCGATTGAAGGGCACCAGTTCACCCGTGCGCGCGAACTGCACGTTGAAGTCTAGCGGGCGCAGGGCACCGATATTGGCAATCACGCCGTTGACCGACAACGACGGAATGCCGTTGCGGATCGTCAGGACCGAACCGGGGAAACCGTCTGTCTGGCTGTTGTTGAAACCAATGCCGGTATTCACACGGCCATCATTGAGGCCGATCGTCGCACCAGCAGGGCCGCGAATGGTGCTGACAAGGTTGGCCGTGGTGCAGGTGCCTGCCGTAACGACGGTGCAGGGGTTGGTCGCGAAGCCAGGGCTGGCACGCAGGAAGTCGCGGGCATTGGCAAGAACGCCGTTCACCTTTTCATATTGGACAGCTGCCGTCAGGTTACCCCGGCCACCGAACAGTTCGATACCGCCAGCGGCGCTGACGTTGATGCGGAAGTTGTCGCCTTCTTCGGTGATGCCCGATGTCGCACGCAGATCGAGGCCGGTGTAGCGCTTTTTCAGAATGACGTTGACGGTCGAAGCAATGGCGTCAGACCCGTATACAGGTGCGCCGCCAATGGCCACGCGGTCAACACGGTCAACGAGAATCGTCGGAATGATGTTGAGATCGACCTGTGTTCCAGGAGCAGCATTGCCGAAAATGGTGGCGACGTTGGACGATACCACGCGGCGACCGTTGATCAGCGTCAACGAACGGTTCGAGCCCAGTCCGAACGCGTTGATGAAGTTGACGCCCTGGCCAAACGAACCCTGCGCGCCGTCGGGCGTGACCGAACCGCGATAACCGGGAATTTCGTTGAGAGCGTCGGCAATGTTGGTCAGGTTGCGATCTTCAACATATTCGGACGTGACCGTCACGATCGGTTCTGTGCTGGCGAACCCAGGCAGACGAATACGCGAGCCGGTAACCACGATCGCAGCTTCGGTTTCTGCAGCGGCAGTTGGCGGAAGCTCGGTTGCCGCCTCGTCACGATCCGTAGCGGTCTGCTGCGCGAGCGCTGGCATGGACGAAAAGAGCACAAAACCGACGACTACGGGTGCGACCCCAGCACGTAAACGCGAAAATGTCTTCATTTTTGGACAACCCCTGTGCGAACCAATCCGGTTCTTCCGCAAAAAAACAGCAATCAGGGGTCGAAGCGCGACCAGATGTAACACCCTTCGGTCTCCCCAGACCTAAGGGCAGGTAACCGCAGTGCAAAAATATTGTAAAGCGAGCGTCCCGATACGCCGCCATTTTTGGGGGACCCTGTAACCTGAATGACACATTTACGAGTTGTTCAGAAACGAGCAAGTAACAAAATTACCGAACCACCCCCATCGGACCCACCAGAAGTTGCGGGTCGATTCTGGCGTCGTTCCACTTCATGCTCCAGTGGAGATGTGGGCCCGTGGCGCGGCCTGTCGCGCCGATTCGGCCGATCTGCTGACCCTGCCGCACGCGCTCGCCATCTTTCACATCGATAGCCGACAGGTGGAGAAACGCGCTGTTCAGCCCCATGCCGTGGTCGATCATCAGCAGGTTGCCCTCCAGCGAGAAGGGCGTCGGCGCGGCCAGGATGACTACGCCGTCAGCCGGCGCGATGACCGGCGTTCCCGCTGCTCCGGCGACATCAACGCCGCTGTGGAAGCTGCCTGGCTCGCCCGCATAGACACGCTGCGAACCGAAGATGCCGGAAATGCGTCCTTGCGCGGGCCAGATGAACGGCTGACGCCAGCCGCTGCTGTCCGATGCGCGCAACCGGGCGGCGGCAATCATGTCCAGTTCGGGCTTGCGCCGGGCCATGAAGGCTGCGCTGGGCACACCGCCGCGGGCAGCCACGGCAACATATTCGACCCGCCAGGATCGCGGCTCGATCGCCAGGGGTTCGCTCACTACACCGCCATCGCCAAAGCTGACGGTCAGCACGCCCAGCGACGGGGCATCGCGATGGAAACCCAGCAGGAATGCACCATCTTCGGCGATCGGTACCTTGACCCCGTCAAGGTCCAGCCCGGTCACATTGCGCGGCGCGGTGCCGCGCAGCAATGCGCCCTGGCTTGGTGCGCCCTCGAGGCGAATACCGCTGGCGAGCGGACGCATGGTGCCAAACGGCCGCTTGAGGAAGTCCGGACCATCGGCCTGGCTGGCGGTGGTTTGGACTGGGGGCCTGGCAGGCGTGGTTTGTGCCGTCACCGGACCCGCGAGCATCACCGCAGCCACGCCAGCCAGAAGCCGCCCGCATATCATCGGATCAGCGCTGCCCCAGAGCGGCGCGCACCGATATCTCGCAGCTGGCATAAGCCTCTTGCCGCTCGACGCTCCAGTAGCGCAGCTCTTCCAGATCGATCTTGTGGCCGGTTTCAGCGCACAGCACGTGATCGCCGGCGCTGAGCAAGCGAAAGCCGTTCGCCATATAGTGCACGCGGGCTGCGCGATCGCGGTTGGACATCAGCATCGTTTCGAATTGCTCCATCGGGTATGAATTGCAGCTTTACCAAGACGCGACCCGCCCTGCCTGCAACCACTCTGGGCGCAGGATAAGCGAATGTGGCCCCCGGTGCAAATCTGCGGGACGGGCCCGTTCACAGAAAGCTGGGCTGGCGCGCTTCGGACGGCTTGGGCTTGGCGCGCGGCGCAGGTGCCGGCACCGCGCCATCGACCGGCGCGACATCGAGCGTCCCATCGCGGAAATGCAGCGTCAGCGCTGGCTCGCCCGTTGCCGATGCCTTGTCGATCAAGGTTCGGCCATCGCCGCTGGTCACCCGCGCATAGCCGCGCTGCAGCGGCGCATCCGGATCAAGCTGCGCGAGCACCCGCTCCAGCCCGGCAAGCCTTTCCCCTGCCCGCCTGGTGATCCGTTCCAGCACCGCCGGATCGAGCGTCAGTCGCGCCAGCCGCTCGCGCGCCAGCCCGGCGCGGGCATCCAGCACCGCCGGGCGCAGGGCGCCGGACGCGCGCGCCAGAGTGCCGCGCGCATCGGCGAGCCGCAGCCCCAGTGCAGCGCGAAGCCGTTCGCCCAGATCATCGGCGCGCTGCTGTTGCGGGCTGAGCAGATCCTGCAGCTTGGGCAGCCTCTGCGCCCGCGCCTCGAGCCGCTCGCGCGCCAATGCCTGGCTGCGGTTGATCGCCCGCGTGGCACGCAGTCCGAGCTCGCCAAGACCCGCGAGCAGATCGGCGCGCACCGGCACCGCCATCTCGGCTGCAGCAGTCGGCGTCGGCGCGCGGCGGTCGGCGGCGAAATCGGCAAGCGTGGTGTCAGTCTCATGCCCCACCGCGGAAATCACCGGGATGCCGCTCTCGGCGATCGCGCGGACCACCGGCTCTTCATTGAACGCCCAAAGGTCCTCGATCGAGCCGCCACCGCGCGCGACGATCAAGAGGTCGGGCCTCTCGGCTATCGGCATCGCGCCGAAGCCGCGCACCGCCGCTGCCACCTGCGCCGCAGCGCCCTCGCCCTGCACCAGCACCGGCCAGACCAGCACATGGCTGGGGAAGCGGTCGGCCAGCCGGTGGAGGATATCGCGGATCACCGAGCCGGTCGGCGAAGTCACCACGCCGATGGTGCGCGGCAGAAACGGCAGCGGGCGCTTGCGCTGCTGGTCGAACAGCCCCTCGCCCGCCAGCCGCGCCTTCAGCTTCTCGAACAGCTGCATCAGCGCGCCTTCGCCCGCGAGCTCGAGCGATTCGATGGTGATCTGATACTTCGAGCGGCCCGGGAAGGTCGTCAGCTTGCCGGTGGCGATGACGTCGAGCCCGTCTTCGGGCGCAAAGTTCAGCCGCTGCGCGGTGCCCTTCCAGATGATCCCGTCGATGACCGCCTTGTCGTCCTTCAGCGCCAGATAGCAATGCCCCGATGCGGCACGCTTGAACCCCGAAATCTCGCCTCGAATCCGCACATGCCCGAAACGATCCTCGACCATGCGCTTCAATGCGTTCGAGATTTCCGAAACTGACAGCGGCGGGGCGTTGTCGCCCGCCGCCATCTGGGCTAACAGCCCGCCCGAACGCGAATTGGCATCATCTGAAAAGGGGTCGGGCATGAATATCCTGTTGGTGGGGAGCGGCGGACGCGAACATGCCCTGTGCTGGAAATTGGCGCAATCCCCGCAGGTCGAAAGCATCTTCGCCGCGCCGGGCAATCCGGGCATCGCAGAGCATGCGACCTGTGTCGACCTCGCCGTGACCGATCATGCAGCAGCTGCGGCATTCTGTGCCGAGCAAACCATTGGCCTGGTCGTCATCGGCCCCGAAGCGCCGCTGGTCGATGGCCTGGCAGACAGTCTGCGCGCCGCCGGAGTGCCCGTTTTCGGACCGTCCGCGAAAGCGGCGCAGCTGGAAGGCTCCAAGGGGTTCACCAAGGCGCTGTGCGACCGCGCCGACATCCCGACCGCACGCTATGTCCGCGCCAGCCATGCGGCAGAGGCGCGTGCGGCGCTCGCCGATTTCGACCTGCCGGTGGTGATCAAGGCCGATGGCCTGGCTGCGGGCAAGGGCGTGATCATCGCCGAGACCGCCGAGGAAGCGGACGACGCGATTGGTCATATGTTCGCGGGTGCCTTCGGCGAGGCCGGAGCCGAGGTGGTCATCGAGGAGTTCATGACCGGCGAAGAGGCGAGCTTCTTTGCGATTACCGATGGCAGCGCGATCGTCGCGTTCGGATCGGCGCAGGACCATAAACGGGTGGGTGAAGGCGATACCGGGCCCAACACCGGGGGCATGGGTGCGTACAGCCCCGCGCCGGTGCTGACCGCCGAGCTAGAAGCCCAGGTGATGGAGCGGATCATTGCGCCGACCGTCGCGACGCTCGCCGCCGAGGGCATGCCCTATTCGGGCGTGCTGTTCGCCGGGCTGATGCTGACCAGCGAAGGGCCCAAGCTGATTGAATACAATTGCCGCTTCGGCGATCCCGAGTGCCAGGTGCTGATGACCCGTCTGCAGAGTGATCTGGCCGAATTGCTCCTCGCGACCGCAAAGGGCGAGCTGGCAAACTGCCCCGCTCCCCGGTTTTCGGGCGACTATGCGCTGACCGTGGTAATGGCCGCCAAGGGCTATCCCGGCACCCCCGAAAAGGGCGGCGCGATCACGCTGGGCGATGTGGGCGACGCGAAGGTGTTCCACGCAGGCACCGCGCTGAAGGACGGCGCATTGGTCGCCAATGGTGGCCGCGTGCTCAACGTCACCGGTACCGGCAGCTGCGTGACCGAGGCGCAGACCGCCGCCTATGCAGCAGTCGATGCCATCACCTTCCCCACCGGCTTCTGCCGCCGAGACATCGGCTGGCGCGAAGTGGCGCGCGAACGAGGTTGAGCCGCCTCCACTCTCCCGCGATATAGGATGTTCAGTGGTATCTGGACGGGCTCTGCGCTATCATTCAGGCGTCAACCGACCATGCAGAATGGAGCGGGCATGAGAGACTGGAAACCCCCAAGCTACCCATCGGTGAGTCCCTATTTGATCTGTCCTGAACCCGAACGGGTGATATACTTTCTGATAGCGGTTTTTGGCGCGTCACTCCTTCGCCGCTTTGACCGACCCGATGGTTCGCTGATGCACGGCGAGGTGCGGATCGACGATAGCATAGTGATGATAGGCGGCGGCGCGACAGACTATCTGTCGGCGGAGGTCCATCTCCATGTCTATGTCGCAGACGCTCAGGCCGTTTACGATCGCGCGATGGCGGCAGGGGCTGAGGCGGTTCAGCCGCCGATACGCAAAGCCGCCGACGATGATCTCAGGGGCGGTTTTCGCGATCCGGCGGGTCACCTCTGGTGGGTTGCGACCCAGTAAAGATCAGGCCAGTAGAGATCAGCCCAGCGCCGCGAGCACCGCGTCACCGATCGCGACCGTGCCCATCGTCCCGCCGAGATCCGCGCCCAGCGCGCCTGCGTTGAGCGCAGTCGCCACCGCCGACTCGATCCGCGCGGCCTCTGCCTCCAGCCCGAAGCTGTGGCGCAGCATCATCGCAGCCGACAGGATCATCGCGACCGGATTGGCGAGGCCCTTGCCCGCGATGTCGGGTGCGCTGCCGTGGATCGGTTCGTACGCGCCCTTGGTGCCGAACGCGGTCTGCTCCGCGCCCAGCGACGCCGAGGCAAGAAGGCCGATAGAGCCGACGCACATGCTCGCCTGGTCGGACAATATGTCGCCGAACAGGTTGCCGGTGACGATGGTGTCGAACTTGCCCGGTGCGCGGACCAGCTGCATCGCGGCGTTGTCGACATACATGTGCTCGAGCGTGACATCGGGATATTCCGCCGCCACCTCGATCATCACATCACGCCAAAGCTGCGAGGTTTCTAGCACATTGGCCTTGTCGACCGAGCACAGCCGTCCCGAACGACCTTGCGCGGTGCGGAACGCGACATGCGCGATGCGGCGCACCTCGCTTTCGCTATAGGACATGATGTCATAGCCCTCACGCTGACCGTCGCTGGTGGTGCGCATCCCCTTCTCGCCGAAATACACATCGCCATTGAGTTCGCGCACGATCATCAGGTCGATCGCGCCCGCGACCTCGGGCCGCAGCGAGCTATGCGCCTCCAGCCCCGGAAACACCTTGGCGGGGCGCAGGTTGGCGAATAGCCCCAACTCCTTGCGCATCCCCAGCACCGCCTGTTCGGGGCGCAGATGCCGCTCCAGGCCATCGCAGGCGGGATCGCCCACCGCGCCGAACAGCAGGGCATCGCTCTCGTGCATCAACGCGAGCGTCTCGGGGGGCAGCGGGTGGCCGTGGACGCGCCAGGCCGCGGCGCCGACAAGGCCATCGTGCAATTCCACACCCGGCAGGTTGAGCGCGCGCAGCACGCGGACGGCCTCGGCCATGATTTCCGGACCGATGCCGTCGCCGGGGAGAATTGCAATTTTCATGTCGTGTTCCTGTCTGTGATCGCCGCGCGCATAGCGTCCGGCGGCGCATTCAGGCAACATTGTTTTGCGCGAAGCGAGCGATCAGCCCGCGATCCGCCTCAAGCGGTCGATCATCATCACCCGCGCCGCCAGCGGATCGGCACGGCGTTCGGCAAAGAACTGACGCTCGATGAAATGCCCGGTGAGTGCAAAGCCCTGCAGCAGCTGCTCCCAATCGGGCTCGGCATCACTGGTCATGAACGCGGGCAGCACCAGCAGCTTTTCGGCATAGACTCCGGCGGCGTGCAGCGACACCGCGCGCCCGGTGCGCGGGCTGACATAGGCCAGATCCTCGCGCTCGCCGGTGACCGCACAGCGTTGCAAATCGAGCCCGAATCCGAGTTCGGCGAGCAGCAGCGCCTCATACCGCACCATCGCCTGCGCCCACCAGCGCGCCGAGGGGGCAACACAAACCAGTTCGAGCAGCGCGGCCAGCGCGGCATAGAGCCGGGGGAAAGGCTGATCATCGGGCGCGACCGTCGCGGTCAGCAACGTCACCCACTCGAACGCCGCCGCCGCCAGCGGCTCGGCATAATAAGGCGCGCGGCTGGTGGAAAGCTCGACCGTCAGGCTGGCAAGCTGATCGGGCGAGCGACTGCGCAGCTCTGCGGTCACCAGATTGGCAGGCATCAGCACGGGGCGCATCGCTGTCGACCGCCCGCCCTGCACATAGCCTGCCTGCAGGCCATGCTCGGGCGTAAACAGCCGCGCCACCGCCCCATGCTCGCCATGCTTTCGCACCGTGCAGACGATCGCGGGGGTGCGGATTATGGGCATTTAAACGCCCTAGCGCAGGTCGGCAAGTTGATCCAGCTTATCGCCAATCCACACCTTGATCAGGGATTGCAAAGACACGCCGCGCCTGCTTGCCGCCCGATCGAGCCTTTCAGGCAGCTCCGGAGGCATTTTGAGGCTTACGCGTTGCGTGTCGGTCGATTTGTCCACCGAAAGATCCAGATTTTCGCTTCATACGACCTTATGAAAGGCCGCTTGCATCGTAACTGTGCGGCAGAAAATGGACAGGGGTCCCTGCGCAATCTCATCGAAAATGGACCAGTAAAAGCCCAGTCATTACTCACAAACTAGCACCTTGGCTGATCAAACGAACTGGACTGCAGCTCCCAGCCGAGCAGATGCCTCGGTGGCTCGCATCAGGACCGTCAGACAGTATGCTTCTACGCCGTATTGTTGCCAGAGAGGCCCCGTCTTCGAAGGCCTGTCGGCAAATTCCCAAAGTTGCTCGTCCTGTGTGTCGAGCCCCTCAGGGAGGTCAATGCATGAAGCCAACAATTGACACTCTTCCCACAGCAGGGGCGCGGAACCGACCATGTAGCCAACGCCTTCCCGCTGGGGATCGCCGCTATCGAAGATTACCCTATCCATCCGGCGCGGCAGATAAAAGCCTTCACAATCGGAGTGCAACAGAAGTTGGGCGAAAGCTGGTGCAGGCTTAGATTTGGCAAAACGCGACAATAGCCCGCGCGAAGATTCTCGGGCCATAAACTCGTTATGTGCCGCATACAGCTGGTCTAGAACCGGTACTTCATCGACTTCGTCGTATGCGATTGGCGGAGGCAACCTCCCCTCCAAAGCCCAGTGCGCCGCAACGCGACGAACCATGCGGAGACCGTTATAGCCCCACATCTGCGCTTCGAACACATCATCGTCGGCAACGTCGAGCGGCTCGTGGTGTGGTGGCGCACCGCCTTCTACCAACACCTCATTCAGCGAATCGAAAGGCTCGAACAGCGACCGGAACTCCTCGTCTGCGAGGCAGCGCCGGTTCTGCGCTAGCCATCCAACCATTATGTCGAGACCCATCAGACGACCCCATAACACTTAACAGTGTAGCTGAGTTACATCATCCCCGGAAATAGTCATAGACCAGCTGCGCCATCGCCTTCGACACGCCGGGGGCCTTTTGCAGGTCCTGAAGGCTGGCGCTGCGCACCGCCTTGGCGGTGCCGAAGTGCATCAGCAGCGCACGCTTGCGTGCGGGGCCGATGCCGGGCACCTCGTCGAGCGGGCTGCTGGTCATCGCCTTCTTGCGCTTGGTGCGGTGCGCGCCGATGGCGAAGCGGTGGGCCTCGTCGCGCAGCCGCTGGAGATAGAACAGCACCGGGCTGTTGGTCGGTAGCGTGAACTCCTTGCCATCGGGCAGGAAGAAGGTCTCGCGGCCCGCGTTGCGATCCGGCCCCTTGGCGACGCCGACCAATGCGACATCGTCGATACCCAGCACCGCGAGCGCCTCCATCGCCGCGTTCAACTGGCCCTTGCCGCCATCGACCAGCACCAGATCGGGCCAGTCGCCGCCGCTGCGATCGGGATCGTCGGTCTGCGCGCGGGCAAAGCGGCGCTCGAATACCTCGCGCATCATCGCATAATCATCGCCCGGCACGGTTTCGGCGCGCTTGATGTTGAACTTGCGATACGCCGCCTTGCGGAAGCCCTCCGGCCCCGCGACCACCATCGCGCCAAGCGCATTGGTACCCTGGATATGGCTGTTGTCATAGACCTCGATGCGATCAGGTGGGCCGTCGAGCCCGAACAGATCGGCCATCTCGGCGAGGTACTTCGTCTGGCTGGCGCTCTCGGCGACGCGGCGCTGCAGTTCCTCGAGCGCATTGCGCTGCGCCTGCTCGATCAGCCGCTTGCGCTCGCCGCGCTGGGGCACCAGCAGTTCGAGCTTGTGCGTCATGTTGGCCGACAGCGCCTCGACCACCAGATCGCATTCGAACGGCGTGCGATCGGTGAGGATCAGCCGCGGCGGCGGCATGTCCTGATAGAATTGCATCAGGAAGCTGGTGAGGATCTCGGCCTCGTCGAGCTCCTGAACATGCGCGGGGAAGAAGCTGCGATGGCCCCAGTTCTGCCCGGCGCGGATGAAGAACGCCTGGATGCAGACCGTGCCGCCCTGGCTCGCCATCGCAAACACATCGGCATCGGCAATCCCGTTCGCGTTGACCGCCTGGCTGCCCTGAATGAAGGTCAAAGCCTTCAATCGGTCGCGATAGGCCGCCGCACTCTCGAAATCGAGCGCCTGCGCCGCCGCCTCCATCCGCGCGCCCAATTTGGCCTGAACGTCGGTCGACTTGCCGGTGAGGAACGCGCGCGCATCGCCGACAAGCGCAGCGTAATCCGCCTTGCTGATCCGGTCCACGCACGGCGCCGAGCAGCGCTTGATCTGGTACAGCAGGCAGGGCCGCGATCGGTTGGCGAAAAAGCTGTCCGAGCACGAGCGCAGCAGGAACAGCTTCTGCAGCGAATTCAATGTGCTGGTCACCGATCCGGCGCTGGCGAAGGGGCCGAAATACTGGCCCTTGTACTTCTGCGCGCCGCGATATTTGGACATGCGCGGGAAGTCGTGGTCCTCGCGCAGCAGGATGTAGGGGAAGCTCTTGTCGTCGCGCAGCAGCACGTTGTACGCCGGGCGATAGCGCTTGATCAGCTGTGCCTCGAGCAGCAATGCCTCGGCCTCGCTGTTGGTGGTGACGATCAGCATTGACCGGGTGAGCGACACCATCCGCTGCAACCGGCGCGGCAACTTGTCGACCTGGGTATAGTTGGTCACCCGGTTCTTGAGCATCCGCGCCTTGCCGACATAGAGCACATCGCCGCGTGCATCGAGCATCCGGTAGACACCAGGCCGCGTCGGCAGTGATTTCAGCGTGTTGCGGATGGCAGCGACACCGACGTCGAGGTCGGGCGTATCAGCCCCGCGCACGCTGTACGTCGCCGCTTCCTCCAGAAAGCGGTCGGGTGCGCGCGGATTGCTGTCATTGGGATGTGCGGGACGGCCTGCCATGGTGCGCGTGATGTGGCGTGACGATGGCGGCAGGTCAATGGTTTAGCACATGGCAAAACCGATCCCTCTCCCACGCAGGGAGAGGGAAACAGGATCAGTTCAGACGCGTGCCCAGTTCGGCCACGGTATGATCGACCAGCGCCTTGTCGGCGTCGGCATTGTGGTTTTCGGCAATCAGCGCAGCCGCGGCACCGGTGGCAGCGCGGGCAACCTTGCTGCGGATTTCGGCGACGGCCGCACGCTCGGCGGCGGCGATCTTGTCGGTCGCCATCTTCTGGCGGCGCGCGATCAGGTTTTCCGCATCGGTGCGGGCCTTGGCGAGAACGGCTTCGGCCTCGGCTTCGGCGCGGGCGTTCATGTCGGCGGCTTCCTGCGTTGCCGCAGCCAGCTTGGCCTCATATTCGCCGCGCAGACGCTCGGCATCCGCACGCAAGGCCTGGGCCTCGTCGAGTTCCGCCTTGATGCTGGCGATCTTGCGATCGAGCGAGGCACCGATCAGCGCCGGGACCTTCTTGTAGAGGACAATGCCGATCAGGATCAGCATCGCCGCCGAGACGAAGAAGGTGGCGTTGAGCAGATGCACGCCGCCGATCGAAGGATCGGCATGCTCGCCGGCTTCGGACGCGAGGATGATGAGGTCAAGCATCGGCCAGTGCTCCCTTGACCGCACGGTTGACCTGCGGCTTGGTGATCTTTGCCGGCGTCAGCCGGGCGACGATATCCTGGGCGGCTTCCACCGCCACGGCTTCGATCTCGGTCAGAGCGGCTGCCTGCTGTGCCGCAATGGCACCTTCGGCTTCGGCCAGATGCGATGCGATGCCGACATCGGCATCCCGCACCCGGACTTCCGCCTCGCGAGCGCCCTTGGCCTTGGCTTCGGCCGTCACGGCGAGCGCCGCATCGCGGGCACGAGCATGCGCCTGACGATACTCTTCCTCGATCTCGTCGGCACGGGCATGGGCAGCGCGGGCAGCGGCCAGATCACCGGCGATCTTACCCTTGCGCAGATCGACCGTGCCCTGGATCTTCGGCAGCATCGAACGCCCGATTACAAAATAAATCAGCCCAAACGTGATCACCAGCCAAAAGAACTGGGACCCGTAGGTGGACATGATCTGGTCAATCTGGGGCATATCAAAGCTATCCGTGGATCAGAATCTTGAAGGTGCGAAACGGGACCGGCGACAGGCCGGCCCCGTTTCACGAATAATCAGGCAACGAAGATCAGGATCATCGCCACGACGAACGCCAGCAGACCGAGAAGTTCGGCAGCGGCGAAGCCGATGAAGAGGCGGCCCTGCTGGCCATCGGCTGCTGCCGGGTTGCGCAGTGCGCTTTCCAGGAACGAACCAAACACGTTACCCACACCGATAGCGGCCATGCCGGCACCGATTGCAGCCAGACCGGCACCGATCAACTTTGCAGCTTCTGCGTCCATAATATTACTCCTTAGGAAACTTGTGTGATGGAAAGATTGTAGCGAAAAGAAAAGCTTAATGCAGGTTCACCGCGTCGTTGATGTACAGCGAGGTGAGCAGCGCAAAGACATAGGCCTGGACAACCGCGACCAGAATTTCGAGCGCGCTGATCCCGACCATCAGCGTCAGGCTGGGCAGGCCGACCATCAGGCCATAGCCGACGCCGGCGTTGGTCGAGTTGATCACGAAGCCTGCGAGCACCTTCAGCAGGATATGCCCGGCGGTCATCGCAACGAACAGTCGCAGACCCAGGCTGAACGGGCGGACCAGGAAGGACAGCAGTTCAACGAGGAAGATGAACGGGATCATCGGCAGCGGCGTGCCGTGCGGCACGAACAGCGAGAAGAAGTGGAAGCCATGACGGCTGAAACCGACGATCAGCACGATCGCGAAGCTGACGATGGCGAGCACGCCGGTGATCGTCAGATGGCTGGTCACGGTGAAGGGATGACCGCCAAACACGCCGATCGGCAGCAGGCCGAGGATGTTGGCGAACAGGATGAACATGAACAGCGAAAAGACATAAGGCGCGTATTTGCGGCCCTCGGCACCGATGTTGGCGACCAGCATGTCGTCGATAAAGCCGGTAAAGCTCTCGACCATCAGCTGCCAGCGACCGGGCACCAGCTCACGCTTCATGCCGCCCTGCATGAACACCCACAATGCCACCAGCGTCAACAGCATCCACATGGCGCTGTTGGTGAAGGCGATGGTCTGCCCCGCAATGTCGAAACCACCCGAGAAAACGGGCGCGATTTCGAACTGGTGCATTGGGTCGATTTTGCCTGACTCGGCTGCCACAACCTTACCTCTTCGTCTTAATCTTCAGGCTTATCCTTCGGGGACTGCTGATTTTTCAGCCCCGCCGAATATGCGTTGGAAACCCGGATGATGTTCCTGAACGCCACGATGATCCCCAAGGTGAGGAACGCGATCAGGAGCCAGGGCGATGTGCCCAGCCAGCGATCAAACAGCCAGCCGAACAGCAAACCACCAGCAATACCCCCCAGCAGGTCGGCGAGCACCCGGTTGCCCAATCGATAATTCGCATCGACTGCGCCCCCCTTGCCGCTCGCTCCGGCCTGCTCCCGCTGCGTGATATCGCGCAAGCGATCACCAAGGTGATCGATCCGCGCGTCGCCGCCGACAGGGTCTTGCCCGGGTTCATTCTCCGCCATCTGCTTTACTCCCTCTTATTGGCCCTGAGGCTACAATATCGAAAAAGCAAGCAACCAGCGACGAGTGGACCCGCCAAGGCGCGGCCCGTTTAGAAAGGGCTGGGTTGCAAGTCAATGGCCATGCTGCGCTGCGGGAACATGCACGAAAAAGCCCGGATTTCGCGAGAAATCCGGGCGGGTTCGGCGTTCAGGGAGCTGTCGCAGTTACGGACAGCGGGCATCACGCACCGGCGGGCTGCCGTCCCGAGTCTTCCAGCTGCCGTCAGGTGCCTGGTATTTTTCGCCAGGCTTGGTTCGCGATATGGTGTTGCAGCCTGCGGTGAAGGCGAACTGTTCCACTGTCGAGCCTTCGGCGGAAGCACGTTCGGTATAGACCTGCTTGCGCTTGAGATTGATGTCGCTGACCAGCTTCTGCAGCTGGCCGTCGCCGCCACTGACCACCGCAAGATAACCATCCGGCTTCTCGCCAATCGATCCGCTGGAGCGAGCCGCCTCATAGGCCGGATCACGCTGCGCGAGGGCAGGCAAAGCCAGGCCAAACACCGCCAGCGCGGCAATCCCGGTTTTCACAAAAGCCCTGTTCATCAGAAAATCTCCGCGTTCTCGTCGATCACCTCTTTGGCCTTGCCATCGAGCCGATAGACGACTTCCTGTTTGATGTTGATGTTGAGATTGATGACAATCGGCTTGTCCGGTGCCGCTATCGTCACGCATCCCCCCAGCGACGCAGCCGCAGCCATCACGACTGCGACCAGGGCGCTGTGGTTCCTCACCATCGCCAACCATGTTCCCCGCTTCATGGACGATCCTCGCTTTCTGGGGGCTGAATGCCCGGTTTTGTTTCCGTTGTCGAACCGATGCCCGGATTGTTCGTCTGGCCGGGCAGCAGGCCCAGCACTCCGGGGTCGGTAATGTACTGCGTGTCGTAGAGCGACCGCGCCGAAGTGATGAGCTGAAGGAAAGGCGCGCTGATCGTCACATTGAACCGCAGCGGCAGTTTCTCGATCCTCCGGGTGAGGAAGTTGCGGGAAGCGCCCTCGCCCTGGCTGATGCCATCAAAGCGAATTTTTGTGACGACCTCGCCTGCCAGCTCGCCGTCCAGTTCGACCACCAGCGATCGATAGCGCAATGATCGCAAGGCGTTGAATGCGAAGTTTGCCATCGTGCCGAGGTCTTCATAGGTCAGCTCCCCGACATAGGCGAGCGTGCCGCCATCGCCGATGACCTCAAGCCGGCCACCGCGGACATGGCCGCCGTCCTTGTCGAAGATGATCGGGATGATGCCGGTGAACTGGCCGGTCGCGTTGATGTTCTCGAAATCGAATCCGGCCAGGAACTGTGCGGCATCCACCCGATCGACGCGGAAAACGAGACGGCGCGGCTCTTCGCTCACCAGATCGATCGTGCCGGGGTCGAGCAGCAGCCGCCCCCCGGCAAACGGCCATTCGCCGCCCTCGACCTGCATGCGAAAGCCGGGGAGCAGGCGGTAGCGAATCGCGCCGCCATAGACAGCAAAGCCGGGATTGACCTCTGCCAGCCGCACCAATTGCCCCGGGCCGGTCTCGAATCCGAGCAGATCGGTGAACGCGATTTCGCCCGACAGGCCGCTGACCGGGCCAAAAGCCGCTGCGAAGCCAAGCGAATCGGTGCGGAAGCGCCCCGTGCTCGATGCCACCCCTTCGCTTGTCCAGTCGATCCGCCCGGTGCCCGCCACCGTGCCGCGCGTATTGGCGATGATACCCAGCGCGATATTGCTGACCATCTCGGGCTGAAGCGTATCGTCAAAGGTCATGCCATCGACGAACAGGTCGGCATGGCCGGTGACCGTTGCCAGATCGTGCGCGATACCCACGCGCAGAACCTGGCGCAGCGTCTGCGGTTCGTTCAGCGTACCGGTCACGCCGATCCTGTCATCGGCCAGCGTGAGCCGCATGTCGTCGGTTACCAGCGGCTGGAAACGCGCGGGCACCTGACGATCGCGCAGCAACCATTCGTCGCCCGTCACCTCGAGCACCGATTCGGCGAAGCGCCACGCGCCTGTACCGCGCGTCATCAACAGCGGAACCACGCCGATCGTCGCTTCCGCATCGGCATAGCGCCCGCCCAGGGCATCGCCCAGATCGACGCTAAAGTCGCCCGCCTTGATGTGCGTACCCGCCTGCGCGTTGCCGATCAGCAGATCGACATCCGACAGCTGCGCCGTGCCGGGGAAATCGAGCTGCAGGGCCCCCACCGACAGTGCAAGGTCCGATGTGCCAAGCCGGCCGTTGATCCGGCTGGACTGCGCCAACCGCGCCGCCAGCACCAGACCACGGAGTCCGGAGCGAACCATCGGCGCACCTCTTGTGGGGCACAGGGTCAGTGCCTGGCGTGCGCTGGTGAAATTTGCCAGCCGCAGCTGGTCGACGCGCAACGTCTGGCAGTTATCGTACAGTGTGACACCGCCTGCCTCGCTCCATCGCCCCTGAAGCGGGAGCACCAGACCCTGCACACTGCCGCCGGGGATCGGTCCGCTGAGCCGCGCTGTGCCATTGAACGACAGGCCACCGCGCCCGTTCCACTGCGCTTCCAGCTGCGGCACTGCCAGCGACGCACCGTCTGCGCGATACTCCTCCATAGCCAGCCGCAGCGCATAGGCCCCCTGCCCGCGCGGCACGATGCGCAACTGGGAGATCGGGAGACCTGCACCGCCGGTGGCGATGTTTCCAGCGAGCTGGAACTCGTCGCGCACACGGCGCAGCGTCAGGCTGTTACCGCCGACAAGCCGTTCGCCTTTTGCCCCATTCAGCGCGAGTCGCGGGATCTCGACCGACAGCCGTTCAGCGCCGCTGCGCGCCTGGACCGTCATCGCGAGGTTCGCCCCGGGCAAGGTACGCCGCGCGGCCTTGACCATCTGCGCAACAAGCGGCCCGACCGGCAGGCTAGCACTGGCACCGACGGCCCGGTCCATCCCAGTGAGGCGCGCCGGGTCCATTGCAAGCGACTCGCCCAGAACACTGCCTTCAAAGCGGACGTCGGGTTGCATTGCTGACAACCGCAGCACGCCCGTGCCCCTGGCCACCAGCCTGTCGAAGCCGACACCCGAAGCACCGGCATCCAGCAGTGTCAGATCCACCTCGGTATCGATCTGTCCGGGCGAATAGGCAAAGCCCAGCCGGCCGCGCAAACCAGCCGCTGCCGCGTCGCCTGCGCGGATCGCACCGGTGGCGGGGACGATCGCGCCCTCGACTCGATCCAGCGTGGCGTTCGCCTCGGCGCGCAGCGCCAGCGAAGATCCGCCGATTGCGACCCCACCGGCCTCGCAAGCCAAGCCTGCAAACCGCAGCGGGCCGGTGAATGCAGGTCGCTGATCTTCGATGCGGATCGTGCCGAACAGGCTGGGCCGGTCAATGGCGCACCCCTGATAAGCGAATCGCGCCCCGATGGCCGCCATTGTGCCCTTGAAGCCGTCGTGCAGATCGCCGCTCCCCTCGCCCTTGATACCCAGCGTGCCATAGGGGCTTTCGATCCGCAGCCTCGCATCGCGCAGCGTCAGATCGAGCCTTGGCAGGCTGAACGGCTCCTGGCTGTCAGTGTAGATCAGCTTGTCGAGGGTACCGAAGCTGACCCGGCCGTTGTCCAGCCGGCCATAGCCGCGCAGGCCTTCGACGATCACCTGGTCAATCCTCAGGCCAAACAGCCCGCCGCCGATATCGATGCTCAACCGGTCGATCGTCGCATCGGGCCGGGCGGGGTCGCCCAGCACCAGGTTGCGCACCGTCTGCCGCCCGACACCGATCGATTCGATATCATAGCGCGCCTGTATGCCCTGGCGCTCCAGTTCGTTGCCGATCAGGTTGCGGGCGATATCCTCGCGCTGGGTCCAAGCGATCAGCCCGACCAATCCCAGCAACGCGACGCCGTACAGCACCACGCGCAGCGGCCACGCGGTTCGCTGCCACGCCCGCGCCTGACGTTCAGGCGGGATCGCCTCAGCCTCTGTCTCGGGGTCGCTCATCGCCACCTGAATGCGCTGCAACGCCGTCGGTTGCAACGCCGAGCGATGAAAGCCGCGCCGACAAAGCGTTTGCCCGCGTCGGGGCGAAAGATTAACCTCAAAATATGCCCCCTTCCTCGCCTGTGCTGCCGTTGCTGGCCGATGCCGAACTGCCCGATACTGCGGCAGGCGGCCATCACGGCGCAGGCCACCGCGCCCGGCTTAGGCAGCGTTTGCTGAACAGTGACGGAACCGGGCTGCATGATCATGAAATTATTGAATATCTGTTGGCGCTGGCAATTCCGCGCCGCGACACCAAGCAGCTCGCCAAGCAGCTCATCGACCATTTCGGCAGCCTGGCCGGCGTGCTTACGGCCGACGGCGATTCGCTGCGCGCGGTGCCGGGCATGGGCGATACCAGCGCAGCGGCGCTCAAGATCGTTCAGGTCGCCGCGCGCCGGCTGGTCAGCGAGCCGGTGCACCGCCAGCCGATCCTGTCGAGCTGGCAGGCGCTGCTCGATTATCTGCGGCTCGACATGGCGCACCTCACCCGCGAGCGCGTCCGCGTTCTGTATCTGAACGCCAAGAACATGCTGATCAGCGACGACAACATGTCCGAAGGATCGGTCGATCAGGCGGCGATCTACACCCGGCAGGTGATCAAGCGCTCGCTCGACCTGGGGGCGACCTCGCTGATCCTGGTGCACAACCACCCCAGCGGCAATCCCCAGCCCAGCAAGCAGGATATCCAGATCACCCGCGAGATCATCGAGGCGGGCAAACGGCTGGGCATCGGTGTGCACGACCATATCATCATCGGATTGGACGGGCATAGCAGCATGCGCTCGATGGGGCTGATTTGACCTCGACTAAGCGCCACCTGCGCGTCATAGACCCGCCTGATGCCCTCCCCCGCTCCATCCCCCTATGACGCCATCATCCTGGGCGCTGGCGCGGCCGGATTGTTCTGTGCGGCCATCGCCGGGCAGCGCGGCCGTCGGGTGCTGCTGGTCGATCATGCCGATGCGCCGGGCAAGAAGATCCTGATCTCCGGCGGCGGGCGGTGCAATTTCACCAATGTGAACACCCAGGCAGACCGCTACATCAGCGCCAACCCGCATTTCGCCAAATCCGCGCTGGGCCGCTACAGCCCGCAGGATTTCATCGCGCTGGTCGACAGCTATGGCATCGCCTGGCACGAAAAGACCCTGGGTCAGCTGTTCTGCGATGGCTCGGCCAAGCAGATCGTCGCGATGCTGCTCGAGGAATGCGACAAGGGCGGCGTCGAGATGGTGCTGGGTCACCGCGTGGGTGCCGTCAGCCATGCCGATGGAGTTTATCACGTCGCCATCGGCAACCGGACGGCCAGCGCACCGGCGCTGGTGATAGCGACCGGTGGTCCGTCCATCCCCAAGATGGGCGCGACCGGCTTTGCCTATGACCTGGCCCGGCAGTTCGGCCTCAAGGTCGTGGAACCCCGCCCCGCGCTGGTGCCCCTGACTTTGGGCGGCGACGAGACACTGTTCCGGTCGCTCTCGGGCGTCGCAACCGAGGTGATTGCCCGCGCTGGCAAGTCGGCGTTTCGCGAGGCGGCATTGTTCACGCACAAGGGGCTTTCCGGCCCCGCAATCCTGCAGGTCTCCAGCTATTGGCGGCATGGCGAGCCGGTGGAGATCGATTTCATCCCTGATGCGGCCACCGGCTGGCTGACTTCTGCCAAGCGCACCCAACCCCGCGCGACCGTGCGCAGCGCAATGGGCGCCATGCTGCCTGACCGGCTGGCTGCCACCCTGAGCGAACGCCTCGGTTCCGAAAGCCGCCTCGCAGATTGCGCAGACCGCCTGCTTGTCGAGGCAGAGCGGCGCCTGAAGTCTTGGGTGTTTCACCCCAACGGCACCGAAGGCTATGCCAAGGCCGAAGTTACCGCCGGCGGGATCAGCACAGATGGCCTCTCGTCGCAGACAATGGAGTCGCGCAAAGTACCGGGACTGTATGCGATCGGTGAAGCGGTAGACGTCACGGGATGGCTGGGCGGCTACAATTTCCAATGGGCCTGGGCGAGCGGCCATGCTGCGGGCACCGCAATTTAGCGTTATCGAACGCCCATCTATCGGCAATCATCATGCCTACAAAGGTTTGCAGCCATTATAAATGGTCTGTTAGGCAGAATTCGCTCCATAAATAAGCGAATGTTTACTTGTCGATTGGATAGTGCAGGGCATGCGAGTGTCCATGCCCTCCGACGAAATCCAGACTGATCGCTCCATGCGAGCGCTGAAGATTGCGCTGTATGCGCAGATTGCGATGGTCGTGGCGGCTATCGTTGCGATGACCCTGGCACCCCCGCGCGAAGGACCGATGATGGTCATTCCGCTGGGCCCTGCGGCGGTTGGCCAGACGATGGGCTGGGCCTTGCCCAAGGGTGCGGCGTTTCTGGGCCAGGGGCCACTGCCGGGATCGATCCTCGTTTACGCGCGACGCGACCTCCTCGCGGCCAGCGCATGGCAACATTCGAGTCTGCTCATCAAAGCACCTGAAATCTTTTGCGGGAAGATTGCAGGAACCCAAGGGAAGAAACAAACCTCATGGAACTGACCGGTATCCGCAAGAACGGCGTTTTCGCGCTCGTGATCATCGCCTGGCTATGCGTAGCCATCATTGCCGGGGTCAGCATTTATGCCAGCCTGGGGTGGACCCCGGTCGTCGCGGCCGTTGCGATCACCCTGCTCCCGACGCTGATCGCCCGATCGGGCAACATCCAGTCGACCGGCAGAATCCTGCTGGGTGTCACCATGCCGGTCTACCCTGCGATCCTGTTGTACCAGGCCGCAGGGGCGAATCTGCAGATGGACGTCCACATGATGTTCTTTGCGTTGCTCGCGACGCTGGTGGTGATGTGCGACTGGCGACCGATCGTGGCGGGCACAGCGGTGATCGCGGTGCACCACCTCGGTACCAATTTCATCATGCCCGCGTGGGTCTTTCCCGATGGCGCAGATCTGCCCCGCGTCTTGCTGCATGCAGTGATCGTGCTGGTAGAAGCAGGGGTGCTGATCCAGGTCTCTTTGCAGCTTGAGCAGATGATCGAGCGCCAAGCCGCGGCACGGTCCGAAGCTGAACGGCTTGAACAGGAAGCGGCTTCGGTTCGCAATGCCATCGCAGCCGAACAGGTGCTGGTCATCGGCGCGCTGGGCGATGGCCTGAACGCCATGGCACGCAACGACCTGACCTGCCGCATCGGCGAAGCCTTCCCTGCCGATTATGAAAAGCTGCGCACGGACTATCATCTTGCGCTGGAAGGCATGCGCCAGTCGCTCGGCAAGATTTCCGGCGCGGCAACCAGCATCGACGAAAGCGCAGGCGATGTGAGCCATGCCGCGCATGACATGGCAGACCGCACCGAGAGGCAGAGTGCCACGCTGCACGACACGGTCGCCAGCATCCGGGCGATAACCGATAGCGTGTCGGGCACGGCCCAACAGGCCAAGGACGCGCGCCAGGTGCTGCAAACCGCGCAGGGTGAGGCGGAGAGCTCGGCCGGGATCGTTGAACGTGCGCGCGTGGCAATGGACAATATCGAGCATTCCGGGATGGAGATCGACCAGATCATCGCCGTGATCGACGGGCTGTCGTTCCAGACCAACCTGCTGGCGCTCAACGCGGGCGTCGAAGCGGCGCGGGTCGGCGAAGCCGGCAAGGGTTTTGCGGTCGTGGCCACCGAAGTGCGCGCCCTGGCGCAGCGCTCTGCCGATGCTGCGATGGACATCAAGACCAAGATCAGTGCATCCAATGCACAGATTGCCGTGGGCGTGCAGGTGGTCGCCGAAACCAGCGAGACGCTGGAAAGGATCACGAGCCGCATTCTGCAGATTGGCGATTTCGTGACGACGATCGCCCAGTCGGTCGAAGGTCAGGCAGTGAAGCTGCGCGAGGTGAACCAGACCGTGGGCGCGCTGGACGGCATCACCCAGCAGAACGCCGCCATGGTCGAGGAGACAAGTGCCGCAGCAAGGTCGCTCGCTGCGGAATCACGCAAGTTGGCGGAGGAAATCGCCAAATTCCGGCTGGGATTGGACAACAAGAGGTCCACGCAGCTTTCTGCTGGCACAGAACCGCGCGAGAACCCTCTCTCCCGCGCAGCGTGACGGCGGCGCCCGCCCGCCTGAACCGCAAGGCCGTTCAGGCGGGCGGAGCAGGCGGTCAACGCGTACGGCACCGCCCGGTGTTGGTATTCTCTATGGTGCCGTCCTCGTCGTAGCGGATCTGCATGGTGAACCCATCGGCAGCGATCGAGCGAACCGTGGCGACATACCATTTGTTGTCGCTCCACATGCATGCAACGCGGCTGCCGGCCTGCCAGTCGAACGGAAGCACCGTGTTGGCCTGGCGCGTCTCGACATCGCCATCATCGAACCGGACCGTTACCAGCGATCCGCTGCGCGATTCAATAACACCAGGGTAATAGACCGAGCTGCCGCGCCATGGCGAAAGCACCCAGTCGCCCACCTCTTGCGCTGATGCAATGGTCGGCAACGCCAGTGCGCCAACTGCGGCCACGACATACCCAAAAGCAGCAAGATTTTTCATGTTCGCCTCCCCCTTTCCGTTGGCGCCGCCAATCACGGCCCCTATCCGTTGACGCAGGTTACACGCCTCAGCAACGAAACTCAACGAACCGCGCAACACCGGCGCAGGCAGCCCAGGCAGCGAATGTCATTGTATCCAGGACGCAAAACGGCTAAGGGCGCAGACTTGCAGCGGTGGCCGTGTTTTCCACCGCGCGCGGTTTCGCCGCCGATCGCGGAACCTTCGCATCCCTAAACGAATTGAAATCCCGATGCCTTTTGACTCTGTTCCCGCCGTTCTGTCGGACGCGCTTGATGCGCATGGTTACGACACGCTCACCCCTGTCCAACAGGCAGTCCTGTCTGAAGACGCACATGGCCGCGACCTGATCGTTTCTGCCCAGACCGGGTCCGGCAAGACCGTGGCCTTTGGCCTGGCCATGGCCAGCGATCTGATCGGTGATGACAACCGTGTTGCCCCCAGCCACACGCCGCAGACGCTGATCGTCGCACCGACGCGCGAACTGGCGTTGCAGGTCAGCCGCGAATTCATCTGGCTCTATGGCCCCGCTGGCGCGCGCATCGCGACCTGCGTCGGCGGCATGGACGCCTCGAAGGAACGCCGCGCGCTGTCGCAGGGCGCACAGATCGTCGTCGGCACCCCCGGTCGCCTGCGTGATCACCTGGAACGCGGCGCGCTCGACCTGTCCGGCCTCAAGGTCGCCGTGCTCGACGAAGCCGACGAGATGCTCGACATGGGCTTTCGCGAAGACCTTGAAGAAATCCTCGACGCAACCCCCGATGGTCGCCGCACGATGCTGTTCTCAGCCACGATGCCCCAGCCCATCGTGGCGCTGGCCAAGCGCTATCAGCGCGATGCGCACCGCATCTCGACCGTCGGTGCCGACCGCGGTCATGGCGATATCGAATATCTGGCGGTGACGGTTGCCCCTGCGGATATCGAGAACTCGGTGGTCAACCTGCTGCGTCTGCACGAAGCGGAAACCGCGATGCTGTTCTGCGCCACGCGCGACAATGTCCGTCACCTCCACGCCAGCCTGATCGAGCGCGGCTTCTCTGCTGTTGCCCTGTCGGGTGAGCACAGCCAGAACGAGCGCAACGCGGCGCTGCAGGCGCTGCGCGATCGCCGTGCCCGGGTATGCGTCGCCACCGACGTGGCTGCGCGCGGCATCGATCTGCCCAGCCTCTCGCTGGTCATTCACGTCGAGCTGCCGCGCGACATGGACACCCTCAAGCACCGTTCGGGCCGTACCGGCCGGGCGGGCAAGAAGGGTACCGCGCTGATGATCGTGCCGTATCCGCGTCGTCGTCGACTCGAATCGATGCTGCGCGGCGCCAATATCAACGCACAGTGGATCAACGCACCTTCGGCTGAAGACATCCGCCGCGCCGATCACGACCGTCTGCTCGACAAGCTGCGCGCACCGGTCGAAGCGGACGACGCCGACCGCACGCTGGCCGAAACGCTGCTGGGCGAGCGCTCGGCAGAAGACATCGCGATCATGCTGGTGCAGGCACACCGTGCGCAGATGCCTTTGCCCGAGGAACTGCTCGACGCTGCTGCATCGCCGCCGCCGCGCGACATGGGGCCGCGCCCCGGTTTTGAAGACACTGTCTGGTTCGCGTTGAACATCGGTCGCCGCCAGAATGCCGATCCGCGCTGGCTGCTGCCGTTGCTCTGCCGTCGTGGACACATTACCCGTAGCGAAATCGGCGCGATCCGCCTGGGCGACGAAGCGACCCATTTTGAAATCCCGCGCGCCGTCGCCGATCGCTTCGCAGAAGCTGTCGAGCGCACCGCCGGCGGCGAGGATGGCGACGAAGGCAGCGTCTCGATCACCCGCGCCGAAGGACCGCCGCAGGGCCACAGCCGCTCCGGCCCGCCGCGTCGCTCCGACGCCCGTGATGGCAGCGGATCGGGCAAGAAGGGCAAGACGAACTCCGGCCCGCTCAAGCCGCGCTATGAAGCCAAGGCATTCGGCGAAAAGAAGCCATTCGGTGACAAGAAGCCCTTTGGCGATCGCAAGCCTTCTGGCGACCGCAAGCCGTATGGCGAACCGCGCGCCTTTGGCGACAAGAAGCCGTTCGGCGACAACAGGTCATTTGGCGATAAAAAGCCCTATGGCGACAAGAAGACCAATGCCGACCGTGCCTCGTTCGCTGACAAGCCCGCGCGCGGCCCCCGCAGCGATGGTCCGCGCTCTGATGGTCCCCGCACTGGTGGCCCCGGCGGCAAGCCCTACGCGCCGCGCGGCGACAGCCGTCCGCGCCCTGAAGGCGGAAAGCCCGGCTTTTCTGGTCGCCCAGGTGCCAAGCCCTTCACCAAACGCCCCAAGGGCTGAGCCTGCACGCTAACAATCGCCCCTGCTCTGCTACGAAAGTCGCAGAACAGGGGCGAGTTTGCGATGTTGTTGCTCTGACCTGCGGCACGCCCCGTAGCGCGGTTCAATCTTGTGGTGTTGGCGCAACCGTCTCACCACCCAGCGCACGGTAGAGCGTGACGCGGTTGCTCGCTTCGATCAGCTGCGTATTCAACAGCGTGCGCTGTGCCGTATAGAGCGAGCGCTGCGCATCGAGGCTGGTGAGGAACGAGTCCAGCCCTCCACGATAGCGCATGTCGGTCAGCCGGTAGCTGTCTTCGGCGGCATCGACAAAGGCACGCGAGGCACGCAGCTGTTCGGTGATTGTGCCGCGCCGCGCCAGCGCGTCGGCAACATCGCGAAACGCAGCCTGGATCGCGCCTTCATAGCCTGCGACCGCCGCATCGCGCTGTGCCTGTGTTTGCGCGACCCCTGCCTGCGCCGCACCGCCGGCGAACAGCGAATAACGCACGGTCTCGCCGACCGAATAGTTGAACGCTGCGCCGGTAAACAGGCTCGACAGCGCATTGCTGGCCAGGCCAGCAAGTCCCGTCAGCGTGATCCGCGGGAACAACGCCGCGCGCGCCGCGCCGATTTCTGCGTTGGCAGCCCTCAGCGCATATTCGGCCTGCATCACGTCGGGCCTGCGCAACAGAATCGTGGAATCGAGCCCCGCTGGCAGTGTCTTTACCGCAGCGCCTGCATCGGCGATCGAACGCGGCAACAGCGCCTCGTCCACCGGTGCGCCGACCAGCAGCTGCAGCGCGTTGGCATCCTGCGCCAGCAATGTGGTCTGCGCGGCGATATCGGCCTCCGCAGTAGCAAGAATCTGCTCGGCCTGGCGAAGATCGGTGCGGGGGGCGATACCGCCATCCAGCCGAAGCCGGGTCAGTTTGACCCGCTCGCGCGCGTTGGCAGCGGTTTCTTCCGCCAAGGCGAGCAACGAGCGGTCGGTGGCATAGGTCAGCCACGCATCCGCCACATCGCCGACCAGGGTCAGGCGCGTCGCCCGCGCCGCCGCCTCGGTACCGAAATAGCGGTTGAGCGCAGCATCGGAGAGCGACTGCAATCGCCCGAACAGGTCGAGTTCGAACGCGGTGGTGCTGACATCCGCGGTATAGCGCACGCCTGCGGTCGAACGGCTCGCCGTGGGCGAATTGCCGATATCGACATCCTGATTGCGGTTCTGGTTGGCGGTGCCGTTGTCGAACTGGGTCCTGTTTGCAACGATGCCGATCTGCGGCAACTGCGCGCCACGCTGGATCCGGAACTGTGCGCGGGCTGCCTCGATATTCGCCGCCGCCACGCGCAGGTTGCGGTTGTTGGCCAGTGCCTGCTCGATCACCTGCGCAAGCCTGGCGTCGACGAAAACCTCGCGGTACGACAGCACCGGCAGCGCCGCCTCGCTCTGCGCCAGATAGGCATCGCCCGCCGGCCATGATGCCGGCACGGGCAGGTCAGGCTGCACATATTTGGGCGCCATCGAACAGCCCGACAGCAGCGCCACGACGATCAACCCTGCCCGCTTCATGCCGCGCCTCCGCCCGAACCCGTGGAATTGGGCTGCGCGTCGCCGATATGCAGTTTCTTGAGCGTGTCACGCGTCGTCCGGCGGACGAGCACGAAAAACAGCGGGATGAAGAAGATCGCCAGCACTGTCGCGGTCAGCATGCCGCCAATCACCGACGTGCCGATGGCGATGCGGCTGTTGGCGCCTGCACCGCTCGACAGGGCCAGCGGCAGCACGCCGAAGATGAACGCCAGGCTGGTCATCAGGATCGGCCGCAGGCGCAGCCGCGCCGCTTCCAGCGCCGCATCAATCACGCGCGCACCACGTTTTTCCGCCTGTTCGGCAAATTCGATCACCAGAATGGCATTCTTCGCCGCCAGCCCCATCGTCGTCAGCAGGCCGATCTGCAGATAGACGTCGTTCTCCAGCCCGCGCAGCGTCACCGCGAACACCGCGCCGACGAGGCCCAGCGGGATGACGAGCATGACCGCGACGGGGATCGTCCAGCTTTCATACAGGGCCGCTAGACACAGGAAGACGACGAGCAGCGACAGCGAATAGAGCAAGGGCGCCTGGCCCGACGACAACCGCTCCTGGAAGGACAACCCGGACCAGGCTACGCCGATACCGGGAATTTCCTTGGCCAGCTCCTCGATCCGGTCCATCGCAGCGCCAGAGCTTTGCCCCGGTGCGGCCTGGCCCTCGAACTGGAAGCTGGGATAGCCCTGGAAGCGCGACAGCGTGGTCGGCGTGGTCGACCAGCGCGTGCGCGCGAAGGCGGAGAATGGCGCCATCTGCCCATCATTCCCGCGCACAAACCAGCGACCGAGATCGTCGGGCGTGGCGCGGTACGGCGCATCGGCCTGCACGAACACGCGCTTGACCCGGCCACGGTCGATGAAATCGTTGACATACTGCCCGCCCCAGGCGGCAGACAAAGTGGTGTTCACATCCGACTGGTTCAGTCCCAGCGACGCAAGCTTGGGCTGGTCGATATCAACCTGCAGTGTCTGCACATCGGGCAATTCGCCGAGACGCACGCCCGCCAGAACAGGGTCGTTTTCCGCCATTTCCAGCAGCCTGTTGCGCGCCTCGTCAAAATCCTCCCGGCTCATGCCGCTGGTGTTCTGAAGCTGCAGGCTGAAGCCGTTGGTCTGGCCCAGGCCACGAATGGCGGCGGGCACCAGCACGTTGACCTGCGCGTCGCGAAACTTCGAAAACGCCTTTGAGGCACGTTGGCTGATCGCGTCGGCCGAATCCTCGGCTGCCGTGCGATCGGACCAGTCGACGAAGTTGACGAAGCCCTGGCCGGTGTTCTGCCCCGCCGCGCCCTGCCCGCCACCGGCCACGCTGAACATCACGGCGATGTTCTTGCGTTCGTCCTCCAGCATGTATTTTTCGATCGCCAGCTGCACTTCACGGGTGCGGCCCTGCGTGGCTCCTGCGGGCAGACGAAACTGCAAACGTGCCGCCCCCTGATCTTCCGTCGGCAAAAAGCCGGTCGGCAGGCGCACGAACAAGGCAACCAGCAGAACCAGGACCAGCGCGTAGATCGCCAGAAACAGCCACTTGCGATCGACCACCTTTTCCACCGCGCCAACGTAGCGATCGGTGCCGCGGGCGAAGCCATGGTTGAACCAGTGCTGCGCCCGCTCCATCCGTGCTGCGGCCCACGGCCAGTTGCGCGTCAGCCAGCTTTTGCGTTCCGTTCCGTCGTGCCGCTTCTGTTTGAGCAGCGACGCGGTCAACGCAGGGCTGAGGATCAGCGCGACCAGTGCCGAAAGCACCATCGCCGAGACGATGGTGATCGAAAACTGGCGGTAGATCACGCCCGTCGATCCGCCGAAGAACGCCATCGGCAGGAACACGGCGGACAGCACGACGGCAATCGCCACCAGCGCCACCTGAATCTCGCCCATCGACTTGATCGTCGCTTCCTTGGGCGTGAGGTCGGGGTCTTCCTCCATCAGCCGCTCGACATTCTCGACGACGACGATCGCGTCATCGACCAGCAGGCCGATTGCCAGCACCAGCCCGAACAGCGTGAGCGTGTTGATCGAGAAATCGAACAGATAGAACACGGCAAACGTGCCCAGCAACACCACCGGAACTGCGATGGTGGGGATGAGCGTCGCGCGCCAGCTCTGCAAAAAGACGAACATCACGATGACAACGAGGATGATCGCCTCGATCAGCGTCTGCACCACCTCCTCGATCGACAACCGGATGAACGCAGTGGTGTCGTTGGCATAGGCGACATTGTAGCCGGCCGGGAAGTTGCCCCTGGCATCGGCCACCGCCTGCTTGACCAGATCGGCCGTCGCCAGCGCATCTGCGCCCGGGGCGAGCGAGATGGCCAGTCCCGCGCCGGGATGGCCATTGATACGGCTGGATGCAGAGTAATTTTCCGCCCCCAGTTCGACCCGCGCGACATCGGCCAGCCGCACCACCGCGCCGCTCCGTTCGGCCTTGAGGATGATCGCCTCGAACTCGTCGACCGTGCGCAGCCGCGATTGCGACGTGACGGTGGCGTTGAGCCGGTTGCTCTCAGGCTGGGGCAGCCCGCCGACTTCGCCGGCTGCAACTTCCGTATTCTGGTTGCGGATGGCGGTGATCACATCGCCTGGCATCAGACCGACCGAGGCCAGCCGATCCGGATCGAGCCAGATGCGCATCGCATATTGCGATCCGAACACATTGGTCTCGCCCACACCCTCGATCCGCGAAAGCGTGTCCTGCAGGTTCGAGACGAGAAAATCGGAAACGTCGATGTTGGTGCTGCGATCGGTCTCGTCATAGACACCGACGATCATCAGGAAGTCCGGGTTGGACTTTGTGACGCGCAGCCCCTGCTGCTGCACCTGCTGCGGCAACCGCGCCAGTGCCTGCTGCACCTGGTTCTGCACCTGGACCTGCGCAATGTCGGGATCGGTGCCCTTCTCAAACGTGGCGCTGATCGTCACCTGGCCGCGCGAGGTCGAGCTGGAGTTGAAATACAGCAGGCCGTCAATGCCGGTCAGCTGCTGTTCGATGATCTGGGTGACGCTGTTTTCCAGCGTTTCGGCTGATGCGCCGGGGAAGGTCGCGCGAATGTTGACCTGCGGCGGAGCGACATCGGGATATTGCTCGACCGGCAGCAGATAGATCGCACCGACGCCAGCCAGCATCGTGATGATCGCCAGCACCCATGCGAAAATCGGTCGCTCGATGAAAATGCGTGACACAGCGGGGCCTCAGCCGCGCTTTGGCTGAGATGGCGGAGCGATCACTTGCGGCGTGCTGGCAGGAACGGGCTTGATCGGCGCACCGGGCTTTACCTTGGCCAGCCCCTGCACGATCACCTTGTCGCCAGCCTTCAGCCCCTTGGTGACGACCCAGTCGGTGCCGACGGCCCGGTCAGCCGTGACCTGCCGCTCGGTGGCCTTGTTGCCGGCATCGACCACGAACACGCTGGCCTGACCGCGTGCATTGCGGCTGACCGCAGCCTGCGGCACGAGGACCGCCATCGTATCGATCGACTGATCGAACCGCGCCCGCACGAACATGCCCGGGAGCAGCAGCCCCTGCGGATTGGCAAACCGGGCGCGCAGTGTGACGGTTCCGGTGGCGGCGTTCACCATCACTTCGGAAAACTGGACGATGCCGCGCGGGCCATATTCACTGCCATCTTCGAGCATCAGCGCCACCTGCGCACTGCCCGGCACTGCCCCGCCCTGCGCCAGCGAGCGGCGCAGCGTGAGCAGTTCCGCGCTCGATTGCTGAATATCGACGAATACCGGATCGACACCCTGGATCACCGCCAGCGGCTCGGCCTGATTGCCGGTGACGAGCGCGCCCACCGTGAACAGCGAACGACCAATGCGCCCGGTAATTGGCGCAGGCACGCGCGTGAACTGCAGGTTGACGTCGGCAGTCTGGACCTGCGCCCTGCCCTGCTGGACGGCAGCAGCCGCCTGGCGCGCTGCGGCGACGGCGTCGGTATATTCCTGCATCGAAACCGCTTGGGCCTCTGCCAGAGGCTTCAGCCGCTCGGCGCGTATACGGGTGGCCTCGGCACTGGCAATCGCGCTGTTGAGGTTCGCGCTCGCCTGTGCGGTCGCAGCGCGATAGAGCCGGGGATCGATTTCGTAGAGGGTCTGACCTGCGCGGACAATCGCGCCTTCGGTAAAGAACCGACGGCGGATGATGCCGGTCACCTGCGGGCGGACCTCCGACATCTCGAACGCCGCGATCCGGCCCGCCAGCTCGACCGCCATCGGCACCGCGCTGGTGCTGGCGACGATATAGCCGACTTCCGGAACCGGCCGCTGACGCCCCTTGTCTTCCTCACCGGAAGAACAGCTGGCAAGCAGCATGAGCGCCAGCCCGGACAGGGCATAACGCCTCAAAAGCGTTCGTGACGGGCGAACGGGTGAAAAAATGGCAGACTCGCAGAGATTCGGGGGACACCGTATACGATGGTTTATCGATACTATGGCTTTAACCCGCAAGAGCGCAAGATTGTTTCATAGCTCGCGCTATTTTTATCCGGCAGCTCGGCACGCGCGCCGTCTTCAGGCGTGCTCGACCTCCTTGATCGGCACGGATGCGTCTGCCAACTGCGCTAGGTCCAGCGGGACATCCTCGATGATCGCCTTGCGCCCCTGGACATAATCCTTGGTCGCATTGACGCAATCGAGTGCGATCACCTTGCCGTGCCGCAGATAGATCACCGAGAAACTGCGGCTGGCCGGATCGCCGCGCACCAGTTCCTGATCGTAATCGAGCGACAGGCCCACGGTCTGCAGGCGAAGGTCATACTGGTTCGACCAGAACCATGGAATGGCCCGATAGGCCTCGGCATTTCCCATGATATGGCTCGCGGCCACCTTGGCCTGGTCGTTGGCATTCTGCACCGATTCCAGGCGGATCACCCGGTCGTTGGCAAAAGCATTGGCATGCGCGGCACAATCACCGATCGCATAGACATCGGGCAGGCTGGTGCGGCAATATTCATCCACATCAACGCCATTGCCACCCGCTGCGCCCGCCTGCATCAGCGGTCCGGTCTGCGCGATGATGCCGATGCCGACAATCACCATATCCGCCGCGATCCGCTCGCCATTGCCGCATTGCACGGCAACGGCATGCCCCGCCTCGTCGGTCTCGATATGATCGACCGTGTAGCCGGTGCGCAGATCGACGCCATGCGCGCGGTGCTCTTCCTCGAAGAATGCAGACAGAGAAGGGCCTGCAACGCGCGACAGCACGCGGTCGAGCGCCTCGATCAGCGTCACCTGCTTGCCCAGCTTGCGCATCACCGCGGCCGCTTCTAGCCCGATATAACCGCCACCGATAATGGCGACACTGGTCGTATCGTCCAGCCGCGCCATGATCCTGTCGACATCGGCGCGGGTGCGGACGGCAAAGACATTGCGCGCATTGCTGCCCTGGCAGTCGAGCATCCGCGGCGATCCGCCAGTAGCCCAGATCAGCTTGCCATAGCCCAATGCCACGCCACCGCTCAATGTCAGCTGGTGCGCGACCGGATCGACCGCAGTCACCCGCTTGCCCAGTTGCAGATCGATGCCGCGTTCGGCCCAGAATGCTTCGGGCCTCAGCAGGATGCGCTCGAAAGGCTTGTCTCCCGCCAGATACTCCTTGGATAGCGGCGGGCGCTCATAAGGCGGAAACGATTCGTCACCCAGCAGCCCGATGGTGCCTTCAAAACCCATCTGGCGCAGGCAGATCGCCGCCTGCGCACCGGCATGGCCTGCGCCAGCGATCACGATGTCATAGGTTTCCTGCACTGCGTCGTCTCCCTTAATCGAGCGCCATTTGCCCCCGCCAGCAATGCGCGTCGTCTGCCGGTTGCCGTCGCGTAAGACAAGCCCGATCCGACAACCGGGTCAACATCTGACCAGCAATGTGCAATTTGGTTTGACCGGAGCCAAAGGGCAAATTATAGGGCGCGACCTGCACCGGGCAACGCCCCGTGTTTGCCTGGATGGCGGAGTAGCTCAGCTGGTTAGAGCGGCGGAATCATAATCCGTAGGTCGGGGGTTCAAGTCCCTCCTCCGCTACCATCCCCGGACATGTCTGTGACAGCCCGGATCGGTTGGCCACCTGGCGGCTAGATCCTGCGGTAAATATCTTGGATCACTCACTTATTATATGGACAGCGCGCGCCGTGGCTCGATACAGTCGTGGCCAGAGCGGCGTCAGGATCAGTTGAGGCGCGGCTGCGTTCGGTTGCAACAATTGGTGGACATGTCCTTGGACCAGCCGACATCCCAAGATCGAAGGCTGGATGGCTGGAAGGCGATTGCGGCCTATTTCCGGCGCGACCGCACCACCGTGATGCGCTGGGCGCGCGAACGCAGCCTGCCGGTCCATCGTCTGCCAGGCGGCAAGCAAGGCTCTGTCTTCGCCCACGAACACGAGCTGCTGGCCTGGGCGAGCCGGCACGCAGACAGCGACCTCGCCGATGGCAGTGCCCCGGCCGTGCAGCCTCTGCCTGTGCCAACACGGCCTGCCCTGCCCGCACAGGACACGACGACAACCGTTGCTCCGGCAAGCCCGGGGCGCGGCAAGCGGCTGTTCGTGGGGCTAGGCGCGGTGGTGGCGGTGGGCGCATTGCTGGCGGCCACGCTGAACTTCAGCACGGTGTTTTCGCCCGCGCAATCGGTCACCGGGCCTGTCGCAGCCTTGCCTGACGATCCGAAAACGGCCGCCGATTATGTGACCGCGCGCGATCTGTGGGCGCGGCGGACCCCGGCTGATCTGCGCCGCGCGATTGCGCTGTACGAAAAGGTCATTGCCGCAGATGCAGATTTTGCACCGGCCTATGTCGGGCTCGCCGAGGCCTGGCTGATCTACCGCGAATATGGCGCCGCCACGGAAAGCCGCGCCTATAGCGCTGCCAAATCCGCCGTCGAACAGGCGCTGGCGCTGGATGGTGAACTGGCAGCGGCTCACCGCGCCAATGGCTTTATCCAATACTGGTGGAGCTACGACGCGCAGCGTTCGGTTGATTCGTTCCAGCGCGCGCTGGAGCTCGACCCCCGCGACGGCCTGACCCATTTCTGGTATGCCAATGTCCTGTCCGACCTCGGCCAAGATGAGTCTGCGCAACACGAATATGATACGGCACAACTGATGCTGCCGGGCACGCCGGCCATCGCAGTCGAGCGCGCCTGTGCGCATTGGCAAGCCGGACGCGACCGGCGGGCGGTGATGGAGCTGAACCAGCTGAAGGCGCAATATCCCGGTGATGCAACGATCCGCAATTGCCTGGCCTGGGCCCATATCTCGCGTGGCGACATCAAGGCGTTCGCGCGCGAGTATCGTGCGCTTGCCAGCCTGCGCAATGTGCCGGCGATGATCAAGGTATCGCAGACGCTCGATGCCGCGATTACTCGCGATCCTGCGAGGGCGCACATGGTCCTGGTTGCCGATGCGCGGCGGGAGTTTGCCGAGGGCGAGCGCAAGACACGGATGACACCCGCCTTCCACGCATCCTGCATGGGCGACCGTGCCACCCTGCTGGCGCTTTTGCAGCAGGCATCGACGCTGGGAGAGCGGTGGTATTCGGCGACGCTGAACCGACGGATCGCGGATAAATGGCGCAACGATGCCGAGGTTCTGCGGCTGCTCAACAAGGTGATGGTCGCTACGCCCGACGTGGACCTGTCCTGACGAACCGCAGGTTCATTCTGCCGCCCTGCTCCCGTATTTTCCGGCGTTTGCGACAATTTGCGACAGGCCTGCTGCGGCATGTCTCGATTACAGTGACCCCGGTCTGATCGCCAGCGTGCGGGGTTAACCGTCGACCCAAAACGGCTGCTGGCCAACCTTCGTGCCCGCGCTCTGGCGGTCAGGCCAACCGCGGCCCGTCGCCGCCGGAGCGACCGATGACACGATCTGGGCTATCGCTGTTGTTGATACTGACCGCGTGCCTGCTCGTCCTCGCCTGGCCACGCCACGACGTGCACGCGCACAGGCTGTCTTATGCATCGCCGGTGCATGCCGCCGACAAAGGCCGCAGGGCCGGCAGGTTGCGGGTGCAGACCGATCTCGCGCGGACGATCGACAGCTGGCAAGGGCGGCGCGACTGCCAATCCTCTGGCCGCGCACGCGCCGCACTCAGGCCCGTGCTGGCACGCTGGCTGGGCGGGCGCGTCACCGATAGGCCTTCGCTGCGGCTGGTGCGCTGGGGCTATCACTCGGGCGATGTGTGGCACGAAGACCGGATCATCGAGGGACAGGCCCGCTGCATCGCCGGTTTCCGCAAGGTCATTGCCTTTGCGGATTTCGACTAAGCCTGCGCCAACAGGCCTTCGCTCATTGCCCAAAGCCGTTCGGCGCTGTCCGGATCGACCGCATGCGGCTCGACAAAACGGTACCGCACCGGTTCTGCCCCCGACACTGCTGCGATATTGCAGTCCTCGCAATACACGCCGCCCTTGCCTTCCAGCAGGGCGCTGGTCGCGGCCCAAAGCGTGGTGGTGCAGCCTTGCGTCGGGCTCTTGAACATCGCCCTCGCGCCGTCCGAAATCTCGCCCTGGTCGTTGAGCCAGCCCAGTGCAATCATCTCTTCGGTCGGCAGATGCCGCTGTAACGGGGTGAAAATGCCGCCGGGGTGCACCGCAAATGCCATGCCGCCAGTATCCGCCAGCCGCGCGTTGAGCCCCAATGCGAATAGCGCATTGGCGGTCTTCGACTGGCCATAGGCTTTCCACTTGTCGTAACTGCCGTCGGTCCAGTTGGGGTCGTCCCAGCGGATGTCGGACAGTTTGTGTCCGGTCGACGACAGCGCCACCACGCGCGGCCTTTCCGTCCGCCGCAACAGCGGCAACAGCCCATCGACCAGCGCGAAATGGCCCATGTGGTTGGTGCCGAACTGCATTTCCCAACCCGGCCCCACCCGCATTTCAGGGCAGGCCATGACACCGGCGTTGTTGATTAGCAGGTCGAGCGCGGTGTGATCCGATGCAAAAGCCAGCGCAAAGCTGCGCACCGATGCCGTATCAGCCAGGTCCATCGGCGCGATGCGAATGTCGCCCGGCATGTCTGCCAGCGCAGCCCTGGCCTTGGCAGTGTCGCGCGCAGGCACTGTGACGGACGCACCTGCGGCTGCGAGCGCGCGCACCGTTTCCAGCCCCAGCCCTGAATAGCCGCCGGTGACGATCGCTGTCTTGCCCGTGAGGTCGATCCCGGCCAGCACCTCAGGCGGCTCGCTGTTGCGATCAAACGGAGAATCGACGGGTTTCTGGTGCTCGGCGATCATCGGCGGCTCTCTCCTTATTATGCGTTTTTCCGGATTGGCACCGGTATGTTGCAGATGTCTGCCCCGCCTGCAGGGATGTTGAAAAAGGCATCGCGCCGGTTGGCGCGCGCGTTGGCATAGGCCAGGAACGACGGGCTGTCGCTCGAGAGATATTCCAGGCGGGGTTGCTCGGCTTGCGGCAGATCAGTGGCCAGCCGCACCGATTGGATCACGGTGCGCTCACCGGGGGCTTCGTAAAAGCCCAGCGGCCCGGTTCCGCGCGGCAGGCTGGAGAGATGCTCGATCCCTTCGACCACCCGGCCGACCAGCGCAATGTTGCGGTCCAGATGGCGCGGGGCATGGCCGATCACCACATACAGCTCGGCTCCGCTGCCCGTATCGGGCGAAAGGTTGCGGCCGACGCCGACCATGCCATAGCAATGCACCGGCCAGTTGGCTTCGCTGTCTGGCGTGCCGCTTCCCGCGACGGGGAAGCCCTGGTAGAAGCTCGTCCAGCGGTCGATGTCATTGGGCGGAATGAATAGCGGGTCCATCGCACGCGGGCGTGGTAGACTGCGCTGATGGGTATATTGCGCTTCGGGCACCGGAACGACGCCGGCAGGCAAGGGCTTGGCCTTTTCCGCATCCTCGCCATCGGGATCGCCCCATTGCACGACATAATTGTCCTGCACCCGCACGACTGCGGTCCCGTCCCACCAGTGCGACGCGGCCAGCTTGCGGATATTCTCCACCCAGCCGGTGCTGAACGGCGCGGGCATGAGCTGGATGACGACCCGGCGGGACTTGCCCTGGCTATCGGGGGCGAGCTGCATCACCAACAGATCGGCAGCTGCAATCTTGACCCAGTGTTCCGCAGGCGCAGCGGCGATGATATCACCCGGCCCTGGTGCAGCAGGCGGCGGATCGTTCGCGGCAAGCAAGCAGAGCGGAACGAGTGCGGCCATGGTTCGCAGCGCGGCGGAGCGGAATCGGATTTGCCTCATGGTCGGGACGCTATCACGCCACACAGGCTTGCGAAACTGCGGAAGACGGCATGCCGCATGGCCGCTTGATCGAAGCCAGCCGCCCCTCCCCGGCACCAGATGAAGAACTCGCCGCAAAGCGCGCTTGCACGATGCTCCACTAGGCATTAGGGGGGCGCTTCCCAGGACATGCGGAGCGGTGGCCGAGTGGTCGAAGGCGCTCGCCTGGAAAGTGAGTATACGTCAAAAGCGTATCGAGGGTTCGAATCCCTCCCGCTCCGCCATTTTTCCCTTAATCGCCTGATGCTACCCTTTTGACACAGGGTCTAGTATCGCGGCGAGTGATGGACCTGATCGACTTCACACACTTCCCCAGATAGCAGGCATGGCATGAGCAGATGGCACCTCGCGGCGCAGGTTGATGATATCAGGCCGCTGTTGCGGGACCGGCTTGCTGCTTCGGGTCGCTGCGCCGTTGCGACGCTGGTCGAAACATCCGGCCCTGCCCCGCGCGAAATCGGTGCGCAGATGCTGATTACGCACGACGAGCATTGGGGCTATCTGTCCGGCGGATGCATCGAGGCCGATGTTGCGCGGCATGGCCGCGAGGTGATGGCAACCGGCACACCCCGGCTGCTGCGCTATGGCGAGGGCAGCCCGTGGATCGATATCCAGCTGGCCTGTGGCACCGGCATTTCGGTGCTGGTCGAGCCGGTTGGCAGTCACGATCCGGCGGTTGCCACCCTGCTGGAAGGCTATGCGGCGCGCGCGCCTGTCGTCTGGACCAGCGACGGGACCATCCGCTGCGCGAGGCCGCCAGAAAACGCTCTGCCGCTGTGGGACGGCACGCATTATGCCCGGCTGTTCGAACCCGTTCTGCGGCTGGTGCTGATCGGCGAGGATGCCACCGTGCTGGCCAGCGCCGCGATGGCGCAGCAGCTGGGGCTGGAGGTCATCCTGATCACCCCCAACGGCCCCGAGACCGCGCCCTTCCCCGACATCGGCTATTACCGCACGGCGGCGGCCGACGCGCTTGATGCGGTCGGGCTCGATCGGTGGACGGCGGTCGCAGTGCTCTCGCACGACCGCGAGGATGACGAGGCCGCGCTGGCCCGCGCGCTTCTGTCCGATGCGTTCTATGTCGGCGCCATCGGGGCGCGGGCGCGACTTGAGGGGCGTATTGCGCTGTTGCGGATGCACGGCGTGGATGATGGCCGGATCGCGCAGTTGCACGCCCCAATCGGGCTTCAGGGCTTCGGCAAGGCTCCGCGCGATATCGCGCTGTCGCTGGTGGCTGAGGTGGTGCGCGATTTCCAGGCACGCTCGGCTGCGGCAAGGTCGTCCGGCGCGTCGATGTCGAGCAGCGCGCCACGGTCGGCGGTATCGAGATAGGCGACCGGTTTTTGCCGAAGCAGCGGCGCGGCCCCGTCGTCGCCGCGCAAGCTGGCCAGATCGGCCAAAGCGGCGCGAGTGAAGCACACCGGATGCCCCGGCTTGCCCGCCACCCTGGGCCGCGCGGCATAGCCTGACGCCTGCGCCAGAACGGCCAGCGGTTCGCACAGACCTGTCGGGACCAGCGGCATGTCGCCCAGAAACACGAACAGCCCCTGCTCCACCCCGTCCAGCGCGGCGCTGCCGGTGCGGATGGAAGCAGCGATACCTTCGGCCCAATCGGGCGTTTGGACAATGCCGCAGTCGAGCCCGCCCAGCGCCTCTGCAATCTGCGCATGCTGCGCGCCGGTCGCCACGACGACCTCGTCAAAGCCCGCCGCGATCACCGCCTCGGTCGTCCGCCGGATGACGGACGTGCAATCCAGCAACGCGAGCATCTTGGGCGCGCCAAAACGCCGCGCCGCTCCTGCCGCCAGGATCAGCGCGCACCAGCCGCGCAGAGCCGAGGTGCGCCCCTCGCTCAGGCCGTGGCCTGGGTGCGCAAAGGCAGGGTGCGGATGCGCTTGCCGGTGGCGGCGAACAGAGCGTTGGCCAGCGCCGGCGATGCAGGCGGCACGCCCGGTTCGCCAATACCGCCCATCTTCGCGCCGCTTTCGATGAAATGCACATCGATCATCGGCGGCGCATCAGCGAGCTTGAGAAGGTCGTAATCGTTGAAATTGCTCTGGACCACCGCGCCCTTGTCGAGCGTGATCTCCTCGCCGATCGCCGACGACAGCCCCATGATGATGCCACCGGCAATCTGCGCTTCGGCATTGAGCGGATTGACGGTGGTACCGCAATCGACCACCGCCCAGGCTTTCAGCACCCTGGGGCTGCCATCCTCGCGCACGCTCGCCTCGATGACTTCGGCGACAATGGTGCCGAAGCTCTCGACGATCGCGATGCCGCGCCCGGTGCCTTCGGGCAGCGCGCTGCCCCAGCCCGAGCGCTTGGCGACCATATCGAGTACCGCACGGTGGCGTGAGCCTTCGGGCAGGTGCTTGCGGCGGAACTGGTACGGGTCTTCGCCAGCCGCATGCGCCAGCTCGTCGATGAAGCTTTCGTTGTAGAAGCCCATCTGCGTCGAGTTGACCGAACGCCACGGCCCGTCATTCTGGTTCGACTGATAGGCAAAATGGCGGCGCGATGTGGCGGGAATGGCGTAGATGAAGCTCGTCTCGGCTTCGGCATCGCCGCTCTGCACATAATCGGTACGCCAGGCCGCGATCTTGCCGTCCTTGCCCATTGCCGCCTTGAGCTGTGCCGACGATTGCGGCCGATAGGTGCCGTGCCGTACCTCTTCCTCACGGCTCCACACCAGCTTGACCGGATAGGGAACCTGCTTGGCGAGCAGCGCCACCTGATCGACGATCTCGGTCTTGTCGGGAAAGCGCCGCCCGAAGCCGCCGCCCATCAGCATGGGGTGGAACACGACCGCATCCATATCGAGCCCCGCGGCCTTGGCGGCGCGGGCGCGGGTGGTTAGCGGGTCCTGCAGGCCGCCCCACAGGGTTAGCTTGCCGTCCTTGTAGTGCCCGGTGAGGGCAAACGGCTCCATCATGGCATGGTGCAGAAACGGAACGCGATAGTCGGCGGTGACCGGCTTGGCCCCCGGCGCGCCAAAGGCGGCATCGACATCGCCTTCGCCGCCCTCGTTTTCCGGCTTGCCCGTCTTGCGCAGCGATTGCTGGGCGGCGTGGATGGAATCGCTCGACACGCCGTTGTGGCCGCCATCGGAGAATCGGGGGCTCAGCGCCTGCAGGCCCTTGTGCGCCTGCCAATAGCGTTTGGCGACGACGATGACCGCATCGTCGAGCTTCACCACCTTCTCGACCCCTGCAACGCCCAGCGCCGGCTTTTCATCAACCGACACCAGCTTGCCGCCGCGCGCCGGGGCCGCCGCGATGGTCGCCACGCGCATGTCGGGCAGCGAAAAATCGATGCCATAGAGCGCGCTGCCATCGACCTTGGCCGGAATATCCATCCGGGGGATCGGCTTGCCGATCAGCTTGAAATCCTTGGGGTTCTTCAGCGCAGGCGAACCGGGCAGCGACCGCTGCGCTGCGCCTGCGGCCAGTTCGCCATAGCGCAGCGACTTGCCCGATTTCGCGTGGATCACCTTGCTGTCTGCGGTGGTGAGCTCGGACTCGGGCACGCCCAGCCGGTCGGCGGCTTCCGCGACCAGTGCCAGCCGCACCGCTGCCCCCACGGTACGCATGCCGACCTGCCCGGTATAGCGGATAGCCGACGAGCCTCCTGTAATCTGCAACGGCATCGACCGCGCGATCATCGAGATGATGGCGGTCGGCAGTGCGTTGATCACGCCGGGTGCACCTGACATCTCGGCCAGAAAACCCTTGCCCAGCGCCGTGTTGGCAAAGGCGACATCCGCCGGTGCCTGCTCGACCCTGACCTTTGCCCAGTCGGCATCCAGCTCGTCGGCCAGCATCTGCGCGAGCGCGGTATGGCTGCCCTGGCCGAAATCGATGTGCGGCGAATAGATGGTGACGGTGTCGTCCTCGGCGATCTTCATCCAGCTGAGGAAGTTGTGATCGTTGCCCGTTTCTGTGAGTGATTTCGCGCGGGCCGCAGCCGAACTGTCGCCCCAATAGAGGCCGAAGGCACCGCCACCGACCAGCAGCGCGCTACCGATCAGGAAGAAGCGGCGCTTGATGCCTTTCTTCTTCGGCGGCTTTACGGGCTCGAACACGTCCATATCGGGATTGGGATTGTCGGCCATCATGCGTCTCCCTGCTGAGCGGATGCTGCCTGCCCGGTCGCCGCGATGATCGCCTTGCGGATGCGCGGATAGGTGCCACAGCGGCAGATGTTGGTCATCGCCTCGTCGATCTGTGAATCGCTTGGGGTGCCGGTGGCCTCGATCAGCGCAACGGCCGCCATGATCTGGCCTGACTGGCAATAGCCGCATTGCGGCACCTGCGCGTCGATCCAGGCCTGCTGGACCCGGTGGAGCGTGCCGTCTGCCGATTTGAGCCCCTCGATCGTGGTGACCGATTTTCCGCTGATATCGCTGACAGGCACGCTGCACGAGCGGGTGATGGCCCCATCGACATGCACCGAACACGCCCCGCACGCCGCAATGCCGCAGCCGAACTTGGTTCCGGTCATTTCCAGCTCTTCGCGCAGCACCCACAACAGAGGCGTATCCGCCTCGACATCCACGCTGACCTGCTTGCCATTGACCTTGAAATCGATCGCCACGGCCAAACCCCCTCCAGTGATAATCAGTCTCTCATAGCAACCAATAACCGACCAAGCCACGGGAAAGACGGCCCCTGCAGTCCCGCTCTGCGATATCAGCCTGCCGTCCTGCCTCATGACATAGGCGAATGATGGCGCATTGCAAAAATGACATTGATATGGCCTATGTCACGGCGATGATGAGGAGGCGATCAGGGTGACGATGCGGGATCAGGGACCCTTGATCGACCGGAAGTTTGCCAGCCGGGTCGATTGGAACCTGCTGCGGACGTTCGTCGATATCGTGCGCGCTGGCGGGATCGGCGCGGCGGCACGCAAATTGAACCGACAGCAGCCCAGCATCAGCGCCGCGCTCAAGCGGTTGGAAGAGCATGCCGGCGCAACGCTGCTGCGTCGCACCGCGACCGGCGTGGAAATGACCGCTGCGGGCAAGGCCATGATGGCGCTGTGCGAGGACATGCTCGAATCGGCGCGGATGATGCCGCACCAGATCGCCCAGGCCACCCGGAGGGTCGAAGGCTATGTCCGCATCCAGATCGTATCGGGGCTGGTCTCGCCCGAGTTCGACGAGGCGATCGCCAGCTTTCACCGGCGCAACCCGGACATCCATATCGAAGTCCGCGTATCGCCGTGGCGACAGGTGCTCGACGCGCTGGAACAGGGCGAGGTCGAGATCGGCGTCAGCTATGACAGCAATGTGCGCGGAAGCCTGAAATACGAACCCCTGCTGGTCGAGCGGCAGCAGCTGTACTGTTCGCGCAGCACCCCCTGGTTCGGCCACCATGTCACGCGGCTGAGCGATCTGAAGGACGAGCATTTCGTCCTGACCGGCGAGGACGAGATCGAACTGATCGCCAACCTGCGGCGACGCAATGGCCTGGGCACCAAGGTGAGCGGGCTGGCGGAGGATATCAACGAGGCGCAGCGGCTTATCAGGCTGGGCGTGGGAATCGGCTTTCTTCCGATCCTTGCCGCAGAAGAGGATGTCGCCAAAGGGCGGTTGTGGCCGATGCTCTACGCCGATGCCGAGCCTTCGTACGACATCTACCTGCTCGCCCGGACAGACCCTTCGCGCGACACGGCGACCCAGCTGTTCTGGGACGAGGTATTCAGGCGCGTCCGGGCGATGCGCGCGACATAGATCAGATCTATGGATTTCATCGGATAAATGCCCCTGCCTGCATGACGCAACGCAGCGCAGACTTCAGCTTCTCAATGGAGCTGCGGCATGACGGAATCGCTCAAGGACAAGCTGTTCAACCATATCCCACCTGCGATGATCGCAATGGTGCTGCTTTTCTGGGCCTTTGCGCCGAAATCACTGACCGATGTGCCATGGCTGCTGATCGTGACCTCGTCGGCAATCACTGTCACAGTGCTGCTGCTCGAATTCGTGCACGAGCGCCATAGCGGCTGGCGGATGAATGCCCGGGAGTTCGTCACTGACCTCTACTATGTCGTTCTCAGTTCCACGCTCATCGCCTGGTTGAGCAAGACGCTGGCCGAGGATCCGCTGCTCGCGGCCAAGGAATGGCTGGGCATCAACACCACCTGGATGGCGCAGGTGCCGTGGCTGGTTCAGGTGATGATGGTCATCGTCATCCTCGAATTCGGCCAGTACTGGATGCACCGGCTGATGCACAATTCGACGCCGTTCTGGCTGACCCACGCGCCGCATCACCATATCACCCAGCTCAACGCCGCCAAGGGCGCGGTGGGCAATCCGATCGAGCTGTTCCTGATCTCCTTGAGCGTGCTGGCGTTCTTCGATTTCGACACGACGGCGCTGTTCGCAGGGCTGAACACGCTCAACGTCATCTCGACCTTCGCGCATGCCAACGTGAAGGCCAATCCGCCGATCTGGTATTCCTTCTTCTTCACCACGATCCGCCATCACAGCCTGCATCATTCGACCGATTACGAGGCGACGCGCTGCAACTATGGCAATTCGCTGATCCTGCTCGATCGCATCTTCGGTACCTATTGCGAGGGCGAAGGCGTGCTGGTGGGACAGGATGATCGCAGGCGGCTGTCGATCTGGGAGCAGACCATCTTTCCGTTCCAGCCGCTGATCGACCGCTACAAGTCGCGCAAGGCATCACCCTCGGCCGATGGGCCCGGAGGCACAGCCGCGGCATGATGCAAACGCGCACCCGGCGGATCGATGCGGCGCGCGCAGCGCTGGACCATGGCGACCTGTCCGCCACGCATCGCTTCGCCGTATCGTTGCTCTCCGATAATCCGCGCGATGCCGAAGGGCATTTTCTGCTGGGCATTGCGGAATCGTCTGCAGGCCGGGTGACCGCCGGTATCCGGCATATCGAACAGGCGGTGGCCCTCGATCCGGCAGGCGAATACCGCGCGCAACTCGCCAAATGCTATATCATGGTCCGGCGTGATGGCGATGCGGCCAAGATCCTCGCACAGGCGGAAACCGCACTGCCCGCCGATGCACTGAGCCGCGACACGATGGGCTGCGTCTATGCGCGGCTGGGCGATCATGCGGCAGCTCTGGCGCATTTCGAAGAGGCGGTGCGGCTGCGCCCCAATGATACCGAATATCGCTATAACGTGGCTGTCACGCTCAACTTTCTGGGGCGAACCCCGGCTGCGGAGGCGGCCCTGGAGGCGCTGATCGCACAGGCGCCCGACCACGCGCGCGCGCACCATCTGCTGGCCAGCCTGCAGAAGCAGAGTGCCGATCGCAACCATGTCGCGCGGCTGGGCCAGTCCTTCGCGCGCGCCGAACAGGGCCGCGATCGTCTGCTGCTCGGCTATGCGCTGGCCAAGGAACTCGAAGACGTCGGCGAACCCGATCAGGCGCTCGACATATTGTGCACCGCCAATGGCGAACATCGCCGCGCGCTGACTTACGATTTTGCCCAGGATGCGGCCAATTTCGATGCGATCGAGGCTGCGTGGCCCCGGCTGAACACCGCGCCGCAGGCCCAGGAAAGCGACGATGCGCCGGTGTTCATCATCGGCATGCCGCGCACCGGAACGACGTTGGTCGACCGCATCCTGACCTCGCATCCTGCGATGGAAAGCGCGGGCGAACTGCAGGCCATGCCGCTCGCGGTGAAAATGGCCGCCGCCACGCACAGCCGCAATGTGCTCGACCCCGAAACAATCGAGGCCGCCACGCGCGCAGACATGGCCGCAATCGGACGCGACTATATGGCGCGGGCGCAGCACCATCGCCGCGACCCGGCGCTGCGCTTTACCGACAAGTTTCCCGGCAACTTCCAGTACGCCGGCTTCATCGCCCGCGCCTTGCCATCAGCGAAAATCGTCTGCCTGCGCCGGCACCCGATGGACACGGTGCTTGCCAACTTCCGCAACCTGTTCGCGGTGAGCTCGCGCTATTACGATTACAGCTACGACCTGCTCGACATCGCGGCGTATTATGTCCGCTTCGACCGGCTGATGGCGCTGTGGGCGCGCGAATTGCCGGGCCGCGTGCTGGAGCTTCAGTACGAAGACCTGATCGCCGACCAGCAGGGCCAGACCGAGCGGTTGCTTGATCATTGCGGGCTCGATTGGTCCGACGACTGCCTGGACTTCCACGCCAACTCCGCGCCGGTCTCGACCCCCAGCGCCGCGCAGGTGCGCCGCCCGATCTACAGCGACTCGGTGGCGCGCTGGAAGCGCCACGCCGAGGTGCTCGAACCGGTCCGCAGGTTCTTCGAAGACCACGGCGTGCCCATCTCATGACAAGCAGGAGCCCGACAATGCTGCGCAGCCTTTCGCTCATGACCGCCGTTCTGATGGCTGGAGCAGTGGCCGTGCCTGCCACCGCCTGCGACGGTGCCGCGCTGCGCACCCGGCTGGTCGGATGCGGTTCGGAAAGCTGCGTCGTGGTATCCGGCCATCGCACCAGCACCGCGTCCAAGGTCTTGATTAACGGGCATGAAGTGCTAGCCAACGGGCGTCATCGCTGGACCGCAAGCCTCCCCGTCTCGACGGTTCGTGCCTGGTCCGCACCGCATGCGCGCACCATTTCGGTCGCGGTGGATGAGGCGGTTCGCGATGCGCGATTACCGGTGGGGCTGCTATCACCAAAGACCGATCTGGCGATGCTGGTCGTCACGGTGAAGTAATAACGCCTCAAGGTTGAAGTAATAAAAGTACAATACCGTGTTATATATTGAAAGTTTTGACGCCTCCTGCTAGGAATGATCCCAGCGGCCAAAGAGCCGTGTCTGTCATTTGCAGGAGATGTCATATGAAAACCGGGCTCGTGGCATTCGCCACCCTCGCCTTCGCGCTGACCGCCACGGGCGCAGCCGCCACCGAAAACCCCTTTGCCAAGGACAAGGCGATCCTCAACCTGCAGGGTCTGGACCTGTCCACCGCTGACGGCCAGCAGCGCCTTGCCGTCCGCGTCGATCAGGCCGCGCGCAGCGTGTGCGGCGAGCGTCTGTCCGGCTTGCATCTGGCGGTTCAGGCACAGGCCCAGCAGTGCCGCGCGTCGGTCGCTGCCGATGTCCGCTCGCAGATCGAAGCCCGTCTTGCCAGCGCCACGCCCAAGCGGTCGACCCAGGTCGCCTCGCTGCGCTGACCGTTTCCCTGCCTGTATCGCCACCGCCCCTTCGGGTGGCGATACAGGTCATGGCGCGGGCGTGAGGATCGGCGCGGGCCACCAGGTCAGCGTGTGCACATCATGCGCTGAGGTCCAAAGACCGGTTACCGCATAGCGCAGTGCGCCGCTGCCCTCGGCCTTGCCAATCCGTGCAACGACGTCGAGCGTCTTCGGATCGATCGCGACAAAGGTCTGGTCCTCGGTGGTGCGCAGCCACACCATGCCGGCGCCGGTGTCGATATCCCCGTATTTCAGCACCGCGCCGACCTTGGCCCGGCCAAGCACCTCGCCCGTTTCCGGGTCGATCTTCGCGACCGTGCCATCGCCCTGCTCCTGCACCCATACGGCGCCTTCGCCGGTCGTCAGGAAGCCGGGGATGTTGCCCAGCTGCGTTGTTTTCGTGACCGTGTTGGTGGCAGGGTCGATCCGCTGAATCGTCTTGCTCTCGCTGCTGACAACCCACACCGCATCGAACCCGTACGCCAGATACCAGGTGCCGGGACTGACCGTGATGCTGGCGACCACAGCATTGGTCGCAGGGTCCACGCGCGCAACCTTGCCCGCCACATTGTCGCTCGCCACCCAGATCGACCCGGCCCCGGCCACCACGTTTAGCTCTCCGCTGCTCGCCAGGCCAGTCTGAACCGTCGCGATTTTCTGCGCGGACTGGGTATCGATGCGGACGAGTGCCTTTTCCTTGCAATCGGCCACCCATAATGATCCGTCCAGGATCGCCATCGCGCCGCAGGGCTTGGACATCGGCACGCCTGCGATCTTGCCCTTGCGCGACCAGCGTTCGACGCGGCCATCGTTGGTGGCCCAGACGCTGTCGCCGTCGACCGCGAGGAAATCGGCAAAGCCGGGTACATCGATCACCTGTTCGGGATGCGCCTGCGCCATCGGCGAAAGAGCGGAGAGTCCTGCCGCAACTGCTGCGGTCGTCATGCGAAGTTTCTGCATCAACTGCCCTTTCCAACTATCCGAAAAATCAGGCCATTTGCGCGATGTACGCGCGCCAGCCCCCCAGATGCGTGATGTCCTCAGCGCCGGTCAGCGCGCGCGGTTCGGCGACGAAGCCCTTGACCGAAGTGCCATCGGCCAGTGTCACGGTGCCGATCGCCAGCGGCGGCGGCACCTCGACGACGAAGCTGCCGAACTCAGCAACGCCCATCTCGTACACCTCGACCTTGATCGCGGCGCCTTCGGGGCTGTGCACCAGCGCGGGCTTGGGCGGGACGCTGTTCGCGATGGCATAGAGCCGGTACTCGGGCGCTGTCTCGAACGCGCCGACAAAGCTCGCCTCGCGCGAGGTCAGCTGCCAGTGCAGCGGCATGTCTTTCAGATGCGCGCCGACGACGGCCAGTTTCACGGTCTGCATTTTACCCTCCAGATCGAGCGGGGGTGGACCGGGAAGATCGGCCACCGAAAGATAGGCGTCCGCCGCATCGAGCAGCGCAAGGTCGGTATCGGCAGGGCCAATCAGGGTGATGCCAAAACCGGTACCATTGGCCCGCGTGCCCGCAGGAACCGCAAGCGCGGCCATATCGAGCAGGTTGACGAAGTTGGTGTAGAACCCCAGCGCGCTGTTGAGCGCGATCGGCGCGGCCTGAAGTTCGGAGACGCGGTAGGTCGTGCCAGCCGTCGGGAAGACCATCAGGTCGATGCTCTCCCACAAGGTATCGGCATGGCGCTTCAATTCGGCGAGCCGGTAGATGCCGTTGAACAGATCGACCGCGCGGGTTTCCAGCCCTGCCGCCACAATCTCGCGCACTGTCGGGTCGATGGCATCGGGGTCGCTGGCGAGCAGGCTTTCCATGGCTGCTGTGCGTTCCGCCACCCACGGGCCGCTGTACAGCAACTGCGCCGCCTCCTGCAGCGGGGCGTAATCGATCTCGACAATTGACCCCAGTGTTGCCAGTTTTTCCAGCGCCCGGTCGTACAGATACTCGGAATCCAGATCGCCAAAGAACACCCGCTGGTCGCGCCGCGGCACGCCGATGGTGCGAGGCGCAATCGCGCGGTTGGCTAGCGGCTTGGACCAGGCATCCGCCGCATCGAAACCCGCGACCACGGCATCGATCAGCCGCGCATCAGCGGTATCGTCGGTAAACACCGTGATGCAATCCAGCGTGCGGCAGGCGGGCACCAGCCCCCGGTTGCTCCACCGGCCCTTGCTGGGCTTGAAGCCGGTCAGATGCTGAAACGCCGCCGGCACCCGGCCCGAGCCTGCAGTATCGGTGCCCAGCGCGAAGGCGACCAGACCGGCGGCCGTTGCGCTGGCCGAGCCCGAGCTGGAGCCGCCGCTGACATAGGCCAGGTTATACGCGTTGCGCGGTGCGCCATAAGGGCTGCGCGTGCCGTTGAGCCCGGTGGCGAACTGATCGAGGTTGGTCTTGCCGACGCAGATCGCGCCCGCCGCCAGCAAGCGTTCGACCACGGTGGCGGAAGCTTCAGGCCGGTAGGCGAAAGCGGGGCAGCCCGCCGTCGTCTCCAACCCTGCGACATCGATATTGTCCTTGACCGCAAACGGCACCCCGGCGAGCGGCAGCGTCTCACCTGCCGCCACCCGCGCATCGATAGCGCGCGCCGCCGCGATCACATCGTCGGGCGCCGTGCGGCTGATCCAGATCTGCGGCTGTACGGCATCATAGGCCGCGATCCGCGCCAGGCTGTCTTCTGCAATCGCGACCGCGCTGGCCTCTCCTGCATTGACGGCCCGCGCGATGGCCCCGACACTGAGACGGGCGGGCGCGGTCATGCGTGCCTCGTCAGTGCGAGGATCGGCTCGCCCGGCAGGATCGACTGGCGTTCGCGCGCATAGAGCGCGGAGATCGTTCCCGCGCCGGGGCTGTCCACGCGGCATTCCATCTTCATCGCCTCGATGATCGCGATGGCATCGCCCGCCTCGACCTCGTCGCCGACCGAAACCAGCATCTTCCACACGCTGCCGCCAAAGGGCGTTTCGACCAGATCGGCGCCCTCGGGTACCTCGACCTGCTCGGCGGCGACCGCCACCTCTGCGACATCGGTGCGGTCGAACTCGCCCAGCCTTTGCCATTCGGCGCGCTCCGCATCGAACGCGGCCTGTCGCTGTGCCTCGAACCCGGAAATGGCTTCGGCGTTATCAGCCAGAAACGCGCGATAGTCCGCGAGCCGGAACTCCGATGGCTCGATGCGGATCGATCGCCTGCCGCTGGGGAAATCGCGCCGCCATTCGGTCAGTTCATCGGCGCTCACCGGATAGAAACGGATCTGGTCGAAGAAGCGCAGAAGCCAGGGTTTGCCTTCGGTAAAGGCGTCGGTCTGGCGATAGGTGTTCCACACCTGGATCGTGCGCCCGAACAGCTGATAGCCGCCCGGCCCCTCCATGCCGTAGATGCACATATACGCGCCGCCGATGCCCACGACATTGGGCGGGGTCCAGGTGCGCGCCGGATTGTATTTGGTGGTGACCAGCCGGTGCCTTGGGTCGACCGGGGTCGCGACCGGCGCGCCGAGATAGACGTCACCCAGCCCCAGCACGAGATAATTGGCATCGAAGATCAGGTTTTCGACCGCTGCCGTATCGGGCAGGCCATTGATGCGGCGGATGAACTCGATATTGTCCGGGCACCACGGTGCATCGTCGCGCACCGCGCCCATGTATTTCTCGATCGTCTCGATGATCGCGGGGTCGCGCCAGCTCAATGGCAGGTGGACGATGCGCGAGGGGATGGTGAAATCCTCCAGATCGCCCAGCCGCTCTTCGGCCGCCATCAAGGCCGCCAGCGCCATGCCCTGCGTCATCGTGACGCCATCGAAATGGAACTGCAGCGACCGGATGCCGGGCACGATATCGATCACCCCGGGCAAGGCCATGCGCTCGAGCTCGGTCAGCAGCGCCTGCACGCGGATGCGCAGCTCGATATCGAGCACGATCGGGCCGTATTCGACCAGGATGTTGCGGTCGCCCTGCTGCCGATAGACGGTGCGCGGGCGCTGCGGGCTTTCGCTGATGACGCCCAGGATCGGCGACAGTGTCTCGATCGGCCGAGCCGGGCTGACCATGTGGCTTTCGCCGGTAGTCAGCAGCCGACGCTGCAGGCTGTCCGCAGCAAAGGCATCGTGCGCATTGACCGGCACGAAGCGCAATTTGTCACCCGGCGAGAGCTGCCCGATCTTCCAGCGATCAGCGGCAATCACCACGAACGGACAGACAAAGCCGCCGAGCGAAGGGCCGTCGGGACCGAGGATGATCGGCATGTCGCCGGTGAAATCGACCGCGCCGATGGCATAGGGGTTGTCGTGGATGTTCGACGGGTGCAGCCCCGCCTCCCCGCCATCCTTGCGCGCCCAGACCGGCTTGGGGCCGATCAGGCGCACACCGGTGCGGTTGGAGTTGTAATGCACCTGCCAATCGGCAGCGATGAAGGTATCGACATCCTCTTTCGTGAAGAAATCAGGTGCGCCGTGCGGGCCGTAGAGCACGCGCAGCGTCCATTCGCCCGCCAGATCGGGCAGTGTCGTGGCCGCGAGCGCATCGCCAACGGTGTCGCCCGCCAGATGCAGCGTATCGCCCGCGAGCAGCTTGCGCCCGGCGTGCCCGCCGAACTGGCCGAGTTCGAACGTGCTCGTGCTGTCGAGGTACGGCGCGATATCGAGCCCGCCGGCAAACAGGATATAGCCGCGCCAGCCGCCGCCCGAAAGCTTGCCCAGCGCCAGCGTCTGGCCCGCCGCGATATCGACCGGAGCCCCGCGTGGCACCGGCGCGCCATCGAGCGTCGCCTGAAAATCCGCACCGGTCAGGCAAATGCGCGCGGGCGCATTGAACAGCAATGTCGGGCCGGTGACGATGACCTCCAGCCCCGATGTCCCCTCCGGATTGCCCAGCAGCCGGTTGCCCAGCCGGAACGACTGGTCGTCCATCGGCCCCGAAGGCGGGACGCCCACCGACCACAGCCGCTGGCGGCCGGGCCAATCCTGCACCGTGGTCGCGGTACCGCCGCTGACGACCTGAATGCTGCGTGGATGGTATTCGATGGAATCAAGCGCCCGCGTCGATACATCGCCGCTGACGAATTCGGGTGAGCGCACCACCTCGCGCAGCCAGCGCAGGTTGCTCTCGATGCCGTCGATCCGGCTCTCGTCGAGCGCGGCCTGCATCGCGGCGACCGCAGCCTCGCGGGTTTCGGCATGGACGATCAGCTTGGCCAGCATCGGGTCGTACCACGCGCTGACCGTGCTGCCCGCCATCACCCAGGTCTCGGCGCGGATGTCGGCGGGGAAGGTCACCGCTGTCAGCGTGCCCGATGTCGGGCGATAATCATTGGCGGGGTCTTCGGCATAGAGCCGCACCTGCACCGAATGGCCTTTGGGCTGCGTCGGGGCGTCCTGCAGGAAGGCGAAATCGCCCTGCCCGCCGCGCACCATCCATTCGACCAGATCGATGCCCATCACCTCTTCGGTGACACCATGCTCAACCTGCAGCCGGGTGTTCATCTCGAGGAAGAAGAACTCGTGCCGCTCGGCATCGTAGAGGAATTCGACCGTACCGGCGGAGCGGTATTGCGCCGCCTGCCCCAGACGGATCGCCGCGGCATACAGCGCGGAGCGGATGCCTTCGGGTAGCAAGGGCGCGGGCGCTTCCTCGACCACCTTCTGGTTGCGCCGCTGGAGCGAGCAATCGCGCTCGCCCAGCGCGACGACATGACCCTCGCCATCGCCGAAGATCTGCACCTCGATATGCCGCGCGCGGCGAATATAGCGTTCGAGAAACACGCCAGCATCGCCGAAATTGCCCTGGCCCAGCCGTGCGACGGTGGCGAAGCCCTCGCGCACATCGGCCTCGTTTTCGCAGATGCGCATGCCGATGCCGCCGCCGCCTGCGGTCGCCTTGAGCATGACGGGATAGCCGATGCCATGGGCAGCCTGAGCGGCGTCATCCTCATCGGTCAGCAGATCGGTGCCCGGTGCCAGCGGAACATCATGCGCCGCCGCGAGCGCGCGGGCGCTGTGCTTGAGGCCGAAAGTGCGAATGTTGTCGGGGCTGGGGCCGATGAACACTATCCCGGCCTCGGCGCAGGCCTCGGCGAACTCGGTGTTTTCGGCGAGGAAGCCGTAGCCGGGGTGGATCGCCCCTGCCCCGGTGCTGCGCGCCGCCTCCAGGATCGCGGCGATGTTGAGATAGCTCTCGGTCGCGCGCGCACCGCCGATGCACACGGCCTCGTCAGCCATCGCAACGTGCAGCGATGCCTCGTCGGCCTCCGAATAGACCGCAACCGAGCGCAGCCCCATGCGCCTCAAGGTGCGGATGATCCGGGTGGCGATGGCACCGCGGTTGGCAATCAGGACGGTGTCATAGCTCATGCGGCAACGATCATTCGGACGGGCGTGGGGTTGAAGCCGTTGCAGGGGTTGTTGATCTGCGGGCAGTTGGAGACGACCACGGTCACATCCATCTCGGCGCGCAGATCGACGGTGAGGCCCGGCGCCGAAATGCCATCGACAATGCCCAGCGACCCATCGGGCTCGACCGGCACGTTCATGAAGAAGTTGATATTCGAGACGATGTCGCGCTTGCCGCGTCCCTCGAGCAGGTTGGCCTCGAGGAAGTTCTCGACGCAGGCGTGCTCGGATTTGGTGTGATGTCCGTAACGCAAGGTATTGGATTCACACGAGCACGCACCGCCAATAGTGTCGTGATAATCGACCGAAGTCGCTGCGATGGTCATCATCGCGCGGCCCTCGTTGGAGCGCAGCACGGTCCCTTCGCGCAGGAACAGGTTGCCTTGCGCGGCGACCGTGTCCTGCGCGCTGTAGCGCTCGGCATCATTGGCGGTGGCATAGAGCAGGAAATCGACCGCCTGGTTTCCCTCCAGATCGACGATGCGCAACGTCTGCCCGGCAGCGACATGGTGCAGCCAGGGCGCACGGGCTGCCACGATTTCATCGTGGACGATGGGGCCGTTCAGCCCGGCGAGATAGGGATCGACGCTCATGGGTCTGCTCCTGCGGATCAGCGGCGGAAATGGTCTTCGACGTTCAGAAAGGCGCGCTGGCCCTCCGGCGTCGCATTGCGGATGGGGTCGCCCGGCGGCGTCACCGGCCCGCGCCACGCCGTCGCGCGCAGCGGCGACACCGTGTAGGCGGGGCGCCGATCGAGCACGTGCGGCACGTTGGCGATCACCACGATCAGCTCCATCTCCGCGCGCAGCACGACGCTGCGCCCTGGCGCGAACGGGCCGATATCGGGAACGATGGCACCGTCTGCGGCAATCTTCGCGCCCTTGAACAGGTTGATGCATGGGTGCACGTCACGCCGCCCGAGGCCATGCTTGCCCGCGCCCAGCAGAAAGCGGTCGCGACCATTGGGACAAGGCCCGCTGTTGGTCCCGTTGCCATATTTGGCCGCGTTAGTGGCCGCGTTCGAGGTGCCGCAGAATGCATCGTGCGTGCCTGCATCGTCCTCGAGAATGCTCATCAGCACGCGGCCCATGTCGGACAGCAGCAGCTTGCCCGCACCCAGATAGGCGTTCCACTGCACCTTGACCGTGTCGGCGACATTCAGCCGCTCGGTCGGCATCTCGGCATTGAACAGTTGCAGGCCTGCGCAGGCATCTCCCTGGGTGTCGATCAGCCGCAGCCGCGTGCCCCGCGCTAGCCGACGGGTGGCATAGCCTCCGGCCGCGATGGTCTCTTCCCACACCAGACCGTCGGCGGAGACACCGGCGGGCAGATCATCCGCCACCGGTGGCAGCACTGGCATGGCTTCGACCTTGGTGCCCGCCATGGCGCGGGCGTGGTCGCGGGCGGCGAGCGGATCGCTCAATACGGCAGTCATGCGGCGGCTCCCTTGGAGGTCTCGCCCGCGCCCGGCTCGTAGAGCGGCGGCAGCAGGGCGGTGGTGGTGACAAGTTGCAGCTGGTGGACGCCGCGCACCCGGCGCAGGGCATCGCACAGATCGTTGAGGCGCACGGCGGGGCCCTGCACCAGCAGCACCTCGAGCGACTGGTCATCCTCCAGAAACACGTGTTGCGAGGAGATGACCTCTTTCAGATACTCGGCCTGGGTCTGCGCCAGCTGATGGCGCACGCGGCCCCGGTCGCCGCGATAGACGATGGTGATCGTGCCCGCGAGCATCTCGTCGGGCCGCGTATGCGCCTCGTGCGCGGCGAGCGCATGGCGGATCAGCTCGGCGATCAGCTGCGACCGCGACGGCAGGCCGCGCTCTTCCACCATGATATCGAGCTGGCGAAACAGTTCGCCCGGAAGGCTCATCGAGAGCCTGGCTACGCTGGTCGGTTCGGTAGTCACGTCACGCGCTCTCCTGGCTGAGAGTGATCTCTTCAGAAAGAATAGCTTTGGGCTCAGCCTCTTCCGGGTCGCTCTTCTTGTCGAGTATCAGATCATAGACGGCGGTTGCACCGAAGCGGTGCGGCGCGTGCGGATCGTGCCGGCGCTTGTCGAGCGCCAGCACGCGCGTGCCCAGCGTGAAGGCCTCGCGCAGATCGTGCGTCACCATCACGATGGTCAGCGCATAATCGCGCCACAGCGTCCTGATCAGCGCGTGCATGTCCGCGCGGATGCCCGGATCGAGCGCGCCAAAGGGTTCGTCGAGCAGCAGGATGCGCGGCCGCTTGATCAAGGCCTGCGCGATCGCCAGCCTTTGCTGCATCCCGCCGGACAGCTGCGCGGGATATTGGTCGAGCGTGTCGCCCAGGCCGACAGCCTGCAACATCGCAATAGCCTCAGCCCGGGCTGCGCGGCGGGCCGAGCCGAACAGCCGGGCGGTGAGCGGCGCCTGCGCACACTCGAGCCCGAACATCGTGTTGCCCAGCACGGTCAGGTGCGGGAACACCGAGTATTTCTGGAAGACAACGCCGCGATCGGGCCCGCATTCGGGCGACAGCGGCGCGCCATCGAGTTCGATACGTCCGCGCGTCGGGCGCTCCTGCCCCAGGATGATGCGGAGCAGGCTGCTCTTGCCCGCACCCGAGGGGCCGATGATCGAGACGAACGAGCCGGGCTGGATATCGAGATCGACCTTCTCGAGCACGATCTTGTCGCCATATTCGACCCACACATTCTGCAGGCTGAGGATGGGGTTGGCGGGCATGCTCAATGGCTTGCCCCCTGTGCCCAGGGGAAGGCCTTGCGGTTGGCATAGGCAAGCGTCGCATCCATCACGATCGCAAGGAACGCGATCCACGCGACATAGGGAATGATGACGTCCATCGCGAGATAGCGGCGCACCAGGAAGATGCGGTAGCCCAGCCCGGTATCGGCGGCGATCGCTTCGGCCGAGATCAGGAACACCCAGGCCGGACCCAAAGCGAGCCGCACCGCGTGGATCAGGCGCGGCATCGCCTGCGGCAGCGCAACGCGGATCATGATCTGCCACGAGCTTGCACCCAAGGTCTGCGCCTTGACGATCTGCTCGGCGGGCAGCGCGGCAATATGCGCGGTTATGTCGCGGATCATCACCGGGGCGACCCCGATGGCGATCAGCGCCACCTTGGCGGTCTCACCCAGGCCCAAGGCAATGAACAGGATCGGCAGCAGCGCGATCGGCGGGATGACAGCGATGCCGGTCACCAGCGGGCCGAAGGTCGCGCGTACCGGGGGCAGCACGCCCAGAAGCAGGCTGACGACCAGCGAGATCACGGTCGCAATCCCCAACCCCAAAGCCAGCCGCTGCAGGCTGGCCAGCGTGTCCACCCAGAAGATGATCTGGCCTGTCAGTTGGTCGGTCTGGAAGATCAGCAGCGACATCGCCTGCGCCATGGCGCCTGGCAGCGGCAGTATCTTGTCCATCGGGTTGTCGGCGTGGCGCTGTGCGGCCATCACGATGTAGACGATCAGCAGCAAGGCGATCGGCAGGGCACCCAGCGCGATGCGTTCGCTGCGGCGCAGATGGCGGTTGACCCAGCGCATGCGTGCTTCCTTCCCTGGTCCGTTGCCGCCCGGCGCGATCAAAGCTTGCCGTCGGCAGCGAGCTTCATGAAGGCATCGTCGAAGCGCAGCGTCACCCGGCCTGGATCGCCCAGGACCTTTCCGCCGGGAAAGGCGATGCCCACCGCGTCGGCGCTGCTTGCGCCCTGGAACAGGCCCTTGGAGAAGCTGAAGTCGCGCACTGCGGTCATCGTCGCCACCAGATTGGGTGAGGTTGTCGCAGCAACCGCAGCCTTGGGGTCGGCGTAGAGGAACGTCGTTGCCAGCTGGCTGTCGAACATGGCTGGCGTTGCGCCGGAGAGCTTGGCCATCGCGGCGCGCGCTGCCTTGCCTTCGGCATCGTCACGCTGCATCAGCGCAACGGTTTCGTACCAGATGCCAGCCAGCGCCTTGCCCAGATTGGGGTTGGCCTTGAGCGTGGCGGTATCGACCACCATCAGGTCGAGGATCTCACCCGGAATATCGGCCGAGCTGAACACCTGGGTCACCCCTGCCCCGCCCTTCATTACTGACAATTGCGGGTTCCAGGCGACGGCAGCGTTGACGTCGGCCGCGCTGAAGGCCGCGACGATATCGGCATCGGACGTGTTGATCGTCTTGACGTCGGTCGATTTGAGGCCAGCCTTTTCCAGGCCGCGCGTCAGCAGGTAATGCGAGACCGAGAGCTCGACCAGATAGACCTGGCGACCCTTGATCGCGGCGAGCGAATTGGCCCCCTTGAGCAGAACGCCGTCATTGCCGTTGGAATAGTCGCCCACGATGATTGCGGTGGTATCCTTGCCGCCGGCAGCGGGAATGGTCAGCGCGTCCATGTTGGTGACGGTGACGCCATCGAACTTGCCCGCGGTGTACTGGTTGACCGACTCCACATAGTCGTTGACCTGCACGACGTTGATGGTGATGCCGTATTTGTCGGCCCATTTCTTCACGATGCCCGCTTGCTGCGCATAGGGCCAGGGCATCCATCCGGCATAGATCGACCAGCCGATGTTGAACTCGGTGCGCGGCTTGGCTGCAGGATCTGGCGATTGCGAACAGGCTGCCAGCATCAGCGCCCCCGCCATCGCGATCATGGTCCCGACTTTCCCCAGCAGCCTCATCATGATTCGATCCCCTTTCGCAGTGCAGCATCACCCCATGCCGAGAGCTTGTCCATCGAAAAATATTACCAACGATAAATTTGGTAATAACCTGCCGTCGAGCGCGGGTCGGCTCCTTTCAAGCCTGCATCTGCCCGCCATGGCCGTATCAAGCCCCCCATCACCCTGCATATCTTCGGAAAACCAAGCGTTTTGAAATGGTCGGCGCGAATCGCGCTTGTGCAGGCTCCACCGGGGCGATTCGCATCTCGGCCTTCCCTGACCTGCCCGGATGCGCTTTCAGCCGTTCGTCCATGGCCACAGGGGTTGCGGCCAAAACCAGCAGAAAAGCGGCATTCTTGTGCACCGCAACATGATTTCGAATCACACTGAGCAGGTGCACAAATATTACGCTTGACCCATTACGTAATATCCATACCGTAATGGACATCGCCGCAGACACGGCGAAATCAGGAAAACCACTAATCGTGCAGTGAGGTTTCGTGGATCGAAGGGCAGCTTGTACGGATGCTGACACAGGGGTTGCGGTTCGCCGCTTCCACCGGTCACACGGTGCAGCCACCCGGATCTGCAGACCAAAGCTGGCGATCGAAGACAGCGCATGGGCCCCATCGGCTCCATGCGACGGATACCGCCTGCGCGCTCAGGGGCGCGGGATGCAGACGACAAAACAATCATGCCGGAAAACGGCATGCAAGGTGCCGGCCTAGCCAGAGCGCCAAGGGAGTGGGGTGTCATTTGTGAAAGGCTCACCTTTGAAGGGGGGTCGATCCATGACAAATACAATGTTCCGTACAGCGCTGATGGGCGCAACCATGCTGATGGGCGTAAGCGCTGCACCGGCCTTCGCGCAGGAGTCCGCGCAGGAAGCCGAGACTGACGGCGAGCCCGGCAATGTCATCGTGGTGACCGCCACGCGTCGTGCACTATCGCTGCAAGACGTGCCGATGAACGTCTCGGCCATCGGTGCCGACGAACTGGCGGATCAGCGCCTGAACGATATTCGCGACCTGGGGGCCTTTACGCCGGGCATCACGATCACGGACACCGGGCCACGCGGCGCCGGCACCATCGTGATGCGCGGTCTCTCCGCCGACGACAGCAGCACCTTTGCGGACAACGGCAATAGCGCTATCGGAATTTATCTGGGCGAAGTGCCGCTCTATTTCGATTTCAAGCTGATCGACATGGCGCGCGTCGAGGTCCTGCTTGGACCTCAAGGAACGCTCTATGGCCTTGGCACACTGGCGGGAGCCATCCGCTATATTCCGGAACGCCCGGACCCCACAAAGATATCGGGCAGTGTCCACGCCCGCGCGTTTGCGATGGAGCAGAGCAAAGACATTGGCCATGTGTTCGACGGGGTCATCAATCTGCCGATCATCAGCGATCTGCTGGCATTCCGCAGCGCCACCGGCTATTTCTACGATCCGGGCTTCATCGATTATCCGTTCACGGTGCAGACAATCGGCGTGTCCTTGCCGCAACCTGGGCCCGCCTCCAATCCGTTGGGTACGCCAGCGCAGCAGGCCGCCAATTTGAAACGTGAGCGGGACGTGAACTATGGCAAGACCTTCACAACCCGTAACCAGCTGGGTCTGACGCTGGACACGACAAAGGTCTACCTGACCTATGCATTCCAGGAGGTGAAGACCGAGGGCCGTCAGGCTAATGGTGGCGGTGTTCTCGGCGAAGGCCGCTATGAAGGCCCGTGGCGTGTACTGGAGCCTGCGACCCGGCGAGCCCATCTGCTCAGCCTTGAAGTCGAAGCGCAGATCGGCGATTTTGCACAGCTGATCTCTTCCACGGCCTACACCAAGACGACCAACCAGGGCTCGGTCGACGTCACCGACCTGTTGCTCGACCTTGACTATGGCTATGAGGGCTTCCCGGCGTTCACCGGATTCACCCGTTCCAATGCCAGCACCAAGCAATTCAACCAGGAAATTCGACTGTTGTCGACGCATGGCGGGCCGTTCAATTGGGTTCTCGGCGCATTTTACAATAACTCGAATTCTCGTAACAGCTATCGCGAGTTCATTCCGGGCTTTGGTGCCTCGCCCACTGGCACAGCGTTCGGCGTCATCCCCAATGCCGACGACAACGAATATGCCTCGTTTGGACGCAACAGCATCAAGGAACGTGCGATATTTGGTGAGCTCACCTATAACGTTACGCCAGAATGGCAGATTACCGGCGGTTTGCGGTATTACGGCTATGATCTCGAACGTTTTGGCGGATCGACCCTGCCCTATTTTGACGGGCCGGTCGCCAGCGATGACGATATTCCTTCCAGCCAGGGTCAGGCAAGCGCGTCCGGCGTTGTCTACAAGGCAAACACCTCTTACAAATTTGGTGACGATGCACTGGTCTATTTGACCTACAGCACCGGATACAGGCTGGGTGGCGCAAATACCGGGGCGGCACCATGCGTGCTTCCGCTCAACCTGAACCAGCAGAACATTTGCGCGCTGCCAAATGAATTGTTCTATTCTCCGGACGAGACCGAGAACATCGAGCTGGGCGTCCGTGCAAGCATGTTCGACAAAAGGCTTTCGATGAATCTGTCGGTATTCCAGGTCAACTGGGATGGAATTCAGCTGGCAAGTGCAACGGAATTCGGCGGGATCGGTATCCTGACCAACGGCGGTGCCGCGCGTAACCGAGGGTTCGATGTCTCCTTCAGAGCGCAGATCACGCCGGAATTCTCGCTGCGGGGGAACTATTCCTATCTCGACGCGCAGCTGACAGCGGATGTTCCCAACCTGCTGCAGATCCGCAACAGCCAGGTTGCCAGTGTCCGACCCAAGTTTGTTCGTGTCGGCGTATTCGATGGCGACCGTCTGCCCGGATCGGCCAAGCACAGCGGGTCGATTGCCGCAGATTACGTGGTTCCGGTGGGCGACAACAGCGAGCTGAAACTCAACTGGACCGCGACCTATACCGGCAACATCCTGAGCCGGGTCGGCAATCGGGGCTTCGGTGAGACATTGCCCGATTATCTGACGCACCGCGCCGCCATCACCTACCAGATGGGCGATTCCTACGAGGTGTCGCTGTTCGCCAACAACCTGACCAACGAATATGCCGTGACCGGAATCAGCAACGATCGCAGCCGCTTCGGCTTCGTCAATGGTGGCGTGATCTCGCGCTATTACGGGCGTTCGGTGTTGACCCCCCGGGTGATCGGCATCGAGGCACGGCTCAGATACTGACCGCGCCGGACATGGCAAAACTGATGCCTTCTGTCCGGGCTGGTGCAGCGGTTTTGGTAATGGGGTGCCTGCTTGGCACCCCATCGACCGGGGCAAAAGCCGCTGCACCGCCCCATCTTTTCCCGGAACGCTGGATCGACGGCACCAACGGGGCGGAGCCCGCCACACAGGTCCAGGCGCTCGATGCGGACACCTTTGTCATCCGCCAGTCGATCGCCACCAATTTCGAAGCGCCGTTCCTCTATCTGCTGTTCGGACGCGACAAGGTGCTGCTGATCGACAGCGGCGCGGAAAATGGCCGGATAAGACCGGTGGTCGATCATCTGATCGGCGAATGGCTGGCGGCGCACAAGCGCACATCCATTCCGCTGATCGTGGCCCACAGCCACAGCCATGGCGACCATATCGCAGGCGACGCGGCCTTTCGCGAGCGACCCGATACCACCGTTGTCGGGCTCAAGCCTGCCGATGTCGCCAGCTTCTTCGGCATCGGCAGCTGGCCCGATCAGATTGCAACCTACGATCTGGGCGGACGTGCGCTGCGCATTCTGCCCACCCCCGGTCATCAGGCAGCGGCCATCATGGTGTATGATCCGCGCCTCAAGATCCTGATCTCGGGCGACACGCTCTATCCGGGGCGGCTGTACATTCCGGTGAATTTCCTTCCAGACAACCGCGCGAGCATCGATCGCCTGGCCGCCTTTGCCAAGCACCATCCGATCCGCGCCGTTCTGGGCGCACATATCGAGATGACCCGCACGCCGGGCCGCGATTACGGGCATGAGGCTCTGTCGCATCCCGACGAACATCGGCTGGAACTGCCCGCCGGGGCCATCCGCGAGCTGCAATCAGGCCTGAAAGCCAGGCTCGATCAGCCAGATCAACCGCAGGTCCACGACCATTTCATCATCACCCCGGTACCGGCCCGAACCGAATGAGCCCATCAATCCAGTCTATGGCAACTATACCATAATGCCGTCTGGCGTGATGGGCTGGATTTTACAAGGGTAGCGGGACGGACGATTTCAACCTGACCCCGCCAGCGCACCGGGCGCGTGGGGCATTATTGCGAGTACAGGCCCATGAACGGAGTGCGCGTAGGCAATCGGGTGATCGGAGCGCAGGCCCCGGTGACCATCGGATGGGAAAATGTTCCCCGTGTCCAGGGCGGGCCGATCAAGCAGTTCGTCTTCACCTACTTCCAGCCCGCCGTGCTCTTTGCGATGATCGCGTTCTGGTATTATGCGCCCAACTCGATCGCCAAGGCCTCGACCGCGATCGGCATCGGCATTGCCTTCAAGGTCCTGCTGCTCGCGCTGGAATGGGTCAATCCGCGCTTCGAAAGCTGGCAGCTGACATGGAAGGAATGCGTCACCGACCTGTTCTACGTCGGTCTTGGCTACACTATCCTCAACATGGTCGATAACTACATCGGAGCCGATGTGATCCTCGAAGGGCTCATGGCCAGCTTCGACTGGGCCAAGTTTTCGTGGTTCACCGGCCTGCCCTTGCTGGTTCAGGCCTTCGCGATCCTGTTCATCTTCGACTTTGGCCAGTACTGGATGCATCGCGGCATGCACAACTGGTACCCGCTGTGGTTGACGCACTCGGTGCACCATTACATCACCCAGCTGAATATCAACAAGGGCGCGGTCGGCAATCCCGTGGAGCTGTTCCTGATCGGCTTGGGCATCGGCGGGCTGTTCGACTTCCTGCCGCGTGCAGCATTGCTCGCAGGCGCCATCGGAATGTCGGTCGGGGTGTATCAGCACATCAACGTGCGCTTCAACACGCCGGCCTGGTGGCGGTACCTGTTCAACACGACCGAACATCACAGCTTGCATCACTCGCAGGATTTTGAAGCGACGCGCAGCAACTATGCCAGCACCTTCATCTTCATCGACCGGATGTTCGGCACCTGTGTCGATGGCGAGGCAGAACTGCTGGGCATGGAAGGCGGCCGCCGCATGTCGATCCGCGAGCAGATGAGCTACCCGTTTACCGAAGGCTGGAAAACGATGAAGGCACGCTTTGGCAAGGCCGACGCAGACAGTGGTCTGTTCGGCGAAACCCAGCCGGTGCGAGCAGAATGATCGACCGGACCCAGATGCTCGACACCACGAGCCATCCGCTGCCCGATCACGGCCATTCCGACCAGAGCAAGCCCAATATGCGAATGATCGACTGGATCTGGACAGTCCGTGGCAGCGTTCCGCTCGCCCCGGGCCAGTCCGCAGCCGAGGCTTTCGACCGGCTGGAGCCGTTCTTTCTGGCACCTGGTACCAGCTTCGATCGTGCAGGCGATACGCTGACCTTCACCAAGAAGGACCAGCTGGCACAGGACCGGATGTCGATCTACGATGAGGGCATCCTGCAGGTCGAGCAGAACGAAGGCGGGGCGCTGTTGCGCTATCGCATGGTCAGCAAGGCATTGCTGTTCTGCTTTCTGGCGCCGCTGCTGTTTGTGGCCTTTGGCCAGTTGATCGTGGGCATCGGCCTGCTCGAGGGCCCGCCGACCGCAGCCGAAAAGAAGCTGCAGGAAGAAAAGAAGAAGGAGGAGGAGAAAAAGGTCCGCACCCTTCATCCGATCGACCAGTTCCTGGGCGCACCCGCGCCGGAAAAGCCGAAAAAGGACGAGAAATCGAAGGAAAAGGACAAGGAGAAGGAACAGGGCAACAAGCAGTCGCCCACTTCGGCCTATGTCTTCGCCGTCCTGTTTGCCATCCTCTACGGCGTCGGCCGCGTGCTGGAGGACCGGCTCATCAACATCCGGTTCCGCCGCAGCCTGTCGGACTGATCACCCAAAGAAAAGCCAGCGTGCCTGGATGAACGGGCACGCTGGCATCAAGTCTCACCCGATCCGGGCTTAGTCGTCGATGTTGCGGCGGAAGGTTTCGGGCAGGAACAGCAGACCGATCACCACGGTTGCTGCTGCCACGACCACCGGATACCACAGACCGTAATAGATATTGCCAGTGGCAGCGACCATTGCGAAGGCAGTGGTCGGCAGGAAGCCGCCGAACCAGCCGTTGCCGATATGATAGGGCAGCGACATCGAGGTATAGCGGATGCGGGTGGGGAACAGTTCCACCAGCAGGGCTGCAATCGGCCCGTAGACCATCGTCACCAGCATCGCCAACGCCCACAGGATCGCCACCACGGCCACCTTGTCGATGCGGGCATTGTCCGCCTTCTCAGGATAGCCGACCTTGACCAGCCCGGCCTTCAGGTCATCCTGAAATGCCTTGATCGCAGCCTTCTTGGCATCGCCCTGCAATGCGTCCGGATTGGGGGCGGTGAACACCGTATCGCCAACGCTGACCGTCGCCACCGTGCCTGCAGGTGCCTCGACATTGGTGTAGCTGACGCCCGCCTTGGCCAGATAGGTCTTGGCGATGTCGCAGCTGGAGGTGTCGAAGGTGTTCTTGCCGATCGGATCGAACTGGAACGAGCACTCGTCCTGGTGGGCAGTGATGCTGACCGGGGCCGAAATCTGCGCTTCAGCCAGCGCAGGGTTGGCGGCCTGAGTCAGTGCGCCGAACAGCGGGAAGTAGGTGATCGCTGCCAGCGCGCAACCGCCCAGGATGATCGGCTTGCGGCCGATCTTGTCCGAAAGCCAGCCGAAGAACACGAAGAACGGCGTTGCCAGTGCCAATGCAATCGCAATCAGGATGTTCGCCGTCGCACCATCGACCCGCAGCGTCTTTTCCAGGAAGAACAAGGCGTAGAACTGCCCGGCGTACCAGACCACCGCCTGCCCCATCACAGCCCCCAGCAGCGCGATGATGACCCAGCGCAGGTTGCCCCATTGAGCGAACGCTTCGGTCAGCGGTGCCTTGGAGGTGGTGCCTTCGTCCTTCATCTTCTGGAAGACGGGGCTTTCGTTGAGCTGCAGGCGGATCCACATCGACACGCCCAGCAGGACGATCGAGATCAGGAACGGCAGGCGCCAACCCCAGGCCGCGAATGCCTCTTCGCCCAGCGCGAAGCGGAAACCGATGACCACCAGCAAGGCCGCGAACAGCCCGAAGGTCGCCGTGGTCTGGATCCAGCTGGTATACAGCCCACGTTTGCCCTCGGGGGCATGTTCGGCGACGTAAGTTGCCGCGCCGCCATATTCACCGCCGAGCGCAAGCCCCTGTGCCAGACGCAGCGCGACCAGGATGATCGGAGCCGCGACGCCGATCGAGGTGTAGCTGGGCAGCAGGCCGACCGCGAAGGTCGAAATGCCCATGATCCCCATCGTCACCAGGAACGTGTTCTTGCGACCGACCAGATCGCCGATCCGCCCGAAGACGAGCGCGCCGAAGGGTCGCACCGCGAACCCGGCGGCAAAGGCGGCAAGCGCGAAGATGAAGCCCGTCGTCTCGTTGACGCCCGAAAAGAACTGCGCCGAGATATAGGTTGCCAGCAGGCCGTACAGGTAGAAATCATACCATTCGAACACCGTGCCAAGGGACGAAGCGGCGATGACCAGCTTCTCCCCCTGCGTCGCCTGGTGATGCTTGGGTAAAGCATCCTCCGGAATTGTAGCCATCATCCCCACTCCTTTGTGTGTTGTTAGAAGGTGTATTTTGCCGCCATCTCGACGCGGTCCATCTGTCCCTTCAGGCCGTTGGCCACCTCACGCCCGGCGTGACGCACCTCTATGCCGATGTCGAGATTTTTGACCGGTGACCAGAACAGATTGGCGGCCAGGCTGTAGGCGGACACGTTGGCAAGGCCCGGCACCGTGATGCGATCAGGATAGTCGGCATGCTGATACCCGGCAGCAAATGTGGACCGCACATTGGCGGTCCAGCCCAGCTTGAGCGACGCAAAGCCCGCGAAGTTGCCGACATTGACCAGCCGGTTGCCCAGCGCGCCGCGATCGTAAAGCGCGTCGGGCGCATAGCCCAAGCCAAGATACCGCCCGATGCCATTGCCATAGGTCGCGCTGAGACGGATATCGTGGCGCTTGTCCGGACCGAAGGCGAACCGGCCACCTGCCGACACGCCCCAGCCCAGCGCATCATCGCCGTTGCCGCCATCATGCACCGAAAGCTGGCGCACCAGCCCGGCCAGATGCAGGTCGAGCCCCGCCGCCTTGTAGACCAGCTTGCCGACGAGGTCGGGAACGCGATCCTGATCGTTGTCGGCGAGCGCGGCATTGGTGGTGTTCACCGTCTCGGTCTGCGGATTTTCCAGCGCGAGATACAGGTCCAGCCCCTGCCCCAGCGGCTGGCGGTACTGGACCATCATCTGCCGGACGAACACCGTGCCTTCGAGCGGGCCGACGAAATCGGTGCTTTCGGGCAGCAGCGCAGGGTTCTGGAAGGTGGTCCACTCCTGGCCGATCAGGAAGCGATCGAATGTCAGAAAGGCCCGGCGCAGCGTCGGCGTATAGGCGTTGGTTGCACGCTGTGCGCCTGCAGGAGCCGTCGCCAGCGCAAAGTCGAACTCGATGTGGCTCTTGACGTCCTTGCCGCCGACCGGGGTCGAGCTGGTGAAGAACAATCGCGTCTGCCGCGCGTTGGCCATGAAATCGCGGGTCGAGGTTCCGCCGACCGGGATCTGCTGCGGCAGGTAGAACTCCTTGCCGAGCGAACCGCCTGCCAGCATGCCGTCGTCATAGCGCGTGGCGCTCGCGACCGCCTTGACGAAACCGCCCAGCTTGAACGTGGTGCTGCCAACGCGGAAACCCTCGGCGGGCGCGGTCGGCTTGCTTTCGAGCGTCGCCAGACGGGTGACCGCCTCCTCGCTGCGCGCTGTCGCCTCGGTCGCAGCGGCTGCTGTCTGTGCCTGGGCATCGCGGGCGGAGACGAGATCGGCGCGCAGCGCCGTCATCTCCGCCTCCAGCCGCGCCAGTCGCTCTTCCAGCGCCTGTTCGCGGGCACTTTGTGCTGATGCGGTTTGCGGCGCTACCAGTGCGCTCGCGGCCAGCAATGCCAGCCAGTATGAACGGCCTGCCCTTACCATCGGTCTCTCCTCACCCCCTGCTCCGGGTTCTCCCGGTAGTGGACTGAGTGTTCGCCGAAAGCCCGGCGCCTGCCAGATGGACCATGGTCGAAGGCCTACGACCTTTGTCTAAGGTCCGGCGTGCCGCCCGACGCCTTATCATGCGACCAGCCTAGCGCCCTAGACGCAAGCACACGAGGAGAGATAAGCATGGCCGAGACCCTATACCCCGTGCCCGCCGACTGGGCCGCCAACGCATTGATCACCGCGCCGGTCTATGAAGATCGCTATCGCCTGTCGATCGAGCAGCCCGACACCTTCTGGCGCGAGGAAGCGCAGCGGATCGACTGGATCACGCCGTTCACACAGGTCAGCGAATCCAGCTTTCACGAGCCCGATTTCGGTATCCGCTGGTTCGGCGACGGCACGCTCAACCTCGCTGCCAATTGCCTCGACCGTCACCTGGCCGAACGCGGCGATACCGTCGCGATCCTGTGGGAGCCGGACAATCCGGACGAAGCGTCGCGCGCGATCACCTATCGTGAATTGCACGAACAGGTCTGCCGCTTCGCCAACCTCTTGAAGGCGCACAATGTGAAGCGCGGTGAACGCGTGACGCTCTATCTGCCGATGGTGCCCGAAGCTGCCGTGGCGATGCTCGCCTGCGCGCGGATCGGCGCGATCCACTCGGTGGTGTTCGCAGGCTTCTCGCCCGAGGCGCTGGCGGGCCGCATCCAGGATTGCGACAGCCGCATCGTCGTCACCGCCGACGAAGGACTGCGCGCGGGCAAGCGCGTGCCGCTCAAGGCCAATGTGGATGCTGCGCTCGGCCATCATTGCGAGGCGGTGGACACCGTCATCGTGCTCAGGCGCACCGGCGCGGATGTGCCGATGGTCGAAGGTCGCGACATCGACTGGGCCACCGGGATAGCCGCGCAATCGGCGGACTGCCCGGCAGAGGAAATGGGCGCCGAAGACCCGCTGTTCATTCTCTATACCTCGGGCTCCACCGGCAAGCCCAAGGGCGTGCTCCACACCACCGGCGGCTATGCCGTGTGGGCAGCGATGACCTTCCAATATGTCTTCGATTATCGCCCCGGCCAGATATACTGGTGCGCGGCCGATGTCGGCTGGGTCACCGGGCACAGCTATGTCGTCTATGCCCCGCTGATGATGGGCGCGACCACGGTGATGTTCGAGGGCGTCCCCACCTGGCCCGATGCCTCGCGCTTCTGGCAGATCGTCGACAAGTTCGGCGTCGAGATCTTCTACGGCGCGCCCACGGCGCTGCGCGCGCTGATGCGCGAAGGCGACGAGTGGGTGACCAGAACCAGCCGCAAGTCGCTGCGCCTGCTGGGATCTGTCGGCGAGCCGATCAACCCCGAGGCGTGGGAATGGTATCACCGCGTCGTCGGCGAGGGCCGCTGCCCGATCGTCGACACCTGGTGGCAGACCGAGACCGGCGCGTGCATGATGACGCCGCTGCCCGGAGCGCACGCGCTCAAGCCCGGCTCCGCCGCGATGCCGATGTTCGGGGTCAAGCCCTTGCTGCTGACGCCCGAGGGTGAGGTGATCGAAGGTGCAGGCGAGGGTTGCCTTGCGATCGCCCGCAGCTGGCCCGGCCAGATGCGCACCGTGTGGGGCGATCATGATCGCTTCTTCCAGACCTATTTCACCACCTTCAAGGGGCTGTATTTCACCGGCGACGGCTGCAAGCGCGACGAGGATGGATATTACTGGATCACCGGGCGCATCGACGATGTCATCAACGTCTCGGGCCATCGCATGGGCACCGCGGAGATCGAAAGCGCTTTGGTCGCACACCCCAAGGTCGCCGAGGCCGCCGTCGTCGGCATGCCGCACGATGTGAAGGGCCAGGGCATCTACGCCTTCGTCACCACCAATGTCGAGGTCGAGCCCGACGAGGCGCTGCGCCGCGAGCTGGTGCAATGGGTGCGCCGCGAGATCGGCCCGATTGCAACGCCTGATATCATCCAGTTCACCCCTGCCCTGCCCAAGACCCGCTCGGGCAAGATCATGCGCCGGATCCTGCGCAAGATCGGCGAGAACGACCTGTCGAACCTGGGTGACACATCGACGCTTGCCGATCCTTCGGTTGTCGATCATCTTCTGAGCGAAAGACCGCAACTGGCAGACGCGACATAGAAACGATCCTGATCGCGGATGACCACCCGCTGTTTCGCCAGGCCTTGATCCTGGCGGTCAGCCGGGTGGCTCCGCAGGCGCAGATCCTGGAAACCGGCACGCTGGCCGCCGCCGCCGCTGCGGCCAGCACGGCGGAAGGCCTGCGCCTGATTCTGCTCGACCTCAAGATGCCCGGCGCGATCGGCTATTCGGGCATCGCGCTGCTGCACGCCGAACGCCCCGAAGTGCCGATCCTCGTCGTCTCGAGCGCTGAAGGTTCAGGCGTGGCAGACGAGGCCCGGCAACTGGGCGCAGTCGGCTTCATCCCCAAGGACAGCGATCTCGACGCGATCGAGCAGGCTATCGCCCGCGCGCTCGGCGGGCGCACAACGATGCCGCCGCCGACCCGGCCCGAAGAGCAGGTCCAGCAGGAGATTGCCTCGCTCACCCCCACCCAGCTCAAGGTGCTGCTCGAGGTGCTCGACGGCAAGCTCAACAAGCAGATCGCGCATGATCTGGGGATGAGCGAAGCCACGGTGAAGGCGCATATGACCACGATCATGCGCAAACTGGGGGTGCAGAACCGCACCCAGGCGGCCTTGGTCGCGCGCTCGCTGGGGCTCGACCTCAAGCATTAGTTCGCTGTGGCGGGCACCTCGCCAACGCTGGCCAGAAACCCGCCGATGGTCTCTGCGCCTGCAGGTTTGGCGATTATCGGGACACCCAGCAGCGCAGCGCGCTTCGCCAGATCGGACGATCCTTGCGCGGTTACGAGCGCGGCGGGAAGGCCGGGATGCCGCTCGCGCAGCGCAGCGATCAGCGCGAGCCCGTCGGTCGCGGTGCCGAGGTGGAAATCGATCAGCGCGACGTCGAACGGGCCTGCCAGAGCCAGCGCGCTCATCGGATCGCCTGCGCCACTCGCGCCATGGCCAAGAGACGCAAGCAGCTCGAGCGTGCCCTCGACGATCATCGGATCGTTATCGACCACCAGCACATTCAAGGCGCGCCTTGGCCCCGCGGCAATGGCGGCCTGCGGGTGGATCGCCGTGGCCGGCTGTGGCGTGCTTGCCGGCAGATACAGGCTGAACCGGCTGCCCCTGCCCGGTACCGACCGCACCTCGATCTCGCCACCCAGCAGCCGCGCAATCCGGTCACACAGCGCCAGCCCCAGCCCCAGCCCTTCGGCCTCGACCTGCCCCAGCCGGGTGAACTCGGCGAAGATCATGTCGATCTGGTCCGCCGCGATGCCGACACCGGTATCGATGATGTCGATGCGGATGCGCTGGCCTCGCCGCCGCGTACCGATCAGCACCACGCCCTGCGACGTATAGCGCACCGCGTTGGAGAGGAAGTTCTGCAGCACTGACCGCAACAGGCCAGGATCGGTATGCACATCGCCGGGCAACGCACCAATCCGCAACCGCAGCCCCTTGCCATCGGCCATCGGGGCGAAGCTCTCGGCCAGATCGATGATGAAAGGCTTCAGCGCCACGGGCTCGGGGCTGGGCTCCACCCCGCCTGCGTCCAGTCGGCTGATGTCGAGCAATGCGCGGATCAGCCCATCCGCAGCGCCGATCGCGCTGTCGATCCGCCGCGCCAGCATCTGCGTTCCCGCCTCGGCGTCGCGGGTGAGCGCCGCCGTGAACAACCGCGCGGCGTGCAGCGGTTGCAGCAGATCATGGCTCGCGGCGGCGAGAAAGCGCGTCTTGTCGCGCGTCGCCTTGGCCAGTTGGGCGTTGGCGGCGCTCAATTCCTGCGTCCGGTCGACCACGCGCTGTTCCAGCTGCGCCAATGTCCGCTCGAGCTCGTCGCGCACCTGAGCCTCGCTGGTGATATCAGTGAAGCTGGTGACATAGCCGCCGCCGGGCATCGGCCCGCCCACGGTCTTGATGACGCGGCCGTCCTTGCGCTGCCGCTCGAAGCTGTGCGGCTGGCCCCGGCGCATGTGCCCCAGCCGCTTGTCGACATGGTGCTCGATATCCTCCGATCCGAAATCGCCCAGCCGGGCGTTGTAGCGGATCAGCTCGGCAATCGGAGCGCCCACCTGGACCAGAGCTGGCGGATAGCCGAAGATGTCGAGATACTGGCTGTTCCACGCGACCAGGTTCATCTCGGAATCGACCACGCTGATCCCGGCATCGACATTCTCGAAGGTCGCCGCGAGCAGTTCGCGCGAGAAGCGCAGCGACTGGCCGCGTTCGCCCAGCAGCCGGGTGACATCGGCCAGGCTCATCTGGCTGCCCGCCAGCGCCGATGCGACCAGCGCCCGCGCCGATGAGGCCCCGACCACGCGTGCGATCAGGTCGCGCGCCCGCTGCGCCGCCTCGCGCGTGACCGGCACGCCGGGCGCGGCATCGGGAAACTCTTCCCTCGCCCGCTCGGTGCCGACAAAGCTGGCCGTCAGCCGGGAAAGGTCGTCGAGGTCGCTGATCTTCTGCTGGCCGCGCAGCTGCAGCAGCAACGGCCGAGGCTGCACCTTGCGCGCGGCGACCAGCCCATAGACAAGCAGATTTGCCCCCAGGCTCCAGGCCACGCCGTGTACCAGCGGCGAGGCATTGCCGATGCCGAACAGACGCAGCGGATCGAGCGCAGAGCCCGCCAGCATGTCGGCCAGGCCATCGGGCAGGATGGGCGGCAGCGCCAGCGTGTAGACCCACAGGGCAAAGCCGATCGACAGGCTGGCGCGGGCCGCCATTGCATCGCGCCCGCCGCGCTGCGTCGCCAGGATCAGGTGCGGGGTGAACTGTGCCATCGCGGCAAAGGCGACCAGACCGATCGAGGCCAGCGTATTGTCCGCCGGGATCAGCAGTGCCCAAGCGAGCGCGGCGGCGACGATGCCCAGGATCGAGGCGCGCCGCAGCCGCAGCATCCGGCGGCCGAACGCACCTTCACCAGCATCGGAGCGGTTGCTGCGCAGCAGGGCGGGGAAGATCAAGTCGTTCGAGACCATCGTGGCCAGCGCCGTCGAATCGACGATCACCATCGACGCTGCCGCGCTGATGCCGCCAACCAGCGCCAGCGTGAGCACGAGCCCGCTTCCGGCCAGCGCCGGAATCTGCAGCACATAAAGGTCTGCCCCCGCCCCGCCCTGCACCAGGCTGGCTCCGGCGAGCGCGATCGGCAGCGCCATGATCGCCATCACCGCCAGATAGGCGGCCAGACCATAGCGTGCCCGGCCCAGCGACCCTGAATCGTGCGCCTCGACCAGCCCCATATAGAATTGCCGCGGCAGCGCGATGATCGCCATCAGCGAGATGAGGAAGATTACGCCGAACTCGACCGACAGTCGCTCGGGGCGAAAATTGTCCGCCAGCAGCAGCATGCCCTGGTCGACTGCAGCAGCATCGGCGCGCATCAGCAACGCTACCGCAACCGCAGCGACCGTGGTCAGCGCGACGATCTTGATCACCGATTCCAGGCCGATGGCGTAGAGCAGCCCCTCGCTGCGCCCGGCGAGCTCATAGCGGCGCGCACCGAACAGGATCGCGAACAACGCGAGCAGCCCCGCCGCGCCGATCATCGCCGCGTCGGCGATCGGCCTGCCGGATGCGAGCGAGATCGCCCCACCGATCGACCGGAACTGCAGCGCAACATACGGAATGGTGCCAACGAGCGCGATCAGCGTGACCAGCCGCGCCACACCGCCGTCATGGCCGAAGCGCGCGGCGATGAAGTCCGATACCGTGGTCGCCTGCTCTTCGGCCACCGCTTGCGCCAGACGTTTCAGAAAACGCGGCGCGCCCAGCAACAGGAAGATCGGCGCGAGATAGATCGGCAGATAGAACCAGCCGTCGCGCACGATGCTGCCGACCGCGCCGTAGAACGTCCAGCTGGAGCAATAGACGCCCAAGGCCAGCGTATAGGCACCCTGCCGCAACCAGGGCCTGCGCACGGCAAGTCCGCCGCGCCCCTCCACCACTGCCGCCACCGCGAACAGCAGCAGGATGACCGCAAGCCCGATCAATGCTGCCGACGGCAGGCTCATCCGAGTGCCAACCTCCCCCCATGCGCCGCTGCCGGCTTTTCCCGGGGGCACGCTACGCCAGTTGTCAGCCTGTCAGCAAGCCTGCTGCAGGGTGAAAGGCCAGGTGACCGCGGTTCAGGGGACTAGACCGCTGCGGTTGCCTGTCCGCTTACAGCCAGGTGCGCCTGCAAGGCTACTGCTGCCTCGGGCGTTGCGGTCCAGCTGCCGCTGTAGAGACCATCCTGCCCGAACAGCGCCGCGACAATGCCATCTGGCCCGTGTGTGGTCCACAACTCAGCCAATTGGACCGCCATCGGGTCATCGACCGGGCGCCTGGTCCCGCTGATATGGCCTATCCACGCCGCCAGCGCCTGCAGGGTTGCCGGGCAATCCCGTCCGGCGGCCTGGTTGATCGCCAATGGCTCCAGCCAGCGCTGGGGGACCTTCTGCGATCCATCCATCGCGATCTGCGCCAGGCGGTGCTGGAGCGAGGCGTTGGCGAATCGCGCGATCAGCGCATCGGCATAGGCTGCCAGATCGATGCCGGAATCGGCATGGAGCGTCTGTGCGGCTTCGTCGCGCATCAAGCTTTCGATGATGCCGCGCAGCGCCGGATCGGCAATCGCTTGATGCACATAGTCATGGCCCCGATCGAGCCCGAGATAGGCGAGCGCCGAATGCGCGCCGTTGAGCATCCGCAGCTTGGCAGCTTCATAGGGCTCGACATCGCTGACGATCTGCGCACCCACGGCCTCCCAGCGTGGACGCGGCCCGGCGAAGTCATCTTCGATCACCCATTGGCAGAACGGTTCGGTGATCACCGCGCCCGCATCCTCGAGCCCGCTGAGCGAGGCGATCCAGCCGCGATCCTCGTCGGTCATCGCCGGTACGATCCGGTCGACCATCGTCCCGGGGCAGCGGCAATGCTGCGCGAACCAGCCTGCCAGGTCCGGGTCGGTTGCGGTCAGATAGTCGGTCATCAGCCGGTTCAGCCGCGCGCCATTGTCGGCCAGATTGTCACAGCTGAGCAGCGTCAGCCCGGCCAGTCCTGCCGCCTTGCGGCGCGCCAGACCGGCTGCAATAAAGCCGTAGATGGTCTGCGGCGGCCCGGAACCCGTGCTGTCGGCGTGAACGGCGGCATTGTCCCAGTCCAGCGTGCCATCGGGACGGCGGACATAGCCTTTTTCGGTCACGGTGAAGCTGACGATATGCGTCGTCGGCGCTGCCAGCGCGTCAATCACTGCCTCCGGATGCTCAGGAGCGACGATCACCCCCGCCACCGATCCGATCAACCGTGCGGCCACCCGGTCGCTCGACCGTTCAACCAGCGTGAACAGCCCGTCCTGCGGATTGAGCTGGTCGGCAACATCGGCGGAGCGCAACGACACGCCGAGGATCCGCCAGTCGCGATCCCCCGCCGCCATCGCATCGTCGGTGTACACCGCCTGGTGCGCGCGGTGGAAGGCACCGATGCCAAAGTGCACGATGCCGACAGCCTGGCTTGCGACATCATAGCCCGGCCGGGCGACGTCAGCTGCGAGCGAGTTCATTGTGGCGCGCGAAACCCTCACAGCCGGTACGCCTTCTTCGCCAGCGTATAGGAAAGGTCGTGTGCCAGTTCAGCGGCCTCCCATTCCTCCATCCGGTGCTCTGCCACCAGGGTCGCCAGAAAGCCGCAATCGATCCGCCGCGCGACATCGTGACGCGCGGGAATGGACAGGAAGGCGCGGGTGTCGTCGTTGAAGCCGACCGTGTTGTAGAAGCCTGCCGTCTCGGTCATCGCATTGCGGAAACGACGCATGCCTTCGGGACTGTCATGGAACCACCAGGCCGGGCCAAGCTTCAAGGCGGGATAATGCCCGGCCAGCGGCGCGAGTTCGCGCGCGTAGACGGTCTCGTCCAGCGTGAACAATATGATCGTCAGGTCCGGGTTGTTGCCATAGCGACCGAGCAAGGGCCGCAATGCGTGGACATAGTCGGTGCGCATCGGCATGTCGGCACCCTTGTCGCGCCCGAAATGCGCGAATACGTGCGGATTGTGGTTGCGCAGCGCGCCGGGATGGATCTGCATCACCAGCCCGTCCTCGACGCTCATCCCGGCCATTTCGGTCAGCATCTGCGCACGGAACAATTCGGCATCCTGCGGCGTGACATCGGGACGGATAACGCGCGCGAACAGCGCCTCGGCTTCGGCCGGAGACAGATCAGCGGTCAACGCGCTGGGGTGACCATGATCGGTCGAGGTCGCGCCATGTTCGGCGAAGAACGCCCGGCGCTTGCGGTGCGCGGCGAGATAGCCGGTCCAGCTGAAAACGTCTTCCCCGGTCAGTTCGGCAAACCGGCCCAGATTGTCGCGGAAACCCTCAAATTCGGGATCGATCACCGGATCGGGACGGTAAGCAGTGAGCACCCGGCCCTTCCATCCGCTTTGGGCAATCGTGCGATGATGCTCCAGTGTATCGAGCGGCGATTCCGTGGTGGTGATCACCTCGATATTGAACCGCTCGAACAAGGCACGCGGGCGAAACGCTGGTGTCGCCAGCGCTTCGGTGATGCGGTCGTAATACAGGTCCGACGTTTCCGGTGTCAGCTGCACATCGATCGCAAAGGCCTGCGCAAACACCCAGTCGAGCCACATGCGCGACGGCGTTCCCCTGAACAGGTGGTAATGTGCCGCCAGAATGCGCCAGGCTTCGCGCGGATCGACCGAGGGTGCGCCCGGCTGAGACACCGGTGTCAGCCCAAGAGATTCGAGCGAAATTCCCTGGCTGTACAGCATGCGGAACACATAATGGTCGGGCTGCAGCAACAGCTCGCTGGCATTGGCAAACGGCGCATCTTCGGCAAACCAGATCGGATCGGTATGGCCGTGCGGGCTGATGATCGGCAAAGCAGCGACCGAATCGTAGAGCGTGCGCGTAATGGCACGAATCTCGGGATCGACGGGGAACAGACGGTCGGGATGCAGATGAAGCGGTCGCATGATGATCCTCTAGCTTGACGACGCGGGCTTGCCGCTCGCGCATGGCAGCGGGCGGCATCTATGGCCGTTTCCGCCATGGCATTCAACCGGAGGCTCAGGAGCAGGGACAATTTTGCCGTACGCTGCAGTTGCGGCAGGCGCGTGCCCCGAAGCCGATCATGCGACCATCGTCCTCGACGGGCTGCAGGCTCCAGCTCGCTGCCATCGCCAGGCCCGAAGGCAGCGCGGTCGAGCTGTCGTTGTGCATGCCGCCGGCATGAGCGTCGCCCGGAATGCAGCCGCCAACGGGGATCGCAGAGGGAGTGGGTGACGCAGATATTGGTCCGGCTGGCGATGATGCCCGCCGTTGAACAGCAATGACAAGAACATGCGCCAACAAGGACACCGGATGTTCTGTGTATTGGCCGAAAAAGGTGCCTTGTTTACATTATGGTAACCATTTTTGTTCATTCGTTACCAAGCTGAGCAAGGCGTTCACCCGGTGGTGCCCGAACGTCTGTGCGAACAGGGGACATGGCATGCCAAACGACTTCGAAACATCGCACGACATCAATGCAGCGCCGGGCGTGCTGGATGTGGATGTCGCTATCATCGGTGCGGGTCCAGCAGGCCTGACTGCAGGCTATCTGCTCACCAAGGCGGGCAAGACCGTTGCGATCATCGAACAGGATGCCACCTATGTCGGCGGCATCAGCCGTACGGTCGAACATGAAGGCTACAGGTTCGACATCGGCGGGCACCGGTTCTTTTCCAAATCGCAGGCGGTCGTCGATCTGTGGAACGAGATTCTGCCCGACGATTTCATCCAGCGCCCGCGCATGAGCCGCATCTATTACGAGGGCAAGTTCTACTCCTATCCGCTGCGCGCCTTCGAGGCGCTGGGCAACCTGGGCATCCTGCGTTCGACCGCCTGCATGACAAGCTATCTGTGGCGGCGCGCCTTCCCGATCAAGGACGTGCGCAGTTTCGAGGACTGGACCACCAACCAGTTCGGCGAAAAACTCTATTCCATCTTCTTCAAGACCTATACCGAGAAGGTGTGGGGCATGCCCTGCAACGAGATGAGCGCCGATTGGGCCGCCCAGCGGATCAAGGGTCTGTCGCTGATGAGCGCGGTGATCGACGGGCTGAAGCGCAGCCTGGGTCTGAACAAGCGGCCCAACGATGGCCAGGCGGTCAAGACCCTGCTCGAGACATTCCGGTATCCGCGGCTGGGTCCGGGCATGATGTGGGATGCCGCGCGCGACAAGATTCTGGCAACCGGCAAGGGCACCGTGCTGATGGGCCATGCGCTGGAACGGCTTGGCAGCGCCGGCCCGGACGGCTGGTCGATGACCGCCCAGGGCCCCGATGGCGTGGTCCAGATTCGCGCCGCACATGCGATCAGCTCCGCCCCGATGCGAGAGCTGGCCAAGCGGCTCCACCCCCTTCCCGCCACCACGCTGGAGGCGAGCAAGCTGCGCTACCGCGACTTCCTCACCGTGGCGCTGATGATCGACAGCGAAGACTTGTTCCCCGACAACTGGATCTACATCCACGACAGCAAGGTGAAGGTCGGCCGGGTGCAGAACTTCCGCTCGTGGTCGCCCGAAATGGTCCCCGACCCCAAGGTCGCCTGTGTCGGCCTGGAATATTTCTGCTTCGAAGGCGATGGTCTGTGGTCGGCGCCCGATGCCGAGCTGATCGAGCTGGCCAAGCGCGAGATGGAGATCCTGGGGCTCGTCGATCCGGCCAAGGTGATCGGCGGCGCCGTGGTTCGGCAGGAAAAGGCCTATCCCGTCTATGACGAGGATTATGCGGCCAATGTCGCTGCGATGCGCCACGAACTGGAAGAGCGCCATCCGACGCTGCACCTTGTGGGCCGCAACGGCATGCACCGCTATAACAACCAGGACCACGCCATGATGACCGCGATGCTCACGGTCGAGAACATCCTGGCAGGACGGCGCGTGTACGACACCTGGTGCGTCAATGAGGATGCCGAGTATCACGAAGCCGGCGACGAGGGGGCGGAAGCTGCCCTGCCGGCACGCGAGATGGCCCAGACGCAGCCATTGAGCGAGGATCAGATCGCAGCCCTGACCAGCCTGCGCGGGGTGCCCGAACGGATATTGGCAGACACCGAGACGCCCGAGCCGCTGCGCAAATCGGCCTGAGACCTCCCGTTGTGGAGCACGCCTTGATCCGTCCGCTCGCCAAGGTATCCGCCAGGGTCAGGGACATTCGTTTCCTGCGCTATCTGGCGGCCAGTGTCGGCGCGCTGGGTATCGACGTTGGCACGTTTCTCGCCTGCCTTGCACTGGGCATGGCAGCGGGCCTTGCCTCGGCCATCGGCTATTCGCTGGGGATCATTGCACACTGGCTGTTCTCTTCGCGCGCGGTATTCCAGGGCAGCCTCGCGGTGACCGGCCGCGCGCGCATGCTGCAGAAACTGCTGTTTGTGGTTTCAACGCTGGCGGGCCTTGCGCTGACCACCCTGATCGTCACGGCGGCTGACCGGGCCGGGTTCGATCCGCGCCCGGCCAAGATGGTGGCCATCGCAGCCAGCTTTCTCCTGACCTATATCGTGCGCTCTCAGATCGTGTTCAAAGACGCCGGCAGATGATCGGCGAACAACGCCAGCGCCTGGGCATGGCCCGCCGGCCCGTGCCGGTGTTCATCCTAGTCTGGCTGGGCGTCGTTGCGATGATGGTCTTGCTGTCGCCGCACATCTTCAAGCACCGCTTTCCGGACGTCGATGATGCGTTGCGGCTGGTGCAGGTGCGCGACTTGATGACCGGGCAGGGGTGGTTCGATCTGCACCAGTACCGGATGACCCCGCCCGACGGCACGCTGATGCACTGGTCGCGACTGGTGGACCTGCCTCTTGCCGGCATGATCCGGCTGCTGGCGCTGTTCATGCCGTTGGCGACGGCCGAATATGCGACAGCGGTTACCGTGCCGCTTTTGCTGCTGCTTGGCACGATGCTGACGGTCGGCAAGCTCGCCCATGAGAAACTGGGCCTGAAGGTAGCTACTCTAGCCTGCGCCATTTTTGCGCTGGCGCCAATGGTTCCCGCGCAATTTCAACCGCTGCGGATCGACCACCATGGCTGGCAGGTGATGACCATCGCCATCGCCATGTGGGGCATCGCCCGGCGCGACGCGGCGCGCGGTGCCATCGTGGCAGGCCTGGCCATGGCAGCAGGGCTGATCATTTCGCTGGAAACGATCTTCATGTCCGCAGGCTTCGCACTGGTGCTGGCTGGACGATGGCTGGCGGATCATGAGCAGCGTCACAATCTGGTGCGTTACCTGCAATCGCTGGCTGGCGGACTGCTGGTGTTGTTCGCGCTGACTCGCGGCTTGCCCGACCTTGCCGCGCATCGGGACGCGATTTCCCCGCCGCATCTGGCGTTTTTCGTGATCATGGCGGCAGGCGCAACCGCACTGGCGATGGTGAGGCAGCCGTCGCGCGCGCTGATGCTGGGCGGGCTGGCTGGCTGCGGCGTCGCCGGACTGGCGGTGATCGGATGGTGGGCCCCCCAGATTCTGGCCCCTCCGTTTGCCGGACTCGATCCGCTGGTGCGCGAATTCTGGTACGAGAATGTCGGCGAAGGGCGGCCCTTGTGGCAGCAGGCCTGGGTCCATGCATCGGCAGAAGCCTTCCAATGCCTGTGCGCCCTGGGCATTGCCATCCATTGTGCGGTTCGCGGCGACCAGGGCTTACGCCGCTGGTGGGGCGAATATGCGGTATTGCTGGCCGTGGCGGTCGTCAGCGGCTTGCTGACGTACCGATCCATCGCCTTTGCCGGGCTGATGGCCACGATCCCCTTCGGATGGTTTGCAGCGCAGATGATCGCACGTTGGCAAAGTGCCCAAGCGCTGCGCCCCAAGCTTCTGGCAGCAGCAGCGCTCTATCTTGTGCTGATGCCATATCCTTTGATGTCGGTTCTCTACAGCGTGCTGGCGACGCCGGAAGAAGACGCGTTGCTGGACGACACCGACATGACCTGTGCCATTCACCGCACCGCCGGGCTGCTCAACCGCCTGCCGACCGGCACGCTGTTTGCACCTCTGGACATCGGTCCCAATCTGCTGCTGGATACCCATCACAGCATCATCGCGTCGGGCCATCACCGCTCAGAGGCGGCAATGCACGATGTGATCGAGGCGTTTACCAGCGATCCCGAGACCGCACGACGCCATATCCTGGCCCACAAGGCGGACTATGTGGTGGCGTGTGTCGATATGCACGAGGTGTTGCTGTACGAGAAAGAGGGCGACCCGCAGTCGCTGGCCGCGCGGCTGGTTTCCGGCAATCCTCCCGACTGGCTGGAACCAATCGCGCTAGGTGGACCGGATGGCTTGCGGGCGTGGCGGGTGCTGCCCCGCCAGCCTGCCAGGACGTTATCGCAACGCTGATCTGCCCGTGAAGACTGGGCCAGCGTCGGGAAGATGAAGGCATTGCCGGCCGATGTCAGCGATCGTCCGGCATCCGGTCAGCGCCATCGCCAGTTCCAGCTCGGCGCGGAGCACGCGGATAGCGTGCGCGACGCCCAGCGCGCCTGCGGTTGCCAGCGCATGCAGGACCGGCCTGCCGATGAGCACCGCTTGAGCCCCCAGCGCCAGCGCGCGCAGCACATCATTGCCGCGGCGCACTCCGCCATCCATCAGCACCGGCACCCATCCTTCGACAGCCTCGACGACGGCGGGCAGCAGGTCGATGCTCGCAGGCACCCCGTCGAGCACCCTGCCGCCATGGTTGGACACGATGATGCCATCGACACCGCACTCCAGCGCAAGCCTGGCATCGTCCGGGTCGGTAATGCCCTTGACGATCACCGGCAGCCGGGTTTGCGTTCGCAGCCAGGCGATGTCATCCCACACCGGCGCATGGTCGATGATCGCGGTGCCGAACAGCGAGGCGCTGGACGGGGCCTCGGCGGGCGGCAGCTGCATCCCGGCAAGGTTCACCGGGCGCACTTGCGGCGGCAGCACGAACCCGGCGCGCGCCTCTGCATTGCGCAGGCCGTTGACCGGGGCGTCGACCGTCACCACCAAAGCGCGATAGCCTGCTGCCTCTGCCCGCTGGATCAGCGCGCGCGTGAAAGCGCGGTCGGGCTGGATATAGAGCTGGAACCACAAGGGTGCGGTGGCTGATGCTGCAATATCCTCGATCGGCTGGCTTGCCTGCGTGCTGACCACCATGCAGGTACCGGTCGCACCCGCGGCCAGCGCGGTTGCGCTCTCGCCATCGCTGTGGGCCAGGCTGTGATAGGCGGTGGGGGCCAGCATGATGGGAGCCTCAAGCTCCAGCCCCAGCAGATGCGTCGCCGTCGATCCTTCCCGCATGCTGCGCAGCACCCGGCTGCGCAACGGCAGCCGCGCGAACGCGGCGATGTTTTCGCGCATCGTCCATTCATCGCCCGCTCCGGCGTTGAGATACGCCCAGGCGGCAGGCGCGACCCGCGCCCGGCCAAACGCTTCGTAATCGCTCAGCGACGCGAGATCGGGCGGAATATGGTCAAGCGGCGGCAGCATCGGCACCCACCATCTCTGCAAGACCAGGGCTGAGCCACTCGCTGCCATCGCGCGCCACGATCCGCGCGATCAGGCGCTGCTTGCGCGCCATCTGCTGCGCGGAGGCGTCATCCAGCACACTGAGCGCTGTCGCCCAGGCATCGGCGATCATGCAGCGGCTGTGCAGCACCGTGACCGCCGTGGACTGGTGCATGGCGGGCCAGCCGGTGCGCGGATCGATGGTGTGGCCGCCGCGCAGATAATCGCCCGAGGTTGCCACCGAAAGCTGGTGCAACGCAACGCGCAGCGGCGGCAGCTGCACACCGGTCGGATTTTCGATATCGACCCACCACGGATCGCCATCGGGGCGAAGGCCACGCCCGGTGCACTCCCCGCCAATTTCGACCAGCGCATGATAGACGCCCTGCCCCGCCAGCGTGTCTGCGACGGCGTCGGCAGCAAAGCCCTTGGCAATGCCGGAGAGATCCAGCCACACGCCGCCGGGCTGGCGCAGCGTGCGACTGCGTTCGTCAAACGCGAGCCGCTGCCACCCGACATGGCTTAAAGTCTCGTCGATCTGGCGCTGACCCGGATCGATGGTCATCTGCCGCGGGCCCAGGCCCCATAGATCGGTGATCCGCCCCAGCGCTGGATCGAACGCACCGCCCGATGCTGATGCAATGTCGAGCGCTACCGCCATCACGGCGGCAAAATCTTCAGAAAGAGCCACCTGAGCCCCCCCATCGGCATGGTTGAACCGCGATAGAAGCGAGCCCGGCTCCCAGTGGCTCATGTCGGCGACGATGGCATCGAGCCGCGCCTGCACCAATGCCTGCAACTGCTGCACATCGAGCCCTGCCGACTGCGGCACGGCGGCGCGCACATGCCAGCGCGTTCCCATCGTCTCGCCTGCCAGATGCACGACCGGCGCGCTGGGATCAAAGCTGCGAAAGGCCGCCAGATCGACGGCCTCCGGCACTGCGATCCGCAGCGCCGGACAGGCCTGTGTCATGGCGCGAGCACTTCCAGCGTTGCGGTGTAGCTCATCCGGCGCTTGCTCGCCTTGGGGTTGCCGGGCTTGGCATCGGTCAGGCTGGCGTTCAGCCAGTACATGCCCGCCATCGGCCATTGCACGGTCACCATGCCCTGGTCGTCGGTCTTGAGCTTCTGGGTTCCGTCACTCTCGCGGTAGCGGCGGCCACCGGGGATCACCTCGACCTCCAGCCCGGCAGCGGGCTGGCCATCGACCAGAAAGCGGAACTGGCCGGGTTCATTGGAAACCAGATCGGTGGGCAGCGTCACGGGAACGAACTCCAGTCCCCTGCCGGTCGGCTTGAACAGCGCGTCGCTCGGCTCGCCTGCGCTGACGAAGAACTCGTTGCGACCCACGGTTTCGGTAAGATCGAGATCGGTGGCATTCGCCGGGATGTCGTCCACGCTGGCGACGATATGGCTGGGGTCGATCTGCGGCCTGCCGCCGGGCGCACCCGGGCCCATCGCTGCAGCGGGACCAGGCCGGCCCGCACCAGCACCACCTGCCCGGGCACCACCTGCTGCCCCCGGACCACCGGCTGGCGGACCCCGCCTGCGGCCAACCATCCACGGCTCGCCGTCCACCTTGAAGCTGCCGGATATACCGCCATTTTCCATGCCGATGCGCCAGGTGCCGGGCTTGTCGATCTTGACGTCGAAGGTAGAGCGATACTTGCTCCGCGCCGCATTCTCGATGGCCCCCATCGATCCATCAGGCGCCCAGACCTTCACGCCCTCTACGCTAAGCGCATTGTGGTTAGGCTCGAACGGGGCCGTCGATGCGCCTGCATCCACGGTGACGCTTTGCTGCGTATCGGAGAGCACCGTGGTCGAGGGCAGCAGCCACTGGTTGTGCGCAAAAGCAGGCACGGTCAGACCAAGGGCAGCAGTGGTGAAGAACAGGGACTTGGCGATCATGGCACAGCCTTTCTGACAGGAAATCAACGGGATTTGACGACGATGGCGCCCAGCTCGGTCTTGCCGGCGGCCTTGGCGGACCCCGCAGGAACGGTGAGCGGCATCGACACGAGTTCGCGCCCGCCATCTTCACGCGCCGCCTCGACGAACAGCGTGTAGCTGCCGGGTTTGACATTGGCGGGGATGGCGATGCGGTGCGCGCCGGGAGCGCGGGTCGCGCCGCTGACGCCATCGGCGGGCAGCTTCAGGCTGCGGCCGCCCTTGCGCCACCAGGTGCGCAGATCGGCCAGCCATTTGGTACCCGGCTCGTTGCCGCGCTTGGCGACATCATACCACACTGCCAGCGTGCGCGCCGGACCGCCTGCCTTGGGTTCGATCCACACCGCGACATAGGGCACATGATATTCCGCAACGGCGATGCGCGGGATGGTGACGGTCACGGTCCCGGCAGATGCGGGCGCCGCAATCACGCTGACCGCGATGGCAAGGCTCTTTTTCACGTTCGGTAGCTCCTCGACTGATCTGTCAGAAATGCATGAAAAGCAGGATGATGGCCGCAGGCACCACAACCCCCAGCCCGACCAGGGGCCAGGTTGACGGGCGGTTGCGGGCATGCAGCTGCAGCAGCAGCAGGCCGGTGAAGGTGAAGATGATGCAGGCCACCGCCAGCACATCGATCAGCCAGAACCACGCCGCGCCGGTGTTGCGCCCCTTGTGCAGATCGTTGAAAAACGAGACCCAGCCCCGGTCGGTCTTTTCCGCCTCGATCGCCCCGGTGGCGCGGTCAATGCTGACCCAGGCGTCGCTGCCGGGGCCGGGCACTGCGACATAGACCTCGTCCTCGCTCCATTCGGCTGCGACAGCGCCGGTATCGACGCCCACCAGAGCTTCCACTTCGGCGCGCACGGCATCGGGCAGCGGCGTATTGTCTGCAGGCTCGATACGCGCAAGCAGCCCGGCAACCGATGCCGGCAGCACGGCGGTCGTGGTCACGATCTGCGGCTTGGCAGAGATTGTCGCTGCGTGATTGAGCGTGATGCCGGTCACCGAGAACACAAACATCGCCGCCAGCGAAATCGCCGCACTGATCCAGTGCCAGCTGTGCAACTGCTTCATCCAGAACTGCTTGGCACGACGCGGCTTGCGAGCACGTGCTGCGTTCTGCGAGGACGTTGCGGCAGGCGCTGCAGTCCGATCGCGAACGGCTGCGACCGAGGCAGCCCCATCGGCCCGCTGGGGCTCACGATGCGACGACATTGGCTGTTGCAGCGACACTGGCACCTCCTGCCCTGCGGCTGAATTCGAGCCGGGCTTCCCTGCCCCACTGCGCAACGGCACCGCTGCTGTCAACGCCATAAACGCAATTGCGAATCATTTTTAATAAAAAGACCAATCGATTGCCTCTCGTGTTGACTCTGAGAATAGTTCGCAATAGCGGAGCGTCCATCGTGTCCACTCACCTCGGGGGAATTTTCCGTGACAACTGCCAAGACTACCCAGCCCTTGCTCGCGCTCAGCTGCGTCAGCGCCATCGCCTTTGCCAGCCCGGCGATGGCCCAAGACGCCGAAGGAGCGGCGCGACTCGGTGGCATGACCGTGTCCGACAGCGCGATCGAGGAGAGCGAAGTGAAGGTTGAGCAGGCCGCCTCCCCCAAATACACCGCACCGCTGCTCGACACCCCGCAGACGATCACGGTGATCTCGTCCAAGAGCATCCAGCAGCAGAACCTGCTGACCCTGCGCGAAGTGTTGCAGAACGTGCCCGGCGTTACCTTTGGCGCGGGCGAAGGCGGCTTTGGCTATGGTGACCGCATCATCCTGCGCGGCCAGGATGCCAAGAACGACGTCACCATCGACGGTGTGCGCAGCAGCGCCTTCCAGAACCGCAACGAGACGTACAATATCGAGCAGGTCGAGGTCACAAACGGTGCCAATTCGGTCTATAGCGGTGGCGGATCCGTTGCAGGCAACATCAACCTTGTGACCAAGAAGCCGCTTGGCACCAACCAGAGCGTCATCAACGGCGGCATCGGCACCGACAACTACTATCGCGGCACCGTCGACATCAATCAGCGCGTATCGGACCTGATCGCGGTGCGCCTCAACGCGGTCTATCATGAAAACGACGTTCCGGGCCGTGATGTCGAGTTCTACAAGCGCTGGGGCGTTGCACCTGCGATCACCATCGGCATCGACAGCCCGACCAATCTGACGCTGCAATACGAACATCTCGATGACAAGGCGATGCCGCAATATGGCCTGCGCTATTACGCCAATCTCGGCGGTTTCCTCGATGATTTCGATCGCGAAGGCTATTACGGCTTTGCCAACCTGGATCGGCAGAATTCCAAGACCAATGCGCTGCAGGCGATTTTCAGCCACCAGCTGAGCGACAGTTTATCGGTACGCAACCTCACCCGCTATGAGCGCATCACCCAGGATACCGTCACCAGCCAGCCGACGGGCACCTTCTGCCTGGCCTCGACCGGACGCCAGCCTGGCAATTTCGCCGTACCGTCTGTCGAGGCCGCGTGCCCTGCCACCATCCCTGCGGGCTATTACCTGCCCACCGGCGGTCGCGGCGTGCAGCGCCTGATCACCAACGACACCTTCTACAACCAGCTGGACCTCACCGCCGAATTCACGACCGGGGGCATCGAGCACTCGCTGGTGGTTGGTGCATCCTATCTGCAGGAAGACTATCGCCAGACCAGCGGAGCGCTGCCGCGCAACGCCGATGGTACCACGCCTGCCTTCGCGCTCGTCAACATCGCCAATCCCGGTGAGGTGGTCCAGGGGCCGGCAGGCTTCGTCTATGGCAGCAATATCTATACCGGCCCTGTAAACTTTATCCTGGGCAGCAGGAATCGTGGCGATCGCCGTGTTATCGCAGGATATCTGTTCGACACGATCAAGTTCAGCGACATGTTCGAGATCAACGGCGGCCTTCGCTATGAGAACGCGCGCGGATCGAACAGCACGATTTCCTATGTGACGACCGGCGCCACGTTGGGGCAGGTCAACACCGTCTCCGGCCCGTTCGACAACGAGGACAATCTGTTCTCCTACCGCGTCGGCGCCGTGTTCAAGCCCAGCGAGAACACCAGCCTGTATATCGCCACGGGAACCTCCAAGAACCCGTCGCAAGCCGCTGTCGATGGCGCGTGCACGGCCAACAACTGCAACCTCGCTCCCGAAACGACGACCAACTACGAGATCGGCGCCAAGGCGGACCTGTTCGGCAAGCGGCTGCTGGTCAACCTGGCGGCGTTCCGCAACGACCGCGACAGTATCCGGGTCAATTCCAACGACCCGATCTTCCCCGAACAGCGGCTTGACGGGCAGCAGCGGGTGCAGGGCATTTCCTTCGGCGCGTCGGGCAACATCACCGACAACTGGACGATCTCGGCCAACTACATGTATCTCGATTCCAAGGTTCGCCAGGGCGTATCCGACTTCTGCCTGGCCAATCCCGGCGCGACCGGCTGCAACAACTCAGCCGCCTTCCCCGATCCGACCGTCGGTTCGCTGCTGCAGAACACGCCGCGCCATTCGGGCAGCCTGTTCACCACCTACCGGTTCGATTTCGGGCTGGAGCTCGGCTATGGTATCAATCATCAGGGCAAGTTCCTGCTGAACTTGCCGACCGCCGCCGAACGGGCTGCGGGCACCTACACGGCCTACAATGTGCCCAGCTACACCATCCACCGCCTGATGGTATCCTATCCCGTCACCGAACGCCTGCTGGCGCAGGTCAACGTGCAGAACTTCACCAACGAGAAATATGTCACCACCGTGCGCAACGCGCTGGGCGGAAGCTGGGCGCAGCCTGGCCTCGACCGCCAGGCGGTGTTCAGCCTGAGTTACACCTTCTGATCCACCGCAAGGCTGCCCGGTTAAAGGCCGGGCAGCCTTGCTGAACATCAGACCGGATTGGCACTAGCGACACAACGCTATTGAGTATATTGCGAGTCAGTTGCGATAAATACTCTGACAACGACTCGCAAATGGGGCGATATGGTGCTGGAATTCGACAGTCTCTCTTCGGCGATGGCGCATGGCAGCTGCAGCGCGTCCGCGTATACAGCAGAGCCTGAGCCTGCGCCTTCCCCTTCACGAACCGCCTCGACCCACGCAACAGCAGGCCGCTATGGCGAAGGCGGAAAGTCACGCCTCCCTGCCATCGTGCTGGCGATCGGCATCCATCTGGCGCTGGCGCCTGCCTTGCTCAGCCTGGGATACCAGGCAGTCAAGCGGCACGACGCCAGCCTCACAGCCATCAACCTCAGCCCGCCGCCGCCCCCGCCGCCTTCCCCACCCGCAGAGCCGAAGGCGCAGACCTTGCAAACCACGGTAGAGCCCGCGCAGGTCACCATCACATCACAGATCCCCAAACCGGTCATCGCGATGGTGCCGACGTCGCTGCCGCAGGTTCCGGCGATGTCGATCGCCGCTCCCCCGGCGGCCGTCGCTGCCCCAGCCCCTGCCCCGCCTGCTGCACCGCCCACCGTGACCGCCGACGCGCTGGGCACACGGATGATCTCTGGCAGCCCGCCACGCTATCCGGTCGAAAGCCGGCGCAAGAAAGAACAGGGCATCGTGGAACTGCTGCTCATATTGGGCACCGATGGTCGCGTTGAAAGCATATCGGTCGCCCGAAGCAGCGGGTTTGCGCGGCTTGACGATGCCGCCTTGAGCGCCGTCCGGCGCTGGCGCTGGGCCCCGACCGTGCGCGATGGCGGCCCGGTCAAGGTCAAGGGCGTCGTTGAAATTCCCTTCGTGCTGACCAACGGTTGAGGCGCCAGCATGCTCCTGCCCATTCCAGGCCTGCTGACGCAGGATGAAGTTCAGCAGCTGCGCGCGATCATCGACGGTGCAGACTGGATCGATGGCAATGCGACCAGCGGCCATCAGGCGCGGCTGGTGAAGGACAATCTGCAACTGCCCGAAAACGGCGAGGCTGCGCAGCACGCGCGCCAAGTCGTGCTGACGGCGCTGGGTCGCCATCCGGCATTCATCTCCGCAGCGTTGCCCGCCAGGATCTATCCGCCGATGTTCAACAGCTACGCCGGTGGCCAGAATTACGGGCTGCACGTCGACAATGCCGTGCGCGTGCTGCCCGATGGCGGCGGCTCGGTTCGCGCAGACCTGTCAATGACGGTATTTCTGGAAGATCCTGCAGCGTATGACGGTGGAGACCTCACGATCGAGACCGCCTTTGGTGTGCAGCGGGTGAAGCTGCCCGCCGGGGATGCGGTGCTCTATCCGTCAAGCTCGCTGCACAGGGTCGAACCGGTCACGCGCGGACGGAGGCTCGCAAGCTTCCTGTGGGTGCAATCCATGGTGCGGGATGAACGCGCGAGATCGTCGCTGTTCGATCTCGACCAGTCGATCCAGCAGCTTTCCACCGAACTGGATCAGGGCCATCCCGCGCTGGTCCGGCTGACCGGCGTCTATCACAACCTGCTGCGCCGCTGGGCAGACGGCTGAACCTGGACGACGCGTTGCGGTTACTCGCTGCGCAAGGCCTCGATCGGCGACAGCCGCGATGCCCGGATGGCGGGGTAACCGCCGAAGGCCAGTCCGATCACCGCAGAAAACGCAATCGCCATCAGCGCGGTATCCCAGCCAATCGGTGCCGGAAAGTCCGCGACCTGCTGGAAGATCGCGGCTGCGAGCATCGCCAGCATCAGGCCGATCGCGCCACCGATGATGCACAGCACTGCTGCTTCGACCAGAAACTGGTTGCGGATATCGCGGCGCTTGGCCCCCAGCGCCATGCGCAATCCGATTTCCCGCGTCCGTTCGGTCACGCTGACCAGCATGATGTTCATGATACCGATGCCGCCCACCAGCAACGAGATTGAGGCAATCGCCACCAGCACCGCCTGGAAGATCTGGGTCACTTGCCCCGATGTCTCGGCGATTTCCTTGGTGGTGCGCACGGTGAACGGCGTGATCTTGCCCTTGGACACGCGGTAGCGCGCGCGCAACAGGCTCTTGATCTCGCGGTCCCCGGCGACCAGAGCCTCCTCGTCTTCAAAGCCGACAAACAGCAAGGTGACATCATCCGGCCCCTGCGCAGGCCCGGTGGACAGCCGCTGACGCAAGGTCGAGATCGGCATGATGATCTGGTCGTCATTGTCGGTGCCCAGATTGCTGCCCTTGCTTTCGAGCAAGCCGATGACGGTGAACGGCACGCGGTTGATGCGGACAGTCTCGCCGATGGGATTGATGTCGACGAACAGCTTGTCGGCCACAGTCTGGCCGATCACCACCACCCGCGTCGCCGCACCCACATCGCTCTTGGTCAGAAAACGGCCATCTTCAGTGGCAAGATTGGAGATGCTGGCATAATCTTCGGTCGACCCGATCGCCTGGGTGGACGCGCTGCGCCCGCCGGTCACCATCTGCACGCTGGTGCGGATCTGAGGCGCAACCGCGTTGACCCCCGGCACCTGCCGAGCAATCGCGTCTCCATCGCGCTCGGTCAGCCGGCCGCGGTCACCAGGCCGGGGCGGCCCATTGGCGCGTTCCGGCTCGGGCACCACGATCGCCATGTTGGACCCCAGCGTCGCGATCTGCTGGGTCACCGAAACCTGTGCCCCGTTGCCCACCGCCACCGCGAGAATCACCGAGAACACCCCGATCATCACGCCCAAGGTGGTGAGGATCGAGCGCAACAGGTTGGTGCGCAGCGCCGTGATCGCAATCGCGATATTGACACCCCAGCCGGCCAGCGCGCTCAGCAGTTCGCTCATGCGGCCGTCGCCCGGCGGCGCGACGTGACCGGCGCGTCCTCGATCACCTGCCCATCGCGGAACACGATCCGCCGCTCGGCATATTCGGCGATGTCGGGTTCATGGGTGACGATGACCAATGTGATGCCCTCATCGTTGAGCTTCTGGAAAATCCCCATGATGTCGAGCGACGTCTGCGAATCGAGCGCGCCTGTCGGTTCGTCGGCGAGCAGGATCAGCGGATCGGTCACCAGCGCGCGGGCGATCGCGACCCGCTGCTGCTGCCCGCCCGACAGCTTGGCCGGGGTGTTCTGCATCCGGTTGGCCAGCCCCATCGCCTCAAGCTTGGCCTGTGCGCGCTCCCGCCGCTCGGCCGCGCGCACCCCTGCATAGATCAGCGGCACCGCGACATTGTCGAGCGCGCTGGTGCGGGCGAGCAGATTGAACTGCTGGAAGACGAAGCCGATCTTGCGGTTGCGGATATCGGCCAGCGCATCGCTGTCGAGCGTCTTGGTGTCGATGCCGTCGAGCAACAAGGTGCCCGACGTCGGCACGTCCAGGCAGCCGATCATGTTCATGAAGGTGGATTTGCCAGAGCCACTCGTCCCCATGATCGCGACAAACTCGCCGCGCTGGATGCGCAACGACACGCGATTGACGGCGTGCACCAGCTCGCCGCCGATCACATAATCCTTGACCAGATCATGCGTTTCAAGAAGCGGCGCTGTCATCGTCATCCGTATCGTCGGTCTCTGCCTTGGGCTTGAGCGACTTGGTGCGCACCAGCACCTTGTCGCCCGCTTTGATGCCGGACAGGATCTCGGTATATTCGTCGCCTTCCAGGCCGACCTTCACGCGCTTCCTGACCGGCTTGTAGGCATCGGCGCCCGCAACGAACAGCGTCTGGCGCGGCGCTTCCTTCCTGCCGGGGGTTGCAGGCTGCTCCTCGACAGGCGGGCCCCGGTCTGCCGCCTTCGGGCGGAACCGCAGCGCATTGGTGGGGACGCGCAAGGCGTTCTTCTTGGCCCCGGTGATGATCTCGACATTGGCGGTCATGCCGGGCAGCAGCTTGCCGTCCAGATTGTCGACATCGATGATCACCAGATAGCTTACCACATTCTGGGTTTCGACAGGCGCCTTGCGGACCTGGCGGACCTTCGCGCGGAACACGTCGTCGGGATAGCTGTCGACGGTGAAGGTCACATTCTGGCCCTCGACAATCTGGCCGATATCGGCCTCGTCGACCGAGGCCTCGACTTGCATCTTGGTGGTGTCGGCTGCGATCTCGAACAGGTTCGGCGTCTGGAAGCTGGCGGCTACCGTGGTTCCCGGCTCGACCAGCTTGTCGATGATCACACCGCTGGCCGGCGCGATGATCAACGTCCTGTTGAGATCCAGCCGTGCCGACGACAGCTCCGCAGTCGCCTGGCGGATCTGCGCATTGCCGCTTTGCGTCTGCGCCAGCGCAACATCGAGCGCGTTGCGCGCGCTGTTCAGCCGGGTCTGTGCCGTATCGAGATTGGCCTTCGAGACAAAGCCGCGCTCTGCCAGCGCGCTCTGCCGTGCAAAATCGCGCTCCTGGATTTCCAGCTCAGCGCGCGCCCGCTCGACATTCGCGCGGGTCTGCTGCAAACCTGCGCCAGCCAGCGCGACCTGGGCCTCGGTCTGCTGCACGCGTGCGCGAACGCGGGTCGGATCGATTTCGGCCAGGACCTGTCCGGCCTTCACAGGTGAATTGAAATCGACATAGACCTTGGTGACCTGCCCCGACACCTCGGTGCCGACCTTGATGGTGTTGAGCGCGCGCACCTTGCCGCTCGCCGAGACAACGCGGAGCACCTCTCCGCGAGACACCGTTTCGCCGATATACTCGTAATCATGCGGCGTTGGACGGATGATCCGATAGACCACGAACAGCAGGACCAGCACTATCAGCGCGGTCCAAATCTTGTGGCGTTTCACCCAAGAACTCAATTTCGTCAGCATATTGACTCGCCCAATCCCCGGCCCTCGTTGCTGACCTATATTGATAGGTGAAGCGAATGGCTACCTGTCATCCTGTTGCAGTATTGCAAACAGCATCGCCCAGCTCCGCCCGCATCAAACGACCGGCGTCCGTCCGCCGCATCCAGCATGCCCTGTACCGGTGGCCACCTGCCAGCGCGCACCCCCTGCAACCGATGCTGCCATTTGGGCAGGTCCGTAGGATGTGAGGAGCCACGCCCCACGCAAAGTTATCTATGTCAACGCGAGGGTACAAACCGGATACACGAGACTTTCCGCTGGGCTTGCAGAGCATCGCCTGGACGCATGCCGAACTGGTGATGATCGATATGGCAAGCGACCCAGCCGTGACGGTCGGCGAAGCGGATTTTCCCGTGCGCATTGTACCGCTGGCGAGCCAGCGTCTGCCGCTAGCACAGGCCCGAAATCTCGCATTGCGGCATCCGCCGCAGCCGGTTTGAAGCGTTAGGGGGCTTTGACGAAAGCTATGCAGGCTATGGCGGGGAAGACACCGATTTCGGCTTTCGCGCGGCTGCAGCAGGCTTGCCCTTGTGGTTCATCGGCGGGCCGGGGGCCTTCCACCAGCATCACGACTGCCAGGACCCGCCGCTCCAGCATTTCGACGATATCGTCCGCAATGCCCCCATCTTCCACGCCCGCTGGGGCTTCTGGCCGATGGAAGGGTGGTTGCGCGCCTTCGAGGCGATGGGCCTGATCCGCATCGGCGACGGGACTCTGATCGTCCAGCGCCAGCAATCCACCATCGGGCAAACAGATGTCAACGCGCACCGGTGAGCGCTGGAGGCGATGTCCGAAACTGTTGGAGAGCGACTGTCGGAGCGGCATTTCCGGACCTCCTGAGAGAGGCCCTGGAGCGGGTAGAGGGAATCGAACCCTCATAGCCAGCTTGGAAGGCTGGAGCTTTACCACTAAGCTATACCCGCGCGCCTGGGTCGCGACTGCGATGCGAGGGCGCTCATGCCACTTGCCAGGTTGGTCGTCAATATCTGGTTTGCAGCTCTGCGGCGAGACGCGTTTTGCAGGGGCCTATTGCTGCTCCAGCCAGTGCTTGAGCAGATCATGCGCAATCGCGAACGGCGGCGGCGCGATGAACGGGGCGGTTTCATCGCCTGCCATCGCGGCGCGGACCTCGGCGGCGCTGAACCAGCCGGCCTCCTCGATCTCGGTGGTATCGAGCGTCAGTTCGTCGCTCAACGCCTCGCTCGTGCACGCGATCATCAGCGATGACGGGAACGGCCAGGGCTGGCTGGCGAGATAGCGCACGTTGCGCACGCGGATGCCCGCCTCTTCCCACAGCTCGCGCGCAACCGCTTCCTCCAGGCTCTCGCCGGGTTCGACAAAGCCCGCCAGCGCCGAAAAGCGGCGCGGGGGAAAGCGCGGCTGGCGGCCCAGCAGCACCTTGCCCTGATATTCGGACAGCATGATCGTCACCGGATCGACCCGCGGAAAATGCTCCGCCCCGCAGCCGGTGCAGGTGCGCGACCAGCCACCTTTGCTCATCGCGCTGCCCGCGCCGCACAGCGAACAGAAGCGGTGGCGTGCGTGCCAGTCGACCAATGTGCGCGCGCCGCCGTACAACGCGAGCTCGTCTGCTGGCAGGCTGGCCAGGAATTGCCAGATGCGCGGATTGTAATGCAGGCCAGAGCCCGGATTGCCGCGCTGAAGCTCGGCAAAATGGGCCTTGTCGTCGATCAGGCCCAGAAAGATCAGCTCGCTGTCGGGCGCGGCATCGGCAAGACTGCGCCACACCAGCCGCCCCTCTGCGCTGATCTCGGGTTCCAGCCCGTTGAGGCTGAGTACCTTTGCCTTCCAGTTCATGTACCCGGCCAGCCGGTCGGGATCGACGCGCACCTGATCGGCACGATCGATCTGCCCCCCGGTCAGCGCCGGGGCAATCAACGATAGCGACATGTCTGAGCCCCCTGCCCGCCGATCAGCCCATTGCCTGCAGCTGATCGTAGATCATCTTGGGGAATTCGCGCTGGAAGGGATAGGTTTCAGCCGGCATGTACTGCGTGTAGCCCGATGCGCGGATGCCGCGGATATGATCGACGAACGCCACTGTGCCGGCTGCACCGCCCCAACCATAGGTCCCTGCCGGGCCCTTGTCGTTGCCAAGGCCGACGCGGCCACCTGCGCCAAAGCCCTGGCCATCGATCCAGGTGCCTGCCGTCACGGCGGTGGATGGCAACAGGTTCGACATGCCCATCAGCGCGGTCGCCTCCGACATGATGCGGGTGCCGTTGAGCTGCCCCTTGCCGACCAGCATGGCCAGGAAGCGATCGTAATCGCTGGCGCTGCTGACCAGCCCCGCCCCGCCGAACGGGAAGGCCGGCGGCGTGGTGAAGATGCTGTCCTGCGCCGGATCGACCGGGATCAGCGCACCCGCAAACGGCACGTAATTGGTGCTGAGGCGGGGGACTTCGCTCTGCGGCACGGTCCAGTAGCTGCTGGTCATGCCCAGCGGATCGAACAGGTTCTTCTGGAAGAATGCGCCCAGTTCCATGCCCGATGCGACCTGGATGACATAGCCCAGCAGGTCGAGCCCGATCGAATAGCTCCAGATCGAGCCCGGTTCTGCGATCAGCGGCAGCGAGGCGACGCGGCGCGCGAACTCGTCGATCGGCGGGGTCGGTGCGGGCATCGGGAAGCCGGGAATCGGCGTCTTGCTGACCGCGGCGGGGTTGATGCCCAGCTTGTTGTATTCCTCGAGTAGCGGGCCCTTGGTGACGATGTTGTAGCCCAGGCCAGCGGTGTGCGTCATCAGGTGGCGCGGCGTGATCAGCGTCTTGGCCGGAACCGAATCGAGGCTATTGGCCGGATCGGTGAGCACCTTCATGTTGGCGAACTCGGGGATCAGCTCGGCGATCGGTTGGTCGAGACCCAGCTTGCCCTGTTCGATCAGCATCATCGCGGCCATGCCGGTGACAGGCTTGGTCATCGAATAGACGCGCCACAGCGAATTGGCATCGACCGCCACAGGAATGTCGAGCGCCAGATTGCCCGCGCCGATCAGCGCCGCCGGCTGTGCGCCAAAGCCCAGCGAGACGATCATGCCCGCCACCTTCTTGCTGGCGACATACTCTTCGACCTGGCTGCGAATGAGCGCGAAGTCACCCGTCGCCATGGCGCGGGCATAGCCGGGCATCGCGGCGAACAGGCCCATCAGGCCCGCCGATCCCAGCACATGGCGACGGCTCAACTGCGGCATCTGGCTCAAAACCTTCGACATATCATACTCCCAATAACCGAACCTGCGCTTTGATGAGCCAGGCTTTATCGATGCTGAATGGCCACCGCCGCCGCCTTGGCGAACAGCGTCGGCAACCCGGCGCCGGCAATATTGTCCACCGGCCACCAGATCGCACCATTCAGGTTTTCAAAGGCAACCTTATCGATTTGGGGGCCGCGATAAAGCGCCAATGCAAGGTCGAGTGAAAAATGCGTGAAGACATGCGCCACCGCCGCGTCAATCCGCTGCCATTGGCCAGTCATCGGCGGCTCGGCGTTGCCATCGCCACGCGCGGACCAGCCATCATCGGGAAGCGCCCGCATGCCGCCCAGCATGCCGCTGCCCGGCCGCTGCACAAGCAGCACCTTTCCGTCCTGTTCGATCCACCACGCGGTGCCGGTGCGTTGCGGGCGCGGTTTCTTGGGCAGCTTGACCGGCAATGATTCGGCAATGCCCGCCGCGCGCGCGGCGCAATGCTGGGCCAGCGGGCAGAGCAGGCACGAAGGATTGCGCGGGGTGCAGACCGTCGCGCCCAGGTCCATCATCGCCTGGGCAAAATCTCCGGGCCGGTCCGCAGGAACGAGTGCAGCGACGCGCGCGCGGATTTCGGTGCGCGCGGCTGGCAACGGTGTTTCAATCGCATACAGCCGCGCGGTCACCCGCTCGACATTGGCGTCGACCACCGCCGAGGGCCGGTCGAACGCGATCGCTGCCACCGATGCCGCCGTATAATCGCCGATGCCGGGCAGCGTACGCAATCCCGCCTCGGTATCGGGGAATTGCCCGCCATGCCCTGCCGCGACCGTGCGCACACACGCAATGAGATTGCGGGCGCGGGCGTAATAGCCCAGCCCTGCCCAGGCGGCGAGCACGTCTTCGTCAGGCGCAGCGGCCAGCGCATCGACGGTGGGCCAGCGGGTGACGAACCGGTCGAAATAGCCGGTCACGGCCGCGACCGTCGTCTGCTGCAGCATCACCTCGGACAGCCAGACGCGATAGGGGTCGGGCCGGACCCCTGCCCTGCGGTCGGCCGGAGCAACCCGCCAGGGCAGATCGCGCGCATGCGCATCATAATGCGCGAGCAAATCTGCCGCGACCGGCGACGTCTTCGGTTCATCCACAATTTTCTCGCGACACTCGACGGACATGGCCCGGCTATGCCATGGTCGCAGCGCATATGGAACGTGATAAGCCCCTGCCTGTTAAGCCGCGCAAAAAGCCTGTATCGGCCTCCGCCCGCCCTGCGCGGATGCGGGGTGGCGAGGCGCGCGGCATTGCCGATCTGATCCCGGCGATCGGCGAGACCAGCTTCCGCAAGTTCGGCTTCATCCAGAGCTCGCTGCTCAGCCGCTGGACCGAGATTGCCGGGCCACGTTATGCCACGATGGCAAGCCCTGAATCGATCGTCTTTGCGCGCGGCAAGAAGGCCGAAGGCACGCTGCAACTCGTCGTCACCAGTGCAACCGCGATCTTCATGCAGCATGCCGAGCCCGAGATCATATCGCGGGTGAACCGCTTCTTCGGCTATGAGGCGGTGGCGCGGATCCGCTATCGCCACGGCGCGCTGACCCGCCCGAAGCGGCCAGAACCGCGCCCGGCAGCGCCGCCCTCGCTCAAGCCGATCAGCATTGCGCCCGCCGATGGCCTCAAGCCGATCGCCGACCCCGAACTGCAGACCGTGCTGGAAAGGCTGGCCCGTTCCATGGAGGAAAAGGAAGCACGCGAGGCCGCCGCCGACGCCGCCCGTGCAGCCCCCGTTCAGCTGAAAAGCGACAATCTTAAACCCGTGCGCCTGTTTGCGCCGCCACCATCTGATGAGGTCCATTGATGACTGCGCCCCTGCGCCCCCTTCTTGCCCTGTCCGCTTTCGCACTTGCCGCCACTGCCGGGCTATTCTCAGTCGCACCGGGCAGCGCGCAAACAGCCCCGGCCAGTTCGCCGACCGAAAAGGTCAGCCAGAGCCAGGTCGGCGGGCATGTGCTGGGCAACACCGCCGCACCGCAGAAAATCGTCGAATACATGAGCTACACCTGCCCGCATTGCGCAGCGTTCGAGCAGGATTCGAACCCGGCGCTGGCGAATGGATTCATCGCCAACGGCAAGACCAGCATCGAAGTGCGCAACTTCATCCGCGACCCGGTCGACCTGACGGTGGCGCTGCTGGCGCGCTGCGGCGAGCCGCGCAGCTTCTTCCGCCGCCACAAGGGACTGCTGGCCAGCCAGAAGACCTGGCTGGGCAAGGCCGGAAGCCTGGGCCGCGAAGGCCAGGCGGCATGGTATCAGGGTGACACCAACACCCGGCTCCAGCGGATCGCCCGCGATCTTGGTCTGTATGACGAGCTTCGCCGCCACGCCCCGCTCGCGACCGATGCCCAAATCAATGCCTGTCTCACCAACAAGGCGGAGCAGAACAAGGTTCTGGCGATGACCAAGTTCGCAACCGAGACCGTCAAGGTGCAAGGCACCCCCAGCTTCACTTTGGGCGGCAAGCTGCTGCCTGATGTCTACGACTGGAAAAGTCTGGAACCGCTGCTGGCCAGCCGCTAGAGCGGGACCAGAAGACAAGATTGCTCAAAAACAGCTCCCTCCCGATGCGGGAGGGTTTGCACGTTCATCGCAAGGACCAAGCCTGTATGAAGCGTATTGCCAGCCTGATCGCCCTGCCCCTGATGCTGTCGCTCGCCGCCTGTGGCGGAGAGGCCGATACCGCCGCTGAGGGTGCCACCAAGGGCGAACCGATTGCCGCCATCCCTGCGCCTGCAGGCAAGAACTGGGCGGAAACGGTCACCAAGACCGACAAGGGCTATTATGTCCTGGGCAACCCCGAAGCACCGATCAAGCTGGTCGAATACGCATCGCTGACGTGCAGCCATTGCGCCGACTTTGCCGAAACCGCCTTTGCCACGATCCGTGACAAGTACGTCGCCAGCGGCCGGGTGAGCTTCGAGCTGCGCAATTTCGTGCGCGAACCGCTCGACCTGACGGCATCGATGCTGACCCGCTGCGGCCCGGACGAAAGCTATTTCGCGCTGACCGAGCAGGTACTCGCCAACCAGGCCGACATCTTCACCAAGGCGCAGGCCATGGGCCAGCAGCGGTTTGAAGCCGTGCTCGCGCTGCCCGACAACCAGCGCTACGTCGCACTGGCAGAGGGCACGGGCCTGACCGACTTCTTCGCCCAGCGCGGCATCTCGCGCGATCAGGCCAACCAGTGCCTGACCAACATCGACAGCGCACGCGCACTGGCCGACAACACGGGCACCGCCACGCGCGAGGACAAGATCCAGGGCACGCCCACCTTCTTCCTCAACGGCCGTCAGGTCGAATTCACTGGTTGGCCGGCGCTGGAAACCGAAATCCAGGCGATGGGAGCGCGCTGACCTGCAAGGGCTGCCAACGGGATAGATGGACGATGGGGGGCTCATTGTTGACGCGCACGGCCAGATGGCGACATCCGGCGGGCCGGTCAGCGCCCCCTCGTTTCACGCACCCATGCGGTTCAAAAGGCTGAAGCTGAGCGGCTTCAAGAGCTTTGTCGAACCCGCAGAACTCCGCATAGAACCCGGCCTGACCGGAATCGTCGGCCCCAACGGGTGCGGCAAGTCCAATCTGCTCGAAGCCATCCGCTGGGTCATGGGCGAAAGCTCTGCCAAGTCGATGCGCGGCGGCGGGATGGAAGACGTGATCTTCGCCGGCACCGCCACGCGCCCGTCGCGCAACTTTGCCGAAGTCTCGCTTCTGACCGAAGTCAGCCAACCGGTTCTGGCGGCAGTTTCCGTCGAGGATGGCGAGCTTGAAGTCGTCCGCCGGATCGAGCGCGGCGCAGGCAGCGCCTATCGCGCCAATGGCCGCGATGTCCGCGCCAAGGACGTCGCATTGCTCTTTGCCGACGCCGCCACTGGCGCGCACAGTCCCGCGCTTGTCAGCCAGGGGCGGATCGCCGCGGTCATCTCCGCGCGACCCGTCGAACGCCGCCAGATGCTTGAAGAGGCAGCCGGGATCGCCGGGCTGCACGTTCGCCGCAAGGACGCCGAACAGAAGCTGCGCGCCACCGAAGCCAATCTGGAACGCCTGCAGCAGGTGCTGGGCGACATGGAAGCGCGCTCCGGCACGCTGACACGGCAGGCGCGCGCAGCCGAACGCTATCGCGCGCTCAGCCAGCAGATCGCGGTCGCCGAAGCACGCGCATTGTTCGCGCGCTGGCGCACGGCGGCAGAGGCTGCCAAACAGGCCCGCGCCGAAGCCGCCGCGGCAGAGGCTGCGGTCGCTACCGCGCAAGAGGCGCAGACCGATGCGCAGACGCAGCAACGCTTGGCGATCGAGGCACTGGCAGAGGCGCGCAGCGCGTTGCAATCCGCGCGCGAGGACAGCCAGTCAATCGCGCACCAACTCGCAACCCTGCTCGCCGAGCGTGATGCAGCCGCGCAACGGCTGGCAGACCTTGACCGCCAGCAGACCCGCATCGCCGAGGACAGCGCGCGTGAAGACCGGCTGACGCATGATGCCACCGCCGCGCTGGAGCGGCTGGAGGCCGAAAACGCTCGCGTGCAGGTCGATATCAGCGCCGAGGATTCGCGCGGCCCTGCGCTCGCGCAGGCGCAGGACAATGCCGAGCGCGCAGCCCGCGAATCCGAGGTCGCTCTGGCGCAGGCGCGGGCCGAACTGGCGCGCGCCGATGCCGACATCAAGGTCGCAGCGGCAGCGCTGGCCACCGCCGAAACACGCTATCGCCGGGCTGCCGACGAACTGGAGCGCACGCGCGCGCAGCGCGCTGGGCTGGGCGACGCAACACAGCTTGCCACCCTGCGCGACGAGGCCGTCGCAGAATGCGAACGCCTGGCTGCTGACAAAGCGAAAGCCGCTGCGTCGCTCGCGCAGGCGCAATCGGGCCGTGATGCTCTGGTGCAGGCCCGCGATGCTGCGCAGACCGACCTGGCGACCCTGCGCGCCGAACTGACCGCCATGACCCGCGAAATCGAGGCCTTGGCGCGTGATCTGGCGAAGAAGCCGGGCGGCGCAGACCGTGCGCTCGATCAGGTCCAGGCCGACAAGGGTTTTGAAAAGGCGCTTGCGGCGGCACTGGGCGATGATCTGAGCGCGGTCATCGGCCAGGCACACGGCGATGGACGCTTCTGGACCGGGCGCGAAACGCCGGTCGATCGCGCTGCGTTGCCTGAGGGGTGCGTCTGGCTGGGCGATCATGTCCGCGCGCCTGAGGCGCTGGCAGCGCGGCTGGCGCTGATCATGGTGGCCGACGGCGATAATGGCCTGCTGCTCAACCCCGGCGTGCGGCTCGTCACCCGCGATGGCAGGATGCGGCGCTGGGACGGTTTTGTGTCTGCTGGCGATGGCGCGAGTGCCGCCGAGCGGCTGGAGCGGCGCACGAGGCTGAGGGAGCTGGAGGCATCCAGGCCCGCGCTGACCTCCCGGCTGGAGGCGGCTCAGGCAGCACTGGATATCTCGCAGCAGCAGCTGGCCAGCCTCCAGACACGGATCACCGACGAAACCCGCGCACTCAATGCAGCGGAGACGGCAGAACGCCAGGCCCTGCGCGACCGCGACCAGGCCGAGCATGCGCTGCAACGCGATGCAGAGCGCCGCGACGACCTGGCCGAGCGGATCGAGCGGCTGGGGGCAGATGCGCAAGGCGCAAAGGCCGATCTGCAGGCAGCGCAGGCGGCCCGCGCCACCCTTCCCGATGGCACAGGCCAGCGTGAGCAGGTCGCTCTGCTGGTCGATCGCACCCAGGCTGCACAGGCCGCGCTTCGATCCGCGATGGCGGCGATCGCGGTCCAGGCACAGGCGGTGTCCGCCTTGCGCGAGCGCCGGGCGAGTGTGCGCGCCGAGATCAAGGGCTGGCAGGGCCGCTCGGGCGAGGCTGCACAAAGGCTGCGCGACATGCAGGTCCGTGCCGCAGAACTGGCCGCCGAGCGCGCGGCGATTGCGGGCAAGCCAGAGGCGCTGGCGCAGGATATCGTTGCACTTGAACGGAGGACAACCGAAGCCAGGGAGGCCCAGGCTGCGGCAGAAGCGGCGTCGCAAACCCACGAAAAGGCGCTTGCACAGGCGGAACGCGTCGCAGCCGCCACCGCTGAAACGCTGGCGCTGGCCCGCGAACAGCGCGCCGGCGCCAGCGCCCGCGCCGAGCATCAGGACCAGCGTCGCGTGGAGCTGGCACAGGGTTGCGGCGAACGCTTCCAGTGCCCGCCGCCGGTGCTGCCCGAGCGCTTCGATTTCGATCCTGCACAGGTCACCTCGCCCGAGGCCGAAGCCGCCGAGCACGACCGGCTTTACGAAGCGCGCGAACGCCTGGGCGCGGTCAACCTGATCGCTGCCGACGAGCTTGCGGCACTGGAGGCCGAAATGGCCACCATCCGCACCGAGCATGACGAGCTGGTCGAAGCCATCGCGCGGCTGCGCGGCTCGATCGGCGCATTGAACCGCGAGGGACGGCAGCGGCTGCTCGCGGCCTTTGCGACCGTCGATGGCCATTTCCAAGACCTGTTCGCGCGACTGTTCAACGGCGGCAAGGCGCATCTGGAAATGATCGACAGCGACGATCCATTGGAGGCAGGTCTCGAGATCATGGCTCAGCCGCCGGGCAAGCGGCTGTCCTCGCTCACCTTGCTCTCGGGCGGCGAACAGGCGTTAACCGCGGTCGCGCTGATCTTCGGGCTGTTCCTCACCAACCCCGCGCCGATCTGCGTGCTCGACGAGGTCGATGCTCCGCTCGACGATGCCAATATCGACCGCTTCTGCGATCTGCTCGACCACATGGCGGTGGTCACCGACACCCGCTACCTCATCGTCACCCACAATGCCGTCACGATGAGCCGCATGCACCGCCTGTTCGGCGTGACGATGGTGGAGCAAGGCGTCAGCCGCCTGGTCTCGGTCGATCTGGGCGGCGCGGTGGGGCTGCTGGCTGAAGGATAGGTTGACGGACGGAGTTTTTGTAGTTACATAAAATACGCTGGAGAAGGTTGGCCGCTTCTTCAAGACAGCCGGGCCGATAAAAGGAAATGTTGCTATGTGTGGGTCATCCAACTGAGGGTCTAACCCTCGTGAGCGGGGGGATAGAATGGAAATCACTTATGACGAGGCCAAGCGTCTCTGGACGCTTGAAAACCGCGGCCTGGATTTCCGTGATGTTCATTTGATCACAGCAGATGTTCACGTTGACCTGCCAGATGACCGCAAGCCCTATCCCGAACCGCGCTTTCAGACTTATGGTTATCTTGGTGCAAGATTGGTTATGTTTGCGTGGGCAGAGACGGATTCTGGAATCCGCGTCATCTCGATGAGAAAATGCAATGACAGAGAAAAGCGAAAATTTGCCCAATGGTTGGGAGGATGATGACGACCTCCCAGAATGGACCGACGATCAGTTTCGCCGCGCTGCTGTGTGGCATGGCAAGAAACTCATCCGCCCAGCAGACGGCACCCTCACCAAGCCGGGCCGCCCTAAGTCGGACGATCCCAAGCAGCAGGTGACCCTGCGGCTGGACAGCGCAGTGCTGGAAGGCTTCCGTGCCACCGGTCCCGGCTGGCAGAGCCGGATCAACGCCGAACTGCGCAAGGCGCTGAAACTCGACGGATAGCGCCCTCACCTTTGCGATCGCGGACGTGGCCATGGACAAATGTTCAGCCGCGTGCGGATCATCACAGGATATCGACGCCGATATGGCAAATGACCGGTTAACGCCGCTTGACTTGCGCCGTTACCGATAAGACCATTTTGGCGGGGGCAACCGACTGCGACATGACACTTCCGGACACCATGCCCGACGCGCTGTCTGATCTGCGCGCGGCCAATCTGCATCTGCAGGCAACGATTGACGGCCTGCGCCAGTCACTGGAGGCGGCAGCCGTGGAGGCGGATCGGCGCGTCACGCGCGTTCAGTCCGAGGAGGCGGCACGGGTCGCGGAGCTGACCGTGACCATCCAGCAGATGCGGGACCAGATGGAAGCGCAACAGCAGACGCATGACCGCGCGCTGCAGGCCGAGCGCGCAGCCGCGCAGGCCGAGATCGGACAGCTCAAGGGCAGTATCGATGCACTGCGGCTGACACTCGACAACGAACGCGCCGCCGCCGACCAAGCGCGAATGACACTGGAGGCCGAGCACGCGCGCGAACGGCAGGCCCTGCAGCAGCAGATACAGGCGCTGCGCGACACGATGGATCAGATGATGGGGCAAAGCGCAGCATGACACCTCCCGCAGCCGACACCCTCATCCGCCCGATGACCGAAGAGCAGCGCGCCTCTGCGCTGCGCCGGACCGAGGTGCTGCTGGAGGTCACGCGCAAATGCGCGACCATGACCCAGATCGATGGCGTGCTTGCCATGCTGGTCGAACTGACGTCGCGCGAGCTGAATTGCGATCGCGGCACATTGTTCCTCAATGACCCCAAGACCGGCGAACTCTACTCGCGCTTTGCGCAAGGCAGCCAGAGCCAGGAAATCCGCATTCTCAACACCTCGGGGATTGCAGGCGAGGTTTTCCAGACCGGACAGTCGCTGCTGGTCGAGGATGCCTATGCCGATCCGCGCTTCAACAGCACGGTCGACCAGCGCACCGGCTACAAGACGCGCAACATCGTCTGCGTTCCCGTACGTACCCCATTGGGCCAGATCATCGGGGTGATGCAGAACATCAACAAGCACGAGGGCGACTTCACCAGCGAAGACGTTTCGCTGCTCGAGGAGATGACCAGCCAGGCGACCGTGTTCCTGCAGAGCCTGCAGTCGATCGAGGAGATCGAGCAGGTCCGCGCCAAGGAGCTCGCGTTCCTGTCGATGATCTCGGAGATCAGCTCCGAGGTCGACCTGACACGGCTGCTGCAGCGCGTGGTCGCGGAAACCGTGCGGATGTTCGAGGCCGAGCGCGCGACGATCTTCATCCACGACAAGGCCACCGACACCTTGTTCTCGCTGTTCTCGGCGGGCGGCAAGGTCAACGAAATCCGGTTTCCGTCGAGCGTCGGCATCGCCGGCACGGTGTTCACCACCGGGCAGAGCCTGAACATCCCGCACGCCTATGCCGATCTGCGCTTCAATCCGTCGTTCGACCGGCAGACCGGGTTCTTCACCCGCTGCATCCTGTGCGTTCCGATCGTCAACAAGCAGGGCGAGGTCATCGGCGTCACCCAGGTGCTCAACAAGAAGACCGGCGCGTTCAGCGACAAGGACGAGCAGCAGCTCAAGACCTTCACCGGCCAGATCGCCATCGCGCTCGAGAACTCCAAGCTGTTCGATGATGTTCAGCGGATGAAGCTGTACAACGAGTCGGTGCTGCAAAGCATGTCGAACGGCGTCATCACGCTCGATCCGTTGGGCAAGGTGATTACCTGCAACCAGGCGATCGAACGCATCTGGTCGTGCAAGGCGGCGGACATCCAGGGGCAATTGCTCGCCGATCTGCTGGGCGAACACGGCGGCTGGATCATGAACCGCATCGAGCGGGTCAAGCAGGACAAAGCCAGCGACGTCTTCCCTGACGCGGACGTTGCGCTGTCGGGCGTGCACAAGTCGGTCAACCTGACAATCATGCCGCTCGTGTCGGACAGCGATGATTCCAAGCTGGGATCGATGCTGATGGTCGAGGATATCAGCAGCGAAAAGCGCATGAAATCGACGATGTCGCGCTACATGGACCCGGTGATCGCCGCACAGATGATGGATGGCGATGCGCTCGATCTGCTGGGCGGTGTCAGCGCCGAAGCGACGATCATGTTCACCGACGTGCGCGGCTTCACCACGATCACCGAGGAATATGGCGCGCAAGGGACGGTCTCGTTCCTCAACGAATATTTCAGCCTGATGGTCGACTGCATCACCGCCCAAGGGGGAATGCTCGACAAGTTCATCGGCGATGCGATCATGGCCTGTTACGGCCTGCCGATCGCGCATGACGACGATCCCGATCGCGCCGCGCGCGCCGCAATCGCCATGATCCGCACCTTGTGGGAGTGGAACGCCCAGCGCCGCGACAAGGGGCTGAAGACCGTCGACATGGGCGTGGGGATCCACACCGATCATGTCGTCTCGGGCAATATCGGCAGCCCCAAAAGGATGGATTACACCGTGATCGGCGACGGCGTGAACCTCGCCAGCCGATTGGAGAGCGCCTGCAAGGCCTATTCGGCGCGCATCCTGGCAAGCGAGAGCACCGTGGCCAAGCTCAATGGCACCTACCGGATGCGCGATATCGACCTGGTGGTGGTAAAGGGCAAGACCGCGCCGGTGCGCGTGTTCGAACTGCTCGATTATCACGACGCGCAGACCTTCCCGGCGATGCGCGATGTTCTGGGCCATTTCGAGGACGGCATGATCGCCTATCGCACCGCGCGCTGGGACGAGGCGATCGTGCGCTTCGAAAAATGCCTGTCATTGAACCCCGGCGATGGCCTGTCGCGCACCTATGTCGATCGCTGCCGGGTGATGCAGGCGACGCCGCCGCAGGGCGAGTGGGACGGCGTCTGGGTGATGAAGGACAAGTAGGGCTCGCCGAATGTCGCGCGCGTGCAACGAACAGGGGGTTTGCGGGTAAGCTGTAGGCAGTTCTTCGCCGGTGGTCGCCGCTGCTCCCCTTTTCCTTGAGGAAATCAGGGCAGAGCCACTGGCCAATCGTGCTAGGCGCAACCATGAATCCGACACCGCACGATCCCCCCGCATCTCCCGCTTCGCCCGCCGCAATAGCCCCTGAGCTGCAGGCACGCCGCCAGCGCAGGCTGCGCATCGCGCGCAATGTCGCGATCGGCGTGCTGGGAACGCTGTTTGCCATCTGGCTGATCCTGTTCGTGACCAAGGGCCGGTTTCTGAAAGGTCCGGTCGAAGGCATCGCCTCCTCGCTGACCGAACGCGAAGTGGCGGTGAAAGGCGATTTCCAGCTTTACTTCGCACCGTTCCAGATCAAGTTCCTGGCCGAAGGTTTGACCGTATCGAACCCCGAATGGGCAACGCGGCCCTATCTGTTCACCGCGCGCAAGGTCGATACCCGCATTGCGCCGCTGGCGCTGCTGTTCGGCAGCTGGCGCCTGTACTGGCTCGACCTGACCAATGGAGCGGTGGATCTGGAATGGAACGCCGAGCGCACGGCCAACACCTGGACATTCGCCAGCGACGAACAGGCCAAGCCGCTCGAGCTTCCGACCATCGACCGTGCATCGCTGCGTGGCACATCGGTGCGATACCGCGACCCGGTGTTGCAACTGCTGACCGACCTCGATTTCGCCACGGTGAAATCGACCGATGCGAAGATCGGCGAGGCTGTGCGCTTCACCGGTGATGGCACGCTGCGCGCAACCCCGTTTACCCTCAAGGGTGCGCTGCTGACTCCCGATGCGACGGTGCAGCGCGGCCAGAACACGCTCGAACTGCAAGCGCGCGCCGCCAACAACATCATCGACATTTCCGGCACGCTGCCCAGCCTCGCCGATATCGAGGGGGTTCCGCTGGCGACAAAGGCGCGCGGGCGCAACGCGGCCGAACTGCTCGGCATCATCGGCGTCGTCATCCCCCGGACGCGCAGCTACAAATTGAACGCCACGTTGGTCAAGCAGGACCGCGAGTACCGGTTCACCGGTCTCAAAGGTACGTTCGGCGCGAGCGATATCGCGGGCAAGTTCACCGTCGACATGGCGGGTGAGCGCGTTCACATGGACGCCGACCTTGCAACCAAAACCCTCGACATCATCGATGTCTCGCCGTTCATCGGCTACAACCCCGATGTGGTCGCCGCGCGCGGGGTTCAGGCCGCGGCGGCAGAAAGCGGTGCGGCCCCCGCCCGGCTGCTGCCCGACGCGAGCCTGCGCGCCGAAGGCCTCAGGGTGTTCGATGCCGATGTGCGCTACACCGCCGCCCGCCTGCGTTCGGACAGCATCCCGATCAGCGACATATCGGTCACCGTCGATCTCGACGATGGCATGCTCAAGCTCTCGCCCTTGCTGCTGACCATGGCGCGGGGCAAGCTGGCGTCTGACATCACCATCGACTGGCGCCGCCGCCCGGCGCGGACGCAATACGACATCCGCCTCGCTGCAACGCCAATGGCGCAATTGCTCAGCGGTTTCGGCGTGGTGGAAGCGGGCACCACCGGCACGGTCAAGGGCCGTATCCAGCTGACCGGCGATGGCGATGCGCTGCACGATTCGCTGGCCAGCGCGTCGGGGCGCATGGCGTTCGTCATCCCCAGGGGCACGTTCTGGACGCGCAACGTGCAGCTGGCCGAGCTCGATTTCGGCACGTTCGTGCAGAAGATGTTCGAGGACAAGTTGAAGCAGCCGGTGCAGATCAACTGCGGGCTGGTCGCGTTCACCGTGCGCGGAGGCAAGGCCGCCGCCGACCCGATCCTCATCGACACCACCAAGAACGTCATCACCGGACGCGGCGGGTTCAGCTTTGCCACCGAGCAGATGGACCTGGCCTTCAATGCCGATGGCAAGAAGTTCAGCCTGATCTCGGGCCAGTCGCCGGTGCAGGTTGGCGGCTATTTTTCTGCGGCAAAGCTCAACGTGATCAGCCCTGAATTGCTGGGCCGTGCCGGAGCCGGCCTGGGCCTTGCCCTGCTCGCAGCACCGCCCGCTGCGGTATTGGCCTTCGTGGATGTGGGCGATGCCAAGTCCGCCGATTGCGCTCCCGTGCTGCAGGGTGCGCGCGCCGCCGGCCAGCGTACCACCCAGGGCAAGCCGCGCGACGATGTCGGCAACGGCAAGAAGGCAGACAGCGGCAAGAAGGACGACAAGAAGTTCCTTGGGATCTTCTGACCGAAACACAAAAACGGCGGCGCAAGGGTAACCCTGCGCCGCCGGATGAAGTGGAGGGGATCAGGCTTACATCAGGCCGAGGTTCATCACCTTCGTCCAGGCTGCCACGAAGTCGGTCGCGAACTTCTGCTCGCCATCGCTGGCGGCATAGACTTCCGCCACCGCGCGCAGTTCCGAGTTGGAACCAAACACCAGGTCGACCGGCGTTGCCGTCCACTTGAACGTACCCGACTTGACGTCGCGGCCTTCGTACAGACCCGCATCGCTGGGCGACTTCGACCACTTGTTGTTCATGTCGAGCAGGTTGACGAAGAACGCGTTGTTCAGCTGCCCCGGCGTGGCGGTGAACACGCCATGCTTGGCGCCGCCGGTATTGGCATCGAGCGCGCGCAGGCCGCCGACCAGCACGGTCATTTCCGGCACGGTGAGGCTCAGCATGTTGGCGCGATCGACCAGCATGTCCACCGGCGACATCACGCTGCCCGCAGCATAATAATTGCGGAAGCCATCGGCGGTGGGCTCAAGCTGTGCGAACGAGCTGACATCGGTCTGCTCCTGGCTGGCATCGCCACGGCCCGGCTTGAACGGCACCACAAGGCTGTGTCCGGCTTTGGCTGCCGCCTGTTCGATGCCAGCATTGCCCGCCAGCACGATCAGATCGGCCAGCGAGATCTGCTTGCCGCCCTTCTGCGCCTTGTTGAACGACGCCTGCACCGCTTCCAGCTTGCTCACCACCTTGGTGATTTCCGCCGGATTGTTGACCGCCCAGTCCTTCTGCGGAGCCAACCGCACGCGGCCGCCATTGGTACCACCGCGCATGTCGGTATCGCGATAGCTGGCCGCTGCTGCCCATGCAGTGCGGATCAGCTCAGGCCCGGTGAGCCCGGTGGCCAGCACCTGCGACTTCAACGATGCGACGTCGTTCGCATCCACCAGCGGGTGTGTCACCGCAGGAACCGGATCCTGCCAGATCAGATCCACCTTCGGGGCATCGGCACCCAGATAGCGGGTGCGCGGACCCATGTCGCGATGGGTCAGCTTGAACCACGCACGGGCAAAGGCATCGGCGAATGCGTCGGGATCGGTATGGAACCGTTCGGACACCTTGCGATAGCCCGGGTCCATCTTCATCGACAGATCGGTGGTGAACATGATCGGTGCATGGCGCTTGGTCTTGTCATGCGCATCCGGGACCAGATTGGCTGCATTGGGATCGCTGGGGATCCACTGGATAGCGCCTGCCGGGCTGCGGGTCTGCACCCAGTCGAACGCATACAGGTTATCGAAATACTGACTGGTCCACGCAATCGGGTTGACCGACCATGCACCTTCCAGGCCACTGGTGACCGTATCCATGCCCTTGCCGGTGCCGCACTTGTTGGCCCAGCCGATGCCCTGCTGCTCGGTCGCCGAACCTGCCGGATCGGCACCGATGCACTCTTCGGGCTTGTGCGCGCCATGCGCCTTGCCAAAGGTGTGGCCGCCCGCGATCAAGGCGACGGTTTCCTCGTCGTTCATCGCCATGCGACCGAAGGTTTCGCGGATATCAGCGGCCGCCGCCAGCGGATCGGGGTTGCCGTTGGGACCTTCAGGGTTGACGTAGATCAGACCCATCTGCACCGCGGCCAGCGGCTTTTCCAGCTTGCGCTCGCCGTGATAGCGATCGGCAGCAAGGAACTTCTTCTCGCGGCCCCAATAGACCTTGTCGGCTTCCCAGTCGTCGGTGCGGCCACCGGCGAAGCCAAAGGTCTTGAAGCCCATCGATTCGAGCGCGACGTTACCGGTCAGCACCATCAGGTCGGCCCAGCTGATCTTGCGGCCATACTTCTGCTTGATCGGCCACAACAGGCGGCGCGCACGATCGAGGTTGGCGTTGTCGGGCCAGCTGTTCAGCGGTTCGAACCGCTGCTGGCCGCCACCTGCACCGCCGCGACCATCGGCGGTACGGTAGGTGCCTGCGCTGTGCCATGCCATGCGGATGAAGAATGGCCCATAATGACCATAGTCCGCCGGCCACCAATCCTGCGACGTGGTCATCAGCGCTTCGATGTCCTTCTTCACTGCAGCGATATCGAGGGTCTGGAACTCCTTGGCGTAGTCAAAACCGTCGCCATAGGGGTTCGATTCAGCTGCATGCTGACGCAGCGGCGAGAGGTCGAGCCGTTCGGGCCACCAATCCTGGTTGGTATTGGCTGCCGCCGGGTTGACGGGCATGGCCGCCGGGGCGTCAGCCGTTTCGGCCAGGGCCGAAGGGGCGGACAAGGTGAACGCCAGTAAGGCAAACACGGACACAGAGGTGCGAGTCATGAGGTTTCAGTCTCCTGCAAAGCGGCGGTTTGGCCGTTCACTCGACGTTAAGCCCAGACTGGCTGATCGGGAAAACCGATTTTCCTGATCTATGTTAGTGGCGAAATAGATCAACCACCTGCGCGCTCAGGGGAGCAGGAGCGAAGAGTCGCCATAAGAGTAGAACCGGTACTCGTTTTCAATCGCATGCGCATAGACCGCGCGCATCACATCAAGCCCCATCAGCGCCGAGACCAGCATGAACAATGTGGATCGCGGGAGGTGGAAATTGGTCATCAGGCCATCGATGCCCTTGAAGCGATAGCCCGGCGTGATGAAGATCGCGGTATCGCCCTCGAACGGCTGGATGATGTTGTCCTCGTCCGCCGCGCTTTCGATCAGGCGCAACACGGTGGTGCCCACCGCGATCACCCGGTTGCCGCGCGCGCGCACCGCGTTCAGCCGTGCGGCGGTGTCTGCATCGATCCGTCCCCATTCGGCATGCATCTGGTGATCGGCAGTGTCATCCGCCTTCACCGGCAGGAACGTCCCCGCACCGACATGTAGCGTCAGCGTTGCATGCTCGATCCCCGCCTGCGCCAGTTCCGCCATCAGCCGGTCCGTGAAATGCAGCGATGCCGTGGGCGCTGCAACCGCGCCGTCCTTCTGCGCAAAGCGGGTCTGGTAATCCTCGCGGTCGGCCTCGTCGATTGCGCGCTTGGCAGCGATATAGGGCGGCAGCGGCATGGTGCCTGCGCGTTCCAGCAACAGCTCGACGGGCTCATTGCCCTGGAATGCCAGCGTGATCGATCCATCGTCTCCGCGCGCCTCGACATCAGCGAGCACGCCTGCACCAAAATCGACGACATCGCCGATGCGCAGCCTTTTGGCATTGCGGACGAAGGCCTGCCAGCGGCGCAGATCGATGCGCTTGTGCAGCGTCGCGCCGACCCGTGCCTGCCCGCCAAGCTTGACACCTTCCAGCTGTGCCGGGATGACGCGGGTGTCGTTGAACACCAGACAATCGCCGGGATTGAGCAGCTTTGGCAGGTCGCGCACGCTGGCATCGCTGAGCGCGCTGCCCCGCGCGCACAGCATCCTGGCCGCATCGCGCGGGCGCACCGGCCGCAGGGCGATGCGTTCGGGGGGAAGTTCGAAATCGAAATCGTCAACGCGCATGTCGCGCCCCTAACACCAAAATTATTCAGGGCGAAAGCTGGAATCCAAGGCTGGCAAAACCACCGGGCCTTGGCAGTCTTGCGCTGATCGGCGACCGCGTCGGCACTGGCCGGAGCGTAAACGCCCGGTCAATTGCCGATCGGGGCGTTCAGATCATCGACCGAGATCGCCCGATCCGCAGGCTGCGCCGCTGCGGCATAATTGGGCTCGGGCTTGTTCTGGGATTTCAGCGAGGCCTGCAGGATGCGTGCAGGAGCCGTCGGCGGTTCGCCGCGCGGGATGCTGTCGACATACTGCATGCCCGAGAACACCCGCCCGAAGTTGGTGTAGCTGTTGTCCAGCGAGAAGCGCGGATAGAACACGATGAAGAACTGGCTGTTGGCGCTGTTCGGATCCTGCGCGCGCGCCATCGAGAGGCTGCCGCGAAGGTGCGGGAACTTGTTGAACTCGGCAACAACATCGGGAAGGTCCGACCCACCGGTGCCGGTGCCGGTGGGGTCACCGGTCTGCGCCATGAAGCCTTCGATCACGCGGTGAAATATGACGCCATCGTAAAAGCCCTGCTGGGTCAGCGTCTTGATACGCTCGACATGGTTGGGCGCGATTTCGGGATAGAGCTGGATGGCGACGCGTCCGCCGGTCGAAAGATCGAGATACAGGATGTTGTCCGGATCGGCCTTGTCGGGTGTCGGCAGGGTCGGCGCTGCCGCCGCGACCGCGGCTCCAGTCTCGCCATTGATGGCAGCATCCTCTGCGGCCTTGCGCGCTTCCTTGGCGGCCTTTTCGGCGGCGTCCCGGGCCTCGTCTGCCTGTTTGGCCGCCTCCTTTTCCTGCTGCTTGCGAGCCTTTTCAGCCTCTTTCTCGGCCTGGCGCGCGGCGCGGGCTGCATCCGGGGACGCCTGTTCGGTGGGCGTCGCATCCTGGGCAGAAACGGTAATCGGAGCCAGCAGCATCGGAATGAACGACAAGGCTGCAAGCGATTTGAAGATATTGGGCATAAAACCAGGCATTCCTGTTAGATTCAGGCGGAGGGACAGGCGGATCGCACCCCTATTTCGGGCACGGCTATAGCCAAAGCGTCTGAGCCTGTCATGAATGAACTTGGGTGCAGCGCCTTGTGCGCTCAATCACCCTTCAGACCGATTTCGCGCACCCGCTTTTCAACGTCGATGCGCACCGCATCGGTGACGAAGCGATGGATCTGCCCGCCATAGATCGCGATTTCCTTGACCAGGCGTGATGCAATCGGCTGCAACGAGACGTCTGCCATCAGGAACACGGTTTCAATCCGGTCGTTCAGCTGGCGATTCATGCCGGTAAGCTGATATTCGTATTCGAAGTCCGTCACGCCGCGGATGCCGCGAATGACGACCGACGCGCCCTGCGCCTCGGCGAAATCCATCAGCAGCGAGCTGAACCCCACCACCGTGATATTCGAATCCTCGATCTGCGCGACTTCGCGGCGCACCATCTCCATCCGCTCGTCATCAGAGAACATCGGGCTTTTGGCGATGTTGGTGGTCACGCCGATGATCAGCCGGTCGACCAGCTTCGCGCCACGACGGATGATGTCCATATGGCCCAGAGTGATGGGATCGAACGTCCCCGGATAAACCCCTATGCGCATCAGCCTGCTCCCTTTCGCGCCGCTGTTGCGGTCAGTTGTCGCGCTCGACGATGTAGCGGGCCAGCGCACGCAGCAGATCTGCTTCGCGCCCATAGCTGCCCAGATGACCAATGGCCTGATCGACCAGGAAGAACGCCTGTTCGCGCGCACGCTCCAGCCCCAGCAAAGAGAGGAACGTTTCCTTGCCCGCCGCCGCATCCTTGTGCAGCGCCTTGCCGGCCAGCGCCTCGTCGCCGGTTTCATCCATGATGTCGTCGGCGATCTGGAAGGCAAGGCCAATGTCGCGGGCATAGGCGCGCAACGCCGTGCGGCCTTCAACCGGGACATTGCCCAGGATCGCCCCCATCTCGACGGATGCCGCGATCAAGGCACCGGTCTTCAATCGCTGCAGCTTGGTCACGGTGGGCAGATCGAACCGTGCCTTTTCAGCCTCCAGATCCATCATCTGGCCGCCCGCCATGCCGTTGGGGCCGCTGGCTTCGGCCAGGGTCATGATCAGCTCCGAGCGAATGAACGGGTCAGGGTGCGACTGGCTGCCGGCCAGAATCTCGAAGGCCAGAGCATGCAGCGAATCCCCCGCCAACACCGCGACCGCATCGCTGAACGCCTTGTGCACTGTCGGCTTGCCGCGCCGGACATCATCATCGTCCATGCATGGCAGGTCGTCATGGATCAGCGAATAAACGTGGATAGCCTCGACCGCGCAGGCGACCCGTACGGCGAGCGGGCGATCGACATTGAACATGCCTGCCGTTGCCGTGAGCAGCAGCGGGCGCACCCGCTTGCCCCCGCCGATCGCGGCATGGCGCATCGCCTCGTACAGCACCGCGCGCGGATCGTCCGGCACCGTCAGCAGCGCTTCGAAACAGGCGTCGACATCCTGCGAGATCTGCCGGAAGGCATCCACCAATACGGTCTCGTTGATCATGACGGTGGTCATTGGTTCTGCTCCCCTGCCCCGGTCTGTGCGCCGGTTTGAACGCCTGCGCGCATTGCTCTGTCGTCAGCCTGCATCGAACGGCGTCGTGCCGGCAGCCTGGCCATCTGCACCGATGCGAATCTTTTCGATCCGCGCTTGCGCCGCATCGAGCCGCTTCTGGCAATGACCGCGCAGCAGATCCCCCCGCTCGTACAGGCTGATGGATGCATCGAGCGGGACATCGCCCGATTCCAGCTGGCGGACGATGACCTCCAGCTCCTTGAGGGCATCTTCGAACGACAGGTCGGCAGGAACGGTATTGGCTTCACTCATGCACACAGCTTTGACCGCTGGCCTGCGCGTGGTCAAGGCGATTGCGCAGCCGCCATGGGGTGGCCTTATGGGCAGTTTCATATGCTGCAACTGCGAAGACGCTATTTGCATTTGCCAGTTTCCCGGCGCCTTGACATGCTGCACCGCACAATAACAAGAGGATGTTGACGGCAGTTCAATTCAAAAGAACAGGGACCGACATCATGAAAAAGTTCATCCTTTGCCTTCTTCCGCTCGCAACTCTGGCCGCGCCTGCAGCAGCCTATGCCGCAGAACCCGAGGAAGTGACCTTCGAACATGAAGGCGATCGCTATGTCTATACCGTCAAAAAGGTTGGCGAAGACAAGATCATCGACGGCACCGAAACCCGCTCCGGCAAGCGCTTCACCCTGCGCGTGAGCGACAAGCGCGTCAGCGGCACGGTCGGCTCAAGCGCGGTGCGTTTCCGTCGTGACGCCGTGATGCCCCTGGCTGATACCGAAGTTACCAGCGACCGCTGATTCAGCAACCCGGCGGGCTCGTCGATGCACGCGAGCCCGCCGTTGCGACAATTTTTCCGCGATTGGATTTCCGCGCATTCTCCCCCTTCCCCGATCGCGCACAGCCGCGTAAAGCGCGGGGCCATGAGCGACACCCAGACAGCACCCGTGGCACCCATCACCCCCGAAATCGTGGCCGAACATGGCCTGAAGCCGGACGAATATCAGCGCATCCTGGCGGCCCTGGGGCGCGAGCCCAATCTGGTCGAGCTGGGAATCTTCTCGGTGATGTGGTCCGAGCATTGCAGCTACAAGAGCTCGCGCGTGCATCTGAAGACGCTGCCCACCACTGGTCCGCAAGTCATCTGCGGCCCCGGTGAAAACGCCGGCGTCGTCGATATCGGCCCCGGCCCTGACGGCAAGCCGCTCGCCGCCATCTTCAAGATGGAGAGCCACAACCACCCCAGCTATATCGAACCCTATCAGGGCGCGGCGACGGGCGTCGGCGGAATCCTGCGCGATGTGTTCACCATGGGCGCGCGCCCCGTCGCGCTGATGAACGCGCTGCGCTTCGGGCGGCCCGATCACCCCAAGATGAAGCATCTGGTGCAGGGCGTGGTCGCGGGCATCGGCGGCTATGGCAATTGCGTCGGCGTGCCGACCGTGGGCGGCGAAACCAATTTCGACCCCGCGTATGACGGCAACATCCTGGTCAACGCGATGGCCGTGGGCATCGCCGAACAGGACAAGATCTTCTATTCCGCCGCCTCGGGCGCGGGCAATTCGATCGTTTATGTCGGTTCGAAAACCGGACGCGACGGCATCCACGGCGCGACGATGGCGTCGGCCGAGTTCGGCGAGGACAGCGAGGAAAAGCGCCCCACGGTGCAGGTCGGCGACCCGTTCACCGAAAAGCTGCTGATCGAAGCTTGTCTCGAGCTGATGGCATCGGATGCGATCGTCGCGATCCAGGACATGGGCGCGGCGGGCCTGACCTCATCGAGCGTCGAAATGGCGAGCAAGGGCGGCGTCGGCATCGAGCTCAATCTCGACAACGTTCCCCAGCGCGAAACCAACATGACCGCGTACGAGATGATGCTGTCCGAATCGCAGGAACGCATGCTGATGGTGCTCAAGCCCGGACGCGAGGACTTTGCCGAGGCCATCTTCCGCAAATGGGAGCTCGACTTCGCCGTCATCGGCCATGTCACCGAGACCGGCCATATGGTGCTCACGCACAAGGGCGAGACCGTCTGCGACATTCCGCTGGGTCCGCTGGCCGACGATGCGCCTGCCTATAACCGCCCCTATGTCACCACCGCGCCGTGCGAACCGCTGACCAACGTGCCCGAAAGCGCCGATCTGGCTGCGGACCTGACCGCGCTGATGGCCTCGCCCGCGCTCGCCAGCCGCAGCTGGATCTGGCAGCAGTACGACCACATGGTGATGGCTGACACGGTGCAGATCCCCGGCGGCGACGCTGGCGTCGTGCGCATCCATGGCACCAACCGCGGTCTTGCGGTCACCACCGATTGCACCCCGCGCTATTGCTTTGCCGATCCGTTCGAGGGCGGCAAGCAGGCGATCGCCGAATGCTATCGCAACCTCGTCAGCGTCGGCGCACGCCCCTTGGCGACCACCGATTGCATGAACTTCGGCAATCCCGAGCGGCCCGAGATCATGGGCCAGTTCGTCGGCTGCATCGAGGGCATGGGCAAGGCCTGTGTCGCGCTCGACATGCCGATCGTCAGCGGCAATGTCAGCCTGTATAACGAAACGACCGGCCCTGATGGCATCGCCCGCGCAATCCTGCCGACACCCGCCATCGGCGCGATCGGGCTGATCGAAAATCTCGACGAGATGGCGACACTCGCGTTCAAGGCGGCGGATCAGGCGATCATTCTGGTCGGCGCGAATGACATGCCCGAACTCGGCCAGTCGCTGTGGCTCGACGTGCTGCATGGCCGCCGCGAAGGCGCGCCGCCGCAGGTCGACCTGCACGCGGAACTCGCTGCAGGCGGCGTGATTGCGTCGTTGATTGCTGATGGCAAGGTGAGCGCCGTGCATGACTGCGCCGATGGTGGCCTGGCCGTGAGCGTCGCTGAAATGGCGCTGGCCTCGGGCATCGGCGCTGCGCTGGATGTCGAAGGTGATGCCGGCTTCTGGTTCGGCGAGAGCCAGGGCCGATATGTCGTGACGGCTGCCGATGCCGACGCGGTACTCGCGGCGGCAAAGGCGGCGGGTGTGAATGCGGTGGTGATTGGCCGCACCGGCGGCGATGCTATCGCGTTCGGTAAGGGCACCAATGTTGTCGTGGCCGATCTGCGTGAGACGAACCTCGCGTTCTTTAGGGACTGGATGGAAGGCTAACGCCGCGCGTACGTCCCTCGACGCAGTTCATCCTGAGCGGCTGGCTTGCCAGCCAGTCGAAGGGCTCGGGACAGACGGGAGAGGGTGCCGCTTGCATTAAGCCTTCTCTTACCAACCTTTCCGCGTTCCCGAGCGAAGTCGAGGGACGTGCGCTCTCACGCCTGCCGGATAAAACAGACCATGCTTGCCCGTCTCTGCCTGATCATCCTTCTCGCCCTTCCCGCACCCGCTCTGGCCTGGGGTGAATATGGCCACAAGACCATCGCGCAGATCGCCGAAGCCAATATCTCACCCAAGGCAAAGGCACGCATGAACGCGCTGTTCCGCGCCGAAAAGCTGATCGCCACGCCCGATTGCCCGCTCAGCAATATCGCTGATGCCAGCGTCTGGGCCGACTGTGTCCGCCGCGACGATGTTCGCTGGGGCTACACCGCGCCGTGGCATTATGTGAACATGGACATCTGCAAGCCGTTCGACCTCAAGGCCAATTGCCCCAATGGCAATTGTGTGGGGGCGCAGGTCACGCGCAACGAGGCGCTGCTGGCCGATCGCAAGCTACCCGCACATGTGCGGCTGGAGGCGCTGGCATGGCTGGTCCACACCATGGGCGACATGCACCAACCGATGCATGGCGGCGACCGGGGCGATCTGGGCGGCAACCGGGTCAGCGCGTCCTATGGCATCGTCGAGGGGCGCATGAACCTGCACCGGTTGTGGGACACGCCGGTCGCCGAACGTGCGATCACGCAAGGCGACCCGTTGGTGCGGCACTATTCACCTGGCGAGCGCGCACCCATGGTTGCAGGATCGGTCGAGGACTGGGCGCGCGAAGCGTGGAGCATCGCGCGCGAGACAGCCTATCCCACCGCGCAGCATGGCCCCGCCTGCGGCCCCGCACTCGCCCGGGGCGAACGGGCGCGCCATGATGATGCGGATATCGAGGCGCTGATCCCGGTTGTCCGCACCCAGGTGCTGCGCGCGGGCTTGCGCCTGGGCGCTGCGCTGGAACGCGCGCTCGGCTGAACGCTTCCCAAACTGCGTCTGTGCTCTAGCGGAAGGTGCTGCCCCCGCATCCTTGCAATCGATTGCAAGAATCTGCATAGCTATACATGGTCAACAGCGGTGGACATGCACGCGGGGCGACCTTAACAGGTGGTTCGCCGGCAGAACCAAGCGGAAAAAGGATAGGAAACCTCATGGCGAATGCGCAATCCCGGACGCTGCTTTTGTTTGGTGCGACAGGCGACCTGTCCAAGCGCATGCTGCTTCCCTCGCTCTATGCGCTGCACGCCGACGGCCTGATTGCCCCGGATCTCAGGATCATGGGCACCGCGCGCAGCGAGATGGACGACGCTGGTTTTCGCACGCTGGCAGGCGAAGCACTGACGCAGTTCCTGCCCGAAGAACGCCAGGACGCAGCCAAGATCGCAAGCTTTCTGGAACGGGTCAGCTACCAGCCGCTCGATGCCTCCAAGCTGGATGGCTTTGCCGCGCTTGCCGACCGGCTGGGTGACATATCGGGCGGCATGTCGATCTTCCTGTCGACCGCGCCATTCCTGTTCACGCCGACCATCCAGGGCCTGAAATCGGCGGGGTTGGCCGGCGAGATGGTTCGCATCGGGCTGGAAAAGCCGCTGGGCAACGATCTCGCCTCGTCCTGCGCGATCAACGATGCGGTGGCGCATGCCTTCCCCGAAAGCCGCACCTTCCGCATCGACCATTATCTGGGCAAGGAAACCGTGCAGAACCTGATGGCGCTGCGCTTTGCCAACATGATGTTCGAGCCGCTCTGGAATGCGAACGGCATCGAGCACATCCAGATTACCGTGTCCGAAACCGTGGGCCTTGAAGGCCGCCACGGCTTTTACGACGATACCGGCGCGCTGCGCGACATGGTGCAAAACCATATCCTGCAACTGCTCGCACTGATCGCGATGGAACCGCCTGCCGAGTTCGATGCAACCTCGATCCGCGACGAAAAGGTCAAGGTGCTGCGCTCGTTGCGCCCGGTGGCACCCAATGAAGTGGTGCGCGGCCAATATGGCGAAGGCGCGGTCGGCGGCAAATCGGTCCACTCCTATGCCGACGATCTGGGCAAGCCGTCGGGCACGGAAACCTTCGTCGCGATCAAGGCGCATGTCGACAACTGGCGCTGGCAGGGCGTGCCCTTCTATCTGCGCACCGGCAAGAGGCTGTCCGAACGGCGCAGCGAGATCGTCATCCAGTTCAAGCCGGTGCCGCACAATATCTTTGCGCAGCGCGGTGGCAGACTGTCGTCGAACCGGCTCGTCATCCGCCTGCAGCCCGAGGAATATGTCCGCCTGCTGGTGATGGCGAAGGAGCCTGGACTCGACCGCGGCGGGCTGAACCTGCGCGAAGTGCCGCTGGATCTGTCGCTGACCGCAGCCTTTTCCAAGGCGCAGCGTCGTATTGCCTATGAACGATTGCTGCTCGACCTCGTTGATGGTGAGCCGACATTGTTCGTCCGCCGCGATGAGGTGGAGGCGCAGTGGCGCTGGGTCGATGCGATCCGCCAGACGTGGGTCGATCACGGAATCGAGCCGAAAAGCTATGGGTCGGGCAGCTGGGGGCCAAGCGCCGCCATTGCCCTGACAGAACGAGACGGGGTTAGCTGGAATGACTGAGATTGAGTGGTGGGATTATGATGATGCTGCCGAAATGGCGGACGCGCTCGCGGGCGACATCGGCTTCATCATCGAGAACGCGATCGATGCGCGCGGCAATGCGGTGATCGCACTGGCCGGCGGCAGCACGCCGCAGGCCGCCTATGCCAAGCTGGCCGAAGCCAAGATCAACTGGAAGAAGGTCACGATCATCCCCACCGACGACCGGATCGTCCCGATGGGCGATGCGCTGTCCAACGTGACGATGCTGGCCAAGACCTTCCTGCCCAAGGGCGCACGCGTGATTCCGATCATCAGCGAGGCGGCAAACGACTACAAGGCGTGCGGCAATGCGGCCAATGCGCGTCTGGCCGATTTCCACTGGCCGCTCGACCTGTGCCTGCTCGGCATGGGCACCGACGGCCACACCGCGTCGATCTTCCCCGGACCCGATCTGGAAGAGGCGCTTGCCGCGCCTGCCGACCGCCGCGCTCTGGGCGTGATGCCCGATCCGCTGCCCAAGGACGCTCCGGTGGCGCGGGTCACCCTGTCGCTGCCCGCCATCGCCTCGGCGCGCGCGCTGATGATCGCGATCACCGGCAAGGACAAGAAGAAGGTGCTGGAGACCGCGATCAAGCAGGCCGACGCCTCGGACTATCCGATCGGCAAGGTGCTGAGCGCCGTCGAACTGCCGGTAGACATCCACTGGGCGAAATAAATCGCCCCTCACATGAATTGAAACGAGATACCCATGACGCAGCTTCACCCCGAGCTTGAACGCATCACCCAGCGGATCATCGAACGCTCAAAGCCCAAGCGTCAGGCGTATCTCGATTTCATCGCGCGCGAACGCGACAAGGGCGTGCACCGCCCCACCCTGTCGTGCGGCAATCTGGCGCATGGCTTTGCGGCAGCCGGTGACGACAAGCCCGCGATCCGCGCGGGCAAGGCGATGAACATCGGCATCGTCACTGCGTACAACGACATGCTTTCGGCGCATCAGCCCTATGGCCGCTATCCTGAGCAGATCAAGATCTTCGCCCGCGAAGTCGGCGCCACCGCGCAGGTCGCAGGCGGCGTGCCCGCGATGTGCGATGGCGTGACCCAGGGCCAGCTGGGCATGGAACTGTCGCTGTTCAGCCGCGACAACATTGCCATGGGCAGCGCCATCGCGATGAGCCACGGCATGTTCGAAGGCGCCCTGCTGCTGGGCATCTGCGACAAGATCGTGCCCGGACTGTTCATCGCCGCAGCCCGGTTCGGCCATATCCCGACCATCCTCGTGCCCGCAGGCCCGATGCCTTCTGGCCTTGCCAACAAGGAAAAGCAGCGCGTCCGCCAGCTCTACGCCGAGGGCAAGGTCGGCCGCGAAGAGCTGCTCGAGGCCGAGTCTGCGAGCTATCATGGCGCGGGAACCTGCACCTTCTATGGCACTGCCAATTCCAACCAGATGATGATGGAGATGATGGGGCTGCACGTGCCGGCCTCTGCCTTCATCAACCCGGGCACCAAGCTGCGGCAGGAACTCACCCGCGCCGCCACGCACCGCGTGACGCAGATCGGCTGGAATGGTGATGATTACCGCCCCTTCGGCCATTGCGTCGATGAAAAGGCGATCGTCAATGCCTGCATCGGCCTGCTGTGCACCGGCGGATCGACCAATCACGCCATCCACCTGCCCGCTATGGCGCGCGCGGCGGGCATCCATATCGACTGGCAGGACCTGAGCGAGCTGTCCGCCATTATCCCGCTGCTGGCGCGCGTCTATCCCAACGGATCGGGCGATGTGAACCATTTCCATGCAGCTGGCGGCATCGGCTTCATCATCCGCGAACTCGCGGCCAACGGCCTGCTCCACACCGACATCATGACTGTGTCGGGCCAGTCCCTGCTCGATTACGCGGTCGACCCCGTACTCGACGATGCAGGCTCATTGATGTTCGCGCCCTCGCCCGAAGTGACCCGCGACGAAGCGATGCTGCGCCCGGTCAGCGCCGCATTCCAGCCCGATGGCGGCATGCGGCTCGTCGAGGGCAATCTGGGGCGCGGCGTGGTCAAGACCAGCGCGGTCGATCCGGCCCGCTGGACCATCGAAGCGCCAGCGCGGGTGTTCGACGATCAGGATGCCGTGATCGCCGCGTTCAAGGCGGGCGAACTGGATCACGATGTCGTGGTCGTCGTCCGCTTCCAGGGTCCCCGCGCCAATGGCATGCCCGAACTGCACAAGCTCACCCCGTCGCTGGGCGTGCTGCAGGACCGCGGATTCAAGGTGGCCCTGGTCACCGATGGCCGCATGTCGGGTGCATCGGGCAAGGTGCCCGCTGCGATCCACCTGTGGCCAGAGGCATGCGATGGCGGCCCGCTCGCGCGGCTGCACGATGGCGATATCGTAAGGCTCGATGCGGTGGCGGGCACGATCAGCGTGGCGGTGGACGGCTCCGACTGGGAATCACGTCCGGTCGCAACGCAGCCCTCGCAGCCTCTGGGCACCGGGCGCGAGCTCTTCGCCCTGATGCGCGCATCGAGCGACAATGCCGAAGCGGGGGCGAGCGCGATGCTGGCGATGGCGGGGCTGTGACGGGTCTCTCCCTCCCGGTTGCACTTCACTTCCCTCGACTTCGCTCGGGACAAACGGAATTGTGTTCGTTTAAATTCACCCAAACCTCTCCGAGTTCCCGAGCCCCTCGGCTGGCTGGCAAGCCAGCCGCTCGGGATAAACTTCCCGGCTCTGCCGGGAAGTCGAGGGACGTCATGTGCCGCCCCCTCCTCCTCACATGCTCTCAAAGGTAGGCCCATCATGCAGATCGTCACAGCCGATATAGGCGGCACCCATGCGCGGTTCGCGCTCGCGACCATCGAGGATAGCCGAGTCACCCATCTGGACGAGCCGGTCACGCTCAAATGCGCCGAATATGCCAGCCTGCAGACCGCCTGGGAGGCGTTTGGCGAGCAGATTGGTCAGCCGCTGCCGCGCGCCGCTGCCATCGCGCTGGCCACGCCGATCCGCGGCGAGGTGCTGAAAATGACAAACAACCCCTGGGTCATCCGCCCGGCGCTGGTCCGCGAAAAGCTGAACGTCGATCACTATGTGCTCATCAACGATTTCGGCGCGGTCGCACACGCCGTGCAGCACTGCGACGGCGCAAGCTTCTCGCACCTGTGCGGACCTGAGGGCGACCTGCCCGACACCGGCGTCATCACCGTCATCGGCCCGGGCACGGGCCTGGGCGTTGCCTATGTCTTGCGCAGCGCCGATGGCTATCGCGCGGTGGAAACCGAAGGCGGGCATGTCGACTATTCGCCGCTCGATTCGACCGAGGACGCGATCCTGGCGCGGTTGCGGCGCCAGCACCGGCGGGTATCGGTGGAGCGGGTGTGTTCGGGGCCGGGCCTTGCTGCCATCTACGAGACGCTGGCGAGCATCGAGGGCCGCGCGGTCGTGAGCATGGACGACAAGACATTGTGGCAGCTCGCGCTGTCGGGCGAGGACAGCCTCGCCGCCGCCGCGTTCGATCGCTTCTGCCTGAGCCTGGGCGCAGCGGCGGGCGATTTTGCGCTGGCGCAGGGCGCGGGCGCGGTGGTAATCGCCGGCGGGCTTGGTCAGCGGATTGCAGACCGTCTGCCGCAGTCCGGGTTCGAGGAGCGCTTTGTCGCCAAGGGCCGGTTCCAGCGGCTGATGGAGACGATTCCCGTCAAGCTGATCGACCATCCCCAGCCCGGCCTGTTCGGGGCCGCCGCCGCCTTTGCCCAGGAGAATGCCGCATGACCACCAGCCCCGCCGCCATCGAGACAATCATGCTGACCGCGCCGGTCATTCCGGTGATCGTCATCCACGATGTCGCCGATGCCGTGCCGATGGCACAGGCGCTGGTCGCAGGCGGACTCAAGGTGCTGGAAGTCACGCTGCGCACCCCCGCCGCGCTGGAAGCGATCGCGCTGATGAAGCAGGTCGAAGGCGCGATCGTCGGTGCTGGCACGGTGATCGACACCCAGACGCTCGATGCAGCGCTGAAGGCCGGATCGGAATTCATCGTCTCGCCCGGCCTCACCGAGAGCCTCGGCAAGGCGGCGATCGCCAACGGCGTTCCGTTTCTGCCCGGCACCGCCAATGCGGGCGACATCATGCGCGGGCTGGATCTGGGCCTCACGCATTTCAAGTTCTTCCCCGCGATGGCCGCAGGCGGCATTCCGGCGCTCAAGGCGCTCAGCGCACCGTTCGGCCAGTGCAAGTTCTGCCCCACCGGCGGCGTGACGTTGGAGACCGCAGGCAACTGGCTGGCGCTTGATCCGGTGTTGTGCGTCGGCGGCAGCTGGATGATCCCGGCTGGCCCGATCGACGTGGCCGCGATCCAGCGCAATGCCGCTGCGGCGTGCTCGCTGGGCTGATTGCTGGCCCGATTGCTCGGTTAGACCAAGATTTCCGGGGCCTTGCCATGGCCCAGGAAATCCGCCGGGCTGGCGGTCGCGCCATAAGCCCCGGCGCAGAATACCGCGACCAGATCACCCACTTGCGCTTGTGGCAAATGCGCCTTGTCGGCCAGCCGGTCGAGCGGGGTGCACAGGCAGCCGACGACATTGGCCTCTTCTGACGCTTCCGCATCGAAGCGGCTCGCGATCGCGACAGGATAGTTGCGGCGCACCACGGTGCCGAAATTGCCGCTGGCGGCGAGCTGATGGTGCAACCCGCCATCGGTGACGAGGTACAGTTCGCCATGGCTGGTCTTGCGGTCGATGATCCGCGTGAGATACACGCCCGCCTCGCCGACCAGCCAGCGGCCCAGCTCCATCGCGAAATGCGTGTCGCTGAGCACCGGCGGCAGTTCTGCGAAGCGTTCGCCCAGAGCCGCGCCCACCTTGATGATATCGACCGGCTTGTCCCCCGGAAAATAGGGGATGCCCATTCCGCCGCCCAGGTTGAGATGCTCCAGCGGCGCGCCCGCCTCCTCGGCCAGTTGCGCAGCCAGATCGAGCGTCTTGCCCTGCGTCTCGATGATCGCATCAGCGTCGAGCGCCTGCGATCCGGCAAAGATGTGAAAACCGCGCCAATGCGCGCCTTCAGAAAGGATATGCTTGACCAGCGCGGGAACGCGCTCCTGATCAATCCCGAACGGCTTGGCCCCGCCGCCCATCCGCATGCCCGACCCGCGCAGGTCGAAGTCCGGATTGACCCGCACTGCCAGCCGCGGCTGAACGCCGATGCGCTGCCCGATGGCAAGCGCGCGATCCGCCTCGCCTTCGGATTCGAGATTGAGCGTGACCCCGGCCGCGATCGCCGCTTCCAGATCACGGTCGCGCTTGCCGGGCCCTGCAAAGCTGATCTTCGAAGGGTCTGCCCCCGCCGCCTGCGCCAGCACCAGCTCGCCTGCCGACGCGATGTCGATGCCATCGACCAGCGACGCCATCAGCTGCAACACCGGTGCAAACGGATTGGCCTTCATCGCATAATGGATCGAAAGCCGCTGCGGCATCGCAGCGCGCAGCGAAGCGACACGCGCGCGCAGCATGTCGGATGAATAGACAAAGCACGGACTGTCGCCTGCGCGCTCCACCAGCTCGCTCGCCTTGATGCCCTGCACCGCAAGCTCACCATCCATAGCCGCAAAGCCCGGCGGAATCGGCCCCAAAGGCTTCATGCGAAACGTTCCTCGATCTGGGCGACCAGCAATGCACGGTCGATCTTGCCATTGGGGTTCTTGGGGAAGCTGTCGAACAGCTCCACTGTGCGGGGCAGCATGAAGGCGGGCAGTTCGCGTTTCAAAGCGATCATCAGATCATCGACCAGCTGCGCCGGCTGCGCAACCTGCGCCGGGCGCACCAGCAGCAGGATCGCCTGCCCGAGCTGCGGATCGGGCACGCCCAGTGCCACGGCTTCGGCGGCAAGGCCGGTCGATGTCGCCGCGTCCTCGATCTCTGCCGGGCTGATCCGGTTGCCCGAAGACTTGATCATCGCATCGCGCCGCCCGACGAAATACAAGAGGCCCTGCGCGTCGCGCCGCACGCGGTCGCCCGACCAGACCGCCATGCCGCCATGCACCGAGAACGCAGGCGCGGGCTTGAAGCGTTCGGCGGTGCGCACGTCATCCTGCCAATAGCCCTGTGCGACCAGCGGGCCGGCATGCACCAGCTCACCCTCCTCATCGGGTGCGGCATCCGCGCCTGCATCATTGACCACCAGAATCTCGGCAAACGGGATCGCGGTGCCGATCGACGTCGGGTTGCCGTCGATCAATGCCGGGTCGAGATAGGTCGAACGAAACGCTTCGGTCAGGCCATACATCGCGAAAATGCGCGTCTCGGGGAATATCCCGCGCAGTTGCTTGACGAGAGCGGGACTGAGCGCACCGCCGCTGTTGGTCAGCCGCCGCATCGTGCCGATTACCTCGGCAGGCCATTCGATCTCGACCAGTTGCGTCCAGAGCGGAGGCACCGCAGCCAGCGTGGTGATATGGTGCCGCGCGCACGATTTGATGACATCGCGCGGCATCAGATAATCGAGCGGAGCCGCCGCGCCGCCTGCGGCCCAGGTCGACAGCAGCTGGTTCTGCCCGTAATCGAAGCTGAGCGGCAGCACGCACAAGGTGCGGTCGTCGGCTGCAAGTCCCAGATAGCTCGCCACGCTGATCGCGCCCAGCCACATATTGGCATGGCTGAGCATCACGCCCTTGGGCTTGCCGGTGGAGCCAGAGGTGTAGAGGATCGCCGCCAGATCATGCGGATCGTGCGCCGACGGGGCCATGCTGTGCGCCCCCGCCTTCCACGCGGCCATCGCCGCATCATCCTCGATCACCGCGCAGCTTTCGGGCGTATCGCCCTCGATCAGCGTGGCGAGGCGGCTGCGATTGGCGATCAGCAGCTTCGCGCCGCTATCGGCCAGGATATGGGCGACCTGCGCGCGTTTGAGCACCGGATTGATCGGCACATGCACCAGCCCCGCCCTTGCAGCCGCCAGCGGCATCAGGCAGGTGGTCTCGTTCTTGGGCAACCATGTCGCCACCCGGTCGCCATGCACCAGCCCGTTGATAGTTAACCAATGGGCAAGCAAACCGATACGCAAGTTTAACGTGTCGTAGCTAAGTGTCTCTTCGCGCAGCAGCAGGGCGCTGGCAGAGCCTTCGCCTCGAAGTGCCAGATGATCGAGCGGTTGCGGAGTGGGATTGATCGAAATCACGAACGGCCTGGGTTTTAGGGAAGACGCGGTATCATGGGGTTCATGACGTTGAATGATGAATATCATGATAACCCCAAGGTGAGCATAGCGCACCGGGTTTCTGCTGCCTGTGATGCAGATCGCATCGGCCTGTTTGATCGCGCCTTGTGGTTCGATGGCCTGCACCGCCATTGCCTGGCCGATCACGCCCCGCACATTGCCTATGCCGCGATGGACGGCGATGCGGTGAAGCTGCATCTGGTCGACAATGGCCGCTCGGGCCTCAAATCGATGGCCAACTGGTACAGCTTCATCTGGCGACCGGTCTTTGGTGGAACGCCCGATGCGGAGCGCAAACGCACGCTCATGACGCGCGTCGCGCGCAAGTTAGCCAAGACCACGCACCGGCTGATCCTCTCGCCCGTGCCCGATGAGTGCGGATCGGCCAGCCTGATTGCCGACACTTTCGCCAGCGTCGGCTGGACAGTGCGCCGCGAACAATGCGACGAGAACCACGTGCTGCACGTGCGCGGACGCAGCTTTGACGAATATTGGCAGGGCCGCCCCGGCCAGCTGCGCTCGACGGTCAAGCGCAAGGGCAACAAGGGCGTGGTGACCTTGCGCATCGAAACCCGCTTCGACGCACAGGACTGGGCCGATTACGAGACGATCTATGCGCGCAGCTGGAAGCCCGAAGAGGGCAACCCGGAATTCCTGCGCTGGCTCGCCCAGCGCGAGGCGGAAGCCGGGCGGCTGCGCATGGGCATCGCCAGCATCGATGGCGTTGCGGTCGCTGCGCAATTCTGGACGGTCGAGAATGGCACCGCCTATATCCACAAGCTGGCGCATGACGAACGCCACATCCAGGCCTCGCCCGGCACGTTGCTGACGCATGCGCTGTTTGCTCATGTCATCGATACCGACGGCGTCGATCTGGTCGATTTCGGCACCGGCAACGATGCCTACAAGCGCGACTGGATGGAAGACATCCGCCCGCGCTATCGGCTGGAGCTGATCTGGCCCAAGTCGCCCAAGGCTTGGCCCTACATGGCCAAGAGCCGCGTCGCGGGACTTGCCGCCCGTTTTTCAAAGGACTAAGGCCGCTTTCACGCGGCAGGGGGACGGCCGCCAGGGCGACAAGCCAGCGAGGGATATGTGAGCGAAATCGAGACCAGCGGACACAGTGACGCAATCGAAACCGTGGTGCGTCAGGTGCTGCGCGACATTCTGGGCCTTTCCGAAGGCCAGGTGGCGGGCTTTGACCGCGACACCGAGCTGTTCGGCGCGCTGCCCGAGCTCGATTCCATGGCGGTGGCAGGCCTGCTCACCGAGATGGAAGACCGGCTCGACATCCTGATCGAGGATGACGAGGTCGATGGCGAGCTGTTCGAGAATTTCGGCAATCTGGTCGATTTCGCGCGGGCCAAGGCCTCCGCGTGATCGGCGCTTACCGGTTCGACGGCAACGACGAACTGTGCCTGATCCACGGCCCTGAAGATGGGCCGAGGCTGCTGATCCTGCCACCTTTGTTCGACGAGGCCAACCGCGTGCGCCATCTGATGGTGGAATGCGCGCGGGCGTTGGCCGAGCATGGCATCGCCAGCGTGATGCCCGACCTTCCCGGCTGCAATGAAAGCCCGGTGCCCCTCGAAAACGCCAGCATCAGCCTGTGGCAAGCCGCGCTGATCGCGTGTGCCGAGCAATTGGGGCCGGTGAGCCACTTCGCATCAATCCGGGGCGGCGCATTGCTTGACGGCGCGCTGGGCGACCTTCCGCGATGGCGGCTGGCCCCGGTCAAGGGCGGACAGCTGCTCCGCACGATGCTGCGCACGAAGATGGCCGGCGACCGTGAGGCGGGCATCGCGAGCAGCAGCGAGGCGCTTATGGAGACCGCGCGCGCGCAAGGCATCGAACTGGCAGGCAACAGCCTCTCGCCCTGCATGATCCGCGAACTCGACAGCGCGGCCCCGGCGAGCGGCGGCGCGGTGCGGCTGGTGCGCTTTGCCGATGATCCGCTCGATGCCGATGGCCGCATTGCAGGCGCGCCGCTGTGGCTGCGCGCCGAACCGGCGCACGATCCGGCGATGGCGCAGGCGATGGCGGCGGACATTGCCGCATGGATGCGCGGATGAGGCAGCATTTCACTTTCGATTGCGCAGGCGAGACGCTCACCGCGACGCTCGATGGCGCCGACGGCTCCAGTGGGCTGCTGATCGTCAGCGGTGGCAACGAAATCCGCTCGGGTGCGCATGCCGGAATGGCGGCGCTGGCAGCGGCGGTCGCAGCCGCAGGCCATCCGGTGATGCGCTATGACCGGCGCGGGATCGGCGACAGCAGTGGCGGAAACGCCGGTTTCGAATCCAGCGCCGACGACATCGCCGCCGCCGTGCTGGCGATGCGTGCGCGCGTCCCGTCGCTCACCCGGCTGGTGGCATTCGGCAATTGCGATGCGGCGAGTTCGCTGGCGCTCTACGGCCCGGCGGCAGGGATCGACGCGCTGATCCTCGCCAATATGTGGACGCTGGAGACCGAGAGCGACGAGGCCGACGAGACCGAAGCCGCCGCGACGATGACCGCAGGCGCGATCCGCAGCCGCTATCTCGCCAAGCTCAAAGACCCGCGCGAACTGTGGCGGCTGGCAAGCGGCGGGGTGAACCTCGGCAAGCTGGTGCGCGGGTTGCGCCAGGCGACCGCGAAGGCCCAGGTTACAGGGCTGGCGGCTAGGCTGGGCCAGGCGCTGGCGGCCACGCCGCTGCCGACGAAGCTGCTCGTCGCCGAACACGACCGCACCGCTCTGTGGTTCCTCGAACACTGGGACAGCGAAGCCTTCACCCCCGCCCGCGCTAACCCCAACCTCACGATGGCCCGCCTCGACAGCGGCTCGCACAGCTTTGCGAGTGCATACGACAAGGCTTGGCTCAGGGAGCGGATATTGGAGGCGTTGGGCCACTAGAGCCCCTCCCCTTCAGGGGAGGGGTAAGGGGTGGGGGCGGTTGCGGCGCGCAATCGCTGGCGCAGCCATTTCGCGCGACGGTCGCTCCCCACCCCAACCCCTCCCCTGAAGGAGAGGGGCTTTTGGAAGCGGACACGTTTCCGATGGCACAAGCACACGCCCATCAACCCACCCCCGCCCCCGTCGTTCTGCAAGTTGCTCCCCTCCCTCTGAGGGAGGGGCTGGGGGTGGGTAGGCGTCCAGATGCACCCTCCGCGCAGACGACCCACCCCTAACCCCTCCCTGTCCAGGGAGGGGAACGCGCATTCGCGGAGCGGCGGTTCTTGTAACTCGCTAAAACAACGGGCTGTCAGCAAACGGCCCATAGCACACGCTAATCCACCCACCTCCGCTCATCCTGAGCCGCGGGCGTCAGCCCGCGAAGTCGAAGGACCCGCGCCCACGCTGGCCGTATAGCGGGGCCTTCGACAAGCTCAGGCTGAGCGGAGGGGGTGGCGGCTAAGAAACGTGACTAAAAAACTGTCATGCAACACTCCGCCCGTTGCGGATATGCATGTTTTCTGCAAATTTTATAAAATGACAGAGGCACAACACAAATCCGCAAATGGCGAATGCCCCATGTGCGGGACACCCATTTCATTTTTTCGTGCAAACTTTAAAAGAGGTCAGCCTTTTGCTTGCAACGCATGCGGAAAACGGCTGCTTGCGGGCAAGTCGAGCGTACGTCCAGCGGTCGCAGCCTTTGCCTTGGCATCTTACTTGGGGAAGGAGTTTGGCTTTCTCGCTGTAATACCAGTTGCCATGCTGCTCGTGGTTTATGAATGGTTAACTGTCCGCGTCACCATAGCGGCGCATGAACAAACGGCCATCGACGCCTAGCGGAGGGTCGGAATCCTCCCCCTTCAACCGTCATTCGACAGGCTTGCAACACCCCCCAATAGCAGCCCCCGCCAGCCCCCCGTCACTCCGCCGCAATCGCCTCGAAGTCCGCCTCTGCCAAAAACCGCTCGACATCCAGCGCGGCCATGCAGCCGGTACCGGCCGCGGTCACCGCCTGGCGGTAGACCTTGTCCATCACGTCGCCGCACGCGAACACGCCGGGGACGCTGGTGAACGGCGTGCCCGGGGTCACTTCGATATAGCCGTCACGGTCGAGCGGAAGATGGCCCTTGAACAGTTCGGTCGCAGGCGCGTGGCCGATGGCGACGAAGCCGCCGTCGACCGCGAGGTGCGAGCTCTCGCCGGTCACCGTGTCCTTGAGATCGATGCCGACCAGCCCGTGCGGCTCGCCGCCGCCGACGAAGCGTTCGACGCCCTTGTTCCACAGCACATTGATCTTGGGGTTGGCGAACAGCCGCTCCTGCAGGATCTTTTCGGCGCGCAGCGAATCGCGGCGGTGGATCAGGGTCACGTTGTCCGAATGGTTGGTGAGGTACAGCGCCTCTTCGACCGCGGTGTTGCCGCCGCCGATCACCGCGACCTTCTTGCCGCGATAGAAGAAGCCGTCGCAGGTGGCACAGGCCGAAACGCCCTTGCCGCCCAGCTCCTGCTCTCCGGGAACGCCAAGCCACTTGGCCTGCGCGCCGGTGGCGATCACCAGGGTTTCGGCCTCGTACACCGTGCCGCCATCGCCGATCAGGCGGAACGGGCGGCGCGACAGGTCGACCGACAGCACGGTGTCGTAGATCATCTGCGTGCCGACATGCTCGGCCTGCGCCTGCATTTCCTGCATCAGCCACGGTCCCTGCACCACGTCGCGGAAGCCGGGGTAATTCTCGACATCGGTGGTGATGGTGAGCTGGCCACCCGGCTGCAGACCCTGCACGACGATGGGCTTGAGGCCTGCGCGCGCGCCATAGATCGCGGCGGAGAGCCCGGCGGGGCCGGAGCCCAGGATCAGCATGCGGGTCTTGATCGTTTCGGACATGGCAAAGCGGCTTTCTGATAAATCACGGATAGGCATGTGGAACGCGGTGGCTCCGCCCACAAGGGGCGCAGCATGGACACGCGGCACAAGATTAAGTTGGCCTGAGGCTAAAGCAATTTGTCGCGGGCCTGCCAAGGTGGATTCGCGAGTCGGGCGCAATTGTGCCGCGCAGCCTGCCATACCCTTGCCAAGCCCCCGGCGCAGCGCCACCTAGAGCCGATGCTTCCTCGCATCCAGTCCATCGCCACTTTGGTTCCGCCCCATGCGATCACCCAGCACCAGGTCCGCGATGTCGTGGCGAGTGCGAGCCCGCGCGGACTGCCTGCGCGCGTCGCGGCAATCTATGACACCACCGGGGTCAACAGCCGCGCGATCGTGCAACCGCCCGAATTCTATCTGGGCGCGGCCGATTTCCCGCAGCGCAACGCGGTCTATCTCGCCGAGGGGCAAAAGCTGCTCGAACGCGCCGCGACCGAGGCGCTGGCCAAGGCGGGGCTCGCACCCGACCAGATCGACGCCATCGTCTGCGTCTCCTCCACCGGAATCGCCACGCCATCGATCCCCAGCCAGATGCTTGCCCCCATGGGGTTCCGCGCCGATGTGCAATGCCTGCCGCTGTTCGGCTATGGCTGCGCGGGCGGCGTGCTCGGGCTGCAGGTCGCAGGCGATCTGGTGCGCGCCGATCCGCAGCGCCGCGTACTGCTGCTGACAATGGAGCTGTGCTCGCTCGCCTTCCGCTTCGGCGATCTCGAGAAAAAGGCGATCATCGCTTCCACTTTGTTCGCCGATGGCGCGAGCGCGGTGGTGCTGTCTGCGGACGGCGACGGCCCTGCCCTCGGCAATTTCGCGCAGCACACCTGGCCCAGCAGCCGCGCGATGATGGGCTGGGATGTCGACGCCATGGGCCTTGGCCTCATCCTGTCGCGCGACCTGCCCAGCTTCGTGCGCGAGCATTTCGTGCCGGTGGTCGATGGTTTTCTGGCGCGCGAGGGGCTCGACAAGGCGAGCCTCACCGAACCTGCGTGCCATCCCGGCGGACGCAAGGTTGTCGATGCGCTCGAAGAGTGCTTCGAACATCTGCCGCAAGGGCTGGCGGTGACGCGCGCGGTGTTGGCCGATCATGGCAACATGTCCTCGCCCACCGTCCATTTCGTGCTCGAGCGGATTTTGGCGACCGGGGAGACCGGTCCGCTGCTGATGACTGCGCTCGGCCCAGGCTTTACCGGCGCGATGGGAGTGCTGCACCGATGATGCAGGCGCCCGAACTTGCGCAATATGTGTGGGCGCCCGGCTGGGCGGCGGCATGGGTGGTACTGGGGCTGCTGACGGCGCAAAGACTGCTCGAACTCGTCTACGCGCAGAAGAACACGAAGGCGCTGCTGGCGCGCGGCGCGGTCGAACATGGCCGCGCGCATTATCCGCTGATGGTCGCCATTCACGCGAGCTTCCTGCTCGCGCTGTGGCTGAGCACGCCACCAGACGCACCGATGCTGTGGCCGCTGCTCATCATCTTCGCCGCCTTGCAGATCGCGCGGCTGTGGGTGCTGGCGACATTGGGGCCGTACTGGACGACGCGGATCATTTCTTCGCCCGATTTCCCGCGGATCAGCGGCGGGCCGTACCGCCTGGTCAAGCACCCCAATTACTGGGTGGTGACGCTCGAAATCCTCACGATTCCGCTGATCTTCGGCCATGTGCAGATCGCTTTGCTGTGGACGTTGCTCAACTTCGGCATCCTGTTCGTGCGCATCCGGACGGAGAACGCAGCGCTGGCGCAGCGGGGCCCGCAAAAATCTGTCGCCTGACCGCTGATGCCGTCCTAATGTACCGGGCTACACGGTTCGTTTGGACACACAGATACATGCGCCATATCGTCGGCCTGCTGGCCAGCTCTGCCTTGCTGCTCACCGGTTGCGGGGGAGGAGGCGGCGGCAGTGCATCATCGCCAACGCCGACGCCGGTTGCCTCCGCCCCTGCCCCCAGCCCGACGCCCAGCTCGACCTGCTCGCTCGCCAGCCGCCAGACCTTCGCGCGCGAGGTGCTCGACGAATGGTATCTATTCCCCGAACTGCTGGTGACCAGCGCCAATCCGAACAGCTTCACCACGGTGCAGGGCTATATCGACGCGCTCACCGCCACCGCGCGGTCGCAGGGCAAGGACCGGTTCTTCACCTTCATCACCTCGATCGCCGAGGAAAACGCCTTTTTCGCCAGCGGAGCGAGCGCCGGGATCGGCATCCGACTGGCGATCGACACCCCTGCCCGCCGCGTGCTGATCAGCGAGAGCTTCGAGGGCGCGCCAGGGCTGGCCGCCGGCATTGACCGGGGCGACGAGATCCTCGCGATCGGCACCAGCAGCGCCAATCTGCGCAGCGTGGCAGACATCATTGCGGCGGAGGGCTCTGCCGGAATCACCAACGCGCTGGGCCCCAGCACCGCTGGCACCACCCGCCTGCTGCGCGTCGCGCGCGGCGGCGTATCGCGCGAGGTCAGCGTGACCAAGGCGGACTTCGATCTGCCCGCCGTGTCGAGCCGCTATGGCACGCGCATCATTCAGGATGGTGGCCGGCAGATCGGTTACATCAACCTGCGCACCTTCATATCGTCCGCCGACGCGCCGCTGCGCCAGGCCTTCGCCAGCTTCCGCAGCGCCGGGATCAGCGAGTTCATCATCGATTTTCGCTACAATGGCGGCGGGCTGGTTTCCACCGCCGAGCTGATGGGCGATCTTCTGGGCGGCAATCGGACAAGCAGCGACCTGTTTTCGGGGCTGCGCTTTCGTGCCTCCAAGAGTTCACAGGACGAGAACACGTTCTTTGCCCCGCGCGCCGAGTCGGTGAGCCCGGTGAAGATCGCGTTCATCGGCACCAGCGCCACGGCATCGGCCAGCGAGCTGGTGGTCAATTCGATGGCACCCTATCTCGGCCGCAACCTGGCGCTGGTCGGCGGCAACACTTTCGGCAAGCCGGTGGGCCAGATCGCGCTCGACCGCAGCGCCTGCGACGACCGGGTGCGCGTCGTCGCGTTCCGCTCGGTCAATTCGCGCGGCGGCGGCGATTATTTCACCGGGCTTGCCAGCACGCTCGATGTCACCTGCCAGGCGGCGGACGACCTCACCCGGCCCCTGGGCGATCCGCAGGAAGGCTCGATCCGTAGCGCTCTCGATTTTCTCGCCGGGCGCAGCTGCACCGCGATCGCGTTGAACGGACCTGCAGGCAACATTTCCGGCCAGTCGGCCATCGGCGCGCAATCGCAGCACGGCATGATCGCCAGCGACCGCGAACTGCTGGTGCCAGCTGCACCGACGCCGGCGCAGCGCGAGGTGCCGGGGCTGTTTTGACCTCTCCCTCCCCTCCCGCGCGCCGGAGGGGAAAGCAATGGCGCGTCGTCATAAAACTGCCACCGCACCACAATCACTGGTGGCATCACGTCGCGTGCTGGCCTAGATAGCGCGCCAAGCGGGGAGTCGCCCGCGGCCCATCAACCGACCCGGATCGCTGATCATGACCTCATCCCCCCGCACCATCGCTCTGGCATCCGACCATGCTGCTGTCGGCCTGAAGGCAGAGCTTGCCGCATGGCTGCGCGAGCAGGGTCACACCGTGACCGATCTGGGACCGGAAACCACCGATAGCGTCGACTACCCCGATTACGGCTTCAAGCTGGCTGATCATGTCGCATCGGGCGCGGCGGAATTCGGCGTCGCCTTGTGCGGATCGGGTATCGGCATTTCGATCGCGGTCAACCGCAATCCGGGCTGCCGCTGCGCGCTTGTCTCCGATCATCTCTCCGCCAGCCTTTCACGCCAGCACAACAACGCCAATGTCATCGCCATGGGCGCGCGGCTGATCGGTATCGATACCGCCAAGGATTGCCTTGCGACCTTCCTGGCCACCCCGTTCGAAGGTGGCCGGCATGAGCGGCGCGTCGCCATGCTCACCCCGGCCTGATACCTCACCCCCCAGTTCCAATTCCAATCCCTGCCCCTGATGGAGCCTGCCATGTCCACCAATCCCGCGATCAACGAAATCCGATCCACCGGCTTTTTCAGCGAAGGTCTTGCCGTGACCGACCCTGCCGTGGCCGCCGCCATCGCCAAGGAAGTGCGCCGCGAGAAGAAACAGATCGAACTGATCGCATCGGAAAACATCGTCTCCAAGGCGGTGCTCGAGGCGCAGGGTTCGGTGTTCACCAACAAGTACGCCGAGGGCTATCCCGGTAAGCGCTATTATCAGGGCTGCGAGCCTTCGGACGATGTCGAACGCCTGGCGATCGACCGCGCATGCCAGCTGTTCGATTGCGCCTATGCCAATGTCCAGCCGCATTCGGGTGCGCAGGCCAATGGCGCGGTGCTGCTGGCGCTGATCAAGCCCGGCGATACCATTCTGGGCATGTCGCTCGACGCTGGCGGCCATCTCACCCATGGTGCGCGGCCTGCAATGTCGGGCAAATGGTTCAACGCGATCCAGTATGGCGTGACCCCCGATACCCACCTGATCGATTATGACGAGGTCCGCCGCCTGGCGCTCGAGCACAAGCCCAAGCTGATCTTCGCAGGCGGCTCTGCCTATCCGCGCCACATAGATTTCGCCAAATTCCGCGAAATCGCCGATGAAGTGGGCGCGTACTTCCAGGTGGATATGGCGCACTTTGCAGGGCTGGTCGCAGCGGGCGTCCATCCCTCGCCCTTCCCGCACGCGCATGTCGCCACCACCACCACGCACAAGACGCTGCGCGGCCCGCGCGGCGGCATGATCCTGACCAACGACGAAGCGCTGGCCAAGAAGTTCAACTCCGCCGTGTTCCCCGGACTGCAGGGTGGCCCGCTGATGCACGTCGTGGCTGCCAAGGCCGTCGCATTCGGCGAAGCGCTGACGCCCGAGTTCAAGAGCTATTCGCGCGCGGTGATCGACAACGCCAAGGCGCTGGCGAGCCGGTTGAAGGAACGCGGCGCGGACCTGGTGGCGGGCGGCACCGACACGCATCTGGCGCTGGTTGATCTGCGTCCGCTGGGCGTCACCGGCAAAGATGCCGATGAGGCGCTCGAGCGCGCCGGCATCACCTGCAACAAGAACGGCATCCCGTTCGATCCGCTGCCGCCGACCAAGACCAGCGGCATCCGCGTCGGCAGCCCTGCGGGCACCACGCGCGGTTTTGGCGTCGCGGAGTTCCGGGAAATCGGTGACATGATCGCAGACGTGCTGGACGGCCTGCGTCAAAAGGGCGAACATGGCGATCCGGAAGTCGAGGCTGCGGTGCGCGTGCGTGTCGAGGCCCTGTGCGACCGGTTCCCCATCTACCCGGAGCTTTGAACCATGCAGAATCCTGATGATCCGAACAACAAGGGCGACCTGATCGGCGATGCACGCGAGGAAATCGTGGGCATGGCCAAGCAGGGCATGGCGCACCCATCGACCAAGCCGGTGCTCACCGCAGGCGCGATCGGTGCAGTCGCGGGCGCGGTATTGCCGGTGGTCAGCTGGCCAGTTGGCCTGCTCGCGGGCGCGGGCTTCATGCTCTACAAGCGCCTGCGTCCCTAAAGGGCATCTGCTAAACAATGAGATGCCCATTTTGCGCGCACGAAAACAGCCAGGTCAAGGATAGCCGCCCCACCGAAGACGGGGCGGCTATCCGCCGTCGCCGCCAATGCGAAAGCTGCGGCGCGCGCTTCACCACGTTCGAACGCATCCAGCTGCGCGACATCATGGTGGTCAAGAGCGAGAACCGGCGCGAGCCGTTCAACCGCGCCAAGATCGAAAAATCGGTCGCAGTCGCCTGCCGCAAGCGCGGGATCGACCAGGAACGGATCGACCAGCTCGTCTCGGGCATCCAGCGGCAGATCGAAACCTCGGGCGAGAACGAGGTCCATTCGCGCGATATCGGCGGGATGGTGATGGACGGGCTGCGCGTGCTCGACAGTGTCGCCTATATCCGCTTCGCCTCGGTCTATCGCGATTTCAGCGAGGCGAAGGATTTCGAGGAGTTCGCCAGCACCGTCAAGGACGTTGGCGGCGGCGGCGGGGGCGGCGCCTGACCATGCCATTTCATACCTATATCCTGCGCTGCGGCGATGGCTCGTATTTCGTCGGCCACGGCGAGGATCTGGAGCGTGATGTCGCCGCGCATCAGTCGGGCACCGTGCCTGGCTATACCAAGTCACGCCAACCGGTCGAACTGGTGTGGAGCGAGGACTTTGCCACCGCTGACAACGCCAACGCCGTCGACAGGCAGATCAAGGGCTGGAGCCGCGCCAAGAAAGAGGCGCTGATTCGGCAGGACTATGCCGCATTGTCCGAACGCGCGCGCAAGATGCTGCTCGGCAAGGCCAAGGCAGCGCGCAACCTTCAGTCCGCCAAAGACGCAACGCCGGGCGACCTGCGCAAGCCGATCGTCATCCTGGTACGGCCGCAACTGGGCGAGAACATCGGCAAGGCCGCGCGCGCGATGCTCAACTTCGGGCTGACCGAAATGCGGCTGGTCGCCCCGCGCGATGGCTGGCCCAACCCCAGTGCAGGCCCGGCGGCCTCGGGCGCGGATATCGTGCTGGAACAGGCGCAGGTGTTTGAGACGGTCGCCGATGCGGTGGCCGACTGCAACCATGTCTATGCCACCACCGTGCGCAAGCGCGGGGTCACCAAGCCCGTGGTTACGCCTGCGGTCGCTGCAGAGCAGATCGTCAGCGCGCCGGGACGCAGCGCGATCCTGTTCGGGCCGGAGCGCTCGGGGCTGGAGACCGAGGACGTCGCCATCGCGCACGCCATCCTCACCGTGCCGATCAACCCGCAGTTCGGATCGCTCAACCTCGCACAAGCGGTAATCCTGGTCGCGTATGAATGGTCGAAGACCGGCGGCGGTGATGCGGTGTCATCCCCGACCGAGGTCGAACTCGATCCCCCCGCGCCGATGGAGGAACTCGACGGCATGTTCGAGCAGCTGTGCACGATGCTGGAGGCAAAGAACTATTTCTTCCCCGAAGGCCGCGCCTCGATGACCCGGCGCACCTTGCGCAACCTGCTCACCAAACCGCACTGGAACAGCAACGAGGTTCGCACCTTCAGAGGCGTGCTGAGCACGCTGGCCAAGGACAAGCGCAAGCCGGTGGAGTGATCAAGCAGTTGAGCTTGACCACATCCGCTCAGCCTGAGCCTGTCGAAGGCCCCGCGCCCTCGGGGGCGGAATAGCGGGGGCTTCGACAGGCTCAGGCTGAGCGGATGTGGGTGGCAGCAAGTGACAAGGTCAACCCTACCCCTACCGCCGCAACAATTCCCAATGCTCGCCCTCATACGCTATCGAGGCTTCCACCAGCCGCTCCCAGAAATCGGCGACCAGCCCCACGGGTACGCCGGCGTCGAATGCGGCGGCCTTGGCCTGGGCGATGACTTGCGCCTTGCGCGCCTCGTCGCGGACCATGCCGCGTTCGGGCTTGATCCGGGCAGCGGCGCGCATATAGCCGAAGCGGGTTTCGAGAAGCGCGACCAGTTCGCGGTCGAGCGCGTCGACGCCCGCGCGGACATCGGCCATGGTCATGCAGTCTTCGGGCGATTTGATAATGTCTGACATGGCTCCCGCATAAAGGCCTGCCCGGCCCCTGTCGAGGCGGGTCGGGGCATTGAGCGGCGGGTTGACTCTTTGTCCCCGTGTCGCCATAGGCCGCGCTTCGCAATTGGCCCTGCACCCCCGGTGAAGCAGCGGCCGCACGAGGCATGTTTGGCAACGTGGCGCGAACCCGGGACAAACCTGGCCCTTTCGGGACCGGACCCGCCCGATCCTTCGGGCAGCAAATTGGAGAAACACACGTGTCGAAGCGTAACAGTTCGAAGTACAAAATTGACCGCCGCATGGGCGAGAACATCTGGGGCCGCCCCAAGTCTCCCGTCAACAAGCGCGAATATGGTCCCGGCCAGCACGGCCAGCGTCGCAAGGGCAAGGTTTCGGACTTCGGTCTGCAGCTGCGCGCCAAGCAGAAGCTCAAGGGCTATTACGGTGAAATCACCGAAAAGCAGTTCAAGAAGAACTATACCGAAGCCAGCCGCATGAAGGGCGATACCAGCCAGAACCTAATCGGTCTGCTGGAACAGCGCCTCGACATGGTCGTCTATCGCGCCAAGTTCGCGCCGACCATCTTCTCGGCTCGCCAGATCGTCAGCCATGGCCACATCCGCGTCAACGGCGTGAAGTGCAACATCGCATCGCGCAAGGTGAAGCCGGGCGATGTCGTGTCGCTGGGCAAGAAGGCGCAGGAAATGGCTCTGGTCATCGAAGCACAGGGCCTGGCCGAGCGTGACATCCCCGATTATGTCGCGCCCGATGGCACCGACAAGATCACCTTCACCCGCATTCCGACGCTCGACGAAGTGCCGTATCCGGTGAAGATGGAACCCAATCTGGTCGTCGAATTCTATTCGCGCTGATCCGGGTCCAACCCAACGCATTACGAAAAAGGCGGGCCTCACGGTCCGCCTTTTTTGTTGCCTTGCCTATCCGCCGTTCTGCTCGATGAGCGAACGGCCGCAGCCAGCCGCAATCCTATCGCAGACAGGCAATAAAAAAGCGGACCAATGGCCCGCTTTTTCATTCGCCTGAAATGGCGCGAGCCATCCCTGCGGTGATTAACCTACCGTTTCAGCGTCGAAGAAGAACAGCGCCTGGCTGATCGCTGCGCGCACTGTGTTGCGGTGGAACGGCTTGGTGATGAGGAACGCCGGTTCGGGACGTTCGCCGGTCAGCAGGCGTTCGGGGAAGGCGGTGATGAAGATCACCGGCACGTCGATTTCGCGCAGGATGTCCGCCACCGCGTCGATGCCTGAACTGTCGTCGGCCAGCTGGATGTCGGCCAGGACAAGGCCGGGCTTGGAGAGCCGCGCCTGTTCCACGGCCTCGTCACGGGTGACTGCGATGCCCGTGACATCATGGCCCAGATCACGCACGATCGTCTCGATATCCATCGCGATGATCGGCTCGTCCTCGATGATAAGGACGCGCGCCTTGATCTGGCTGTCGATCTCGCTCAGCGCCTCGGACACAAGGCCCGAAACGGTGCGGTCGTCCAGACCCATCAGATAGGCCGTATCCGAATTGGAGAACCCCTCCATCGCGGTGAGCAGCAGCGCCTGGCGCGACAGCGGCGGGATGCGGCCCAGCCGCTGCTCGGCCATCAGCACGCGCGCGTCATCATCCGCATCAGGGTAGGCATCGAAGCTGTCCGATTCGTGGCGGTCATCATGGGTCGAACTCCAGATCACCTGAAAGACCCGGTACAGCCCAAGGCGGGCATCGACATCGCTGGGGAACTGGTCCGGCGCGGCAATGATCGCCTGCAAAGTGGCCTTCACATAGGCATCGCCATGATGCTGATCACCGGCAAGAGCCCGGCTGTAACGCCGCAAAAGCGGAAGATGGGGAGCGAGCGTCTGGCCCAGGGACATGAATGGAAACTCCTTTATCGGCTGACGCCGTGTCTATGGTCTTTGACCACCCGTGTCAAAACCGGGTTGGCCGCAAGGATGCCGAATGCGAAAGGTGACAAACCGAACCTCAGGGAAGGAACAATCTGCGCCGCAGTTTGTTTCCTCGTATGAGACGTTTATGCACAATCCCGCACGATTTTGCGGGCTTGGCAGGGTTGGGACGGCTTGCTAAGCCCATTTTGGGACGGAAATTCAACAGGCGGGATGGGATGCTCGTGCATCGTAAAAATGACGATCAATCTGGCGCACAGAAGCCTTTAGTCGTCAGCGCAGATGCGGATGCAACGACGGAGCAGGCGAGTCCGGCCACTCCGACGGCCACTCCCCTGCCCGGCGTTACCGACGAGGACGGCAGTGCAGGCACAGGTGAAAACAGCCTGGGCGACGACGGCAAGACACACATGATCGGCGACGCGCTCAAATCGGTTTACCAGCGCACGTTGGAAGAGGAGATTCCAGACGACTTTCTGGATTTGCTCAAGCAGTTGAAATAATGCCGACCAACAGCCGGGCTAAGCTTCCCTACCTGGCGCCGATTGCGCGCCTTTCGATTGGCACCAGACTTTTCCTTATTCTCGCGGTGGCGCTTTTGCCGCTTGCGCTGGGGTCTGTCATCGCCAACCGCAGCCTGGCCGAAACGGCCACCGATGAGCGCAACCGGCTGCTCCAGAAGAATGTCGATGACGCCGCGTTGCGTCTCGATGTGGCTGTTCGGAACGACCTCGCCATCCTGAGTGCGGCTGCGTCCCAGATTGCGCTGGGGGAAGACCCGGCAAAGATTTGCCTGAACCTGCGTGAACAGCTTGGGGCGCAAAAGACCCGCTTTGCTGCGTTGCTCTACACCACTAACAGCGGCGCGCCTTCTTGTCAGATCGGCGCGGTACCCAGAGCGCTTCGTGACGTCGGCGCTGACGCCGCCTCTCCTGCTGTCACGCTGTCTCCTCAGGCTAACGGCGCAATCTTCACGACGCGCGGACGAGTCTCGGTTGCCCGGGCGGTGGCGTATTATTCGTCCGACAGCCTGTTCGGGCTGGCAAATCCCGTCGATGACGTGCCTTTGTCGCAGTTCGAATTGCGGACCCAGGCAACCGTGCTGCCGCTTACCGTCATTCCATCAAACTGGCAGCGGCGGCTGAACGCGCTGATGACGGCACAGGGTGATATTGCCGGTTTGAAACTGGACCTGCGCTATGTCCGGCCCACGCAAAGTCCGCCGGAATTTCTGGCGCAGATCATTCCCTTCATCACCCTGTTGGCAGCGGCGATCATTGGCTGGCTGGTGGTGAACCTCATGCTGATCCGCCCGCTGACCCAGTTGCAACGCAAGGTACGCCAGTACGAGACGGGTGAGCAACTCGCCCCGATGGCGCGCACCGCATTCAACGCCAGCGAAATCCAGGAGCTGGATCAGGGCTTCGTCGCGCTGGCGCACAAGGTGTCGGTGGATCGCGAGGCGCTCGACGAGGGGCTGAAACAGCAGATCATGCTGACCCGCGAGGTGCACCACCGCGTCAAGAACAACCTGCAGATCATCGCCAGCCTGATCAACCTGCATGCCCGCACCGCCGATTCCGCGCAGGCCAAGCTTGCCTATGGCAAGATCCAGCGCCGGGTCGACGCGCTTGCCGTGGTCCACCGCAACCATTTCGCGGGAACCGAACACAACGAAGGCATCAACCTGCGCGCGCTGGTAGGCGAATTGGCGGGCAGTTTCGAGCATGCCGACAATGGCCATAACGGGGACAGTCCGGATATCATGATCGATATCGACAATGTCCATGTCAGCCAGGACGTCGGCGTGCCGATTGCGTTTCTGCTGACCGAAATCCTCGAGCTGATCCACCTCACCCGACCCGAGGCGACGATCCGGATTTCCGCGGTGCGCAAGAGCGATGAACCGGCGAAAATTGTGCTGCGGGTCGCGTCACCCGCACTGGGGCCGAACCCGGAGCTCGAAGCGATGCTCGCCGATGGCATCGACCGGGTGATGACGGGCTTGGCCCGTCAGCTGCGTGCACCGCTCGATCGCGATACCGCGTTCGAGTGCATCGCCATCGCCGTACCGGTGTTCGTGCCCGCAAAGGCCTGAACCCGCAGACTTCAGCCCTTGGCGTAATATCGTGTGCGAAAATCGTTCCCGAAGGCACTCATCCGTCCCTCTGCGATCGCGCTGCGCATCCCGACCATCAGATCCTGATAGAACCGCAGATTGTGTTCCGTCATCAGCATTGCGCCCAGCATTTCGCCAGACTTAACCAGATGGTGCAGATAGGCGCGGCTGAAGCGCGTGCACGCGGTGCAGCCGCACGCCTCGTCGAGCGGGCCCAGATCTTCCGCATGGCGCGCGTTGCGGATGTTGATCGGCCCATCCCAGGTGAACGCCTGGCCGTTGCGGCCCGAGCGGGTGGGCAGCACGCAATCGAACATGTCGACTCCGCGCTCGACCGCCCCGACCAGATCATCGGGCTTGCCCACGCCCATCAGATAGCGCGGCCTGTCGTCGGGAAGCTGGCCGGGGGCATAGTCGAGCACGCCGAACATTGCCTCCTGCCCCTCGCCCACCGCCAGACCGCCGATGGCATAGCCGTCAAAGCCGATATCGCGCAGCGCATCAGCGGACTGACGGCGCAGCTGCTCGTCGAGCGACCCCTGCTGGATGCCGAACAGCGCCGCGCGCTGCGCGTGCTCGCCGCCGCTGTCAAAGCCCTCGCGCGAGCGGCGCGCCCAGCGCATCGAGCGCTCCATCGCCGCCGCCTGAACATCGCGCTCCGCCGTCGCAGGCACCAGCTCGTCAAACGCCATCACGATATCCGAGCCCAGCAGCCGCTGGATTTCCATCGATCGTTCGGGGCTGAGCATGTGCCGCGACCCATCAAGATGGCTGCGGAACGCAACGCCCTCTTCGGTCACTTTGGTCAGCGCGGACAGGCTCATCACCTGATAGCCGCCGCTGTCGGTGAGGATCGGGCGCGACCAGTCCATGAAGCTGTGCAGGCCGCCGAGCCGGGCCATCCGCTCCGCACCCGGACGCAGCATCAGGTGATAGGTGTTGCCCAGAATGATATCCGCACCCAGCGCGCGCACCTCGGCAGGCTTCATGCCCTTGACCGTGGCAGCCGTGCCGACCGGCATGAACGCGGGCGTGCGAATGGTGCCGCGTTTCATGGCAATCTCGCCCAGCCGCGCCTTGCCGTCGCGTGCGGTGATAGAATAGGCGAATCTGGGCTGGTTGTCGGTCATGGCGGCGGCCTCTAGCGATTTTGAACCGACGGGGCAAAGGTTTGACGATTCGCGTGGCCTATGTCAGCGATTGTCTGGACCAACGCAAACAGGATGCCGCACCATGTCGCCCAACACCCGCCTGACCGCCCTCGCCTCTGCCCTGATCGCCGCGGCCTCGCTTGCGGCCTGCTCGTCGGAAAAACCCGCACCGGCCGAAGAGACGAGCGCCAAGGCGATCGACAAGGCCGCGACCGAACTGGCCGCGCAGGAGAAATGCTATGGCATCGCGCTCGCCAAGCAGAACGATTGCGCCGCCGGCCCCGGCACCAGCTGCGCCGGGACTTCGACGGTCGACTATCAGGGCAACGCCTGGAAGTTCACCGAGGCAGGCGAATGCGAGCCGATGGGCGGCTCACTGACCGAAGTTGCGGACAACGATCCCCCGGTTCCAGCCAAGGGCTGAGCCGTCAGAACACCGCCCTGGGCGCAGGCTCTTCCATCATCGCAGCGCGCACCATCGGGATCGGCGGGCCGCCGTAAGACAGGAAGGCATCGTGGAACGCCTTCCACGCCTCGCGTCCGCCCTTGCCCGCGGTCCAGTCGGCGCGCAGCTTGCGGATCATCAGCTTGCCGAGCGTGTAGTTGAGATAGCCCGGATCATAAGTGCCGCGCAGCGCCTGCTGCCGGGCATTGCCCTCGTCGATATAGCATTGCTCGCGGAACATGGTCAGCGACTGCTCCACGCTCATTCCGCCGGTGTGCAGGCCGATCGCCGACAGGTAACGGCAGTTGCGCAGCAGCGCGTTGGCCAGCTGGCCGATGTGGACCTCGGGATCGCCCTTGCCGAGCCCTGCTTCCCACATCATCTCCTCGGTATAATGCGCCCAGCCCTCGGCATAGGCATAGCCGACGAACAGCCGCCCGAAGAACGACTTGGCGCGGTTGGCGTGGAGGAAGTTGAGGAAGTGCCCCGGCCAGACCTCGTGCACGCTGGTGAACAGCAGGTCCTTCTTGGGCGGGATGTATTCGGCCTGCACCTCCGGCGCCCATGAGGGGTCGGGCGGCGAGATGTAATAGACCGATGGCAGGCCTTTCTCATACGGCCCGGGAATGTCGATATAGGCCGAATTCTGGCGATTGTACGGCGGCGATTCCTCGACCTTGGCCTCTTCGGTTCCCGGGATCGACACCAGATCCTTGTCGACCAGAAACGCGCGCAGATCGGGCAACTGCCGCCGCGCTTCGGCCACGGGGCCGTCCTCGGGCTTGTCGAGCGACAGCTTGGCCATGCAGTCGGCCATGCTCGCGCCGGGTGCGAACTGCGCGCAGGCTGCAGCAAGCGCGTCCTGATTACGCTTGAGGTCCGCCTCGCCGATCGCCTTCAACTCGGCAATGGGCAGATCGACCATCTCGGTGCTTGCCAGCATCTTGCCGAACAGGTTGGGGCCCAGCGCGTAGCTGGCCTTGGCGGTCGTCTTCTGCGCGGTCAGCCAGTCCGCCAGTCCCTGCATCGACTTGCTCGCCTCGGCGGTAGCGGACTCCAGATCGGCCTTGACCGCCTCGTCGCCGACATCGGCAAACGCGGCGCGGGCATCGCCGGTGAAGAAGGTCGCATATCCGGCAAAGGCGTTGACGCCATAATCGATCGCATAAGGGTCGAGCGGGGTCTTGAGGTTCGCGCGAATTTGTTCGGCCGCCTTGGGGATGCCGCGGGCATAAGCGATGAACGCCTTGGCACGAGTGGTAACATCCGTATAGGGCCGGGTTACATAGACCGAAGGGTCGAGCGTCCCGGCATAGAACGCCGGGTTGCGGCGCGGCCAGTCGGCGTCCTTGAGCCAGAACAGCTCGCCGCGCACGACCGCGATCAGATAATCGCGCTCGAACCTCTGCTCGGCACTCAGCTTGGCAGCGTCCATCGCCTCGGCATCAGCGAGCGTCTTTTCGAGAAACGCAACCTGATCGGCCAGGCCTTGCTCGGACCAGTCGGGCAGCTTGCCATCGAACTCGTGCCGCCCCTGGTAGACAGCGAAATCCGGGTTGCGCGGGAAATAGCCGGTGAGGAAGGTGTCGACGAACTTGCCCCAATCGGACGCGGTATCGATCCCTATGCTCTTTTCGGCAGGGGTTTCCGGGTCGGCAGGCACGGTTCCACACGCCGTCACCATCACGGCGAGCGATGCTGCAGCAAGAAGCTTTTTCGACCAGTTCATGCGCGACCTCGCGAGATTGTTGCGACGCAGACCCTTCCCGTTCCGGGAAAGAGTCTGTTTGTCATCCATTGCTGACACCAAGCGAGATGCTTGGGAAGGGATTTTCTTTCGCAGTCGCACAACGTGCGCGCAGGGTACGGTCAAGTTCATCTTGCTTGCCGCCCGCTGTCCGCTCGCCTACCGCACCGGAATGGATCAGGTTGCCGCACCCCACCCCTTCACCATCGCCAATTACCGTGCGTATTGGCTGACGCGGCTGGCGTCGATGCTTGCGCTATACTGCATGATGCTGATCGTCGGCTGGCAGGCATATAATATCGCGCGCGAGACGATGGACATCGCTGCCAGTTCGGCGCGGTTGGGCATGATCGGGCTGCTGCAGTTTGCGCCGCTGTTCGTGCTGACCCCGCTGGTCGGGTGGATCGCCGATCGCATGGACCGCCGGTTTGTTGCCCGCACGGTGCTGTTCTGCCAGGCCTCGATCGCCGGAATTCTCGCCTGGACCACCGCCAACGACCTCATCACCCTGCCGATCCTGTACCTGATCGCAGCCCTGCTCGGCACATCACGTGCCTTTCTGGGCCCCTCGCTGAGCGCGCTGGCGCCCAATCTGGTGCCCAAGGCATCGCTGCCGCAGGCGATCGCGCTGTCATCAATCGCCTGGCAGTCGGGGATGCTCGTCGGCCCCGCGATCGCAGGGCCGCTCTACGCCATCCGCCCGGAACTGCCCTATATCGTCAGCGCCAGCCTCTATGCGCTGGCAGGGCTGGCCATGCTCACCGTCGGTCCTGTGCCGCGCACGATCATGGACAAGGGCAAGGGACCGATTGCCCAGATCATCGACGGCATGGCCTATGTCGGGCAGAACAAGCTGGTGCTGGGCGTGATCACGCTCGATCTGTTCGCGGTGTTCCTGGCAGGTTCCACCGCCCTGCTGCCGGTGTTCGCGCGCGACATATTGCAGGTGGGCGAGCAAGGGCTGTCGCTGCTGGCGTCGGCACCGGCCGCAGGGGCCGGGCTGGTCGCACTGATATTCTCGTTCCGCCCGATCCGCACCAATGTCGGCAACAAGATGCTGGCCAGCGTCTTCCTGTTCGGGCTGGTGACCATCGTCTTCGGCTTCAGCAAGATCCTGATCGTCTCAATGGCGTGCCTGTTCATCGCAGGCGCAGCCGACATGTTCAGCGTCTATGTGCGCCAGTCGCTGATTCAGCTCAACACGCCGGATGACAAGCGCGGCCGGGTTTCTGCGGTGTCACTGCTTACCGTATCGGCGTCCAACGAACTGGGCGATGCCTTTTCCGGCATGCTCGCCTGGCTGATCGGTCCAGTGGCAGCGGTTGTGGCAGGCGGCAGCGGTGCTATATTGATCACAGCGCTCTGGGCCCGGCTGTTTCCGCAGATCGGCGCAGCGCGCAGCTTCGATCCTGCCGAGGAAGAAGCCAGCACCCATTCTCCAGCGCCGGAGACCACGGCGCCCTCTGCAGGAAAGACACCGATATGATCGCAGCCAGCATTCTCGAGACCATCGGCAAGACCCCGCACGTCCGCATCAACCGCCTGTTCGGAGACGCGCAGGTGTGGATCAAGTCGGAGCGGACCAATCCGGGCGGATCGATCAAGGACCGTATCGCGCTGGCGATGATCGAGGCGGCTGAGGCGGATGGCTCGCTGCAGCCCGGCGGCACGATCATCGAGCCGACATCGGGCAACACCGGCGTCGGCCTGGCCATGGTCGCAGCGGTCAAGGGTTACAGGTTGGTGCTGGTGATGCCCGAGAGCATGTCGATCGAGCGGCGGCGGCTGATGCTGGCCTATGGCGCAACCTTCGACCTGACCCCGCGCGAAAAGGGCATGAAGGGCGCGATCGAGCGCGCACAGCAGCTGGTCGACCAGACACCGGGATCGTGGATGCCGCAGCAGTTCGAGAACCCGGCCAACATCTCGGTGCATGTCCGCACCACCGCGCAGGAGATCCTCGCCGATTTCGCCGATGCTCCCATCGACGTGATGATCACCGGCGTCGGTACCGGTGGCCACATCACCGGTTGCGCGGAAGAGCTGAAAAAGCACTGGCCTGCGCTCAAGGTGTTCGCGGTGGAGCCGGGCCTGTCCCCGGTGATTTCGGGGGGCCAGCCCGGCCCGCACCCGATCCAGGGGATCGGCGCAGGGTTCATCCCCGGCAATCTGCACACCCGCCTGCTCGACGGCGTGATCCAGGTCGATCAGGCCGATGCCAAGGACATGGCGCGCCGCTCAGCCAGCGAGGAAGGGATGCTGGTGGGCATATCCTCGGGGGCCACGCTGGCCGCCATCGCGCAGAAGCTGTCGGACCTGCCCGCGGGATCGCGGATCCTGGGCTTCAACTATGATACCGGCGAACGCTATCTGTCGGTGCCGGACTTCCTGCCCGAATAAATCCCCGATTCGCGCACGCACGGCGCAGCAATGGAGCGTGCAGGCGTAAACACCAGCGGTACACTGGCGTCGCGGCGGCGCGTTTGTCTGTGCCATAATGGCAGCAAATGGCGCGCGCCTGCGCGGAACAATTCCATTTGTAAATCAAATCAGATATGTCCGATGTGAAGGTTAATGAAATCCAAAGCGGATGGATCGGCTAGACGGGGGCGGGTTTGCAACAGACGAACGCAGGACTGACCGATGTGCAGGTCAACTGTCTGCGGCTGGTGGCAGACGGTTATACTTCCAAGGAAATCGCCAAGCAGCTGGGCCTGACACCGATGACGGTCGATCAGTATCTGCACCGCGCCAAGAAGAGCATGGGGGCACCCGACCGGCGCACAGCCGCCCGCTGGCTTGTCGAAAGCCCGCAATCTGCGGCATTCAAACCATTTGAACTCAAATCGCCAGGCGTTGCCGACATGGCATATGCCGTGACACGTCCTGCTTCGTCAGAGGGAGACGATCCTCGCACGCCGACCACCAGCCAGTGGCAGACGCGCATCGGATTTCCTCCCCTTGGCGGCATCAGGACAACGCTGGACGGCGGCCAGAAGACTCAGGCGATCCTGCGCATTGCAGGTTTATCCCTGATCTACACAACGGCTTTCGCGCTGGTGTTGAGCGGCGCGCTCAAGGCGTTCAGCTGATCTGATGCATTGATTGGCAACCCAGGCACCGCCCGCGGTGCGTCAAGGAGATGAATCATGCATATCGATGGCAACGCTGTCCGCATCGTCGCAGGGGATACCCGCTCGTCCTTTGCAAGCTATGACCGGGCGCTTCTCGACGCCGCCCGGCTTTCGATGACCATGCTGGAAGCCAGTGCGCTTTCTGAAGTGCCCGCCCGCGATTCGCAGATTGCGCTGCGCACGATCCACGAAAGCACAGGTCATCTGATCTCGGCACGCGACAGCATGGTCAAGCTCGTCGGTCACCTGACGGCCATCAAGCGTCGCAGCGACCAGGCTCCGATGAGCGTCGGTTGCCCCGGTGAGACGCCACTTGCAGGGTCGCTCCAGCAAGATGCGCGTGAAGACGAGACCACATTCGGTTGACGCAAGGCACAGCGATGCGATGATCAGACGCCATGATTTCCATCATCTTCTGGTTGCTCGCATCGCTGAGCTGCGGCTTTGTCTGGCTGCACGGCCAGGCTGAGGGCAGAAAGGCCGTTGGCCTTTTCGTGATCGCGACCCTGCTCACCTGGGCCGCGCAGACCATGGACACGCAATGGCGGCAGACGCACTGGCCGCTGTTCACGGTCGATGCGGCCTATCTGGTCGCCGCCTATGTGTTTGCCCTGCGCAGCGACCGTTACTGGCCGTTGTGGATCACCGCCTTTCAGCTGCTGACCGTCGCCACCCATTTCGCAACGATCATCGCCCCCGATTATCTGCCCAAGATCTACTCGGCCGTCGCCACCTTCTGGGTGGTGCCGCTGCTGTTGAGCATGGTGGCAGGGGTGTATCTCGATCATCGCGAGTTCAGACGTCTGGTACCCCGTAATGACCCAGTTCTATTGCCTGATCCTCCTGCCTGATGCCGACAAGCAGCCCGCGGCTGCGTTGCTGGATTCGAACGAACCATGGAAGGCCAGGGCAGAAACGGCCAGCCGGTACCTGAAGCTGAGGGCCAATCGCGATGGCATAGCCGATGCACAATTGTTGTCCGACCCGGCGTGGGACATGCTGCTCGACCTGTTTGTCGGCCACATCACCGGGCGCGACATATCGGTGACCAGCGCGTGCCTGGCATCGCGGCGACCGGCCACCACATCTCTGCGCTATATCGACCGCATGGCGAGGGACGGCCTCGTGCGGCGGGAGAAAGATCCGCGCGATCACCGCAAGGTCTACCTGCGCATGACCGAAAAGGCTTTCCGCTCCGTCGCCGACTGGGTCGATGCACTCCGTGAGGAAATGGCAGCGGTCTGACCCGTCGCAACTGCAGGCGTTGATCTTTGGCCTGCGAATCATTGCCAACCTGTGCGACTATGACCGGCATTGACCGATGGAGGCGCACAATGCCCAGCCCGCGACCGCACGCATTGCACCAGGAGATCATCCAGACGCACGCCGCCGACGGCAAGCCGGTGTGCATCCGTTCGGTGCGCCAGTCCGATGAACTGCGGATGCGCGAGGGCATTGCCAAGCTTTCAGAACAATCCCGCTATCTGCGGTTCTTTTCGGTGCAACCGATGCCGTCCGATTCCGTGATCGAACGGCTGGTCGACGCAGACGGTCATGATCATATCGCCTGGGGGGCGATCCATGTCGATGGGCACGAAAACCCTGCAGTGGGCGCAGTCCACGCCATCCGCTGCGACGACCACCCCCGAATCGGCGAGTTTTCCGTCGCCGTGCTCGATGCCTATCAGGGCATCGGCCTTGCCCGCATGCTCACGACGGTGCTGCTGATCCATTGCGAGGTCGAGGGGATTTGCGAACTGGAAATCCAGACGTTGGCCGAGAACATGCCCGCGATCCGCTTCATCCTGTCGATCGGAGCGGAACGGCGGGAGACCGAAGCGGGAGTGATCGGCTATCGCCTCGCCGTCCGGCCTGCGATCCACAGAATCGCCAGCGCCCCGCAGCTTGTAGGCATGCGCGACATCATGACCGCGCTGGCGCGGTATATTCCGCTGGGAGACAGTCCGTGCGCGCCAGACAATTCGATAGCGCACAACTTGCCCGGACATTGATCAGCCAGACCCGGGCGGTGAATACCGGTCTATCGACGCGAGATTAACTTGCCCAAGTAGGCAGACGCACAATCAGTGTGGCGATCCAAAACAACGGCTTTCCATTCCCTCCAATACGGACTATCGATTGATCCATAATGGACCTTTCAAAAGGGCAAGGAACTATCATGGACGATCTCGAAACGCTGGTGTCTTTGACCGCCGATATTGTTGTCGCACATGTCAGCAACAACAAGCTGGCCAATTCGGAAATTCCGCAACTGATTGAGTCGGTGCACAGCGCGTTGGTCGGCATCAGCAAGGGCGAGACCGTGCAGCCCGAAGCGCCGCAGGAGCCGGCGGTTCCGATCCGCTCCTCGATCAAGCCTGATCATCTGGTGTGCCTGGAAGACGGCAAGAAGCTCCGCATGCTCAAGCGCCACCTGATGGTGCACTACAACATGACGCCTGATGATTATCGCGCAAAATGGGGCTTGCCCCGCGATTACCCGATGGTCGCTCCCAGCTATGCCGAACGGCGGCGTGAACTGGCGCTGCAGATTGGCCTTGGCAAGCAGGGTCGTGGCGGCGGGCGCAAGAAGAAAGTCGTCTGACCTGACATCAGCCGCGCCGCTGGCGGCGCGGCGTGATTTGGCCGAGTAAAGCTCAGCATCTGACAGCAGTGATTGTCCACGCGCACTGTGCAAGCGCGTGGCTCATCCCGCAGACAATTGTCGCAAACCCCAACACAACGGGGCTTTGCCTCACCGTTGCTGCATGCCATGCTGGGGCAATACCGCCGGTGCCGTTTGCGGATCTGGAGTGAAGTCTTGACCAGCCCAGTGCCGCCCCTCTCCCGCACGACCGCCCTGGCGATCAGCTTTGCGGCGATGGTGCTGCTGGGTGCGCTTCTGCGGCAGACCGGAGAGGCCATCGGCGGCCTGCTCGACCTGACACTCGATGGCGCTTCGGCGCGAGCATTGATGGCGCAGTTCACCCCCTGGCAGCGCGACGTGCACGCCCATGCCACCTTGATCTACGACGGCCTGTATCCGCTTGCCTATGGCGCGTTCTTCACCGGGCTGGCACTGCGGCTGGCGGGTCCGTCGGCGCGCTGGGTGGCTATGGTGATGCTGGCCGGAATGATGGCGGATTATGCCGAGAACATCGTTCAACTGCTCGCGCTCAGCGGGCGTGCCGACTGGCTCGGTACCAAGATTGTGCTGACGCCGCTGAAGTTTGCGCTAACCGGAACGGCGGTGGTGACGACACTGGCGATCTCCGCGCGCACAGGTTTGCGAGCGCTGCGGACCTGACCGTAGTTCACACGCGGGCGCGGCCCCGAAACGCCCAGTTACCGATCGGCTCCCATGGCCCACCCTTGTAGAAATGCAGCGCCAGCCCGGTCATGGCGAGCGGGCGGGGGCTGAACCCGGCGGCCAGATCTGCATACAGCGCGCGTGCTTCGGCGGGTTCCACCTTGTTCTGCACCGTGATGTGGAGCCGCGGCACGCCCTGATCTTGCGCGGTAAGAAGACCGTGCAGTCCCTCGGCCATCATCTCGCGGATTGCCATCATCCCGGGCGAATGCACCCGATAGGCAACGCCCCGCCCCATGTGCATCACCTCGCTCAGTTGCGCTGGCGGGGCGGCAAATTCGGCGGCAAGCGCCCGGGTGCGCGCCACCACCTCCGCCTCGCAATGTCCGGGCAGATGGTGGAACAGCGTGATGTGTGCTGCAACGACGTTGCGCTCGGGCGGAAAATGCGTCCTGCGCAGGCCATCTGCCCAGGCCTGGTCGCCTGGGCCCATGCTGGCTGTCATGATGATCGGTTCGCGTCGCACGGCTGCAGCCTTATCGCGCATCCGGCCCTACGCAAAGGGGCGCGATGCATTGCTGCACCGCGCCCCCGCTTGCGACCCGTTAGGGATCAGTTGGCGAACCGGCTCAGGCCGGTTCTGTCTGCTTTGCCTTGATCTTGGCCAGCACGTTTTCCGGGGCGGTTTCGCCATAGGGATCGCTGTCCAGACCGTGATCGTTGATGCCGGGCTCTTCGAACCAGTCGGTGATCACGCCATTGTCGACAACCATGGCATAACGCCAGCTGCGCTCACCAAAGCCGACATGGTCCTTGCGGATCAGCATGCCCATGCGACGCGTGAAGTCGGCCGAGCCATCGGGAAGCAGCTTGACCTTCTGCACGCCCAGCGACTTGCCCCACTGGTACATCACGAATGCGTCGTTGACCGACACGCAGTAGATTTCGTCAATGCCTTCGGCCAGGAAGTCGTCATACAGCGCTTCAAAGCCGGGAACCTGCGAGGTCGAGCAGGTCGGGGTGAACGCGCCAGGCAGCGAGAAGATGACGACGCGCTTGCCTTCCAGCAGATCGCCGGTCAGCTGGTCCTGCCAGCGGAAGGGGTTCGGGCCCTCGATGCTGTCGTCGCGCACGCGCGTTTTCAGGCAGACATTGGGAACGTTACGACCGATCATGCGGAATCTCCTTGAACGATGGGGAATATGTTTTGCAGTGCAACATCTAGGGATAGCGCGGCGAAGTGTGAAATGAAAACATTATGCGGCTCTAATCGCTTTTTTCGATGACTTGATCGCATTGGCAGCGACTCTCGATTAGACCGGGCGCACGGATGCATGCCATGCTTGCGCGATCCGCAAATCGCTTCATTTTGGACGTATCGGGAGGGAACCTTCGATGATCATGTCACGGCCGCTGGGCTGGTTCTGGCTGCTGGCCATCGCTCTGCTTGCCTGGAATGTTATCGGGCTGGTGGCGCTGCTGTTTGATCCGGTGCTGGGATTGGGCGATGTCAGCAAGCTCGCACCGGAACAGCAGGCGCTCTACGCCGCCCGCCCGGCCGTCGCCTTCTACGGGTTCGTGCTGGCGACTTTTGCGGGCACGGCGGGCGTTATCGCGCTGCTGCTGCGGCGACGGATCGCGCTATGGCTGTTTGTCGCATCGGCGATTGGCCTGGTGCTGCAGAATGCGTGGCTGTTTGGAGACCCTGCCAACCTGACCGCCGAAGTGCTTGGTTTTCAGGCACTTGTTGCCGGATCGGTGGCGCTTGAAATCTGGCTGGCGCTCACCGCCAAGAAGCGGCGCTGGAGCCGGTAGCGCGAACAGCGCTTACATTTCGCCGCGCGCGCGGCGGATCGCGAACCATTTTTCGACGTTGCGGTTGTGGTCGGCCAGAGTGTTGGCAAACACATGCCCGCCGGTCCCGTCCGCAACAAAAAACAGCGCCTCGGTCCGTGCAGGGTTGAGCACCGCCTCGATCGACGCACGACCGGGGTTGGTGATAGGCCCCTTGGGCAGCCCGGTCATCGCATAGGTGTTGTAATCGTTGACGTCGGCAATCTCGGACTGGCGAATGCGACGGCCCAGCGGCTTGCCGCGGGTGATCGGATAGATGATCGTCGGGTCCGCCTGCAGCATCATGCCCTTGCGGATGCGGTTGGAATACACGCCGGCAATCATCCGGCGCTCGGAAGGCTTGCCAGTTTCCTTCTCCACGATCGCGGCCAGCGTGACCGCTTCCTGCGGTGTCTTGACCACGGTGTCGGGTGAGCGGTTCGGCCACAGTTCGGCAATCGTGTCCTGCATCGCCTTCTGCATCCGCAGCATCACCGCGATCCGCTTTTCGCCGCGCTCGAAGCTGTAGCTTTCGGGCAGGATCGAACCTTCCTCGGCCACGGGCACCTCGCCGGTGAGAAGGTCTTCGGCCATCAGTTTTTCGTGCACGAGAATGCTCGGCATGCCCTCGGGCACGGTGACCATGCGCAGTACCACCTCACCGCCCTGCAGGATGTTCAGGATCTGCGCGTTGCTGGCCTCTGCCGGAATGACGAACTCGCCCGCCTTGATGGGATCGCTGCTGCCGAACACCTTGGCGCGATTGAGAAAGGCTCCCGCCGAACTGATCGCGCCCTTTTCTTCCAGCACCTGCGCCGCGCGGGCCAGCGAACTACCGGCAGGCACGACGACCGAGAGCTGCTGCGTCGCAGGGCCGGACGCGGTCCAGCCCCAGTAGAAATTGCCGCCGATCAGCAGCACCAGTGCGGCCGCCCCGGCCAGAACGATGCATCCCAATCGGCGCAGCATGATGCGTTATACCGCCTTCATGATGAGGCTGGCGTTGGTGCCGCCAAAACCGAACGAATTGTTGAGCACGGCGGTCACCTTGCGCTTCTTGGCCGTATGCGGAACCAGATCAACGCCTTCGCAACCCTCGCTCGGGTTGTCGAGGTTGAGCGTCGGCGGAACGATCTGGTCGCGGATCGCAAGGATGCAGAAGATCGCCTCGACCGCGCCTGCGCCGCCGAGCAGATGGCCGATGGCCGATTTGGTCGAGCTCATCGAAACATTGGAAATGGCATCGCCGAACAATCGCTTGACCGCGCCCAGTTCGATGGTGTCCGCCATGGTCGAAGTGCCGTGCGCGTTGATATAGTCAATGTCGGCTGGCGTCATGTTGGCGCGCTTGAGCGCCATTTCCATCGACCGATAGGCTCCGCTGCCCTCAGGGTGCGGCGCGGTGACATGATAGGCGTCGCCCGACAGGCCATAACCCACGACCTCGGCATAAATCTTTGCGCCACGCGCCTTGGCCCGCTCGTATTCTTCCAGAACGACGACGCCTGCGCCCTCGCCCATCACGAAGCCATCGCGGTCCTGGTCATACGGGCGGCTGGCCTGTTCGGGGCGGTCGTTGTAGCTCATGTTGAGCGCGCGGGCCTGGGCGAAACCGGCAATTCCGATGGGGCAGATTGTGGCTTCCGCGCCGCCCGCCACCATGACATCGGCATCGTCGAGAGCAATCATCCGTGCTGCATCGCCGATCGAATGTGCTCCGGTGGAGCACGCGGTGACGACCGCATGGTTGGGGCCCATCAGACCGTATTTGATACTGACCTGGCCCGAGATGAGGTTGATCAGGCGGCCATGCACGAAATGGGGCGACACGCGGCCCGGGCCCTTTTCGGCCAGCAGCAGCGATTCACTCTCGATCCCCGGCAGTCCGCCAATCCCCGAGCCGATCGAACAGCCGGCCCGGTAGCGTTCTTCCTCGCTCATGTCGGTGAGCCCGGCATCCTCTAGCGCCTGGCCCGCCGCATCGATGCCATAGATGATGAAGGGATCGACCTGGCGCTGAATCTTGTGATCCACCCGCTTGTTGGGATCAAAGCCATAAGGATGATCGGCAGGCTTGACCTCGCAGGCGATGCGGCACTTCTGATCGCTGGCATCGAACCGGGTGATCGGCCCTGCGCCCGATTTGGCGGCGATGAGATTGCTCCATGCCGTCTCGACATCCGCACCCAGCGGCGTGACCAGACCCAAACCTGTAACGACTACACGGCGCATTCGCCTCACTCCTGAAAACTTCTGGCGCAGCGCGCGCCAGGCGTTGCCGCCATGCCGCTGCTCGCTAAAACGAAAAATGGCCTCCCCGGTCGCAGTGCGACAGTCAGGGAAGCCATCTTACTCTTCACATGGGCCACCGCTTTTGCACGGCAACGCAGCCCGCCATGTTCTGGCCGAAGCGGCGTCGTGCCGGTGCAATGGGCCCAGCCCCTGTGGTCGCCGCTGATCAGCCCTTGTGGCTGTCGATATATTCGATGGCATCGTTGACGGTGCTGATCTTTTCGGCAGCATCGTCAGGAATTTCGACGCCGAACTCTTCTTCGAACGCCATGACCAGCTCGACGATATCCAGGCTGTCTGCGCCCAGGTCGTCGATGAAGCTTGCGTCTTCGGTGACCTTCTCTGCTTCAACGCCGAGATGCTCGATCACGATCTTTTTAACGCGGTCCCCAGTCTCACTCATGCAGACTTCCTTCGATTTGTGTGTAACTAAAATTTGCGAACTGACATTCACCGCCCGCCCTAATGCCGCTTTGCGCGGCTGGCAAGAGGGCTGGCACGGCTCGCTGCGTTACAACATCGCCATGCCGCCATTGACGTGCAGCGTCTGGCCGGTGACATAGCCTGCTTCGCGGCTGGCCAGATAGACCACGGCTGCGGCGACATCATCGCCTTCGCCCAGCTTGCCTGCCGGAATGCGCCCGAGCAAGGCCGATTTCTGCGCTTCGGGCAGAACCTCGGTCATGGCCGACGCGATAAAGCCTGGAGCGACGCAGTTGACAGTGATGTTGCGACTGGCAAGCTCTGCGGCCAGCGCCTTCGACATGCCGACCAGCCCAGCCTTGGATGCGGCATAATTGGCCTGGCCGGGGTTGCCAGTCGCGCCGACCACGCTGGTGATCGAGATCATGCGACCAAAGCGCGACTTCATCATCGGCTTGGCTGACGCGCGGCACAGGCGGAACGCGGCTTCCAGGTTGACGCGGATGACATCGGACCATTCATCGTCCTTCATCCGCATCGCCAGATTGTCGCGCGTGATGCCGGCATTGTTGACCAGGATGTCGAGCGAGCCCAGCGCCTCGACCGCACGCGGCACCAGCGCATCGACGGCTGCGGGATCGGAAAGGTCACACGCCAGCGCCACATGATCGCCGCCGAGCGTGGCTGCAAATTCGTTGAGCTTGGCCTCGTTGCTGCCGGACAGCGCCAGCCGCGCACCATGCGCAGCAAGGCCGCGCGCAATCGCCGAACCAATGCCACCGCTTGCGCCAGTGACCAGTGCGGTCATGCCTGTAAGATCGAACATGCGAAATTCTCCTAGTAGCGCCTCACCCTAGCCCCCTCCGCTCAGCCTGAGCCTGTCGAAGGCCTCGGGAAAACGCTGGTGTCGATGCGGGGCCTTCGACAAGCTCAGGCCGAGCGGGCGGGGTTGATGGGGTTATTGGTCTCTATCAAACCATCTCGAGCAGGCTGTCGATATCGCTCATTTCGACCAGGCTTTCGCTGGCAACATCCTCGACGATCCGCTTGATCATCGGCACCAGCACCTTGCCGCCCAGCTCGATGAAGTGATCGACCCCGGCATCGCGCATCGCGATGACCGACTCGCGCCAGCGCACCATGCCGGTGACCTGATCGACCAGCAGCGTGCGGATCTGTGCGGGATCGCTGACCGGCGCGGCAGTGACGTTGGCGAACAGCGGCACGCACGGAGCGTTGATCACGGTGTCGGCGAGCGCCTCGGCCATCCGGTCTGCGGCAGGCTGCATCAGCGCGCAATGGAACGGCGCGGAGACCGGCAACATCATTGCCTTGCGCGCACCCAGTTCCTTGGCGATCGGCAGGCAGCGTTCGACAGCAGCGGCATGGCCGGAGATGACCGCCTGACCAAAGGCATTGTCATTGGCAACGGCGCAGACCTGGTCGCCGGCGGCCTGTGCAGCTGCCTGCACCGCCTCGTCGAACTCGATGCCCAGCAGCGCCGCCATCGCGCCTTGGCCGACCGGCACGGCAGCCTGCATCGCCTGTCCGCGCAGCTTGAGCAGCCGCGCGGTGGTGGCCAGGTCCAGCGACCCGGCAGCGCACAATGCGCTGTATTCGCCCAGGCTGTGCCCTGCGACATAGGCAAAAGGCACCGGCGCATCGCCCGCTTGATGCTGCAACACGCGCAGCACCGCGATGGCATTGGCCATGATGGCGGGCTGGGCATTTTCGGTCAGCTGAAGCTCGTCTGCAGGCCCGTCGCACATCAGCTGGAACAGGTTCTGCCCCAAAGCCTCGTCGACCTCCTGAAAGACCGCGCGTGCCTCGGCGCTGGCTTCGGCCAATGCCTTGCCCATGCCGACCTTCTGGCTGCCCTGCCCTGGAAAAATGAATGCGCGTGTCATGACCTTAGCTGTCCCTCGCCCGATCTGCCTCAAGCGCGCTCGAGCCCTCCAGCCCCGCGCGTCAAGCGCCGCCCGTTATCCACCTTGCCGCGGCGTTGCAAGGTGCTTGCAGCAGGTTAATTGATCAATTAACTCCACGGAATGGATGATACACTCTTTGCCGCCCGGCTGGAAACGCTTTGCCGCAAGACGCTGGGCGGGGATGGTCCGCTGGGCAACCTCAAGCGGCTTTCGGGCGGCGCGAGCATGCAAAGCTGGCGCTTCGCCTGGGGCAATGAGCTCCTGATCCTGCGCCGCATGCCCGAAGGTTTGCACGGGGATGATGCTGCCATCGATTCCGGCGCGCTCAGCCTTGATGGCCAAGCCGATGTCATCGAATGTGCAGGTGAACTCGGCGTGATGGTACCCGCCGTGCGCGCCAGGCTGACCCCCGAGGACGGGCTGGGCGAAGGCTTCGTGATGGCCTGTGCACCAGGCGAGGCCCTGCCCCAAGTTCTGCTGCGCGACCCCGCCTTCATTCCTGCGCTGGACCGGCTGCCTGGCCAATGGGCCGAACAGTTGGCGGCAATCCATGCCATCGCGCCTGCGCGCCTGCCAAAATCGCTGACGTATCGCGCACCGGCAGACATGCTTGCCGATCTGGAAGCCCGCTGGCGCGATCTGGGAGGGACCTCACCCATTTACGCACTGGCGTTCGGCTGGCTGGAACGCGCACTGCCCGCGCCTGTCGAGCCGCGCCTGTGCCATGGCGATTTTCGCATGGGCAACCTGCTGATCACGCCGGACGGGCTTTCCGCCGTACTCGACTGGGAGCTCGCGCATCTGGGCGATCCGGTGCAGGATCTGGCCTTTGGCTGCATCCCCAGCTGGCGCTTTGGCCACTATGAAAAGCCGCTGGGCGGCATCGCCCGTCCCGAGGCCATGCTGGAACAGTATGAAGCCATGACCGGAGTGCGCGTCGACCCGGCGCGTTTCCGCTTCTGGCTGGTATATTCCTGCCTCTGGTGGGGCGTGTGCTGCCTGGTGATGGCCGATATCTGGCGGCGCGGCGACCAGAGCGGTCCTGAACGCCTGGTCATCGGCCGTCGCGTATCCGAGGTGGAGATCGACCTGATGCTGATGCTGGCCGACGAACTGCCGTCCGTCGCAGCGCCGATGGTCTGGCCTGCCACCAAGCGGCTGCCCGAACATGGTGTTCCGACCGGCGCGGCACTGGTCGACGCGGTGAGCCTGTGGCTGGATGCTCAGGTCGCCGCCTCCGCCACTGGGCACAGGCGGTTCGAGGCCAGGGTCGCGATCAACGCCCTGGGCATGGCCGCACGGGATGCGGCGCTGGGTCCGGTGTTCCAGTCGGCACAGGCAGCGCGACTGGAACAGATGGGTCTTGATGCCACCAGCCTCATGCAGGCAGTACGGCACGACCCTGCAGCGATGACCCCTGCGCTGCACGACCATTTGCGACGGCTGGCAGCAGAAAATTGCCTGATCGACCAGCCGCGCTATGCTGGCCTTCCGGTGGCGCAGGCATCCTGGACCTGACGCGCCTGTCCATCCCAAAATATTATAACTTCAAGGCAAATTGCCCCTTAATCGGGGCTGATGCCGGTCGTTAAGGGTGATGAATGTTAAATTAAGGACGATTGGGTCAACCGATGGCAGAACCTCAGGCGCAGCGTGGCAATCTCAGGGACAGAATGAGGCTTGCCGCGTCAATTCTGGCGGGTCAGGCCAAGGTCGAAGAAGAAGCTCCAAAGCAGGAAACCGCCTTCGGCAACATCACCAAGCAGATGTACCTCAAGGTCTTTTCGTTTCTTGAGCAGGTGCAGCTCGACCCGTTGCCAGACCATTACAAGCTGGGCTGGGAATATCTCAACGGCGGCAACAGCACGCTGCGCACCGCTGTCAACCGCAAGCTCGATACCAACGGACGCCTGTCACCCGAAATGGTCGCGGAGATCATGGACGAGTGCGAAGGCGTGATGAAGGTCAAGGACCTCAACGCCCTCGTCGCCGAGAGCGAAGCCCTGCTGTCTGGCGGGTTCAAGACCCTGAGCAAGAGCGGCAAGGAAAGCATGGCCTATGCCGAAGCGCTGCAGTCGCGACTGGACTGGATGCGCGATCTCGACCCTGCCGAGCAGGCCGACATGCCGATCGAGGCGCAGTTCAAGGCGCTGCTGAAGATCACCACGCAGATGATGCAATCGACCAAGAAGGCCAGCGAGAGCCTGGACGAAAGCACCAAGAAGCTCAGCCAGATGCGCAACCGCCTCGACGAAGCCAACGACAAGGCGCAGCGCGACCAGCTGACCGGGCTGCCCAACCGCTGGGCCTTCGAACAGCAGTTTTCTGCCGCGACCATCCGCGCCAAGGAGCGTTTCGAACCGCTGTCGGTCGCCTTCATCGACATCGACCATTTCAAACAGGTCAACGATACGCATGGGCATGAGGCAGGCGACCGCGTGTTGCAGCTGGTTGCCAAGGTTCTCGATGGCTTCGGGCGTGGCAACTGCCACCTGGCCCGCCACGGCGGCGAAGAGTTCGTGATCGTGCTGGAAAACACCAGCACGGCCGAGGCCAAGCAGCAGATCGATGTGGTGCGCGAGGAACTGGCCGAACGCACTCTGGTCAACCGGGACAATGGCGCGCCGATCGGCCGGATCACATTTTCCGCCGGAGTCGCACCGTTCGTTCCAGGTGAGCCCAATCGCCAGGTGCTGCGCAATGCCGATGCTGCGTTGTATGAGGCGAAGAACTCTGGCCGCAACCAGGTGCTGATCTACAGTTCGCACCATTAAATCAGGCTGCCAGGCCGCCAGAGAAGGTTTCCCGAGCTCAATGCCGCTTTTTATTGCCTCCACACTTGCTTTCCTGCGCCTTTTGGGTATTAGCCGGCGCTTGCCTTCGGACGACTGACGTCTTTTGAGGGCATCGAAGAAAGCCGGAGGGGTGTGTCGCATGGTGCGCACATCAGCGATCGGCAGATGAACAAAGGAAGCCTTGCACATGCCGCTTTACGAGCATGTCTTTCTGGCGCGCCAGGACCTGTCACAGGCCCAGGTTGACGCGCTGGCCCAGACCGCAACCGAGATTGTCGAACAGAACGCAGGCAAGGTCACCAAGACCGAGACCTGGGGCCTGCGCAACCTCGCCTACAAGATCCAGAAGAACCGCAAGGCACATTTCGTGCTGTTGAACATCGAGGCCCCCGCTGGCGTTGTCGCCGAGCTGGAACGCCAGACGTCGATCAACGAAGATGTCATCCGCTATCTGACCGTGCGCGTTGACGAGCTGGAATCCGGCCCGTCGGTGATGATGCGCAAGCAGGACCGCGAACGTCGCCCCCGCCGCGACCGCGACGCTTGAGCCAGGAAGGATAAAGACACATGGCACGCCCATTTTTCCGCCGCCGCAAGTCCTGCCCGTTTTCGGGCAAGAACGCTCCCGCCATCGATTACAAAGATGTGCGCCTGCTTCAGGGCTTCATGTCCGAACGCGGCAAGATCGTTCCCAGCCGCATCACTGCCGTTTCCGGCAAGAAGCAGCGTGAACTTTCCAAGGCCATCAAGCGCGCACGCCACGTCGGCCTGCTGCCGTACATCGTGAAGTAAGGAGCAAGAGACATGCAGATCATTTTGCTCGAACGGATCGAGAAGCTCGGCTCGATCGGTGACGTCGTCACCGTCAAGGACGGCTACGCCCGCAACTTCCTGTTGCCCAACAAGAAGGCCCTGCGCGCCAACGAAGCCAACCGCAAGGTCTTCGAAGCCAACCGCGAGCGCATCGAAACCGAAAACGTTGCCAAGCGCGACGAAGCTGCCAAGCGCGCCGAAACGGTCGATGGCATGCAGGTCGTGCTCATCCGCGCCTCGTCGAACAGCGGCCAGCTTTACGGCTCGGTTTCGGTTCGCGACATCGCTGATGCGCTGGTTGCAGATGGTGCCACCGCCGTCACCAAGGCGATGATCATTCTGGAACGTCCGATCAAGACGCTGGGCGTATTCCCGGTCAAGATCGCGCTGCACCCCGAAGTTTCGGTGAGCGTCACCGTGAACGTCGCCCGCAGCGACGACGAAGCCGAGCTGCAGAAGGCCGGTGTCGACGTGATGCAGCAGATGTTTGAAGAAGATCAGAAGCCTGCCGGGTTCGTCGAAAAGTTCGACCCCAATGCAGAGCCTGGCCTCATCCAGACGGATGAACCCGAAGAAGACGGCGAAGACGCCGCCTGATCGGGCTTCACAGCCAATCACGAAAAGCCGGGTTCCAGCGATGGAGCCCGGCTTTTTTGTTGGGCATCGCAGCCGATGAGACAATCCGGGTCAAAGCACGCCGAGTGCCACCATGCATCCCAGCACAACGGCGGCCAGTGCCGCTATCAACGCAAATCCCTTCCGGTTCATTGATCCCACCTTTCGTTGGTCATCTTGTGCCCATCTGTCTGTGCAAGGATCATTGCACGGGCGGCGAGACGACTTCCTGATTGAACCTCTGGGCCAGCACGACGAAGTTGGTCACCTCGCGCCGCAGCGTGCCCCGCTTCACCCCGAAATCGCTGATCAGATAGCGGGCGACAAAGGGTTCGCCGGCAACCGAGATGCCGGCCTTGCTGAATTCGTACATCCGGTTGAAATCGCCGGCGGCCTGCGCGAGGTTCTGCGGATTGCGCTCTGCAGGCTTGGGCCAGAACGACAGCAGATACAGCCCCTGGCACTGGTTGGGCTCGTTCGGCGGGCAGGCTGTGAAGAACATGTTGATCTTGAGCTGACCAAAGCTCGCCTCGACAAACGGGCGTCCCTCGGGGGTCTGCCGATCCGCGATGGTCACTGCAGCGCCAAACGGAGCCAGGATCTCGCGCACGCTGGCAGGGGTGAAGGCATTGACCTCGACACGGTCATCGGCGTTGCCTGCGGCCGCCCCCTGCGCGTGCGCCCAACCGGTTGTCATGGTCAAGGCAGCTGCGGCCAGGACGCAACGTCCAAGAAACGTCGAGCCTGTGTTCAGCATGGTCATCGCTCTATCCCCTCGCCTGTGCTTTGCGTCATCATAGGCGGCGCCCGCCCGCTTGCAACAGCCTGGAATCGCGTTCCGGCGAGCCGATTGAATTCGGCATTGAATGTCGTTATGCGCTGAACATGAGCACCATCGAAACAATCATCGATCAGTTGACCGAGCATTACGAACGCTCCGTCGCCAATCTGCAGTCTGCCATTCGCGCGTTTGTCGATCATGGCACCCCGCCCGATCCCGCCCTTCGCCTCAACGGCGCGTTCAGCTATCCGCTGCTGCGGGTCGAATATGATGGCCATGAACATGGCACGGTGCCCGGGCTATCGTTCGGACGGCTCAACGCCCAGGGCGTCTATTCCACCACGGTAACCCGCCCGCGGCTGTTTGCCGACTATCTTACCGAGCAGCTGACCCTGCTGCGCGAAAATTACGATGTGACCATGTCGGTCGGCCCAAGCCAGCAGGAAATCCCCTTTCCCTACGTGCTCGACGGGCTTTCCGGATCTGGTCTGGGGACCATCACGCCGCTTGAGCTGGCGCGGTATTTCCCGACAACCGAGCTGGCCGATATCGGCGACGAGATCGCTGACGGTTTCCTGTCATTCGGTCATGGGTCAGAGCGACCATTGTCGCTGTTCGATGGGTTGCGCACCGATTTCTCGCTGGCGCGGCTGCGGCATTACACCGGCACGCCGCCGGAGCATGTGCAACGCTTCATCCTGTTCACCAACTACCATCGCTATGTCGACGAATTCGTCGGCTGGGCATGCAGCCAGATCGGCAAGGGCCATTATACCGCCCTGTCTGGCGCAGGCGGACTGTACACCGATCAATCCGGCGCCGACCCCAGCCAGCTCGTCGCCGATAGCGCGTGGCGGCGGCACCAGATGCCCGCCTATCACCTGATCGCACCGGACTTTGGTGGCATCACCCTGGTCAACATCGGCGTTGGCCCTTCCAATGCCAAGACGATCACCGATCACTTGGCGGTGCTGCGGCCTGAAGTGTGGTTGATGATCGGCCATTGCGGCGGCCTTCGCCCCACCCAGCGGATCGGCGACTATGTTCTCGCCCACGCCTATCTGCGCGACGACCACATCATGGACGAGGTGCTGCCACCTGAAATTCCCATCCCGCCGATCGCAGAGATCCAGCAGGCGCTGGCCGGTGCAGCCGAGGAGATCTCGGGCACCAGCGGCGCCGACCTCAAGCGGCGGATGCGCACCGGCACGGTGGTCACCACCGACGACCGCAACTGGGAGTTGCGCTATTCGGCCAGCGCGCTGCGTTTCTCGCAGTCGCGCGCGGTAGCGATCGACATGGAAAGCGCCACCATCGCCGCCCAAGGCTATCGCTTCCGCGTCCCCTACGGCACGCTGCTGTGCGTGTCTGACAAGCCGCTGCATGGAGAGCTCAAGCTGCCGGGTCAGGCGAATCGCTTCTATGAAGAGGCGATCGCGGCACACATGCAGATTGGCATCCGCACCTGCGAAATCCTGCGGCAGGAGACGAACAGCCTCCACAGCCGCAAGCTGCGCGCGTTCAACGAACCCCCATTTCGTTGAGCCTGGCGGGCTGAGTTACCGTAACATCTGCATATATTTGCAGGTATGGATTGACGAAGGTTACAGGCTAACCCTAACTTGAGGGCATGCCCCAGCGCGTCCACATTGCCCGTGAGTTGGCCGAAGTCTTCAAGCTGATCGCGCATCCTGACCGGATTCGTCTGATCGAGGAACTGCGCACCGGCGAGTGCGATGTGAACACGTTGGCGGAGAAGCTGAATCTTCCCCCTACCCGGCTATCCCAGCACCTCAGCCTGCTGCGTACTGCGCGGATGGTGGAGGAACGGCGCCTTGGTCGCCAGCACCTCTATCGCCTGGCTCAGCCGCAGATTGCCGGCTGGATTACCGACGGACTTGCCTTTGTCGAGGCCCGCGCTCCAGCCGCTTTGGCCGGAGAACTTCGCGAGGTTCGCGAACTCTGGTCCTGATCGTCCTCCCCATATAGCCTCAAAGGAGCCTCCCCATGCCCCATTTCGCCGCCGGCGTTGTCCGCTTTCAGACCGAAGTCTTCCCTGAAAAGCAGGAGCTGTTCGAAAGCCTGGCCAAGGGCCAGTCACCCGAAGCCCTGTTCATCACCTGCTCTGACTCGCGCATCGAAACCGCGATGATCACCCAGACCGAGCCGGGCGAGCTGTTCATCTGCCGCAACGCGGGCAACATCGTTCCGCCACACACGCAGCAGACCGGCGGCATGACCGCATCGATCGAATTTGCAGTCGCTGCGCTCAAGGTTCCGCACATTGTTGTCTGCGGCCATACCGAATGCGGTGCGATGAAGGGCGCGATGAACCTGGCTGGTCTCGACAGCCTGCCCCATGTCCGCGAGTGGCTGGGCTATACCCGCGCTGCCGTTGAAGTGGTCAACCACATCGGTGCCGATCTCGATGAAGCCGGCAAGATGAACCTGCTGCTCGAGCAGAACGTCATCCTTCAGCTCAACCACCTGAAAACCCATCCGTCGGTCGCGGCGCGCATGGCAGCAGGCGAACTTCAGCTGCACGGCTGGGTGTATGACATCCGCACCGGCGATGTGAAGGCATATCACGCGGAAACAGAGACGTTCATCCCAGTCCATGAACATTACGCCAGCGAGATGGCGGCGATAGCGCTTGCCAAACACGAATGTGCTGCCTGATAATTTCAGCATAACCTCCCTGCCCCCAGGAGCATGATGATGACCGCGACTACAGCCCCGTTGGGCGAATTTGAGACGATGAAAAAGAGCTGGCCGCAAGACCTGCTCGCTTCTGTCGTCGTGTTTCTGGTGGCGCTGCCGCTGTGCCTTGGCGTCGCGATCGCATCGGGCGCGCCGCCGGCCCTCGGTCTGATCACCGGCATCATCGGCGGGATCGTCGTGGGATCGCTGGCCGGGTCCCCGCTTCAGGTCAGCGGCCCCGCTGCCGGCCTGGCGGTGTTATGCTACCAGCTGGTCGACGAACATGGCCTGATCATGATGGGCGTTGTCGGCTTTATCGCTGGCGCGCTCCAGCTCGTCGCCGGCGTCGCCCGGCTCGGTCAGTGGTTCCGCGCGATCTCGCCTTCGGTGATCCACGGCATGCTGGCTGGGATCGGCGTGCTGATCCTGGGGTCGCAGTTCCATGTGATGATCGATGACAGCCCGCGTGGAAGCGGTCTGGAAAACCTGTTGTCGATCCCGGAAGCGATTTACAAGGCGGTGTTCCCGATGGCGATGGACAGCCATCATCTGGCGGCCATCGTCGGTGTTTCGACGATCGCGGCGATCCTGATCTGGAACCAGTTCAAGCCCAAGTCGCTGGCCGTTGTCCCCGCGCCGCTGATCGCGGTGATCGTGGGCACGCTCGTCGCCCTGTTCGCCGGGTTCGACATCAACCGGGTGACCGTACCCGACAATATCGTCGCCTCGCTCAACATCCCCACGATGGAAGCGTTGCAGCGCGGCCTCTCGATGGACATCATCCTGCTGGGCGTCGTCTTTGCCTTCGTCGCCAGTGCCGAGACGCTGCTGTGCGCGACGGCTGTCGACCAGATGCACACCGGCCCGCGCACCAAGTATGACAAGGAACTGCGCGCGCAGGGCATCGGCAACATGCTGTGCGGTACCGTGGGTGCGCTCCCCATGACGGGCGTGATCGTGCGCTCTTCGGCGAACGTCCAGGCCGGCGGCAAGTCGCGGCTTTCGGCGATCATGCATGGCGTGTGGATCCTCGGCACGGTGGCCGCCCTGCCCTGGCTGCTCGCCTATATTCCGACCTCCGCCCTCGCCGCGATCCTGGTCTACACCGGCTACAAGCTGGTCAACATCGCGCAGATCAAGAAAATCGCCACCTATGGCAAGGTCGAGCTGGTCATCTATTTCGCCACTCTGGGCGGCATCGTGGTGTTTGATCTGCTCACCGGCGTCATCATCGGCTTCGTGCTGGCAACGGCGAAGGTCGTCTACACCTTCACGCACGTTCGGGTTGATCTGGAAGATGACGAGATGGCCAACCGTACCGATGTCTTCCTGCATGGCTCCGCCACGTTCTTCTCGATCCCGCGGCTGGCCAGCGTGCTGGAGACGGTGAAGTCGGGCCGCGAAGTGCACGTCCATGTCGAACATCTTGATCATATCGATCACGCCTGTCTCGACATGCTGGGCGCATGGGAAAAGCAGCACAATGCAACCGGCGGCACGATGGTCATGGAGTGGAAGGACTTGCGGGACCGCTATGCCTCTCCGTATCAGAAGATGCAGGACGCCACCGACAACAATGGTGGTCACGATGGACCGGGAGACGGGCCAAAAAAAGCCCAGCCGGTGCTTGAACCGGCTGCCTGAACCAACAGGCATAACATCTGGGCAATGATGAAGACGGCCACCGGAGCGATCCGGTGGCCGTTTTTGCGTCTGGTCATCGAAAGAAATGACATTCTGGTCGATGCCGAGGGAACAAAGCCAAAATCGCGGCGTATTGGTTGCGATGCTGGAGATGCTCTGCGCGTGTCCGGCCCGACAATAAGGAGACGACCATGAGTGACGCCATCAAGACTGCCGCCGCGCGGATCAAGGAAGATGCGCTGAACCTTGCAGAGCGCGCACGCGCCGAGGCGACCAGCGCCTTTGCATCGGTCAACGAGAACCGTGAAGAACTGCGTACCAAGGCGACCGAAACCGCCAAGATGGCCGGAGATGTGATCGCGGAGAATGCGCGCATCGCTTCCGATCTGGCGCGTCGCAATGCGAACGCAGCAGCGACGATCATTTCGGACAACGCAAAGTCCTTGACCAACGAGATTGGCCCGTTGCGCGACAAGGCAGAAGAGTTCGCGCACGACGCGACCGAGCGTCTGTCTGTTGCTGCGCGTGAACTTTCGGAGAAGGTCAGCGAAAACAGCCGCTATGCGGCGCAGCAGGCGCGTGCCCATCCGGCTCTGGCCCTGGGCCTGGCAGCAGGCGGGATTGCCCTGATTGCCGCTGCGGTCGCGTTGAGCCGTCGCAACAAGAACGTCCCCGTCAATGCGGCGGACGAAAACAGCGATTATGTCGATCAGAACGTTGTGCCCTCGACGGCCAGCGCCGCCGGTGCACCCTATAAGGTTCATTGATCGACCAACAGTTAGGGACCGCGCGCGATTCCCTCATGCGCGGTCCCTCGGGGCCTGTTTTCCAGATAGAGGCGCCCCCCGCTTCAGGAGGGCAGGCCCCACTCCATACCATTCAGCAAGGGCAAGTGGCGCGGCTTACCAGCCGCACTGCTTGCCCTTGTTCTGTTCCTTCAGCCATGTCTGGAGCGGCGCGAAATATTCGACGAGCGCGGTGCCGTCCATTTCGCGTGATCCGGTGAACGCTTCAAGCGCATCGGGCCAGGGCTTGGACGCACCCATTTCCAGCATCGCATTGAGCCGCGTCCCCACGTCCTTGTTGCCGTAGAAGGTGCAGCGGTGCAGCGGTCCCTTCCATCCCGCGATGTCGCAGGCGGCCTTGTAGAACTGGAACTGCAGGATCCGCGCGAGGAAGTACCGCGTATATGGGGTGTTGCCGGGGATGTGGTACTTGGCTCCGGGGTCGAACGCATCATCCGGGCGGTCGGCAGGTGGTACGATCCCCTGATACTGGAGGCGCAGCGCGGTCCACGCATCGTTGTAACCGGCAGGCTTGATGCTGCCATCGAACACGCCCCAGCGCCAGCGATCGACCAGCAAGCCGAACGGCAGAAACGCGAGCTTATCCATCCCCTGGCGCAGCAGCAGGCCCAGGTCCTTGTCAGCGCCGGGCACCCTGGACTTGTCGAGCAGGCCGATCTCGACAAGGTAGTCGGGCGTGATCGACAGCGCGACCATGTCGCCGATCGCCTCATGGAAGCCGTCGTTGGCCCCATCGAGGTGCAGCGGATCCTGCGTGTTGTAAGCGCGCTGGTAGTAATTGTGTCCCAGCTCGTGATGGATGGTGGTGAAATCGTCGGCATTCACCTTGATGCACATCTTGATGCGAATATCGTCCTTGTTGTCGATATCCCAGGCGGACGCATGGCAGATGACTTCACGGTCCGCCGGCTTCACGAACTGCGAGCGCTGCCAGAAGGTTTCCGGCAAGGGTGCAAATCCCAGTGACGAGAAGAACGCCTCGCCCCCCTTCACCATCCTGATCGGGTCGTATTTCTGGGCAGTCAGCAATTCGGTGACGTCAAAGCCGATGTCGCCTGCGCCTGTGGGGGCTACGACATCATAGATGTTGCCCCATTCCTGCGCCCACATGTTGCCCAGCAGATCGGCGCGGATCGGGCCGGTCTTGGCCTGTACCGCATCGCCATATTTCTCGTTCAGCTTGGTGCGCGTGTAGCAATGCAGGTCGTCATACAGCGGCTTGACCTGCTGCCACAATTTCTCGGTCAGCGCGGCGAACTCGTCGGCGCTCATGTCGTACTGGCCGCGCCACATCGCACCGACGTTCTTGAAGCCCAGTTCGCGCGCGCCCTGGTTGGCAATGTCGACCATGCGCGCATAGTCGTCCTTCATCGGCGCGCCGACATTGTCGTGCCAGCTGACCCACATTTCCTTGAGCTGCTCAGGATCACGGCTGTCACCCATCGCGGCCTCGATGTCCGATCCGTTGACCGGCTTGCTATCGATCGTGCCTTTGCCCTTGCCGTAGATCGACTGCAGGTTGGTGGCGATGGTGTTGAGCTCAGCGGCTGCGCCTTCGGTGGTCGGCGCGGGCAGCACGATGCCACCGCGCATCTTGTCGAGCTTGCGGCGGGTTTCCTCGCTGAGGCCCGCAACATCGTTGAACTTCGCCGCTTCCAGCGCGAACCGCACCTGCATCTCGGTACCTTGCGCCCCCACCTCTGCGGCCAGCGCATTGGTGTCGTCGGTCAGGTAGGTGGCGTTGATCCAGAACACCCGGCTGGCCGAGACGGTGTAATCGAACATCTCCTTTTCAGCGCGGGCGATGAAGGCTTCAGCATCGGCAGCAGTCGGCTTGGAGGCGGCGATCTGCGGAGCGACCTCTTCGGCAAAGGCAGGGGCGCACACGGTCGCAACCGACAATGCGATCACGGAGGCGATGGATTTCAGGCATTTCATCTGGGGCAATCCCTTGTCGTTCGACTTTTCAGGCACGGACGATGGAACTGCCGGGTCGCAGCGTCAAGTGGTCAAGAATGAAACTATCTCTTCGGCCAAAGCCGGCTCGAGCACGCTTGACATGTGGGTGCCCTTGATCTCGCGATAGGTCGCATCGGCAAGTTGCCGCGCCAATTCAGGCGCACTGCCATTGTCCTGATCATCAGCGCCGCACACAACCAGCACCGGCACGTCACGCGCCACCAGCGCATCGGTATCGACCTCGCCAAAGCTGTCCAGCAACAGCCGCGCTGCCACCGGATCGATCCCTTGCGTCTTCATGAAAGCGACCGCCATGAAATGCGGATCGCCGCGCTTCACCTCGTCGCGCCGGTCAATCGCGGTGACAAAGAAATCGCGCCGCCGTCCCCATCCGGTCAGCCCTTCCCAGCCCATGCCCGCCATGATCGCCTTGCCGGGGGTGACGCCTGCTGCCAGCAGCTTGGCCGTCGTCCGCGCGCCCAGCGAAAAACCGCCCAGGTCGAAGTCGTCAAGGCCCAGCGTCTCGATCAGCGACAGCGCATCATCGACCAGCACATCGCGCGGATAGGCGGCAGGGTCATGCGGTGCGCCGCTTTGCGCGTGCGCGCGCAGATCGGGCATGATCACGCGAAAGCCGGCCCCTGCCAGCCTGGCGGCATGGCCAAACTTGATCCAGTTGGTCTCGGCGCTCGAGAACAGCCCGTGCAGCAGCAGCAGCGGCCTGCCCTCGCCGGTTTGATGCACGGCAAGCTCTGTGCCGTCGAACGAGCGGATGCGGGTGGTAGCGATGCTGTACGTGGGTTCGGTCATCCCCGCTCTTTAAGGCCAGCCTGCTCCATGCGCCAGATGGCAAGATCGATCCGGTCCTGGCCAAAAAACGGTTCGCCATCGAAGACCAGCGTCGGCACGCCCCAATGGCCCGCCATTTCGAGCGCTTCCTGATTGGCAGCGAGCTCGGCGTCAAGCGCCTCCGCGTCGGATGCAGCGATCGCTTCCAGTTCGGCAAGGTCCAGCCCAGCCCGTTGCGCGGCGCCTGCCAGATGATCGCCCTCGTGCCAGCCCGCCGTGCCGCCCCAGATGAGTTGCGATACCTCGTCGCAGAACGCCAGGCTCTTGCCCTGTCGCGCGGCCACCTGCCCCATGCGGGTGATGCGATAGACATAGGGCTGGTCGGTCGCGATCGTCCGCGTCGCGATGTTCTGGACAATCGGGTCCGGGTTGGGCGGAAAGAACGGAATCCCCAGATATTGCGACAGCCGGAACACGTCCGTCAGCGTGTAGCGCAGCCAGCCAGGCTGGCTTTTCTCGAAGAAATCCGGTTGCCTCACCGCCAGAGGATAGACCGGGCGAAGGTTGAGCTTGAGGTCGTACCGTTCCTCCATCGCCCGATATCGCCGCATGGCGAGATAGCTGTAGGGCGAGCGGAACGACCAGAAAATGTCAGCTGTCAATGTCATGACATACAGACTGCCAAAACCGTCCCGGCAATGCAATCACCAAGCGCACCACCCCTCAATTGATTTAATATCATATGCTATTATGTTGATAGCTATGAACGACTCGATAGGTTTTCTCGTCAATGACACCGCGCGGCTCTTCCGGCGCATGTTCGATGCCAACATTCGCGATCTGGGGATGACCAGCCTGCAATGGCGGGCGGTGGCGCGGCTGCATCGCGAGCCAGGCATGCGCCAGAGCGAGCTGGCCGATCTGCTCGAGGTGGAGCCGATCACCCTGTCGCGAATGATCGATCGGCTGGCCGATTCGGGCATGGTCTGCCGCAAGCCCGATCCGACCGATCGCCGCGCCTGGAACCTCTACCTGACCGACAAGGCACAGCCGCTGATGGCGCAGCTCCAGCGCGAGGCAGACCAGGTGCAGGAGCTGGCACTGACCGGGCTTGACGATTCAGAGCGCGCCGTCCTGGCCAGGCTGGTGGAACGGATGCGGAGCAATCTTTCGCGCAGGGAGACAGTCGATGCTTGAGGCAGACAACGGCCAATCTACCGACACCAGCGGGACAAGCTCCATCGCAGGCGAGGACAGCCATCATCGCCCTGCCCCGCCTGTCATTGAACCAGGGAAGAAACGCCGCTGGCCAGCGCGCGCGCTGATGCTGTCGGTGCCGTTGGCGCTGGCGGCGGTGGGCGGATATCTGTGGCTGTCCGGCGGGCGCTATGTCACCACCGACAATGCCTATGTGCAGCAGGACAAGGTCGCGGTTTCGCCCGAGGTGGGCGGACGGATCATCGATGCAAGGGTGCGCGAAAACATGACGGTCGCCCAGGGCGATATCCTGTTTCGCATCGATCCTGAGCCTTACCAGCTGGCCGTACGCCAGGCGAACGCCGATATCGCCGGCGCGCAGGTCAGTGTTGCAACGCTCGCGAGCGAAGCACGCTCGACCGGCGTCGGCATTGCTGCTGCGCGCGATGCCATTGCCTATGCGCAGATCGATCTGGAGCGCCAGCAGGCTCTCATGCAGCGGGGCTTTACCACCAGGGCGCGGCTCGACGAGGCCGAGCGCAAGGTCGAGATTGCGCGCGAGCAACTCCGTGCCGCACAGGCCGAAGCCGCAGAGGCCAGCGCGCGGCTGACGACGGGCAGCGCGATGCCGGGTGTCAATCCCGCGGTCGCCCAGGCCATGGTGCGGCGCGATGCCGCCGCGCTCAACCTTGACCGCACGATCGTTCGCGCACCGGTCAGCGGACGCGTGGTGCAGGCCGAGCGGCTGCAGCCCGGCCAATCGATGGTCGTGGGCCTGCCTGCGCTGACCATCGTTGCCGACAACCGCAGCTGGATCGAGGCGAATTTCAAGGAAACCGATCTGCACCACATGCGGGTGGGACAGGCTGCCGAAGTGCGGCTGGACGCCTATCCCGATCTCAAGCTGACGGGCCGCGTCGACAGCATCGGCGCGGGCACCGGCTCTGAATTCTCCATCCTCCCCGCGCAGAACGCCACCGGCAACTGGGTCAAGGTGACACAGCGGGTGCCGGTGCGCATCCGGCTGGACAGTCGTGGCACACCCAAGCTGATCGCGGGACTTTCTGCTGAGGTCACTGTCGATACCGGCAAGCGGCGCTAGGGGTCCCGCCGCAACATGGCCAGCCGTGCCGCGCCCCGTTCTGGCACCCCTCCTCCGGCGCGCACCGCCCAGCCGCCGGGCGTTTCGGATGTGCCCGCCATGGCCGTGCGCCACAAGGGCCTGCTGACACTGGCCGTAATGATGGCGACGATCATGCAGATCCTCGACACAACCATCGCCAACGTCGCCCTGCCCCATATGCAATCGAGCCTCAGCGCCACCGCAGACACGATCACCTGGGCCTTGACCAGCTATCTGGTCGCCACCGCGATCGCCATCCCGATCACCGGTTGGCTGGCCGAGCGCGTCGGTTCGCGCAACCTGTTCATCTGGGCTGTCATCGCCTTCACCGTCTCTTCGATGCTGTGCGGGGCGGCGACCACGTTGACGGAAATGGTGCTGTTCCGCGCCATCCAGGGAATCAGCGCCGCATTCATCGGTCCGCTGTCGCAGACCGTGTTGATGGACATCAACCCGCCCAGCGGGCAGGCCAAGGCGATGTCGATCTGGGGCATGGGGATCATGATCGGGCCGATCATGGGGCCTGTGCTGGGTGGATGGCTGACCGAGAACTACAGCTGGCGCTGGGTGTTCCTGGTCAACGTGCCGGTGGGCATCGTCACCGTCGCGCTGCTGGTCTGGTTGCTCCCCAGCCGTGACCCCACCGACCGCAAGTTCGACCTGTTCGGCTTTTCGATGCTGGCCCTCGGCCTGGCATCGCTGCAGATCATGCTCGATCGCGGCACCCAGCTGGACTGGTTTTCCAGCCCGGAGATCCTGCTGGAAGCCGCGGTCGCCGTGTCGTGCCTCTGGGTTTTTGCAGTGCACATGATCTGGGGCAGGAACCCGATGTTCGACCGCGCGATGCTGGCCAACCGCAACATGGCGGCCGCACTGATCTTCATGCTGGTGGTGGGCGTGGTGATGTTCGCCAGCATGGCGCTGCTGCCGCCGATGCTGCAGCAGCTGTTCGGCTATTCGGTGCTGGACACCGGATTGCTGCTCGCCCCGCGCGGGCTGGGAATCCTGGTCAGCATGGGCGCTGCCGGATGGCTGGTGACACGGATGGACCCCCGCTGGGTGATGGTCACCGGTGCGATGATTTCCACGGTGTCGCTATGGATGATGACCGGTTGGTCGCTGGAGATGAGCTGGCAACCCGTGGTGGTGGCGGGACTGATCCAGGGCCTCGGCATGGGTCTGGTGTTCATCCCGCTTAACATGATGGCCTTTGCCACGCTCGAGCCGCGCCACCGCACCGACGGGGCCAGCCTGCTCAATCTGTCACGCAGCCTGGGCGCTTCGATCAGCATCTCGGTGCTGACCACGCTGCTCAGCTTCAACATCCAGGTGAGCCACAGCGATCTGGCGTCGCACATCACCGATACGTCGATGTCAGCGATCGACCCCAACACCGCGCAGAAGTTCGGTGCGCTGGGCGATGCCGCGATGCTCGCGGTCAATGCAGAGATAAACCGCCAGGCCGCGATGGTCGCCTATATCGATGATTTCTGGGCGATGATGCTGGTCAACCTCGCCGCCATCCCCCTGCTCCTCCTGCTCCGCCGCCCGCAGGGCATGGCAAGCGCGCCGGTGCATATCGGCGAGTGAAAGGGTGAGGACCGGCGGCAGATGCGCCGCCGGTCCGTCAGTCTCAGCCCTTTTTGAGGTGGCGGCGGCCCAGCAGTTCGGCGATCTGCACCGCGTTCAACGCCGCACCCTTGCGCAGGTTGTCCGAAACGCACCACAGCGAGATGCCGTTCTCGACCGTGCTATCGTCGCGCACGCGGCTGATGTATGTCGCGCCATCGCCGACGCATTCGACCGGGGTGACGTATCCGCCGTCCTCGCGCTTGTCGACGAGCATGATGCCGGGGGCTTCACGCAGGATCTTCTGTGCGTCCTCGGCGCTCAGCTCGTTCTCGAACTCGATGTTCACCGCTTCGGAGTGGCCGACGAACACCGGCACGCGCACGCAGGTGGCAGTCAGCTTGATCTTGGGGTCGAGGATCTTCTTGGTCTCGACGACCATCTTCCACTCTTCCTTGGTCGAACCATCGTCCAGGAACACGTCGATATGCGGGATGACGTTGAAGGCAATCTGCTTGGTGAACTTCTTCGCCTCGGCGCTGTCGCCGACGAAGATGTTGCGCGACTGCTCGAACAGCTCGTCCATGCCGTCCTTGCCCGCGCCGGAGACCGACTGGTAGGTGGCAACGACAACGCGCTTGATCGTCGCGGCATCATGCAGCGGCTTGAGCGCCACGACGAGCTGCGCGGTCGAGCAATTGGGGTTGGCAATGATGTTGCGCGCCTTGTACCCGTCGATCGCATCGGGGTTCACTTCGGGCACGATAAGCGGCACGTCGGGCTCCATGCGGTAGAGCGACGAGTTGTCGATGACGACGCAGCCCTGCGAGGCGGCCTTGGGCGCGTAGATCTTGGTCGCGGCAGAGCCAGCGGCGAACAGCGCAATATCCCAGCCGGTGAAATCGAAGTGCTCGATATTCTGCACTTTGATCATCTTGCCGGTATCGCCGAACTCGACCGTCGTGCCCGTCGAACGCGACGAGGCAACGGCTGCCAGTTCTTCAATCGGAAACTCGCGCTCAGCCAGGATGGCCAGCATTTCACGCCCGACATTTCCGGTCGCGCCGACAACGACTACTCGATAACCCACGGATCAATTCCTCCAGTGCAATGCACCGGGGCGCCTAGCGGCTCAACCCCGGCAATACAAGCTGCGAGTGGCAAGGATGCGCCAGTTCGAAGATATTATTGCGCAATGTTCGCAGCTTAAGAAACAAACCACCCCGTCTGAACGACTTCGATCACACAATATTCGCGCCGGTGCTTTGCGGTGGGCAAAGGCGAACGGTGCAGGTGCAGCAGGGTGGCAACGAAAAAGGGCGGCCCTGGTGGACCGCCCTTTTGCAGAATTCGAAAGACTGTCGTGAAACGATCAGGCTTCGGTGCTGCCCTTGGCGGGACGGTTGTCGCGACGCTCGGCAATACGAGCGCGCTTGCCGGTCAGGCCGCGCAGATAGTAAAGTTTCGCACGACGCACGACGCCGCGACGGACGACGGTGATCGAATCGATGTTGGGCGAATAGAGCGGGAATACGCGCTCGACGCCTTCACCGAACGAAATCTTGCGCACGGTGAAGTTGGAGCCGAGGCCCCGGTTCGAGCGTGCAATGCACACGCCTTCGTAATTCTGGACGCGGGTACGGTCGCCTTCGACCACGCGCACGCCGACGCGGATGGTATCGCCAGCCCGGAACTCGGGGATGGACTTGGTAGCCTTGAATGCCTCGATAGCTTCTGCTTCGAGCGTCTGGATGAGGTTCATGTGACCTGTCCTATCTTTTTCGCCGCGCACCAGAGGGCGACTGATCCGGAGTGCCCCCATGGCGCTCCCAAAGATCCGGCCGCCTTAGCCGTGTTATCTCCGCAGCCTGGCTGTCACGCCATGCCCGGATTTTCGCGTGATCCCCCGATCGCAGCACTTCGGGGATCGCACGCCCTTCCCAGATTTGAGGTCGGGTGTAGTGCGGATATTCGAGCAAACCGTTCTCGAACGATTCTTCGTCTCCGCTGGAAGAGGCGCCCATTACATCGGGGAGCAGCCGAACGCAAGCGTCAAGCAGCACCAAAGCCCCGGTTTCTCCGCCCGAAAGCACGTAATCGCCGATCGAAATCTCCTCGATCGGCCGCGCCTCGAACAGGCGCTCGTCAAACCCCTCGAATCGTCCGCACAGGATCGTCACTCCCGGACCATCGGCAAACTGCCGTACCCGCGCCTGAGTGAGCGGTGCACCACGCGGCGTCATCGCGATCACCGGCGCGTTTGGCGAGCGCTCGAGTGCATGATCGACCGCGCTCGCCAGCACATCGGCGCGCAGCACCATCCCTGCCCCGCCACCTGCGGGCGTATCATCGACGCTGCGGTGCTTGTCGGTGGCAAAGTCGCGGATCTGGATGGCGTCCAGCGACCAGCGCCCCTCGGCCAGCGCGCGCCCGGCAATGCTCTGGCCGAGCGGTCCGGGGAACATCTCGGGGTAGAGCGTGAGGATTTGAGCTGCGAAGGTCATTGGGTCCAGTTCTCGACCTTGAGGCCGGGGATGTCGACGAAATCCTTCTCATTGTCTGTGACCATAATAAGATTCTGAGACAATGCCTGTGCAGCAATCAGCCGGTCATAGCTGCGACGCTTGAACGGCAACGCGGCATAGGCGCGGGCTGCGGCGATATCGAAGGCCAAAACCGGTACTTCCTCGAGAAATGCTTGCAGTTGAGCGAACCCAGGGGGCTTTCCCCGAACCGATCCGAGCGCAACCTCGGCGATCGCGATGGCGGACGTGACGATGTCCCCCTCAAAACACTCACCGGCGCGACCGACAACACGATCGTCTGCGTTCATCGTCAGGGCAATGATGACGTTACTGTCGAGCAGGTATTTCATGAACCGTCACTGCCGCCCAATAGATCCCACCGCAGCGGCCGCTCTTCAAACACCCTGTCCTCGGGTTTGATCGGTTTGAGGTTGGTCGCTGACCCCGCCACCTTATCGATATTGAACTTGCGCCTTGGCGCGCCGATTTCCCGAACGACATATTCGCCATTCTGTTCGGTGATCGTCCACTCCCGATCGGGTTCGATCCCCAGTGCCGCAGGCATGCGGATGGCGACGGAATTGCCCGACTTGAAGCTCTTTGCGCGGTATTCCTTGCCCATCACGGCCTCCTGTATATACGCGATGTATATACTATTCGGCCCAGACGGGGTCAATCGCGATGCGGTCCTCGCCGATATCGGCGGCGGCGACCGGGACCATGAAGGTCTTGCCGTCGGCTTTGGCGATATCGAGCAGGTCGCCCGCGCCGAAATCCTCGATCCCGCGGACGGTGCCCAAAGGCTCGCCGGTTTCGGACACCACGGGCAAACCGACCATGTCCGCGTGGTAATATTCGCCCTCGCCCAAGGGCGGGAGCGCAGAGCGTGGCACCGTGAGTTCGGTGCCGCGTGCGGCTTCGGCGGCGTTGCGGTCGGTGATCTCGGCAAAGCGCGCGATGCCACCGTCCTTTTGCGGACGCAGCGTCTTGAGCGTCAGCGCGCCAAGGTTGAAGCTCTTGTGCGCCTTTACGCCGTCCAGGCCCGAGCCAAACAGCTTCAAGCGGACTTCGCCGGTGATGCCATGCGCGCCGATGATGACGGCCAGGGTTATCGGGCGGTCAGACATGCGTGTACCCATCATCGGAGAGCAAGCGGGGACCTGCAACCGCAGGCCCCACTCCAAACCCTTCCCCCGAAAGGGAGGGGCTTTTCATCTTCAGCCTTCAGCCTGCTCAGCAGCGGCTTCTTCAGCGGGTGCTTCTTCAGCAGCAGGCTCTTCGGCCGGTGCGTTCTTGGCTTCTTCAGCAGCGCGAGCGGCTTCTTCGGCTTCAGCGATCTTGGCCGCCTTTTCCTCAGCGCGTTCCTTGGCCTTTTCGCCTGGTTCGCCCTTCTTGGGGTTCACGGTAGCCTTGCGCTCCTTGATGCCGGCGACATCGAGGAAACGGGCAACGCGATCGGTGGGCTGTGCGCCGACCGAGAGCCAGTGCTTCGCACGCTCTTCGTTGATCTTGACGCGCTCGCCCGAATCCTTGGCGAGCAGCGGGTTGTAGACGCCGATCTGCTCAAGATACTTGCCGTCGCGCGGCGCGCGGCTGTTGGCGACGACGATCTTGTAATACGGGCGCTTCTTGGAACCGCCGCGCGACAGACGCATGGAAATCGACATGTGAACCTTACCTTTCTGAGATACTTGAACTTAAATTACTTTTTCTTGAAATTCTGAAATCCGGGGGGAAGCCCGTTGGGCAGACCCGGCAAGCCGCCGGACATGCCCTTGCCACCGCCGCCCAGCAGCCCGGCAATGTCATCCTCGTTCGGCATCTTGCCGCCGCCCAGAGGACCGCCGCCGCCTCCGCCGCCGCCGAACATCGCGGCCAGGCCCTTCAATCCGCCCATCTTGCGGATCTTCTTCATCGCGCCTTCCATCTCCTGATGCATCTTGATCACCCGGTTGACGTCCTGAACGGTGGTGCCCGATCCCTTGGCGATGCGGATCTTGCGCTTGGCGTTGAGCAATGCAGGCTTGTCGCGCTCCTTGGGAGTCATCGATCCGATGATGGCGTCCATATGCACCAGCACCTTGTCGTCGACGCCGCTGGCGCTCATCGCGGCCTTGGCCTTCTTCATGCCAGGCATCATGCCGGCCAGCGCACCGATTCCGCCCATCTTGGTCATCTGGCGCAGCTGGGTGCGCAGGTCGTTCATGTCGAACTGACCCTTGGACATCTTGGCGGCGAGCTTGTCGGCGTCTTCCTTCTCGACGGTCGCTGCGGCCTTTTCGACCAGGCTGACGACATCGCCCATGCCCAGGATGCGGCCTGCGACCCGGCCCGGATGGAACGGCTCGATCGCGTCCATCTTTTCGCCCATGCCGACGAACTTGATCGGGCGCCCGGTAACCGCGCGCATCGAAAGGGCAGCACCGCCGCGCGCATCGCCATCCATGCGGGTCAGCACGACGCCGGTCAGCGGCACCTGCTCGGAGAAGTTCTGCGCGACGTTGACCGCGTCCTGGCCAGTCAGCGAATCGACGACGAGCAGGATTTCCTTCGGCGTCGCTTCGGTAGCGACCGCCTTCATTTCGTCCATCAGCTGCTGGTCGACATGCAGGCGGCCTGCGGTATCGAGCATCACGACATCGAACGACTGCAGCTTGGCCGATTGCAGCGCACGCCGCGCGATATCGACCGGCATCTGGCCCGCGACGATCGGCAGCGTGGCGACATTGATCTGCTCGCCCAGCACCTTGAGCTGTTCCTGCGCGGCGGGACGCTGCACGTCCAACGAGGCCATCATGACCTTCTTGCCGTGCTTTTCCTTGAGCAGCTTGGCGATCTTGGCGGTGCTGGTGGTTTTGCCCGAACCCTGCAGACCGACCATCATGATGACGGCGGGCGGGGCGACGGCCAGATCGAGATCGCTGGCTTCGGAGCCCAGCATCTCGGTCAGCGCGTCGTTGACGATCTTGACCACCTGCTGGCCCGGCGCGACCGACTTGAGCACCGACTGGCCCACGGCCTGTTCGGTGACGGTATTGATGAAATCGCGGACAACGGGCAGCGCGACATCGGCCTCGAGCAGCGCGATGCGGACCTCGCGCATCGCCGAGCGGACGTCCTCTTCCTTCAGCGCGCCACGACCGCGCAGCTTGTCGAACACGCCACCAAGGCGATCAGTCAGATTATCGAACATATCCGCTTCTCCTTCTGTTCGCCCACATGGATGCCCATGCAGCCCCGATCAAGAACACCCCGCCCATGTTGCGCCAAACGCACAAAACGCCGGTGGGCGAAACCTCGCCGACCGGCGCGCACTTGAACCGGCATTGCGGTCCTTGGCGGCTGAACTGGATGCCCGTTGCACAGGGTCTGCGCAAAAAGCTGATGCGGCCCCTAGCGCAATCGACTGTCGCTGGCAAGCCCCGCTTGCCTGGGCACCCTGCCAGGAATGGCCGGACCACGCCATTAACTGGTGGTTTACCACCGTAACCCGCAGCAAAGCTGAACTTCCCCCCATAATGATGGTTTCAGCATAAACACTCTTTTAACGCTCGTGACCTAGTCTCTCGCCATTCGACCGGTTGCCTCACGCCGGTTGAGGGGATGAATAGTGCTTCATGAAAACACCGCCAGCAGCAGCAACAGCCGCACCGACCAGTTGACCGGTCGCGCCGTTCGGGGGCGGGATTTCGTCGCAGGCGGCATCATGACCGCAGCCATCCTGATGTTCGTCGGCACGGCAGGCAGCGTGCTGCCCGATGTGATCGGCCGCTATTACGGCGCCGCCGTCTCGCCAGACAATATCGCAGTGACCGCGCTGCTGTTGAACATCGCGCTAATCATCTTCGGCTGGCGGCGTTACAGTGCGCTCCACCGCGAGATCGCCCACCACAAGAGCGCCGAAGAACAGGCCAAGACGCTCGCCGTCACCGACCCGCTGACCGGATGCCTCAACCGGCGCGCGATCGGCGAGGCCACCGCCAGCCTGATCGCCCAGGCAGCGCGGCGCGACATGACGGTCGCGTACCTGATGCTCGACCTCGACAACTTCAAGAATATCAATGATATCCAAGGCCATGATGCGGGCGACAAGGTTCTTGTCGAAGTCGCGCGGCGGCTCAAGGGCACCATGCCCCCCAACAGCCATGTCGCGCGATTGGGCGGCGATGAATTTGCCTGCACCTTCATCTTCGACGCCGACTTCCCTGAAACGGTTCAGCGCGTGGCCGAAGACCTGATCGAACAGGTCAGCAAGCCGATTGCCGGACCTGCCAGCAACGGCGATGCCGAACTCACCGTGACCGCGTCGATCGGCGTGGCCCGTGCCGACCTGTGCGACAACAGCCTCGATGTGCTGATGCGCCGTGCCGACATCGCGATGTATGCGAGCAAGAAGCACGGCCGTAACCGCTATTGCTGGTTCGACCCGCGCATGGAAAGCGAAGTCCAGTTCCGCAACAAGATCGAATCGGGGATGCGCATCGGCATCGGGCGCGGCGAGTTCGTACCCTTTTACGAACAGCAGATCGACCTTGCCACCGGCACATTGATCGGCTTCGAAGTGCTCGCCCGCTGGAACTCGCCCGAGCTGGGCCAGATTGCGCCGGACATCTTCATCCCGATTGCCGAAGACACCGGCATGATCGGCGACCTTTCCGCCTGCGTCATCCGCCAGGCGATGGAAGATGCGCGTGGCTGGGACCAGAGCCTGACCATTTCGGTCAACATCTCGCCGGTGCAACTGCGCGATCCGTGGCTGGCGCAGAAGATCGTCAAGCTGCTGGTCGAAACCGGATTCCCCGCCAGCCGACTGGAAATCGAGATCACCGAAAGCTGCCTGTTCGAGAACATGGGCCTGGCCCAGTCGATCATCGGCAGCCTCAAGAACCAGGGCGTGCGCGTTGCACTCGACGATTTCGGCACCGGCTACAGCTCGCTGGCGCATCTGCGCGCGCTGCCGTTCGACCGGATCAAGATCGACCGCAGCTTCGTCACATCGATGAACGAGAGCAAGGAAAGCCGCGCCATCGTTCAGACCATCGCGATGCTGGGTGCATCCATGGGGCTGCCGATCACCGCCGAGGGCATCGAAGATGGCGATCTGATCGCCCACCTGACCGAGATTGGTTGCGCCAAGGGCCAAGGCTTCCACTTTGGTCAGCCCCTGTCGGTCGAGCAGACACGCCGCCTGCTGGCGGATCGCAACCTGCTGGGCCTGGGCTGGGCGCAGCAGCAGACTTCAGCGCAGGACGAGCCTGTCATCATGACCGAACCGCAGCTGCGCGCCGCACGCGGCGAGTGATAGCGCTTAACAAGCGCCGACCCAGCGTATAAAGCGCCGCCATGGCGCAACTTCGCTTTCACAAGATGCATGGGCTCGGCAATGACTTTGTCGTTTTCGACGCCCGCGACCAGGATCTTTCACTGACGGCTGATCAGGTGCGCGCGCTTGCCGACCGCCACCTCGGCATCGGCTGCGATCAGCTGATCGTGATGCGCCCCGCGCAGAATGCCGATTTCTTCATGCAGATCTTCAACCATGACGGCAGCGAGGTCAGTGCCTGCGGCAATGCCACGCGCTGCGTGGTTGCGCTGGCCGGACGCGATGTGACGATCGCGACCGGGGCAGGCCTGTTGCAGGGCCAGCTGGGTGAGAACGCAGTGACCATCGACATGGGCCTGCCCGCGCTGGATTGGGATGCGATCCCGCTGGCCTATCCGATGGATACGCTGACCATGCCGGTAGGCTGGGAGCATCTGACCGACCCTGCGGCGGTCAACATGGGCAACCCGCATGTCATCTTCTTCGTGGCCGATGCCCACGCGGTCGAACTCGACCGGCTGGGGCCGCTGATCGAGCAGGACCCGCTGTTTCCCGAACGCGTCAACGTCAATGTCGCGCAGATCGCCGACGATGGCATCCATCTGCGCGTGTGGGAACGCGGTGCGGGCCTGACCTTGGCTTGCGGCACAGGCGCGTGCGCCACCGCCGTGGCCGCGATCCGGCGCAAGCTGGTGACGGGCCCGGTGGCGGTGCATCTTCCCGGCGGCACACTCACCATCGACTGGCAGCCCGGCAGCACCGTCCGCATGGCAGGGCCCGCAAGCCACGTCTTCACCGGCGAGATCGACCTCTGACGATCATGTCCGCATTGCCTGCCCCTGCCCCGACCGGCCCCGAGATCATCTCGATGGGCTGCCGCCTCAACATTGCCGAGGGCGAGGCGATGCGCGGGCTGCTCGCGGGGCGCGACGACGTGATCGTCATCAACAGCTGCGCGGTCACCAACGAGGCGGTGCGCCAGACCCGCCAGGCCATCCGCAAGGCCCGCAAGGCGCGGCCCGACGCGCAGGTCATCGTCACCGGCTGCGCGGCGCAGACCGACCCTGCGATGTTCGCCGCGATGCCCGAGGTCGACCGGGTGCTGGGGAATGTGGAGAAGTTGCTCCCAGCTTTCTTCCCCTTTCCGTCTGTCCCGAGCCCTTCGACGCCGCCTGTCGGCGTCACTCAGGATAAACTTCAGCCATTTGCTGAAGTCGAGGGACGTGCGCGCGAGGGCAGCGAAACGTCCCTCGACTTCGCTCGGGAACTCGGAGATGTTGGTGACCGGGTGAAGGTCTCCGACATCATGGCCGTGCGCCAGACCGCGCCGCACATGGTCACCAGCTTTGCCGAACATGCCCGCGCGTTTGTCGAGGTGCAGAACGGCTGCGACCATCGCTGCACCTTCTGCATCATCCCCTATGGCCGCGGAAACAGCCGCTCGGTCCCCGCAGGCGCGGTCGTCGATGCGGTGCGCGCATTGGTCGAGCGCGGCTATGCCGAGGTCGTGCTGACCGGGGTGGACGTCACCAGCTATGGCCCCGACCTGCCCGGATCGCCCACATTGGGCATGCTGGTCGAACGTATTCTCAAGCTCGTGCCAGCGCTGCAACGCCTGCGCCTGTCCTCGCTCGACGGGGTTGAGGTGGACGACCGGTTGTTCGACCTGATCACCGGCGAACCCCGCATCATGCCGCACGTACACCTGTCGCTGCAGTCGGGTGACGACATGATCCTCAAGCGGATGAAGCGCCGCCACAGCCGCGCCCAGGCCATCACGCTGGTCGAGCGGATGAAGGCGAAGCGGCCCGACATCGCCATCGGCGCAGACCTGATCGCGGGTTTCCCCACCGAGGATGACGCGATGCACGCGCAGAACCTCTCGATCCTCGATGCCTGCGATGTCGTCCACGGCCATATCTTCCCCTTCTCAGCCAGGACCGGAACGCCCGCCGCGCGGATGCCGCAGCTCGATCGCGCCCTGGTCAAGGCGCGCGCCGCCGAAATGCGCGCGGCAGCCTCGGCCCGCGCCCATCGCTGGCGCGGCTCGCTGGTCGGCACCCACCAGAACCTGCTGGTCGAGCGCGACGGGCGCACCGGCCATGGCGAAAACTTTGTGCGCATCGCTTTGCCAGAGGCGCATCCTTCCCATATCGGAAGGATCGTGCCAGTGACGATCACAGGGCAGGATGGCGACACGCTGACAGCGGAGATAAGAATATGAGCGAGGGCAGCTGGAGCGAGCGCCTGCTGGGCGGCTTTCGCAAGACGTCCGACAAGCTGACCCAGAACATCACCGGGCTGGTCACAAAGTCGCGGCTTGATGAGGACCAGCTCGACGAGATCGAGGAGGCGCTGATCGTCAGCGATCTGGGGCCGCAGATGGCGGGCAAGGTGCGCGCGCGGCTTTCCGAAGGACGGTTCGAGCGCGGACTGGACGAGGACGGATTGCGCGCGATCGTCGGCGAGGAGATCGCCAAGTCGCTGCGCAATGTCGCTGAACCGCTCGACATCATCGCCTTCCCGCGCCCGCAGGTGATCCTGGTGATCGGCGTCAACGGGTCGGGCAAGACAACGACCATCGCCAAGCTCGCGCACCTGTTCCAGGAACAGGATTATGGCGTGATGCTGGCGGCAGGCGATACCTTCCGCGCAGCGGCGATCGGCCAGCTCAAGGTCTGGGCCGAACGGCTGGGCATCCCGATCATCAGCGGCAAGGAAGGCGGCGATGCGGCGGGCATCGTGTTCGACGCGGTCAAGCAGGCGACGGCGACGGGCATCGATGTTCTGATCGTAGACACCGCAGGCCGGTTGCAGAACAAGCGCGAGCTGATGGACGAGCTGTCCAAGATCCGCCGCGTTCTGGGCCGCCTCAACCCGGCAGCGCCGCACGATGTCGTGCTGGTGCTCGATGCGACCAATGGGCAGAACGCCCTGTCGCAGATCGAGACCTTCAAGGAGGTCGCCGGCGTTACAGGTCTGGTGATGACCAAGCTCGATGGCACCGCGCGCGGCGGCATTCTGGTCGCGGCGGCGGAAAAGTTCGGCCTTCCCATTCATGCCATCGGCGTCGGTGAAACCATCGATGACCTCAGGCCCTTTGACCCCGAATATCTGGCGCATGTGATCGCCGGAGGAGCGAAATGAGCGAAGAACTGCCCCAGAGCGCCGCCGTTGCCGCGCCGAAGAAATCAGAGAGCAGCTTCCTGCCGCTGCTGCTCGATTTCGGCCCGCTGCTGATCTTCTTCGCGGTGTTCAAGCTCACCCAGAGCGACGGCGCCGCGCTCGCCTCGACCCGCGCCGCGATCAACGGCACGCTGGCGTTCATGGCCGCGATCCTGGTGGCGGTGGCAGTCTCGAAATGGAAGCTCGGCCGCGTCTCGCCGATGCTGTGGCTGTCCGCCGTGCTGGTCGTCGGCTTCGGCGCGCTGACGGTGTATTTCAATGACGAAAGCTTCATCCAGATCAAGCCGACGATCATCTACACCGCCTTTGCGGTGCTGCTGCTCGGCGGCTGGATGACCGGCCGCCCGCTGCTGCGCTATCTGCTGCAGGCCGCCTATGACGGGCTGAACGAAACCGGCTGGATGAAGCTGTCGCGCAACTGGGGCCTGTTCTTCGCAGGCATGGCGCTGATCAACGAAGGCCTGCGCTACAGCCTCGATTTCGAGACCTGGCTGACGGTCAAGGTCTGGGGCGTCACCGCGCTGTCGTTCCTCTTCGCGATGAGCCAGATCCCGATGCTGATGAAGCATGGTCTGGCGATCGAGGGGACAAAGGGAGAATAGTCTCGTTGATTGCAAACGATGACCCAGCTACGTTGAGATGATAATTGAGACTTGCTTAGGAAGCAAAAATGAGAAGCGATATTAGAAACGTTCGTTTCTTGGCTAAATACGGGGCATTTGGCAATCCGAATGCAGTAGGTTTCTATGTCTACGGCAAAAGACGGGATGGTAGGACAGTAGCTTGTAAAACCAAAACACAGGAAAATGGATCGGTTATCGTGTTCTCGACATACTTCGGGCTTAGAGAGTATGCCGAATACGATGAAACAGAATTTACTTCAGATGAATGGCAGAACATAAAGAAAGCGGGCAATGAATATGGCGCGGCTATTTGCAATAAAATTCTAGATACCCGCAGGAGTTAAAAGCAAATAATCTGTGTGATCAGATTACATTGACCGTGAAATCGATATTGATTGTGACGCTCCGTCCCTCGGCTAATTGCGAAGGACGGAGTTTTATCACAACCTATCAACCCTCCTGGTCAGCCCGCTCAGTGCCCTTGCCGTCGAGGTTCTGCGCGACGAATTCCCAGTTGATCGCCTTGTCGAGCACGGTCGACAGGTAATCGGGGCGCGCGTTGCGGTAGTCGATGTAATAGGCGTGTTCCCACACATCGAGCGTCAGCAGCGGCTTCATGCCTTCGTGCGCGACCGGCGAATCCGCGTCGTGCAGCGAGGTGATTTCCAGCTTGTCGCCGTTCAGCACCAGCCACGCCCAGCCGCTGCCAAAATGGCCGACGGCCTCTGCCTTCAGCTTGTCCTTCATGTCGGCGACCGAACCGAAATCGGCATTGATGCGCTCTTCGAGCGAGCCGGGGATCGTCTGTGCTTCGGGGCTGAGGCAATGCCAGAAGAAGGTGTGGTTCCAGATCTGCGCGGCGTTGTTGAACAGGCCCTTGTTGCCCTTGTCCTTCGCGGCGACGATGACCTTGGAGAGGCTCGCGCCTTCGAGGTCCGTGCCCTTCACCATGTCGTTTGCCTTGCCGACATAGGCATTGTGGTGCTTGCCATGGTGATAATCGAAGGTTTCAGCCGACATGATGTCGCCAAAGGCGGTCTTGTCGAAGGGAAGTGCGGGAAGGACGAAAGCCATGGGTCATCTCCTGTTTGGGAACGGATAATCTGTTGCCGAAACGCATATGGGCAATTGCCATTGCGGGTAAAGGGCCAAAGCGTAAGGGGTTGCAGCAATTACGGCGCGTGGCTCAATCGGTTGCGATGCGCCACGGCGGATAGCGCCGGTTCTCGCCGCCGAAATACAGGCACAGCACATTGCCCGCCGGATCGCTGAGCCGCGCCTCGCGCCAGCCCCAGCTTTCGTCCTGCGGCATCTGGTCGAAAGCGAACCCCTCCGATGCCAGCGCCGAGACGCGCGCGTCGAGATCGGCGCATTCGAGATAGGCCACTGCTCCGCCTGCATCCTCGCCGACATGGATAGAGAGCGTCGCGCCATTATCCGCCTCGAACCGGGCATAATAGTTATCCGGGCTGTCGACGATCTGGCGCAGGCCCAAAGCGCGGTAGAAGGTCACCGAGGCGGCATAATCGGTTGCGCCCAGCGTGATCTGATTGAGGTGCCAGCCGGGGCTCAGCGCATCGTTGCGCACGCTATGGTGCCCCATCGGGCCGTTGCTGGCGACGAACGCCGGGGCATCGCGCAACGCCAGCCGTACAAAGGTCCGCGCACGCTCCACCGCCTGCTCGAGCGGAACGCCCTGCCCCAGCAACGTCGCGATGGCGCTTGAGAGCGTGCAGCCGGTGCCATGGCTGTGCGGGCTGTCGATGCGCGGATCGTCCCAGCGCCCAATTTCGCCTGCGTGGGTCACCAGCCGGTCGGTGACGGTGTCGCCCCCGGCATGCCCGCCCTTGATCAGCAGCGCCGGCGCCAGGTCGAGCACCGCCGCCTCGCCGCCCAGCGCATCGAGTTCGGGCAGGTTGGGCGTGACCAGCGTCGCGCAGGCCATCAGCCGCCGGAAGGCCGCGATGGTGGCAGCATCGGCCAGCACCGCGCCGCTTGACGCGATCATCACCGGATCGAACACTACGGGCACGCCGCCCTGCCCCGCCAGCCAGTCCGCAAGCGCCTCGGCAACCGCGGGCGAACCCAGCATGCCGATCTTGATCGCATCCAGCCCGAAGTCGCGCGCCACCGCATCGATCTGCGCGATGACCATGTCGGCCCCCAGCACCTGCACCGCATCAACCCCGCGCGAATTCTGCGCGGTGATCGCGGTAATCGCGGTCATCGCATGCCCGCCCAGCATCGTGATCGTCTTGATATCCGCCTGGATGCCCGCGCCACCGCCGGAATCCGAGCCTGCGATGGTTAGGATGCGGGTAACTCTAGGCACGCTAACCTCTCCCGCATTCCCGAGCGAAGTCGAGGGACGCGCGCGCTACCGTTGCGCATACGTCCCTCGACTTCGCTCGGGACAAACGGAGCGACGTGCGGAGGATGTGCTCACCCATGCTGCGTGAACTTCCGCACGGCCGATCCCGGAAACTTGGCCAGCAGCTTCTTCGGACGCACCGGGCGGTCGACCAGTTCGCCGCCGCAATTGGGGCAGATGTCGTCCAGCGCTTCGCTGCATTCGGCGCAGAAGGTGCATTCGAACGAACAGATGAACGCGCCGGGGGCCTCGGCAGGCGTATCGGCGCCGCAGCGTTCGCAATCGGGGCGCATTTCCAGCATCAGAGCGCGACCTCTGCAACGACCGCGCAGATGCGATCCACCACCGCCTCGACCTGCGCGGCATCGTCGCCTTCGGCCATCACGCGGATCACAGGTTCGGTGCCCGATGGCCGGATCACCAGCCGCCCCTTGCCGCGCAGTTCGTCCTCGCTGTCTGCGATCACCTGCTGCACGCGATGGTTCTCCAGCGGCTTTCCGCCAGCAAAGCGCACATTCTTCAGCAGCTGCGGCACCGGATCGAACAGGTGGAGCAGTTCGCTCGCCGGCTTGCCCTCGCGCACCAGCTCGGCCAGCACCTGCAGCGCGGCAACCGTGCCGTCGCCGGTGGTGGCATGATCAAGCAGGATCATGTGCCCCGACTGCTCGCCGCCGACATTGTATCCGCCCGCCCGCATCGCGCCGAGCACATAGCGGTCACCCACCTTGGTGCGGATCAGGTCAAGCCCCTGCGCCTTCAGGTAACGCTCCAGCCCCAGGTTCGACATCACAGTCGCGACCACACCGCCGCCGCGCAGCCGACCCTGCCGCGCCCAGCTGCCGCCGATCAGCGCCATGATCTGGTCGCCATCGACAAGCGCGCCCTTTTCATCGACCACAATCAGCCGATCGGCATCGCCATCCAGCGCGATGCCGATATCTGCGCCCGATGCGACAACGCGCTCCTGCAGTGTCTCGACATGCGTCGATCCGACGCGATCGTTGATGTTGAGACCATTGGGGGTGACGCCGATGGCGATCACCTCCGCGCCCAGCTCCCAGAAGGCCGAGGGTGCGACCTGGTAGGCGGCGCCATGCGCGCAATCGATCACGATCTTGAGGCCGTCCAGCCGCACCCGGTCGGGCAGCGATTCCTTGACCGCATGGATGTAACGGCCGCGCGCATCCTCGATCCGCCGGGCCCGGCCGATCGATTCGGATTCCGCCAGCTTGGGCTCGCCCGCCTCCAGCAGCGCCTCGATCCGCATCTCGTCATCGTCAGACAGCTTGAAGCCGTCGGGGCCGAACAGCTTGATGCCATTGTCCTGAAACGGGTTGTGGCTGGCAGAGATCATCACGCCCAGGTCGGCGCGCATCGACCGGGTGAGCATTGCCACCGCAGGTGTCGGCATCGGCCCGACCAGCACCACATCCATGCCCACGCTGGTAAAGCCCGCGACAAGCGCGTTCTCCATCATGTATCCGGAAAGCCGGGTGTCCTTGCCGATCACCACGCGATGCTTGTGCGTGCCGCGCAGAAAGTGCGCGCCTGCCGCCTGGCCGACGGCCATCGCCATCGCGGCGGTCATGAAACCACTGTTGGTGCGGCCGCGTATGCCGTCTGTTCCGAAAAACTTGCGTGTCACGAATATTCTTCCCCAATTGCCGGGTAGTGCACGTAACCGATTGCGTTGCCGCTTGCCAGCCATCCGCGCACATCTATGGTGACACAATGGGGTAAAGAACCACGGAAAATCTGCGCCGCACAGGCAGGGCGAAAACATGACGGGGGCTTTTGAATGCTGAAAACACTGCTGGTCCTGGGAGCCCTTATCATCGGCATCGGGTTGGGGATCGCGATCGGCAACGGCGCGCCGGGTGCCATCGAGGCCGCCGACCTGATCGGATCGCTGTGGCTGCGCGGCCTGCAGATGACGGTGGTTCCACTGGTTGTAGCGCTGCTGATCACCGGGATCCTGCGCACGGCCCAGATGGCGACCGCAGGCCGGCTGACGGTGCGCACGATCACCACGATGATCGTGCTGCTGTGGCTATCGGCCGCGATGGCGGCGCTGGTAACCCCCGCGCTGCTGGGCGCATTTCCCTTGCCCGAAGCCGCCCGCGCGGCGCTGCAGGGGGCGCTGGCCAACGCCGAACCCACCGGCGAAGTCCCCCCGTTCACGGATTTTCTGCGCGCGCTGGTACCGACCAATCCGATCGCCGCAGCCGCGAATGACGCCATCCTGCCGCTGATCGTTTTCACCCTGGCCTTCGCTTTCGCCCTGACCCGGTTGCCAGAAGACGAGCGCCGCCCGATGCAGGGCTTTTTCGGCGCCATTGGCGATGCGATGATCATCCTGATCGGCTGGGTGCTGACCCTCGCCCCGATCGGCGTGTTCGCACTGGGTCTGGTGGTCGGGTCGCGGGCGGGCGGCGCTGCATTCGGCGCGCTTGGCCATTATGTCCTGACAGTCGTCGCGGTCGGATCGGTGGTGTGGATCACGGCCTTTGTCATCGCGGCAATCGGCGGGCGGATCGGTCCGTTGGCGTTCCTCCGCGCGTCGATCCCGGCGCAAGCGGTGGCGATTTCCACGCAATCGTCGCTCGCTTCGCTGCCCGCCATGCTGACAGGCGTGCGCAACCTTGGCGCTGGCGAGCGCACCGCAGACGTCGTGCTGCCGATCGCTGTCGCGCTGTTTCGCGCCACGGGCCCTGCAATGAACATGGCGGTCGCGGTGTATGTCGCGCATCTGATGGGGGTCGAGCTGGGCCCGGTGGCTTTGCTGGCGGGACTGGCTGCTGCGGCGATCACCACGATGGGGTCGGTGTCGCTGCCCGGATCGATCAGCTTCATCGGTTCGATCACGCCCATCTGCATCGCCATGGGCGTGCCCATCGAGCCGCTGGCGCTGCTGTTGGCGATCGAGGTGTTCCCCGATATCATGCGGACCCTGGGCAATGTCACGATGGACATGGCGGTGACAACGACTATCGCCCGTGCAGAAGGAGACACGCAATGATCTATCGCAATCTGGGGGGTCTGGACGTCTCTGCATTGGGCCTGGGCTGCATGCCGATGGCGGGCATCGGCGCTGCGATGTACGGCCAGGCCGATCACCGCGAGTCCATCGCCACGCTCGAGCGCGCGATCGAGCTGGGCGTGACCTTCTTCGACACTGCCGAGGTCTATGGGCCGTATGTCAACGAGGAGCTGCTGGGTCAGGCGATCCGGGGACGCCGCGACCGGCTGGTCATTGCCACCAAGTTCGGTTTCAGGATCGAGGACGGCGGCTATCGCGGCGTCGACAGCTCGCCAGAGAACGTCCGCCGTGCCTGTGAAGGCTCTTTGAAGCGCCTGGGCGTCGATGTGATCGACCTGTATTACCAGCACCGCGTCGACCCCAATGTGCCGATCGAGGAGACCGTCGGCGCGATGGCGCGGCTGGTCGAAGAGGGCAAGGTGCGCTTTCTGGGCCTGTCCGAAGCGGGCGCAGACAACATCCGCCGTGCGCACGCCACCCACCCCATTGCCGCGCTGCAGAGCGAATATTCGCTGTGGGAGCGCGGCGTGGAAGACGAGATCCTGCCGCTGTGCCAGGACCTCGGCATCGGCTTCGTGCCCTACAGCCCGCTGGGGCGCGGTTTTCTCACCGGCCAGATCACGCAGCGTTCGGACCTGCCCGAAGGCGATTACCGGCGCAACGACCCGCGCTATTCGGACGAGAATTTTGCCACGAACATGACCATCGTCGATGCGGTGAAGAAGGTCGCATCGGCGCACAGCGTCAGCCCGGCGCAGATCGCGCTCGCGTGGCTGCTGGCACAGGGCGATGATGTGGTGCCGATCCCAGGATCGAAGCGCCGCGCGACGCTGGAGGATTCGATGGCGGCGGTGAACGGCACGCTGACCCGCGCCGATCTCGATGCGCTCGATGCCGCCGCGCCAAGGGATGCCACAGCAGGCCAGCGCTATGGCGAGATGGGCATGAAGATGGTGCGGATCTGAGCTTATCGCAAAGGGTTTCGCGGGGCCTTCGACAGGCTCAGGCTGAGCGGGCTTTGGGCATTACATCGCCACGCTGCCCCGCGCATCCCCCCTCCGCTCAGCCTGAGCCTGTCGAAGGCCCCGCGCTGACACCGCCCCCAGGCGCTTACTCCAGCGCGGTGATGATCGCGCTGAAGTCGAGCCCCTGCGCATCAGCTTCGACAAACGCCGCGTAGATTGCCTCCGCCCGCTCGCCCATCGGCACCTGCGCACCGTTGGCCTTGGCAGCTTCCAGCGCCAGCCGCATGTCCTTGAGCATCAGCGCGGCGGCAAAGCCGCCCGCATAGCCGTTGTCGGCAGGGCTGGCAGGGCCGACCCCGGGGACGGGGCAATAGCTTGTCATCGACCAGCTCTGGCCTGAGGCCTTGGACGAGATGTCGTAAAAGGTCTGGAGGTCGAGCCCAAGCTTCCTGGCCAGCGCAAAGGTCTCGCAGGTCGCGGCCATCGTCGCGCCCAGCAGCATGTTGTTGCAGATCTTGGCGGCCTGGCCTGCGCCATTGTCGCCCGCATGGATTACCGCCTTGCCCATGTCGGCGAGGATCGGTTCGGCGCGCGCGAAACCCTGCGCGCTGCCGCCGACCATGAAGGTGAGCGTGCCGCCATTGGCTGCCGCGATGCCGCCCGAGACCGGTGCATCCACCGCCTCGAGCCCGCGCTCCTTGGCGGCTGCTGCGACATCGCGCGCGGTATCGACATCGATGGTCGAGCAATCGATCAGCAGCGTGCCCGATCGCGCCGCGCCGAACACGGTTTCGTTATAGACCGAGGCAACATGCTTGCCCGCGGGCAGCATGGTGACGATGACATCGGCATCGCTGACCGCCTGCACGGGGTCGGAGACGGGGTTGCATCCCGCCGCCCCTGCCCGCGCCAGCGCCTCGCCCGAAAGGTCGAACGCGATGACCTTGTGCCCCGCCTTAGCGAGGTTAGCGGCCATGCCGCCGCCCATGTTGCCCAGGCCGATAAATCCGATGGTTGCCATTCACGTCTCTCCATTGTCTTCAACCGCGTCTGCGCGCGATTCGATCAAGTCCCACCGGTTGCCATACAGGTCGGCAAACACCACGACCCGGCCATAGGCCTCGTTGCGCGGGATCTCAGCAAACGTGACGCCCGCTGCCAGCATCCGCGCGTAATCGCGGTCGAAATCGCCGGTGTGCACGAAGAAGGCGACACGCCCGCCTGCTTCCCTGCCGACGGCGGCTGCCTGCTCGGCCGAGGTCGCCCGCGCCAGCAGCAGCTCGCCGCCGTCGCGTGGCCCCACCCGAACCCAGCGCTTGCCGCCGCCGAGGTCCGTGTCTTCGAGCAGCGTCCAACCCACCGCGCTGACGAACCAGGCGATGGCCTCGTCATACTCGCGGACCAGATAGGCGGTGTAGGCCAGCCTCACGCAATCAGCCCCCAATCAACCCATTGTCGGGATGACGAAGGCGTTGCCGCCATCGACCGCGCCGTCGGGCCAGCGCGAGGTGATCGTCTTGACCTTGGTCCAGAACTTCACGCCTTCCATGCCGTGCTGGTTGGTGTCGCCGAACGCGCTGCGCTTCCAGCCGCCGAAGGTGTGGTAGGCGACCGGCACCGGGATCGGCACGTTGATGCCGACCATGCCGACATTGACCCGCGCGGCAAATTCGCGCGCCGCGTGGCCGTTGCGGGTGAAGATCGCGACGCCGTTGCCATACTGGTGCTTGCTGGGCAGCGCGACCGCTTCCTCGAAATCCTTGGCGCGGACGATCTGCAGCACGGGGCCGAAGATCTCTTCCTTGTAGCTGCTCATCTCGGTGGTAACGTGGTCGAACAAGGTAGGGCCAACGAAGAAGCCGTTCTCGTGACCCTGCAGCGTGAAGCCACGGCCATCGACGACCAGCTCTGCGCCTTCATCGACGCAGGTCTGGATCCAGCCTTCGACCTTGGCCTTGTGCGCGGCGGTGACGACGGGGCCGTAATCGGCATCGGGATCGGACGAGACGCCAAGGCGCAGTTTCTCGATCGCGGGGATCAGCTTGGCGCGCAGGCGGTCGGCGGTCTCGTCGCCCACGGGGACGACGACCGGCAGCGCCATGCAGCGTTCACCCGCCGAGCCGAAGGCAGCGCCTGCGAGATCCTTGACCACCTGGTCGAGATCGGCATCGGGCATGACGATGCCATGGTTCTTCGCGCCGCCCATCGCCTGGACGCGCTTTCCGGCAGCAACGCCGCGCTGGTAGAGATAATGCGCGACATCGGACGATCCGACGAACGACACGCCAGCAATCGCGGGGTGATCGAGGATCGCGTCGACCATTTCCTTGTCGCCGTGGACGACCTGCAGAATGCCATCGGGCAGCCCCGCCTCGCTCATCAGTTCGGCCAGGCGCACCGGCACCGAGGGGTCGCGCTCGCTAGGCTTGAGGATGAAGGCGTTGCCGGTGGCGATCGCGGGGCCGAACATCCACATCGGGATCATCGCGGGAAAGTTGAACGGCGTGATGCCAGCGCCGATGCCGATCGGCAGCCGCATCGAATAGACATCGATGCCCGGGCCCGCGCCATGCGTATACTCGCCCTTCGAGGCGTGCGGGATACCGCAGCAGAATTCGATGACCTCAAGCCCGCGCTGGATATCGCCCTTGGCGTCGGCATGGACCTTGCCGTGCTCGCTGGAAAGGAGCGCGGCGAGTTCATCGATGTTCGCTTCGACCAGCGCCTTGAAGTTGAACATCACGCGGGCGCGGCGCTGCGGGTTGGTCGCGGCCCAGGCGGGTTGCGCGGCGAGCGCGGCATCGACCGCAGCATCGAGCACGGCCTTGTCGCCCAGATCGACCTTGGCCTGCACGGTGCCGCTATTGGGATCGAAAATGTCGGACTGGCGGGGGCTGGCGGGGACGGTGGTCCCGCTGGCCAGACGGTGGGTGACGGTGCGCATGATCGCTCTCCTGAATGTGCTTGTCGCTTAGGGAGCGCATTAGCCTCTGGCATAACTGCAAGCAATTGCGTAAAAACGTCACAACAGGCTGCATAAAAGCCATGGTCGGAGAGCGGGTGCGATATGAACTGGGACGATCTGCGCATCTTCCTGATGCTCGCGCGCGCGGGCTCTGTGGCGGAAGCCGCGCGGCGGCTCGAGATCGACCCGACCACCGTGGCGCGGAGGCTCGCGCGGCTGTCGGGCGACCTGCAATCCACATTGTTCGAGGCGAGCGGCAAGGGCATCGCGCTCACCGAACATGGCCGCAAGCTGCTGCATTATGCGGAAGGCGCAGAGCAATCGTTGGTCGATGCGCGCACCGAGCTGACCGGCGAGCAGACGGTGTTTGCCGGAACCATCCGGGTCAGTGTTGCCGAGGGGTTCGCCGCATGGATCATTGCGCGCAACCTCCCCGATTTCCACCGCCGCCACCCCGCGATCCGCATCGAGCTGGTCGCGACCAACGGCTTCCTCAACCCGAGCAAGCGCGAAGCGGACCTGGCGATCATGCTTTCGCGGCCGACTGCCGGGCCGCTCAAGGTGCGCAAGCTGGTCGACTATCAGCTCGGCGTCTACGCGGACCGCGATTACCTCGCCGCCGCCGGGCCGATTGCCAGCGTGGACGACCTGCGCCGCCACCCGCTGATCGGCTATATCCCCGATTTCATCTATGCCGACGAACTGCGCTATCTCGACGAGATCGGCCCCGGGCTGGAGCCGGTGCTGACCAGCTCGAGCATCAACGTGCAGCACAGCCTGATCGCGTCCGGGGCGGGCGTGGGCATTTTGCCGTGCTTCATGGGAGAGCAGAACGCGCGGCTGGAGCGCGTGCTGGAAGGCAGCGTGACCATCCACCGCAGCTTCTGGCTGGTCGTACACCGCGACATGCGCAAGCTCGCGCGGGTGGATGCGTTTATCGGCTGGCTGGATGACGTCGCGCGGAAGATCGCGCCGGGGGTGGTTGATACCCCCGCCACCTGAGGCTCGCAACAACATCCCTCTCTCCCCTCGCGGGAGAGATACGAAGGCTTGCGAGCGCAGTTCGCTAGCCGCAGTTGAGAGGGGGGAAGCGCACACCCCCTCTCCCTCCGACGCCTGCGGCGTCTCCTCCCTCTCCCGCAAGGGGAGAGGGCAATTCGGCGAACCCCGCACCACCCCCGCTCATCCTGAGCAGCGGGCTTTAGCCCGCGAAGTCGAAGGACCCGCGCCCACGCTGGCCATATAGCGGGGCCTTCGACAGGCTCAGGCTGAGCGGAGTTTGTGACTTGCAATTAGTCATGGCTAGATAAATACATGGGGAATGGCCCGGTTAAAACGCATTGGCGCGCTCGATATCGCAGAAGCAATTCACCAGCAAATTGGCTCTTATGTCCATGCTGAAGGCATTGAATTCTTAGCTGTCGACGGCAATCTTATCCATTGCTGGTATATGAACAGCGGAGGGGAAGGGCCGAGTTTTCACATTCAGCTAATCCGGGCCGGTGAAGATTGGGATTTGCACCTGAGAGAATATCCACCGGGAACCGAGCAACAAATCGAACCCCATGAAAGCCGTTTGCTCAATTGAAGCGTCAAACTTCAATCCTCGTGAAAAACTGCCTAACCACCCCCGCTCATCCTGAGCAGCGGGCGCAGCCCGCGAAGTCGAAGGACCCGCGCCCACTTTAGCCGTATAGTCGGGCCTTCAACAAGCTCAGGCTGAGTGGACGGTGTTACTTAAGGCACCACCACCTGCCTAATCGCCGTCCCGCTCGCCAGTTCATCGAACAGCGCGTTGATCTCGGACAGCGGGCTCACCGAGCTCAGCAGTTTCTCCACCGGCATCCGGCCTGCGCGCCACAAAGCAATGTAGCGGGGGATGTCGCGCGAGGGGATGGCGTTGCCCATGTAGCTGCCCATCAGCGTCTTGCCGTCGCCGACCAAAGAGACCGCGGGGATCGAGAGCATGTCCGCCGGGTTGGGCAGGCCCACGGTGACGATCCGCCCGCCGCGCCGCGCCAGGCCGTACGCCTTGGCCAGCACTGCCGCCTTGCCGACGGTCTCGATCACCAGATCGGGCTTGCGGCCCAATGCCGCGATCACCGCGTCCTCGCCATCTTGCGGATCGACGGCGGCGAGCGCGCCCAGTTCCAGCGCCAGCGCGCGCTTGGCGGGCACCGGGTCGATCGCGATCACCGGATGCGCGCCGCCCGCGATCGCTGCCATCAGCGCGGCAAGGCCGACGCCGCCCAGGCCATAGACGACCACGCTTTCGCCCGCGCGCAACGCGCCGCTGTTGAGCACCGCGCCCGCGCCGGTCAGCACCGCGCAGCCGAAGAGAGCTGCAATCTCCACCGGAATGTCGCTGTCGATCTTCACCGCCGAGCGCCGGTCGACCACCGCATGGCTGGCAAATGCCGACGAACCCAGATGATGCTGCACCGGCGTGCCGTTCTCGGACAGACGCCGCTCGCCGCCCAGCAACGTGCCCGCGCCATTCGCCGCCGCACCGTTGCCGCAGAGATATCCCTCACCCGAATGGCAGCTGGGGCAATATCCGCACAGGGGCAGGAAGCTCAGCACCACGCGGTCGCCCGGCGCGAAATGCTTGGCGGCGATCGCGCCCGGTTCGATGACGGTCGCGACTGCCTCATGCCCCAGAGCCATCGGCATCGGACGCGGCCGGTCGCCGTTGATGACCGAAAGGTCGCTATGGCACAGCCCCGCCGCCTCGATCTTGACCAGCATCTCGTCCGCACCCGGCGGAGCGAGATCGACCTCGGCGAGGCGCAACGGGTGGCTATCGGCAAACGGGCCGGTGTGGCCGATGCTATCGAGAATGGCTGCGGTGATCTTCATGCGCGCTGTCATGCAGTGGCAGGCGCGCGGCTGCAAGCACGACGCGCGGTTCGCGACCGCCTAGCGGACAGCGGCCATCTGGTAGAGCATCTCGACAAAACCCATGGTCGCATCGGTGATCCCGGCAACCTTGGGGTTGCTGGAGTCCACCACGAAATATTCGTCGGGGGCATGCGCGCCGCTGCCATGGCCGATGCCGAAATGGCCGGCGGGGATGCTCACCGGGGGGGCGGTGAACACTGCGCCCGGCCACGATCCCGCCAGCCGCGGGTTCAGATTGGCCTTCACCCCCATCTTGGCATAGGCGGCCATTTCCGCCTTGATCAGCAGGCTGTCCTCGGCGACCTCGGTGGGGTCATAGCCGCCCGAGACATTGGCCTCGATGTCGGTAAAGCCTTGGCTGTCGAGATGCGCTCGCAGCTTGGCTTCGGCTTCGGCGCGGGTCTGGTTGGGGACGAGGCGGAAGTCGAGCTTGGCGACCGCCCTGCCGGGCAGCACGGTCTTGCCACCGGGGCCGGTATAGCCCGCGACGAGCCCCTCGATATTGGCGGTTGGCTCCTGCGCCAGCCGGACAAGCGCCTGTTCGAGCGGAAGATTATCGATCCAGTGGGTGACGCCGAACGACGCCTTCATCTGGGCCTCGTCCATGCCTCTGGCCGCTTCTGCGATCAGCGCCTTTTCGCGCGCCGTCAGCGGGCGGACATTCTCTGACCAGCCGCCGATGACGACGTTGTTGCCATCAGCCGAGACAAGGGTTTGCAGCGCCTGCACCAGCCGCCAGGTCGGGGAATCGATCATCGCCTTGTAGCTGGAATGCACGTCGCCCTTCGGCCCGCGCCCCCATTTTTCTCCGCTGGCAATCAGTTCGAGCTCGATGATGCCCTTGGAACCCAGGTTGACCTGCACCTCGCCATTTGCGCCCTGCCAGCATGCGGGAATGAAGATGCCCTCGCAGCGCTTGAGAGCGGCCAGCACCCCGGGGTTGGTGGCAATCTGCCTGAAGTTGGGCGACCCGATCTCTTCCTCGCCTTCTGCGAGCAACACGATGTTGACCGGCAGCTTGACGCCGGCGTCTTTCATGGCGTGCAGCGCGGCCAGGAAGGTCGCCTGCGGGCCCTTCTGGTTGATCGCGCCGCGCCCGACAATCGCCTTGCCCCAGCCGGGCTTGTCGACGATGCGCGCCTCCAGCGGCGGCGAGGACCATTCCGCCGGATCGAACTGCTTGACGTCGTACATGAAATAGATGCCCAGCGTCCGCTTGGCACCGTTGTCCATTACGCCGAATACGCCGGGGTGGCCATCGGATGGCACCGTGGTGACGCCAGTGAAGCCTGCCGACCTGGCAAGGTCGGCCATATAGGCAGCGCCTTCTGCCATGTTGAGATTTTCCGCCGCGATCGAGGGCAGCTTTATCCAGTCCTGGATGCGCCGGATGTCGGCATCGCGGTTGCTTTCGGCCGCCTTGCGGATCCGCGCCATCTCGCTGTCTGCCGCTGCAATGGCAGCGCCACCGCCGGCCGTCAGCGCCACGCCGGATCCAAGCAGGGCCGCCGAGCGGAGCATGTCGCGGCGACTGGCGGAAGATGGGCTTGATGTGGACATTGTGGCTGACCCCTCGATGGCTTGGATAAGCCAGAGTGGATCAGTGCGACGAACGGTGCAAGCGGTAACCTCCTGTAAACTTAGCCAACTTAAAACTGCGCAGACGGTGCCACCTTCTGCCGGTGGGCATCGCTAGGACGGGCACGGTTCATGACGAGCACAGCATTTGCCGACCATCATGACCAGCTTGTCGGCATGGCCAAGGGAATTGTGGCGACGGTATCGACGGGGTCATCCGAAGCATTGCGGGATCTTCCCGCACAGCGCATGGCGCTGTCGAAGATGGTCAATGTTCATTGCGGTGAAGAGATTGCGCTGATCAACGCCCACGCGCCCCGCCTGCGGGATGACCCTGCGAAAACGGCCCTCATCCGCAGATTCCACGACGAACTTCTCGCATGGCGCGGCGACCTAATGGAATGCAATGCCAGCTGGCCGCAGCGCAAGGTGACCAGTGACCCGGATGGTTTCCTGACCGTGTTCAACGGACTGAGCGAGCGGCTTCAAGCACGCGTCCGCTGGGAAGAAAAGGCATTCTACCCGGCTGTGCTGGGCAGAATGGTGCGCGGCAACGCATAGCGCGACACCTGCGACACCCGCTGTCAATCAGCTGATACGGTCCGGCTGCGGGTTACGTGATAAAGCGGCTGCATCGGCTGCGCGGCGACATCTGCCAGCGGGATCGCCGTCTCGCAGATCGCACATTCCGCGCTCATCCGTCCGACATGCCAGCTCTTGCCGCCACACCCGGGGCAGTGATTGACATCGCCCGAACGGTACAGGGGCATGAAGCCGCGCTCGGCGATCCGCCGGGCAAATGAACGGCCTGCCGCCAATGCCGTGGCGGGATCGAAGGCGAGCATGGGATAGTGCATCGTCATGAGCGGTTTCCTCAGAAGTGTCCGTTGCATTACGCATGGACGGCGAAACGGTTTCCTATGGCGATGAACCGTTCGACTGCTGAGATAGCAGACCGTCGAATGCCGGTTGTGACGGACTGCATATTTCCCCCTGCCCCAGGCGCAAACCCTCTTGCCGCGTGCGATTTTTGATATAATTATGATATCATATTTTCGAATCGGAGGGAGTTTCGCATGCAGGACCATTCGCCAATCGGCAGCCAGCCAACGGGGGCCATGGTGGCCAGCCATGAAAGCCAGGCCAGCACGTTCAATGGCTATCTCTTCCTCTTGCTGATGCTTGTGTCGATGGCGATGCCGGTGCTGGGTGTGGCCATGGCTAAGGGTGGCAATCTGGTGGGATTGGCCATCGCTGCCATTGGTGCGCTTGCATTCCTGCTGATCATCAGCGGCTTCTACATGCTGAACCCCAACGAGGCGGCGGCGATCCAGCTGTTCGGCAGCTACAAGGGTACCGATCGCAACACCGGGCTGCGCTGGCGCTGGCCGTGGCTGAGCCGCAAGAAGATTTCGGTGCGCGTTCACAACGTCACGTCGGAAAAGGTGAAGGTCAACGATCTGCGCGGCAACCCCATCGAGATCGCGACCAACGTCGTGTGGCGCGTGGCAGACACCTCGAAGGCACTGTTCGATGTCGAGAATTACCAGGAGTTCGTCGACATCCAGATCGAGAGCGCGGTCCGCGTGATCGGCGCACGCTACCCCTATGACGATTTCAATGTCGACGAGGTCACGCTGCGCGGCGATGCCGAAGAGGTGAGCCACGAGCTGGAAAAGCAACTGCAGGAGCGCGTCGCCGCCGCTGGCGTGCAGATCGACGAATGCCGGCTGACGCATCTGGCCTATGCGCCTGAGATCGCCCAGTCGATGCTGCGCCGTCAGCAGGCCGAAGCCGTGGTCGCTGCGCGTGCGCGGCTGGTCGAGGGCGCGGTGACGATGGTCGAACACGCGCTGGCGCTGCTGAGCGAGAAGAATGTCGTCAACCTCGACGACGAGCGGAAGGCAGCGATGGTATCCAACCTGATGGTCGTGCTGTGCGGCGAGCGCGATACCCAGCCGGTGGTCAACGCCGGGTCGCTCTATTGATCTGAGCCATGGCTGCGCCGCCCAAGAAACCCTTCGCCCTGCGCCTCGAACCGTCGCTTCACGCGGCAATCGAGCGCGCAGCGGCAGCCGAGTTCCGCAGCGTCAATGCGGAAATCGAGGTGCTGCTGCGCGAGGCGTTGGCGCGGCGGGGGATCAGGGTGGCCGCGCCCGAGCAGCGGCCCCGAGGCCGTCCGCCGAAGGACGAAACGGACATGCCTCAGGTATAGTTCGCTTGTTTCACGCTGTGGTGCTATCGTCCGGACATCCGCCGGGACCAGCGCAAGGTTGCGCAGCCGTGCGCCGCCCTTCGCTCGATTGGTGAGCAGATCCAAACGCCAAGGAGCTTATGCGTGCGCGTCACCGAGAAATTCTGCCGCGAGCAGGAAAGCCTGCAGATCGCCAAGGCGGCCAGCGAAACCCTCTCCAACCGGCGGGATATCGCCCTGTCCGCAGCCAAGGCCTGGGACACGGCAGCGCAGCTGGCGCACAAGCAGGAAACCAAGGGAGAACCGCTCGACAAGCTGGATGCGGCGATCACGCGCGAGTTTGCTGACGAAGCTGCGGCAGGCCTGGATGGCGAGGACGAGGCGCCCGAAGGCGACGAGCAGCTCTAGCCAGGTCAGCCTGCCGCAGGCTGCCACTCGCTGAACACCGCGTCGAATTCAGGCCTGGGCCGTTCTTCCTGCGGCTGGCCTGCGGTTCCCAGATAGACAAAGCCCGCAATTTGCTCCGGTTCTGATCCGAACAGGTCGCGCACCGCCTTGCTGTAGCTCGGCCAGCCGGTGATCCAGCCGCCGACAAAGCCGCGTGCATGGCTGGCGTGCAGCAGGTTCATCACGAACGCGCCTGCGGACAGCTCCTGCTCCCACAGCGGAATCTTGCTCGATTCGCGGGGGCTGAACAGCACGACGAGCAATTCGGGCGCATGGCGCGCAAAGGTCTCCATCGCCTCGATCTCCAGCCGCCCAGCCTCGGGCTTTTCCGCGCGATAGGCCTGGGTCAGCCCCTGCGCCAGCGCATCACGCTGGTCGCTCGCCACGTGCACCACCCGCCAGGGGTTCAGCTTGCCATGGTCGGGGGTGCGCAGTGCGGTCTCCACGATCTCGCGGATTTGCGCAGTATCGGGGCCGGGCGCGATCATGGCGCGCGGACTGCCCGACCGGCGAGTAGCAAGGTAGCGGGTCAGCGAGGAAAGGTCGTTGAATTCGGTCACGCGAAGCTCCGGTCAGCCGGTGGGAAAAAGGCCTGTTGGTACCAACTGCAACAAGGCGCTTCACACCTGCGCATTTTTGTCTAGGTTGGCGCCCACGCTATGGCGGACCCGGGGACTGGCCGCCATGATAAAATCGACGGGAGCAAAGCGATTATGGCCAGCGGATATGCCGTGAGTGGCGATTCCAAAGGCACGTTTCTGGGTCACCCCAAGGGCCTGTACGTGCTGTTTTTCGCGGAAATGTGGGAACGCTTTTCCTATTACGGCATGCGCGCGCTGCTGATTTTCTACCTCACCAAGCACTGGCTGTTTTCCGACGAGAAATCGGGCGTCATCTACGGCGCCTATACCGCGCTGGTTTACATCACCCCTGTGCTGGGCGGCTATCTGGCCGACCGTTATCTGGGCCAGCGCAAGGCGGTAACCTTCGGCGCGGTGATTCTGACCTTCGGCCATGCGCTGATGGGATTTGAAGGAACAGGCGGCCAGGATCCGACCTCGCTCAGCATCTTCTGGCTGGCCTTGGCGTTCATCATCGTGGGATCGGGCTTCCTCAAGGCGAACATCTCGGTGATCGTCGGCCAGCTCTATCCGCGCACCGATGTGCGCCGCGATGGCGCGTACACGATCTTCTACATGGGCATCAATCTCGGCGCGTTCCTGGGCTCGCTGGCATGCGGCTATCTGGGTGAGGTCTATGGCTGGTCGTACGGCTTCGGCGCGGCCGGTGTCGGCATGCTGCTCGGCCTGATCGTGTTCATCCTCGGCAAGCCTTTGCTGTGCGGTCGCGGCGAAGCGCCCGATCCGGTCGCGCTGGCAGCGCCGGTGATGGGCATCAAGAAGGAATGGCTGATCTACGCCGTTGGCATTGCCGCCGTGCTCGGCATCTGGGTTCTGATCCAGTATCAGGATGTCGTGGGCTGGCTGCTGCTGGTTTCGGGTGTCATTCTGGTCGGCTATGTGCTGCTGACCGCCGTCACCAAGCTGGAACCGCATGATCGCGACCGCATCTTCGCGGCGATGTTCCTGATTCTGGGGTCGATCCTGTTCTGGGCGCTGTTCGAACAGGCCGGCTCCTCGCTCAACCTTTATACCGACCGCTATGTCGATCGTGGCGGGGTTCCCGCGTCGGTGTTCCAGTCGGTGAACGCGATGTACATCGTGCTGCTCGCACCCTTCTTTGCGGGCATCTGGACCTGGCTGGGCCGCCGGGGGCTTGAGCCTTCGGCCCCTGCCAAGTTCGGTCTGGCGATGATGCAGCTGGGTGCAGGCTTTCTGGTGCTGGTGGCAGGCGCGGCGGCGAGTGGCGCGGGCGTTCCGACGCCGGTGCTGTTCATCTTCCTCATCTATCTGCTCCACACCACCGGCGAACTGTGCCTGTCGCCTGTCGGCCTCAGCGCGATGAACCGGTTGGCGCCTGCGCACATGGCATCGCTGATCATGGGCACCTGGTTCTTCGCATCGGCCTCGGGCAATTTCGTGGCCGGGCTGATCGCGGCAGCGACCGGTTCGGAAGCAGCCAGCGGCGAAGGCGCAGGCCAGCAGACGGTGCTCGACGTGTATTCGAACATCGGCTGGATCGCGATCGGCGTGGGTGTCGGCGTGATCTTGGTGTCCCCGCTGATCAAGAAGCTGATGCATCTCGATACGCTCAAGGACGCAGAACCGCTGGCGGGCGAGGCAGAGCTTGCCGAGCCGCAGGCCGCTGGCGTCAATCCGGCCACGCGCGGCGCCTGAGCTGCGCACACCAAAACCGAACTGCGACAGGGAAATAGTTATGCGATACGGGCTCACTGCGCCGCTGGCGGCCATATTGGTCGTCGGCTGCGCCAATACGACCAGCACCGAAGGACCATCGTCTGCCAGCAGCAATGCGCCCAAGGCGGCCAAGGTCAGCTTTGACGAGAACCCGTATCCCAGCACCTACAAGCCCTATGGCGGTGCGCCGACCGCGATCCGCAACGTCACCATCTTCGATGGCGAGGGCGGTCAGATCGACAATGGCGTGGTGTTCTTCTCCGATGGCAAGATCACCGCAGTGGGCGGCGCGGACACCCCGATCCCCGCCGACATCATGGTGATCGACGGCACCGGCAAGTTCGTGACGCCAGGCATCATCGACATCCACAGCCACCTGGGTGACTATCCCTCGCCCGGCGTGCAGGCGCATTCGGATGGCAATGAGGCGACCAGCCCGGTTACCGCGGATGTCTGGGCCGAGCACTCGGTCTGGCCGCAGGACCCCGGCTTCAGCCGCGCACTGGCCAATGGCGGCGTCACGTCCTTGCAGATCCTCCCGGGCTCGGCCAACCTGTTCGGTGGCCGCTCGGTGACGCTCAAGAACGTGCCTGCGCGCACCATGCAGGCGATGAAGTTCCCCGGCGCGCCCTACGGCCTCAAGATGGCGTGCGGTGAGAACCCCAAGCGGGTCTATGGCAGCCGCAATCAGAAGCCCGCCAGCCGCATGGGCAACCTGGCCGTCAACCGCCAGACCTGGGCGCGCGCTGCCGAATACAAGGCGCGCTGGGACGAGTATGAACGCAAGGGCGGCACGCCCCCTACCCGCGACATCGGCATGGATACGCTGAAAGGTGCGCTGGAAGGCAAGATCCAGATCCACAACCACTGCTATCGCGCCGATGAAATGGCGATCGTGATCGATATGGCCAAGGAGTTCGGCTACACCGTCTCCACCTTCCACCACGCGGTCGAAAGCTACAAGATCGCCGATCTGCTCAAGGCCAACGGCATCTGTTCGGCGGTCTGGGCCGACTGGTGGGGCTTCAAGATGGAATCCTATGACGGCATTCCGGAAAACGCCGCGATCATCCAGAATGCCGGCGCATGCACGATCATCCATTCGGACGATCAGGACCAGATCCAGCGATTGAACCAGGAAGCGGCCAAGGCCTTGGGCGATGGACGCCGGATGGGCTTCAATATTACTGACGCCACCGCGATCAGCTGGCTCACCTACAACCCCGCTCGGGCGATGGGCATCGCCGACAAGACCGGCAGCCTCAAGCCCGGCAAGATGGCCGATGTCGTGCTGTGGAACGCCAACCCGCTCTCGGTCTATGCGCGGCCCGAAAAGGTCTGGATCGATGGCGCGATGCTGTATGACGCGAACGATCCAAAGCGCCGTCCGGTGAGCGATTTCGAGCTGGGCCAGCCCGGCGAGGGAGACACGAAATGATCAAGGCTCTCTTTTCCGCAGGCGTCGCGACAGCAGCGCTGTTCGCCACCCCGCTCGCCGCGCAGACCATCGCGATCACCGGCGGCAAGGTCGTCATCGGTGATGGCAGCGCACCCATCGAGGGTGGCACCGTCGTGCTGCGCGATGGCAAGGTCGTGGCTGCTGGCGCCGGCGTTGCCGTGCCCGCAGGTGCGCAGGTGGTCGATGCTGCCGGACGCTGGGTCACGCCCGGCCTGTTCGCAGGGTTCAGTCGGCTGGGCCTGATCGAGGTCGAGGCCGTCAATGAGACCAACGACAGCAGCGCCGGTCGCGGCGACTTTTCCGCCGCAATCGACGTTGTCCCCGCGATCAACGCCAAGGTTGCGCCGATCGCGGTCAATCGCGCCGCTGGCATCACCCGCGCGGTGGTGGCCCCTGCAGCGCCCGCATCGATCTTTGCCGGAATGGGCGCGCTGATCGATCTGGGTGATGACTATGACGCCGTCACGAAGGCGCGCGCGTTCCAGTTCGTCGAACTGGGCGAGACGGGCTCTGCCAAGGCGGGCGGCAGCCGGGCTTCGGCCTTTCTTGAATTCCGCAACGCGCTGATCGAGGCGCGCGCCCTGACAAACGGCCAGCGCGGGGTCGCGGCGCATCCGCATGACGCGCTGCTCAATCGGCAGGACGCAGAGGCGCTGGTGCCCGTGGTGAACGGCGAAATCCGGCTGATGGTGCATGTCGAGCGCGCGGCCGACATCCTCAACGTGCTCAAGCTGCGCGAGGAATTCCCGTTGCTCAAGCTGGTGCTGGTGGGTGTGTCGGAAGGCTGGCTGGTCGCGGGTCAGATTGCCGCCGCACAGGTTCCCGTTATCGCCTCGGCGCTGAACGACCTGCCATCGGAGTTCGAGAAGACCGCCGCGACCCAGTCGAACATCGGCCGCATGAAGCGCGCGGGCGTGACGGTTGCGATCGGCATGATCAACGACAGCGACGCGCACAAGCTGCATTATTCGCCGCAATATGCCGGCAATCTGGTGGCGCTGCAGCGCGTGCCGGGGGCTACCGGGCTTACCTGGGACCAGGCGTTTGCCGCCATCTCTTCGGGTCCTGCCCAGGCAATGGGCGTCGATGCGATGCTTGGCAGCCTCAAGCCCGGCCGCCAGGGCGATGTCGTGATCTGGGATGGCGATCCGCTCGAACTGTCATCGGCGCCGGTCGCGGTGATGATCGATGGCGTGCAGCAACCGCTCGACAACCGCCAGGCGCGGCTGCGCGATCGGTATCGCACGCCGCAGGAAGGGGCTTTGCCCAAGGCGTACGATCGGTAATATAGCGTCTGACGAGACCGCTCGTCGCTGGGGCGCGCGGTGCATGGGGGAGAGCGGCTATGCAGGGCTATGCCATGCTGATGGCGGGGGCCATCGGCTTTGTTGGCAGCCATTTTGCGATGTCGCACCCCCTGCGCGCGCCCATGGTTGCAAGGCTGGGAGACAAGGGTTTCCAGGTCGCCTACACCGTGGTGTCGTTCGCCACGCTGTTCCTCATGGTCGAAGGTTTCAAGCGCGCGCCGGTAACAGCGCCGCTTTGGCCACCGGGCGATGGCATCTGGATGATCAGCACCGTGCTAATGCTGATTGCATCGATCCTGTTTGCAGGCTCGCTGATCGGCAACCCCGCCCTGCCCGTGCCTGAAGCCGCCGCCAAGAAGATCGCGGTGAAGGAGCCAGCGGGTGTGTTCCGCATCACGCGGCACCCGATGATGTGGAGCTTCGCGCTGTGGGGCATTGCGCATATGCTGGTCGCGCCACGGCTTGATACCCTGATCCTGTGCGGCGCGATCATAATCCTGGCGCTGGTCGGGGCGAAGCTGCAGGATGGCAAGAAGTTCGTCATCATGGGCGATGCCTGGCTGCACTGGCAGGCGCGCACGAGCTTTCTGCCCTTTGGTCGCGGTCTGGCCTTTCCCGGCTGGCTGGCGCTGATCGGCGGGACGATCGTGTGGCTGGCATCGCAATGGGCGCACATGCCGCTGGGCGTGGGCGCAGCCGGCATCTTCCGCTGGTGGTAAAGCCTTCGGCCCTGCCCCTTTAGTTCACCCCTGCTGCGCCCTATATCCTGCCCATGGCGCTGCCCCAAATCATCACCGACTGGTTTGCGCAGCGCGGCTGGTCGCCCCGGCAGCACCAGATGGCGATGCTGGCTGAGGCGGATGCAGGACGGCACGCGTTGCTCGTTGCCTCGACCGGTGCAGGCAAGACGCTCGCAGGTTTCCTCCCGACGTTGAGAGATTTCGCCGATGGCACCGTCCATGACGGTCTGCACACGCTGTATATCTCGCCGCTCAAGGCGCTGGCGCACGACGTGCAGCGCAATCTGCTCACCCCGGTGCAGCAAATGGGCCTGGGCATCACCATCGAAACGCGCAGCGGCGACACGCCCTCCGACCGCAAGGCGCGGCAGCGCGCCCGCCCGCCACACATATTGCTCACCACGCCGGAATCGCTGAGCCTGCTGCTCTCGTACCCCGAAAGCGCGGAGATGTTCGCGGGGCTCAAGACCGTGATCATCGACGAGGTCCACGCTTTTGCCGCCTCCAAGCGCGGCGATCTGCTCAGCCTCTCGCTCTCGCGGCTGCAGGGCATTGCGCCGCAGATGCGCCGCGTGGCGCTTTCAGCCACTGTCGCCGATGCCGATGCCTATCGCGGCTGGCTGGCGCCTTATGGCGATATCGACACCGTGGCGCTGGTCGAGGGCGAGCCCGGCGCAGAGCCCGACCTGTCGATCCTGATCACCGACGACCGCGTGCCCTGGGCAGGCCATAGCGGCCACTATGCGGTGCCGCAGGTTCTGGAGGAAATCACCCGCAACCAGACCACGCTCGTCTTCTGTAACACGCGCTTCCTCGCCGAGTTCATCTTCCAGAAGCTGTGGGAGCTCAATGAGGCGCATCTGCCGATCGGCATCCACCACGGATCGCTCTCGGTCGAGGCGCGGCGCAAGGTCGAAGGCGCGATGGCGCGGGGCGAGCTGCGCGCGCTGGTTGCCACCGCCAGCCTCGACCTTGGCGTCGACTGGGGCAATGTCGATTGCGTGATCCAGATGGGCGCGCCCAAGGGATCGTCGCGGCTGTTGCAGCGCATCGGCCGCGCCAACCACCGGCTCGATTGCTCGAGCCGCGCGATCCTGGTTCCCGGCAACCGTTTCGAGTATCTCGAGGCGCAGGCCGCGTTCGATGCGGTGACCGAGGGCCAGCGCGATGGCGAGAGTTTTCGCCCTGGCGGGCTCGACGTGCTGGCGCAGCACATCCTGGGCGCGGCTTGCGCGGGACCGTTCCACGAAGATACGATGCTGGCCGAGGTGCAATCGGCCCTGCCCTACAGCGCGCTCGACCGCGCTGCCTTCCAGCGCGTTCTGGGGTTTGTGGAGAACGGCGGCTATTCGCTGAAGGCCTATGACAAGTTCAAGCGGCTGCTGCGCCTGCCCGATGGGACATGGCGGCTGGTGCACCCCAAGTTCGCTGCGCAATATCGCCTGAACGCAGGAATCATCGTCGACACGCCGATGCTCGACGTGCGTTTCAAGAACGGGCGGTCGCTGGGCCGGGTCGAAGAGGATTTCGCCGCCCAGCTCTCCCCCGGCGATACCTTCGTGTTCGCAGGCATGGGGCTGGAGGTCGAGCGGATCAAGGACCTCGACCTCGTCGTCAAGGCCTCGGCCAGGGCGACGCAGATCCCCAGCTATAACGGCGCGCGCATGCCGCTGACCACGCATCTGTCCTCGCGCGTGCGCAGCTTCCTCACCGATCGCGCGGGCTGGGGGCGCTTTCCCGATGACGTGCGCGAATGGCTGGAGATGCAGGACTATCGCTCGGCGATGCCCGAGCCCGACCAGCTGCTGGTCGAGACCTTCCCGCACCACGGGCGGCAGTACATGGTGTGTTATCCGTTCGAAGGGTGGAACGCGCATCAGTCGCTGGGCATGCTGCTGACACGGCGGATGGAGAGCCGCGGGCTGCAACCGATGGGCTTCGTGGCCAATGATTATGCGCTGGCGGTGTGGAGCCTCAAACCGGTGACCGACCCTGCCGCGCTGTTTTCCGCCGATATCCTTGCCGACGAGTTCACCGACTGGGTGCAGAATTCGTACCTGCTCAAGCGCGCCTTCCGCGAGGTGGCGGTGATCAGCGGGCTCGTCGAGCGCCAGCATCCGGGCAAGAAGAAGTCGGGGCGGCAGGTCACCTTCTCGACCGACCTGATCTACGATGTGCTGCGCAAGTACGAGCCCGACCATGTGCTGCTCGAGGCCGCCTGGGCCGATGCGCGCGCGCGGATGACCGATGTCGGGCGGCTGGGCGATCTGCTCGACCGCGCGGCGGGTACCATGCTGCATATCGATCTGGAACGGGTCAGCCCGCTGGCGGTGCCGGTGCTGGTAATGATCGGGCGCGAAAGCGTGGCCCAAGGGTCCACCGACGACGCATTGCTCGTAGAAGCCGAGAGCCTGGCCGCCACCGCGATGCGCGCGGATTGATTGGCACGCATCCGGCCGTGTGATAGATGGGCCGTGCACGCAAACATGGTTCAAGCTCGGCGTGTGAGAGGATCAGAACAATGCTGTTTCGCCCGCTGGCCGGTGCGTTCACGCTGATGGCAGCACTGGCGGTTGCCCCATCCGCTTCGGCACAGGAGGCGGTGCTTTACCCAAAAACGACCTTAGGCGAAATCACCGCCGCCGATGGCCCCGGCCTGGATGCCGAAACCATCACCATCGACCGCGATCGCGCCAACCGGATGACCGTGCCGGTCGGCATCGACGGGCGCGGGCCGTTTTCTTTCATGATCGATACCGGGTCGGAACGCACCGTGGTGTCGCGCGACATCGCGTCCGTCCTGTCGCTGGAGCTGGCCGAGATCGCCCGGCTGGTGAGCATTGCAGGTACCAAGATGGTGCAGACCGTCTACCTGCCAGAGGTGACACTGGGCCGCCGCAATTATGGCGAGCTGGTCGCGCCCATCCTCGAGCCGCAGCACATCGGTGCAGACGGCATACTGGGGCTGGATGGGCTGCAGGACCAGCGCATCCTGTTCGACTTTCTGGAAAACGCGATCACGGTCGAGGATGTCACCGAGCGCGTGCGCACCAGCGATTTTGAAATCGTGGTCAGCGCCCGGCGGCGGTCGGGCCAGCTGATCTTCACCGATGCCACCATCGGCGGAAAGCGCGTCAGCGTGGTCATCGATACCGGCGCGGAATCGAACATCGGCAACCTGGCGCTGCTCAAGCGGCTGGGAACATCAAGCGCGATCAACACGCAGCAGGCCAGCCTCACTTCGGTCACCGGTCAGACGATCCTGGCGGATGCCGGGCTGGCCAGCGATTTCCGCTTAGGGCGTGCGCAATTCGACTATGTCCCGGTCGTGTTCGCCGATGCCGAGGCATTCCGCGAGCTGGGGCTCGACAAGACGCCGGCACTGCTGCTGGGGATGAGCACGCTGCGGCTGTTCAACCGGATGATGATCGATTTCAAGCAGCGCCGCGTGCTGTTCGACATGCCATCGGACGCCCCGCGCAAGCCCGGGCGTGCGCGAATCTGACCCTTATAGGTCAGCACCAATCGGGGCGACCATTGCCGTACCAGACCGCCAGCCCTTCGCCGACCAGTGCGTTGCCCAGGCTTTCGCCGCCGCGCGTCACGCGAAACAGCTTGCGGCCATAGCGGTCTTCGGCGCGGTCGGCAGGTTCGAGCGCGAAAGGCCCGGCGTTGAGCAATTGCTGCATGCGGTCGGTCGCCCGGCGGCCCAGCTGCAATTCGGCGGCGCAGCGCGGCGACGACACTTCGGGCGTGTCGATATCGGCAACCCGGATCTTCTGGCCACGCAGCCAGAACGTGTCGCCATCGATCACACAGGTGTAGCGCAAGCCGCTGGAACAGATCGGGAAATGAGTGGCGATGCTGTCGCCCGATGCTGCAGCGGTGCGAGAGGTCATCACACCGTACAAAGCCGTCGGTGCGCTGGCATCCGGACCGATCCAGTCAGGCAGGTTCCAGCCGACGAGGGCAGCCAGCGCAATCGCAAGACCCGTCAGGCGCCAATTGTCGTGACGGCGCGCGCGGGCAAGGGCATGTGCGGGCACGGATCTGGCCATGCCGCGACGATGTGCCGAACTCGTAAAACAAACCTTACCGCTGCGACGAACGGCTCGTTGATTTGCCGATGAAGAGAAACCCCACCCCTGCCATGATGCAGGCGAACGCAGCCTTGTGCCCCCAGCTCATCGCGATCACCCAGAACACCGGGCGCGCCGCAGCGGCCTCCGGGCCGCCCTTGAGGTGCCAGTACCAGGCCGTCGTCATGAAGATGTTCGATATCGCGAGCAGCAGCACGGTGGGGGCGATCTGGCTGGGCATGGGATTCATTCCGGCAATGGGGGTGATGTGCGTTTGTTAGGGGACGGCGCGCGCATTCAGGAGGTAAAGAGAAGATAAATCTGTCGTCAACGCCTGCTTAACCTTTGGTGCCAAGAGCGGCTTAACCAGGAACACCCACATCTTGTTCAACACCAGAACATGGGGGGTCAGTATGTCACCGGACGATCTGTTCATTTCATTCCTGTCGATCTCGCTCGCATCGGTCTTCATGGCGCTGATCATCGGCACGCGCGGTGAGGAAATTCGGAAGATGGCGACGGCGATTGGCGAGGAAAGCGGCATGATGGCGCGGCGCAAGGCTCGCATTGCAGCGGTAGAGCGCAAGACCGCGATTGCCGACGAGGCGATGATGGCGCGGGCGCGCGGCGAACGCTTCGTGCCGCCGCGCGACTATATCAAGCGGTGAGTGCGGCCTGCCGCGACCACGGGTAACGCCAGCCTCGCCTGGATTGGCCCGTGCTCAGTCGCTGCCGATCGCGGCCTTGTGCGCCTTGGCGTTCTCGACATAATGCGCAACGCCGATGCGCATGCCCATGATCGCCGGTTCGGGCAGATCGCGCATGTATTGCGCCGGACGCCCGCCCCACAGCTGCCCTGAGGGCATCGACTTGCCGGGCGTCAGCATCGCGCCTGCCGCCAGCATGGCATCGCCGCCAATGCGGCAACCGTCCATCACGATCGCGCCCAGGCCGACGAACGCACGGTCTTCCAGAATGCAGCCGTGGACCATCGCCATATGGCCGATCAGCACGTCCTCGCCGATCAGCGTGGGAAAGCCCTCGGGCTGGCCGGGGCGCGGGCTGTCGCAATGGATGACGGTGCCGTCCTGCACATTGGTTCGCGCGCCGATGACGATGCGGTTGACGTCGGCGCGGATCACGCAATTGTACCAGATGCTCGCATCGGGGCCGATCTCGACATCACCGATGATGCGGCAACCCGGCGCGATGAAGGCGCTGTCGTGGATGCGCGGGGTCTTGCCGTGCAGGCTGATGATCGAAACGTCGTCCATGGCTTCAACCCTTCGCCAGCAGCTTGGCCGCGTGCAGCGCGTGATAGGTGAGGATGCCGCTGCACCCTGCCCGGCGGAAGGCGAGCAGGCTTTCCAGCACCACCGCGTCGCGATCTCCTGCGCCTGCCGCGGCCATCGCCTCGATCATCGCATATTCGCCCGACACCATGTACGCGTAGGTCGGCAGCCCGAACGCCTGCTTCACCTTGGCGGCGATATCCAGATAGGGCATTCCGGGCTTCACCATCACGCTGTCAGCTCCCTCGGCGATGTCCATCGCCACCTCCCGCAACGCCTCTTCGGCATTGGCCGGGTCCATCTGATAGCCCTTCTTATTGCCCTTGAGCAGCCCTGACGAACCCACTGCGTCGCGGAACGGGCCGTAGAAGGCGCTCGCGTATTTCGCGGCATAGCTCATGATCTGGACATTGTGGTGGCCGTGCGCTTCCAGCGCCGCGCGGATCGCGCCGATGCGGCCGTCCATCATGTCCGATGGCGCAATGATGTCCGCGCCGGCGGCTGCCTGGTTGAGCGACTGGCCGACCAGCACCGCGACGGTCGCATCGTTCAGCACATAGCCTTCGTCATCGACCAGCCCGTCCTGGCCGTGCGCGGTGTACGGATCGAGCGCGACATCGGTCAGCACGCCGATGCTGTCGCCCAGCGCTGCCTTGATCGCGCGGATCGCGCGGCACATCAGATTGTCGGGGTTGAGCGCCTCTTCGCCGTTCTGGCTGCGGCGGTCGGCCTGGGTATTGGGAAACAGCGCCACGCAGGCAATGCCATGCGCCACCGCCTCGCGCGCGCGCTCGACGATCAGGTCCACCGACCAGCGCGACACGCCGGGCAACGATGCGATCGGCTCTTCAACCCCCTCTCCTTCGGTGACGAACAGCGGCCAGATCAGGTTGGCCGGCGAAAGGCTGGTCTCGCGCACCATGCTGCGGCTCCACGCGGTGGCGCGGGTGCGGCGAAGCCGGGTGGCGGGATAGGCGGACGGGGCAGAATTGTGCGTCATGCAAGAGCATTAGCGGCTGGTTGCGGGAAGGGGAAGGTGTGTTGCGGCTCCGCCCAAATCTCTCCTGAGTTGCACAACGTCCCTCGACTTCGCTCGGGAACACGGGACGGGGTTTCAGCGGATCAGCAGCGACAAACATATGAGCCGTGTCTGAAGCCGATCACTCCCCAGCCCGCCTATCCCGAGCGAAATCGAGGGACGTTCACAACACAGCTGGGTGTACGCGCTACCCCACCGGCAGCGTCAGCACCGCACGCAGGCCCTCGACAGTACCATCCGCAGCGCGCCGGTTCGCCAGTGTCAGCGCCCCGCCATGCTGGTGCGCGATCGCGCGGGCGAGCGTAAGGCCCAGGCCGGTACCGCCGGTCGCCATGTTGCGCGAGGCCTCCAGCCGGGTAAACGGTTCAAACATCCGTTCGATCTGATCATCGGCGATGCCGGGGCCATCATCATCGATGGTGATGGCCACCGCCCGGTTCTGCCGAGCGATGCTGATCCGCGCCCGCGCGCCATAGCGCACCGCGTTGCCGATGACGTTGCGCAACGCGCGGCGGATCCAGGTGAACTGCAGCGGAGCGACGATCCGTTCGCAATCGGCCAGTTCGACATCCTGGCCCAGATCGCGATACTCGTCGGCGATCATCTCGACCAAGGCGACCAGGTTGACCGGCTCTGCCACCTCGCCCGTGCGCCCGATGCGCGCCAGCGACAGAATGTCGTCGAGCGTACGGGTGATATCGTCGATGCTGGCAACCATGCGGCTACGCTGGCGTTCGTCGGGCACCGATTCCACGCGTACGCGCAGCGCCGCCAGCGGGGTCTTGAGATCATGCCCGATCGCGCCCAGCATCACGTCCTTCTCGTTGAGCATCGCGGAAATCCGCGCGCTCATCGCGTTGAACGAACGGGTGAGATCGACAAGGTCGCTGGGGCCGGAAGGTTCGATCGGCTGCGCCTGCTGGGTCTGTTCGAACTGCGCCACGCCATCGCGCAGCGCGCCCATCGATCGCGCGATGCGCCGCGTCAGCCAGACCAGAGGTACCAGCATCACCAGATACAGCAATACCGTCTGCGCGATGATGGTGGCGACGATGCGCCCGGAAGCCTCCGCCACCGGCACGCGGACGCTGAGCCATTGTCCGTCGGATCGCTGCAGCGCGATCAGCGCCAGCTCGCGGACCTGGTTATCGCTGCGCCCGCCGATCTGCGCCGCCAGCCGCTCCACACGGCGGGCGCGCGGCGGGGCCTTCACGGCCACCGCCTCGATCTTGCGGTATGGAACGCCATAGGTTGGGAGGATCTCGTTCAGTCGCGCGACCAATTCAGGAATGGGCCGCATGTCCGGCGTCACCGGGCTACCGGGTGCAAGGTCGGTGCGCCGGAACCTGAAGCCGGGTGCACGTCCCATTCGTCCGAAATTGCGCTCGCGCAAGGGGCGGCCCTGCTCCAGCCGGTCGGTGGCCGCGATCAGCCGCACAGCTGCCTCTGCCGCAACCCGGTCCATCGCCTGCTCGCGCTGGGCGCGCACCATCAGCGCAGCGTTCAGCAATTGCCCGACCAGCAAGGCAAGCGCGATGGTCAGCAGCAGGCGACCGGCAAGGCTGGACGGCCACAGCCGCTGGAGCAGGGTCATGGCGTGTCAGTGCTCGCCAGACGGCGCACCTTGGCAGCGAGCGTATAGCCGCCGCCCCACACGGTCTTGATCAGCCGTGGGGTCCGGTTGTCCGCCTCCACCTTCTTGCGCAGGCGACTGATCTGATTGTCGATGGCGCGGTCGAAAAGATGCGCCTCGCGGCCATGCGCCAGATCGAGCAGCTGATCGCGATTGAGCACATGGCCCGCGTGTTCGCAGAACACCAGAAGCAGCTTGAACTCGGCGGTCGAGATCGGAACCAGGGCTCCATCCGGGTCGATCAGTCGGCGCTTGACGGTATCGAGCCGCCAGCCATCGAACTCGAAGCCCTGGACCTCGTCCTCAAGCGCCTGGGGCGAGCGCGCGGCGCGGCGCAGCACGGTCTTGATCCGCGCCACCAGCTCGCGCGGGTCGAACGGCTTGACGACATAATCGTCCGCGCCGATCTCCAGCCCAATGATGCGGTCCATCGCCTCACCCTTGGCGGTGAGCAGGATGACCGGGATTTCCGATTGCGCCGCGACATGGCGGCACAGGCTGAGGCCGTCCTCGCCGGGCATCATGATGTCGAGCAGCAGGATCGAAAAGCGCTGGTCGCGCATCAGGCTGCGCGCCCGAGCCGCATCGCCCGCCTCGGTCACGGCAAAGCCCTGCCCGACGAGATACTCGGCCAGCGGTTCGCGCAGGCTAGGTTCGTCATCGATCAGCAGGATGTGGGGCGCTTCAGTCATTGTGGTTCCGCATGTGCCGCGCGGCGGCGGCAAAGGCAACCGGCCCCGGTGCAGCGGGGAACCTGCATCGGAGCCGGAAGATGGTCATCAGGTCGGCGATCAGCCCTTGGGGGCGGCACGCTTTTCCTGCCAGCGCTGCTTCATCGCTTCGCGCCCCGCGTCACGCTCGGCCTTGGTCACCTGACCGTCGTTGTTGGTGTCCTGCCGCTTGAAGCGCTCCAGCGCACCGGCTTCGAACTCGGCGAGCGTGATCGCGCCATCCTTGTTGGTGTCCAGGCGCATCATGCCACCGCGCATGCCGCCACCATGGCCACCACGCTTGCCCATGCCGGGGCCGCCGCGCCACTTGCCGCCACCGCGAGCACCGGGCTCACCCTTGCCGGCTTCGGCGCGCATCTCCATGCGCTGGGCACGCTTGGCTTCACGCGCTTCGCGGGCAGCCGTCATTTCAGCAAGGCTCACTTCGCCGCTGCCATCGGTGTCGAGCATCTTGAAGCGTTCGGCCTGACGGGCTTCACGGTCGGCCTTGTCGATCTTGCCGTCCTTGTTGAAATCCATGCGCTCGAACATCGTGCGCGCCTGGGCGCGGACCTCGGCTTCAGTGATAACGCCATCCTGGTTGGCATCGGGGCCGCGCATCTTGCCCGGAGCCGGTTGAGCAATAGCCATGCTGCCAGTGAGCATCGCGGCAAGCGCGGCGCCTGCAATAAGGGTCTTCTTCATGGGGTGTTCCTTCTAAATCAATTCCATAAGGGAGGAAGCCGCCCCGGCCGGTGCAAAGGGGGGGGTGAGACCGGGACGACTTCCTTGAGAACCGTTCTAGAGGCGCAATGTCGCACAGCTTTGCCGGATAAAGCGCAAAAGTGTCGCAAAGTGTATCAGATCTGACCCTTCGTTCACATTCGCGCAAGGTCGCACCGACATTGCGCTGCGTTGCAGCATACACGCTTGGCGAATGCGCTGTGTCCTGATAGGCGGCCCCCATGCTTTCGATGAACAACATCACGGTCCGTCTGGGCGGCCGCACGATCCTGGACGGCGCCACCGCCTCCATTCCGCCGGGCAGCCGCATTGGGCTGATCGGCCGCAACGGCGCGGGCAAATCCACGCTGATGAAGGTGATGATCGGCGAACTCGAGCCCGATGACGGCGAGATCGACATGCCAAAGCTCGCAAAGCTGGGCTATATCGCGCAGGAAGCGCCGCACGGCGCGATGACCCCGCTCGATACCGTGCTCGCTGCCGACGCAGAGCGCACGAGCCTGCTCGAAGAGGCGGAAACCTGCACCGATCCCGACCGGCTGGGCGATCTGCACGAACGCCTGTTGACGATCGATGCCTATAGCGCGCCTTCGCGCGCGGCGATCATCCTCACCGGCCTCGGCTTCGATGACGAGATGCAGAACCGCCCGCTCGACAGCTTTTCGGGCGGCTGGAAAATGCGCGTCGCTTTGGGCGCGCTGCTGTTCTCGCAGCCCGACGTGCTGCTGCTCGACGAACCGTCGAACCACCTCGACCTGGAAGCAACCTTGTGGCTGGAGAACTTCCTCAAGGCCTATCCCGCCACGCTGATCGTCATCAGCCACGAGCGCGACCTGCTCAACAACGTCGTCGACCATATCCTGCACCTGCAGGGCGGCAAGGTGACGCTGTATCCGGGCGGCTATGACAGCTTCGAGCGCCAGCGCGCCGAACGCGCAGCGCAGCTCGCCGCCGCCAAGGCCTCGCAGGATGCGCAGCGCGCCAAGCTGCAGGACTATGTCGCGCGCAACAGCGCCCGTGCCTCGACCGCCAAACAGGCGCAGTCACGCGCCAAGATGCTCGCCAAAATGCAGCCGATCACGGCGCTGATGGAAGACCCGAGCCTGAGCTTCGACTTCCCCAATCCGTCCGAGCTGCGCCCGCCGCTGATCACGCTCGATCTGGCGGCGGTCGGCTATGCCGAGAACAACCCGATCCTGCGCCGCCTCAACCTGCGCATCGATCCCGATGACCGGCTGGCGCTGCTGGGCCGCAACGGCAACGGCAAAACCACGCTCGCCCGCCTGCTCGCCGCGCAACTGCCTCCGCAGGAAGGCGACATGAACACCGCCGGCAAGATGCAGATCGGCTATTTCACCCAGTATCAGGTGGAAGAGCTGGAGAGCGACAGCACCCCGCTCGAACAGATGACCCGCGCGATGAAGGGCCGCACGCCAGCTGCCGTGCGCGCGCAGCTGGGCCGGTTCGGCTTCTCGGGCAATCGTGCGATCTCGCAGGTCGGCACATTGTCAGGCGGTGAACGCGCCAGGCTCGCACTGGCGCTCATCACCCGCGATGCGCCGCACCTGCTGATCCTCGACGAACCGACCAACCACCTCGACGTCGATGCGCGCGAGGCTTTGGTGCAGGCGCTCAATGCCTATACCGGCGCGGTGATCCTGATCAGCCATGATCGCCACATGGTCGAGCTGACCGCCGACCGGCTGGTGCTGGTCGATGCCGGGACCGCGACCGAATATAACGGCAGCATGCGCGACTACATGGACTTCATCCTGGGCATCAACCAGCCCAAGGGCGAGGCCAAGCCCAAGATGTCGAAGAAGGACAAGAAGGCCGACGCCTTCCACCGCGACCAGGTCCGGAAGATCGAGAACAAGGTCAAGACCGCAGAAAAGCTCGTGGCCGAACTGCAGGCGCAGTGCTCCGACATCGACCGCGCGATGTTCGACCCCTCGTCGGCCAAGCCCGAGCTCACCAAGCTGACGATGAGCGAACTGGCACGTCGCCGCGCCACGCTGGGCGATCAGCTCGCCGCAGCCGAAGCCGCCTGGCTGGAATGCAACGAGAAGCTCGAAGCGCTCAATTGACGCTTGTCGGCGCTGCGGCGATGGTTTAACTGATCGGTTAAATGGCAATAACCGAGAGGATACCTGAATGGCCGACGCCTATATCATCGATGCTGTCCGCACCCCGCGCGGTGTCGGCAAACCCGGCAAGGGCGCATTGTCGCACCTTCACCCGCAGGATCTCGCCGCCACCGTGCTCAAGGCGATCAAGGACCGTAACGGCCTGGATACCGCAACCGTCGACGATGTGATCTGGTCGACCTCGACGCAGAAGGGCAAGCAGGGCGGCGATCTGGGTCGCATGGCAGCGCTCGCTGCGAGTTATGACGTCAAGGCCAGCGGCATGACGCTCGACCGGTTCTGTGGCGGTGGCATCACCTCGGTGAACCTCGCGACCGCAGCGGTGATGTCCGGCATGGAAGATTGCGTGATTGCGGGCGGCACCGAGATGATGAGCTACACCCAGACCGTGGGCGCAGCCGAAGCCAATGCCGGCATGCCGCCTCCACTGATGGGATCGCACAACCCCGCGCTCGACGAGCTGCACCCCCAGTCGCATCAGGGCGTGTGCGGCGATGCCATCGCATCGATGGAAGGCATTTCGCGCGAAGCCCTGGATGCGCTCGCCCTGGTCAGCCAGCAGCGCGCTGCCCGTGCGATTGCCGAAGGCCGTTTCGACAAGTCGGTGGTCCCGGTGCACAATCCCGATGGCAGCGTAGCGCTGGACAAGGAAGAATTTCCCCGCCCCGACACCACGGCGGAAAGCCTCGCCGCGCTCAAGCCCGCTTTTGCCGGGATGGCAGACTTCGAAATCGGCGGCACGACCTTCCGCAAGCAGATCAACCGGCGCTATCCCGATCTGAAGATCGAGCACATGCACCACGCAGGCAACAGCTCGGGCGTGGTCGATGGCGCGGCCGCCGTGCTCATCACCTCGAAGGACTATGCCGACAAGAACGGCCTGAAGCCCCGCGCGCGCATCGTCACCTATGTCAACATGGGCGATGACCCGACGCTGATGCTCAACGCCCCCGTCCCCGCCGCGAAGAAGGCGCTCGAGCGGGCAGGCCTCACCAAGGACGATATCGACGTCTGGGAAATCAACGAGGCGTTTTCGGTGGTGGCGGAAAAGTTCATCCGCGATCTCGATCTCGACCGCGAGAAGGTGAACATCAACGGCGGCGCGATGGCGCTGGGCCATCCGATTGGGGCTACCGGATCGATGCTGATCGGGACCGCGCTCGACGAGCTGGAGCGTTCGGGTGGCCGCTATGGCCTGATCACGATGTGTGCAGCCGGCGGCATGGCCCCTGCGATCATCATCGAACGTATCTGATAATCAATCGTGGAACGGTGGGCGCGCTGTCAGACCAGCGCGTTCACCGCCGCCATGAACGGGCCGATCGACACCGGCTTCGACACATAGCCTTCTGCGCCTGCCGCACGGATGCGGTCCTCGTCGCCCTTGCCCGCATAAGCGGTGACCGCCATGATCGGGATGAGGCGCAGGTCGCGGTCGCCCTTGATCGCCTCGATCAGCTCCAGCCCGCTGACATGCGGCAGCTGGATATCCATGATGATCAGCCCGGGCACGAACTGCCGCGCGCGCTCCATCACCTCGCGCCCGTCGGCCAGCCCTTCGACGGCAAAACCGTGCGCGGTGAGCAGATCGCAGAAAAGTTTGCGATTAAGGTCGTTATCCTCGACAACCATCACTCTTTTTGCCACTGAACCGCTTATCCAATTTGCTGGGCCGGAAGGCTCCGGCGATTGACCTTCAGGGATGCGGATGTAGGCGAAAGCCGTGGGCGACACAATCAGGACGGACAGGCACGTGACAGACGATTCAGCCACCCTGGCGCTGCTGGCTCTGGGATGGCTTCTGAGCGATACGGAGCGGGCATCACGGCTGCTGGCCCTGACCGGAATGACGGCTGACGACCTGCGCAACGGCGCCGAAAACCCCGGTATCCTGGCGGAATTCATCCGATACCTGGAAGGCAACGAAACGGATCTGGTGGCGGCCGCTGCAGCGGTGGGCATCAGCCCTGCCCGGCTGGTCAATGCCCGCATCGAACTGGAACGCCAGTGCTGACGCCGATGGAGAATACATGAACACGCCCACCACCTCTGCCCGTCCCTTGCTGATTACCGATTGCGACGAGGTGCTGTTGTACATGGTTGCCCCGTTCCGCGAGTGGCTGGGCGAGATCCATGACATCGATTTCGATTTTTCCGGCGGGGATTTCGCCAAGGCGCTGATCGACCGTAAAACGCGCGAGGCGATCAAGCCTGGCGATATCTGGCCGCTGCTGGGCGCATTCTTCGATACTGAAATGCACCGCCAGATGCCGATCCCCGGCGCCATCGAAGCGCTGAAGGCGATCGGCGAACATGCCGATATCGTCGTGCTCACCAATCTGATGGATGACCGTCAGGCAGCGCGCAGCGAACAGCTTGCCCGGTTCGGCATCCATCACCGCGTGGTCTGCAACCAGGGCCCCAAGGGCGAGCCGCTGCGCCGGATCGTCGACGAACACAATCCCAGCGTCGCCATCTTTGTTGATGACCTGCCGCAGCACCATGAATCCGCATCGGAGCATGTGCCCGAAGTGTGGCGTTTGCATATGGTCGGCGAAGAGGGCCTCGCCCCGCACATCGCCTGCGCTGCCACCGCAGGCCATGCCCATGCGCGCATCGACCGCTGGGACGAGGCATTGGCGTGGGTGCTCGAGCGCTTCACACTGGGGGCCCCTGCCCCAGCGGTTCAGGCTGCCGCCTGAACTCCGTTCCATTGCAGGAAAGACATGACATGACTGACACGATCGAACAGAAACTGGCCGAAATCGGAGTGGAGCTGCCCCAGCCCGCGGCCCCCGTGGCATCCTATGTCGCCGCAGTTGAGGCCGGCGGCATGCTCTTCATTTCGGGCCAGCTTCCGTTTGTTGATGGCAAGGTCGTCACAGGCCGCCTCGGCGAAAATGTCTCGCTCGAAGAGGGCGAAGCTGCCGCGCGCGCCTGCGGCATCATGCTGATCGCGCAGATGAAGGCGGCGCTGGGCTCGCTCGACCGGGTTGAGCGGATCGTGAAGCTGGGCGCGTTCATCGCCAGCACCCCCGAGTTCACCGCCCAGCCCAAGATCGCCAACGGCGCATCGGACCTGATGGTCCAGGTGTTCGGACCTGCAGGCCAGCATGCGCGCAGCGCGGTGGGCGTACCTGTGCTGCCATTGGGCGCAGCGGTAGAAATCGATGCCATTGTCGCCATTCGGCCTGCTTGATCGCTGGCTGGCGCCGCCGCCAGAACTGCGCCGCATCAGCTGGCTGGGTGAGCAGCCGTACGCCCATCGCGGGCTTCACGACGGCATGTGGGACGGGCCTGTTCTGGAAAACGGCCTGCCTGCGTTCACCGCAGCGATCGCGGCAGGCCACGGCATCGAGTGCGATGTCCAGCGCAGCGCCGACAATCGCGCGGTCGTATTCCACGATTTCTCGCTCAGCCGCCTGACGCTGGCGCAGGGCCGCGTCGCGAGCAGGACAGCGGCGGAACTGACCCAGGTCCGCCTGATGGGCCAGAACGGCGCAATCGCAGAGCTGGGCGCGGTCCTGGGTGTGGTGCGCGGGCGCGCGCCGATCCTGATCGAGATCAAGACCGAAACCGGCCATGTCGCGCCTTTGTGCCTGGCGGTGCGCCGCGCGCTCGAAGGCTATGGCGGCAAGGCTGCGGTGATGAGCTTCGACCCGGCCGTCTGCGGCTGGTTCCGCCGCCAGGCCAAGCATATCACGCGTGGCCTGGTGATCACCGAGGAGGATGATCGCGGCTGGAAGGGCAACCTGCAACGCCATCGCGATCTGTGGAACGCCAAGCCTGATTTCCTGGCCTATGACATCCGCGACCTTCCCAGCAATTTTGCAGCGAGCCAGCGGGCACGCGGGATTCCGGTCCTGACCTGGACGGTGCGCACCGCCGACCAGCACGCGATTGCGGCCGAACATGCCGACGCGCCGATCTTCGAGCGTGACGCTGGCATGGAAAGTGCGCCCGCCGCATGAGCGAAGGAGCGATCACCGCCGAGGTGGGCCGCTCGATCGCTGCGCTCGATGCGGCCCAGTGGGACGCGCTGGCCGGGCCGGATAACCCCTTTGTTTCCCATGCCTTTCTCAGCCTGCTCGAAGCCTCCGGTTCGGTCGGGCGCGGCACCGGCTGGACGCCTGCCCCGATCACCATCAAGGCAGAGGATGGCGCGCTGGTCGCCGCACTACCTGCGTATCTCAAGAGCCACAGCCAGGGCGAATATGTATTCGACCACAGCTGGGCACATGCCTGGGAGAACGCCGGCGGCAGTTACTATCCCAAGCTGCAGATTTCGGTTCCGTTCACGCCTGCCAGCGGCCCGCGCATTCTGCTCAATAATCCGGTCTGGTCGCTGCCGATCCTCACGGCCGCACAAAACCTGGCCGAGCAGAACAACCTGTCATCGGTCCACGCCACCTTTATCGATCCAGCGCAATTGCCGCTGTTCGAACAGGCTGGCTGGCTGCTGCGATCCGATACGCAGTTCCACTGGCATGACGAGAACTACGGCGATTTCGAGGGCTTTCTGGGGTCGCTCACCTCGCGCAAGCGCAAGGACCTGCGCAAGGAGCGCGCGAGGGCGCAGGAGGGCGTCGAGATCGTCCACCTCACCGGCGACATGATCACCGAGGATCACTGGGACGCGTTCTGGGTCTTCTATCAGGATACCGGCGCGCGCAAATGGGGTCAGCCGTATCTCACCCGCGAGGCGTTCAGCCTGATGGGGCAGACGATGGCGGACCGCATCCTGCTGATCCTGGCGCTCTACGAAGGCCAGCCGATTGCGGGCGCGCTGAACTTCATCGGCAGCGACACGATGTATGGACGCTATTGGGGGTGCACCGTCGACAAGCCGTTCCTGCACTTCGAGCTGTGCTACTATCAGGCGATCGATGCAGCGCTGGCACGCGGGCTCACCCGGGTGGAAGCAGGCGCGCAGGGCGGGCACAAGATGGCGCGCGGCTATGCACCTGAGCTCACATGGTCGGCCCATTACATTCCCGACCCCGGATTTCGGCGGGCAGTGGGCGATTTTCTGATGCGCGAACGTGCCGCCGTTGCCGCCGACCGCGAGATGCTGACCGACATGCTGCCCTTCCGACGCGGCGATAGACAGGCTTGACGAACGGGGCGTCGGGGCGCACGATCGCCTCGATCCTTATCTCCAAGCCCTTGTTCTTCCTACAGAAAGCCAGACCCATGCGCGCGACCCGTCTTGCTGCCCTGCTGCTCGCCTTTGTCAGCCCCACTGCCCTTTTCGCGCAGGATGCGCCCGATAGCCGCCTGACCGGCCAGGACCTGTTCGCGCTGGAGGTTGCCGCCGATCCACAGATTTCGCCTGACGGCAGCCGGATCGCCTTTGTCCGCCGCGCCAATGACATCATGGCCGACAAGGCGATCTCGTCGATCTGGCTGGTGGACAGCGCCAGCGGCGAGATGACCCCGCTGGCCGCCGGGCCTGGCAGTCACAGCCAGCCGCGCTGGTCGGCCGATGGCAAGCGCCTCGCCTATGTCTCGACCGCGGAAGGCGGCGCGCCGCAGCTTTATGTCCGCTGGGTCGGCACCGGCCAGTCGGTGCGCATCACCGGGCTGCCTGAAAGCCCGGGCAACATCGCCTGGTCACCCGATGGCACGCAGCTGGCCTATGCGATGTTCGTGCCCGCCGAAGGGTTGAAGCTGGGCAAGGCCCCCGAAAAGCCCGAGGGCGCGCAATGGGCAGCACCGCTGGAAACCTATGACCTGCTGTCGTACCGCGCCGATGGTGCAGGCTATCTCAAGCCCGGCTTCGACAAGATCTTCGTCGTGCCTGCGACTGGTGGCGCACCGCGCCAGCTGAGCTTCGGTCCCTATCACGATGGCGGCGGCCTCACCTGGAGCAAGGACGGCAAGACGCTGTATTTCGCCGGCAACCGCTCGCCTGATTGGGAGAACGACCCCCAGGACGCGGAAATCTACGCCCTTGAAGTGGCAAGCGGCACAATCACGGCGCTGACCGACCGCGACGGCCCAGACGCCTCGCCCGTCGTCTCCCCCGATGGCAGCCGGATCGCCTATCTAGGCTTTGACGACAAGCTGCTCGGCTACCACAATACGCAGGCCTATGTGATGAACCGCGATGGGTCCGGCAAGCGCGCGATCGCGCCTGCGCTCGACCGCAGCATCGACAGCATCGCCTGGGCTCCCGACGGTCAGGCGCTGATGGCGCAATATGATGACCATGGCGAAACGCTGGTCGCCCGCATCGGCCTTGACGGATCGGTGCGCGAAATCGTTCGAGGACTTTCCGGCCCCTCGTTCGACCGCCCCTATTCGGGCGGATCGTTCAGCGTCGCCAAGACCGGGGCGGTCGCCTATTCGGGCGGAAGCGCGACAAGGCCCGCCGATGTGATGCTGGCGAGCGGTGGCAAGACCCGGGCGCTGACCCGGCTCAACAGCACGCTGATGGCGGCCAAGCGACTGGGCGAAGTACGCAAGATCACCACGGCCTCGACCTTTGACGGACGCGAGATCGAAGCCTGGCTGACTCTGCCGCCCGACCATGTGCCCGGTACGCGCGTTCCGCTGGTGCTGGAAATTCATGGCGGACCTTTCTCCGCCTACGGGCCGCATTTCTCGACCGACAACCAGCTGTACGCAGCGGCGGGATATGCGGTCGTCTCGGTCAATCCGCGCGGATCGACCAGCTATGGCGCGGAATTCGCCAACCTCATCCATCATGCCTATCCCGGCAACGACTATGACGACCTGATCTCGATCGTCGACAAGGCCATTGCCGATGGCGTGGCCGATCCCGACCAGCTGTTCGTCACCGGCGGATCGGGCGGCGGAGTGCTGACCAGCTGGATCGTCGGCAAGACGACGCGCTTCCGCGCGGCGGCAACGCAAAAGCCGGTGATCAACTGGACCAGCCAGGCGCTGACCGCCGATGGCCCTGCATTCTTTGCGAAATACTGGTTCGGCAAGCTGCCATGGGAAGATCAGGCGAGCTATTGGGCCCGTTCGCCGCTGTCGCTGGTCGCCAATGTGAAGACGCCGACGCTGGTTGTCGTCGGCAGCGAGGATTATCGCACCCCGGTGAGCGAGTCAGAACAATATTACACCGCGCTCAAGCTCGTCGGCGTGCCGACCGCGCTCGTCAAGGTGCCGGGCGCCAGCCATGGCGGCATCGCGGCAAGGCCGTCGCAAAGCGCGGCCAAGGCCTCGGCAATTCTTGCGTGGTTCGAACGCTATCGCAAGGCAGCGCGGTGAGCCTTCAGGCGGCGCGTGTAGCGATCTGCTGGAGCCAGGCACGGGCTTCGCGCTGGGCTTCGGCGATCTGGCGTGCGGTCATCTCCTCGGATATTTCCGCCCGGCACAATTGGCTTTCCTCATGCCCCTTCACGGCGGCAAGGTTGAACCACTTGTGCGCCTCGATAAGGTCGACGGTCACGCCGTGCCCACCGGTGGAGAATGCCACCCCCAGATCGAAATAGGCGTTGATATCTCCACGCGCCGCGGCGGCGAGTTTACTTTCGATCAGAAACGTTGCTGACTTCAGACTGTTTGCCATCTCACATGCTCCTCTATGCATGGTCGGGGGGACCCGACGGGCAGACAGTGTGCAAGTGTGGTAAAAAAACCGTTAATACTGCAGTTCCCATGCCAGAACATTACATTCAGGATGGGTTTACCGGCATATTATCGATCAATCGGGTCGTGCCCAGGCGTGCGGCGACCAGCAATCTGGCCGGTCTGTCTGCCCTGTCGAGGGGGGCAAGCGTTGCCGCATCGGCGAGCGTGACATAGTCGATCGAGGCAAAACCGGCCGCAAGCAGCGCCTGTTCGATGCCGTCTGTCGCATCGCGAACCGCGCCGCCAGCCTCGATCACCGCGATCCCCGCCTGCATCGCGCGCGGCAGCATGGCAGCGGCGGCGCGCTCTTCGGGCGTCAGATAGGCGTTGCGTGATGACAGGGCGAGGCCATCGGCATCGCGTACCGTGGGCACGCCGATGATGTCGAGCCCGAAGTTGAGATCGCGTGCCATCGCCCGGATGACGGCAAGCTGCTGGTAATCTTTCTCGCCAAACAGCGCCATATCCGGCTGGACCTGGTTGAACAGCTTGGCGACAACGGTGGCGACGCCATCGAAATGCCCCGGCCGGGCAGCCCCGCACAGGCCATCGCTGACCCCCGCCACGCTGACGTTGGTAGAAAAGCCCGAGGGGTAGACCTGATCGACATCGGGCGCCCACAGGATCGCGACGCCCGCCTCGCTCAGCATCGCGGCATCGGCCTCTTCCTGCCGGGGATAGGCGTCCAGATCCTCGTTGACGCCGAACTGCTTGGGGTTGACGAAGATCGAGGCGATGACATGGTCGGCGCGCTGCCGCGCCTCCTTCACCAGCTGCATATGCCCTGCATGCAGCGCGCCCATGGTCGGGACCAGCGCAACCTGCCCCCCCTGTCTCCGCAGAAGCGAAACTGCCGTCCGCAACCTGTCGACCCGACGTATGATTTGCACCTTGGTAAAGCCTCCGATAGGGAACTGCCGCTATAGGGTACGGGTCGTGCCCGCACATGATTCACTAGGCAGCACTGGCACATTCGTCGTCCTGCTGGAAGGGGCTGAAAACCATGGATATGATGACGCGCAAGGCGTCCCCGCACCATATCGTGTTTGCCAACGAAAAGGGCGGCACCGGCAAATCGACCAGCGCGGTCCATGTCGCGGTCGCCTTGTCGTATCTCGGTTTCCGCGTCGCTGCGATCGATCTCGATCCGCGCCAGCGCACGCTGCACCGGTATCTCGAAAACCGCGTCGCCACGCTGCAGCGGCGCAACATCTCCCTGCCCACGCCCAAGTTCGAGGTGTTTCAGGACGACAATCAGGCGCGGCTGGAGCAGCTCGTCACCAAGATGAGCGCCGACTGCGACTTTGTGGTGTACGATACGCCGGGCCGCGACGACAAGTTCGCCCGCTTCGTCGCCACCCGCGCCGATACGCTCGTCACTCCGCTCAACGACAGCTTCGTCGACTTCGACCTGATCGGCCAGGTGGACCCTGAGAACTTCAAGGTCCGCCGCCTGAGCTTCTATGCCGAGCTGATCTGGGAGGCGCGCAAGGCGCGCGCCAAGACCGATGGCGTCGAGATCGACTGGGTGGTGCTGCGCAACCGCACCCAGCAGACCGATGCCCGCAACAAGCGCAGGCTTGATGCGGCGCTGGCCGAACTCTCCAAGCGCGTCGGCTTCCGCTATGTGCAAGGTCTGTCGGAGCGCGTGGTCTATCGCGAGCTGTTCCCGTCGGGCCTCACCCTGCTCGACAAGGGCCATCTGGCGGACCTGGGCACCAGCCACATCATCGCGCGGCAGGAACTGCGCGAGATGGTCTCCGCGCTGAACCTGCCGGGCGTCGGCAGCCGCGCCAGCGAACGCCAGCCGCAGCTGATCTGAAACCCTAGCGTTTCAGGGCTTTTTCGGCATCAGTTTGAGCGTCATCGCGATCATCGCTTCGGCGGCGGTCGCGATGACGGTATCGGCCTCTGGTGCCCAGAACGGGCTGTGCAGCGAGGGCATTTCGATGCCCTCCTTCTTCGCCTTGTTGTATTCGGCCAGCGGCACTCCTCCGACCCAGAAGATCAGGCTGGTAATATTGTCCGGGTCGGCGCGATAAAAGCGGCTGAAATCCTCGCCGCCCATCGAAGGTGACACCTGCGCCACGCGCTTGTCGCCAAAACGCGCCTTGAGGAAGGTGCCGGTTTCATTAGTGAAATCCGGGCTGTTGTAGACCGCCGGCGTGAACTGGTCGTTCATCGTCACCACCGGCATCCTGTCATCGGGCATGCCGGCGGCTATTGCCTCGCCCTTGGCGATACGCTTGATCCCGTCGAGCAGTTTGGCGCGGGTTTCGTCCGAATAGCTGCGCACCGTCAGCAGCAGGGTCGCCTCGTCCGAGATGATGTTGTGCTTCGCGCCCGCCTGAAAGCTACCGACGGTGACAACGGCGGCATCCTGCGGATCGAGCTCGCGGCTGACCAGGGTCTGCAAGGTCGACACGATCCGGGCGCCCAGGACGATCGGATCCTTGGTCGATTGCGGATACGCCCCGTGGCCGCCCAGCCCCTTCACCTTGATATTGACGCTGTCGACATTGGCGAGCGCAAAGCCCGGCGTATAGCCGATGAACCCGGCGGGCGCCTGCGCGGCGTCATGGAAACCCAGCACATATTGCGGCTTGGGAAAGCGGGTGTAGAGGCCATCCTCCAGCATCGCGAGCGCGCCCGAACCGATCTCTTCTGCCGGTTGCAGGATCATCACCAAGGTGCCCGACCATTCGGCCTTGCGCTTGACCAGCTGCCGCGCGGTGGCAACCCAGCCGGTCATGTGCGTGTCGTGCCCGCAGGCGTGCATCACCCCGGTCTCGATTCCCGCCGGGCTCATCGCGCGCACCTTGCTGGCGAAGGGAAGTCCCGTCTGCTCGACCACCGGCAGCCCATCCATGTCCGCGCGCAGCATCACGACCGGGCCTGCGCCGTTCTTCATCACGGCGACGACACCGGTCCTGCCGACGCCCTCGGTGACCTCGAAGCCCAGCCTGCGCGCCTCATCGGCAAGCTTCTTGGCGGTCTTGACCTCCTGAAAGCTCAGTTCCGGATTGGCGTGGAGATCGCGATAGATGTCCATCAAACCGGGCATGTCAGCGGCGATATCGGCGCGGATCGTGTCCTGCGCCTGCACCGGCGAAGCGATGGCTAAGGCAACAGCGGACGCAGCGAGCGAGCGGAAAAGCGATTGAACGACCGGCATGAATGTCTCCCCAGACACAAGTTTGAAGGGGAGGCTAGTGGCTTGCCGTTGTTATGTCAGTTAAAAATCGATCACCCGATCCGCCGGGCCATCAACACGCCAATGGTCATCACCACCATACCGCCGATCCGCAGGGCTGTGAGCGGGCTGCGTGGCACACCGAACAGGCCGAAATGATCGATCAATGCTGCAGCCACGATCTGCCCCAGCAAAACGAGAAATACCGCATTGCCGATACCGAAGCGCGGCCCGATCCACGTGATCGCCAGCACATAAAAGGCAACAAATGCACCGCTAAAAAACAGGTGCGGCGGAGCGGCACGGACCTTGGCTATCTCTGGCAGACCAACAACAGCGGTCGCGGCCACCGCGATCAGCATGGCAGAGAGGAACAGGATCACCGATGCCGCCGCCGGATTGGCGAGCCTGATACCGAGTTGGCTGTTGAGCGCCGCCATGACCGGAATTCCGATCCCGGTCAGCAGCATGATCACTGAATAACTCAGCGCGGTTCCGCTTGGCACCTGCGTTTACCTCACCGGACGCAGATCGATGATGTCGAGCGTTGATTCGTAAAACGGCCTGGGGAACACGATCCGCCAGCGGTCCTTGCCGATGCGCTCGACCGTTCCCGCCAGATCGCGCTCCTTGTCCTGGCCATAAGGGACCAGCCCCGCGTCGTCGCCCAGCATCAGCGAGCCCAGGAATACGCCGCTGCGCCTGCCATCGGCGTGGATAAAGCCCACCGGGCGCTGCGATCCGGTCAGCTTGACGAACTGGCGCCTGTCACCCTTGCCATAGACCGCGCAGACGAAATCGGGATAGGCGATGAATGCCAGATACTGACCGCCCAATTTGTGCGTCGAACACAGATAGCGGCCCTCGGGGGGCAGCGGATTGTCCAGACGTTTCGCCGGGTCATACAGCAGCCGATTCTTCGCCAGCTCGCCAGCAAATTCCGATGCCTTCACCTCCGCCAGCGCGGCGGCAAAGGTTTCATCGCGTTGCTCCAGCCGTGTTGCATCCGCCGGGGTCGCGATCGTGCGCCAGCTCTCTGCCGCCAGCGCGCCTGTACCTGTTACCAGGGCCAGCGCCAGCAGCGCGCGAATGTTGCTAATCATGTTTCCCTCTCCTGTGTCCTGTAACGCTCAGCGATGCGGGACAAGATCGAACGCGGCGGTCTTTCCGTCCAGAATATTCTGCGCCAGCAGGTCGCCCTTGTTCATCGCGGCCTGTACCGCCTCGATCCCCTGGTTCCAGTGCATGTCCATCGTTGCGCGCGAAAATTCAAAATCGCGCATGCCGCTCTCCCATTTCTGGACGTTGTAGATCAGATGGACGATGTTGACCGCATTGTCCTCCACCAGCGCACGCATGCGCTCGACATCGGGCATCGTCGCCATTTCGGGCGGCAGCATCGCCAGCACGTTGCGCAGCGCCTCATGCTCGCGGCGCAGCTTCAGGTAGTAATCGGTGACCTGGCGGGTGCGGCTGGAATAGCGGATATCCTTCTCGCGGCTCATCACATCGGCAAACTTGGTCGGAAGGTCACCCCGCGCGGGGAACAGATCGACCTGGAAAGCCAGCATGTCACTGGTTTGGTTGTCGAGCACATAGGCGAGCGGCGTGTTGCTGACCAAACCGCCGTCCCAGTAATGCTTGCCGTTGATTTCCACCGGGGCAAAGCCCGGCGGCAGCGCACCCGAGGCCATCACATGACGCGCATCGATGATCTGCCGTCCGTGCGGATCGTGCGTGTCGAAATAATAGAAATTGCCCGATTCCACGTTCACCGCGCCGACCGAAAACCGCACCGGGCCATTGTTCAGCCGGTCCCAGTCGACGAAGCGGTTCAGCGTCTCGATCATCGGCGTCGTATCGTACAGGCTGACCGCCGCCGGCGTGCCGGGCCAGGAGAAGGTCGGCGGCAGCATGTGCGGGCGGAAGAAGCCGGGCACGCCGATCGTGGCGGCTGTTGCGGCTCCTGCGAAATGGTTCAGTTCACGCAGGTAATCGCTATTGCCCCAGGCGAGGTCCGCCGTGCCCGATGTCACCAGTTCCCAAAATTCGCGCAGCCGCTGGCAGGCGAGCGCCGGCTCGTTGCCCGCAATGATCGCCGAATTGATCGCGCCGATCGAGATGCCCGCGACCCAGTCGATCCGCACATTCTGGCGCACCAGCTCGCTGAAAACCCCGGCCTGATAGGATCCGAGTGCGCCACCCCCCTGCAGCACCAGCGCGACGGTCGGCGGCAGCGGAACGGCGGCGGACTGGGTATCGATCGTATCCTGGGAGGCAGGCATGACATTTCCTTAAGGTGCAGCGCATGGCGCGCTTGTACGCTTCATTTATTCCGCACTGCACAATAAGGCAAACGGCGTGAAAAATCTGTGGTGCTAAATGGCACAAGCGAGTGTTAATGTTCGTCACGAGACGCCCAAGAAGGAACACCGCGCGCATGAAGCTCGACGATTACCGCACCAGCGACAATATTTCCGACCAGCGCGGCGGATCGGGCGGCGGACCGCGCTTCCCCATAGGTGGCGGCAAGATGGGCATCGGCACCATCATCATTCTGGGCATCGCCGCTTTGGTCTTCGGCATCAATCCGATGGAACTGATGCAGGGCGGCGGCCTGCCCGGCGGCGCACCCGTCCAGACGCAGGCAGGCGGCCAGAACGCTACACAAAGCTGCGCGGTCGATGAAAAGAGCAAGTTCAGCTGCCAGGTGCTCGCCAGCACCGAAGACACGTGGACCACACTGTTTCGCGAGCAGGGCCAGGCCTATCAACCCGCCACCCTCACCTTTTATGATCGCAACGGCCAGTCCGGCTGCGGCGCAGCGCAAAGCGCCATGGGACCGTTCTACTGCCCTGCCGACAACGGCATCTATCTCGACACCAGCTTTTTCGACGAGCTGGCCACCCGGTTCGGCGCGGCGGGGGACTTTGCCCAGGCCTATGTGATCGCGCATGAGGTTGGCCATCACATCCAGACGATCAGCGGGCGATCGAACCAGGTGCGCCGCGCCCAGCAACAGGCCAGCGAGGCCGAAGGCAACGAACTGCAGGTGCGGATGGAGCTGGAGGCGGATTGCTATGCCGGCGTATGGGCGGCGCGCAATCGCGAGCGGATAGAGCCCGGCGATATCGAGGAAGGGCTGACGGCCGCCAACGCGATCGGTGATGACACGCTGCAAAAGGCCGCCGGGCGCAGACCGGTTCCGGAAAGCTTCACCCACGGCACATCGGCGCAGCGCATGGCGTGGCTGAAAAAGGGGCTCAATACCGGCAATCCTGCCCAGTGTGATACGTTCGGCGCGACGCGATTGTAGGCCAGCGCATCGTTTTGCCGGGTCATGCGTATGCGAAACACGGGCGTCTTGGTTGATGCCGACATGAGGGGATCCATTATGCACCGCACCGCCATCACATTCGCCAGCCTTGCGTTCATCACCAGCGCCCTGCCGGCAACCGCGCAAAGCCAGCCAACCGACAAGCCGCGCACGACCGAGAAAGTGGCAGAAGATGTCGTGAACCAGCCAGTGCAGGATGTCGGCATCGACAAGAAGGACATTCCGGAGAACCTGATCGCCATTCAGGACAAACCCTATTCGCTCGTCGGCATCAAGACCTGCGCGCAGATCCGTAGCGCCATCGGTGACATGGACGCGGTGCTGGGCGAAGATCTCGACGTGCCTTATGAAGCCACGAGGGATGACAAGCGCAAGGATACCGCAGGCAAGGTGGGCGGATTGATCGTCAACTCGATCATCCCCTTCCGCAGCGTCATCCGCGAAATCTCCGGCGCAGCCGCGCAGGAGCGCCGCTATAATGCTGCGGTCTACGCTGGCGTCGTGCGGCGCAGTTTTCTGAAGGGCATCGGCCAGCAGCGCGGCTGCAAATACCCATCGGCACCGGCACCTGCGAGCCTGAAGTAAAAGTTCTCTTGAACTCACCCCGTTCTCCGGCGAAAGCCGGAGTCCAGGGGCGGGAAATTGCTGCCGTCGACCTGCAATCCAGCTTTCGCCGGAAAACGGCATTGGAACGATCGGGGGCTTTTGTTGATGCGACGTTTTCCGGTTCGGCGGCTGGCCGATTGCCACACGGTCGATGATTTCCGCGAGCTGGCGCGCCGCAAGCTGCCCTATCCGGTGTTCCACTATATCGATGGCGCGGCGGATGACGAGATCACCCGCAACCGCAACACCACCGCCTACGAGGAATGCGACCTCGTCCCCAATGTGCTGGCGGGGGTGTCCGATATCGACATGTCGACCACGCTGATGGGGCGGAAGATCGACATGCCGCTCTTCCTCTCCCCTACCGCGCTGCAGCGGCTGTTCCACTGGCGCGGCGAAAAGGCGGTGGGCGCGGCGGCAGAGAAATTCGGCACGTTCTTCGGTATCTCCTCGCTCGCCACCGTCAGCCTCGCCGAGATCGGCGACAGCATCGCCAGCCCCAAGCTGTTCCAGCTCTATGTCCACAAGGACAAGGGGCTCAACGCCGCGCTGATCCAGGCGGCGAAGGCGGCAAAGTTCGACGCCCTGGCACTGACCGTCGACACCATCGTGTCGGGCAAGCGCGAACGCTGCCTGCACACCGGCTTCACATCGCCGCCCAAGCTCACCCCCTCGTCGGCGGCGAGCTTTGCGATGCACCCAAAATGGACGCTCAACTATCTGGGGCGCGAGCGGTTTTCGTTGCCCAATCTGGAAAGCCACATCGCCGCCGGCAGCGAAGCAGCGATCTCGGTCGCGGATTATTTCAACACCATGCTCGACCAGAACATGGACTGGACGATGGCCGAGGATATTCGCAAGGCATGGGACGGCCCGTTCTGCCTCAAGGGCATCATGAGCGTCGAGGATGCGCGCCGCGCCGTCGCGATCGGTGCAACCGCGATCATGGTATCGAACCATGGCGGGCGGCAGCTCGACGGCAGCCGTGCGCCGTTCGATCAGCTTGCCGAGATCGTCGATGCGGTCGGCGACAGGATCGAGGTCATCTGCGATGGCGGCATCACCCGCGGCACGCATGTGCTCAAGGCCTTGAGTGTTGGCGCGAAGGCGTGTTCGGGCGGGCGGCTGTACCTCTATGCGCTCGCCGCCGGGGGCCAGCGCGGGGTCGAGCGGACGCTCGGCAACCTGCGCGGCGAGATCGAGCGCGGCATGAAGCTGATGGGGGTGACGCGGCTCGATCAGCTTGGCAGGGACAATTTACGCTGGCGGTGATCAGCGAGGACGACCGACCTCGCCGGTCGCGCTGATGACGATCCGGTCGCTGTTCGCCCCGCGCGACAGCAGCACGGTGACCGGCATGTTGGGCAAGCCCGTACTGTCGAACCAGAAACGCGCGCGCGACGGCGCTGCCGCCGGGTCCGTCCCCGGTGAGGCTGCCTGTTCCGCTGCCTCCCCTTCGATCTGCGCCACCGTGCCCGGCTTCCAGTCACGGTTGGCGAGTGCGCGCGCGTTCAGCGGCACCCATTGCCGGTCCTGCCGCGCATCAAAGCCATAGCCCGAAGGCGCGATCCACACCGCGATCGGCCGCGCGCTCACCACCGCCTCATCGCGCGCCGCCGCGACGCGTGCGGCAAAGCGGTCGGCATCTTCGGAGAGCGCAGCGCTGTCGCCGGGAAGCGACAGCACCACCGCGCCTGCGACCAGGCCGATGATGAACAGCGTCACCATGAGCTCGATCAGGGTGAAGCCGTTCCTCAATTCCTCCCCCAGCTTGCTGGGGGAGGATTTCAGGCAGTTACGCCCCATCGGCGGTGATGTCCGCATTCTCGTTCTCGCCGCCCGGTGCGCCATCGGCGCCCAGCGAATAGAGGTCGAATGCGCCGGTCGTGCCGGGGCTGATGTACTGATACGGGCGGCCCCAGGGGTCCTGCGGAAGCTTCTTGATATAGCCGCCGCTGCGATAGCGGCCCGGCTGCGCCAGTGTCGGCGGCGCAGTCACCAGCGCGTTGAGCCCTTCGGCCGAGCCCGGATAGGTCAGGTTGTCGAGCCGGTACATTTCGAGCGCCTGGGACAGCGTCGCAATGTCGCTGCGCGCCTTTTCGGTCATCGCGCGGTCCTGGCTGGGCAGCACGTTGATGACGACGATCGTCGCGAGCAGGCCGATGATGAAGATCACCACCATCAGCTCGACGAGCGTGAAGCCGTTAGCGCGCTTGCGCGCCTTGGGCGAGAGGCGCTTCAGCAGCGCGGATCGGAAATTCAGCATATTGGTCCTCATAAGCCAGTCAGGTTTTGCAGCTGCAATATCGGCAGCAGGATCGACAGGATGATCAGCGCCACCGCGCCGCCCATCACCACGATGATCGCCGGCTCGAGCAGCGCCATCGCGGTGGAGGTGAAGTTGCGGAACTCGCGCTCCAGATAATCGGCGGCGCGCTCGAGCATCGTATCGAGCTGGCCTGCACTCTCGCCGCTGGCGACAAGATACACCAGCAGCGGCGGGAATGTCCCCGCATTCCTGAGCGCGGCGGACAGCGACCCGCCCGAGCGGATGGCCTCAACCGCCTCTTCGAGCGCCTCGCGCAGCACGCTGTTGCGCACGGTGCGGGTGGTGAGCTTCATGCCTTCGAGCAAAGGCAGGCGGCTCTGCACCATGGTCGACAGCGTCCGCGCCAGCCGTGCCGCGTTCATGTCGCGGATCAGCTTGCCGATGAAGGGCAGCTTCAGCACGAAGGTATCGACACGGTATTTGAACGCGGGCACCTTCATTGCGCGCCAGAAGCCCAGGCCCGCCAGCAGCGCAACAAGCGCCATCAGCCACCAGTAATCAGCGAGCACGGCAGAGATTCCGATGACGATGCGCGTGATGAGCGGCAGCTGCGTCTGCGCGTTGTCGAACTGTTCGACCACGCGCGGCACCACCGAGATCATCAGGCCTGCGACCACGCCGAAGGCCACGAGGCTCAGGATGATCGGATAGGCGAGCGCGGAGATGAGCTTGCCGCGCACCTCGGCCTGCTGTTCCAGGAGCGCCGCCAGCCGTTCGGTGATCACCGGCAGCGAGCCTGAACTTTCGCCTGCGCTGATCATCGCGCGGTACAATGGCGGAAAGCTGCGCGGCTCGCGCGCCATCGATTCCGCAAGCGACTGACCCTCCATCACCCCGCCATGCACGTTGATCAGCACCTCGCGCGCATTGGCCTTTTCGGTCTGGCGGCTGATTGTGCGCAGCGCCTCTTCGAGCGGGCTGACGCTCATCAGCGAAGACATCTGCCGGGTAAACAGCGTGAGCTGCTTTGGGCTCAATCGTGCGGTGCGCTGCGTCAGCAACGCCTTGCGCGGCGGCGCTGGGCTCACCGTGATGATATGATACGCCTTGCGGATGAGCGCTGCGCGCGCCTGCGCATCGGACGGCGCGCGGATGCGCCCCTCGCGCTCGCGCCCGGCCGAATCGATCACCCGATAGGCAAAGTCAGCCATTGATCATTTCTGGCGGCGGCGGCGCCGGTTCCGCCTCCCGCCGCGAAATGCGGATCGCCTCTTCCGCCGTGGTCTGGCCGGTGCGCACCAGTTCGCGCGCGGCCGAGCCCAGATTGGGCGCATTGAGGAAGGCGTGGCGCGCGATGATCGCCTCGTCGCCATTGTCGTTGATCAGGCGGCGGATGGTTTCATCCACGCGCACCGCCTCGAACACGCCGATGCGGCCCGCAAAGCCGGTGTGGTTGCACGAATCGCAGCCGACCGGGCGATAGACCACGGTGCCCTTGTCGAAGCCGAGCAGCGAGGCGAGCGAGCCATCGGCCTGCACCGGTTCGCGGCACTCGGGGCACAGCCGCCGCACCAGCCGCTGCGCAACCACCGCGCGCAAGGTCGAGGCGAGCAGGAACGGCTCGATCTTCATGTCTCGCATGCGGGTGATTGCGCCGATCGCATCGTTGGTATGGACGGTCGAAAGCACCAGATGGCCGGTGAGCGAAGCCTGCACCGCGATCTCTGCCGTCTCGTGATCGCGGATTTCACCGATCATCACAACATCAGGGTCCTGGCGCAGGATCGCGCGCAAGCCCGCTGCGAAGGTCAGCCCGACCTTGGGGTTGACCTGCGTCTGGCCGACACCCTCGATCGCATATTCGACCGGGTCCTCGACGGTCAGCATGTTGCGCGAGCCATCGTTCAACTGCTTGAGGCACGAATAGAGCGTGGTCGTCTTGCCCGATCCGGTCGGCCCGGTCACCAGCACGATGCCATTGGGTTCGGACAAAGCCTCGGCCAGGATCTTGTGGGTACGCGGGCTCATGCCCAGCAGCCCCAGATCCATATTGGCGTTTTCCTTGTCGAGCAGGCGCAGCACGACGCGCTCCCCTGCCCGGCTGGGCAGCGTCGAAACACGAACGTCGAGCAGCTTGCCGCCGATGGTCAGCCCAATGCGGCCATCCTGCGGCACACGGCGTTCGGCAATGTCGAGGCGTGCCATCACCTTGATGCGGCTGACGATCACCGGCGCGACATTGGGCGGCATCCGCAGCTTTTCCTGCAGCACGCCGTCCATCCGCATGCGGATGACAAGGCCTGTCTCGTAGGGCTCGATATGGATGTCCGAGACGCCCTGGCGCGCGGCCTCGGCGATCACGCCGTTGATCAGGCGGATCGCGGGCGCATCGTCGGCGCTGTCGAGCAGGTCTTCGGCGCTGGGCAGATCGCTCGCCAGCAGCTCCAGGTCGCCGCCGTCGATGTTCATCGAATGCGCCATCGCTGCCGCATTGCCCTCGACCGCGTAATGGTCCGAAAGGTACCGCTCGAACTGCGCGACCGGTGCGATTTCGACATCGAACGGCATGGCCAGGTAGCGCCGCACTTCGAGCAGGGTCACGGGGTCCGCGCCTTCGCGCAGAGCGACCTTCATCCGTCCATCGGCCTCGCCGAGCATCACCACGCCATTGTCACGGGCAAAGCCATAAGGAATGTCGAGCATCATCCGCGCCATCGTGCGTTCCGGGGCAAGGTCGAGAGCAGCCTCGTCCAGCACATCGATCGGCGCATCAGCCGGGGTATCGCCCTTGCGGATCTTCATGGCTGACCTCCGTTGATGGGCGGCAACTGCTGCACATTGCTCGGCGGCAGCGTGGTGGTGTCGAGCGGCGCGGTGCCCGGCATCGCGCGTGGCGTGATGACTTGATCGCCCGGCCCTGCGGCAGGGGCCACGGGGATATTCGCGCCCAGATAATCGCGCACGATGGTGTCGAGCGAGGGCTCGACCTTGGGGTTGAACTCGATCTGCGCCGCGCGCACGTAATTGTAGCGGCGCGCGGCGATAGCCTGCGCATCCTCGGCGGTGCGCAGGATCGTCGGACGGATGAACACCATCAGGTTGGTCTTGGTCCGCTCACGCCCGCGCGACTTGAACAGCTCGCCGATGATCGGAATGTCACCCAGCAGCGGGATCTTCTGGATCGTGCGCCGCTCGTTGTCATCGAGCAGCCCGCCCAGCGCGATGATCTCGCGGTCGCGCACGGTGACCGTGGTCTTCACCTCGCGCTTGTTGATGATCAGCTCGTTGAAATCGTTGCTCACCGGCCCGACGATCGAGCTGACCTCCTGCCGGATGTCGAGCTTGACCTGGTTGCCCGCGTTGATCTGCGGTTTCACCTCCAGCTCGATGCCGACATTCTGCCGCTGGATGGTGCGGAAGGCATTGTCGAAATTGTTCGACAGCGCCTCGCCGGTGCTGATCGGGATTTCCTGACCGAACAGGATCGACCCCTGCACATTGTCGTTCACGGTCAGCGAAGGAGTCGAGAGGATATTGGACTCGCTGTCTTCCTGCACCGCGTTGATGATCGCGCCCAGCACGCGGTTGTTGCCGATATCGGCGGCAAAGCCGGTGTAGCCGCCGCGCGCACCCAGAATCCGGTTGGCTGCGTTCTGGCGGAGAAAATCGCCGACTTGGCTGTTGGTGGAGGTGGTGACGGTGTCGCCGTTGATGACCGTGGTGGTCTCGTCGAGATCGTTGGCGAGGATGCCGCCTGCAATGTCGAGGATGTTGGGCGCGACATTGGAAAAGGGCGTGACGAGGAACGGAATATCCTTGCCGCCGATCAGGAACTGCACGCCGAGCTCGCGTGCCACCTTGTCCGATATCTCGACGATGATCGCCTCGACCAGTACCTGTTCCTGGCGGATATCGAGCTGCCGCACGAGCTCGGCCAACGAACGCTGGACATCGACCGGCGCGGAAATGATCACCGCGTTGGCGCCTTCATAGCGGGTGATGATCGCGGTGCCGCGACCGTTGGAGAGGCCCACCGCGCCGCCGATGGGCGCAGATGCCGCTGCCGGCGCAGCGCCGCCGGTTGCGGGGGCCGAAGCCGCAGCGGACATCGGCTGCACGCCGCCCCCGCCCTGCCCGCCGACCATCATCTGCAGCACCGGAACCAGCTGCTCGGCATCGGCATAATCGAGCCAGATCACGCGGATTTCGCTGCCATTGGCGGCGCGCGCATCCAGTTCCTTGGCGATTGCGGTGAGCCGCGCGATCGTCGGGGCATCGCCGCGCAGCGCGACCGAATTGCTGCTGTCGACGGCCACCACCGACACCAAAGGCGCCCCGCCTCCGCCGCCTTCTGCGCCACCGCCCGGCGCCGGACTGAGCTGCTGGAGCGTCATCGCGATCTCGCGCGCGCCGGCATGGTTCAGCGTGATCACCTGGGTTGTCGCGTTATCGCGGTCGATCTGGCCGATCAGCGCACGGATACGGCGGATGTTGTCGGCATAATCGGCAACGACCAGGCTATTGCCGCTGCGATTGGCAGTGATCGATCCTTCGCGGCTGACCAACGGCCGCAGCGTCTCGACCGCCGTCGTCGCATCGATCGCACGCAGGCGGAAGACCTCGGTGACAAACTCGTTCTGCCCACCTCGGCTGCCCACCCGGCCCGGCGCGGAAGCTGCGCCATCGGTCGGCTGGATGCGGTACGCGCCGTTGGCGGTGGGCACCGCGATCAGCCCGTTGGCGCGCAATGTCGAGAGGAAAACCTCGAAATATTCGCTGCGGCTGAGCGGTCTGTCGGTGACGACCGACACCTTGCCCTGCACCCGGCCATCGATGATGAACGTTCGCCCGGTGACCGAGGCTGCATCCTCGATGAACGCCCGCACGTCTGCATCGCGCACGTTCAGACTGTGCTGTGCGACCAATGGCGAGGCCAGCGATGTCGCCAGGGCGAGAGCCGCGCCCAGCGCGAAAAGGGAGCTGTTTTTTTTCATTTTTCCGGGATGATCAGGGCAATGGGAAGGGTTTCCGTGCCACGTTCGATGAGCAGTGAAATGCGCGCGCCAGGCCGTATTTGCCCGGCCAAGGCTGCGCCATCAGCGGCAGAGCTGACCTTGCGGCCATTGATCTCGACGACGATGTCGCCCGGCTTGAACCCGGCCTGTGCGAATACGGCGCCATCGGCCTTGGGGGTGACAGCAAAGCCGGTCGCACGGCCATTTTCCATGCGCGGGGCAAAACCGATGCCGCCGTTGATCGCCTCGGGTGTCATCGGGCCTGGAGCCTGGACCACCGGCGGAGCGCCGACTGCACCCGGCGCGGCAGCGGCGGCGAGAGGCGCATCGCCCACCGTCTCTGCCGGGACTGACTGGTCGAGGAACAGGCTTTCGCGGCTGCCGGCGCGTTCCAGCACGACATGATCGAACAGCACCTGCACCAGCTTCACGCCGGAAGAGACCTCTTCCCCGACATCGTAGCTGCGCTGGACACCGTCTGACCCCGCAATGATCGCAGACCCGCCACCCGAGGCCTCGTTCATGCGCAAGCCGTAGAGCGTCAGGTCGAGCGAGGTGACAGCCGCACTGGCATCGCCCGTCGCTGCCGCCCGGTCGAAGCCATCGAAGCTGGCGAACAGCGCAGCGCGCGCGGAAGGCGACATGATATTGGCCGTGCGCGCCTGCCAGTCACCAAGTGGCGCGATGGGTGTAACGATCGTCCACACCAGCCGGGCGACCTGAATGATCAGCGCCAGCACCAGCAACGCGCGCAGCCAGCCGTACAGGCCGGTCGGCAGATAGCGCCCCAGCCCTGTTCCCTTTGCCTCGAATCGCACCGACCGGAATCGGGAGAGCGAAGCACCTAGGCCAGTCTGCGCGCCAGTTTGGGCCGCTGATGCCACGAATCACTCCCCGTTGCAGGCCGATCCCCATGGCCCCCCGACGCTGCTAGGCGCGCTGGATGACGCTTGGATTACCAGTTTGTGACAGATATTTGAACGACAATGCGCGCGCCATCGGCAATAGCCCAACGACAAGGGGGCAGACCTGCGGTCCGCCCCCTCTTTTGCGTAGGCCGTACGGCCGTATGGCGTGTCAGAACTGGATCGAAGCGCCGATCGAGAACGCCCTGCCAATGTCATAGGCATTGTTGAGAATCGTCGATGCGTTCAGTTGCTGAAACTCGGCATAATCGGTTCCGAGCAGGTTGCGTGCCTCGAACTTGAGTTCACCAACCTTGTTGAAGATCTTGAAGCCTTCACGCCACACAAAGTCGAGCCGCGCTCCGGTATATTCCACGAAGTCAGGCTGTCCGGCGGGGCCGCGGTTGGTGACGCGGTTGCTGTTCCACGACATCAGGATGGTCTGCTGCGACAGGCGCTCGCCGGTGCCTTCCAGACCCAACTGCACATTCGCGATGTGGTCCGACTGGCCGGTGAGAGCAAAACCGCCGGTGCGGAAGATGGAGGACGCTGCCACCATATTGCCACTGAGAGGGTCGGCGATCTGGTCCTGCGCGGTCACCTTCACGTCCGAATTGGTGTAGGTGTAATTGCCCGCGATCAGCAGACGGCGCTCTTCGAAGAACTTGCCGCCCAGATCGATCAGGTCGTAATATTTCACCAGCTCGATTTCCGCACCGTACAGCGTCGCCTTGGGAGCGTTGGCGAAGGTGGTGAAGAAGTTGTCGCCCTGCCGGAAGCCCAGGTTTTCGATCGGATCGCGGATATCCTTGTAAAACACCGCCGCCGTCACGCGCTCATCACGCCCGAAGAAATACTCGTAGCGGGCTTCAAGGTTGATCAGTCGGCTGTTCTTCAGGAACGGATTGCCGAAGAAGGTGCGATCGAATTCCAGATCGAGATATTGCTGCGGCGCAAGCTCGCGGAATTGGGGCCGGGCGATGGTCTTGGAGGCGGCAAAGCGCACCTGCATGTCTTCAGCCAGGTTCCAGGTCAGCGTCGCGGCGGGAAGCCAGTCGTCCTTCTTGATGTTGGTCGCCACCAGGTTGGCGCTGCCCAGACCGAACAGGTCGATCGGCAGCACGAACTGGTCGCCATCTTCATACCGCACACCGGCCTGCAGCTTGAGCGTGTCGGTGAACTTGGCTTCGAACTGCAGATAGCCTGCCTGGACTTCCAGGCCGGCGGAATACGCCGCTGCGCCATTGGTCCCCGATGTTTCCACCAGGCGGACGTCGAACGTATAGACGTTGAAGTCCGACAGCAGGAAATCGGGGCGTTGCTGCGAAACCGCAAAGGGCAGCGGGCCCTGGCCACTCAGGAAGCGGAAGTCACGGCGTACCGAAGTACGGTCGTTCTTGTAATAGGCATAGCCCGCCGAAAGCGTGATCGGGATGCCGATGTCCGCATCATAGGCCAGATCGATGTTCGCGCCGTAGACATTGTCATCCAGGTCACTGAATGCAATGCGCGCGCTTTCACCCGCTGACTGCAGATCGTTGACGAAATCTCCAGCCACTGCGTTGAAGGTGTAATCGAACGTCCGCTCATAGGGCGCTTCACGCTGCGAATTGGCATAGCTGCCACGGAAGTTCAGACGGAAATCGTCGAACTTCATTTCTCCGACGAACTGGCTGTTCATCAACTGGCGTTCAAACCAGTTGGTACGGCTGCGGTTGATCAGGCGGGTATCGGTGACGCGAGCGTCGATACCCTCACGAATCGACGCATCCTTCAACGTATCGCGGATATACAGGTTGGTGAGCTTGAACTTGTGCTCACCAACATCGGCAGTGATACCGAGCAAACCGTTGACCACGATCCGGTTTTCAGTGGTCAGGTACCGGAAATCGATATCCGGGTTCAGCGTATCGACGCCGTTGACCGGAACAATGCCCTGAGAAATCTGCTGAACACCGCCGCGCGTACGCCAGGTGTTGTTGATACCAGTGGCACCGACGATCCCGATGTTGACATCGCCCACTAGGAAACTGGTTGCACCGCTGATCTGGCCAGAGAAATTGGCCGGAATGTTGTTGTTGCGCTGGATCAGTGACGTGTTGGCGTTGGCCAGGCTCGCGGTCAGGTCACGCACTTCGGCAGCGGTGAAATTGGTGCCCGCTGCAATCGGGTTTCCAGAGGCGAACGCATCGCGCAGGTTGCCCGGCAGTGTGCGCGCGCCGTTGTCGAAACCGGTAAAGTCAGTCGACGAACCGAAATAGGTATAGCCCACTTCGCCTGTGGTGATCGTGTCACCGCCGGTGCTGAACTCGATCTTGAAGAACGGATCGCGCGGCACCGACTTGGTGGTGAGATTGATCGCGCCGCCGCCGAATTCACCCGGATAGTCGACCGAATAGCTCTTCTGGATGGTGGTCGAGGCGATCACGCTGGTCGGGAAGATATCGAGCGGCACCGTACGGCGCAGCGGATCGGGCGACGTCAGCGGCGAGCCGTTGAGCAGCGCGAGCGAATAGCGTTCGCCAAGTCCGCGAACGAACACGAAGCGGCCGCCAACGACGCTGAGGCCGGTGACGCGCTGCAGCGATCCTGCAATGTCGCCATCGGCGGTGCGGGCGATATCAGCTTCGCTGAGGACCGAGAGCACCTCTGAAGTGGCCTTGATCGGGTTGGGGATGAAGCGACCGCGCACGACGATTTCCTCACCGCTGCTGCCGGCTCCGGGGCCAGAGATTTCGATCTCGTCCTCGACTGGTTCCTGAGCATCAGGCGCGTCGGCCTGAGGCGCAGGAGCTTCCTGAGCGAAAGCGACTGGCGAAACCAAGCCGGAGCTGGCCATCAGCAGTGCAGCGAATGAAAGCGGCGTCAATTTCGCCATGGGTCCCTCCAAGAATTCATCAAAAAGGGGCGGCGGCGCTTTTCGCCGCCGCCCCGAAACCGGTCAGCGGTTTGCAATCAGGTCGTGGGAATGGCCGGCACTGCGGTGCAGGCAGGCGTGCTGCTGTACAGACCGCAAGTCCATCCCTGGAACCGTGTGTCGGCGGCATCGCGCACCGCACCAATGTAAGCCGCACTGTTGTAGAACGTGCCGCCCAGAGCTGCGCTGAGGCCGGTGACGTTGAACACCGGACGGGCGGTTTCATTGGCACCGTTGATGAAGATGGCCGACAGCGTCGAAGTGCCGTTGATGGTGTTGTTCGATCCTGCAGTGAACAGCGCCTGGATGTCGGCAACGGCAACGTTGTTGTCGTTGGTGAAGGCGTTGGGGCAGCTGAGGAACACCGATTCGAAGCGCGGCGGACCGGCTTCATCGCCTGCAGCGCCCGATGCCTGCATGGTCACCGCGCTGTCAACGTCAAGGCACCAGCCGGGGCCGGAAATGACGCTGTTGTAGGCAGCGAAGTCCATGCCGCCGCGCAGCAGGATCGCAGCTTCGTCAGCGGTGGTCTGGGTCGACACGAAGGTGGCGTTTGCCATCGACCACTTGGTGCGCGGCTCGGCGTTTTCGTTGCCGTTCGAGTCGCCTTCAATCACGTGGTTGGCGCTGGCGGTCTGGATACCAAGCAGGAACTGGTTGAAGCCCTGATAGCCCAGATCCATGTCGAACGTGTCATCGTCGTTGCCCAGGCCGACAAGGTTGCGACCGTTCACGCGACCACCGAACCATTCGATGCCATCATCCGAGCTGTTGTAGACCTGGACGTTCTGGAAGAACGTGCCCGATCCGACGCCTGCCAGCGTGATGCCGTTCAGTTCGTTGCCCGGCTGGACTTCAAAGCCCGAATAACGGACCTGGAAGAACGCGATGCGACCCGAGTTGTCGGCCGGTACCGCGCCGCCATAATTGGCGTTAGTGCCTTCGACCACGCCCGAGCAATCGGTGCGCGTGCCATTGGGGTTGGTCGGCGATCCGGTCGCGCAATCCGACAACGGAGCACGGCCCAGGATGACAACGCCGCCCCACAGGCCCTTGGAATTGGCGGTAGCAACGCCGGTGACGTTGTCACGTGCGGTGAAGATGATCGGCTGGGTCGCGGTGCCTTCGGCAAACAGCTGCGAGCCGCGGTTGACCAGCAGGAAGTCGGCGCCCGACGAACCGAAGAAGGTGACGCCCGGTTCGATGGTCAGGATAGCCGACGTGCCGGCGCCGCCAGCAGCACCGACATCGATGCCGACCTGAACGCGGCCCGAGAGCGAATAGACGGTCCCAGCGCGACGCGGGATGACCAGGTTGGTCGTGATGGTGCCCGAAAGCTGGCAGTTGCGGGCAACCGCGCCGCCACCCAAAGTGATCGTGCCGACATTGGCGGTGCCGTTGGGGCAATCGGCAGCAGGGCCAGTAGCAGGAGGAGTCGGGGTCGGCGTGGGGGCCGGCGCAGGCGCGGGTGCAGGTGCCGGAGCAGGAACAACGATCACGCCCTCACCGGGGGATGCAACGTCATCTGCGCCGCAAGCGGTAACCACCAGGGCTGCGGCCGAAGCCATCAGGACCGAACGAACACGTGCATTGAGCATCTTGGAATCTCCGCAAATCAGGACAGAACAGTCTGTCGGCTTTTCAGGAACGAACGGAGATGATCTGATTCCACCCCCTGGAACGCCGTTCGGGGGGCTGATAGGCAGGCAAGATGAACCTGCGGGGCGATTTTGATGACAAAGGAAGGTCAGGTTTGTGACTCTTCGGAGTCATTTGTGTAAGCCGTGCGACAATCACGCAAAGCTCAAGTGCATCACTCTGAATTCAATGATTTTTATTGGGTCGGCGCTGGGCGTACGCGCACCCGCGACCTCGGCAAACAAAGCGCGCAACCCTTTGCGGCAGGCGATTATGGCCCAATCAGGTGGCTAATCGGCCACAGTCGGCAGCCGATGACACAGAAAAACCCGGTTGAACCATGTCCAACCGGGTCAGCAGAACGTGAAGAGGAGCAGGCCTGGCCGTCAGCGGCTGGCATAGCCCTGGTCGAGACGGCGCAGCGCATGACGTGCCGCCACACGGCTGTCCATGACGCGCCCATCGGCGAGGATGAGATCAAACGAACGCTCTGCACCGATCGCAGCCTGATAGTGGCTACGGGCCGAGGCAATATCGCCCATCTTGGCATAGGCCAGACCCATGTTGATCAACCTTGCGGGATCACGGCGGGCAGCCGGAGAAACCTGTTTTTCAGCGGCCTGCATTTGTTCGAGCGCGACCGGATAATTGCCCTTCATCAGCGCGGCAAACCCCAGGGCGCCATCCGCATAGCCGATTTCGGTCGCCGCCGCCCGGTTCTGCACAGGCTGGGCAACGCCCGGAGCAGCCATACCGAGGGCGGCCAGGGCCGCGATTGCGATAACTTTGGTGCTCATGTCGGCATGTCCTTTCTGTTGGTGACAGGAGAAATGCTACACTTGTGTGACAGTCCTGGCAATGCAAATGTCATATATCTTACGCCTGAATGTCATATTTCTGTAATTATCACATTTTTGGCCTGATTGTCACACGCCCGACATCGGCCTTGACCAAAAGGCCCCCGCGCTGTCCGATGTGCAAAACAGAAATTTCCTCAAGGAGGGGGGCACCCATGACAATGACGATCGACCGCAGGCTGCTGATCAAGGCTGGCACATTCGGCCTGGCCGCACTTTCGATCCCGGGAGCGGCGCTGGCTTTCGCATCAGCGCGGGGCTTTTCGCATGGGGTGGCAAGCGGCGAGCCGAGCGCCGAATCGGTGCTGCTGTGGACGCGCTATGTCGCCGACAATGACACCCGCCTCACCGCCGAACTTTCGGCGACACCGGATTTCACCAAGCCGCAGGCGGGCGGTTCCGTCACCGCCAGCGGCGCACGCGACCATATCGCCAAGCTGACGGTCGCCGGGTTGAAGCCCGACAGCTGGTATTTCTATCGCTTCGTCGCTGCAGATGGCACCAAGTCTCCTGTCGGCCGCACGCGCACGCTGCCCAAGGGTGAGACGAAGGCGTTCAACCTGGGCGTCTTCTCGTGTTCCAACCTGCCCTTCGGCTGGTTCAACGCTTATGGCCATGCCGCCGCGCGCAAGGACATCGATCTCGCGCTGCATCTGGGCGACTATATTTATGAATACGGGCCCGATGTTTACCCGACCCGCGCGCAGGCGCTGGCCGGACGGATGGTGCAGCCCGATCACGAGATGGTCACGCTCGCCGATTATCGCCTGCGGTACGCAAGCTACCGGCTCGACCCCGATCTGCAAGCTCTGCACCAGAGCGTGCCGATGATCGCGATGTGGGACGATCACGAGATCGCGAATGATGCCTGGAAGGGCGGCGCGCAGAACCATCAGGATGCGAGCGAAGGCGATTACGCCACCCGCCGCCGGATCGCCGAACAGGTCTATCGCGAATGGATGCCGGTGGCCGACCTGATGCCCGGCGACGCGCTGTGGAGCAGCTACCAGATCGGCAACCTCGCCACGATCATCCGCACCGAAAGCCGCCTGTCCGGCCGCGACAAGCCGGCCGAACTCGCCGAGGCCTTCGCCGGCGGTGGGGACCTGGCAGCCGCACTGGCCAAATTTCGCGATGAGACCTGGGTGAACCCTGAGCGCCGCATGCTGGGGGACGATCAGGCGCGCTGGCTGGGCGAACAGTTCAAGGCGTCGAAGGCATCGGGCACGCGCTGGCAGGTCTGGGCCCAGCAATGCGTGATGGGCTCGCTCAAGCTGCCGGTCGAAACCGCAGACTGGGTGCCCAAGGATGCGCCGCAGATCGTGCGTACGCGCTCTGCGGCAGGGCTTGCCGCCAGCAAGGCAGGCCTGCCGTTCAACATGGACGCCTGGGACGGCTATCCGGTCCAGCGCGAAGCCCTGCTCAAGTCGGCCCAGGCAGCGGACGCCGATCTTGTGGTCCTGTCGGGCGACAGCCACAACGGCTGGGGCTTCGATCTGAGCGCCGATGGCAAGCCTGCAGGCGTCGAGTTTGCAGGGCATGCGGTCACATCGCCTGGCTTTGAAGCTTATGCCCCGACCATCGCGCCCAAGGATGTGGCAGGCGCGCTGATGCGCGGCAATTCGCAGCTCAAATGGGCGGACACCGGCAGCCGCGGCTATATGACCGTCAACCTGACGCAGGAGCGGGCGACATCGAACTGGCACGCGATGCGGACCATCCGTGAGCAGTCGATGGAACTGGCCGGAACCGAGAGCCGCTGCGTCCTGCCCGGCCGCAGGACGATCTGCGAACCCGGCTGGTCACGCTGGAGCCCCTCTGCAGAGAACTCAGACGTTTAACCATCACGCCGTTTGTCGACGGGAGCCTGTCGCCTGCCGAAAAGCTTTGCAGGTGCACAGGCGCCCCCTTAGGCTGTCAGCATCGTCGCCGCCCGCGATCGCGCGGGAACCAAGGCGACTGTCCGCACGGTTGCGGGCCAAAACTGACATCCGGGGAGCTACAGATGGTCAAGAATATCCTGTTTGCATCGGCGGCGCTGATCGCGCTGGCGACGGTGCCTGCTGGCGCACAAGCGCCCGAGGGCCAGACGCGCGACATCGATCTGCTGATCGAGGACGGCGAAGCGCCGGGCGACGCCTCAATGGCCGGCACGCCCGACGCCGAGGGCATTACCACCACCGCGCGCGATTACTGGGGCAGCTGGGGCATCGACACCACGCTGATGAATCCTGCCGTCAAGCCGGGCGATGACTTCTATGCCTATGTCAACGGCAAGTGGCTCGACAGCTTCGAAATGCCCGCCGACCGCACCCGCTATGGCGCGTTCACGCTGCTGGCGGAAAAGTCCGAACAGCGCGTGCGCAAGATCATCGACGAGCTGGCAGCGACCAAGCCCGACCCGAAGACCGGCGCCGGCAAGGTGGCCGCGTTCTACAACGCCTATCTCGATACCGCCGCCATCGACGCAGCGGGCCTGGCCCCTGCCCAGCCGTATCTCGACAAGATCAAGGCTGCCAAGACCCGCGAAGACCTGGCCAAGCTGTTCGGCACCCCCGGTTTCCGCAGCCCGGTGGCCGGATTTGTCGACATCGACTCCAAGCAGACCGATACCTACATCTTCCAGGTGACCCAGGCGGGCCTTGGCCTGCCCGACCGCGATTATTATCTGGTCGACAGCGAAGCGAACCAGAAGATCCGCGCTGGCTACATGCAGTACCTGACCTTCCTGATGGGCAAGGCAGGCTATGCCGATCCGGCAGCGACCGCACAGACGGTCTATGACCTGGAGAAGGCGATCGCGACCGCGCACTGGGATCGCGCCGTCGGCCGCAACCGCAATCTGACCTACAACAAGATGACCAAGGCCGAGATGGTCGCTCTGGGCGGCGGCTTCCCGGTGGAGACGTTCATCAAGGCGATCGGAGTCGATGGCCAACAGGACTTCGTCGTCCGTCAGCTCACCCCGACGGCAGAAGAGCTCGCCGCAGAGAAGCTGACGCCCGAACAGGCAGCCAAGCTGGGCAGCGGCATTGGCGGTCTGTTCCAGCTTGCCAACACAGCGCCGATCGAGGCGTGGCAGGCCTGGCTGGCGGCCGGCTTCCTGTCCAGCAATGCCAGCGTGCTGCCTTCGGACATCGATCAGGCCAACTTTGCCTTTTACGGCAAGGTGCTGGGCGGCCAGCAGAAGCAGCGCGAGCGCTGGCAGCGTGGGGTGGCCGCAGTCGAAGGCACGATGGGCGAAATCGTCGGCAAGATCTACGCAGACCGCTATTTCCCGGCTGAAAACAAGGCGGCGATGGATGAGCTGGTCGGCAACCTGCGCAAGGCGATGGCGGCGAACCTCGACGACATCACCTGGATGGGCGATGCCACCAAGGTCGAGGCGCGCGACAAGCTCGCCAAGTTCACACCCAAGATCGGCTATACCGAAAAGTTCGAAACCTATGACAATCTGACGATCGCGCCGGGCAAGGCACTCGACAACGTGATCGCAGCCACGACCTGGGGCTATAAGGACAACATCTCGAAGCTGGGCAAGCCGATCGACAAGACCGAATGGTTCATGCTGCCGCAGACGGTGAACGCCTATTATTCGCCGCCACGCAACGAGATCGTCTTCCCCGCTGCCATTCTGCAGCCGCCATTCTTCAACCTGACGGCGGACCCGGCGGTGAACTATGGTGCGATCGGCGGGGTCATCGGCCACGAAATGGGCCATGGCTTTGACGATCAGGGATCGAAATCGGACGGCGACGGCGTGCTGCGTGACTGGTGGACGCCGGAAGATCAGGCCAATTTCAAGAAGCTCACCAGCGCTCTGGTGGCGCAGTACGGCGCATTGTGCCCGCTCGATGACGGCAAGACCTGCGTCAACGGCGCTCTGACGCTGGGCGAGAATATCGGCGATGTCGGCGGTCTTTCGATGGCGTACCGCGCGTACAAGATCCACCTGAACGGCAAGGAAGACAAGGTGATCGACGGCATGACCGGCGACCAGCGCTTCTTCATGGCCTGGGCGCAGGTATGGCGCAACAAGTCACGCGAGGAGTTCCTCCGCCAGCAGCTGCAGACGGACTCGCACTCCCCCGCCAACTACCGCGCCAACGGCACCGTCCGTAATTTCGACGAGTGGTACAAGGCGTTCAACGTCCAGCCGGGTGATGACCTGTACCTGCCGCCGGAAAAGCGCATCCGCATCTGGTAACCCCAGCCACGAACGCAAAAATGCCCGCTGTCATTGCCGTGACAGCGGGCGTTTTCGATTCTGGAACGCAGATCAGTGCGTGCGGAGCTTGCCGAAATGGGTGTCGAGCAGCGCCTGCATCTTGTCGGCAGCATCCCGAAGCGCTGCGTCCACCTGGCCGCCATTGCCCTTGACGGTGACGGGCTTGCCACCCTCGGGGCGCGCTTCGAGCGTGCAAACAATATCGTCGCTACCACCGCGTGGCCCGTTGACGTCGGCCACGTGAATTTCCACGCGCGTCAACCGGCTGGAAAAGCGGTTGAGGCGCGATGTGACGATCTCCTCGGCTTGCGCGGCCAAGGCCTCGTCGCCGGTGATGCGGTTGTCGGTGTTGAACTGTACCAGCATGTCGATCACCTCACCTTTCTGGAGCGTTCGAGCACGGGGCGTTGCCCCTCGGCGTCGAACGCGCCCATCGGAGGATTGTGATCGCTCGGTTCGTCGATCCTGCCCTCGTCGGGGGTATCGGTCTGACGCGCGAGATACTCTGGATCTTCGCGCTGCTCGTCCTGCTGCTTCAGTTTCAGCGCCTTTTCAGCCAGTCGTGACTGATCGGTCGTGGGCGGTGTGGTTTCGTGTGTCTTGCTCATACGCAATATACGCGCAAGATTTGCGGGAAGTTCCTGAATTGACGTGCAAATGCTCCCGATATCGCTCTGGTGGAGCGCGGGATCTCACCCGTCAGCGCATCGCGGTTTCGACCGGCTTGGCCCCGGCCTGCTCATTGCGGACCCGCCAGATGATACCGGCGACATCGTCGGTGACCAGCAGAGCGCCCTTGCTGTCGATCGTCACATCGGCAGGGCGCCCCTTGGCAGAGCCATCCTTGGCCAGGAAGCCGGACAGGACATCGACCGGCAGACCGCCCGTCACCTTGCCCTCGACGTCGCGCGTGACGGCGGGCCGTCCATCAGCACCAAAGGGCACGAACACCACCTTGTAGCCTGCGGCGGGCTTACGGTTCCACGAGCCGTGCAGCGCAACGAACGCGCCATTGGCAAAGCCGTCACCCAATGCCGCCTTGCTGGCGAACGTCAGGCCCAGGGGCGCGACGTGGCTGCCCAGCGCATAATCGGGACGACGGGTGTATTCGCGCAGGTCCTGACGGCGAGGCTCAACGCGGAAGTCTTCGTACCCGCCCCAGTAATTCCACGGCCAGCCAAAATGCATGCCCGCTTCCACCTTGGTCATGTAATCCGGCACAAGATCGGACCCCAGCATGTCGCGTTCGTTCACCACCGTCCACAGCGCATCGGAATTGGGTTCCCAGGCGATGCCGACCGGGTTGCGCAGGCCGACGGCGAAATCGCGCTTCTTGCCGGTTTCCAGATTGTATTCGATGATCCGCGCGCGGCCCTTTTCGACATCCAGCCCTTTTTCCGCGATGTTGGTTGCAGAGCCGATCGCGACATACAGCTTGCTGCCATCGGCGTTGGCGAGCAGGTTGCGGGTCCAGTGGTTGTTCGGTTTCTGCGAAGGCAGGTCCAGGATCTTGCGGCCCTTTGCGGTGATCTTGACCTGGCCGGGTGTGAAGGGATAGGCCATCACCGCATCGGTGTTGGCGACGTACAGCGTCTCGCCGATCAGCACCATGCCATAAGGCGAGTTCAGCCCTTCGAGCAGGACGGTCTTGGACTCGGCCTTGCCGTCGCCATCGGCGTCGCGCAGCAGCGAGATGCGGTTCGCAGAGGGCACGCCCGCGCCTGCCTTGTTCATCAGCATGCGCATGACAAAGCCTTCGACGCCCTTGTTCTCGCGCGGCGGACTGTTGGTTTCTGCCACCAGCACATCGCCGTTGGGCAGCACCAGCATCGATCGTGGATGATCGAGCCCGTCGGCAAAACGGGCGACTGCCAGACCCTTGGCGGCTTGAGGCGCCTCGCCCTCGCCCCAGACCTTCACGTCGGCAACGTTGATCGTCGGGATGATTTCCTTGCGCGGCGCAGAGATTACCGGCGATGGACCGCTGACGTCGGCGATGTCGAGCGTGGCCGTATCACCGCTCAGGAAATACCAGCCGGCACCACCGACCAGAACGGTGGAAAGGCCCAGAAAAATGAGGGTGTTGCGCATCTTGTTTGTCATGCGGCCAAACTAGGTCGGCGCGTCACCCCATGCAAGCACCATCAGCCGGTATAATCGGGCAGCGAATGGAAGGCAGTCTTCAGCGCGTCGCTCCACTGGTCGGCGATCAGATTGTAATAGGGGTCGCTCGCATGAATTCGGCGGTTGCGACCGGCAAAGCTGTTGGAGGCGTAGATTTGCAGGTCGAGCGGCAGCGCCACCGACAGATTGGCCTTGATGGTCGAATCGAACGACACCATCAGCAGCTTGATCGCGTCATGGAACGACATGTCGCGATCATAGGCGCGCACCAGGATGGGGCGGCCATATTTCGTCTCGCCAATCTGGAAAAACGGCGTGTCGTCGCCCGCCTCGATGAAATTGCCTTCGGGATAGACCATGAACAATTTCGGATCCATGCCCTTGATCTGGCCACCGATGATCATCGTCGCGCTGAAGGCGGACGAGGCGGTCTGGCCGGATATCGACCGGGTGCGATTGATCTCGTCGCGCAGCGTTTCACCAATGATCCGCGCGACCTGGAACATGGTGGGCGCTTCCATGATCGAAGGCTTGCGCTCAGCGGGCGCCTTGGTCCGCTCTTCCAGCACGCTGATGACGCCCTGAGTGGTCGCGAGGTTTCCGGCGGTCATCACCGTGATGTAGCGATCACCCGGCTTTTCCCAGGTGAACATCTTCTTGAAAGTGCTGATATTATCGACGCCGGAGTTGGTGCGGGTGTCCGACATGAACACCAGCCCTTTGTCCAGGCGCATCCCGACGCAATATGTCATAGGAGCGTCCTCCCCCTTTGTTCGCATGAAGTTCATAAGGGGTCATGCGCAACAACGGGTCAAGCCCGAATGGTGCGCTTGCGGTTTTGGGTGTGGAAAACCGCTACGACGGCACCTCGCCCTGCGACTGGGAATTCGACTGCGACTGCTGGGATTGAGATTGCGACTGGTGGCCTTGCGATTGCGACTGGGATTGTGACTGGCTCTGCTGCACCTGCAGGGTCACAGTCATCGCCTCGGTGCCGCGTCCGAACGTGATCCCCGCGATCGGCGCGGCTTCGCGATAGTCGAGACCGGTGGCAACGCGGACATAGCGTTCGTCGGGCGAATAGCCGTTGGAAATGTCGAAACCGACCCAACCCAGCCCATCGACATGCACCTCGGCCCAGCCGTGCCCGGCATCCTGATCGACCCGGTCGTTCATCAGCAGATAGCCACTGACATAGCGCGCAGGATAGCCCAGCAGCCGCGCCAGTGCGATGAACAGGTGCGCGTGGTCCTGGCAGACGCCATGCCCTGCGCTCAACGCCTCTTCTGCGGTTGTCGTCGCGCCTGTCTGGCCGATCTCATAGGCTACCGCTCCCCGGACGAGTCCGGACAAGGCGTGCAGCCGTGGCGCATCGCCCTGCGCAGTGCCGGGGTCGTCGAACTGGCGCAGCAGCTTGCGAATGCCGGGTCCAGCGCGCGTGACCGGGGTTTCACGCTTGAAATACCACAAGGGCGCAGACCCGCCATGCTGCCCCACCATCCCGGCGCGATCACTGGTTTCGATCTCGCCTTCGCAGTGGATGACCACCTCGTGCTGATCGGGATTGAAGCTGAACAGTTCGACATGGTTGTTGTGATGGTCGAAATACTCGACCTGCTTGGTGCCGCCCTCGACATCGGTCTTCCAGCGGATGACGCACTGCCCGGCGGAATCCTTGGGGATCATCCGCAGCCGCTGCAGTGCATACGGCATGGGTGTGTCGTAGTGATAGGATGTCCGATGGACGATATGCAGCCGCATGGTTGACCCGTAACCCTTATACTATCGCGCCCAACATCCGCCTCGCAACTCACCTCAATGGTAGAAGCGGAACTCCTGTTCGATCAGGGCGGATATGGCGTTGTTGCGCTTGATGAAGTCCTGAATGAACTGGTGCAGCCCATTGTCGACGATCATGTCGATATTGGTCGCCGCCAGTTCCCGGCTGAGCGCTGATGCATGCGTCAGGCTCTCCCCTGCCCCGCCGTATTCACGCGCAATCGCCTCGAGCGCGCCCGTCATCCGGCCTGCGCAAAAGGCCAGCGACCGCGGCATCACCTGATCGAGGATCATGAACTGCGCGATGTTGCGCGGGTTCGTCTCGCCGGGATTGAGCCAGCGGAACGCGCGATAGGCAGAGACCGAGCGCAGGATCGTTTCCCACTGCACATTGTCCAGGCTCGACCCGACATAGGACAGCGACGGCAGCAGCACGTAATATTTGACGTCCAGAATGCGCGCGGTGCTGTCGGCCCGCTCGACGAACGTGCCCAGCTGCGCGAAGAAATAGATGTCGTTGCGCATCATCGTGCCGCTCTGGGCACCGCGCACCTGTGCGCTCTGCTGGCGAATGAGGCTCAGCACGTCGGGCAGTTCATTGTCCGAGATCTGAGTGCGCAGCGCCTCTTTCAGCGTCATCCAGCACTCGTTGGTCGCCTCCCACACCTCGCGCGTGAGTGCCGTGCGCACCAGACGGGCGTTGTTGCGCGCGCCTTCGATCACCGACATCACGCTGGAAGGATTGGCCTTGTCGCGCAGCAGGAAGTTGATGACGCTCGATCCATCGACCTTGTCATAGCGCTGCGAATAGGCCTGGCGCACGCCGGCGGTCGAAAGCACCGATGCCCATTCGTCCTCGGCCGCTTCCGACCGGGTGAGCGCGATGCGAAAACCGGCGTCCACCAGCCGCGCGATATTTTCGCTGCGTTCCAGATAGCGCTGCATCCAGAACAGCCCGCCTGCGGTCTTGCCCAGCATCAGAGCATCCCCTGCGTGATCGGAAACGCCATCATTCGTCGAGTACCCAGCTGTCCTTAGTCCCGCCGCCCTGGCTGGAATTGACCACCAAAGATCCCTTCTTGAGCGCCACGCGCGTGAGGCCACCCGGGGTGATGTCGATGCCTTTGGGCGAACACAGCACGAAAGGCCGCAGATCGACATGGCGCGGCGCCAACCCCTGGCGGGTCATGATCGGCACCGTGGACAGCGAAAGCGTCGGCTGCGCGATATAATTGGCGGGCCGCGCCTTCAGCTTGGCGCGGAAGGCTGCCAGTTCCTTGCGGCTCGCGGCAGGCCCGACCAGCATGCCATAGCCACCCGATCCGTGCACTTCCTTGACCACCAGCTCGTGCAGATGCTCCATCACATAGGCCAGCGAATCGGCCTCCGAACAGCGCCAGGTCGGCACATTCTCGAGGATCGCCTTCTCGCCGGTATAAAATTCGACGATCTCGGGCATGTAGCTATAGATCGCCTTGTCGTCGGAGATGCCTGTGCCGGGCGCATTGGCGATGGTGATGCCGCCGGCGCGGTAGACATCCATGATCCCGGGAACGCCGAGCGCCGATTCCGGGCGGAAGGTCAGCGGATCGAGATAATCGTCATCGACCCGGCGATACAGCACGTCGATCGGACGGTAGCCCTGGGTGGTGCGCATCGCGACCCGGCCATCGACCACGCGCAAATCGTGCCCTTCGACCAGCTCGGCCCCCATCTGGTCGGCCAGAAAGCTGTGCTCAAAATAGGCGCTGTTGTGGATGCCCGGTGTTAGCACCGCGATCTCTGGCGGGCCGTTGCAGGCGCGCGGCGCGCTGGCGGCGAGCGAGCGGCGCAGCTTGCGCGGATAATCGGAAACCTCGCGCACCCGGTTCTTGCGGAACAGCTCCGGGAACATGTGCAGCATCGTCTCGCGGTTTTCGAGCATGTACGAGACGCCCGAAGGGGTCCGCGCATTGTCTTCCAGCACATAAAACTGGTCGGGCCCGGTGCGCACGATATCGACGCCGATGATGTGCGTATAGATGCCGCCGGGCGGGTCCATGCCGATCATCTGCGGCAGATAGGCATCGTTCTTGGCGATCAGTTCGACCGGCACGCGGCCTGCGCGCAGGATCTCCTGCCGGTGGTAGATATCGTGCAGGAACGCGTTGATCGCCCGCACCCGCTGCTCGATGCCGCGGCTGAGCCGTGCCCATTCGCGGCCCGAAATGATGCGCGGCACGATATCGAACGGGATCAGCCGCTCGCTCGCGTCTTCCTCGCCATAGACCGCAAAGGTGATGCCGGTGCGGCGGAAGAAGTTTTCCGCATCGCGCGCCTTGGTTCGCAGCCTTGCTGCATCCTGCGCGCTGTACCAGTCGCAAAATTCGCTATAGGGCGCGCGCACCGATCCATCGGGCAGCAGCATCTCATCAAAGTGCGGTTTATCCCCTGTCATTGGCACAAGATGTGACAGCTATTGTGCACTGCCGCAAGATGGGAAATGACACGCCGCAAATCGCGCCATTTCGCCGCAAATCGTGCCTGGCGAACTTGCCCCCGCCCCCCTTGTCGTGTGTAATCGCGGGCACATGCAGAAGGGACACACATGCTGAAACTATCGATGGGGGTGGCGCTGGCCAGCCTGATGCTGCTGGGAGCCTGCGGCTCGCCGGATGCGAGCCAAGATACCGATGAAGTCACGATTCCCGCCGCACGCCCCGATGCGGTGAACGATCGCTTTGCCCGGCTGGCCTTGACCTGCGTGCACAAGGAATATCCCAACAAGATCTCGCACGTCCTCAATGACGCCGGCGACGCGCGCACCCCGGCGCAGCTAACCCCTGCGTTCTACGGCTGTTTTGACTGGCACAGCTCGGTCCATGGCCACTGGCTGCTGGTGCGCATCCTGAAGACCGATCCGCAATCGCCAATGAAGCCCGCCATCCTTGCCGCGCTCGACCGCAGCTTCACGAAGGACAATATCGCCGCCGAACTGAACTATATCGAGGCGGAAGGCCGCAAGGGGTTCGAGCGACCCTATGGCACCGCCTGGCTGCTGCAGCTGGTGTCGGAACTCGACGAGAGCGATGACCCGAAGCTGAAAGCCTGGCGCGAAACGCTGCGGCCGTTGGAGGACAGGATCGTTGTCGAAACCCAAGCCTGGCTGCCCAAGCTCGCCTATCCGATCCGGCTGGGCACGCACAACCAGAGCGCCTTCGCGTTTGGCCTGATGATCGACTATGCGCGCCAGACGGGCAACGCCGCGTTCGAAAAGCAGCTGGCGGACAAGGCGCTCGAATTCCACCGCGCCGACATCAATTGCCCGCTGGCCTACGAGCCGTCGGGTGAGGATTTCCTCTCGCCCTGCCTGATGGAAGCCGATCTGATGCGCCGCGTGATGCCGCAGGCCGAGTTCGCCGCGTGGCTGGGCCGGTTCCTGCCGCAGATCCCGGCGGATGGCTCAACCGGCTGGCTCGTGCCCGGCGAGGTCCGCGATCCGACCGACGGCAAGCTGGTGCACCTCGATGGCGTCAACCTCTCGCGCGCCTGGGCGATGGAGGGCATCGCGAGCGCGCTGCCGAAAGGCGATGCCCGCATCCCTGCGCTGCTCGCCACGTCAAAGGCGCACGCGACCAGCGGGCTCGCGGCGGTCAGCGACGCCAATTACGAAGGCAGCCACTGGCTGGGCAGCTTTGCGACGTATCTGACCACGAAGCGGGGGGTTGCTTCCCGATAACCAAAAACGTCCGCTCATCCTGAGCAGCTGGCGCAGCCAGCGTCGTCGAAGGACCCGCGCCCACGCAGGCGGCATAGCGGGGCCTTCGACAAGCTCAGGCTGAGCGGATGTGGTGCCGGCCGAAGCGGCCGCCGCCTCACTCTACCGTCAGCACCAGTTCGCCATCGCCATCCTCGACCTTGACCGTCGAGCCATCGGGAATCTCGCCGCGCAGCAGCTTGTCGGCGAGCGAGTCCTGCAGATACCGCTGGATCGCGCGCTTCAATGGCCGTGCACCATAGACCGGATCATAGCCGACGCGGCCCAGCCATTTCTTGGCGCTGTCGCTGAGGTCGATCGTGATCTTGCGATCCTTGAGCAGCTTGGCGACGCGCGCGACCTGGATGTCGACGATCGGCGCCATATGCTCCTCGCCCAGACGGTGGAACAGAATGATCTCGTCGAGCCGGTTGAGGAATTCGGGGCGGAAATGCCCGCGCACGACCTCCATCACCTGCGGCTCGACATCCTTGACCTTCTGGTCCTCGGTCATGCCGGCGAGATACTGGCTGCCCAGATTCGAGGTCAGGATGATCAGCGTGTTCGAGAAGTCGACCGTGCGGCCCTGACCATCGGTCAGGCGGCCATCGTCGAGCACCTGGAGCAGCACGTTGAACACATCAGGGTGCGCCTTTTCGACCTCGTCGAACAGCACGACCTGATAGGGTCTGCGCCGCACCGCCTCGGTCAGCACGCCGCCTTCCTCGTACCCGACATAGCCCGGAGGTGCGCCGATCAGCCGCGCGACCGCGTGCTTTTCCATGAACTCGCTCATGTCGATGCGGACCATCGCGTTGTCGTCATCGAACAGGAAGCCTGCCAGCGCGCGCGTCAGCTCGGTTTTGCCGACACCCGTGGGGCCAAGGAACAGGAAGCTGCCCAGTGGACGATTGGGGTCCTGCAGACCTGCGCGCGAACGCCGCACCGCCTTGGCAACGGCTTCCACCGCCGCCTGCTGGCCGATCACCCGCTTGCCGATATGCTCTTCCATCTTGAGCAGCTTTTCACGCTCGCCCGCGAGCATCCGCTCCATCGGAATGCCGGTCCACTTGCTGACAACGGCGGCAATGTCGTCCTCGGTGACCTCCTCGCGCAGCATCGCGCCCGCCGTGTGGCTGGCAGCCTCGGTCAGCTTGCGCTCCAGCTCCGGGATGCGCCCGTACGACAGCTCCCCTGCGCGCGCGAGATCGCCGTTGCGCTGCGCCTGGTCGAGCTCGATGCGCAGCGCATCCAGCTCTTCCTTGAGCTTCGCTTCGGCGTTGATCTTGTCCTTCTCGCCCTGCCAGCGCGTGGTCAGTTCGGCTGATTGCTGTTCGAGCTCGGCCAGATCCTTCTGCAAGGTCACCAGCCGGTCCTTCGACGCGGCATCACTTTCCTTGCCCAGCGCCGAAGCCTCGATCTTGAGCTGGATGATCTTGCGGTCGAGACCCTCGATCTCTTCGGGCTTGCTCTCCACCTCCATGCGGATGCGGGATGCGGCCTCGTCCATCAGGTCGATCGCCTTGTCGGGCAGGAAGCGGTCCGAGATATAGCGGTTCGAAAGCGTCGCGGCGGCCACCAGCGCATTGTCGGTGATCCGCACACCATGGTGCAGTTCGTACTTCTCCTTCAGGCCGCGCAGGATCGAGATCGTGTCCTCGACATTGGGCTCGCCGACGAACACCGGCTGGAACCGCCGCTGCAGCGCGGGGTCCTTTTCGACATGCTTTTGATACTCGTCGAGCGTGGTCGCGCCGATGCAATGCAGTTCGCCGCGCGCCAGGGCAGGCTTCAAGAGGTTGGACGCATCCATCGCACCCTCGCCCTTGCCCGCACCGACCAAAGTGTGCATCTCGTCGATGAACAGGATGATCTCGCCATCGGCGCCCTTGACCTCGTCGAGCACGGCCTTCAGCCGCTCCTCGAACTCGCCGCGATATTTCGCACCTGCGATCAGCGCGCCCATGTCGAGCGCCATCAGGCGGCGGTCCTTCAGGCTGTCGGGCACATCGCCATTGGCGATGCGCAGCGCCAGCCCTTCGGCGATCGCGGTCTTGCCGACGCCGGGTTCGCCGATCAGCACCGGGTTGTTCTTGGTGCGCCGGGCCAGAATCTGGATCGTGCGACGGATTTCCTCATCGCGACCGATCACCGGATCGAGCTTGCCCTCGCGCGCGACCTCGGTGAGGTCGCGGGCATATTTCTTCATCGCTTCATAGCTTTCCTCGGCGCTGGCCGAGTTGGCCGCGCGGCCCTTGCGCAATTCGTTGATCGCGGTGTTCAGCGCATCGGGGGTCAGCCCTGCCTTGGCCAGAGCATCGCCTGCCTTCGTGCCCTTGGCCAATGCTATCGCCAGCAGCAGCCGCTCGACGGTGACGAAGCTGTCGCCCGCCTTGCTGGCGACCTGTTCGGCGCTGTCGAGCAGCCGCACCGCGTCATTGTCCAGCCCCGGCGTCTGCTGCGCGCCACCGCCCGACACGGCGGGCACCTTGGCGAGCAGCGCATCGACCTCCTGCACCGCCAACGGCGCATTGCCGCCCGCGCGGCTGATCAGTCCGGCCGCCATGCCTTCGGAGTCTTCGAGCAGCGCCTTGAGGATGTGTTCCGGGCTGATTCGCTGGTGGCTCATGCGGATCGCGACGGTCTGCGCCGATTGCAGGAAGCCCTTGGCGCGATCAGTGAATTTTTCGAGGTTCATGGGAGTGTCTCCGCCCTATCTATGCCCTTGCTGACCACACATAGTGTTGCACGTTTGCAACTCAAGGGGTCGGCAAGCGCCCGACGCAACTTGTGTTCGTCAACCCTGCCCCGCTTGCCGGAGCAGCTGCTGCGCGCGCGAGAGATGTGGGCGGTCGAGCATGCCGCCCTGATAACCGATCGTACCGACACCAGGATGGGCGGCGAACAGATCGACGACCATCTGCGCATGCGCCAGCTCTTCGGCGCTGGGGGTGAAGGCGGCATTGATCACATCGACCTGCGCCGGATGGATCGCTAGCATGCCGCGGAACCCGTTGCGGCGGACCTGCTCCGCGCGCGCCTTCAATCCCTCCAGGTCGCGGAAATCACCCTGGATCGTCTCGATGGCCGCCACACCCGCGCTCGCTGCGCCCAACAGGCACAGGCTGCGCGCCAGTTCGTAGGTAAAGCCATAGCTGCCATCGGGGTTGCGGTTGTCGCTCGCACCGATCGAATCGGCCAGATCCTCTGCCCCCCAGCTCATGGCGACAAGACGCGGCGCGCCCTTGTAGCTGCCGGTGTGGAACATCGATTCGGCGGTTTCGGTCACCAGTGCAATCACCGGGGTCGACCCCTGGGCAATGCCATGCGCCACTTCCAGCGCCGACAGATAATGATCGAGCCGCTCGATATCGTGCCGTCCCTGCGCCTTGGGCAACATGATGCCACCGGGGCTGGCGGGCATGACGGCGGCCAGATCGGCCAGCGTATGCGGACCATCGAGCGGATTGACCCTCACCCACAGCCGCTCACGTGCGCTGGGCCGGCTGGCGAGCATGGCGTGGACCATCGTGCGCGCTGCGGGCTTGCTTTCAGGGGCGACCGCGTCTTCCAGGTCCAGCAGCACAATATCGGCGGCACTGTCTGCGGCCTTGGCCATCTTCTTCTCGCTGTCACCAGGCGCAAACAGCCAGGATCGCATCGGTTGGCTATGGTCCATCATCATCGGCATCATCCGTCGCAGCAGAGCCCCAGTGCCCCGCAAACGCCTTCTATCGTCGATGTTGATCGGCGCATAGACGCCGCAATTCTTAGCTTACCCCCTAAAAACCGGGGTAGTAACTGCTTGAAGATACTGCAAGAACTGCCTTATTGAGAGCCATGCGCAACGATGTGACCGGTCACGGCACACCAATGCTACACAACAATGGCCAGCGGGCGCGTGTTTCGATCACAGGGGTATGCACGTGAAATCAGTAGCCAGAGACATCACAGCGCGATCATCCACCGCGTGGCACAGACCGATCCGAACCGAAGCGGGGCCTGACGCCGCCCGTATCAACGGGCAGGATGCAGATCGCAAGATGCGGCTGATCATGCGCGAACAGCAGTCCAGCCGGATGCGGTCAAGCAGCTTCCCTGGCTTGAAGCTGCGCAGCCCGTTGTGGGACATGTTGATTGCATTGCTGGCGGCAAAACGCAGTGGCAATCAGCTGTCCATGAGCGATCTGTGCCTGATGAGCGATGCGCCGGAGAGCACCGCGCTGCGCCTGATCCACCAGTTGCGTGAGAAGGGCTATGTCGAAATGGTCGCCGATCGCTCCGACCGGCGCAGGACGCGCGTGTCGCTGACCGGAATGGGTGAATCACAATTTGACCAGTATCTGGATCGCTTCGATCCGGCCTGATCAGACCGGCGATCAATTTTACCTCAATTTAAAGGTTTCTCCATAGGCATGGTCGCGTGAGGAAACGCGCATCATGTCTTTCGGTAAAAAAGGACTGACCACCGGCATCAGCACCGCCCCCCTCGGCGGCAGCGCCCCTGGGCGGGGTGCCCCTGTGCCTGAGCGCGAAACGCGCGTGCACCGCCTGATGAAGGTCACCGTGTTTCACGAGCGTTTTGGCAGTGCAGACGGGGTCATCCGCGATATCTCCAGCGGAGGGCTGGGCGGGCGCTGCAGCGCACCGCTGCACGCAGGGGACGTGATCGAGATCGACCGCCCGGGGCTTGGCCGTTTCGAGGCCGAAGTTCGCTGGGTACGCAATGGCCAGTTCGGCGCACAGCTGACATCCGATCTGCGGATCGACACCAAGCAGCTTGAAAACCTGTCGTTCAACAGCAGCAACTGGGATGGCAAGGTCAACAAGCCACTGGAGCATCACGTCTTCACACGGTTCAAGCCCGTGACGAATGCCTACCGCCCCAGCATATCGATGGTCCGGCGCGACAAGTGACGGCAGGTGCCCGCCCCGCCTTGCGGCAGCGGGCAGGCACCATCCCATCAATTCTCGATTATCCGTCGAACTTCAGGCTCTTGACGGTCTTCACACCGGCAAGCTGGCACAGCTTCCACAGCACAGGCTCTGCCACCGCACCATCGAGCGACAGCAGCAGCACCGCTTCACCTCCGGCACGCGCCTCGCGACGACCCAGATGGAAGGTCGCGATGTTGACGTTCGCCTCGCCCAAAGTCGAACCCAGACGCCCGATGAAGCCGGGTTCGTCACGGTTGACGATGTACAGCATGTGGCCAGCCAGATCGGCCTCGATCTTGATGCCGTAGATTTCGACCAGACGCGGCGTGGCATTGCCGAACAATGTTCCGGCAACCGACCGTTCGCCATCGGCCGTCTCGATCGAGACACGCACCAGGGTGTGGTAATCGCCTTCACGGTCATGCCGCACTTCGCGCACGTCAAGACCGCGATCTTTGGCGAGGAACGGTGCGTTGACCATGTTCACCGAGCTGCTGAACGCGCGCATGAACCCGGCGAGCACGGCAGCGGTGATCGGCTTCATGTCGAGCTCGGCAGCAGCGCCCTCGACCTCGATGGCGATGCTCTTGACCCGATCGCTTTCCAGCTGGCCAACGAGCAGACCCAGATTGGTCGCCAGCGCCATATAGGGGCGCAGCTTGGGCGCCTGCTCCGCCGAGAGGCTGGGCATGTTGAGCGCGTTGGTTACGCCGCCCTTGACCAGATAGTCGGCCATCTGTTCGGCCACCTGGATCGCGACATTGACCTGCGCTTCGCTGGTCGACGCGCCCAGATGCGGGGTCGAGACGAAATTGGGCGTGCCGAACAGCGGGCTGTCGGTCGCAGGCTCGCTGGCGAACACATCGAGCGCAGCGCCGGCAACATGGCCCGAGTCCAGCGCCTCCTTGAGTGCCGCCTCGTCGATCAGGCCGCCACGCGCGCAGTTGATGATGCGCACGCCCTTCTTGGTCTTGGCGAGCGCCTCCTTGCTCAGGATGTTGCGCGTCTGGTCGGTCAGCGGCGTGTGCAGCGTGATGAAATCGGCGCGTACCAGCAATTCATCCAGCGTCACCTTCTCGATGCCCAGCTCCACCGCGCGCTCGGGCGTCAGGAACGGATCGAAAGCCACGACCTTCATCTTGAGGCCCAATGCACGATCGGCAACGATCGAACCGATATTGCCTGCGCCGATCAGACCCAGCGTCTTGGCGGTCAGCTCCACACCCATGAAGCGGTTCTTTTCCCACTTGCCGGCCTGGGTCGAGGCATCGGCCTCGGGCAGCTGGCGGGCAAGCGCGAACATTAGCGCGATGGCGTGTTCTGCGGTGGTGATCGAGTTGCCGAACGGGGTGTTCATGACGACGACACCCTTGGCCGAAGCCGACGGGATATCGACATTGTCGACACCGATCCCGGCGCGGCCGACAACCTTGAGGTTGGTGGCAGCGTCGAGGATCGCCTTGGTCACCTTGGTCGAAGAGCGAATGGCGAGGCCATCATACTGGCCGATGATCCCGGCAAGCTCTTCGGGCGTCTGGCCGGTGATGACATCGACTTCGCAGCCGCGCTCGCGGAAGATCTGCGCGGCTTTGGGGTCCATTTTGTCGGAAATGAGAACTTTAGGCATGGGTCATTCCTTTGTCGGAAAAAAAGTGCCGGTCCCCTGCGCAGGCAGGGCCCATCTCCGGACCGCTGCATCCAGGTGCACGCGCAGGAGATGGGTCCCCGCCTTCGCGGGGAGCCCGGTTCAATTACTTGGAAATGAGTTCGGCGTACGCCCAGTCGAGCCAGGGGCCGAGCGCCTCGATATCAGCGGTATCGACCGTAGCGCCGCACCAGATGCGAAGGCCTGCAGGCGCATCGCGATAGCCTGCGATATCGAAGGCAGCGCCTTCCTTTTCGAGCAATCCGGCAAACGCCTTGATGAAGGCTTCGTCCGCGCCTTCGACCGTCAGGCAGACGCTGGTGGTCGAGCGGGTGGCAGGATCGGGTGCCAGATGGCCCAGCCACGGGCGTGCCTGGACGATGGCATCGAGCGCTGCCGCGTTGGCATTGCTGCGCGCGATCATGCCCTCTGCGCCGCCCAGCGACTTGCCCCACTCAAGCGCGAAGATCGCGTCCTCGACTGCGAGCATCGAAGGGGTGTTGATCGTCTCGCCCTTGAACACGCCTTCGGCCAGCTTGCCCTTGGAGACCAGACGAAACACCTTGGGCAGCGGCCATGCAGGCGTGTAGGTTTCAAGCCGCTCGACCGCGCGGGGGCCGAGGATCAGCACGCCGTGTGCGCCCTCGCCGCCCAGCACTTTCTGCCAGCTGAAGGTGGCAACGTCGATCTTGTCCCAGGGCAGATCATAAGCGAACACCGCGCTGGTGGCGTCAGCAAAGCTCAGGCCCTCGCGATCATCGGCAATCCAGTCGCCATTGGGAACGCGCGCGCCCGAGGTGGTGCCGTTCCAGGTGAACAGCACATCGTTGGACCAATCGACCGCATTCAAATCGGGCACGTGGCCGTAATCGGCGCGCAGGATGGTGGGATCGAGCTTGAGCTGCTTGACCGCGTCGGTCACCCAGCCTTCGCCGAAGCTTTCCCAGGCCATGGCGGTTACCGGGCGTGCGCCCAGCATGGTCCACATCGCCATTTCATAGGCGCCGGTGTCAGATCCGGGCACGATGCCGATGCGGTGGGTGTCGGGGAGCTTGAGCAGCTCGCGCATCAGATCGATGCAATATTGCAGACGTGCCTTGCCGATCTTCGAGCGGTGCGAACGTCCCAGCGATTCGGTGGCAAGCGCTTGCGGCGTCCAGCCCGGAGGCTTGGCGCAGGGGCCGGAGGAAAAATACGGCCGAGCAGGCAGGGTTGCAGGTTTTTTGGCGAGCACAGTGGTGCTCGCGCCAACGGTATCAGTCATGTAGTCTCTCCTTACAGAGAGCACGCGCGGCGTTGGGACCGCGTGGCCCGTCGACGGCCCTAGGGACGAATTGCATGATTGGCAATCGCCAAATGGCAGACGGGTTCAAAATCACGCCGCCCCGTGCAACAAAAGCACAGGGCGGCGCCGGGATCACTTCTTGAAAATTACCTTGCCGCGCTGCGAAACCAGCAGCTTTTCCATCGTCACCGGGTGGAAATAGGCCTCGACGTTCTGACCTTCGGGGGTCACGCCATAGACTTCGTAGCAGCCGCCATCGACCTTGGACTTCTTGACCGTCCAGCCATCCTTTTTCAGCTTGGCCTCAAGATCGGTCCGGCTTTTCCAGGTCGTCTGCGGGCCCGAGTCGCACTTCATCTTGCCGGTGGCGGCGGCTTCCGGGCTGCCGGAAAACTGCATCGCCGTGGCTGCGGCCACTGCCAGCATCGCCTGAGCAAATTTCATAATTGATCCCTCTTCTCTATCCAGTGAGCGCCTCTTTGCCACGTCGCGCTGAACGCCGCTTGAACATAAGGACGACCCGCGCCGTTTCCAGGATGAGCAGCGGAACAAAATGCACCACCATCCCCATCGTTTCGCCGTCGACATAAACCCAGTGCAGCGCAATCAGCAACGCAGCGGGGTAGACCAGACGCTGCAGCCGCTTCCAGTTCGCGCGCATGATGCGCTGCGAAGCGTTGTTGCTGGTCAGTGCCATGGCAATGAAGATCACCAGCGCTGCGTAGCCCGTCCAGATGCTGAAGATCAGCGCCTCCTCGGCGATCATCCCCCAGTCGCCCATGTCGTAGAGATAGAATGCCAGATGCAGCACGCCGTAGCCGCAGGCCGCAACGCCCAATGCGCGCCGACGGGCGAGCAGCCAGTCGAGCCCGCGCCTGCGCCCCAGCACCGCTCGAAGCGGGGAGACCATCATCGCGATGATCATGAAGCGGACCGAAAACTCGCCGCTGGGATGGATCAGGTCGAATGCACTGACAGGATCCTGCACAAAGCCCGCCAGCATGCCCACTGCAGGGAAAGCCAGCAGCGCCCAGAAAAACGGATGCACGTTGATTAATCGCAGCATGGTGCCGCCTCGCCTCTGCTTGCCAGTCTCATTCGTCGCGCCAAGCGGTACCCCCATCGCAAAGACCGCGCAATGCCGCGCTTGCAGTCGTTACCTGCCCATTAACCACCCTCGGCACGGCAGGGTTAAAGTTCGCTGTGTAATGTCCTTGCAATGTCTGAAAGTCTTAACCCCATCGAACCTTCTGCAGCGACCGGCCTGCCAGCTTTCCGTGATGGCGGAGCGCTCCCCTCTGGCACTGCCGAAGTCCCGGGATCAGCCCAGGCGGCGTCCGGTCCCTCTGCAAAATGGCATCAGCGCCACCGGTCGGCCGTGCGCCGCGACGATTCGCGTTTTCACACCCAGATCGATTCGCCTGAACTGCAGCGCATGGCGTTGGTTGCCGCCCTCTCGGTGCTGATTGCCGGCTGCTCGATGCTGCCCGAAGGTCGGGGCCTGTCGCGCGCGACCGTGCAGCAACCCGCACGCAGCGCCGTCGCCGCCCTGCCCGCCCCACCCGCCGGGCGAACGCGCCAATGCATCAACCAGCTCTCGAAGGCGCAGGTTCGGTTCACGCCGGTCCCCGACCAGACCTTTGGCGCGGGCTGCTCGCAGCTGGGCAGCGTCCGGCTTTCCACCATCGGCCTGTCGGATGTCGGTCGCAATGGAGCGGAGCTCGCGGTCAGCAATATCGGCCCGGTGCGTTGCGAACTGGCGCAGCGCTTTGCAGGGTGGGCGCAATTCGGCATCGCTCGCGCGGCCGAGCAGATGCTGGGCAGCCCGCTGGTGAAGATCGAAACGATGGGCAGCTATTCGTGCCGCACGATTGCCGGATCGGCCAAGCTGTCGCAGCACGCCCATGCCAATGCGATCGATATCGCCGCCTTCGTGCTGGCCGACGGCCGCCGAATCAGCGTGAAGCAGGGCTGGAACGGCTCCAACCAGGAGCGCGCATTCCTGCGCACCATCCACGCCAGCGCCTGCAAGCGCTTCGGCACCGTGCTGGGCCCCAACTACAATTCCGCGCACCACGATCATCTGCATGTCGACATGAGCGGCCAAGGCTATTGCCGATAGGCCGCACGCCTCTTAATTGCATCAGATGACCAAGAAAGACCTGACAGAGCCGCGTTTCCGCAAAGCTGCCGACGACGCCCGTACCGCCGAAGCTGCGGTGCACGACACCCCCCAGACCCAGGATCCTGCCTATCGGCTGGCGTTTGGCGACACCGAATTCCTGCTGCGGCAGGAGCTGCGCCCGGTGCGCTTCCAGCTGGAACTGCTCAAGACCGAGATGCTGCTGGAAGAGGCCGGCATCGGCTCGACGCTGGTGATTTACGGTTCGGCCCGCATCCCCTCGCCCGACAAGACCGAGGGTCTGGTCGAGGCCGCGCGCACGCCCGAAGACAAGCAAGTCGCCGAGCGGCTCGTTGCCAAGGCCAAATATTACGAGGAAGCGCGAAAGCTGGCCGCGCTCGCCAGCGAGTGCGGCGTCGTCGAGGATGGCAAGCGCCAGTTCGTCGTCTGCTCGGGCGGCGGCCCGTCGATCATGGAAGCCGCCAATCGCGGTGCGGTGGACGTCGGCAAGGAATCGATTGGCCTCAACATCGTGTTGCCGCACGAACAGGCCCCCAACCGCTATGTGACCCCGCACCTTTCGTTCCAGTTCCACTATTTCGCGCTGCGCAAGATGCACTTTCTGCTGCGCGCGCGGGCTGTCGCCGTGTTCCCCGGCGGATTCGGGACCTTCGACGAGTTTTTCGAACTGCTGACCCTGATCCAGACCGGCAAGATGGCTCCGATCCCGATCGTGCTGTTCGGCGCCGAATTCTGGAACCGCGTCGTCAACTTCAAGGCCCTGGCAGAAGAAGGCGTGATCTCGCCGGGCAATCTGGACCTGTTCAGCTTTGTAGAGACTGCGGACGAGGCCTGGGCCAAGATCCGCACATTCTACGACCTGCCCTGCGACTGACGGTCAGGAGCCCAGTTCGACACTGCGCCTGGCCGCAGCGTCCATCGCATCGTGCACCAGCCGGGCCAGCGCATCATCGGCGTCGAACACATTGAGTGCGGCGCGGGTGGTGCCCCCCGGGCTGGCGACGCGTTCAGCCAGCTGCGCAGGCGTCTCCGGTGATTGCTGCACCAGTTCGGCAGACCCGCGCACCATGCCCAACGCAAAGCGCGCGGCCTGATCTTCCGGCATTCCCAGCGCCACCGCGCCCTGGGCCAGCGCATCAAGGAACCGGAACAGATAGGCAGGCCCCGATCCGCTGAGCGCAGTCACAAGGTGCATCTGTGATTCGTCGGACAGCCATTCGGCGGTGCCGAGCATGGCAAACAGCGCCTCGATCTGGTCGCACTCGGCCTGAGCCAGGGGTTCGGAATACAACGCAGTGACCGACTGGCCGATGCTCACTGCCATGTTGGGCATGATCCGGGCGATCGCGCGGGCACTCGGCACGGCCTTGCGCAAGCCCGCGATCTCCACTCCCGCCAGCATCGACACGATCAACGTGCCCGAAAGATCGAGCGCGGCCATCTGAGACGCGACATCGCCCAGCATCTGCGGCTTGATGCCCAGCAGCAGCCAATCTGGCGGGGAAATCGAGGTATCGATCGCTGTGAGGTGACGCACGCCTTGGGGAAGATCGCGCGGCGACGGATCGATCACGGTGACACTGTCAGGCTGCAACCCTTGCGCAAACCAGCCGCGCAGCATGGCGCCTGCCATGTTGCCAGAGCCGATCACCAGCAGCGATTGGGGGAAAGCGCACAGCACAGCTACCTCCGTTTGTCCCGAGCGAAGTCGAGGGACGTTATTCTGAACGGTTGCGCATGCGTCCCGCGACCTCGCTCGGGACAAACGGAACGGGTCGGGCGTGAGCTGCCCGTGCCCAAAATCGCCCTCAAGCCTCGCCCTGCGTGTCGATCAATGCCGCGGCCAGCGCCTCTTGCGGAGTCTTGTCGCCCCACAGGATGAACTGGAAGACGGGATAGAAGCGGTCGCATTCGTCGATGGCAGCTTCCACCGCGAGCTGCGCCTGATCGAGCCCCAGCATCGCGTCGCTGCCCAGCATCATGCCGTTGCGATACAGAACGACGCCACTGTTCGACCAGATGTCGAAATGGCCCAGCCACAACTGTTCGTTGATCAGCGCAAGCGCCTCGCAGATCACCGCAAATTTCTCGTCCGGCACGCGAATGTCGGGCATGGCGAGCAGTTGCAGCACATTGTCTTCATGCCGCCAGATTGCGCGCAACTGATAGCTGGTCCAGCTGCCCTTGACCTCGGTCAGCAGCTCGTCTTCGCCCACCATCTCGCAAGGCCAGCCGCGCGCCTCGAACAGCGCTGCGAGCATGTCGACCGGGGCGGCTTCCTCCCGGTCCAAATCAAGCTGCTGTTCGTTCACGTGAATTGTCCTTTCGCGCCCCATGGCACCGGTTCAAAATGACCCGATGCCCGGTTGCACGCAATGGTCCCACGGCGCGGTCTAGGCCGTGATGTGGTGAAGCTTGTTCAAAAACTGTGGATAAAGACAGGTTAAATGCGCCTTATTCGCCGGTGCCCGCACCCTTGGCGGCAAGCGCAGCCTCCAGCGCAGCGATCCGCGATGAGAGCGTATCGGCCTCTTCGCGCGCCTTGGCCGCCATTTCCTTCACCGCCTCGAATTCCTCGCGGCTGACGAAATCGAGCCCGGCAATCCACTCGCGGGTACGCTCGCGCGCGCTTTCACCGGCTTCGCGGCTCATGCCGGCGACCGTGCCGGCGAGGCCGTTGATGAACTTGGCGAAATCACCGCCGAATTCGGACTTGTTCTGCATGACTGGCTCCTTGGAGAGGGCAAACCGCCCTCTCACCTTGGTGTTGATGGTATCATGTGGGGCGGTTTGCGCCAATCGCAAGCCGCCGCGTCCGGTCACTGCGCCGCAGGGGCCAGCTGAATGCGCGGCGCATCGCGCGGCACGACCAGTTGCTCTGCGTTGGGGTTCAGCTCGTCGATCTGCTTGTTGAGCACCGAGGCAAAGCACAGCCAGACAAGGTACGGCACCATCAGCCACGCTGCCAGCGGGCGGACGCGACCAAAGACAATGGTGGTGGCAAACGCCGCCACGAACACCGCCACGATCAAATAGAAGCCGCCGGTCACCTGGTGCATCGCGAAGAAGTAGATCGGCCAGGCCAGGTTGAGCGCCAGCTGGACGAAGAACAGCAGCACGGCAAGCCCCCGCAGCCGGGCACCGCGCGCTGTCACCACGACGGTGACGGCCAGGCCCATCATCACATAGAGGATCGACCATGCCAGACCGAAAGCCCAGCCGGGCGGCTGCGCTGCGGGCTTCTGCAACGCCTGGAACCAGCGATTTTCCTCGCCCGAACCGGAAAAATTGCTGACCCCAAAGCCCAGCAGAACGACCAAAGGCACAAACAGCAGAGCCCAGCGCAGGAAGGAAAGGCGCAGCTGCATGGGAGAGGCAATTTCATTCATCGAAGCGAAATCTCCTGCCCGTAAAGAAAGGGCGTCGGCCACCGCATATCGGATTCGCCAGCCCCGCGCCAGCGTGGTTTACCATGGCAATCGTTGCGTTTTCGGGTCAGCAGCTGCGTCCCTTTTGCGCTGCGACAAGAAACTCGACATTGCCGCTTGGGCCCGTGATCGGGCTTTGCGTGAGGCCCGTCACCGGCCAGTCGCTGCGCTGCAGCCACTGCATGACCCGCTCGCAGACCAAAGTGTGCAGGGCCGGATCGCGCACCACGCCGCCCTTGCCGATCTGGTCGCGACCCACTTCGAATTGCGGCTTGATCAGTGCGACCAGCCAGGCACCAGGTCGCGCAAACCCCATCGGCACCGGCAGCACCTTGTCGAGCGCGATGAAGCTGGCATCGCACACCACGATATCGATGGCCCTGGTGATGTGCGCGTCGGTGAGGATGCGCGCACTGGTCTGCTCGTGCACCGTCACACGATCATCCTGCCGCAACTTCCAGGCCAGCTGGTTGGTGCCGCTGTCGACTGCGAACACATGGTCAGCCCCGCGTGTCAGCAGCACATCGGTAAAGCCGCCGGTGGACGATCCGACGTCGATGCCTGTCATGCCGGTGACATCGATGCCGAAATGATCGAGCGCGTGCGCAAGCTTGATGCCGCCACGCGAAACCCAGGGATGATCGCGACCGCGTACATCCACAATTGCGTCTTCGGGGACTGTCTCACCGGCCTTGGCGACCTTGCGCTCCCCCACAAAGACCAAACCTGCCAGGATCAGTGCCTGGGCCCGCGCGCGGCTTTCCACCAACCCGCGCTCGACGAGCAGCTGGTCGATGCGCATCTTGCGCGGCTTGATCGGCTTTTGGGGGGTCTTCTGGTCAGCCATATTGCCTGCCTTTACCGGCAGCGACTGGCTTTTGCGAGCGCCGGATTTTAGGACTAAAAATTTGAATTACAAGACTTGCCGTTGGCCCGGCAATGATTCACAACAGGGGTGCAAGGTTTCCAGATCGTCAGAATTCCGGGCCAGCCCGGGCTTTTGCGAAAGGCCCTTCACTTGGTTTCAACATAGCGAAAGGAGGTGATCCGATGTCTCATGGTTCAGCAAAGGGGTCGGTCAAGTCCATTCGGAGCGTTCGCGGCTAACAGCCTTCTGCCCACTGGTCTGGGCAGGCGCTTGTTAAAGCGCGAGATACACTCCGAAGGCGGCACTTCCGGCCGCTGACCATGTGATGGGCCGTGCAGGGAGCTTCGACTTCCGGCGGCCCCTCTCATATCCTCGCCGCCCCCGGAAGGGTTCCCGCGCGGTGAGCAGACAGGCGAGGCAAACAGCGCCCCGCCCCTCCCCCAAATCTTCAGCCAAGCTTCTGCGCAATCAGCGCCTTGAGATCGACCGACGAGCGCGCGCCGAAGTGCGAGATGATCTCGGCGGCCGCAATCGCACCCATCTTGAGGCTGGTTTCAGCATCATGGCCCTGCGCCTGTCCGGCGAGGAAACCGGCGGCGAACAGGTCGCCTGCGCCGGTGGTATCGACCACCTTGTCGATCGGTTCGGCTGGAACGGCAAAGCGCTGGCCATCCTGCACCGCGATTGCGCCATGTTCGCTGCGCGTGACGACCAGCGTCGGCAGCTTGGCGGCAATCATGGCAACGGCGGCCTCGAAATCGTCGACCTGCGCCAGCGAGCAGATTTCCGCTTCGTTGGAGAACAGGATGTCGATCTGGCCCTTGTCGAGCAGGTCGAGGAAATCGCCGCGATGGCGGTCGATCACGAACGCGTCGGACAGTGTGAAGGCCACCTTGCGGCCTGCCGAGCGGGCAGCGTCGATCGCGGCACGCATGGCAGCGCGCGGTTCTTCCGGATCCCACAGATAGCCTTCCAGATACAGCACGGCGGCATCCTGGATCATCTCGGCATCGAGCGCGCTGGCGGGAAGGAACTGCGATGCGCCCAGGAACGTGTTCATCGTGCGCTGACCATCGGGCGTGACCAGGATCAGGCAACGCGCGGTGGGGGTGTCGTCACCGGTTCGCACCGGCGTTGCATAGTCGATGCCCAGCGCGCGGACGTCATGCGCGAAGACTTCGCCCAGCTGATCATCGGCAACCTGACCGATAAACGCGCAGTTGCAGCCCATGGCAGCCAGACCCGCCAGCGTATTGGCAGCCGATCCGCCGCTGATTTCTTGCGCCGGACCCATAGCTTCATACAGCGATGTCGCGCGATCGGCATCGATCAGCATCATGCCGCCCTTGGTCAGCCCCTCGCGCGCGAGCAGGGCCTCGTCGGCTGCGGCCATCACATCGACGATGGCATTGCCGATCGCGAGAACGTCAAAACGGGGGCTGGTCATGGTGGCAAAGGCTTTCTGCAGGCGCGGCAAGCGCGCGGAATGTTGCCGCGCGGCCTATCGGCTTGGGCAGGCCGGTTCAAGCCCATTCGCGTGCGATTGACCGGCCCTGCAATTTGTCCGACACATGGCAGGCAATGATAAGCGCCTTTTTCAAGAGCCTCGGCCAACTGAGCGACCGCGCGATCCTGAGCGCACTGCTGTGGACCGTGCTGTGCGCGGTGCTAGTGTTTGCACTGTCCGGCTGGGCATTGTGGCAGGGCCTGGCCTGGGCGATCGTGCGCTACGGCGGGCCGCTGGGCGACTATGCCGAATGGACCGGCGTGATCGCTGCCATCGGCACGATCATCGCCTTCTGGTTCTGGTGGCGCGTGGTGGCGATCGCGGTGCTGCAGCTGTTCGCCGACCGGATCGTGATCGCGGTCGAACGCAGGCATTATCCTGGGGCCGCCGCCAGCGCGCGCGACCTGCCCTGGGGGCCGTCGCTGGCGATGGCGCTGCGCAGCCTGGGCCGCGCGCTGCTTTACAATGCGCTGGCCCTGCCCTTTGCGCTGGTCCTGTTGTTCACCGGCGTCGGCGCGCCGATGCTGTTCCTGGCGGTCAACGCGGTTCTGGTCGGCCGCGATCTCGACGAGATGGTGGCGGCGCGGCATCCCGCGCTGTGCGACGCGCCCGGTTCAAGGACCAGCCGTTTCGTGCTTGGGCTGATCGCCAATCTGTTACTGCTCGTACCCTTGGTCAATCTGCTCGCGCCGATTATAGCCGCCGCCATGGCCACGCATCTTTTCCACCAGCGCGGGGCCAGGGGGAAATCCTGATGGTCCGTTATCCCGTCTTGCTGGCACTGGCTGCAGGCCTCGCCGCATGCGCCGCGCCGCAACAGGTCAGTGCGCCGCAGCGCCCCATTGCGCCGGCGCGCAGCACGACGCTCAACACCAAGGGGCTGGAGGCGGTGCTGGGCAAATCGGCACGCGATCTGGAGCGGATGTTCGGCCAGCCCCGGCTGGATGTGCGCGAATTCGATGCGCGCAAGCTGCAGTTCGTCGGCGGCGCGTGCGTGCTCGATGCCTTTTTGTACCCGGAAGGATCGGGTGGAGCGCAGATCGTGACCTATATCGATGCGCGCCGCAGCGATGGCCAGTCGGTCGACCGCGCCGCCTGCGTGGAGGCCTTGCGCAAATAGCTTATTCGGCGGGTTCCGACTGGGCGGACGCAATCGCGTCGCCACCGGCCTGTTCGTCCGCCGGCTTGGCCTTTGCCGCCTTGCGGTCGGTGAACCAGATCGCCAGGATGCTCAGCTCGTACAGCAGCACCAGCGGGATCGCGAGCATCAGCTGCGAGACGACATCGGGGGGCGTCAGCACCGCAGCGACGATGAACGCCGCCACGATCATGTACCGGCGAAGCCCGGTCAGCTGGGTGCGCGAAACAATCCCCGCGCGGTTGAGCAGCATCAGCAGCACCGGCAGCAGAAAGCTGATTCCGAAGGCCAGGATGAACTGCATCACCAGCGACAGATAGGCATCGGTGCTGGGCAGCGCCTCGACCTCGAGCCCGCCCGATTCCCCCTGGAACTGCAGGAAGAAATGGAACGCGGTGGGCATCACGATGTAATACGCAAGCGCCGCGCCTGCGGTGAACAGCAGCGGCGTTGCCAGGATGAAGGGCAACAGCGCACGCTTTTCCTGCCGGTACAGACCGGGCGCGACAAACGCCCACAACTGGTTGGCAATGATCGGGAAGGCCAGGCAGAACGCCGCAAAGATCGCGACCTTCACCTGAACGAAAAACGCCTCGTACAGCTTGGTATAGACCAGCCTGCCGCCGCCATCGCCGAACGCCTCTTTCAGCGGCACCACGAGGAAGGCGAAGATATGCTCTGAAAAGTAGAAGCAGACGCCAAACGCCACCAGCAACGCCACGACGCACTTGACCAGCCGCTGGCGCAGTTCGATCAGGTGATCGAGCAGCGGCGCGCGCGAGGCGTCGACCTCGTCTTCGGGACGATCGGCATCGGTCGCACTCATCGTTCACCCTCGGTCACGGCAACGGTGGCTGGGGTTGTCGGCTCTGCATCGGGCACGGCATCAACGGGTGCCGGTGCATCGAGCGCTTCCTTCGCCGGAGCGGGTGCTGGCGAAGGCGTGTTGGCGGCATATTCGCGCATGATGCGTTCGTTGTCCGCCTTCCACTTCTTTTCCATCTCTTCCAGCTCGACCTCGCGCACCATCGCATCGATGCCCGAGCGGAAGTGGCGGGTCATGCCCTTGGCCTTGCCGATCACCTGCCCCACCTTGTAGAGTGCGCGCGGCAAATCCTTCGGGCCGATCACGACGATCGCCACGATGATGATCATCAACAGTTCGGTCGATCCGATGTCCATCATGACATGGTCACGCCTTCATGCTGCGCCGCCGACGGGCCCACAGGCAGTCGCGGGTCAGCCCGGCTTGCGCTCTTCGGTTGCGCTGGTCGCGGTCCCGTCGATGGTACGCGCTGGCGGTGCCTCGATCTGAGCCACGGGCCGCTTGGGCTGAACCGGCTCGTCTTCATCGTCGGCCATGCCCTTTTTGAAGCTCTTGATGCCCTTGGCGACATCACCCATGATCGATGAAATCCGTCCGCCGCCAAACAGCAGGACGATGATGATCAGCACAATTACCCAGTGCATCAGGGAGAACGATCCCATGGCAAATCTCCTGAAGGCCTGCGGGCTATCTAGGCCTCATCGCCATGGTTTTCCAGCAATGAATCCGATTCATCCGACGAGTGGTCGGCGTCACCGGCGGAATCGTCGGTCGCCAGCGCGCCCTCCAGCGCCAGATCGACAGGGTCGAGCAGCCCTGCTGCGCGCAGATCGTCGATGCCCGGCAGGTCGCGACGGCTGGTCAGGCCGAAATGGGTGAGAAAGCCCGGCGTGGTCGCATAAATCAGCGGCCTTCCGGGCACTTCACGGCGACCAACAGGCGCTACCCAGCCCTCCTCCATCAGCACATCGATGGTGCCCTTGCTCACCTGCACGCCGCGAATCGCCTCGATCTCGGCGCGGCTGACCGGCTCGTGATAAGCGATGATCGCCAGTGTTTCCGTCGCCGCGCGCGACAGCTTGCGCGTCTGTTCGGTCTCGCGCCGCAGCAGCCAGGCAAGATCCGGCGCGGTCTGGAAGTGCCAGCGCCCACCGCGTTCGACCAGTTCGACGCCGCGCCCGGCATAATCCGCCGCCAGCTGCGCCAGCGCGCCCGCAATATCGGCCTCTGCACCGATCTGTGCACGCAGGTCGTCCAGCGTCTGTGGTTCGGTCGCGGCAAACAGCGCCGCCTCGACCGCGCGCACGACCGGGTCGGGCGGAGCGATCTCGCTCATGAAGCCTTGCGGACCTGCAGCGGTGCAAACGGCTCTTCCTGCGCCAGCTCCACCTGCCCCTGCCGCGCCAGCTCTAGCAGCGCGAGGAAGGTCGAGGCGGTGGCGGAGCGACGCAGCTGGGGGTCGGCGCTTTCAGGCAGAAAGGCGCGAAGATCGGTCCAGTCGAGCGCGGTGCCGAGCATGAACGACAGCCGCGACAGCGCGTCTTCGAGCGTCATCACCCGGCGCGACTTGACCATGTGCACCACCGGCTGGTTGCGCAATTGCACCCGGCCATAGCCGCTCAAGAGATCGAACAGGCTGCACTGATAGCGCGTGCGCGTCAGCAGCCGCAGCCCTTCGGCCTGGCCATGGGCAAAGACATCGCGGCCCAGCCGGTCCCGGCCCAGCAGCCGTCCTGCCGCCTCGCGCATTGCCGACAGCCTTTGCAGCCGCAGTTGCAGCCGCAGCGCCAGTTCTTCGGGCGAAGGTTCGACCTCGGGGTCGCCCGGCAGCAGCAGCGCGGATTTGAGATAGGCGAGCCAGGCGGCCATCACCAGATAATCGGCAGCAAGCTCAAGCTTCAGGCTGGCCGCGCCTTCGATGAACCCCAGATACTGGTTCGTCAGATCGAGGATCGAGATCTGCCGCAGGTCGACCTTCTGCCGTCGCGCCAGATCGAGCAACAGGTCGAGCGGCCCTTCCCAGCCATCGACATCGATCAGCAATGCCTCTGCCGCTGCGGTCGCGGCGGGCACGGGAGTGCGGAAAAAGAGCGAGTCGCCGTCGGACGAGACGGCGGCACTCGCGGTGCCAGCGCCGGTGCCGGTGTCAGCGCCAGTGATGAGGTCGAATTCGTTCACGCCAGCGCCAGCAGCGCGTCACGTTTCGCAATCAGATCGGCCTGATGCGACCAGTCGGCGAGCGGAACAATCGCAGCGCGAGCGCGGTCGAGGCGTGCGCGCGACGCTTCCGAGATATCAGGCAGCGCGTTGGCAATTCCGACCATCTCGTCCATCCGCGCCCAGCAGTTGAGCGCAACGTCGCATCCCGCTGCAATCGCGCGCGCGGCCCGGTCGGGCACCTCGCCCGCCAGCGCCTTCATGTCGAGATCGTCGCTGAGCAGCAGCCCGTCAAAGCCGATGCGCTGCCGGATGATCTGCTCGACGATCCACGGCGAATGCGTCGCGCACCTCTCCTGGTCCCAGGCCTCGAACAATATATGCCCGGTCATGCCGATCTCTGCGTTTTTGAGCGCGCGAAACGGGGCGATGTCCTGCTCCAGCTCGGCATCGCTCGCGGTGACGCGCGGCAGCTCCATATGGCTGTCGACCATCGCGCGGCCATGCCCCGGCATGTGCTTGATCGTGCCCAACACCCCGCCGCGCTTCAGGCCGTCGAGCACCGCACGCCCCAGGGCGGCGACGCGCATCGGTTCCTGCCCCAGAGCCCGATCGCCGATCGCAGGCGTACCGCCCGGAATGGCAACGTCGAGCAGCGGCAGGCAATCGACGGTAATGCCGACTTCGGCCAGGTCCAGCGCCAGCGCCTCGGCATTCACCCGCGCCGCCTCGATCGCGCTTGCCGGAGCGACATCATAAAGCCGGTCGAACGCCCCGCCCGGCGGAAACGCCAGCCAGTGCGGCGGCTTCATCCGGGAAACGCGACCGCCTTCCTGATCGATCAGGATCAGCAGCCGGTCATCGCCATGCAGCGCGCGAAGCTCATCGGTCAGCGCGCGAAGCTGTTGCCGGTTGTCAATATTGCGACCGAACAGGATATAGCCGACAGGAACGCTTTCCTGGAAAAAGGCGCGTTCGTCAGATGTCAGACTGTGGCCGGAAAGGCCGAAAATCACGGGTTTCATGGCGCGCAGTTGTCGGCCAAGCGCGACACGAAATCAACGTACCACGAGGCAGTTTTGCCCAGCTTTCTTGAGCTGATCGCACACCTGGCCCGCCCTGGCAGGGGTATCGAGCACCACGCTCAAGCGGTACACGGTCCCGCCATCGACAGTCGCCGCCGCGATGCGACGGTTCAATCCTGACAGCACCTCGTGCCGCTGGCTCAGCTTGGCCCAGCCTTCGATCGCGCTCGCTTCATCGGTATACGCACCCAGCTGCACCAGCGCGCTACCGGGCGGCGGCGGTGCGCCTGCGGCATCGGCAAGCTGGCCTGCGGGCTGCTCACCCTGGCTGACCGCGAAACTGGAATCGCCGGTGCCCTCGACCTCCTGCTCCTGGCTGTCCTTGGGGCGAACCTTGTAGTCGCCTTCGGGTGCGGCGATCAGGCTGCCATCGCCCTCGGGCGCACCACCCTTGCCGCCGAGCCAGTAGAGCCCGGCCAACACGATCGACAGTGCCACCAGGCCCAGCAGCACAAGCCCGAGAATCCGGCCCGTGCCGCCCTCGTTCGAAGGCGCGTCATCGGCTGACTCGAGCCACGGAAGCCTGTCATCGTCGGCATCCAGCCCCAAAGGCTGATCCCTCAGTTCGTCATCCACGCCATCACCCAGCCGATTGCTCATTCACCCGCCCCATTACTGCGCAGTCGCCTTGCCGAACTGGGGCGACGCTACATCTGTGTAGCAGCCTCCACCGCCATCAGCGCCAGGCCATTGGCGATGACTTGCCCGATATTTGCCGCCATGAAAAGCCTTGCGCCGCTGGACGCAGGATCGTGCGCCATAACGATACGCTTGTCAGGCCGATCATTGCCCAGGTTGAAGAACGCATGGAAGGCCGCGGCCAGATCGCCCAGATAAAACGCGATGCGGTGCGGCTCGCGATTGAGCGCCGCGGCTTCGACGATGCGCGGGAACTGTGCCGCCATCGCGATCAGCGCGTGTTCTTCCGTGCCGAGCAGATCGAGATGATCCGCCGATGCCGAAAGCCCCTCGCCTGCTGCCTTGCGCATGATCGAATGGATGCGCGCATGCGCATATTGCACGTAGAAGACCGGATTGTCCTTCGAGGCTTCGACGACCTTCTCGAAGTCGAACTCCATCTGCGCATCGGCCTTGCGAGTGAGCATCGTGAAGCGCACGACGTCCTTGCCAACCTCGTTCACGACGTCGGCGAGCGTGACAAAATTGCCGGAACGCTTCGACATCTTGAGCGGCTCCCCGCCGCGCATCAGCTTGACCATCTGCACCAGCCGCACATCGAACCGCGCGGGGCCGCTGGCCCGGTCCTCGGTCAGTGCCGCGACCGCCGCCTTGATCCGCTTGACGGTCCCAGCATGGTCCGCGCCCCAGATATCGATCAGCTGGTCGGCGGTTTCGGCCTTCTGATAGTGGTACGCAAGGTCCGCGCCGAAATAGGTCCAGCTGCCATCCGACTTGCGGATCGGGCGGTCCTGATCGTCGCCGAATTTGGTCGAGCGGAACAAGGGCAGCTCGACCGGCTCCCAATCCTCGATCACCTTGCCCTTGGGCGCTTCCAGCTCGCCATCATAGACCAGATCGCGTGCGCGCAGCACGGCTTCGGCAGCCTCGGGCTTGCCTGCGGCCTGCAGCTCGGCCTCTGACGAGAACACGTCGTGATGGATGCCGAGCAGTGCCAGATCGGCGCGGATCATGTCCATCATCGCGGCAACCGCACGCTTGCGGAACGAAGGCAGCCAGTCGGCCTCGGGCGCATTGGCATGCGTATCGCCCAGTTCAGCAGCGAGCTCCTTTGCCAGCGGCACCAGATAGTCGCCCGGATACAGGCCTTCGGGCATGTCGCCGCTTTCCAGCCCCAAGGCCTCGCGATAGCGCCAGTGCACCGAGCGCGCGAGCACATCGACCTGGCCACCTGCATCGTTGATATAATATTCGCGGATCACCTTGTGGCCCGAATATTCGAGCAACGTCGCCAAGGCATCGCCCACCACGGCACCCCGGCAATGGCCCATGTGCATCGGGCCGGTCGGGTTGGCAGAGACATATTCGATGTTGACCGTCACCCCCTTGCCCAGCTCCGACCGGCCGTAATCGGTGCCCAGCTGCGTGATGGCATTGAGCTCATCGGTCCATACCGAGGGAGCAAGCCGCAGGTTGAGGAAGCCGGGTCCGGCGATCTCGACTGCGGTCACTGCTTCGATCTTGCGCAACTCGCCTGCGATCGCTTCGGCCAGCGCGCGCGGATTGGTGCCGGCAGGCTTGGCGAGTACCATCGCGGCGTTGGTGGCCAGATCGCCGTGCGATGCATCGCGCGGCGGCTCGACGGTCAGCGCGCCACGATCCAGCCCGGCAGGCAGAGTGCCGCTGGCTTCCAGCGCGTCGAGCGCCTCGTGCAGATGCTGGGTGAAAAGCGTGTAGAGTGTCATGGTTAGGGCCTTGGTCGCGTTGCTCCTCTCCCTTTACGGGAGAGGATACGAAGCCTTGGCAGCTTGCTGCCTAGGCGAAGTGGGAAAGAGGCAGCCAAGCACCGGTCGTGCTCCCCGCCCTCTCCCTAGCTTCACTGCGTGAAGCTGTCCCTCTCCCGCGAAGGGAGAGGATAAAGCAGCTTCATCGCGTTGCGTTATACTGCAGCTGGTCCTGCGTCAGCTGGAAGCCGACGAGCAGTTCGAAGCTGGTGCGCTGCAGCGCGCTACGCACTTCCGGCACCGACAGCGGATCGATCGCGGCGTCCACATCGCCCGACTTGCGCTTGCGGGTGATGCGTTCGCGGATGTCCTCGGGCAATGTCGCAGCGGCCTTGTTGATATAGCCTGCGCCAGTCGCCTTGGCTTCGGCACGATAGGAGCCATCGGCAAAATTCAGCGTCACCGACCCCAATCGCTTGGCGACCACCGTATTGCCGCCGCGCATGACGGTAGCGAAATACGGCAGGGTGACCGTGCGCTGGCCGCGATTGTCGCTGCGCCGGGCAAAGACATCGAATGCCGCCGTTGCATAGATTTCCGCGCCGGTCTCGTCGCAGGTGGGGCGCACGTTTGTGATCGTCGCCACTACGTCGATCGCGCTGGCATCGCGGCTGGACGCGGGATTGAACACGGTCACGTCGCCGGTGTGCTCGGGGATCGCGGTATTGGGACAGGCCGACAGCGTGGATGCGACGCCGACGCCCGAATCCACCACCAGCTGGTTCTTCTCCGCGCAGCCCGAAAGGCCGAGAAGGGCAAGCCCTGCGCCTAATATGGCAACGGTCTGTTTCATGGGCAGATTGGGCATATGCAAACAAAAATCCTTCGAGGCCACAGTGCATCGCTCCTTATCTGCCCAAGGGTTTAAGCGCAACGGGCAGATTTCCGGCGCTCCGTCCCTGGCTTTGCGATCGAACGCGGTGCGGCTTGGGCTTTCCACCGCGCGCTGCATCGCCTAAGACAAGGACTGAACTACGAAAGCCTTTCTGAACATGACCGAAACCGCCCAGCCTCCGCTCCTGGTCAAGATCGCATCGCCGCGCGGCTTTTGCGCCGGTGTCGATCGCGCCATCGAGATCGTGGAACTGTCGCTCCATAAATATGGTGCGCCGGTCTATGTCCGGCACGAGATCGTCCACAACAAGTTCGTCGTCGACAGCCTGAAGGCGAAGGGCGCAATCTTCGTCGAGGAGCTGGACGAGGTCCCCGATGGCGTACCGGTGGTGTTTTCCGCGCATGGCGTGCCAAAGTCGGTGCCGCACAAGGCAGCCGAACGCGGCCTCAACTATCTCGACGCCACCTGCCCGCTGGTCTCCAAGGTCCACCGGCAGGCAGAGCGCCAGGTCGAGGCGGGTCGCCACATCATCTTCGTCGGCCACAAGGGGCATCCCGAGGTCGTCGGCACCTTCGGTCAGGTCGAGCCTGGCCATATGACTTTGGTCGAAACGGTCGAGGATGTCACCACGCTGCAAGTCGAGGACGAGACCCGGCTGGCCTTCCTCACGCAGACCACGCTGTCGGTCGATGACACCGCGGAAATCCTGACCGCGCTGCGCACGCGCTTCCCCGACATCGTTGGCCCGAAAGCAGAAGACATCTGTTACGCCACCTCGAACCGACAGGCGGCGGTCAAGGTAATGGCGGAAGATTGCGATCTGGTGCTGGTGATCGGCGCGCCCAACAGCTCGAACTCGCTGCGGCTGGTCGAGGTTGCCGAACGCGAAGGCACCCGCGCCAAGCTGATCCAGCGCGCGGTCGAAATCGAACTGCGCTGGTTCGACGGCGTCAAGACGCTGGGTCTGACAGCGGGCGCATCCGCTCCGGAAATCCTGGTGCGCGAGGTCATCGACGTGCTGGGGCGGCACTTCGACCTGACCGAAGAGCGGGTCAAGACCGTCGATGAACGCATCACCTTCAAGCTGCCCCGCGCGCTCGCCGAAGAGGTGGATGCTGCCTGATGGCCGTCTATACGCATGTCAGCGCCGAGATGATGGCGCGGTTTCTGGGCGACTATGACACAGGCGAACTGATCAGCTTCAAGGGTATCGCCGAAGGGGTCGAGAACAGCAACTTCCTGGTTGAAACGCGCGGCGGCGCCGATGGGCACCGGTTCATCCTGACGCTGTACGAAAAGCGCGTTGACCCGGCCGACTTGCCGTTCTTCATGGCGCTGCTCGATCATCTGGCGGAGCGCGGATGCCGCGTGCCGCGCGCGATTGCCGATCGGCAGGGCGTCCAGATCCGCGAGCTCGGCGGACGACCGGCCTGCCTGATCGAATTTCTGGAAGGCATTTCGCTCAGCACGCCCAATACCGCGCAAGCCCATGCGGCGGGCGCGGCGCTGGCCGAGCTGCATGTTGCGGTTGCCGATTTCCCCGGCGGACGGCCCAACAGCATGGGGCTGGCCAGCTGGCATGACCTGGCGGACAAATGCGCGGGCCAATGGCAGCAGATCGACCCCGATCTGGAGGGAATCGTCGCGCGCGAACTCGACTATCTGGACGCGCACTGGCCGACGGACCTGCCGCAATCGGTCATCCACGCCGATCTGTTCCCCGACAATGTGCTGATGCTGGGTGATACGGTCAGCGGCCTGATCGACTTTTATTTCTCGTGCCGTGATGCGCGCGCCTATGACCTGGCAGTGACTCACAGCGCCTGGTGCTTTTCCGGCGACGGCACCGAATTCGACGCGGCATTGTCTGAAGCATTGCTTGCAGGATATCGCAGCCATCTTGCCCTGACGGCCGAAGAACTGGCTGCGCTTCCCATTTTGGTACGCGGGGCAGCGTTACGCTTTACTTTAAGTCGCGCTTATGACTGGATAAATACACCCGCAGATGCTTTGGTGACCCGCAAGGATCCCATGGCCTTTGCCCGGCGGCTTTTGTTCTACGCAGACCCGGCCCAGTCCGGACTGCTCGGCTGAACCGGGCCAGAGGCATCAGGCAATGGTTGAGCAGGCATGAAAACGGTCGAAATATTCACAGATGGTGCGTGCAAGGGCAATCCCGGCCCGGGCGGCTGGGGTGCGATCATCCGCTACGGCAAGCACGAGAAGGAACTCTCGGGCGGCGAACCGGACACGACCAACAACCGCATGGAGATGACGGCCGCGATCCGCGCGCTCGAGATGCTGATCGAGCCGTGCAACGTCGTGCTGTATACCGACAGCACCTATGTGAAGGACGGCATCACCAAATGGGTGGCAGGCTGGCAGCGCAACGGCTGGAAGACCGCCTCAAAGAAGCCGGTGCGCAATGCCGATCTGTGGCATGAGCTGATCGGCGCGGTGGCGCGGCACCAGGTCGACTGGCGCTGGGTCAAGGGCCATGCCGGTCACCCGGAAAACGAACGCGCCGACCAGCTGGCGAGCGCCGCTGCCATGGCGGTGAGCCGCTAAGATCAGGCGCTAGCTTCGGTCAGCTATTGTCTTCGATCGGCGCGTCCGGGCCGTTTTTCTTGATCGATTCGATGGCATTCTTGGCCGATGCCTTGCTGGCATAGCCTTCGGTCGTGAACATCACTTCGGAATTGTACTTGAACCGCACGCGGAACTCGCCGGCCTTGTCCTTGGTGATCTCGAAACTGTGCGCCATCGACTCGACTCCCTCATTCTGGAGCCGATGTTATGAAATGTGCGCCTGCGCTGCCAGTGCGATCACGCAAGGCGCGCGGGATTATACATTTGCGCGTCGATGCCGCTCAGCATGGCATCGGGTGTCAGACCCAGCAGGATCGTCGCCGCCAGCCGTGCGGCAGCAGGGGCGGTCTGGATGCCAAAGCCGCCCTGGCCAGCAAACCAGAAGAAGCCCGGGCAATCGGCAGCAAAGCCGATCAGTGACAGCCGGTCGGGCGCAAAGCTGCGCTGCCCGGCCCAGCGATGCTCGACCGCCTCGATCTTCCAGTCGACGACATGGCTGAAACGGTCGATTGCCAACGCCATGTCCAGTTCGTCGGGCGCGGTATCGGCGGGATCTTCGGGGGTCTCGTCATGCGGGCTCAACCACAGACGCCCTGCCTCGGGCTTGAAATAATAGTCGCCCCTGACCCCCAATGTCAGCGGAAGATCGGGCGACGGCACCGGCGATGTGCGGATCTGCAACACGGTGCGCCGGAAAGGCTGGACGCCCAAAGGCCGCACGCCTGCGCGCGCTGCGACCGGGTCTGCCCAGGCACCAGCGGCGTTGACCAGCCATTTGGTGGTAAGCTGCTGTCCGGCCAGCGTGATCGTCCATCGCCCGTCGGCATAGTCTGCCCGCTCCAGCGGCGCGCGCAGCGCGATCGCCGCACCCGCGCGCCGTGCGACGGACAGAAACGCCTGATGCAGTCCGCCGACATCGATATCCTGGCAATCCGGCTCGTAGACCGCCGCCTGAATATCTGCCGCCAGCCCCGGCAGCAGCGCATCCAGCCGATCGCGGGACCAGCGTTCCATGGCAACGCCCGTCCCGGCGAAATCCGCCTCGAACACATCGAGCAGTGTCTCTTCGCCGACGCGCGCCAGTGTCAGCGCCCCGCGCGGCGCAAGAAAGCTGCGGTCGCCATAGCCCGGCGGCGGCGAATGCAGCCACGGGCCGGATGCCGTTGTCAGGGGCTGGACCTTGGGGCCGCCATAGCTTTCTGCCCAGAACGCCGCGGAGCGCCCGGTCGAATGATAGCCCGGCCGGTCCTCGGCCTCTGCGACCAGCACGCGGCAATGCGGCGCGATTTCCGCCGCAAGGCTGGCCCCGGCGATGCCGGCGCCGATGATCACGACGTCATAGTCCGACATCAGGCGGTCGCCTCGACCCTTTCAGCCTCTGCCGCGATCGCCTTGCGCGCCAGAAAATCGTCGATCGTCTGCAACACTCGGTCGCGGATCGGATCGACCTCGCGCAGGATCTCGTGCCGCGCCTCGCGCCCGAAGGCGAGCAGTTCGGCCCCCGGAATCCGCGCGGCAGCGGCCAGCGTCGCCTTGTTGTCGACCAGCTGGTCGGCGCTGGTGCCGATCAGCAGCATCGGCACGCGCACCTTCTCCCATTGGCCAGGAGCATTGAGCCGGATGTTCGATTCATACGCGCGTTCGACCCAGTGCCAGCTGGCAGGGCCCATCACCAGCTCGGGGCGCTCACCCCACCACCACAGCTCGTCGGCGTACCGATCATTGTCGTGGGTCAGCAGCGTCTGGCGGATGGCGAGCGGCGACGCCGGCTTTTCGCTCACCTTCCACGCCGGGCGTTCAGGCTTGCCCAGACCGCGCATGACGCGCGTGACCAGATGGCCGAACGACATCGGCAGGCCCAGGCCCTTGAGGCCCAGCATCGGCGCGCTGAGCACCGCAGCGTCAGGGTCGATACGCTTTTCCTGAATGGCGCGCGCCACCAGATGCCCGCCCATGCTGTGGCCGATGACGACATGCGGGCCGGGGTGCGACGCCGCCCAGTCTGCCCACAGCCCGGCAATGTCTTCGATCCACTGCGCAAAATCCTGGATATGGCCGACATATTGGTGATCGGTCATGCGGCCACTGCCGCCCTGCCCGCGCCAGTCGGCAGAGGTGACGTTCCACCCCTGCGATTGCCAATATGCCAGCGTTTCGAGGTATTTTTCGTAGATGTCACCGCGGCCGGGCATGAACAGGATCGAACCGCGCGGTGACCCTTCGGCCATCCAGTCGATCCGCCGCAAAGGCCAGCCATCGGCTGCCGTCCAGCGGCTTTCGACGGCACCTGCAGGAATTGCGCGCCGATCAATGGTTACTTTTTGGTAAGTCATCGTCGCTATACGCCAAGCCCCATGGAAAACGGTCCTCTCGTCTACGGTCTGCTGGCTGCATTGGCAATCGCGCTGTTGCACGCGGCGTATACCGATATCCTGCGCCGCGAGATCGAGGATTGGCTGAATGCCGCCATCGCGCTTGCCGCCCCGCTGTTCTGGTGGGCCTGCGGACTTTCCTTCTGGCCAGACATGGCCCTGCAGCTCGCCTTGGGCGCGGGCGTGTTCGTGTTTTTTGCTTTGATGTTCGCCATCGGTGCGATGGGGGGCGGTGATGTCAAGCTGCTCGGGGCTGTCGCCCTGTGGTTCCCGTGGGTCGATATGGCGCGGATCACGATCATCATGTCGCTGGTCGGCGCGGCACTGACCCTGATCGTCCTGGCCGAGCACCGTCTGCGCAAAAAGCAAGGCCAGCCCGAGGTGCCCTATGGCGTTGCCATCGCTGCTGCGACGCTGTGGCCCGTTGGCGAACGGTTTTTTAACCATTTTGCGTGAAAAGATCAATATTCTGAAGGACTTTGGGGGCTGTTTTTGCCATGGATAAACGGAAAGTCATCCTGCTGGTAGGAGCGCTGTTGATCGCGCTCTGCACGGCCTTTCTCGCCCGGAGCCTTTTCACCGGATCGGCCGCGCCAGAAGTGACAGCCGCGCCGCAACAGGTCGTCCCCAGCGGCCCGCGCGTGCTTGTGGCCAACCGCTCGCTGCCCGTCGGCACCATCATCACGCCAGACAGTGTCGCCTTTCAGCCCTGGCCCAGCGAACTGGTGAGCAACGCCTATTTCCTTGAAGCCGAGTCCAAGATCGATTCGCTGCTCGGCACCGTGGTGCGCAACCCCGTCACCGCTGGCCAGCCCGTCACCCAGGGTTCGCTGGTCAAGCCCGGCGACCGCGGCTTCCTTGCAGCGGCACTGGGCCCCGGCATGCGCGCGGTCACGGTGCCAGTTTCGGCCCGCACCGGCGTTGCAGGCTTTGTCTTTCCCGGCGACCGGGTCGATCTGGTGCTGACGCAGTCCGTCAGCGGCGACGAGGGTCCTTCGCTCAACGCGTCTGAAACGATCATCCGCAACCTGCGCGTGCTGGCCACCGACCAGCGCGTGAACGCCGAAAACGCCGAGGGCAAGACCGAGGTCATCGCCTTCACCACCGTGACGGTGGAAGCCACACCCAAGCTGGCGGAAAAGATTGCGGTCGCCCAGACCATCGGCACGCTCAGCCTGTCGCTGCGCTCGATCGCCGATAACGAAGCCGAACTGGAACGCTCGATGGCCGCAGGCGACATCAAGCTGCCCGAAGGCGCGGATCGCAAGACCGAAGACAAGATGCTCAAGGCCTATGCCACGCGGCCCGTCGACACCGATGTGACGTATGTGACGGGCGGCGACGTATCCCGTTTCCAGCGCCGGTCGATGCCGTCCACGGGCGGCAACCGTCGCCAGAGCGAATATAACGGATCATCCGCTCCCGCTGGGGCACCTGCCGCTTATGTCAGCGCACCTTCCGCGCCCACCGGCCCGGTCGTCAGGGTCGCGCGTGGAAATACAGTGACCGAAGTTTCGGTCGGAGGAAAATGACCATGCGTTTTTCCAAAGTCCTCAAAGGCGCGCTTCTTTGCGGCGCAGTGGCGGCGATCGGTTCGCTGACCGGCATCGCACCGATTGCCGGCAGCCAGGCCATCGCCCAGTCTGCCGCGCAGCGCCCGGCTGAAACGCTGGTCCTGTCAATCGGCCGAGGCCAGCTGATCCAGCTGCCCGGCGTGATGACCGATCTGTTCGTAGCAGACACCGGCATCGCCGACGTTCAGGTCAAGTCGTCCAAGCAGCTCTATGTCTTCGGCAAGGCCGGAGGCGAGACCACCCTGTATGCCAGCAACGCGGCCGGTCAGGTGGTCTATTCGGCCACCGTGCGAGTCGGATCGAACCTCGATTCGATCGATCAGATGCTGACGCTGGCCATGCCCGATGCCAAGGTCCGCGTCAGCACGCTGAACGGGGTGGTCCTGCTGACCGGAACCGTGGGCGCTCCAGTGGACAGCGCCGAAGCCGAGCGACTGGTACAGGCCTTTGTCGGCGACAACGTCAAGGTGATCAGCCGGCTGGCGACCGCGACCCCGATGCAGGTCAACCTGCAGGTCCGCATCGCCGAGGTCAGCCGCTCGCTGGTCAAGGAGATCGGCGCGAACCTGCTGACTCGCGACACGACCGGCGGTTTCCAGTTCGGAATCGGTCGTGCATCGCGCAATTTTGCCTCGATTGGCAACACGCTGGATATCACCACCCTGCCGCGCATTGATGCGTCGGCCCAGTTCGGCCTGCCCGCAGGCACGCTGTCGCTGCCGTTCAATCCGGCAACCGGTCAGTTCGTCACCGGCGGCGCCACCACCGTCTTTACCAACGGAATTGACGGCAAGACGGCCATCCAGGCCGCAGGACGTCTGTTCGGCGTCGATATTGCCAGCGCCTTCGATCTGGCCGAACAGGTTGGCCTCGTCACCACGCTCTCGCAGCCCAACCTGACGACGCTGTCAGGCGAAACCGCAGACTTTCTGGCAGGTGGCGAATTCCCGATCCCCATCAACCAGGGTTTCGGCGCGACAACCATCGAGTACCGGCAGTTCGGTGTGAGCCTGGCCTATACGCCCACGGTTCTGGCCAATGGCCGCATCTCGATGCGCGTCCGGCCCGAAGTGTCCGAACTGTCGTCGGCAGGGTCGGTAACCTTGGGGGGCTTCCAGGTTCCCGCGCTGACCACGCGCCGGGCTGAAACCACGATCGAGCTGGGTTCTGGCGAAAGCTTCATGATCGCAGGCCTGCTCAGCAACAATTCGCAGGACCTGGTCGACAAGGCCCCGGGCCTGGGCGACATGCCGGTGCTGGGCAACCTGTTCAAGTCATCGAACTTCCGCAAGGGCGAGACCGAACTGGTCATCGTGGTGACGCCGTATCTGGTGAAGCCGGTCAACGCCAATGACATCAAGATGCCGACCGATGGCTTCCGCACCCCCGATGAACTGCAACGGTTGATCAACAACCAGCAGTCCGATGGGATCAGCGGCGGCAACCGGCCCATGCCCAGCGTGGCACCGGCTGAGGGCGGCGGCGCACCCGAATTCGGCGCGCTGCCCGCACAGCCGCGCGCGCTGCCCTCTGCCCCCGCAAAGCCGCAGCGCGATGCGAAAAAGGCAAAGGCGTCCGGCAAGAATGGCGGCAAGCCTTCCGATATGGCCGCCGCCCCCGGTTTTTCGTTCGATTAAGGCCAGCGACCCGCTCTGAGGAGAATATCTATGCGCGCATATCATGCAGCCATCGCAGCAGCGGCCGTGCTGACCTTGTCCGGCTGTGGCAACATGGCCAGCAATCGGATGCTCGAAAGCGTCCATCAACCCGTGGTCTCGCGGGAGAATTACACCCTTGATCTCGACGCCCAGGGCGGATCGCTGCCGAGCCAGGAACAGCGCCGGCTGGCCGAATGGTTTCAGGCGATGGATCTTGGCTATGGTGATCGCGTCGCGATCGACGACCCCGCCGGCCGCAACGTTGTCGTGAAGGCTGCGATCGAGGCCGCCGCATCGCGCCATGGCCTGCTGGTGGGGGATGTCGCCCCGGTCACCGGTGGCCAGATTGCCGCAGGCACGGTGCGCGTTGTCGTCTCCCGCAGCTTTGCCAACGTGCCGGGATGCCCTGATTGGCAAACCAAGCTTGAAATGAACTATCGCAACGCCACCAGCAGCAACTTCGGTTGCGCCGTGAACAGCAATATTGCCGCCATGGTCGCGAACAAGGAAGACCTTGTGCGCGGCGAACCGGGCGCATTGACGGTTTCGACGCAACGGTCAGACGCTGCCATCAAGCAGTATCGCGAGGCTCCTCCCACCGGAGCGCAGGGTCTCAAGGAAAGCACGCTAACGCCGGGAGGATCGCAGTGAACGCACCCTGGAAACCAGGCGTAACCGCCAATCGCGACCCGTTCGCGGCCTATATCTGCGACGATACGACGCTCGACATCGTGCGGTCCCTGGCCATCAACATGGGCTGGCCGTCGGAAAAATGCAGCAAGGGCGGTCTGCGCAACGCGGTACAGTCGCTATCGATCACCGCTAGCCCCAACATCCTGCTGGTTGATCTTTCGGAATCGGGCGATCCGCTCAACGATATCAACGCCCTTGCCGAAGTGTGCGAGCCTGGCACCGTCGTGATCGCGATGGGACAGGTCAACGACGTGCGCCTGTACCGGGACCTGATCGCCAGCGGTCTGCACGACTATCTGCTCAAGCCGGTGGGGCCAGACCAGATCCGTGATACGATCCTGCAGGCGCAGGCGATGCTGAACGCACCCAAGGCCGGAGAGGTTTCGACCGAGCGCGCGCATGTCAGCATCATGGTCATCGGCACGCGCGGCGGCGTGGGCGCATCGACCGTGGCGACCTCGCTCGCCTGGCAGCTCAGCAAGAATGCCGGGCGCATGACAGCCCTGCTGGACCTGGACCTGCATTTCGGCACCGGCGCGCTGACGATGGACCTGGAGCCGGGCCGCGGCCTGACTGACGCCATCGACAACCCCAGCCGCATCGACGGCCTGTTCATCGAACGCGCGATGATCAAGGCCAATGACAAGCTGTCGATCCTGTCAGCAGAGGCGCCGATCAGCTCTCCGCTGATCACCGATGGCACCGCATTCTTTCAGCTGCAGGAAGAATTCCGTCACGCCTTTGAAAACACCGTCGTCGATCTGCCCAGGCAGATGCTGATCGATTACCCGCACCTTGTTGCCGATACGAACATCGCGGTGCTGGTAACCGAACTGACCCTGGCATCGGCGCGCGACGCGATCCGTCTGCTCGCCTGGCTCAAGAGCAATGCGCCTGCCGCGCGGGTGCTGGTGGTGGCCAACAAGGTGCAACCCGCCACGCTGGAAATCACCCGGGCAGACTTCGAGACGACGATCGAACGCAAGATCGATTTTCTGATCCCCGCCGACCCCAAGACCGCGGCACAGGCCGCCAAGCTGGGTCAGCCCTTCTGCGAGGCCGGCAAGTCGACCAAGGCGGGCGCGGTCATGAAATCGCTCACCGATCGTTGCCTGGGCCTGGCCGAGGAAGAAGCGGTGGCCGAGAAGGATACAGGCGGCGCGAAGAAATCGCTGCTGGGCAAGTTTGGCGATTTCAAGTCGCTGCTGCCTGCCAAGCCGAGCAAGAAGTAACCGGCAAAGCCACCCCCGTTCGCGGGGTGGCGGGCCGACATTGCGAGTAGATGGCGCATGGATATGGTGCAGACATTGCTGTTGGCGGCGGGCCTGGCGAGCGTCCTCGGGATGGTCGTCATGGCCTTTGCGGGTCCGTCATCGCAAAAGGAGCTGCAGCGGCGGGTTCTGGCCGTCCGCGAACGGCACAGCGAAAGCGCCAGCGCCAAGGTCGAAGCGCAGATGCGCAAGGCCATCGCCAACCGCAAGCCGCGCTTCAACCAGAGCGGCGAGGAGCTGACCAAGACCCAGATGCTGGCCCGCCGTCTGGCGATGACCGGCAAGCACTGGACGGTCGCGCAGTTCACCCAGATCGTGGTCGGGCTGGGCCTGGCGGTCGCGGTGCTGGTCTATCTTCGCTCCGGCCAGGTCATGATGAGCCTGTTCATCGGATCCGCGCTGGGCTTTGGCCTGCCGCATATGGTCGTCGGCCATTTCATCAAACGCCGGCTCAGCCAGTTCACCGCCCGCTTTCCGGATGCTATCGATCTGCTGGTGCGTGGTTTGCGCTCTGGCCTGCCAGTCACCGAGACGCTGCAGGTCGTTGCCAAGGAAGTTCCGGGCCCGGTGGGCGAGGAATTCAAGCTGGTGACAGAGCGGATCAAGATCGGCCGATCGATGGAAGACGCGCTGCAGGAAAGCGCCAACCGGCTGCAAACGCCCGAGTTCAACTTCTTCTGCATCACCCTGGCCATCCAGCGGGAAACCGGCGGCAACCTGGCCGAGACGCTCTCCAACCTGGGGGCCGTGCTGCGCTCGCGCTCGCAGATGAAGCTGAAGATCAGGGCGCTGTCCTCTGAATCCAAGGCATCGGCCTATATCGTGGGTTCGCTGCCCTTTCTCGTCTTCCTGATGATCTGGTGGGTCAATCCCGCCTATCTGGCCGGCTTTTTCGCTGAAGAGCGGCTGATGATCGCCGGCCTCGGCGGGCTGCTCTGGATGGCCATCGGCGTGTTCATCATGGCCAAGATGGTCAGTTTCGAAATCTGATCGGGGGGAGGACAACATGCAGAACATGGCTAATCCTACCCTGATGGGGGTCGACGTGGTCCTGGTTGCGACACTGCTGGCCGCCGTGGCGACCCTGGCAGTGATCATCGCGATCTATGCCGCAACCACGGTGCGCGATCCCATGGCCAAGCGGGTCAAGGCGCTGAACGAACGGCGCGAGCAGCTGAAGGCCGGGATCACCGCATCCACCGCCAAGAAGCGCGCGCGGATCGTTCACAAGAACGACACCACCGACAAGATGCGCAGCACGCTGCAATCGCTGCGGGTGCTGCAGGACGAACAGCTGAAGGCCGCGCAACAGAAGCTGGCGCAGGCCGGCATCCGCTCAAAAGATGTCGCCGTGGCCATCATCTTTGGCCGCATGGTGCTGCCGATCGCCTTGGGCGGCATGGCTGCGCTGCTGATCTACGGCCTGGGCGTGCTGGTGCCCGACTGGACCCCAATGAAGAAGTTCGGCCTGTTCGCTGCGATCCTGATCGGCAGCTACAAGGCCCCCGACCTGTTTGTTCAGAACATCATCACCAAGCGCACCGATGCCATCCGCAAGGGCCTGCCCGATGCGCTCGATCTTCTGGTGATCTGCGCCGAGGCAGGGCTTACCGTCGATGCTGCGTTCAACCGGGTCGCCAAGGAACTGGGCCGCGCCTATCCCGAACTGGGTGACGAGTTCGCGCTGACCGCGATCGAACTGGCGTTCCTGACCGAACGGCGCCAGGCGTTTGAAAACCTGGCCTATCGTGTGGCGCTGGACGCGGTGCGCGGTGTCGTCACCACGATGATCCAGACCGAGAAATACGGCACACCGCTGGCGTCAGCCCTGCGCGTGCTGTCCGCCGAATTCCGCAACGAACGGATGATGCGCGCCGAAGAAAAGGCTGCGCGCCTGCCCGCGATCATGACCATCCCGCTGATCCTGTTCATCCTGCCGACGCTGTTCGTCGTCATTCTGGGTCCTGCCGCCTGTTCGATCGCCGACGCTTTCGGCAAGCAGTGATCCCGGGCCGCGCGACGCATCGCGTAAGCCAGACGAAAAAAGGGGCGGCTGCCGTTGCCGGAGCCGCCCCAGGTCACTGATGTTCACCACCTGATCGTGTCCGGCATCGCCGGGGTTCAGGCAGTGTCCCCCATCAATCTTGCAAACCTCAATATTTTGCGCGCACCGTGATGCCGTACATCCGCGGCTCTTCGACAAAGCCGATCCGCGACCGGGTGCCTGCCCCACCGCGCAGCGGCGTGTTGGCCGTGATGCCGCGCGTGATCTCGTTGTTCAGGTTGGTGCCCCACAACTCGAAAGAATAGCGGTCGTCAGGCGTGGTGAAACCAAGCCGGGCATTCATCTTGAAATAGCTGTCCTGAATGTCGAGCGGGATCGGCAGGCCATTGCTGTCCAGCGGCGAGGTGCTGGTGCGGCGGTCGTCCGAATAGTTGACGTTGAAGTTGGCCAGCATCTTCCAGCCCGAATCGGTGATCTCCTTGTCATAGGTGATACCGAAGACGCCGGTGAACTTGGGCGCGTTGGTCAGGTCTGCACCGCACAGGCTGTTGATGGTGGCCAAGGTCTGTGCCGTGCCGACGACGCCTGCGGCGCAATTGCGCGGATAGCGGGCGTCGGCGTAGGTGACGGCCAGGTTGACCGAGATGCCCGAGCTGAACTGTCCGAACATTTCGAGTTCCACACCCGTCGATTTGGCTGCCGCGACGTTGAACGTCTGGAACTGCACACCGGTGAACTCCAGCACCTGGAAGTCGGTCATGTCCATGTGGAACAGCGCCAGGTTCGCCCGGATGCGGCCGTCGGCAAACTCGGTCTTGATCCCCGCCTCATAGGCATCGACCTTTTCCGAGTTGAACCGCGGATCCGCCCCCAAAGCTGCAGCGGCGGGATCGAGGTTGAAACCGCCCGACTTGAAGCCGTGGCTGAAGCCCGCATAAGCGAGGAAGCCGTTGTTGCTGTTATAGGCGACCTGCGCGGTATAGGTCAGCTCGTCATCCTTGAAGACCAGATCATATTCGCGCGGCAATGGCAGGCCGGGGATCGAACTGGCGAGCACCGTGCCCCCGGTTCCCGGCACGGTAATGCCCACCGAGGTCGCAAACGGGAAGCAGGTGAGGCCGAGCGCCCCGGCGCGAAGGGCTGCGGGGATGGTCCCTGCAATCACGCCATTGGTGATCGCCTGACAGGCCGGCGAATTCGCCGCGAGCTGATCGAAGCTGCCTTCCTTCCTTTCATCGACATAACGAGCACCCAGCGTGAGGCTGAGATTGTCGGTGAAGTTGATCACGTTGTGCGTGAAGATCGAGAAGCTCTGCGCATCCTGGCGGAACTGGTTGATCGCGAAGTTGCCCGCCGCACTGACCGGTACGCCGCCATTGCCAAGCGCGGTCAATGCAAACAGAGGATTGACGCCCGCGGCATTGGCGAAATTGCCCGCGCTCACGGCTCGCTGGTAATCCGGACCAAGCGTCAGCGACTGGATCTCATCGATCTGCTCGTCCGAATAATAGGCGCCGACGAGGAAATCGAGCGCATCGTTGAAGGCGCTTCCCTGGAAGCGCAGCTCATGCGTCATCGTTTTGATGGGGCCGCCGTTGCTCGGCGTGGTCGGCGCGGCAGCCTGGCCCGCGCCCGAACTGAACACATTGAGACCGATGAAATCGGATTCCTGGTCGGACGATGCCTCGAAGCGGCGGTAGGAGCCGATATAGGTCATCTGGACCGGACCGATGTCCCATTTCAACTCGCCCGAAAAGCCGTACTGCTCGGTATCGTTGTTGAACTGCTGGCTATTGGTCTGCAGCCGGTTGAGCGCCTGCTGCCCGGAAGCGACGACGCCGTTGTTGGGCAGGCCATGGAAGGCAAAGAACGGCACCAGTTCAGTTTCACGGACGATCACTGCATCGCAGCAATTCTCGTTCGCCTTGGCATAATCGCCGATCAGCCGGATGCTGACATCGGGCGAGGGTTCCCAGAGCATCTGGGCGCGAACGATATAGCGGTCGCGATTGCCGCTTTCGGCGCCCGGCACGGTGGCGCTGCGCAGATAGCCATCGCGCTTGCGATAGGCACCCGAAATGCGCAGACCGAGCTGGTCGGTCACCAACGGAACGCTGACGCCTGCCTGCACGTTGAAGAAGTCGTAATTGCCATAGGTGAAATTGCCGAATGCCTTGACTTCGTTCAAGTCGGGCCGCTGCGTGGTGATGTTGAGCGCACCGGCAGAGGTGTTGCGCCCGAACAATGTGCCCTGCGGCCCGCGCAGGATTTCAAGCCGCTCCAGATCAAGCAGATCGCCCAGCGCAATGCCGGGGCGCGACTGGTAGATGCCGTCGATGAACACGCCGACCGAGCTTTCAAGCCCGGTATTGTTGCCGGTGGTGCCCACGCCACGAATGCGGATCGAGGTGCCCTGGCTTTCGGTCTGCGACGACTGGACGTTGAAGCTGGGCGAGATCGATGTCAGCGACTTGATGTCCTGAACGTTCTGTCGATCGAGCTGATCCGGGCTGACCGCGGTGACGGCGATCGGGATGTCCTGCACATCGGCCGCGCGCAATGTCGCGGTGACGATGATGACTTCGCGCTCAGGCGCCTCGCGATCTTGCGCGTCCTGCGCCTGAGCAACCGATGTCATCGAGACAGTACAAAGCAAGCCCAGAACGGGCTTCCACAAAGTGCGCATCCTCTTCTCCCACTAGCACATTATAAGTCATGCCGTTGCCCTCCCACCGCTCTTCAGGCGATGTCTGGCGCAGGAAGAAAATTGTCACATCGCATGCATGAATGCAATTTTTTAATGTCGCGATGAGGTTTTTGCATCTTTGTGCAATGCGCAGAAATCTGCGGATTACCGCCGTGTTGCGGTGCAGCATCAGCCTTACGTTACGGTAAGCCCGCAGATGCGGGAAATGCTGCTGTGCGTCTGCGGCAGTGCAGCAAGGGTTTGGCAAATGGTCCTTGCAATGGACGGCGTCGGCGCTAGCGTGCCGCGCTTAACCGATCAGTTAAAAAGAGGCGAGACAAGATGGCTGGAGCACTGGCAGGCGTGACCATAATCGAACTGGCGGGGATCGGTCCCGGCCCGTTTGCGGCGATGATGCTGGCCGATCATGGCGCCCGAGTCGTGCGCGTGGAACGGGCCAGCGGGAAGCCCGCGGTGGGCAATGCCGGCAACCGCGATATCCTCAACCGCAACCGCGAGGTCATCGCGGTCGATCTCAAATCGGCAGACGGTATCGCACAGGTCCGCGAGCTGGTGCGCACCGCCGATGGCCTGATCGAGGGCTTTCGACCCGGCGTGATGGAGCGGCTGGGCCTGGGCCCCGATGTGCTGCTCGCCGACAACCCGGCGCTCGTCTATGGCCGCATGACCGGCTGGGGCCAGACCGGCCCTTATGCTCCGCTCGCCGGACATGATATCAACTATATCGCGCTGTCTGGCGCGCTGCACAGCTATGGCCGCGCCGGCGAGAAGCCGACCCCGCCGGTCAATGCGGTGGGCGATTTCGGCGGCGGCGGCATGATGATGGCCTTCGGCATGGTTGCAGGCATCCTGTCGGCGCGCAGCACCGGCAAGGGCCAGGTGATCGATTGCGCGATGACCGATGGTGCAGCGGTGCTCTCGGCGATGACCTACACCTTCCTTGCCAACGGCCAGTGGCGTGACGAGCGCGGCGTCAACCTGCTCGATACCGGCGCGCATTTCTATGACACCTATGCATGCGCGGACGGCAAATACGTGTCGATCGGCTCGATTGAACCGCAATTCTATGCGCTGTTGCGCGAGAAGGCGGGATTGAGCGACCCGGCGTTCGACCTGCAGATGGACCCGCGCCAGTGGGGCCCGCTCAAGGACAGGCTCACCGCTTTGTTCCTCACCAAGACCCGCGACGAATGGTGCGCGATCATGGAGCACACCGACATCTGCTTTGCCCCTGTGCTGAGCCTGACCGAAGCGCCCGAACACCCGCATAACAAGCAGCGCGGAACATTCGTCGAAGTGGACGGCATCCTGCAGCCCGCGCCTGCGCCACGGTTCAGCGAGACGCCTGCTCCGGTACCGAGGATGGGGTAGCTTTTCGGGGAGTCGTCAGATTTTTGCGCAGCTGGGCCAGACGGCTTGCGGTAATCGATGCTTGGGCATTCAGTGACTTGAGTGTCAGTTTGACCGCGTCTTGGGTGATCAAAGCCTCTCGCGGCACTGCGCACCCCTTGACTACCGTCAGCATTTCCAGCTGGACGATCCATCGCCCATTTTCATCGAAGTACAATGTGCTGCGGCCATGGCAGATCATATTGCGCAGGTCGATCAAGCGCGAAATTGCGTCCAACGGCACCCAAATCGATTTGCCTTCGGACGCAAATGCCCCAGCAGGAGCGAAAAGCTTAAGCAGCTGTGCAAATCGCCCCTGCAGATTTGGGCTGATTTTGATCCCAGCGCCCTGTCCTTCGATAGACGCCAGAACCTGAAGCGTTTGCGTGACTTCAAACTCTGTTTTTGTGAACGCATCAATCAGCTTTCCCCGTTGCTGGCTCCACAACAGGGCAGCCGCAGCCTTTCGCTGACCATCATGAGCAGCAGTTATCGGAGTGATCGCGTTCATTTAACTCATGTGTCACGGAAATCTTTCAAACTGGTAGATATAGGCTTGGTTGCAGACCGACATAATTTGGTGATGACTCAAACATGCCATTCGGTCCCCTCACCCAAACACACTCCACCCCGTCGCCTCCACCAGTTCCTCCAGCGCGATGGCGCCGACCATCGATGTGCCGGCGGCGTTGAGGCCGGGGGACCAGACGGCGATTGCGCCATGGCCGGGCGCGATGCACAATATGCCGCCGCCGACGCCGCTCTTGCCGGGAAGCCCGATGCGATAGGCGAAATCGCCGCTGTTGTCGTAATGACCGCAGCTCATCATCACCGCGTTGATCCGGCGACAATTCTCGCGGGAAATGAGCCGTTCGCCGGCGATCGGGTCGCAGCCATCGAATGCCAGGAACAGTGCCGAGCGGGCGAGCTGACGGCAGCTCATCCGCACCGCGCACTGGCGAAAATAGGCATGGAGTGCGTCTTCGACCGGATTGGCCATGTTGCCGAACGCTGCCATGAAATGCGCCAGCGCGCGGTTGCGCGATCCGGTGGCCGATTCAGATTGCGCCACCTCGTCGTCGATCGCGATGCTGTCATCGCCAGACAGCCGGTGAAAGCGCGTCAGCAGCTCTGCAACCATGCCATCGCGGCCACTGGCGGCGACCAGCATGTCGGTGACCACAATCGCTCCGGCGTTGATCAGCGGGTTGCGCGGGATGCCTTTCTCGCTTTCCAGCTGGATGATCGAGTTGAACGCGCTGCCTGATGGCTCGCGCCCCACCCTGTCCCACACCGCCTCGTCGTTCTGGCGCAGAGCCATCGACAAGGTGAACACCTTGGAGATCGACTGGATCGAGAACGGCTCGTGGCTGTCTCCCAGCGTGATCATCTCGCCACTGCCCAGCACGATCGCCATGCCGAACTTGGCAGGATCGACCCGCGCCAGCGCCGGAATATAGTCGGCCACCTTGCCGCTGCCGATATGCGGGGCTACCGCCCTCTCGATCGCTTGCGTGATCGATTGCCAATCCATCGCCTGCCCCCTGCCCTCTGCAATGCTGGTGTCGCGCACGATTGCCCGTCCAGGTCATTGCGCCATTGGCCGAAACATAGCAGGGGGAACCGCCATGTCGATTCTCACGCGCCTGATCCCCGACCGCTTCGTGCTGATGCTGCTGCTGACCGTCCTGGTCGCGGCGTTGCTGCCGGTCACCGGCACGGCCGCCGTCTATGCGGGGCATGCGGTCTCGGTCGCGATCTTCCTGCTGTTCTTCCTGCATGGCCTGCGCCTGCCCCGCGCAGAAGTCATCGTCGCGATGCGCAACTGGCGGCTGCAGGGGATGATCTTTGCCTTCACCTTCGCCTTCATGCCGCTGCTCGGTCTGGCGGCAGCCAATGCGCCGGCGGGCATGCTGCCGCAGGGTCTGGTGATCGGGCTGATGTTCCTGGGCATCCTGCCTTCGACCGTCCAGTCGGCGATCAGCTATTCCTCGCTGGCCGGTGGCAACATCGCCGCATCGGTGATGGCATCGGCGCTGCTCAATCTGGCGGGCATTTTCATGACGCCGCTGCTGGTCGCGCTGTTGATCGGATCGGACGGCGGCGCTGCGATCAGCAGCGATACGGTGCTGCGCATCGTCGCCATCCTGCTGCTGCCCTTCGCGCTGGGCCAGATCGCGCAAGGCTGGCTCAACGCCTGGGCGATGCGCAACAAGCCCTTGCTGACGCTGCTCGATCGTACCGCGATCGCTCTGGCAGTGTATGTCGCGTTCAGCTCTGCCGTCGCGGGCGGGCAGATGCAGACCCTGGGCTGGGGCGCCTTGGGCCTGTTATGTGCGATCATTCTGGTGATGCTGGTGCTGGCGATGCTGGCCGCCTGGGGTCTGGGCGGGTTGATGGGCCTGCCCCGCGCCGACCGGATCAGCCTGTTGTTCGCAGGATCGCACAAGAGCATCGCCACCGGGGCGCCGCTTGCCGCGATCCTGTTCGCGGGCCCCCAGGCGGGCATCGTGATCCTGCCAGCGCTGATCTATCACCAGTTCCAGCTGGTCCTGTCGGCGCCGCTCGCGTCGCGCCTGGCCAGACATCGCAGCGACTGACGCATTTGGCCTTGCTCAAACCCGCGGGCACGGTGATACATCAGCCCCGATGGATACCGATACCGCCAGCCCCTTCGCCATGCAGGGCGTCCCCCGGCTAGACCCGGCCAAGTTCCGCGATCCGCAGATCACCGCCAAGGGCGAAGCGCGCGCCAGCGTGGCGATGACGCGGCTGGAAACGCTGTGGTTCAACACCGGCACCCTGTGCAACCTCGCCTGCAAGAGCTGCTATATCGAAAGCTCGCCGCGCAACGATGCCCTGGTCTATATCAGCCTGGCCGAGGTCACCGCCTATCTCGAGGAGATCGCGCTGTCCGGCCTGCCAACCCGCGAGATCGGGCTGACCGGCGGCGAACCGTTCATGAACCCGGACATCATCGCAATCCTCGACCTGTGCCTGTCGCGCGGGTTCGATGTGCTGGTGCTGTCGAACGCGATGCGCCCGATGCGGCGGCACGAGGCGGCGCTGCTCGACCTCAACGCCCGTTTCGGCAGCAAGCTCACCATCCGCGTCAGCCTGGACCATTATACGCACGCGGTGCACGAGGCAGAACGCGGCGCGGACAGCTGGGACAAGGCGATCAGCGGGCTGCAATGGCTGGCTGGCCACGGCTTTGCCATCGCGGTCGCCGGGCGGCATCTGGCGCACGAGAGTGATGCTCAGGCACGCGCAGGCTTTGCAGCGCTGTTCGCGCGGCATGACCTTGTCATCGATGTGACCAACCCTGCCCGCTTCGTGATGTTTCCCGAGATGGATGCGAACGTCGATATCGCCGAGATCAGCACCGGCTGCTGGGACATCCTAGGCAAGAGCCCCGATGCCATGATGTGCGCGACCAGCCGGATGGTGGTGAAGCACAAGGGGGCAGAGCACCCCACCGTCGCGGCGTGCACGCTGCTGCCCTATGATCCCGGCTTCGACATGGGGGCAACGCTGGCGCAGGCGTCGCGCGCCGTCTCGCTCAACCATCCGCATTGCGCCCGCTTCTGCGTATTGGGCGGGGCAAGTTGCAGCTGAACCGCAGCGCACCTACATAACGACCAGGCGCCCATCTATCCCGATGCTGCCGCGCGCACAGGTCAACACCCCGCATGCTTCCCCCCAAAACCCGTCGTTCCGAACCTTCCTCCGGACAGGCTGTCCCCAGCGGACGCCTGGCCCGGTTTGCCGGGTTCGGCAGCATGGCCGGTGGCATTGCCGGCACGATGCTGGTCGATGGCGCCAAGCAATGGGCGCAGGGCAAGCGACCCAGCGTCGGCGAACTGCTGCTGACACCCGCCAATGCCCGCAAGATCGCCGACAAGCTGGCGACCATGCGCGGCGCGGCGATGAAGCTGGGCCAGTTGATGTCGATGGACACCGGCGACTTCCTGCCGCCCGAGCTCGCCGACATTCTGGCCCGATTGCGTTCCGATGCGCAGCACATGCCGCAGGGCCAGCTGCGCAACGTGCTCAACCAGAACTGGGGCCGCGGCTGGGAAAAGCGCTTTGCCAGCTTCGACTTCAAGCCGATCGCCGCCGCCTCGATCGGCCAGGTCCACCGCGCACGCACGCTCGATGGCCGTGACCTTGCGATCAAGGTGCAATATCCCGGCGTGCGCCAGAGCATCGACAGCGATGTCGACAATGTCGCCTCGCTGATCAAGCTCACCGGCCTGCTGCCGCCGGAACTCGATATCGATCCGATGCTGGCCGATGCGAAGGCGCAGCTGCACGAAGAGGCCAATTACACGCATGAAGCGGCCCACCTCGCCCGCTTTGGCGAGTTGCTCGCAGACAGCCCGCACTTCCGGGTCCCTGCCCTGCACGCCGACCTCACCACATCCGACATTCTGGCGATGGACTATATCGAGAGCATCGCGGTGGAAGAAACCGTGCAGCTGGACCAGCCGCAACGCGACCGCATCGTCGAACTGCTGGTCGAACTGCTGCTGCGCGAACTGTTCGACTTCCAGCTGATGCAGACCGACCCCAATTTCGCCAACTACCGCTTCGATCCGGCCAGCGGCAAGCTGGTGCTGCTCGATTTCGGCGCCACGCGCGTCGTGGCAGACCGGGTGTCTGATGCCTATCGCACGCTTTTGCGCGGCGGGATGGAGCGGGATGTTGCCCTGATGCGCGAAGGCGGGCTGGCGCTGGGGATGCTGCATCCTGATGCGCCGGAAAGCCACAAGGTGGCAGTGCTGGGCATGTTCGACACGGCGTTCGAACCGCTGCGGCTCGACGGACCCTTCGACTTCACCTCGAACGAGATGACGATGGAATTGCGCGACGAGGGCATGGCCTTCGCCAAGGAACGGACGTTCTGGCAGATACCACCAGTCGATACGCTGTTCATTCAACGCAAGATCGGGGGCGTGTTCCTGATCGGCAGCCGCCTGAAGGCCAACACCAATGTCAGCCGGCTGATCCGCGCCGCGCTCTGACGCGGCGCCCTGAGATCAGCCGCCCAGCTTGGTGACTTCCTGCCCGTCGGAACTGGTGAACGAAAAGCCCGACAGCTTGTTCTTGGCCAGCGTGTTCACAAAGGACTGAGCCTCTGCGGCGCTTCCGAACGGCCCGGTCAGCAGGCGATTGGTGGCGTTGAGCGGTGTCCACCAGCCCTGCTTGCCCTTGAACACGGCAGGCGAGGTGCTGGTCAGCCGCTTCCACTCTTTCGACAGATCCGCGCGGTTGGCACCCCCTGCCACCTGCACCCAGTATCTCTTGGGGTTCTTGGGCTCTGCCTTCTTGGCGGCGGCCTTTTTCTCGGCTGCCTTCTTGTCCGCCAGCTTCTTGTCGGCGGCTTTCTTCTCCGCGAGCTTCTTTTCGGCGAGTGCCTTGTCAGCCAGCAGCTTGTCCGCCGCCTTTTTTTCCTCGGCCTTCTTCGCAGCATCAGTCTCGTCAGGCTTCTTGACCGCAGGCATCAGCTTGGTGATGTCGACCGCATCGGGCGCCGGGGCCAGCTCATCAGGTGGCACCTGGATGCTGGCGATCACCGCGGCCAGACTGACGCGCGCGGGTTCCGATGCGGTGGGGATCGGCTGAACGGTTGCCGGGGTGGATGGCGCGGATGCGCCAACCCGAGCAAGGTCGAACGCCTGCGAGGCTGCCGTGCTGGCCAGCGGTTGCGAGGACTGGCCGGTTGGCGCTGGCACGGGCGGTTTGGCCGCTGGCGGAAGCGAGGAAAAACCCGGCTTGGGCAATTCCGTCATTCCGGCGAGCAACACCGGTTTGTCCGTGGCGATGCTGGCAACCTGGGCGTCCGGCGATGCAGCGCTGGCGCCCTGTGCCGCCTGCTGCCCTGCCCGAGTGGCATCAGCCTGAACGGTCGGCAGCGTGTCGGAACCCGCTGCCGAAGGTGCTGAAGGCGATGATACAACAGGCGCAGCGGCGGTCGTGACCCGGCCACCGCTCGTCCTGCGGGCCTGCACCGGAGCGTTTGCGACGCGAACCGGCGCGGAAGCGGCGGGCAACGCCGCTGCAGGCTGTGATGCCGTCCCCGTCGTCGCAGATGCTCCAGGCAAGGGCTGCACGGTTGCGCGCACCGTTTGGTTCTGATCGGTCACAGCCGGCAAAGGCTGCACGGTTGCGCGCGAACTGCTTGCAGCGGCATAGGAGCCCGACAGCGGCTGCACGACGGCGCGGCCAGCCTGCGCTGACGCGGACGATGCAGTCTGCACGGTCCCGCGCCCGGGGATCAGCAGATCGGACGGCGGCACAGGACCGGGTGGCCGGGTCTGCACCGGAACCGGCTTGGCGGCTGCCTCCGCCTGCGCCAGCGCAATGGCCTCGCGCTCCTTCCTGGAGAGCCTGCCGGGCCTGCGCCGCTGGGATTTGTCGACCTTGGCGACCTTGCGTGCCTTGCTGTCAGTCGTCGGGCCCAGGGGTTCGCCCGCGGGGATCAGGCCCGCATCTGCGCGGTTAGGCCGGACACGCGGTGTCCCCGCCGATGCGTATTGCCGGTTGCGCGGGTCATCCTTGCCCATCGCCGCCGATTGGGGAAACTGGCCGAAATGCGCGGCTGCAGCCTGCTGCGCCGGGGTCAGCTTGCCCATGTAGCGGAAGAACGGCTGGATCGATGCCGCCATCCGCCGGGGCATCGTCGCATCGGCAATCGCGATCGCGCCTTCCGGATCACCGCTTACCGCCAGGACGAAGGCCCGGGTGCGCCAGGCAGCAGCATCCCGCTTGCGCAGCAGAGGATCGAGCTGTGCCTCGGCGGCGGCCCGGTCGCCGGAAATGCCGAGCGACAGCGCATAACGCCGGATCGTCTCGTCGTCGCCGCCGCGCCGCAACGCCAGCTCGTAATCGGCCTGCGCAGCGTCGGAATTGCCGACCAGATCATAGGCGAGACCACGATCGGATGCGAACACCGATTCCGGCACGCCCAGCCGCTTTGCCTCTTCAAACAGGCGCAATGCCTCATAGGGATTTTCGTTGAGCAGCAGGCCAGAGCCGAGCCCCGCCTTCACCCGGCCATTGCCCGGTGCCATTTCGTCGGCCCGCGCGAAGAAGCCGATCGCCGCCTGCGGATCGCCCAGCAGCAGCGCCGCATTGCCACCGTCGATCAGCGCGTCGATATCCGCCGGGTTCAGCGCCAGCCGTTGCAGCGCGTTCTGCAATTCTCGGGTGCCTTTGGGGGCTGATACATCGAGCGAGGAATAGCCGGTCTCGCCCGGATCAGGCGCATTCGGCCCTTCCTCCTGCGCCTGAACAGGGAACAGCGAGAGGCTTGCAGCTGCGCACAGCCAGGTGGCCATGCGCAGGCGCAGCGGACGCGAAAACGGTTTCAATGCCATATCGTCCCGTCAGTCGTCCTTTGTCGGGGCGAATGCAAGCTTGGGCAGCATCGCGGCACGGCAGGGCGTGGCGCGTATTCGACAGCTTGCGGGAACGCTTTGCCCGCCACCGCAATCAACGGCGGCGGGCCGTTTTGTCACTGGTTGTTCTGACGACCCAGGAAGCGGGGAATGTTGAGCGGCGGCGCATCGGTGCTGTCGTCGCCGTCCTCTTCCTCGCTGCGAGCACCGCCCCGCGACAGGCTGGACATCCGTTCGAACAGCGTCCCACCGCCGGTGGCGACGCGCGGTGCCTTGCTTGCAGGGTCCGCAGCAGCAGGCGCTGCCGATTCTGGAAGCTGTGCGCTCGCGCTATCCAGCAGCAGCTCGTCTGCACCCGCATCGGCATCATCGAGCGACTGGGCCGCAACGCCCAGATCCAGCGCCTCGGGCTCTGCCGCCATCGCCGGTGCGGGCGCAGGCGCGGGTGCCGGACGCGCAGCGGCAAAGCTGGGAGCCGGTGCAGGTGCAGGCGCGCTGAAGCTGCGCGGTGCATTCTGGCTCAGCGAGAAGGGACGCGAATCTTCGGTCTGCTGCAACGCATCGCCATCAATACCGGTGGCAACCACCGACACGCGGATCTTGCCTTCCAGATCGGGGTTGAACGCGCTGCCCCAGATGATGTTGGCATCGGGATCGACCAGTTCCTTGATGTGGTTGGCCGCTTCGTCGACTTCCATCAGGCGCATATCGTCGCCGCCGGTGATCGAGACGATGACGCCCTTGGCGCCCTTCATCGACACGCCATCGAGCAGCGGGTTGGCGATTGCGCGCTCAGCTGCTTCGAGTGCACGGCCATCGCCCTCAGCCTCGCCGGTGCCCATCATCGCCTTGCCCATCTCGCGCATCACCGAGCGGATATCGGCAAAGTCGAGGTTGATGAGGCCAGGATTGACGATCAGATCGGTGATCGAGCGAACGCCCTGCTGCAGCACTTCGTCGGCCAGCTGGAACGCTTCCTTGAAGGTGGTGTTGGGATTGGCGACCAGGAACAGGTTCTGGTTGGGGATGACGATCAGCGTGTCGACATTCTTCTGCAGCTCGGCGATGCCGGCTTCGGCTGCGCGCATGCGGCGCGTGCCTTCGAAGGTGAACGGCTTGGTGACGACGCCGACGGTCAGGATGCCGCGATCGCGCGCAGCCTTGGCGACGACGGGAGCAGCACCGGTGCCGGTGCCGCCGCCCATGCCGGCCGCGATGAAGCACATATGCGTGCCTTCCAGGATCGCCTCGATATCGCCGACGGTTTCTTCAGCCGCCGCACGACCGACTTCGGGCCGCGAGCCTGCGCCCAGACCCTGGGTCACTTCAGGGCCCAGCTGGATACGCTGTTCGGCGGTCGATGAATTGAGCGCCTGCGCGTCGGTATTGGCGACGATGAAATCGACGCCCTCGACATTGGCCGCAATCATGTTGGCGATGGCGTTGCCGCCAGCGCCACCGATGCCGATTACAGCAATGCGCGGGCGCAGTTCGTCGACGGTCGGCGGTCCGATGGTGATGCTCATGCCTTAATTCTCCTGCGCTTCATAATTTTGAAGCAAATTCCAAGGTGTACATTGCACAGATTGATTCGCTAATTCACGCAAAAAATCGGGTTTTTCCACCGCTTCGTGCGTAATGGTCGGCAAATAGCTGCTGCATTGTCAGAAATTCCCCGCCAGCGCCCGCCACAGCCGCTGCAGAACGGCCGCGCCCGAATGGCGATGCACCTGCTGGTAGCTCGATGCAATGCTGCGAATGTCGACCGGTTCGTCCGCTGCAAACAACGCCAGCCCTGCGAGCGTGGCAAAGGCAGGACCTGCATGCGCCTCCGGGAGCCCGGCAAGACCGGTTGGCCGCCCGATCCGCACGGTGCGGCCCAAGGCCACCTGCATGTGATCGGCAAGGCCCCGCAATTCGGCGCAACCGCCTGTCAGCACGATCCGCTGGCCCTGCGCGCCGGTGAAGCCCAGTTCCTTCAGCCCCTTGGTGATCTCACCGATCAGATAATCGAGCGGCTGACGGATCACCGAGACGAGCTGCGCCCGGCTGATCGAATGCCGGTCGTCGGGCCGCGCCCCTGCCCCGACCAGCTTGCTGTCCTCTTCGGGCAGGCGCAGGTCGATCATGTCGTGATTGTCGCGCGGCGAGGATGTGGCAGCGCCGTGGAAGCACTTGATCCGCTCGGCTTCGGCCCGTCGTAGGCCGAAGGCGGACGCGATCGCATCGGTAATGTCCGCGCCGCCAAAGGGTATGGTGAACAGACCCACGAGCATTCCGCCTGCGTATAGCGAGATGTTGGTCACCGCCGCGCCCATTTCAACGAGCGCCACGCCCAGTTCGCGCTCTTCCTCGCCCAGACATGCCGTGCCCGCTGCGATCGGCGCGGCGACGATGCCGCTGACGCCCAGATAGGCAGCGGCTACGGTCTGGTCGATGTTGCGCACCGGCGCACCGTCGGCGAACACCACGTGGATGTCGACGCCCAGCCGCTCGGCATGCAGCCCGATAGGCTTCTTCACCCCGGTCGCGCCATCGAGCGTATAGAGCGCGGGCTGCGCGTGCAGCACCATGCGCCCGCCCGGCTGGATCGTCTCGCGCCCGGCGGCGAGGAGATGATCGACATCGTCCTCGTCGATGCGCCCGCCGCCCAGGTCTATTTCGACGCGGGCGATCGTGCTGGTGAGGCCTCCGGAGGTGCAGCCGACATGGACGTGATCGATGTTGAGGCCTGCGATCCGCTCAGCCTGCTCCACCGCCTCGCGCACCGCCAGTTCGGTCGCCGCCATGTCGACGATATAGCCGCGCTTGACGCCCTCGCTGGCGCGCTGGCCGGTGCCCAGCACAAGCAATTCGCCCGCATCGGTGCGTCCGATGATCATCGCGCTGACCTTGGACGAGCCGATGTCGAGCGCGCCGAAGGTCTTCTCGATCCGGGGGACGGCTGCGCCGCCCTTGCGTCCCTTGCCGCCGCTCATTGCGCTGCCGATGCCATCGCATCGCCCTCCGGTTTGCCCGGGCTTCGTGGTCGGCGCAAATACGCGCGTTCAGGATCGCGCAGATCGAAATAGGTCACGCCCTTGCCGAGCAGCCGGTTGACCCCGTCCATCCGCGCAAAGTTGATCAAAGCGGCCTGCGACAGCTCGTCGCCCTCGGGCAGTGCCAGCACTTCGCCGGTGTGGAAGGTGAGGTTCCAGCGGCGGTTGCCGACCCATTCGGCTTCCTTGACCTGCGGGGTGAGCGCGGGCGCGGCGTCGAGCAGTTCGGTGAGGTCGCCGATCCGCACATTGGCGCGCTTGCCGACGATGCGCAGCATCTTGGGGTCGATCTGGCCGGGGCTGGGCTCCAGTGCGACGCCCTCGGCATCGACCAGCATCACACGCCCACGATCTTCCCACACCGCCAGCGGTTCGCGCTCGACGATATCGACGATCAGCGTATCGGGCAGCTGGCGCGAGATGCGGGCATCGGCGATCCAGCTGAACCGGGTGAGTTCGCGGCGCAGCTCTTCCAGATCGACCTGCGGCATCGACCGGTCCTTCTGTGCGAGCACGATCTCGTAGACCTTGAGTTCGTTCATCTTGTCGACGTTGCGCACCTCGACCTTCTTGACCTCGAAGCCCGCGCGCCCGGCGGCCAGCGCCATCTCTTCCTGCACCATGCCGGGCAGGCCCATGAACTGCGCGGTGATGACGCCCGCAAGCGCGAGCAGGCCGAGCACGCCGATGGTCGCCGCCTTCTGCAGCTGGTCTTCGCTGAACGGCAGCCGCGCCAGCGCGGCGTTGGTGCGCGATCTTTGCGCGGTGCGCGGCTTGGCGCGGGTCGCGCCCCGTTTGGCCGATGTGCCGCGTTTAATCCGTGTCGTCATGCCGGGTGCCCCCCAATGCGCTTTCCACGATAATCTCAACCAGATCGGCATAGCTGATGCCGATATGTGCCGCCTGTTCGGGAACCAGGCTGAGCGGTGTCATCCCCGGCTGGGTGTTGACCTCCAGCAGATACAGCCCGTCCGCACCCTTCTCGTCATCCCAGCGGAAGTCCGAGCGCGATGCGCCTTTGCATCCCAGGATGTTGTGCGCGCGCAGGGCCAGGTCCATGCACAGCGCCGCGATATCCTCGGGGATATCCGCCGGGCAGATGTGCAGCGTCAGGCCATCGGTATACTTGGCGTCGTAATCGTAGAAGCCAGACTTGGTCTGCAGTTCAGTGACGCCCAATGCGCGGTCGCCCAGCACGGCGGTGGTCAGCTCGCGCCCCTTGATGAAGGGCTCGGCGAGCAGCTCGTCGAACACCTGCCAGGGACCGGTCGCATCCGGGTTGATCGGGTCGCCATAATTGCTGTCCGTCTTGACGATGGCAACGCCGACCGACGAGCCTTCGTTGACGGGCTTGAGCACATAGGGGCGCGGCAGCGGGTCGCTCGCATACAGGCTTTCCGAGCGCACGATATGCCCGCCGGGCATCGGGATGCCATGCGGCACCAAAGCCTGCTTGGTCAGCACCTTGTCGATCGCGATCACCGAGGTCGCCATGCCCGAATGGGTGTACGGGATCTGCATCAGATCGAGCATGCCCTGCACGCTGCCATCCTCGCCCGGCGTGCCGTGCAACGCGTTGAACACCACATCGGGGCGGATCCCTGCCAGCACGGCGGCGACATTGCGGTCCATGTCGACGCGCGTCACCGTATGCCCACGCGATTCCAGCGCCTTGGCGACGCCCTCGCCGCTCATCAGCGACACTTCGCGTTCGGCGGACCAGCCGCCCATCAGCACGGCGATGTGGAGCTTGGGCAACGTCATGACCTTACATTTCCAATCCGCTGGATTTCCCATTCCAGCTCGACGCCCGATTGCGCCTTCACCCGCGCACGGACTTCCTCGCCCAGTGCTTCGATGTCGGCGCTGGTGGCGGTGCCGGTGTTGATCAGGAAGTTGGTGTGCTTCTCGCTGACCTGCGCGCCGCCGATCATCAGGCCGCGGCATCCGGCCTGATCGACGAGGGCCCAAGCCTTGTGACCATCGGGGTTCTTGAAGGTCGACCCGCCGGTCTTGCTGCGCAGCGGCTGGCTCGCCTCGCGCGAGGCGGCGATGCGGTCCATCTCGGCCTGGATCGCGGCAGGCTCGGCGGGCGATCCGGTAAAGGTCGCGCCGATGACGATCGCGCCTTCGGGCAGCTGCGAATGGCGATAGGTGTAATGCAGGTCGGCCAGCGCCAGCGTGCGCCGCGAACCATCGCGCAGCACCACATCGCAGTCGATCAGCACATCCTTGACCTCGCGGCCATAGGCGCCGCCGTTCATGCGGACAAAACCACCGACCGTGCCGGGGATCGAGCGGAGGAATTCGAGCCCGCCAATGCCTGCGTCGCGTGCGGTCGATGAAACAAGGATGCCCGAGGCCCCTGCCCCGCAGCGCAGCGTCATGTCGCCGGTGCGCTCAACCTGAGCAAACGCCTTGCCCAGCCGCACCACGACACCGGGAACGCCACCATCGCGCACGATCAGGTTCGAACCCAGCCCCAGCGCCATCACCGGAACGGACGGATGAAGCTGGCTCAGGAACTGCACCAGATCGTCGGCGTCCTTGGGCTCGAACAGCCAGTCGGCAGCACCGCCGGTCTTGAACCACAGCAACGGGGCCAGCGGGGCGTTGGGGGTCAGCCTCCCACGCACGTCCACCCCCGTCTGTCCCGAGCGAATTCGAGGGACGTCGCGCATACGTCCCTCGACTTCGCTCGGGACAGACGGAACGGGGTTATCTGGGGCAAGAGGCACCGACTGGCTCACGCAGGCACTCTCCGCGCGCCGATGGCTTCTGCCAGGCCCGCTGCCCATTTGGTGATGTCGCCTGCGCCCAGGCAAATGACCATGTCACCGTCCTGTGCTTCGGACGCCAGCAGATCAGCGAGCTCGTCCGCACCGGTGATCGTGCGCGCCTGGCGGTGACCGCGCGCCTTGAGGCCGCTGGCGAGCGCTTCGGCGCTGACGCCCTCGATCGGGTCTTCGCCCGCCGCATAGACCGGCGCGACATAGACGATATCGGCATCGTTGAATGCCTGCTGGAACTCGTCCATCAGATCGCCGAGCCGCGAATAGCGGTGCGGCTGCACGACGGCGACGATGCGGTTCTGCACGCCCTCGCGGGCTGCGGCCAGCACCGCGCGGATCTCGACCGGGTGATGGCCGTAATCGTCGATGATCGTCACGCCATCCACCGTGCCGACATTGGTGAAGCGCCGCTTCACCCCGCCAAACTTGGCAAAGCCGGTGATGATGTCGCTGTCTTCCATGCCCATCTGCAGGCCCACCGCGATCGCGGCGATGGCGTTCTGCACATTGTGGCGGCCCGGCATCGGCAGTTCGATCCCGGTGATCTGGCGGACCGAACCATCGCGCTCGCGCACGGTGACGTCGAAGCGGTTGCCGCCAGGGATCGAGACGACATTGTCGCCGCGAATATCGGCCTGCGCGCTGAAACCATAAGTGACGATCCGCCGGTCCTTGACCCGCGGAAGGATCGCCTGGACCTCGGGATGGTCGAGGCACAGGATCGCCGCGCCATAAAAGGGCACGTTCTGGACGAACTCGACGAACGCATCCTTGACCGCATCGAAGCTGCCATAATGGTCGAGATGTTCGGGATCGATGTTGGTGACGACCGCGATCGTGCCGTCGAGCCGCAGGAAGCTGCCGTCGCTTTCGTCGGCCTCGACCACCATCCATTCGCTTGCGCCCAGACGCGCGTTCGAGCCATAGCTGTTGATGATACCGCCGTTGATCACCGTGGGGTCAATGCCGCCTGCATCGAGCATTGCTGCGATCATCGATGTCGTCGTGGTCTTGCCATGCGTGCCGGCGACCGCGACCGTGGACTTCAGCCGCATCAGTTCGGCCAGCATCTCGGCGCGACGGACCACGGGGACGCGAGTTTCGAGTGCCAGATCGACCTCCGGGTTGCCGCGCTTGATCGCGGTCGAGGTCACCACCACCGCTGCATCGCCCAGATTGGCCGCGTCATGGCCGATCATCACCTTGATGCCGCGCTTGCGCAGGCCATCGATGACATAGCTCTCGGCAATGTCGGAGCCCTGCACCTTGTAACCCAGATTGGCCATCACCTCGGCAATGCCGGACATGCCGATGCCGCCGATGCCGATGAAATGGATGGTCCCGATGTCGATTCCGACGCCCTTCATGCTTCTGCTCTTTCCGTATCGCGCGCGAGCGCCTCGCCGCCGATGGCATGCCCCTTGGCGGAAGGCGCCACGCGGATGACATCGACCAGCGGCGCACCGCCAAAACTTTCCACCAGGTCCGCCAGATCACGCACCGCATTGGGGTACCCGCATTTATGCGCGGCAAGCGCTGCATTCTCCAGCGCATGCGGATCGAGCGCCATCTTCTGGATCTGCTTGGCCAGCTCCTTGGGCGTGAACGCCTCTTGCCGGATCGACCGCGCCCCGCCGGCCTTCACCATCTCGCGCGCATTGGCGGTCTGGTGATCGTCAGTGGCAATCGGCAGCGGTACCAGGATTGCAGGGCGTCCGGCAGCAGTCAGCTCGGCGATCGTCGATGCGCCCGCGCGGCCGATGAACAGGTGCGACCAGCCCAGTTTCTCGGGCAGGTCGTTCATGTACGTGGCCAGCTCCGCCGGAATGCCGTGCTCGGCATATTTGGCGCGCACGGCTTCGATGTCTTCCTCGCGGCACTGCTGCACCACCTGCAGGCGGCGGCGAAGGTTGACCGGCAGCATCGCCAGCCCATCGGGCACCACTTCGGACAGCACCCGCGCGCCCTGGCTGCCGCCGGTGACGAGCACGCGGAACACGCCGTCTTCCAGCAGCGGCGGATAGTTCTCGCCGCGCAGTGCCAGCACGGAATCGCGCACCGGGTTGCCTACGACATGCACCCGATCGGCATATTTGGCGTTGAGCCGATCGACCTGCTTGTAGGCCGTGGCGATCGCATTGACGCGGCCCGCCATGAAGCGGTTGACCCGGCCCAGCACCGCGTTCTGCTCATGAATGATCGTCGGGATGCGCGCCTTTTGCGCCGCGAGCAGCGTCGGCAGCGCGGGGTATCCGCCAAAGCCGACGACCGCAGTTGGCTGGAAATTCTCGAACAGGTTGAGCGCCATATTCCGGCCCGCCCAGATGCCCTTCATGCCCTTCAGCCAGCCCAGAGGCCCGCCTGCGATCCGGCCCGGCGGCAGGATATGCACCTGATCGCCTTCGAAGATGCCGGGGATCTTCGCCCCGCGCTCGTCGGTGACGAGGGCGATATGATGTCCGCGCTGCTGCAGCTCGCGCGCCAGCGCATAGGCCGGGATCAGGTGCCCGCCGGTGCCGCCTGCGGCGAGCACATAATGGCGTGAAACGGTCATTTGCGGCTCCAGTCCGATCCGAGCATGCTGCGCTCTTCGAACGGGTTACGCCGGGTCAGCGACAACAGCAATCCCGCGCCGATACCCAGCGCGATCATCGACGACCCGCCATAGCTGATAAACGGCAGCGTCATGCCCTTGGAGGGGAACAGCTGCAGGTTCACCGCGATGTTGATGAACGCCTGCCCACCCAGCTGCGCGGTCAGCCCTGCCACCGCCATGATGGTGAACAGGTCGCGCTCATCGAGCAACCGCATGCAGATGCGCGCGATCAGGGCGAAATAGACCAGGGCGATCGCCGCACAGGCGAGCAGGCCGAACTCTTCGCCGATGACCGAGAAGATATAATCGGTGTGCGCCTCGGGCAGATTGAACTTGGCGGTGCCCAGCCCCGGCCCCGTGCCGATCAGGCCGCCGCCGGTGAGCGTCTTGTGCGCAAACATCACATGGTCATATTCGCCCGCACCGAACAGCCAGCCGTTGATGCGCTGCGTGGCGACGGGGTAGAAGAAATAGGCCGCCGTCATGCCGACCGCGCCCAGCCCGACGCCGCCTGCCACCACCTGCATCGGCAGGCCTGCGAGCAGCATCAGGATGAACCAGATGCCGATGAACATGATCGTCTGGCCCAGATCCGGCTGGCGCATCAGCAGCACTGCGATGCACGCCGTGATCGCTGCTGACAGCTTGAGCACTGGCAGGCTGGGATCCTTGATCCGCAGCGAGATGATCCAGCCCATCGTCACCGCATAGGCGGGCTTGAGGAATTCGGATGGCTGGATACCGATGCCATAGCCGATCCACCGCTTGGCGCCGTTCACCGTGTTGCCGAAGATCGGCACCAGCATCAGCAGCACGAAGCACGCGCACGCCATGATGATCGCAAACCGCCGCGCCTCGCGCTTGGGCAGCATCGATACGATGAACATGAAGCCCAGGCTCACGATCACCCAGCCCAGCTGACGGTAGAAGAAATAGAGCGGGCTTAGTGTTTCGGTCGCGGTCGAAAGCCGACGCGCGCTGGCAGGCGATGCCGCCTGCACCGCGATCAGACCGATGGCGATCAGCATCAGGATCATCGACAGCAGCACGCGGTCGAGTTCCCAGAACCAGATCGCCAGCTGCGAGCGGTCACTGCGGCCCAGCCTGCGGCTGAGGTTGCGCGGCAGCTTGTACGCGCGCTGACCGGCAAGTCCGGAAGCAGTGGCGGGGGCGGTGGCAGCCAGATCACTCATTGCGCGGCATCCTCCTGCTGGCTCAAATCCTGGGCAATCAGCGCATCGACGACCTGGCGGAAGCAATCGCCACGTGCCTCGAAATCGCGGAACTGGTCGAACGAGGCGCAAGCGGGCGACAGCAGCACCACCTCGCCGGGCTTGGCATGCTCCATCGCGCTGCGCACCGCGCTCGCCAGCATTTCGGATCGCGTGACCGGCATCACCTGTTCGAGCTGATCGGCAAAGGCGGGGCCCGCCTCGCCGATGGTGTAGGCGTGCACGACATGATCGAAATGGCCAGCGCACTCATCCAGATTGTCGCCCTTGGGCAGTCCGCCGACGATCCAGTGGATGCGCGGGAATGCGCCCAGCGCAGGCGCGGTAGAGGCCGGGTTGGTCGCCTTGGAGTCGTTGACGTACAGCACGCCGCGATGTTCGGCGGTCCGCTCCATGCGGTGCGGCAGGCTGGCATAGGTGGCGAGCGAGGCGCGAGTGCGCTGCGCATCGAGCCCCAGCGCATCGGATGCGGCGAGCGCTATCGCGATGTTCTGCGCGTTGTGCGGCCCCTGCAGCGCGGGCCATGCCAGCTGCTCGGTGGCCGAGATATCGGCAGCGTGCACCTCGACGGGCGATGTCAGCGTGGCAGCAATCGCGCGGGTCGGTTCGTCATCGGTGGCGATGACCGCGACATGATCTTCGGACTGCATCGCAAACAGCCGTGCCTTGGCCGCGCAATAGCCTTCAAACCCGTTGTAGCGATCAAGATGGTCGGGCGTGATGTTGAGCAGCACCGCCACATCGCAATCGAGGCTGAAGGTCAGGTCGATTTGGTAGCTGGACAGCTCGAGCACATATACCCCACCTTGAGGCAGCGGCGGCTGCGACAGGATCGGCAGGCCGATATTGCCGCCCATGATGGTCGGCACGCCCGCCTCGCGCAGGATATGGTGGATCAGCGCGGTGGTGGTCGACTTGCCGTTGGTCCCGGTGATGCCGATGACGCGGTGCGGCGGCAGGGCGGGCCGGGCCAGCGCGAACAGCTCGATATCGCCGATGATCGGCACGTTGGCCGCGCGTGCGCGATCTGCGACCGGATGGCGGTTGAGCGGCACGCCGGGCGAGACGATCAGGCCGTCGAAACCGGCAAGGTCGATCTCCATCGGATCGCCGATCACGACGTCGGGGTGATGCGACACCGCCGTCTCGCGCGCCTCCTCGCGATTGTCCCACACGGTGCACTGCGCGCCCGATGCCATCAGCGCATCGAGCGTTGCCAGCCCCGAGCGCGCCAGCCCGAGGATGCAATAGCGTTTCGCGGCAAAGGCGGGCGAAGTAATCAACGGATCTTCAACGTGGCAAGACCGGCCAGTGCCAGCACCAGCGAGATGATCCAGAAGCGCACGACCACGGTCGATTCCGCCCAGCCCAGCTGCTCGAAATGGTGGTGGATCGGCGCCATGCGAAACACCCGCTTGCCGGTGCGCTTGAAGAAGAACACCTGGATGATCACCGACATCGCCTCGACAACAAACAGGCCGCCGACGATGCCGAGCACGATTTCATGGTGCGAGGCGACCGCGATGGCACCCAATGCGCCACCCAGCGCGAGCGATCCGGTATCGCCCATGAACACTGCAGCAGGCGGCGCGTTGAACCACAGGAACGCAAGGCATGCACCGATGATGCAGCCGCAATAGATCGCAAGGTCGCCAGCGCCCGGCACGTGCGGGATGCCCAGATACGCCGCAAACTTGGCGTTGCCGACCATGTAGACGATCAGCAGGAAGGTGAGGCTGGCGATGATCACCGGGAAGGTCGCGAGGCCATCGAGCCCGTCGGTGAGGTTCACGGCATTGCCGAACGCCACGATGGTGAACGCGGCGAACGGGATGTAGAACAGCCCCAGGTCGAACGGCGGGTAGTTGATGAGCGGCACATAGAGCAACGTGCCGGTCTCGTTCAGGATCACCCAGCTGGCGACGCCCGCGATGATGAACTCGCCCAGCAGCCGCACCTTGCCCGAAACGCCCTTGTGGCTGGCCTTGCGGACCTTGTCGAAATCATCGAGGAACCCGATCAGGCCAAAGCCCAGCGTGACCGCAAGGCAGGCCCAGACGAACGCGCTCGACAGGTCCATCCACAGCAGCACCGATATGGTGAGCGAAATGAGGATCATCAGCCCGCCCATCGTCGGCGTGCCGCGCTTGGCGAGGTGCGTTTGCGGGCCATCGGTGCGGATCGGCTGGCCCTTGCCCTGGCGCATGCGCAGCATCATGATGAAACGCGGACCGATGATGAGGCCGATGACCAGGGCTGTCACGATCGCCGCGCCCGAGCGGAAACTCAGATAGCGGATCAGGTTGAGCGGGCCTTCAAAGTCTAGATATTGCGCCAGAAGATACAGCATCAAACCCCCTCCCGCGCCACGGCGGATGTGGCTGGCGTTTCGGCCAGCGCGCGCACGAGTGCGGATAATCCCACGGAATTGGACCCCTTGACGAGCAAGGCATCGCCATTGGCCAAAAGTCCCTGCAGCGCTCCAAGCGCGGCATCGGCGGCGGGCACATGCGCGATTGTGCCCTGCCACTCAAGCGAATTGGCGAGCGCATCGGCCAAGGGTGCCATTTCATCGCCGACCAGAATGACATGCGCAACGCCTGCTGCGATGACCGGTGCGACCAGCGCTGCGTGATAATGATCGGACGTCTCGCCCATTTCCTTCATCGCGCCCAGCACCGCGATGCGGCGCGTCGCCTGCTCCTGCCCCAGCAGCGCCAGGGTGGCGGCCATCGAGGCGGGGTTGGCGTTATACGCCTCGTCGATCAGCAGCGCGCTGCCGCCATCGGGCGTCGCCACCGCGCGACGCTCGCCGCGACCCGAGAGGCCCGGCAGATCGGCGAGCGCCAGCCCTGCCACCGCCAGATCGCCGCCTGCCGCTTCCACCGCACTCATCACCGCCAGCGCATTCATCACCCAATGGTCGCCGGGTGCCGAAACACGGAAGCACAGGCGCGCCTCACCAATCTCTGCAGTGACCAGCGACCCGCCCTCGGGCGCGCGGATGGCATCGATGAGCCGCGCTTCGCTGTCCGCCTGGCTGCCGAACCGCACGACCTTGTCGGTGCTGCGACGCGCGGCATCATAAAGCCGCTGATAATGACGATTGTCATGCGGAACGATGGCCGTGCCGCCGGGCTCCAGCCCCTCGAATATCTCGGCCTTCGCATCGGCAATGCCCTGCTCGCCGTTGACGAAGTTGCCGATGTGCGCGGGCGCGATGGTGGTGATGATGGCGATGTGCGGGCGCACGATGCGGGTCAACTCGGCCAGCTCGCCCGTATGGTTCATACCCATTTCGAACACACCGAAGCGGGCATCGCGCGGCATCCGCGCAAGGCTGAGCGGCACGCCCACGTGATTGTTGTAGCTCTTCACCGACCGGTGCACCGCGCCCGGTGCCATGCGGTCAAGCGCCTGGAACAGCGCTTCCTTGGTACCGGTTTTGCCAGCCGAACCGGTCACACCGAAAATCGTCGCCTGCGTGCGCGCTCTGGCGGCTCGGCCCAGCGCGGTGAGCGCGGCGGCGCTATCGGCGACAAGAACGTGCGGATGGTCGACCGGCTGCTCGGTGATGACGCCTGCAGCGCCCGATGCCATCGCCCGATCGATGTACAGGTGCCCGTCGCTCGCTTCGCCACGCATCGCGACAAACAGGTCGCCCGGCATGATCTCGCGAGAGTCGAACGCAACGCCGGTCACGGCAAACTCCGCCGATGCCGTTCCGCCGGTCGCTTCAGCGATCTCGGAAGAGGTCCAGAGGGTCACGCCGCACACTCCCGCGCGACTTGAACATCGTCGAAGGGCAGCACGCGCATGGTGTCGCCGGCACCGATGATCTGGCCCTGTTCGTGACCCTTGCCCGCCAGCAGCACGATATCATTTGCGCCTGCAGTTTCGATGGCGTGGGCAATCGCCTCACGCCGCCCGCCGATTTCGGTCGCGCCAGCCGCTGCCGCCATGATCGCGGCGCGGATGGCTGCGGGGTCCTCGGACCGGGGATTGTCGTCGGTGACGATCACGACGTCCGACAGGTCGCTGGCCACCTTGCCCATTTCAGGGCGCTTGCCGGTGTCGCGGTCGCCGCCTGCGCCGAACAGGGTGATCAGCCTGCCGCTGACATGCGGGCGCAGGGCCTCGATCGCGGCCTGAAGGCCGTCTGGCGTATGGGCGTAGTCGACATAGACCGGCGCGCCCGCGCGGGTGATGACCGCGCGCTCCAGCCGTCCGCGCACCGGCTGCAACCGGCCCATGTGATCGAACACCTGCCTGGGGTCGCCGCCGGCTGCGATGACGATCCCGGCGGACACCAGCGCGTTGGCCGCCTGATACGCGCCAATCAGCGGCAGATTGACCTTTACCTCGCTGCCATCATGCGCCAGCACGAGCAGCTGACCGAGCTGGGTCGGGGTGCGGCTGACCAGGCGAATGGCATCGCCCGCGCTGCCCACGGTGAACAGGTCGAGCCCGCGCGCCTTTGCCCGGTCGATGACCTTGGCCGACCATTCGTCATCGGCCCAGGCCACGAAATGCCCGCCGTCGACGACAACCTCATCAATCAGCCTCATCTTGGCCTCGAAATAGGCCTCCATCGTGCCGTGGTAATCCAGATGATCGCGGCTGAGGTTGGTGAACGCGCCGACCTGCACCGGCAGGCCTTCGGTGCGGAACTGCGAGAGGCCGTGGCTCGATGCCTCGAAGATCGCGTGGGTCACGCCCTCGCGCGCAAGGCCCGACATGTTGCCGAGGAAGGTCACGATATCGGGTGTGGTGAGCCCGGTGGAGGCCTGGTCAACCGAGGTGGTGACGCCCAAGGTGCCGATCGATGCGGCATTGTGCCCGGCCATGCGCCAGAGCTGACGGGTCATTTCCGCCGTCGACGTCTTGCCATTGGTGCCGGTGACGGCAGCGACATGAGCAGGAACGGGAGTGAAAAAGCGCGCGGCGATCTGCGCGAAGGCGCGGCGGGGCTCTGCATCGGCGATGTGGACGGCGCCCTCGACACGAGCGGTGGGCGCGGCAACGACCGCAACCGCGCCCGAGGCGACGGCATCGGCAATGAAATCCTCGCCATTGAAGCGCGCGCCGGCAAAGGCCCCGAAAACGGTGCCCGGCGCAACCTTGCGGTGATCGATGGCAAATCCGGTGACCGTCCGCGCAGCGTCATCGCCGGACAGGCCCGAGGCCAGTTCACCCAATTTCATCTGCGTACCCTTTACCGACCCTGAAAATCCCTGCCTCCTCTATGTCTGGTCCGTACAGATGCAACCCCCTGCAACGCACAGCCCATGTATAATCGCCTATGCCGGATCATCCCGCTTGGACGAAGCGGCGGCCTTGACCGGTGCCTTCCACAGCAGCGGCATCAACTCGGACACATCGACATCGCGGCGGTCGTCGGGGATGATGCCCAGCATCGGGCCGATGCGCGGCACCAGCCGGGCCACCACCGGCGCGGCCGTCCAGCCTGCCGTGCGCTGGAAGGACGATGCCTGGTTGCCCGAAGGCTCGTCGATCATGATCAGCACGACATAACGCGGCGCATCCATCGGGAAGGCGGCAGCGAACGTCGCGACGACCGAGCTGCGCTTGTAGCCACCCGCGCCGGGCTTTTCTGCCGAGCCGGTCTTGCCGCCGACGCGGAAACCGGGTGCCTCGGCCTTGCGACCGGTGCCATCGCGCACGATCATGCGCAGAAGCTGGTTCATCCGCGCGCTGGTCGAGGCCTTGAACACCTGCTCACCGCGCGGGACATCGGCAGGGTTCAGCTTCATCAGCGTCGCCGGACGATACAGCCCCCCATTGACCATTGCGGCATAAGCGGACGCGAGATGCAGCGGCGTCACCGCGATGCCGTGGCCATAGCCGACGGTCATGTTGGTGAGCCTGCCCCAGTTGGCGGGCCACAGCGGCTTGGCACGTTCGCGCAGGTTGATCTCGGCCTGGCGATCGAAGTGCAGCTTGCGCATCACCGCCTGCAGCCGCTCAGGGCCCAGCTCGTCTGCGATCTGCGCGGTGACGATGTTCGAGCTGTGGACCAGCGTCTCGGGCACGTTCAGCCAGCGGCCCGACGAGTGGGAATCGCGGATCTGGAAACCAGCAACCTTGAGCGGGCGGCTGGCATCATAGCGACGCGACAGATCGGTCACGGTGCCCGCGTCGATCGCTGCGGCCACGGTCAGCGGCTTGAAGGTCGATCCCAATTCGAAGAAGCGATACGTGACCTGGTTGGCCTCGAACGCTGCGCTGCTGGCATCGAACCGGTTGGGGTTGAAGCTGGGCAGTGACGTCATCGCCATCACCTCGCCCGTCTCGACATCGAGCACCATCCCGGCTGCGGCCTTGGCATCATAGGACTTCATCGCCCGGCCCAGCTCGTCCTCGAGCGCTGCCTGGACGCGAATGTCGATCGACAAGGCCGAAGGGGTCAGCCGCTTCCTGGGATCGAGCAGATCGGCATCCATCGCGCGTTCCATGCCCGAAACGCCATGACCATCGGGGTGGACATAGCCCAGCACGTGCGCGGCGAGCTGCAACTGCGGGTAGAAGCGTTCCTTCTCGCGCGGGAACTCGATCCCCACCTCGCCCAATGCGTGAACGCGGTTGACCTCTTCGGGCACCGCGCGGTGGCGCAGATAGGTGGGCTTGTCACGGCTGAGCAATTTCAGGAAACGCTCTTCGCTGGTGTCGGGGAAGATCGCCGCCAGCTTGCCGGCCAGCACCTTGCGATCACCGATCAGCCGGGCAGGCACGACCCGGATCGCATAGCCATCGATCGTGCGCGCCAGCGGCACGCCGTTGCGATCGACAATGTCACCGCGACCCGGATCGACCATGGCGGACCGCGACGCGGCCTGCGCCTGTTCGCCGAACACGCCGATGAAGGTCAGCCGCAGCAGGATAGCGCCCATGCCCAGCCCAAAAAGCGCGAGCACCGCAACCAGGCGGACCTGTGCGGTGAGCGTGAGATGCTGGCGCTTGCTGGCCAGACGGACCCTGTGGCTGCCGGATGCGAGCGCGGTCATTGGCCTCCCACCTTTTTCAGCTCGGCATCGGCCTGCTGGTTGATCCGGTCGAGCAGGCGATCATCGAGCAGACGGCGACCTTCCGCCTTCGGTTCGGCCTTGGCGGATTTCGGCGCGGTCGCTGCCGTCGCGGCGCGCGCCGGGCTGATGATCGCGACACTGGCCGAGACCGATAAGGGCTCGGGCGTCTTGACGGTGTTGGCGGCCAGTTCTGCCGGCTTGATCGCGGCGGGCTCGGCCTGCGGCTTGATGGTCATGGCGGCCACCCGCACCGGCTCGTCCAGCGGCCTGGTGTCATCGCCCAGATTGGCCAGTTCGCGCTCGCCGTCCAGATATTGCGCGGCGCTGGGGGCCTCATAGCCATATTCCAGGTCGTTCCACATCGCCAGTTGCGCCAGGCTGGCGCGGGTGGCGAATTCGGTTTCGAGATAGCGGATTTCCGCGCGCGTGCGCAGGATGTCGCGCTCGGTGCGCGTCAGGTCGCTGCGCAGTGTCGCCACGCTCAACGACAAGGGATAGAGCGCGATCGCCACGATGAAGATAAGCGCGATCCAGCCGATCGTCTTGAGGCGCTTGACTGCCAGGATCATGCCGCACGCCTTTCTGCATCATCGTCCGCGCCCCAAGCTTCAGCCTCGCTGCGAATCGCGACCCGCAAGGTGGCCGAACGCGCGCGGGGGTTACGCGCGCATTCGGCCTCGCCCGCCCGGGTCGGCCTGGCGGGTTTCTCGAAACTGGGGGGCCGGCGCTGGCCGGACAGATCGGGAAGATGACGCGAGCCTGCGCCTTCGCTGCCGCTGCGCAGCTTCAGGAACCGCTTGACGATGCGATCCTCCAGGCTGTGGAAGCTCACCACCGCAAGCCGCCCGCCCGGAGCGAGCATCGCCTCGGCAGCGACCAGCCCGTCGCGCAGTTCGTCAAGCTCTCCATTCACATGGATGCGGATCGCCTGGAAAGTGCGCGTCGCCGGATCCTTGGGCGCGCCGGGCCGATAGCCCAGGGCCTTGCGCACCACCGCCGCCAGCTCCAGCGTCCTCTGCAACGGACGGGCGGCGACGATGGCGCGGGCGATACGGCGCGACTGGCGCTCCTCGCCATACAAGTACAGAATGTCGGCGATGTCGGCCTCGTCGGCGGTGTTGACGAAGTCCGCTGCGCTCAGCCCGTCCTGGCCCATGCGCATGTCGAGCGGGCCATCGGACTGGAACGAAAAGCCGCGCTGGGCCTGATCGAGCTGCATCGACGACACGCCGATATCGAACACGATGCCATCGACCTGCGTAAGCCCCGCCTCGCGCAGCACCTGCGCGATTTGCGAAAAGCGCGCGGCATGGAAGGTGAAGCGCCCGTCGGCTTCTCCCGTCAGCGCCGCACCGGCGGCGGCCGCATCGGGATCGCGGTCGATGCCGTGCACCGCAGCACCGGCGGCCAGCATGGCGCGGCTGTACCCGCCCGCCCCGAAGGTCGCATCGACGTGCACCTCGCCGGGCTGGATCGCCAGTCCTTCCAGCACCTCGTCGAGCAGCACGGGGATGTGCGGGGCGTTGCCTTGGGCGGTCGTGATTTCCGGGCGGGCCATCAGCGCTTGCCCCCCAGTTCTTCCATCAGGAAGCGCGCATTGAACTGCTGCGATGCCAGGCGTGGATCGTCGAGCGTCAGCAGATGCTCCACGCCCCAGATGCTGAAATCGGTGCCGTTGCCGCTGAAGAACACGTGCTTTTCGATCCTGGCCATGGCAACCAGCATCCGCGGCAGGATCAGGCGGCCGCTGCCATCGAAGCTGATCGTGGCGGTGGTGTTGAAGCGCGGGCCGCCGAACAGCTCCGTGCGGAACTCTTCACCCGACTCATTGGCCAGCTCCTCGCGGCGGCGCATCTGTTCCAGCAATGCGGCCAGCCGCTGCGTGCCATGACCCTGCAGGCACTGGGCCTGCGCATTATACGAAAAGACGACCGAGCTTTCGCCGCCGGAGTTGGCGATGATGGGATTACGGAAGATAGCCGGAATGGCCATCCGGCCCTTGAGGTCGATGGTGGTCAGTGCAGAACCAAGAAAGGCACTGATTTCCGCCACTTGGTAATTCACCCCTTATTCCGCGCCGATGCGTTTCCCTGACTGTCCGGGGGGTGTTCCCTTGCGTCGCCACTGCCGCGCCAAAGCTGCTCCATCGCTGGGCGATGGATAAAGCCTTCGGCGTCCCGCAGCACATCAGCGCCACAGGTCGGCAGGACATCACAAATGGTTGAACCCCGATTAAGGCATCCATAACAGGGGAGAATTGGGGATGGAAGGGTTTTTTTGGGTCTAGCCCGGCAATATCGGGGCGAGTACTTCAAAATCGGGACGAACGGAAGACCCTGTTCTGTCCGGGCTCAAGACGTATCGTTCATGGTTAGTTCGCGGATCAGATCGTGCACCATCTTCCGGTTGGCGCGACCCGACTCGCCGGAATCGCTGATCAGCGCCGGATCGAGCAGATCGGCATCGGCAACCAGCAGCGCCCTGCCCTCGCCCACCGCGCACCGGGCGATAAGGCCATGCTCCGCGATGCGACATGAAGCGTCCCCAATTTTCCCCGGCAATTCCGCAAACTTCCCAGGATGGACAAGCAGCCCGCCCGCATCCCCTGTCCGCACCGATTCGATCTGCGGGTCGATCAGCTCGATCCCCCAATGGGCAAGCAATGGCGAAACCAGCGCGCTGCGCAGCGGCCCTGCAGGATCGCCGAGCCCGGCATGGCCTGACCATTCGAGCATCGGGTCTGCGAACAGCAGCAACCTGCCGCCTGCGCGGACAAAATCATCGATCGCCACGAATTCCTGCGGCGTCAGCGCGCGGGGCTGCACCAGGATCATCATCCCCGCGCCAGACAGCGCCTGTGCGTCGAGCACGTCGGCGACCACCAGATCGTGCCCCTGTGCCATTGCGCTGTACAGCGGGTGCGGCCTGGACTTGCCGGCGATCCTGCCTGCCATGTCGATCCCATCGCCATAGACGAGCGGAAGGCTGCTCATCAGCACGATGCGCTGGCGCGGCAGCCTGGGGAAAATCGGGGTGGATACTGCGGCTTGGGCAGCAGCGCCGTCCTGCGCGCTGCCAGTGCCTCCCGGATCAGGCGAACACGCTCCTGCCAGCAGCATCGCCGCCATCAGCGCGGACGCAAACCGCATCACTGCTGCGGCTGAGCAGGCGGCCCGGATTGCGGATCGGGTTGCAGTTGACCAACAACCGGGGTCTGGCCACCTGCGCTGTGCTGCGTGCCCTCGGTCGGAAGATCGGGCACGACGCCCAGATCGACCAGCGGCTCGCTGGCAGCAGGAGGCTGCACGACGGGCGGCGCGACAGGGTCTGTCATGCCGGGTTCGACGACGCTCGCGCTCTCCACCGGGGTCTCGGTCCCGGCGCGCTGCAACAGCATGTCGGCCAGCGCCACTGTCACCAGCACGGCAAAGATGCCGCCGATACCGATCTGCAACCGGTGCATGATTGGATTACCCGCAGGGGCGCGGGCTGTGTTGCGGGCTTTGTCTGCGACCATGGGCTGAGTATAGGTCAATCGGCCAGCCAGGGAAAGACCGGCAATCCCTTCGCGCGCAGCCACTCGGCATTGTAGAGCGTCGAGAGATAGCGAAAGCCGGTATCGCACAGGATCGTGACAACACGCGAGCCCTCGCCCAGCGTCCGGCCCAACTCCACCGCGCCGGCCACGTTGATCCCCGACGACAGACCGAGGCACAGCCCCTCTTCCTTGAGCAGCCGCTGCACCCAGTACAGGCCGACCTCATCGGAGATGCGGAACTGCGTGTCGATCGGCGCATCTTCCAGATTGCCGGTGATCCGCCCCTGGCCGATGCCCTCGGCGACCGACGAACCTTCGGCCTTCAGTTCGCCATTGGCAAAATAGTTGAACAGCGCCGCGCCGTGCGGATCGGTGAGCGCGATGGTGACATTGGGATCGTGCGCCTTGAGGCCCATGCCGACGCCCGCGATCGTGCCGCCGGTGCCCGCCGCGCAGGTGAAGCCATCGATGCGGCCCTCCATCTGCGCCCAGATTTCCTCCGCCGTACCCTCGATATGCGCGCGGCGGTTGGCGATATTGTCGAACTGCTGCGCCCAGACCGCGCCCGGCGTTTCTTCGGCGATGCGGCGCGAGGTGTGCACGAAATGGCCGGGATTGGCATAAGGCGCGGCCGGCACCAGCACCAGTTCGGCGCCCAGCGCGCGCAGCGTGTCCATCTTTTCCTTGGACTGCGTCTCGGGCATCACGATGATGGTCTTGTAGCCCTTGGCGTTGGCGACCAGCGCGATACCGATGCCGGTGTTTCCAGCTGTCCCCTCGACGATCGTACCGCCGGGCTGGAGCGTGCCGCGCTCTTCGGCATCGCGCACGATGTACAGCGCCGCACGGTCCTTCACCGATGCGCCGGGGTTGGCATATTCGCATTTGCCAAAGATGTCGCACCCCGCAGCCTCGCTGGGCCCTGCGAGCCGCACGAGCGGGGTGTTGCCAATCAGGTCGAGCGTACTGGGGATCGTTGTCATGCTGGCTAGATAAGCGCGCGCCCGCTGACCGGCAAGCCAGTTGCTGTTGCCCTGCCCCTAGCAAAGGTTTGACGGGACGTGCCCCGCCAAACCTTTGCTGGTGCGATGCAATCAGTCGCGATCCGCTGTCGGTGTCGCCGCCGCCGTTGTGGTGGTGGGGAAACCGCGCCGCTTGAGCAGCGCATTCACGTCAGGATCGCGCCCACGGAAGGCACGGTACGCCTCGACCCGCTCGGTCTCGTTGCCGGTGGAGAGCAGCGTCTTGCGGAACTTGTCGGCGATGTCGCGGTTCCACACATCGCCCGATTCCTCGAACGCGGCCCAGGTATCGGCGTCCATCGTCTCGGACCACAGATAGCTGTAATAGCCCGCCGAATAGCTGTCCGACGAGAACAGGTGCCCGAATTGCGGCAGCCGGTGGCGCATGACCAGCTCGGACGGCATGCCGATTTCCGCCAGCGTCGCCTTCTCGAACGCGCGCGGATCGGCGACAGGGTCGGTGCGGTTGTGCAGCTTCATGTCGACAATCGCCGACGACAGATACTCGACGGTCGAGAAGCCCTGGTTGAAGGTCTCACTGGCGTTGATCTTCTTCACCAGCTCCGCCGGGATCGGCTCGCCGGTCTTGTAGTGCGTCGCGTAGGTGTTGAGGATGTAAGGCGTCAGAAGCCAGTTCTCGTTCACCTGGCTGGGATATTCGACAAAGTCGCGCGGGGTGCCCCGCAGTCCGGGATATTCGATATCGGTCAGCAGCGAATGCAGCGCATGGCCGAACTCATGGAACAGCGTCGACGCATCATCGAGGCTGATCAGCGCAGGCTCGCCCGCTGCGGGCTTGACGAAATTGTTGTTGTTCGACGCTAGCACGTTGCGATCCCCGCCCAGCCGCTGCTGCGCGCGATACGATGTCGCCCAGGCACCCGACCGTTTGCCGGTGCGCGCATAGGCATCCATGTAGAACAGCCCGACATTCTCGCCGGTCAGCTTGTTGGTGACGACATAGGTGGTGACATCGGGATGGAAGACCGGAACCTCGCCGGTGTTTTCCTTGAACTCCAGATCATAGAGCTTGCCCGCGGCATCGAACATGCCCTGGATCATCTTGCTCAGCTGGAAGTACGGCTTGATCTCGTTCTGATCGAGATCGTATTTCGCCTTGCGCACCTTCTCCGAATAGAAGCGATAGTCCCAGGGCTCGATCTTGAGGCCCGCGCCCTCCTTGTCGGCCACCGCCTGCATGTCGGCGACCTCCTGCTTCACGCGGGCGACCGCAGCGGGCCAGACCTTCATCATCAGGTCCATCGCGCGTGCCGGATCCTTGGCCATGGTGTCATCCATCCGCAGATGCGCGTGGGTCTTGAAACCCAGCAGTTCGGCACGCTGCTGGCGCAGCTTGAGGATCTGCGCGATCGTGGCGTTGGTATCGTTGGCGTCATTGTTGTCACCGCGCATCACGTACGAGCGCCAGACTTTTTCGCGCAGTGCCCGGTTGGTGGCGTTCTCCAGCACTGGCTGCATGACCGAACGGGTGTTGACCAGCACCCAGCCATCGACCTTGCGCTCTTCCGCCGCCGATTTGAGCGAGGCGACAAAGCTGTCGGGCAGGCCCGCAAGCTCGGCCTTGTCGGTGATGACGAGGTACTTCTCTTCATCGGCCTGCAGTTTTTCGTTGAACGTCGAATATAGCCCGGCCAGTTCACTGTTGATCGTGATCAGCTGTGCCTTGGCGGCATCGTCGAGCAGCGCACCGCCGCGCACCAGCCCGTCATAATCACGCTCGAGCAGCCGCATCTGCTGGGCATCGAGCCCCAGCGTCTCGCGACGGTCGTAGACCGACTTGATGCGGGCCAGAATGCGCGGATCGAGCGTCAATTCGTTGTAGAACTTGCTGATCTTTGGCGCCCATTCGGCCTGCATCGCGCGGACCTGCCTGTCGGCCAGGTTGCTGGTATAGACGCCCCACATCGCGAACACCCGGTCCATCTTGTCGCCGGCCATTTCGAGCGCAAGGTTGGTGTTCTGGAAGGTGGGTTCGCTCTTGTCGGTGGCAATCACCTCATACTCGGCCTTCAGCTCGTCCATCGCGGCCTGGATCGCGGCGGGAAACGCGGCGGTGGACACCTGGTCCCACGGCGGCACGCCCTCATAAGGTCCGGTCCAATCCTGATAGATCAGCTTCGATTGCGCATCGGTTGCGACCGGCGCTGCCTGTTGTGCCAGCGCGGGCATCGCTGCGCCCACTGCCAGCGCTGATGCTGCGATCAGCAGAAATGTCTTCACCATGATGTTCCCTTTGTTCCGAAGCCCCGTCCGCTGTCCTTCATGTGGGCAGCGCAGCGAGGGTCGCAAGGGGACATGCGCGCAACCGGCGACCCCTCGCCCATGCGCTCTGGTCGCATGGCTGTGATCAGAACTCCAGCCTTGAGGGAAAAGCAGGGACGCTAAACCGGCCGCTCCGCCAACAGGCTGCGGACCAGAGGCTGCATCCGCTCGTCATAGCGGGCGAGCATGACATGCTCATCGGCGGTCTCGTAATGGGTGATCAGCTCGCGCCCGTTCCACCAGTGTAGCGCAAAGGCAGGCGGATCGGCGATGATCATGTTGCGACCATCGGGCGTGTCGGGATCGATGGGCGCCAGCTCCAGCGCCACCTGCGGCGCGCTCGATGGACAGATCACGACGGGAAAGCCGCTCCAGCTGCTCACGATCGCGCGGTGGACATGGCCGCACACCATGCCGATGATGTTGCTGTGCCCGGCAAAGCAATCGCGCAAGCATTCCACCCAGGGCTCTTCGGGGTGCGTGTTCATCCATTCGATCCCAACCTCGATCGGCGGATGGTGCTGGACGATCAGCGTCGGGCGATCGCTCTGTTCGGCCAGCCGCGCGCGCAGCCAATCGGCGCGAACCTCGCAATAGGCGCCTCCATGCCGCCCTTCCTCGAGCGTATCGAGCACCAGCAAACGGATGGGCCCGGCATCGACCTCATATTGCACGAACCCATCGACCATCGGCACGTCGGGAAATTGTGCGTGGAAGGTGTTGCGCTGGTCGTGATTGCCCAGGCACATGTAAACCGGGAAAGGGCAGATGGAGAGCGCGTTCTTCAGCCGACGATAGCTGTCCTCGTCGCCGCGATCGATCAGGTCGCCGGTCGCCAGCAGCATGTCCGGCATCGGGTCCATCTCGCGCAACATGGCGATGACCTGATCCAGCCGCTTGCGATTGAACTCGGCAGGATTGTCCGGATCGAAGCCCAGATGAATATCGGTAATCTGAGCAATCAGCATCCGGGGCTTTGATCCTTCGTTCTGGGCATCGTCAGGGCCGCCGGTTATCGTCGCAACCGGGCTCCCGCTCCGCCCGGATGCGCCATCGCCGCCGTGATCTCTGGCCGCTTTTTCTTCTTGTCTTGCTCGCGAAGCAGCCATGGAGCCCCCTTGTCGGCATGGTAATCGTGACACATTGCGCAGGTCGATTCGACCGGTTTCTTCACCTTGATCAGCGACTCACCGGTTTCACCCACATGGCAGGTGCGGCAATTCTTGATGCCGGGCAGAAGCAGATCGGTTGCGTCCTTCGACGTTTCGGCAAGGTGGCAGCTGGTGCACTCTTCCTTGTCGTGCGCGTCATGCGTGAACCAGCCCTTCTGCAGATAACGGCTGGTCTGCGCGACCGGTGCGATGCGGAAGTCGAGCGCTCCCGATGACGAAGGCGGCACCACGACATGGCAGTCGTAGCACGCGCCGCCCCGGCTGAAGACCTGGCGGATCGCCTGATCGGCCCGGCCTCCGCGGAAGTTGACCGCGCGGGCATAATCCGCCGCCGTGCGCCTGGAATTCACCACACCGGGCCGTTGCCGGGCCAGACTGCCCAGGTTGATCGGGCGTGCAGGCGGCGTGGAACGGTAGAAGGCGCGCAGATCGGCCTTTACCTGCTCGGGCTCGCCATGACGCAACGTGCGATAGGTGCCGCCGATCTTGTCGAAAGCCAAGCTGTGGCACATCGCACAGCTCTTCTCCATGTCGACGGCTACAAAGCCGACATTGTTCTTGTCCGCCTCATGACAATCGGAGCATTCGAGCGCATCGCCAAAATCGTATTTGGCAGACAGCCGCCGCCCCATCTGCGCCACACCGCCGGTCTTTGCGAGATGCAGGTCGTGCGGGAATTTCAGGCCATTGTTTTCGCGGGGGCGCTTGTCGAGCGAGATGCGCTTGCGCGGAGCCTTGGAGTCATCGCCGACGAGCGGACGCACCAGCACCGCAGGCTGGAACTGCGGATGCGCATTGCCGAAATCGGCGGCGTTATCGAGCTTGGTATTGGTCAAGCGCGTGTCCATCCCGTCGTGGCATTCAGCACAGAATCGTTGCTGAGTGGGCTGCATAGCACCTGCCCCCTCATGCTCGGTGTGACATTCGACACAGCGCCCCGCCGGTTTGTTGAAACTGGTCGCGACGAATCGGGTGAAGGCGGCAAATCCGGTGGGGTCCCCGCGCGCGGTGAGCTGCCGCGTCATTGGCGCGTGCGGCCCTGCGTCCTTTTCATGGCAGGTCATGCAGGCGTTGTCGCGAACCGACACGAACGCATCGACATGGCAGGCCTGGCAATCGTCCTTCAGCGTCTTGTGCGCCTGGCTCATCTTGCCCGATGACCACAGGCCGTCGGCATGGAAACCGGCGGGACGCGACACTTTTTCCTTGTACGCCAAATCCTTGTAGCTGGACCAGGTATAGACCGGCCAGGCGAGGCACGCGATCAGCACCAGCAGCGCAAAGCCCCAGGCGCTCATCCTTTTGCCCGGCAGCAGGCCCTTGAGCGAATAGATCGCTGCCTCGTCCTTGTCCTCGGCGCTGTCGGACACCGCCTCGATCCGGCGGACGGTGAGCGTCACCGCATCGCCCTCTGCCCCCACCGCGATGATGTGACCGCCAAAACGCAATTCCGCGCCGCGCGCGATATCGATTTTCGTCGATTCCACGCTGCGGCCATCGATATCGAACGGCTGCTGCGACTGCGATGTGATGAACAATTCGCCGCCGCGCCGCTCGACGCGCGCATGCACGGGATTGACCGCCAGATCGGGCAGGTGGACGCCGTTGCTGGCATTGCGACCGATGAAGAGCTCTTCGCCCGCCACTTCGGTCTGGCGGACAATCTCGCTGCCGTCTGCCTTCAAGGCGACCTGGCGGACGATAAACATCATGAAACTGCCCCCAAAACTTGCCGAAACCCCGCCCCCGGACCTGCGATCACCAATAGAAAAACACGCTGAAGATATGGGCGGAGAGCGCCGCAAGCAGCGCAAACGTCATCGGCACGTGCACGTACAGCCAGACCTGCAGCATCGCCTTGATCTGCAGATGCTTGCGCAGCCGCGCCAGAGTCGATTCCTTGCGCTGCAAAAGCCCATCGACCTTGTCGAGCGGGTCATCGCCCATGCGCGGCTGATAGGCGCGTAGCCGTCGCAACTCGGCCATCGCCTTGCGGGTTTCGCAGCCACCGTAACTGTTGCCGATGCGCTGGAAGAAATTGCCGTCGAACGGGTCCTGCTCGAGCGAGGCCTGCACCAGGGCGGCCTGGCCAGGATCGAGCGGCTGGGCGGCATCGTGCAACTGGCGGTCGAGCGAGCGCAGCTGCTCGATCATCATCCGCTCGGTCACCGCGCCGTCACTGTCTGCCCGGTTGTTCGACAGGTTATCGGGCAGCGTCGCGTAAAAATAGATGCCGACGATGCCGGAGATGATCACGATCATCATCAGCGACCAGGCCAAAGTGTGCACGTTCCAACCCAGCTGGAAGCCGGTGTGCAGCGTGCCGATGACGATGAGGCTCAGCCCCAGATACACGTGCGCGCTGGTCCAGGCCTTCAAGGACCAGCCCCCCGGCGTGATCGCGCGCTTGCGCATGCCAAGGCAGGTGAGCCAAACGATCAGCAAGGCGCCGATGGTGCCCAGGGTATAGCCATACCACGACCCGCCATTGTGGCGCGGCTGCACGTCCACGAGGAAATAGCTGACCAGGCAGGTGATCGACAGCACCGTGGCGATCTTCATCCAGCGGAAGTTCTTGTGCCGCAAAAAGCCGTCATGCATCGAATTGCGCTGACGACCGGTGGTCTTCCTGCGCACGGGCGGCGCTGCGGGCTGGGCCTTGCTAGCCATGGGTCAAGCCTCCTCCTGCTCGAGCCGGGCGACGGTCAGGAACTCGTCGGGCGCGACGCGGATGGCAGCGCCCGTCGGGCAGGCGCGCACACAGCTGGGGCCGCCCTCGATGCCGGCGCACATGTCGCACTTGATCGCCTTCTTGGGCTTTTCGACTCCGGGCTCGCTGTTGGCATAGGACCATTTCTTGCTTGGCTCGCCCGGACCCGGACCAAAGCCGAAGAACAGCCAGGACAACAGGCCCGGCTTCTTCGGCGGCACCTTGTCCATGCGGATAACCCCATAAGGGCAGTTGCGCTGGCAGTTGCCGCAGCCGATGCAGGTATCGTTGATGTACACCTCGCCATCGGGGCCGCGGTTGATGGCGTTGGGCGGGCAATCGGCCATGCAGTGCGGATGTTCGCAATGGCGGCAGCTGGTCGGCACGTGCAGGTGCGCATAGGTGCGCCCGGCCTCGCGATCGAGCCGCGACAGGCCGTCATGGCTATCGGCACACGCCTTTTCGCAATTGTCGCAGCCCACGCACAACGTCTCGTCGATCAGCAGCACGTCGGTCGCCTCGCCGATGCCGTTCTCGACCAGGAAGTTGGCAACCCCCGAATACATGTCGACCACGCCCGAGAAGCTGTCCTTCTTCGCCTCGATGAACGCGTTGATGTCCTGGCGGCTGGCCATGTCGCGCTTGGCGCGCTTGAGCAGCTCGGGGTTGGCCTCAAGCACCTTCTTGAAGGCATCGCCGTCGATCTGGATGACCTCGGACTTGATTGCCGCCTTCACCGTCGCGGTGCGCCGTCCGCCTGCGATCAGCGCCATTTCGCCGACATACGAGCCTGCGGGAAGATAGGAGAGGAACACCGGCTTTCCGCCGATCTCCTTCTCCACGATCATCGATCCCACCCGGATCACATAGATCTCGGTACCCTCGTCGCCTTCCTTCAAGATCGCCTCGCCCGGCTTGATCTGGCGGATCTTGCTGGTCTGCACCACCTCGGCAATGTCGGCGGGCTTCAAGCCGGAGCCGAACATCTGGAGCAGCAGGCGTTCGGTCGAGATGCGCTCGATCGCCTTCTTGGCGGTGGGCACCTGGCTCTGCAGCTTCAATGCGGCGTTGCGCGAGATTTCCACGCAGATCGTGTCCTCGGCAGCAATGATCGTCGCACCGCGGCGCCGGCCCGAAATCAGGCCGACCTCGCCAAAGATCGATCCCTGGCCGATCGGCACGGTCTTCGATGTGTCATTGGGGTCAATCTGCACCGCGACCGAGCCTTGCGCGATCGCAAACAGCGACGATCCGGGGGCTGCGCGTTCGAAGATCACGTCGCCCTTGCGGTAGAACTTGGCATCCGAATCGAGCATGAACTCGCGCATCTGCAGCGGGTTCATGCCGTTGAGGATGGTGACGTTCTCGCGCAGCAGATCGAGCCATTCGGCCACCGACTTGCGCCCCGGGAGGTCGCGGAACTTGGCCTCGAGGATCGGCTCGTCCGCCGGCTTCAGTTCGGTATTGCCGTTGATGAACTCGATGACGTCATAGCCCTGGTTCATGCAGTGCTTGATCAGCGGATAGCCTGCCAGCGCGCCGATGACGAAAATCCCCGGCGCGGTCGATTCGAACACCGGCGACAATTGCGGGAACGCGAGCCGGTCGGCGCTGGTGAACGCGATGCCGCATTCCTCGATGAACGCGCGCGGCGGGGCAGAGCCGATGCGCGCAATGATCCGGTCACAGCGCACCCGCTCTTCGCCATCGCGGGTGCTGAAGGTGATCCAGCCCGGCTCGACACTGGCGGTATCGGTCTCGAAGCGGATGTTGAGCTTGCCGGCATTGCGATCGCCCAGCAGCGCCAGCGCATTGGCTTCCTTGGCAGTGGGGAAGGACTCCTTGGGGCTGGTCGCTTCCGGGCCGCGGCTGACGATGGTGACGACGTTGCCCTGCGCCGAATCTTCGGCCAGGCCGCGCGCGTTCTCGATCCCCGCATCGCCCGCGCCGATGACGACGATATGCTCGTCGACATATTCGGTGGGGTCATCCAGCTGATACTGCACATGCGGCAGATCACCGCCCGGGCAGCGCATGCGGTTGGGGTTGCCCTGCGTGCCGATGGCGAAGACGACGTTTTCCGCCATGATCTTTTCGCCGTTGGTCAGCTCGATCTCATAGGGCGGGGCGTAGCGCTGGATTTCCTTTTTGGTGACAGAGCCATCGCGCGCGCGCTGTTCGATGACATGCACGCTCCCTTCGATCGCTGGGCCAGTGCCCCGGATCGCCTTGGCCTCGGCATTGAACTTCACATTGACGCCCAGTTCCCTGGTGCGCGCGTTCCATTTTTCGAGGATCGCCTCGCGCTTGCCTGCCTCGAACTCCTGGTCGGAGCGCAGGACCAGCTGCGATGGCGTGGCCATCACGTGCTTGCCCTTCTGGTATTTGTAGATGGTGTCCGAAAGGTGATCGGTCTTTTCGAGCAGGATGTGGCTCATGCCCAGGCTGGCCGCACGACCAGCGGCGCTCTTGCCCGCTGGGCCCGACCCGATGATCGCAACGCGGAAAATCTCGCTCACAGGTTCGCGTCCCCCAGTTGCAGACGCAGGTGCGCCTGCGCTCGCAGGCCATCAGACCAGTCCGGAAACCCGCAGCCCGACTTCCCCCATCGGTGCCGCTATCGCCAGAATGCCCCGCTGCCGCAAGCAATTGCCCAAATTCGGTTGCGAACCCTATGCCGATATTTCTAGCAAAGAATGTGATCTTTACCACTTAGAATTTGGAAATTTTGGCCGATCCGCTAGCTTGATCGCCGGACGCGTACGAAGAGACCCCAGATGACAGACCCCATGACCGATCCCGCCACCCCTGCTGCGGCAGCCGATACCCCTGCCCGCGCATCTGGCGGCGGTTTCGGGGCTGGAAGGATCGCACTGGCTGCAGCCGCGCTGATCGCCGTCAGCGCTGTAGGATACAAGGTCTATACCGACCAGCAGCCCGCAGCATCGGGCCCGGTTGCGCCCTTGAATGCGCAAGGCCAGCCTGCCTCGGTCGACGAGGTCATCACCGCGCTGGAAACGCGCTTGCGCGACAATCCCGATGATGCCGAAGGCTGGCGCATGCTGGGCTGGAGCTATTTCGAGACCGGCCGCTTTGCCGAATCCGCCACCGCCATGCGCCGCGCGGTCCAGCTTGCCCCCGGCAATTCGGAATATCATTCGATGCTGGGCGAGGCGCTCGTCATGGCCAGCAAGGACGAGGCGATCAGCCAGGATGCCCGCGCCGCCTTCAGCAAAGCAGTCGAGATCGACCCCAAGGATGCGCGCGCGCGCTATTTCCTCGCCGCCGCCAAGGATATCGATGGCAAGCATGCCGAAGCGATCGAGGACTGGTTCGGCCTGCTCGCCGAAACGCCGGCCGACGCGCCTTATGCCAAGGATATCCGGGATGTGATCCGCAATGTCGGCAAGGAACGCGGCATCGAGGTCGAGAAGCGGCTGGCCTCGGCCAAATTCGCGCCGCCCACCGCCGGTTTCAGGACCGATGGCGCCGAGACCGCGACCGCCGGCATCCCCGGCCCCAGTCCGGACCAGATGGCCGCCGCAGCCGCGCTGCCCCAGGGCCAGCAGGACATGATGGTCGCGCAGATGGTCGATGGCCTCGCCGAGCGTCTGAAGCGCGAGCCGGGCGATACCGATGGCTGGATCATGCTGCTGCGCAGCCGCATGCAGCTGGGCGAGACCGGCAAGGCACAAGCTGCGTTGCGTGATGCCACCGCTGCGCTGAAGAACAAGGCTGCAGATCAGCGCCGCGTGCGTGAGGCGGCAGCAGCGCTGGGCGTGCCCGGTGCCTAACCTGCCGGTGCAGCGCGACAGACCGGACAGCCGCTGAATTTTTCGACGGCAAGACAGATAGCTCCGATCTGGACCAATGTAACCGTATCTGGGTTGCCTGTTTACCCAGATGTAAATAGCAGGTAACGACTAAACTGTAGTTAACTTTCCTCCCGCTGGCAGCTCCGTGCCGTTGTGGGCCATCGAGAACTGTCGGGAATCAGACCAGTCATATGCCGGAACTGGACCTTGTCGAGCGCGCGTCTGCGGCTATTGAAGCGGCTACGTCGCTGGAAGCGCTTTTGCATGCCACAGCAGAGGCAGCGCGCCCTTTCGGCTTTGCCTATGCCGCGCTGGCACGCCATGTCCACGTGCAGTCGGGCCTGATGAAGCCCGAAATGGTCACCAATTACCCGGAAACCTGGCACGACCTCTTTCAGCGCCGCGACTACAGCCTGACCAGCCCCATTCTGGCTGCCTGCCAGCGCCGGGGCGGTGCCATCCGCTGGTCTGACCTGAGCTCGATCATTCCGCTCACGCGCATCCAGCGTGAATATCTTGAAGAAATGCGCAAGATGGGCCTGGGTTCGGGTTGTACCATTGCCAGCCACATGCCCGATCACCCGACCATTTCCGTCCATTTCGTGGTGGAAGATGGCCAGGACCTGAAACCGCGCCCGTTCATGCTGGCGATGCTGATCGGGGCAGCGGCGGGGCAGCAGGCCCGCACGCTGTGGCAATCGCAGTTGCCGGAAGTCGCCGTGAACAATGACGAGAGGCTCTCGCCGCGCCAGGTCGATTGCATCAAGCTGGTCGCGCGCGGCATGACCAGCTGGGAAATCGCATCGGTGCTGGGAATTTCAGACCAGACCGTCAGCGAATATCTTACCGACGCGCGGCGTCGCCTTGCCGTGTCCAATCGAGCCCAGCTGGTGCTCAAATCGCTGAAACTGGGGTATTTCACGCTCGACGATGTGACCGAATAGCAGGCCAAAGAACCCAACGCCGTCAGGGCAGGTGCGCACTGGTCGCCAAAGCACGGAAATCGTCGACCCCGCGTGCAAAATAGTGCAACCGCGGCGCATCAAAGGTGATCATGTACAACTTGCCGCCGATGATCGCAGCCTGCGCCTCGCCGCGCCGCGTCAGCTCGTCCTGATCGACGAATTCATAGCTGAATGCCACCCCGTCACGCCCCAGAAACTGCCCCGGTGCCACATCGAGCATGCGGAACGTGCCGATCTGCTTGTAGCTGCGATAGGTCGCTTCCAGCAGTTCCGGCACTTCGATCGCAGGGTGGTGGCGGTGAACCTGGGCAAGGGTTCGCGCTTCTTGCTGCGTTCGCGCACCAATGGCTTGCCGGGCTCGATCCCCGCATAAAAGGTCACATCGTTGAGCTGCTCGCCGTCGAGCGTCCAGCTTTCGGTCAGCTTGCCGATGCGCATGTCGAGCCGGTTCCAGTCGCGCCCCGGCGTGACGGTCAGCGCGGAATCGGCCACCGCAACCGCCTCTCCCTGCGCGCGAAGCTTGTGCGCGTAGGCAGCAGATGGCGCGCACATCAGCGCGAGAAGAAACGTTGCGGCGAGCAGGCGGACGGGACGGGACATCATGGTGCTGGCACCTCTTTGGGGATCATCATCCCGATCAGCTTCGCATCGGGTGCATCAGGTTTCAGGGCGAGATAGGTCCGCAGCGCTGCCTGGCCTGAGACGGTCTGGCCGGTCTTCAGGAGCGAGAGGCCCAGCCCGCGATGCGCCTCGGCATGAAGGGGGTCGAGCGCAACCGCCTGCGCATAGAATTGCGCCGCGTTCACCAGATCACGCGGCGCCCCGCGCATCCGGTGCAGCTCGCCACGGGCATGGTGCAGCGGCGCGGTCCAGCCGTCCTGCGCCAGCGTCTGGATGATATACTCGCTCGCCCCGAAATCATTCAGCTTGATCTGGTCATCGAGAAGCTGCGGCAGCCAGGGGGCCAGCGCCGCACGATAGCGCTCCGCTCCATCGTCACGCGCCGCCGCATCGGGGCGAGCGAGCAAGGCCAAAGTGGCGGCGCGCTCTGCCTCTGGCGGGTGCGTGGCATAAAAGGGAATCCGGTCGAAGCGCGGCTTCTTCAGCCCCTTGGCCAGCGCATCGGCCTCAAACTCCCCCATCAGCCTTTCCCACACCTGCGCTGCCGCCTGCGGGCGCAGCGCGCTTGTGTTCAGATAGCCGATGCCGAGACTGTCGGCCTCGCGTTCCTGATCGCGACCGAACCGGAAGATCGAGCCAATGATCGTGAGTTCCAGATTGCGATAGGTGCGCAGCGTGTCATAGCTGGGTGCCAGCGCGCCCAGCATGGCGGTCCAGGCCAGCACATCGCTACCCGAGCGCCTCGCCTTCAGCTGCTGCAGCGAATGGCGTGATTCAAAATGCCCGAATTCATGCCCCAGCACCGCGCCCAGCTCGGCCTCGCTGCGCACGCGCAGCAGCAATCCGGAATAGACCTGCATCAGTCCGTTGGGAGACATGGTGGCGTTGAACATCGGAACCCGGACGATATAGACCCGGGTCGCGCCGCAGCGGTCCTGCCCCACCGTGTCGCACAGCACCCTGGTGACATAGGCCTGCAATGCCTGATCGCGGATCAGCATGTCCGATTGGGCGAAGCGGCGCTCCTCTTCGTCCATCTCGCGCCACAACCCCTGCTCGTCGATGCCCTGCGGCTGATAGGCGCCGGAGTAGGGCGGCGGCAGCGTTGGCTCGACCTGGGCCGGGCTGGCGAGCGCCAGCATCGCCGCGCTGCCCGCCTGCCAAATCCGCGCGATCATGGCGCGGCCTGCTTGGGCGTGTCATCCTTGGGGATTGCGCTGCCCGGAAAGTCCTCGAGCAGTTGGCGCACGCGCTTTTGCGCGCCGTCTGCCTCGCGCACATCTCCGCCCATCTGGAAGTCGGCATTGAGCCACAACAGATCGCCGGTCTTCAGATCGACCAGACCGGCATAGCCGATGTGCTGGCCCGACGTGACGCCTACGCCTGCGACCATTCCGACGATCTGCAGCATCTTGCGCCCGGTCGAGCCATAGTGATCGTCCGTGTACAGGAACAGTGCATAGTCCGCCCCGCCCGCGCCCGGCAGGCTGGCAACCGTCGGCCCCAGCGACCAGTCGAGCTGCCCCGCCTTGTTGTCGCGCTTCTTGGTGGGCAGGCGGTTGCCGACGAAGAACTGATACTGAATCACCGCGCGCGAGACCGCCGCAAACAGCGCCATATGCTCGGCAACGCTGCGCGCATCGTCACCAAAAGGCTCGGGCGCGGCCACCACGACATTGCCAAGCTGCTGCTGCACCTCGCCCAACGCGGTCTCGATATGATTTCGCGCCTGATCGGTCCACTCGGCGCGCGGTTCGGGCATGCCTGCGGTCGATTGTTCGCCCACCCGGACGGAGGGTCGCAGCAGCAAGATCGTCTTGCCGCTTTGCGGTGCGAGCGTAAATCCCTGCCGGACGGCGGACCGTTCCTGCGCGAAAACCGGCAGCGCGGATGCCTGAAGCAACACCGCCGCCGCCACGACCGCCTGAAAGATACCCCGCATACCGCCCCCCATATTGCCGGAGCGCGTGTATAGGCAGAGCCTTCTACATCAATCCAGCCTATTCGGCTAGTAACGCCATTATGGATGCAATAGTTTGATTAGCCCAATACTGGGCAATTGTGCACCGATCTATCAACGTGCGCCGAACAGCGCAGAGCCAATCCGCACATGAGTCGCACCGATACGCACGGCAGTTTCATAATCGCCCGACATGCCCATGCTCAGCTGATCGAGCCCATGGTCGCGCGTCAGGTTGGCGAGCAGCGCGAAATAGGGCGCTGGTTCGACATCGGCCGGCGGCACCGCCATCAGGCCGATGACGGGCAGACCCAGGGCGCGGACATCGGCAAGGAACTTGGGCAGTTCGGCAATCGCGCAGCCGCCCTTCTGGTCCTCTTCTCCGATGTTGACCTGGACGAAGCACGGCACCTGCCTGCCCGCCTTGTCCATCGCGGCGGCGAGCGCCTTGGCGAGCGACATGCGATCGAGCGAATGGATATAGTCGAACAGCGCGACGGCATCGTCGGCCTTGTTCGACTGCAGCTGGCCGACCATGTGCAATTCCAGGTCAGGATGGCGCGCGCGCAGATCGGTGAACTTGGCCTGCGCCTCCTGCACCCGATTCTCGCCGAACACCCGCTGCCCCTGTTCGATCAGGTCCTCGATTGCGTCTGCCGGCTTGGTCTTGGAGATCGCGATCAGCGTCGTCGATGCGGCGGGGCGCCCCGCGATCTTCTCGGACTGGGCGATATTTGCTCGGATCGTGGCGAGCGGCGTTGCGGCGGAGTGGCTGGGCATAGTCATGGGGCGGCGCTATAAGCCCGGTCATGCGCCGCCGCCAGCCCGGAAACACATTGCCCACGCTCTGGCTGATCAGCGACGCGCGCAACAATGCAGTGCTGGAGCGCGCGATCAGGCGGCTGCCGTTGGGATCGGGGCTGGTGTTCCGGCATTATCATCTGGAGCCCACAGCGCGGCGAGCGCGGTTCGACCGGCTCGCGAAGCAAATCCGCTCGCGCGGCGGCGTGATCGTGCTGGCAGGCGATGCCAAGATGGCGCGGCGCTGGCGCGCAGATGGCTGCTATGGCGCGCCCGGCGGCGGTGCGGCGAGCGGATTGATCCGGCTGCTGACGGTGCACGACCTGCGCGAACTCGCCCGCGCAAATGCCACGCGAGGTCACGCGCAGGCACTGATCTCCCCGGTCTTCGCAACCCGCACGCACCCGGGCAGTGCCTCGCTCGGCGTCCCCCGGTTTGCCACCCTCGCGCAGCACTCGCGCCTCCCGGTGATCGCACTGGGCGGCATGACGCGAGCGCGTTCGCAGCAGATTGCCAGGATCATCAACGGTTGGGCGGCGATCGACGGGCTTTCCGACGCCCGGCAATGCTCGCGTTTCAGCCCTTTGCCGCAGCCGAAGGCTGATCAGGGCACATCAAGGTGACAGTGCCAGCGTCAAAATCATAGGTCAGCGACGCGCAATGGCCGATGGTATCCATCCCGATATAGAGCCGCTGACTCGGGACCTTACGCTTGCTGTCGGCCGTGACCACGATCTCGTCGAGGTCCTGATCGGATTTAGCGCCGTCGGGAATGCCTTCAGCATTGCCCATGTCCGAAACGCGAACTGCAAGATTTCGGATCTCCAGCTCACCCAGCATCAGTGGCCGATCGAGGTCGAGGCGGCGGATGGGGCGCGATATGTCATAAAGGATCGGCGCTTCGCGGGCATCGCCGTTGAACCGTCCGCCATTCGCATCGGAGATCCATTGGCCCCCGGTTGCGGTCACCACGCTTTCGGCCCGGTCCAGACTGAAGGCAACATAGACCGGTTTGCCACCGACATCGATCTTCATGCCGGTCTGGCTGAGACCCATGTCCTTGTTGAGGCGGAAGGTTATCGCCCGGTCGCGCGGCTGCGGGTCCCGCAAGACGAATATGGTGCGTCGGAAAGGGAATGTTGCGGGGCCTGCAACGCCATCAGCACCATCGACCACCTGCCGATCGCTGAATGCCGTGCGGCTCTTGAATGATTTGCTGCCTGCAATGTACTTCACATTATCAGTCCGCAAGGCAATCCGCACTGGTCCGATGAGATACACATAGCCGATCATGCTGGGCTTGAGGCCGACTCTGGCTGCCAGATCGGCATTGACGGTCGGCACCGACACCGCATCCGGCGTCAGACGAAAACGCACCGGCTGGTCATTGATGACCATTGCAACCGTGTCGCCCAACCGGACGGTGAGATCGCTCGGCGCTGCATTGGAAGGCTGCGCCGCCGCTTGACCGGCGTAGAGCGCGAGAGTGGCTGTGAGGACCAATACACGCGACTGCATAAGCCGAACTTCCCCATTGAACAATCAACGACACAAGACGGGTCGCGTGCTGAACTTGGAATGAATGCGGAGCAAAGGTCGACGGTTGCTTGGGGATCTGATCTTTTGGGTCGCCTTCAGACCGGCAGGAACAGGGGATGCACGTCAGAGAGGGGCGGCTTCGACAGGCTCAGCCTGAGCGGGGTTGGTTGGGTTGGGCTGGCGCGACACACCAAGGTTGCCCCGCTCGCTACTCGCAAGAGATGGGTCCCTGCCTTCGCAGGGGAGCCATGTTTAGCGATGTCAGCGAACCAACGGGATCAGAAGCGGAATTCGGTTCCGACATAGACAGCCTGGCTGTCATACTGCTCGTTGGTGAGGCCAGTCAGGCGGTCGCGCTCGCTGCGCAGGCGGATGCCGGCAGTGACGTCAAGGTTGCGCGTGAGCTTGTACGCGCCGCCGACATCGAGCGAATAGCTGCCCTGATCGTTGAACGGACGAACCGCGCGGGTGGTCGGTGCCTGGATGTCATCCACTTCGATCCGCGGGCTGAAGCGGCTCTTGGTGCCAGCGCCGCTGCGACCCAGCTTGCTGATGTCAGGCAGGGCTTCGTCCTGCTGGCGGATCGTGGCGGGCAGCGCGAACTTGGTGAAGCCCTTGGCGACGCCCAGGCTGAACGCGGTCGGGGTGATCTGGACCAGACCTGCGCCCTGGCCGCTGTCGCTGGCAAGGTCAGGCCGGATGTTGATCGCCTTGGCCGAATCGGGACGCACGCGCACCGCAATCGTCAATGCGCGCGGACCATCGGTCGCCGCAGATGCGGCCGGCGTGAAGCGGAACATCTTGTCGCCACGCAGGGCAGAAAACTTGAGCTTGTCGGCCAGTCGCGGGTCGACCGATGCAGGGGTGAACGACCCGATGCCGCCGCGGGCATCGATCGACACGGGGCGCGAATCAAAACCGGAGGAAAAGGCGAGCGCAATCGACGGCACCAATGCCGCAGATCCGAGCAAAAGCCCTGATATCACCAGCTTTTTTGAAACTCCCGTTTTCATTGTCTTTATCCGACCCCGCTCCGTCCCTGATGACAGAGTTATCATAATTACGCGGACATATATGCCCAAAGACCTTAACGGCGAAAATAATCTTCGACCGTTGCATACAATCCACAATCGGTTGCAGCCCACCCGGCGTTCAGGTGGGTAACGCACACCCCGCAGGCATCAGAATATCGTGCAGAATCTTGCTGCGGGCTGAACATGCCGGGCCATGCGCTAGTGCTTGCCCAAGGCGGCAAAGCAACTATAGAAGGCCGCTGTTTCTCGCGTCAGATATATAAGGATGCCGCCATGCCTGTTCTCCGTTTCGCCCGCATTGGCTTGTGCGCCATGGGCACGCTGGCCCTGTTGTCTGCATGCGGTGGCGGCGAAAAGCGCGCCGAGGCGGATATCGCCGCCAGCCAGGTGACGACGATCGGCGTGAACAGCTATCTGTGGCGCGCCTCGCTCGACGCGCTGTCGTTCATGCCGCTGCTGCAGGCCGACAGCGCCGGCGGCGTGATCGTGACCGATTGGTATGCCAACCCGCAGTCGCCGTCCGAGCGGATGAAGGTCACGGTGTCGATCCTCGACCAGGACCTGCGCGCCGATGCGTTGCGCGTCGCCGCCAGCCGCCAGGTCAACCAGAACGGTCAGTGGGTCGATGCCCCGGTGCGCGCCGCCACGGTGCAGAAGCTGGAAGAGGTCATCCTCACCAAGGCGCGCGATCTGCGCCAGTCTGCCATTCGCGAATAAGCCCCGACGTTTCAGAGGGATACAATGAACGAGATTACGCGGTTCAATCCGCTCGCCGCCGATGCCCGCTGGCAGTCGGTGTGGGACGAGCGCCAGTCCTTCAAGGCGGACAGCAACAGCCCCAAGAAGAAGGCCTATGTGCTGGAGATGTTCCCCTATCCTTCGGGGCGCATCCACATCGGCCATGTGCGCAACTACACGATGGGCGATGTCATCGCGCGCTATCGCCGGATGCAGGGCTTTGAAGTGCTGCACCCGATGGGCTGGGATGCATTCGGCATGCCCGCGGAAAATGCCGCGATGGAAAAGGGCGTCCACCCCGGCGGCTGGACCCGCGACAACATCGCCGCGATGCGCAAGCAGTTGAAGCGCCTGGGCTTCGCGCTCGACTGGAGCCGCGAACTCGCCACCTGCGAGCCCGAATATTACGGCCACGAACAGGCGCTGTTCCTCGATCTGTACGCGGCGGGTCTGGTCTATCGCAAGGAGAGCGCGGTCAACTGGGACCCGGTCGACCAGACCGTGCTCGCCAACGAGCAGGTCATTGACGGCAAGGGCTGGCGCTCGGGCGCGCAGGTCGAACGGCGCAAACTGAGCCAATGGTTCCTCAAGATCACCGACTTTGCCGACGAGCTGCTTGAAGGCCTCGATACGCTCGAGGACTGGCCCGAAAAGGTCCGCTCGATGCAGGCGAACTGGATCGGCAAGAGCCAAGGCCTGACATTCAGCTTTGCCCTGAGCGGCGATGACACGAAAATCCCCGTCTACTCGACCCGGCCCGACACGATCTTCGGCGCAAGCTTCGTCGCGATCGCCGCCGATCATCCGATCGCGCAGGCGATCGCCGCCGACAACCCTGAAGCAGCCGCGTTCATCGAACGCTGCAAGGCCGGCGGCACGACCGCAGCCGAGCTGGAAACTGCAGAAAAGCTGGGCTTCGACACGGGTCTGCGCGCGCTGCACCCGTTCGATATCACCTGGGAACTGCCGGTGTTCATCGCCAATTTCGTGCTGATGGATTATGGCACCGGCGCCGTCATGGGCGTGCCCGCGCACGACCAGCGCGACCTGGACTTTGCGCGCAAGTACATGCTGCCGGTCACCCGCGTCGTCGCCACCGAAGGCGAGGAAGCCGCGCCGATCCATGACGAGGCCTATACCGGCCCGGGCAATATCATCAATTCGTCGTTCCTCGACGGCATGACCGCCGATGAGGCCAAGGCCGCCGTCATCACGCGCGCCGAGGCCGAAGGCTGGGGCGAAGGCACCACCGTGTGGCGGCTGCGCGACTGGGGCGTCTCGCGCCAGCGCTATTGGGGCACGCCGATCCCGTTCATCCATTGCGAGGATTGCGGTGTCGTTCCGGTGCCCAAGGACCAGCTGCCGGTCACCCTGCCCGAGGATGTCAGCTTCGAAATCCCCGGCAACCCGCTGGTGCGCCATCCGACATGGAAGCATGTCAATTGCCCGAACTGCGGCAAGCCGGCGCAGCGCGAGACCGACACGCTCGATACCTTCGTCGATTCGAGCTGGTACTTCCTGCGCTTTGCCAGCCAGCCATCGGACAAGCCGTTCGACCGCGAGGAAATCGCCAAATGGCTGCCCGTCGGCCAGTATATCGGCGGGGTCGAACATGCGATTTTGCACCTGCTCTACGCCCGCTTCTGGACGCGCGCGCTGGCCCGGATCGACAAGCTGGATGTGACCGAACCGTTCGCGAGCCTGTTCACGCAGGGCATGGTGACGCATCAGACCTGGCAGGATACCAACGGCAAATGGCTTGGTCCCGATCAGGTCGAAAAGCGCGGCGAGGACTGGATCATCACCGACACTGGCGAAGCTGCAATTGCTGGCCGCGTCGAGAAGATGTCCAAGTCCAAGAAGAACGTGGTTGATCCCGACGAGATCGTGAACCGCTATGGTGCGGACGCGGTGCGCTGGTTCATGCTCTCCGACAGCCCGCCCGAGCGCGATCTGCCGTGGAGCGAGGCGGGCATCGAAGGCTGCTGGCGCTTCGTCCAGCGGCTTTGGCGCGTGTTCAACGCGGTCGAGGCTGCCGAAGGCCAGGACAAGGCCTTGGAGCGCAAGCTGCATCAGACGATCGACCTGGTCAGCAAGGACATCGAGGCCTTGGCGTTCAACAAGGCCGTGGCGCGGCTGTACGAGCTGACCAATGCCATCGAAAAGGCCGAGAAATCCGCGAGCCGCAATATCGCCATCCGCGGGCTGATCCGGCTGGTCGCGCCGATGGTGCCGCATCTGGCCGAAGAGGCATGGGAACTGATTGAGGGCCACGGCCTGATCGCCGATGCCAGCTGGCCAGAGGTCGACCCGGCGTTGCTGGTCGAGGACGAGGTCACCATCGCGGTGCAGATCAAGGGCAAGCTGCGCGATACATTGACGGTGGCCAAGGGCCTGCCCAACGAGGAACTCGAACGGCTTGCACTGGCGTCAGACAAGGTGCAGCGTAGCCTGGACGGCGCCCCGATCCGCAAGATCATCGTGGTGCCCGACCGGCTGGTCAATCTGGTGGTGTGACATTCTTCCGGTCCCCCGCGAAGGCGGGGGCCCATCTCCAAATATTTGCGGCAAACGCCATGGCAGGGGATGGATTCCCGCCTTCGCGGGAAACCGGTATTGGTCTATAGGTCGGTGCAGATGAAACGGATTGCTCACTTATTGCTGCTCGCCCTGCCCCTTTCCGCTTGCGGGATGCAGCCGCTGTATTCGTCCGGCACGCAAGGTGCGGTGGCGACCACTTTGGGTGATGTCAGCGTCGGCGCGATCGAGGGACGCGCCGGGTGGCTGGTCAAGAACGCACTCGACGACAAGCTTGACGCGCTGGGCAACGGCAGCCAGCGGTTCCGGCTGCAGGTGGTGCTCGACGACAAGATCACCGGCTTCGGTCTGCTCGCCAACGACCAGGTCACCCGCGAACGCCGCACCTTGCGCGCACGCTATCAGCTGGTCGAAATTGCCAGCGGCGAGATCGTGCTCGATGCCACCGCAGCATCGGACGCGGGCGTCGATATTGTCAGCAGCGAATATGCCACCATCGCGGCGGAAAACCGCGCGCTCGAGAACCTGTCGCTCGAAATTGCCGACCAGATCGTGACGCGGCTGTCGCTGTTCGCGCGCGAGGTTTCGGCAGCGCAATGACGGCGGCCCCCGATGAAGGGTGACGCCGCCACGATCCATGCGCTGGCCCGCAAGCCGCGCCCCGATATCCGCCTGTACCTGATTTTCGGCACCGATGATGGCGGCAACGCGGCGCTGATGGCCGATATCATCGCGAGCTTCCCCAAGGGCATCGAACGCACGGATATCGACGGGAACCAGCTCGCCAGGGACCCCTCGCTGCTGGCGGCCGAAGCTGCCTCGCTCTCGCTGTTCGGCGACGCCCGCTATATTCGCGTCACTACCAGTGGCGAAGAGAGCCTGCCCGCAGTCGAGGCGCTGCTGGCCGCGGACAAGGCGGTCAACCCCGTGGTCATGCTGGCAAGCAGCGTCACCGACAAGTCGCGCATTGCCAAGGCGGTGCTGGCTGCGCCCCATGCCATTGCGGTGCAGACCAAGACGCCCGGGCCGGACGACATGGCGCGGATCGTCACCGAACTGGGCCGCGCGGCGGGGCTGACCATCGACACTGATCTGGCGCATGTCATCGCCGCCTTCACCGCCTCCGATCGCAGGCTGGCGGCGCAGGAGATCGAGAAGCTGTCGCTGTATCTCGATTCCTCCCCGCAAGAGCCGAAGGCGGTGACCCGCGAGGCGATCACCGCGCTGCGCGCCGATGCGGAGGATGACGCGATGCAGCCGATCATCAACGCCGCGCTGTCGGGTGACCTCAGGCGCCTACCCGAAGAGCTCAAGCGGATGCGCGAACAGGCAGTGTCCGAAGTGGGACTGGTGATCGTGATGCAACGCCAGGTGATGCAGCTCGCCGGGCACGCCCAGCGCATGGGCAATGCCCGCGATGTCGCCGCCTGGGTGAAGCAGGAGATGCAAAGCCGCAGGCTTTGGGGCGGAGGCAGCGCGCAAGACTGGACACGGCAGCTGCGCGCCTGGGGCCGGCCGCAGGCAATGGCGCGCCTGTCCGAACGGCTGCTCGCGCTGCAGCAGGCGATGATGCGTTCCAGCCCCGGGCCTGCCCTGCTGCTGGAGCAGGAACTCCTCGAAATCGCCCGCGCCGCCGCACGCGCATCTTGACTGTTTCCCCAGTCGGCCCATGTTGATCATTCCCCAGGAGAGATACATGGCAGACACCAAGATCAGCGATACCGAATGGCGCGCCAAGCTGAGCCCCGAGCAATATCACGTGCTGCGCGAAGGCGGCACCGAGCGGGCGTTCACCGGCAAGTACAACGACCACAAGGGCGATGGCATGTACCGCTGCGCCGGATGCGGTGCGCCTCTGTTCGAATCGGACGCCAAGTATAACAGCGGGTCGGGCTGGCCCAGCTTCACCACCCCGGTCGAGGGCGAAGCGGTCAGCGAGATCGTCGATTCCAGCCACGGCATGATCCGCACCGAAGTGCGCTGCGCGCGCTGCGACGGGCATCTGGGCCATGTCTTCCCCGATGGCCCCGGCCCCGAAGGCCTGCGCTATTGCATGAACAGCGCGTCGCTGGAGTTCGATCCGAAGGAGGATTGAGTTCGCGTACGTCCCTCGACTTCGCTCGGGACAGGCGGCGGGGGGAGTATATTTGCGGCAACCTATGCCGCGTTCCCGAGCGTAGTCGAGGGACGTATGCGCTGACGCCGGAGTCAACTAACCCCGCCGCCGCCGCAGTACGATATATAGCGCCCCATCCCCGCCATGCCGGGGGTGGGCGTTCCGTACCGCCGCGATATCGGCAGCGTGGCGCGATGAGGCGAGCCAGTCGGAGACCGCCGCGCGGATCGCGCCGCGTCCGGTGTCGGGCGCGCGGGCCTTGCCGGTGATCAGCAGCATCAGCCGCATGTCCGCCGCGACCGCCTGCCCCAGTGCCATATCGAGCCGCGCATAGGCGCTGGCGAGCGTATGGCCGTGCAGGTCGATCGTGACATCGGGCTGCACGCCGCCCTTGGACATGCGCCGGTCCCAATGGCCGTCGAGGTTGCCCTTGACGGTAGGGACCGGCGCAGGCGTGAAGGTCCAGGCGGGGGTGGGTTTGGCGGGATTGGACCGCAGGAAGTCCTCTCGCAACCATGCGGGGTCGGCCAAGGTCGCAGGTTTTGCGCCGGGGGCAGGCCTGATCGGCAAACCGGACTTTACTGGCCCACCACCGGGCTGCTCGGCCTTGCCGGACGTCCCTGCCCCTGCACCAGTCGGGAGGGGAGAGGGTTTGGCTCTGTCCTTGAACGGCTCGCAAGTGGCGATCACCCGCTTCCACAGTGCCGCCTCCGCATCGGTCAGCGGCCTCCGGCTCATGGCTCAGCGCGCCTGCTGCGCCAGTCGGTCGAAACTTCCGCGCGGCAGAAGGATCAGCGCCAGGCCGCGTGCGGACATGCCGCCCGCGATGACCCGCGCCCGGTCGCCCGCGCCCCAGAACGTATCAAAACGGTTCGCGCCCTTGATCGCGCCACCGGTATCCTGCGCCACCCACAGGCCGTTGGGCTCGGCGCGGTCCATCGAGAGGAACACCGGCGCGCCCAGCGGAATGAACTTGGGGTCTGCAGCCACGCTGCTGCCCGCCTCGACCTGATAGCCCAGCGCCCCCAGCGGGCCGGGGCCGGTCAGCTCGCGGAAGAACACGAAGCTCTTGTTCTCGCGCATGATCGCGCGGCCCTCTTCCGGATTGGCGCGCAGCCAGGCGACGATGCCCTGCATGTTCGCCTGGCCCGGTGCCAGCAGGCCGCGTGTGCGCATCAGCGCGCCGATGCCGGTATAGTCGCGACCATTCTGGCTGGCATAGCCGATGCGGATCACCGATCCGTCGGGTGCGCGCAGGCGGCCCGAGCCCTGGACCTGCAGGAAAAAGAACTCGATGTCATCCGCTGCCCAGGCGATCACCGGAGCGCGGCCATTGAGCGTGCCCTGCTCGATCTGGGTTCGGTCGTCATAAGGCACGAAATCGCTGCCCTTGACCTTGCCGCGAATCTTCTTGCCCGCCATGTCGGGGGAGAATTGCGACAGGTCTACATCGATCAGGTCTGCCGGACGGCCATAGACCGGAACGTTGAAACCCGGCTGGCGGGTGCGTGTTCCGGCGATCTCGGGCTCGAAATAGCCGGTGGCGAAGGCCGCGCCCTCGCCCACCTGCACCGCCTCGAACTGATCGGCAAAGAAACGCGCGGCGTCCTGATCACTCCAGCTTCCTGCCGCTTCGCACGCAGCGCGCCAGTCCTCGGGCCGGGTCAGACCGCTGGCATCGGCCCGGCGGGTGACCGAGGGACAGGTCAGCCGAAAGGCGACGAGCGCAGCGCGGGCGTCATCGGGCGCGATCGGCAGGCTGGCGATGGCTGGGCCCCGGCGCAATGTCTGCCCCGCCGCCTGGGCAATATCTGCGCTGGCCACAATCCCCGCCCCGGCAACAGCCGCCAGCGGCGTGGCGCGGGGGATGACATAGCTGGATGCACCGCCATCGCCGCCCGCAGGCAGCGTTGCTGGTGCTGGCGCGCGCCCTGCGCTGGGAGGTTCACTTTCATAGGGAAGCCGCGTTGAGGGCGATGCTGGTGCAGACGAAACCTCGCTCGAGGGTACGACCCCGGCGCATCCAGCAAGCGCCAGCGGCAGCAGGGCAAGACCAAGCCGCCGCATCGCAATCCCCCGTCGAGTCGACATCAGGCCTGGTCGGTTTCGACCAGAATCCAGTTGGGATCGTTGCTGCGAAGATCGCGGGCGAACGTCCACAGGTCGTGCGTTTCCACCGCATCGGTCAGCGAGCCGGCGACCAGCTCGCCATCGGGACCGCGCACGACAGCAGCGATGTCGGCATCGAAGCGAACCGTGATCCGCGCCATCGGCGCTTCATATTCGGCATCAACGATGCGCGCTTCATCGATACGAACCAGCCGATTTTCCAGCGTCTCGCCGCGTGCGGTGCGCTGATCGATCGAATCGGCAAAGCTCTGATAGACCTCGTCATCGCACAAAGTGCGCAGCTGCTCGCGGTCGCCGGACCAGAACGCTTCGAGGATCATGGCATAAGCGGCCTTCGATCCCTCGCGGAACCGGCCGACGTCGAACGTGCGATCGGATGCGAGAATCTGGCGGATGCCGGGTTCGGCAGCGATATCGAAAACGGTCGACGTCCCCGGCGTCAGTGGCGCAGGCTTGTCGTCCAGCTGCGGGCGTTCGATCGATGCCGGGCGTTTGACAGCGGGAGTATCCATGCCGCGGGTCAGCGGCTCCTGTTCATGACCGGTGCGTTTGCCCAGCACCGAATAGAGCCTGAGGCCCAAAAACGCTGCAACCATGGCCAGGATGATGATTTCTACCGTCACAAGTTTTCCCGTTTGCCCACCCGCATGAAAGGTAATGCTGACACTGCAGCAGGTCGAATGCATAACATAGGGCATGTCCGCCAATATGCAAATTGCTTTGGGCGGATATACGTGGTGCTGTCGCAAGCCTTGCGCCTGTGCCGCTGCGGCATTAGAGCGCCGCGCAAGACGCGCTGGCAGCGCGGAGCATTGAAAGGGAATTTCCATGGCCGAAGACGGCACCGTCACTTCGCAAAATCCGGCGCTGAACGGCGCAACCGGTCCGCAGGCTGGCCTGATCTCTCAATATGTGAAGGATCTTTCGGTCGAAAACCCGAACGCACCCGACAGCTTCCAATGGCCCGGCCAGCTGAGCTTCGACGTCCAGTTTCGCGCCGAATCGCGTCAGTTGAGCGAAGAGGTCCATGAAATGTCGTGCACCTACACGATCGCCGCCAAGGCCGAGCAGGGCACCGCCTATCTGGTCGAACTGGCCTATGGCGCATTGGTGGGCATTCGCGGCATGGACGAAGAACAGACCCGCCGCTTCCTGTTCGCCGACACCCCGCGCATGGTGTTCCCCAACATCCGCCTGATTCTCGGCAACGTCATCCGCGATGCGGGTTATCCGCCGCTGGTGCTGGAGCCGATCGACTTCAACGGCCTGTACGAACAGCAGAGCCAGGACCCCAATTTCGGCGCGCCGATGCCGCCGGCAGAAGGCAACGCCTGATCCGCGTTCGCCGGGTCATCGCCCGATGAGCCTGCTGCCATGAACCTGCTGCGCGCCGTGTCCACCATTGGCGGGCTGACCTTGGTCAGCCGCGTGCTGGGCATGGTGCGCGACATCCTGATGGCGCGCTATGTCGGCGCAGGCATGGCATCGGACGCCTTCCTGATCGCCTGGCGGCTGCCCAACCTGTTCCGCGCACTGTTTGCAGAGGGCGCGTTTGCCGCCGTCTTCGTGCCGATGTTCAACCGCAAGCTGGCGGAAGCGGAAAAGGATGAACCGGGCTCGGGCCTTGACGTCGCCAAGGCGTTTGCAGGCCAGGTGCTCTCGGTGCTGCTGCCGTTCCTGATCCTGTTCACCGCGCTGATGATGCTGGCGGCAGGGCCAGTCGTCTATGCGATGACGGGAGGCTTTCCCGATGGCGGGCCGGAAAAGTTCGCGCTCGCACGGCACCTGACGATTGTCACCTTCCCCTATCTCGGGCTGATCTCTCTGGTGTCGCTGCTCGGCGGCATTCTCAATTCGCTGGGCCGGTTCTGGGTCAACGCCGCTGCCCCCATCCTCCTCAACATCTGCATGATCGTGGCGCTCTTGTTCTTCCGGGGCGATACCGAAGTCGAAACCGCGTTGACGCAGGCGATTGCGGTGACGGTCTCGGGCGCGATGCAGCTGCTCTGGCTGATCCTGTCATGCCGCGCCAACGGCGTGGTGCTCAGGCTCTCGCGTCCGCGCCTCTCACCCGATGTCAAGGCGATGCTGGTGCTGATCGCGCCCGCCGCGATCGGCCAGGGTGCCATCCAGTTCAACCTGCTGATCTCCACCTCGCTCGCCGCCCGCTACCTGAGCGAAGGCGCGGTTTCGTGGATCTATTATGCCGATCGTCTGAACCAGCTGCCTTTGGGGCTGATCGGCATCGGCGTGGGCACCGCGATCCTTCCCCTGCTCTCGCGCCAGATCGGCAGCGGCGATCCAGGCGCGGCGCTCAACACGCAGAACCGTGCGCTCGAACTCGCGCTGCTGCTGGCGATGCCCGCTGCCGTGGCCCTGGTCGTCGCGGCATCCCCGATCATCCATGGCGTGTTCCAGTATGGCGCGTTCACCCCGGCCGATACGCTGGCTACCGCACAGGTGCTCGCCGCCTTTGCCTGCGGGGTGCCCGCCTATGTGCTGATCAAGGTGCTGACCCCGGGCTTCTACGCCCGCGCTGATACCAAGACCCCGGTGCGGCTGGCGCTGGCCGCGATGCTGGTCAACCTCATCGGCAACCTCATCCTCATCTGGCCGCTGGGCCCCGTCGGCGTCGGCGTGGCGACCGCCTTGTCCGCCTGGGTCAATGTCGGCCTGCTGTTCGGCGTGTTGTACAAGCGGGGGCATATCCAGCCCGATGCACGGCTGATCGCCAAACTGTGGCGCATCGGTCTGTCCGCCGCGCTGATGGGAGCCGCGCTCTGGCTGGGCGGCCGCCTGGCCGAAAGCTGGATGGAAGGCCCGCTGGAGCAGCGTATCGCCGCACTGGCCGTCTTGTGTGGCGGCGGCGCGGCGGTATATGGGCTCGCAACGCTGGCGCTGGGCACGTACCGGGTCAGCGAGATCAAGGCGATGCTGCGCCGCAAGGCGTGACGCAGTGCCCCTTTAACCAAGCGAAAGAGTAAACACATGCGCGTCCTTTCCGGCATCCAGCCGACCGGCAATCTGCACCTGGGCAACTATCTGGGCGCGATCCGCAACTGGGTGAAGATGCAGGACGAGATGGACGCGGACAGCGCCTGTTTCTTCTTCCTCGCCGACCTCCATTCGATCACCGTGCACGAGGAGCGCGAAACGCGGATGCGCAACGTGCGCGAGATGGCCGCCGCGCTGATTGCCTGCGGCATCGATGCCGACCGCAGCGTGCTGTTCAACCAGGCGCGCGTGCCCGCGCATGCCGAACTCGCCTGGCTGCTCAACGGCACCGCGCGCATCGGCTGGCTGAACCGGATGACCCAGTTCAAGGACAAGGCGGGCAAGAACCGCGAAGGTGCCAGCGTCGGCCTGTTCGTCTATCCCGTGCTGCAGGCGGCGGACATCCTGCTGTATCAGGCGACGCACGTTCCGGTGGGCGAAGACCAGAAGCAGCATCTGGAGCTGACCCGCGACATCGCGATGAAGTTCAATACCGATTTCGGCGAGGACGTGTTCACCCTGCCCGATCCGTATATCCCCAAGGAATCGGCGCGAATCATGAGCCTGCGCGACGGCAATGCGAAAATGTCGAAGTCCGATCCATCGGACATGAGCCGCATCAACCTCACCGATGACGACGACGGCATCGCGCAGAAGGTGCGCAAGGCCAAGACCGATCCCGAACCCCTGCCCGAACTGGCAGCCGATCTGGCAGGCCGCGCCGAGGCGCTCAACCTCGTGGGCATCTACGCCACGCTGACCGAGCAGACGCCCGACGCTGTGTGCGCGCAGTTCGCGGGCCAGGGCTTTGGCGCGTTCAAGCCCGCGCTCGCCGAAGTTCTGGTCGAAACGCTGCGCCCGATCCGCCAGCGGTTCATCGAACTGAAGGAAGACGAAGCCGCGCTCGACGCGATCCTCGACAAGGGGGCGGCCAAGGCGCGCGCCGTTGCCGCACCGACCCTGAGCGGGGCGTATGAGGCGCTTGGGCTGATGCGGTGAACCGACAGCCCAATTTTCTTATTGCGTTCAATCGGGGTTCATTCGCGACCAGTTAGCCCTATATCGATATACGGGCCGCGCAGGGTCGCGCCGGTCCGCGATGGAGAGACACATGACTGCTCGTAGCCGCTTTACCCGCCGCGCCGCGCTGATCGCGGTGCCCGCGCTGGCGCTCGCGCTTTCGGCTTGCGCCACCCCGTTCAAGGCCGATGTTGCCCGGTTCCAGGCGCTGCCCGCGCCACAGGGGCAAAGCTTTGTTGTAACCGCATCCGATCCGCGCCTGCAGGGCGGGCTCGAGTTTGGCCAGTATGCAGGCCTTGTCACCCGGCAGATGTCGCAGCTCGGCTATGTCCCGGCGCGCGATCCTTCCAGCGCCGACATGGTCGTCAGCTTTGCCTATGCGGTCGACAATGGCCGCGAGAAGGTGGTGTCCGATGGCCTGGGCGGAGGCTTTGGTGGTGGTTTCGGTCCGTGGGGCGGACCGTTTGGCGGCTTCTACGGACGCCGCGCCTTTGGTTATGGTTTCTACGACCCGTTCATCTTCGGTCCCGGCTGGAACAATGATGTCCGCAGCTACACGGTCTACACCAGCATGATCGACCTCAAGATCGATCGCGTGGCCGACAACCAGCGTTTGTTCGAAGGCAAGGCCGAAGCCCAGTCGCGCAGCAAGAACCTGCAGTATCTGGTGCCCAATCTGGTCGATGCGATCTTCACCGATTTTCCCGGACAGTCGGGTGAGACCGTCCAGATCTCGATCGCGCCCGAAGGAAAGTCGGTCAAGCCGATCCGCGAGCGACGCTAGCCGCGTTACTTTTCGCTCCTCTCCCGTGATCGGGAGAGAAGACGTCTTACACGCCCGTCGAGCCGAACCCGCCTGATCCGCGATCCGTCTCGTCCAGATCGTCGACCTCGGCAAAGCCTGCGCGCTGAACCGGCGCGGCGACAAGCTGCGCGATGCGGTCGCCCCTGCGGATCGCGAACGGCGCATCGCCGTGGTTGATCAGGATGACCTTCAATTCGCCGCGATAATCGCTGTCGATGGTGCCCGGCGTATTCGGCACGGTGATGCCGTGCTTCAGCGCCAGCCCTGACCGGGGCCGCACCTGAACCTCATAGCCATCGGGAATCGCGATCGCGAAGCCGGTGGCCACCGCATGGCGCTGTCCCGGCAGCAGGTCGAGATCTTCTGCTGCCACGACATCCATTCCGGCTGCGCCAGCGGTTGCATAAGCCGGGAGCGGCAGCTCCTCGCCGTGCGGCAACCGCTTGAGGCGAATGGTGATGGCAAGCAACGGGTGCTCAGCGGACGGCATCGGCGATCTTCTCCATCAATCTGCGCGCAACCTGGTCCTTGGGCAGGTTGGACCAGCTTTCCACGCCCTGTGCGGTGACGATGTGCACCGCGTTCTCTGTACCGCCCATGACGTCGCCCGACACGTCATTGGCGACGATCCAGTCGCACCCCTTGCGTGCGAGCTTGGCCCGCGCGTGGTCGATGACGTTTTCGGTTTCCGCAGCAAAGCCGACCAGCAGCGCAGGCCGCCGCGCGTCGCGCGCGAGCCCTGCCAGAATGTCAGGGTTTTCGGCCAAATGCAGCACCGGCAGCGCGCCGCCGGTCTTCTTGATCTTCTGATCGGCGGCGTCTGCGGTGCGCCAATCGGCCACCGCCGCGACCATGATCGCGATATCGGCGGGCAGCGCGGCGTCTACCGCAGCCGCCATCTCGCGCGCGGTCTCGACATCGGTCCGCTTGACGCCTGGAGGAGTCGAAAGGTGAACCGGCCCCGCGATCAACTGCACATCGGCGCCCATCGCAGCGGCTGCCTCGGCAATCGCAAAGCCCTGCCGCCCACTCGACCGGTTGGCGATAAAGCGCACCGGATCGATTGGCTCATGCGTCGGCCCGGCAGTGATCAGCACGCGCTTGCCGGATAGCGGCAGCGTCTGCCCCGGATGCATGCGGGAGGGGAGAGCCAGCGTCGCTTCAATCTCACCCATGATCGCGACCGGCTCGGGCAACCGACCCGGCCCATATTCGCCGCACGCCATCGCGCCATCATCGGGATCGACCACCGTCACGCCGTCGCCGCGCAGCTGCGCCACGTTGCGCTGGGTCGCGGCATGCTGCCACATCCGCACGTTCATAGCAGGCACCGCCAGCACCGGCGTGTCGGTGGCGAGCAGCACGGTGGTCGCCAGGCTGTCGGAAATGCCCGCTGCCATCTTGGCGAGCAGATCGGCGGTCGCAGGGCACACCACGATGAGGTCCGCCTCACGGCTGAGCTGAATATGCCCCATCTCGGTCTCGTTCTTGAGGTCCCACAGCGTCGTGAACACCTCGTTCTCGCTCAAGGCAGCGAGCGTCATCGGCGTGATAAACTGCGCCCCGCCGTCAGTGAGCACGCAGCGTACGGTCATGCCCGCCTTGCGGATCAGCCGGATCAGCTCGCACGCCTTGTAGGCCGCGATGCCGCCGCCGACGATGAGGAGGATATGGGGTGGTTTCATGGCCAGCAGCGGTAATTGCTGCACGGCCTGCGGTCAACGATAGTGCCAGCCCTCAAGCAACTGCGATGTGCCGCGCTGATAGGGTTTGGCATAATCCCGATACGGACGCGTTGCACCGCAGCGGTAGAGCGGGCCGGGCTTCATCCTGCGCCGGTAAAGCCATGTCAGGACGAGCGCATGGGCAAGCGTGCACAATGCAAGGCCAATCCCCTGCTCCGCTGTCCCGGCTGCCAGCAGTGCTCCGTGAGGAATGCTGCGCGACAACTCGACGAGCCCGATGGCATGCGCGCAAGCCAAAGCGGCAAGGATCGCGATGGCGTGATCGCGCAATCTGAAAATGTGTGAATCGGGGCTCATGCGATCTGCCTACACCGCGCGATGACGTTGCGCTGTGCGGCAGATCGCATCTGCGTCCGATAATTCAGGTGGTCACCGCCCGCAGCCCTTCGATGAAGTGCGGGATATTCGCGTCGGTAAAGCCCGCGATGTTGATCCGGCCCGACCCTGCCATGTACACGCCCCAATCGGCGCGCAGCGCGGCGATCTGGTCCGCGTTCAGCTGGAGCACCGAAAACAGCCCGTTCTGATGGCCGACGGCCGCCAGGTTGACCGATCCGATCGCCTGATACGCTGCCAGCGCATCGCGCACGCCGCGCATCCGCGCCCGCATCGATTCGAGTTCGGCGAGCCAGATCTTGGTCAGGCCTTCGTCTTCAAGGATGATCCGCACCGATGCTGCACCATGATCGGGCGGCATCGACCAGTTGGCGCGCGCCAGTGAAGCGAGGTTCGACTGGATCGCGGGCTGCTGCGCGGGGCTTTCGGTCATCACGTACAGCGCACCGACTCGCTCGCGGTAGAGGCCGAAGTTCTTGTCACAGCTGTACGCGATCAGCGCCTCGGGCACCTGCCCCAGCACGGTGCGCAGGCCATAGCCATCGGCCTCGAAACCGTGGCCCAGGCCGTGATAGGCCAGGTCGATCAGCGGGAACAGGCGCTTGGCCGCCACCGTCTCGGCAATCTGCTGCCATTGCGCTTCGCTGTAATCGGCGCCGGTGGGGTTGTGGCAGCATCCATGCAGCAGAACCGCATCGCCCGCATCGGCCTTGTCCAGCGCGGTTTCGAGCGAGGTGAAGTCCAGCTTCTGCGTCGTCACATCCATGTGACGGAAGGTTTCGCAGGCCAGGCCCACGGCGTTGAAAATCTGCACGTGGTTGGGCCAGCTGGGCGTGCCCATCCAGATCCGCTTGACGCCCGCCTTCAGCAGCAGATCGGCCGCCAGGCGCACCGCGCCGGTGCCGCCCGGCGTCTGCAGACCATCGATGCGGCCTGCAGGATCGAAGTCACCCAGCATCCACGGCATGATCGCGCGGACAAAGCCCATGTCGCCTTCGGGGCCCAGATAGCTCTTGCTGTCCTGCCCATCGAGCAACCGCGCCTCGGCAGCCTTGATCGCCTTGAACACCGGCGTCGCACCATCGGCAGTGCGATAAACGCCGACGCCCAGGTCGATCTTTTCGGGCCGCTCGTCGGCGGCGTAAAGCTTGATAAGCGCGAGCAGCGCGTCTGCCGGTTGCGCTTTCAGTTGTTCCAACACGGATCAATCCCCCAAAGGCTTGGTTGAATATTGCCGGAAAACACCCTTCCGGCGTCAGGAAAATGCGCAAACCCCATGCCGACCCAATCACGCCGGGGCAAGGCCAAAAGCCCGCCTGCCCCACCCGGCGACGCAAAAAAGGCCGGTTGCCGCAACGTCACGACAACCGGCCTTCCCTTGCCCTTTTGGCAGTTGCGACCCTGCGGGCTATCGCGTGGCGCTCCCTTGTGTTCGAGACACCGTGATCAGAAGGGGACGAAATTGCGGTTTCGGGTAAATTTCATGTATCCCGCGTTGACGCCCAGCCGCAGCCCCAGCCCCATTCGGACGGGAATGAGCACCACATCGCCGCGGCGCAGATAGCTGGTGTGGAAGCCGCCGATCAGATAGGCCGCGCCCTCGCCTGCGCCGAACCGCTTGAACAGGTCTTCGCTGTCATACAGGTTGTAGACCAGCACGAAGGTGTTGCCTGCGTTGGCTCCGGCGTCGAAGCCGATCGACGGACCGGTCCAGTAGACAGGGCGCTCGCCCTCCACCTTGTGGTGCAGCGTGCCCGAACCATAGCGGAAGCCGACGACGAACGCGCCCGACGCCTCGCGACCGACGATATAGCCATTGGGCTCGCCCTGCTTGCGCAGGATATCCTCGATCAACCCGGCCAGCCCTTCGGCACCTTTGCCGAACACGCCTTCAGCCGCGCCAATGAGGTCGTCTTTCTGGTATCCCTTGCCGGGGGCCGGCGGAACCGTTTCCAACCCGGGCTGGGCAGGCGTTGCTGGTGGTGGAGCCATCACGCTGTCATTGGCCACGCCGCTATCGGGCGCACCATAATCATAGCCCTGGTCGAGTGGACCTTCGGTGACCGGATCTGCCTCACTCGAGCGCGTCACCGATTGAAGATCGGCGTCGATCGCATCATTGGGGTCAATGGATTGCACCTGCGCATGCGCCACGCCGGCAAGGGAACCGCCAAGCCCCATCGCCGTGATGGCGAAAACCGCCAGACCCTGTCTGAACCAGCCCAATCGCATATTCTGCCTCCCGCCCATGCACGTGCCAAAACGAATCCCGCATTTGTGCGCGGGGCACAATGAACCGGCGATGACCCGAGTCGATGGCGCGGTGACCCGAGTCTCGATGGCGGCAAAGCGCGGCACCAGGCGCCGGATTTCCGGGTTGGCGGAGAATATCAAAAAAGCTGCCGCGACAGGCTACTTAACCAGTTGATCCCCGGCCACCCCACCGCTATAGGGCGCTCTGGCCAATCGACCGGCCCCCTGGCAGGGGCTTGCACGCAAACAATGCGCGCCATGCGGAGACGTGGGTGAGTGGCTGAAACCAACGGTTTGCTAAACCGTCGTACTGGTAAATCCGGTACCGAGGGTTCGAATCCCTCCGTCTCCGCCACTTTATAGCAAGCCTGCTGGGACCACTGGACACCGTCGAGCGGGTATATGGTCGTGCTGAAAACGGCTTGGCTTGGCCGATGCTTTCCAGCTCCCCAGCGCGTTTACTTTGACAACGCCGACCCCTATCCTGCTCGTTCACAAAACGATGCACCCTGAACTTGACGGCTTGGGGGAACAAGGGGGGATCGGATGCTGATGCGAGTCTTTTCGAAAAGGACAATGGTTGCCACTATGAGCCTGGGTTGCGCGTGTGCCGCGCTTGCCGGGACGATGCAGCCCAATGGAGTGGCGTTCGCTCAATCAGCCGCAACGTCCAGCGCCGAGCTCAAGTGGGGCAAGTGGACCTATCTGCAAGGCGACAAGGCGGTTCAATATCGCGTTGCAAAACTGGCCCAGACAGGAGACGTCGCGACACTGCAATATCAGCTCCGGATCGAACCTGACAATGACATCTCATGTTATTCTGAACGGTGCGAAGGCTATGTTATCTATTTGCCCGTGTTCGATCCGGTTGCACGAGATTTTGTTGCCACGCACCATCTGTTTTTTCCGGCAAAATCGACCGTGATCTACGATGTACCTGAAAAGATATCCTTTCCGATCAGGACATCGGACACCGGGCGACGTTTCATCGACGAGGCAACAGGCCTGCCCATGTACGAGATCTTTGACGAACCAGGGCGTTTGCGCGTCACCGAGGTGCTTCAAGCCTGTGTCGATGACAGGATCACCAACTACGCTGACAACAGATGCACCGATTTCGACGAAAGTCAGGCCGTCACGATCCGGTAAGGACTGACGCAAAGCCAGGTTGCTGTCGGACCGCAATCCGCTTAACGCGCTTCCAGCGTCGAGGACGTTTCCGGGCAAGCGCTCCAGGTTTCGCTCCCGCACAAGCCCGCCGCTTCGCACACGCGTTTTGACGGCACAGCATATGGGAACAGATTGCGTGTTCATGCTTTTTCGCCTGCTTTTCGGCGCGTCGGCATGCCTGCTTGTGGCCGGTGTGCTCGCAGCGCCTGCCCGCGCGACCGAGGGCGATTTCAATATCTGGACGGGCCAGTTCGCGACGATTCCTGCCTCCGACAAGGTCTATGTCCGGCTGGAGGCGCAGGAGCGGTTTACCAACGATGCCGACCGGCTGGGCCAGTTGCTGTTGCGGTCGTTGCTCGCTTACCGGCTGAACGACCGGGTCAACATCGGCATGGGCTATGCCTATGTGTTCACCGACCCGGTGGGCCCGTCCGAACTCAATGAACACCGGTTCTACCAGGAGCTTAACGTCCGCCTGCTCCAGACCCGGGGCGGTGCGACGCTCGATTCGCGGACCCGACTGGAACAGCGCACCTTCGAGGAACGCGATGGCACCGGATGGCGGCTGCGCCAGTTCGTGCAGCTGCGCGTGCCGATCAGCGCGCACAACAAGCTGGTCGCCTATACCGAGCCGTTCGTCGATCTGAACCAGACCAGCGTCCAGCGTGGCGGCCTTTCCATCTGGCGCAATTTCGCAGGCGTTTCCATTCCCCTGGCAAAGGGGATCGAGGTTGTGCCCGGATATCTCAACCAGCACGTCTTCCGCGATGGCGAAGATCGGTCCGACCACACCGCCAACGTCAACCTGTTCATGACGTTCTGATCATCGGAGCCAGGGCTGGCCCCTCATCCTCGCACCGCACGACACAACGTCGCGGTTGCGCCGCCTGCTTAGCTTGTATAAGCATACCATAAAAGCAGGAGAGGTTTGATGGTCTATGTGCTTGGCGGATGGCAAAGCGACTTTGCGCGCAACTGGCAGCGCGAGGGGCTTTCGATAGGCGATGGCTTTGTCGACACTGTCCGAAACGGACTCGACGCCGCCAGGCTCGACGCCCACGAGATCGAAAGCGGCCATGTCGGCAATTTCGTCGGCGACCTGTTTGCGGGCCAGGGCCTGCTCGGTGGCTTCTTCGCCTATGTAGATCCCGCGCTCGACGGCCTCCCCACCTCGCGGCACGAAGCGGCGTGCGCGTCGGGCAGCGTTTCGGTGCTGGCCGCTGCCGCCGAGATCGAAGCGGGACGCTATGACCTTGCCTGCGTGATCGGCATCGAGATGATGCGCAATGTGCCTGGGCAAAAGGCAGCGGAGCATCTGGGTGCCGCCGCCTATCAGGGCCGCGAGTTCGGCGACGCGCAGTTCGTCTGGCCGCGTGCCTTTTCCGACCTCGCCGAGGAATATGACGCGCGCTACGGCCTGAGCTACGAACATCTGGGCCGCATTGCCGAAATCAACTTCGCCAACGGACGCCGCAACCCCAACGCACAGACCCGGCAATGGCAGTTCGGCCCCGACAGCTTCACCGAGAACGACGAGGCCAACCCCGTCGTTGAAGGCCGCACCCGCAAGAACGACTGCGGCCAGGTCACCGATGGCGCGGCGGTCGTCTTCCTCGCGTCGGAAAGCCGCGCGCGCGAATATGCCGCCAAGCGCGGTATTCCGCTGGAATCGCTGTCGCGCATTGCAGGCTGGGGCCATCGTTCGGCGGCGCTCGGCTATCGCGACAAGCTGCGGATGGCGGGCGACAGCCAGTATGTCTTCCCGCAGGTGCGGCGCGCCATCGAAGACGCGCGTACCCGCGCGGGCGTTTCTGGCGTCGAGGCGATCGATGCGGTCGAGACGCACGACTGCTTTGCGATGACCGAATATATGGCGATCGACCATCTTGGCCTCACTGCGCCCGGCGAAGCGTGGAAAGCGGTCGAGAACGGCGATATCGAGATCGGCGGCAAGCTGCCGATCAACCCTTCGGGCGGGCTCATCGGCCTGGGCCATCCGGTCGGCGCGACCGGCGTGCGGATGCTGCTCGACGCGCACCGACAGGTGACGGACAACGCCGCCGACAATCAGGTCGAGGGCGCGCGCCGCGTGCAAACGCTGAACATCGGCGGATCGACCACCACAACAGTCAGCTTTATCGTGGAGCAGGCAGCATGAGCGACACCCGTTTCAACCAGTTCAAGCAACTGATCGCCGCCTGGACCCGCAAGGATGCCGAAGCCGTGCTCGGCATGCTGCACGAGGATGTCGTGTGGCATTATGCCGCCGCCATCGCCCCGCCTGCGCGCGGCAAGGCCGAGGCGCGCGCGTTCATCGAACGGTTCGGGGCGACGATTGCCGAGGTCAACTGGCGCATCTTCGCGCATGCCGAAACCGCCGACCGGCTGTTCGTCGAAGGCGTGGACGAATATGTCACCACCGATGGCGTCCGCGTCGCCGCGCCGTACGCCGGTGTGATCGAATATAGCGGCGACACCATCATCGGCTGGCGCGATTATCTCGACCGGGGAACCGTCGACGCGATCAAGGCCGGCAAGCCCTACCCGCCCCAAGTGAAGGAACTGCTCGACCGGCCCGCCGCATGATCGTGGAGCTTGCCGAGGCCCCGTTTCGCGAGGCGGAGTTCATGGCCGTAGACCTCGATGTCGAGCGGCGCAACGATGGCACGATCCTGCTGAAAAGCCGCGTTCCGCTGCGCGAATTTGATGCCAATATCCCCCGCGCCTTCGCGACGCGCGCCGCCCTCAAAGGCGATGCCCCCGCGATCGGCTGGCGCGGCGCCGACGGGCAGTGGGCCTATCGCAGCTATGCGCAGATCAAGCGCGATATCGATGGCGCGACCCGCTGGCTCAGCGACAATGTCCCGCGCGGCAGCCGGTTGCTGATCATCGCTGAAAACAGCCTTCCGGTCGCGGTGCTGACCTTCGCCGCCTGGGCAGCGGGGATCATCATCGTTCCGGTCAGCGTGGCCTATGGCCTCGCGGGCGGCGAGCATGCGCGGCTGCGCCATGTGATGACGCGGACGCAGCCCGCCGCGATCTATGCCGATGCGCACCCGGCGATCGCCAGGGCGCTGGCCGAAACCGCACCTGCGGGTGCGCGCATCATCGCCACTGACCAAACCGCCTTCAGCGATGCTATAAGGTATTCCGACGTCATCGTGACGGACCCCGGTGCGGTCGCCGACGACGCCATCGCCGCCGTCGATCCGCAGGCGGCGGCAATCTACATGCTGACCTCCGGCTCGACCGGCCTGCCCAAGATCGTGCCGCATTCGCTGGCCACGCTGGCAGCGTGCGGCGCGCAGGGGCTCGACATGATCGGCAAGGCGGCGGGCTGGGACGATGTCATGCTCGACTGGCTCCCCTGGCATCATGCCGCAGGCGCTTCCGTCATGCGCACCTGCCTGCTCGAGGGCGGCACGCTGCATATCGACGCGGGCAAGCCGCTGCCCGGTCTGTTCGACCAGACGATCGCCAACCTGCGCGAGATTTCGGTGGCCTATTTCAACAACGTACCCGCAGGCTATGCGATGCTGGTTGAGGCGCTGGAGAGCGACGCTCAGCTGCGCAGCCGCTTCTTCGCCAAGATGCGGCTGATGTTATACGGAGGTGCGGGCCTGCCCCAGCCGGTCTACGACCGATTGCAGGCATTGGCGGTGCAGGAAACCGGCCACCGCATCCACATGACCACCGGCTATGGCATGACCGAGACCGTCTCAGGCTGCATGGCGATCCATTTCCCGACGACCCGCGTCGGCATCGGCCTGCCCGCGCCGGGGCTGACGCTCAAGCTCGTGCCCTGCGATGGCCGCTACGAGGTGCGCTTGTCCGGGCCGAATGTCATGCAGGGCTATCTGGGCGAGCCCGACAAGACCGCAGCGGCATTCGACGAGGAGGGATTTTACCGCACCGGCGATGTCGCGGTGTTCCATGATGAGGCCGACCCCGGCCAAGGCCTCGCCTTTGCCGGAAGGCTGGCCGAGGAGTTCAAGCTCGCCAATGGCAACTGGGTCTATGGCGGCGCAGTGCGCGAGAAACTGCTCAAGGCATGCTCAGGGCTGATCGCCGAACTGGTCTTGGCCGATGATGGCAGGCCGTATCTTGCCATGCTCGCCTGGCCTAAGCCCGGCGCGACGCTGGAGGCGGTGGCTGATGCGGTGCGCAGCTACAACGCGGACGCGCGCGGCGGCGCAATGATCAAGCGGGTGGCGCTGTTCGACAGCCCACCCAATGCAGCTGCGCACGAGCTCTCCGACAAGGGCACGATCAACCGCCGCGCAGTGCTCGACGGGCGGCGCGAATGGGTGGGCCGAGTGTTTGCCGATCCGCCAGGCGATGGCGTCGCCGCGACTGGCTGACGCCGCGCACTATCAACGATAATCGGGAGAAAACGGGATGCTGACGATTCTGGCGATCAACGCCGCTGTGCTGGTGGGGTGCTTTGTCGCGCTGTGGCTGATCTGCCTAGGCACGCGCGACGTGACCCCGGTGGACAGCTTCTGGGCGTGGGGCATGCTGGTGATGGCGGCATCGACCTATGTGCAGGCCGAAGGCGACCCGACGCGGATGCTGGCGCTGCTCAGCATCTGCGGCCTGTGGGCGGCACGGCTGGGCAGCTTCATGCTGTGGCGCTGGCGCAGCCATGGGCCCGACCGGCGCTATTCGGCGCTGCTCGGCAAGGCACAGCAGCACAAGGGCTGGAGCTTCGCCCGCGCCTCGGGCCAGCTGGTGTTCGCGACTCAGGCCCCGTTGCTGTTCGTCGTCTGCCTCCCCGTTCAATTGGGGCAGATCGATGCCGAGCCCGCGTTCGGCACTCTGGGCCTGATCGGCGCGGGTATAGCCTTGTTCGGCATCGCGTTCGAGACGATCGGCGATGCGCAGCTGGTGGCGTTCAAGGCCAGGCCCGAAAACCAGGGCAAACTGATGACCGGCGGCCTGTGGCGCTATACCCGTCACCCCAATTATTTCGGCGATGCCACGACCTGGTGGGGGCTGTGGCTGATCGCGGCCGAGACCTCGACCGGCCTTGCCGCCATCGTCGGCCCGGTGCTGCTCACCTGGACGCTGATGAAATGGTCGGGCGCGCCGACGGTCGAGCGGCGACTGGCGAAGACGCGCGAGGGCTATGCGGAGTATGTCGCACGCACCTCGGGCTTCATTCCGTTGCCGCCGAAACGTGGCTGAGCCTGGCCCTTGGGTCAGTGGGTCCCGGCCCGCTGCCCCAGTCGCTCGGCGGCGGCGCGGAAACCGGCTTCGATCTCGTCCACGATTGTGGCGACGGGTTCGATGCTCCGGACCGTGCCGACACCCTGCCCTGCCGCCCAGAGGTCCTTCCACTTGGCATGCGGATCGCCGCCGTAATCGCGGGTGGCGGGCTTACCCAAGTCCTTGGGATCATAGCCGCACGCGACGAGTGACGGGATCAGCCAGGATGCGGGCGTGCCGGTGATCGCGGGGCTGACGACGAGATCCTCGAGCCCGCTGTCGACCACCATCTGCTTGTAGCCCGGCACCGCCATGCTTTCTTCCGCTGCGAGGAACCGCGTGCCCATATAGACGAGGTCCGCACCCGCCGCGATCGCGCCCGCCAGCGCCGCGCCATCGGAAATTCCCCCGCCGACGCAGATGATCCCGCCGAACTCGGCGCGCAACGCGGTGATGAAGGCGAAGGGCGAGAGGAAGCCGGTGTGCCCGCCCGCCCCTGCCGAGACGCAGACCAGGCCATCCGCGCCCGCTGCCGCCGCCTTGCGACCCAAGGCCACGGTGATGACATCGGCGAGCACGATGCCGCCATAGCCGTGCACCGTCTCAATCGCCGGGGCCGGGCTGCCAAGGGCAGTGATCACGATCGGCGGCTTGTGCTTCGCGATCAGCGCCAGATCATCGGCGAGCCGCTGGTTGCTGCTGTGCGTGACGAGGTTCGCCGCCCATAGGCCGGGCGCCCCTGCCGCCTCCGCCGCGATCCGCGTCATCCAGGCGTCAAGATCGGTGACCGTGCGGCAATTGGGCGTGGGGAACGAGCCGATGATGCCCGAGCGTGCTGCCGCGATCACCATCTCCGGCCCAGACACCAGAAACATCGGCGCAGCCACCACCGGCAGGCGCAATCTGTCGATCATCATTCAAATTCGCTCCACGATTGTCGCCACGCCCACGCCCTGCGCACCGGTCGCCACCACGAGGCCCAGAGTACCGCCCGATGCCGTCAGCGCATCGATCAGCGTCGAGAGCAGGATCGCACCGGTCGCGCCCATCGGATGCCCCTTGGCGACATGCCCGCCGCTGACATTGACCTTGTCCGGATCGGGTGCACGGTCGCGCAGGAACTTGGCATGGGTGACCGCGAACGCTTCCATGAACTCGATGCGGTCCATATCCGCTAGCGCAAACCCCGCTTTGGCGAGCGCCCGGTCCATCGCGGTGAAGCCTGCGGTGAGCGAATCCCACGGATCGCCGCCGACCTCGACATGCGCGACGATGCGCGCGGTCGCCCCTTCGCGCGGTCCGACCAGCGCGAGCCCCGCGCCATCGGTCATCGGCGGGGCGTGCGCGACGCTGTGACGATGGTCGATCACCCGGTCGCCCAGGATATCGCGATAACCCTCGGCCAGCGCCGGAAATGCAGGTGGCAGCGCCTGCAGTCGCTCCAGCGTCATCGGGCGCACCGCTTCCTCGCGATCCAGCCCCGCCACCGCGATCCGCGAGGCGAGCAGTTCGGGCGTGCCTTCCGCAGCCGCCGCGCGCGCCTGCGAGGTCATCGCGACTGCATCGAGCTCGGCGCGGGTAATGCCCTCCTTTTCGGCGAGCATGTCGGCCGCCAGCGCGACCTGGATGTACCGCCGGGCGGGCGGCATGTCGGCGGCGGTATAATAGTCCGCCTTGTCGGCCATGAACGCGACCTTCGACAGCATCTCCACCCCGCCGCCGAGCGCCCATTGCGCCTGGCCCGAGGCGACCGCCGCGGCTGCTGCACCGACGGCGGACAGTCCCGAGGCGCAGAAGTTGTTGAGCGTGTGCACCGCTACGCTATCGGGCAGTTCGGCCTTCAGCTTGCTGACCAGAGCGATATGCCCGCCCTGCGCGCCGACCTGGCCCACGCAGCCCAAGGTCATCCGCTCGGCGCGTCCACGCGGCTCGACCCCGCGCGCCTCCATTGCATCGACGAGGTGCGCGACGAGGCCATGCGGCGTCTCGCTCGCCAGACCGCCATCGGGCCGCGCGCGTCCACGCGGGGTGCGCAGTGCGACATGCAGATACGCCTCGCTCATGCCGGTGCCCTCCACGCGCTGGGCGGCTGGAATGCGAACAGCCCCGGCGGCGCAGCGATGACGGCGGGAATGGCGTTGATCGCCACCGCCACGGTCGCATCGGTGAGCGCGCGCGAAGGCGGCGCGTTCGGATCGGCCTCGGCGATGTCCATCGTCAGGTGGATGTTGGGTCGTCCTTCAATGCGCACATCCCAGTGCCCGCGCCCGCCCTCGTGCAGCGCGGGATCGGCGGTCCACAGGATCGCGAGGGTAAAGCGCGTGCCGCAGGTGTAATGCGCGGTCCAGCGCCATTCGGTCGCCGCCACGGTGCACTGGGGAATCGCTCCTGCCGGGATCACGATATCGGCAGGTGCCAGTGTCAACTGATGATCTGGTTCAATCCGATCCACTTGCGTACCCATTTGGTACGCAGCAAAGACCAGCACCTCGGAAAACAGCGCGCGGTAAAGCTCCGCCAAAGGCCCAGTGCGAATATCGCGGACCGCAGGGTCGCTGCCCAGCCCCATCAGATCGAACACGAACGCAGCGCTTGCCATCGCTGAGGCATCAACGGTCTCGCTGACATGGATATGATCGACCTCGACCGACATCGCAGTAGCCGCAAGCGCGATCCGCTCGACGATCATGCCGGGGCTCACCCCGACGCCCGCCAGCGTCGCGCCACCCTCGATCGCGGCGCGGTGCAGCCGATCGGCATAGTCCGGCCCTTGCGCCGCCGGCCAATGGAAACCGGCGGTGGAAATGACGTTCTTGCCCGACCGCAGCAGCGCCTCGACGTCGGGGACCAGCGCGTCATAGGGCAAGGTGATGCGCGGCGTGTGGATGACGACATCGGCGTCGATCGCCAGCGTCTGGGCCAGATCGGCGGTCGCCAGCACGCCGGTCAGCGGACGGCGCGCGATCTCGCCTGCATCCTTGCCCGCCTTTTTGGGCGAATAGACATGGACGCCTGCAAGGGTGAGCGCCGGATCGTCGATGATCCGGCGGAGCGCCGTGCGCCCCATCGCGCCGGTCGCCCATTGGATGACTTTGCAGGTCACGCCCGCCTCCCCGGTTCCGTTTCTTTTGAGGGGGCGATTAATCGCCCCCGGGCCGCAGCTTTGGCTTGCGAAGGGTTTAGGTATCTTTATGAAAGCTGTAAAGCACAAGACAGGAGAGCGCGATGTTTCTGACCTCGGCAGAGCGGATTGCGGACCATATGGCGCGCGGCTGGTGGGAGGGGATCAGCGTCGATGCCATGCTGCGCCGTGCTGTGGCCGAACGCGGTGAAGCAATTGCAATCGTCGATCCGATGAACCGCGAGGCGCTTGATGGGTGCGCACCCGAACAGCTGAGCTGGACGGCACTGGATGCACGTGTTGATGCGATGGCCGCCGCGCTGATCGGGCTGGAGCTCGCCAGGGACGATGTGATCTGCGCGCAACTGCCCAATACGGTCGATGCGGTGATCCTGTTCCTTGCTGCGGCCCGGCTTGGGCTGATCATCAGCCCGGTGGTGATGCAGTATCGCGAGCATGAGCTAGCGCATATCCTGTCGCTCACCGATGCGCGCGCCTTCGTCACCGTGCCCGCTTTCCACGGCCATGACCATGCTGCGATGGCGGCAGGTCTGGCCGAGGCACGCCCCGGAATGCAGGTGTTGACGATAGGCCCGGCAGAGTGCGGCACTGACCTGAAGGCGCTCGCCGCCACCGCCGACCCTGCGCCCGTCGCCGAGTGGTGCGCGGTGAACCCCGTCGATGGCGGCGAGGTGCTGACGATCTGCTGGACGTCGGGCACCGAGGCACGCCCCAAAGGCGTGCCGCGCGATCACAACCATTGGGTGCTCAACGCCAAGGTCATCGTCTGGGGCACCGGCATGGTGGCAGGCGACGTGCTGCTGAACCCCTTCCCCTTGGTCAACATCGCCTCGATCGGCGGGCTGGTGCTGCCCTGGCTGGAGGTGCGCGGCACGTTGGTGCTGCACCATCCGTTCGACCTCGGCGTATTCCTCAAGCAGATCGAGGCCGAGCGTGTGACCTATACCATCGCGCCGCCCGCCGTGCTGACGGCGTTGCTCAAGCAGCCACAGATTGCCGCCTCGGTGGACCTGTCATCGCTGCGCGCGATCGGCAGCGGTTCGGCGCCGCTCACCCCCTGGCTGATCGAGGGCTGGGCGAACGACCACGGCATAGAGATCTGCAACATTTTCGGATCGAACGAGGGCATGGCGCTGATGTCCTCGCCCGGCGACGTCCCCGACCGCACCGAGCGCGCGCATTATTTCCCCCGCTTCGGTGCCGAGGGTGTCGAATGGTCCAACCCGGTTTCGGGGGTGATGCGCACCCGGCTGGTCGATCCTTCGAGCGGCTCGGTGATCACCGAGCCCGGCCAGTCCGGCGAGATGCACATTGCAGGCGGCAACGTCATGTCCGGCTATTGGCGCTCGCCCGAGCTGACCGCCGCCGCCTTCGACGGCGACTGGTTTCGCACCGGCGACCTGTTCGAGATCGCAGGGACAGGACCACTCGCGCGCTTCTACCGCTTCGTCGGGCGATCGAAGGAGATCATCGTGCGCGGCGGCGTGAATATCTCACCGGCGGAAATCGACGAGCTGCTGGTCAACCTTCCGAACGTCCGAGAGGCCGCAGTGGTGGGCATTCCCGATGCGGATCTGGGCGAACGGATTGCGGTGGCCGTGGTGGTGGACGACGGCACGAACCCGCCGGATATCGCGAGCATCGGTGCGCATCTGGCAGCGGCCGGCGTCGCGGTGTTCAAGCGCCCGGAACGGCTGGTGATGCTGCCCGCGCTGCCGCGCAACGCGATGAACAAGGTGGTGCGCGCAGATCTGCGCGAGGCTGTGCTGGCAGCGATGGACGGGGCGGTTTAGGCCGCCACTCCCATCGCCCGGTCGCGGCGCGCCGCCTTGTCGCGCTCCAGAACATCGCGCTCAACCCAGTGCGAATGGGTGCCGCTGCTGATCTTGTGCGGCAGCGCGATGCGGCAGACGGGGCCGTCGGCGAAGCGCTTGCAGTCGATGATGATGCATTCCGACGTGCCCTGGTTCTCGTCAATAACGAAGCTCACCAGATAGCCATCGTCCTCGTCCTGCGCCCCGACGCGCGGCGCGAACGGCGCTTCCGAGGCGTACCGCCCCTCTTGCAGGGTGATCGTGGTCGATTCGCCTGTGTGCAGGTCGTGCTTGACGAAGCCGTTGAACAGGAACCAGCCGGGCCGGGTGGTGGTCGAATAGGCATAGCGATAGGGCTGCGCCAGATAACGCTGGTTGATCATGCCGAACTCGACCAGCTGATCGCCCAGCGACTGCTCGCGCGTCTCGCCGGTGCGCAGGTTGAACCGCCAGCGGTGAAGCGTGGGCTTGAAGCTGTTCTCGTCGATATGCGCCATCATCGCGCCGTGCCCGCCCTCATGCTCGAGCGGATCGGGCGTGGGATTGTTCTGGAAATAGCCGTCGAGGACCACCTCTTCGCCTTCTTCCCAGGCGTTCAGCCAGTGCAGCACATAGGTGGGCGCGGCATCGAACCAGCGGATGTCGGACGGATCGTTGCGGTTCACCAGCGCAAAGCGCGAGGGCAGATCGTGCATCCGCACCGCATGGATATTCTTCTCGAGCAGCTGCTCGTCCCAGAACACCGGGAAATCGTTGAGAATCGCCCAGTTCTCGCTGAACGCCATGTCGTGCGGCAGACGCGGACCGGGCAACGGCACCGGCGCATAGGTGGTCAACCGTCCTTCGGCATCGACCACGCCGTAATGCATGAACGGCGCGTGCTTCGAATAGTTGAAGAACAGCAGCTCGCCGGTGCGCTCGTCGACCTTGGGGTGCGCAGAGATGCCGTCGATCGGCACCCAAGGCGCAGGGCCCATGGATTCGAGCGTTTCGGGGTCGAGCACATAGCCCTCGCCGCACTGATAGAAGGTGGCGATCGCCTGGCCGGCATGCACGATGATGTCGGTGGAGGCGCTGTCCTTCAGGCTGCCATGCGCGCCGAAGCCCGGACGGCGCGAAAGGCTGGGCCTGTCCTGCAGCCCGCCCCACAGCGATCCGCCCGCCTCCTGCTCCGCCTGGAAGCAGCGCGAGCGGACGAAGCGATTGCGATAATGCGCGGTGCCACGGCGGAAATCGATCTGGTGGATCATGCCGTCGCCGTCGAACGGATGGTAACGGCCCAGCGGCTGGTGCACCTGATTTTCGGTGTTGCGCAGGTAGATGCCGTCCAGATCCTCGGGGATCGCGCCTTCGATGACTTCGAGATCGAAAGCATTCACCTCCTCGTACTGCGGGGTCCAGGGCCCGGTGAGATAGGGGTGATTGCTGGGCTGCAACGTGGAACGGATCGCAGGCAACCGTTCGATCCTCATGGCCATGGCCTCATCCTCTGGGTTTTTCAGTCCTATGATGATCGGATAGCAGAATGGTCTGGTTACGCAAGTCTGTTTGCGGTACACCGATGCAGCAGGCCGGGTGCACCGGTCGCATCACAATCAACAAGGAGGATGCCATGACCCAATTCCGTACCGCCGCATGGGCGCTTGCCGCCCTGTCGTTGACCGCAGGCGCGGCGATGCCCGGCACGGCCTGGGCGAAGGATGACGTGGCAGCCAGTTCCGCAGCCAAGGAGAGCGCAATGACCGACCCCAAGATTGCCGTCGTCGAGAAGATGATCGACGCCTGGAACCGCCGCGACTGGAAGATGGTGGGCGACCTGTTTTCCGAAGACGGCGTGCTGCATTCGATGATGATCGAACCGGTCAACGGCCGCCCGGCGATCGCCGAACGGATCAATGCACTGGGCGCGGGCATCGAAAGCATCACGCTGCACATCCACAATATCGGCCGCATCGGCGATGTCGTGGTGATCGAGCGCACCGACGAGTTCACCTACAACGGCCACAAGGGCAAGGTGCCGGTGGTGGGTATCCTGGAAGTCGAGGGCGATCATGTGAAGGTCTGGCGCGAATATTACGACCGCGCCGAGCTGCTGCGCGAGATGGGGATCAAGGAAGAATTCCACGCGCCAGCGCCTTGAAGGTGAGCGCGCCGGAGCGAAAGGCTCGACGGAACGCTCCGGCGCGCTTATTGTCACGCCCGTGACTGTTGAACCGCAATTAATCCGTACCTGCTCGATCTGGCGCGCTTTGGAAGTGGTGGGTGATGCCCCCACGGTGCTGGTGATCGAGGCGATCTGGCTGGGCACGCGCCGCTTCGATGCCCTGCGCAAGCGCACCGGGCTGTTGAAGGCGCTGCTCAGCGACCGGCTCAAGCGGCTGATCGCCAACGGCATGATCGAGAAATGCCCGAGCAGCGATGGCGGCAACCGCCACGAATATGTGCTCACGCAAAAGGGGCGTGACCTCTACTGGACCTCGCTGATGTTGCTGCGCTGGGAACAGCGCTGGGGCCTAGGCCGCAACAAGATCAAGGTCGAACTGACCCACCAGACTTGCGGCCACACGTTCGAACCCGAACCGGCGTGCCGCGCGTGCAACGCGACGATCGATGCGACCCAGGTCGAATGGGAGGCCGGCCCCGGTGTCGGCATGATGGAGCCGGTCTATTCGCGCCGCCGCCAGCAGCGCGAGACGACGCAGGATGCGACATCGCTGTTCGATGAAGCCGCGCGCATCATCGGCGACCGCTGGGCCAGCCTGATCATGCGGTCGATCTTCACCAACATCAACCGCTTCGACGACATCCGCCGCGACACCGCGATCGCCACCAACATCCTGGCCGAGCGGCTGGCATGGCTGACCTCGATCGGGGTGATCCGCCAGCAGCAATATGTCGAAAGCCCGCCGCGCTTCGAATATCGCCTGCGCCGCAAGGGGGTGGATTATTACCCCGCGCTGCTGATGCTGATGATGTGGGGCGACAAATATTACTGCTCGCCCGCAGGTCCGCCGGTGCTGCTGACCCACCGCGACTGCGGCCATCGGCTCGAGCCGCAGGTGGTGTGCTCGCATTGCCGCGAACCGATCGAGGCGCATCAGGTGGACTTCCGCATTGTCGAGATGGCCGACGAGACGGGCACGGAAAATCAAGCCATTCCGGCCTGATCGTCTGCGAGCAGCGGGCCAATTTAACGCTTTCATTATCATACCAAACTGGCTAGCCTTTCCCGATCGGGAGAGAACAGGCCATGGTTTCCAGCGTCGAACGCGCGGTCATCGTCACGGGTGCAGGCAAGGGCCTAGGCGCGGCATTTGCGCACGCGCTCGCCAGTGACGGAGCAGCGGTGCTGGTCAACAACCGCCTGCGCAATGACCAGCCCGACAGCGCAAAAGCCATTGCCGAGGCGATTTGCGCCGGTGGCGGGGTGGCGGTCGCCAACCATCAGGATGTCGCGGCCCCGGGCGCGGCCGAAGCGCTAGCGCAGGCAGCGCTCGATGCCTTTGGGCGGATCGACGCGGTGGTGTTCAATGCGGGCATCATGGGGCCCGCTGCCAAGCTGCCCGAGATGGACCTGTCCGCGCTGCACGATGTGCTGAACACCAATTTCCTCGCCCAGGCCGCGCTGGCGCAGGCAGCCCTGCCCCATCTGCTGGCCAGCCCTTCCGGACGGATGCTGTTCGTTTCCTCATCTGCCGGGCTGCACGGCGTGCGCGGGCGCATCCCCTATGCAGCATCCAAGGGTGCGCTCAACGCCATGGCGCTGACGCTGGCCGATGAATTGAAGCGGACACAGGTGCGCGTCAACGTGCTCTGCCCCTATGCCGCAACGCCGATGACCGCGCAGGACGGCGTGGCCGACGACCCCCGGCTTGCGCCTGAACGTGCAGCGGGGATGGCGGCCTATCTGGCCAGCGCAGCGTGCACCCTCAACGGGCAGATCTTTCTCGCAGGCGGACGCCGCTATCGCCGCGCCCGCACGATCGAAGGGCGCGGCGCGACAGCACCCGATAACGGCAGTGGCTGGGTCGAGGCCAACATCGCCGCCATCGCCGCGATGGACGATGCCCGCGAATTTACCGGTGCAGAGGCGGCCTTTGCCGACCTCTACGCCAGCATGGAACACCCAGAAACCGGAGGATGAGGATGCGACTGACCGTGGAACAACTGCTCGACAGGCAGGAAATAGAGGACATCTTGATCGGCTATGCGCGCGGGGCAGACCGCGCCGATGTCGATCTGATCCACGCCGCTTACCATCCGGATGCGATCGAGGATCATGGCGGAGTCTATGTCGGGCCAGCGGCGGACTATGTCGCGCTGATGGCCAAGATCCTGCCCACCGCGCCGCTGATGTCGCACATCTGCACCAACATTTCGGTCGAGTTCGTCGAGGACGATCTGGCCGTGACCGAATGCTATTTCCTCACCTTTTCGCGCCGTCAGGCGGACAGCGGATCGTTCGACAGCCTCACCATGGCGCGCTGCGTCGACCGGTTCGAACGGCGCGAGGGCGCGTGGAAGATCGCGCATCGCCGCCTGGCATGGGAATGGAACCACGAAATGGAAATCAACGAGACCTGGGGTCGCGGCATGATCATCCCCGACATGGGCAAGGCGGTGCGCGGCGCGAAGAAGCCCGACGACATTCTCTACGGCGCCTGGGCGCGCGAGCGCAGCACAGCGGAGGCAGCGGCATGAAGATCGACGGATGCACCGCCATCGTCACCGGTTCCAATCGCGGTATCGGCTTCGGCTTTGTCGAGGAACTGCTCGCGCAGGGTGCAGCCCGCGTCTATCTGGCCGCGCGCAAGCTGGCCGATGCTGAGGCCGCCGCTGCGCAGACGAGCGATGCCCGCGTCGTGCCGATCCAGCTTGATGTCACGAAGCATGACGAGGTCGCAGCAGCCGCAGAGCGCTGCACCGATGTCAACCTGCTGGTCAACAACGCCGGCGCGTTCCACCGCGTGACGTTGCTCGAAGCGCCCGATATCAGTTCCGCGCGCGACGAGATCGAGACCAATTATCTGGGCATGCTGGCGATGGTCCGCGCGTTCGCGCCGATCCTCAAGGCCAATGGCGGCGGGGCCATCGTCAACGTGCTGTCGGCGGGCGGCATCTGCGCGGTGCCCAATATGGGTGGCTACAGCCCCAGCAAGTTCGCCGCGCGCGCCGCAAGCGACTGCCTGCGCGCCGAACTGGAGCCGCAGGGCACCCATGTCGCCGCGCTGATCGTCGGTTCGGTCGACACCCGCATGGCCGAGCATGTCACCTGGCAGGCCAAATCGTCGCCGCGCGATATCGGCAAGGCGGGGCTGATGGCCGCATCACGCCGCATCGATGAACACGATACCGATCCGCATGCGGAATCGGTCCGCGCGTTCCTGGCGCGCGATCCGCACACGCTCAAGCGCTCGATGGTCAAGGCGCTGCACGATGGGAGGCGCTGACATGAAATACGCCAACACGCTCGAGACGATGCTTGCCAAGCAGGACATTGCCGATTGCCTCGCCCGCTATGCCCGCGGCGTGGACCGCGCCGATGCCGAGATGCTGCACAGCTGCTATTTCGATGACAGCATCGAGGAACATGGATCGAGCTATTCGGGCCCGGCGCGCGCGTATATCGATGGCGCCATGGAGCGGATGCGCGCGAGCGACGTGATGGGGCATTATCTGTGCAACCTGCATGTCGAGTTCGAGAGCGATACGCTCGCTTATGCCGAATGCTATGTGCTGACCTTCGCGCGCTTTGCCAAGCAGGGCGAGAAATGGGATACGCTCACCGGTGGGCGGATCGTCGACCGGTTCGAGAAGCGCGATGGCGAATGGCGGATCGCGCACCGCAAGATCACGCTCGACTGGAACCGCGACATGCCGATGGCTGAAGGCTGGTGCCTGGGGCTGTTCAAGCCCGAGGACCCGCGCATGCATATCGGCGAAAAGGGCACGGGGGATCTGAGTTACAGCCGCTTCTGACCTTCACGTTTCCACCACGAAAAAGGGGCAGCCGGATCGCTCCGGCTGCCCCTTTCTGTTGCCCGGCCAGGCTGGTTCAGAACTTGACCGAAACCTCCGCGCCGTACTGGCGCGGGGCGCCCAGGCGGCTGACCTCGTCACCGAAGAACGCGATGATGTTGGTGCGGTACAGGGTGTTGGTCAGGTTGCGGCCCCACAGCGAGAAGGTGATGTTGCCATTGCCCGGGGTGAACGAGACCCGGCTGCCAAGCTGGCCATAGCCGCCTTCGCGCTGAAGGTTGTCCGGCGCCCAGAACAGCCGTGCCTGGTGGCTGTAATTGACGTTGAAGCGCAGTGCATCCGACCAATCGCCGATGTCGGTGACAAAATCGGCTGCGACATTCCACTGCGCCTTGGGCGTGCGCTGCAGGAAGTTGCCCGAATTGTTGTTGCCGAGAGAATCGATGAACGCGATGTACTTCGTGTCGAGCAGCGTCATCCCGCCCGAAAGCGTCAGCCCTGTCGCCACGGCGACCGTCGCTTCGGCCTCGACCCCCTGGATTTTCGCGTCAGCTGCGTTGTCGGTGATGTTGCACAGGCACGCCGCAGAGGTCTGCGTGACCTGCAGGTTCTTGTACTTCATGTCGAACACCGCGACATTGAGCCTCAACCTTCGATCGAACAGATCGACCTTTCCGCCGATCTCGATGCTGGTCACCGTTTCGGGATCGTAGCTCGATACCGCTGCAGCGGCGTTGGCCGGATCGTCCTCGAAACCGCCGCCCTTGTAGCCGGTCGAGAACGTGCCATAGAACAGCATGTCGTCATTGGGCTTGAACTCGATCGTCGCCTGCGGCGTGATCTCGCTCCAGCTGTCCGAATAGCGCGCGGTGAAGCTCTGCCCCTCGCGGAAGGTGCCTGCCAGCGGAGTCAGCGCGACCTGATCATTGGGGTTGAACTTGTCGCCACCTTCAACCGCGATCCCGGTGACGGTGCCCGACTTGCGGTCCTTGGAATACCGGATGCCGGCCACGATCCGAAGCTGCGGCGAAAAGCGATAGCCCAGCTGACCGAAGAACGCGTAGCTCTCGTTGGTGGCCCGGTTATCCCAGTGGCTTTCGCCCGACAGCGTGGTGAGCACCGTCAACGGCACCTCTGCCCAGAAACGGTCGAACTTGTTGACCTTGTCCTTCTGGTAATAGGCCCCGAAAATCCAGTCGAACCCGCGATCGGACTGCTCTTCGGACACCACGCGCAGTTCCTGGCTGAACTGCTTGATATCCTCGTCCTCGTTGACCGGGAAGGTGAACAGCGTCGGCGATATCACGCCAAAGCCGTTGTCCGGTCCGATGCCGGTCTGGTCATAGACGTTGAACGCACTGCCCTTGCGATAGCCGGTGATCGACGACAGCGTGCCGACGCCCCCCAGCCCCTGGTCCATGCGCAGCGACAGGCCCCAGGCTTCGCGGTTGAGCTGCTGCGGCGTATCGGCGGTGTCGCCCTTGTAGCGCGGCCATTCGGGCAGGCCTTCACGCAAGCCCAGCGGACGCCCCCGGATCGTGCCGATGGCAGCGCGCGCCGCGCTCCACGGGCCGGAGCCCGCCGCTGGCCCGTCGATGGCGACCGAATGGAAGCCGTTGGAATTGTCCTTGGTGTAATCGAACACCAGCCGCGCGGTGAAATCGCTGTCGTCGGGTTCGACCATCAACTGGCCGCGAAACTGGATGCTGTCGACATCGTCCAGATCGACATCGTGCAGCAGATCCTGGTTGAAGCCGTCGCGGTTGCGATACTGGAAGCTCAGACGCCCGGTCAAAGGCCCGCTGATCGTGCCGGTAATGTGCCCGCGCGCCAGTTTCTCGTTATAATTGCCATAGGACACGGCCAGGCTGCCCCCGGTGTCGGCCTGCGGCCTGGCGCTGTAGATGCTGATCGCACCGCCGACGACATTGCGGCCCAGCAGCACGCCCTGCGGCCCGCGCACCACCTCGACCCGCTCGATATCGTACATATCGAAATTGAACAGGCCCGAGCGGCCGACATAGACGTCATCGACGAAGATACCGATCGACTGGTCAGCCGACGGGCTGTCGAGACGCGTGTTGGTGATGCCACGAATGTTGAATTCCTGGTCGATCGGCGAGAGCGCGGTGAAGCTCAGCGATGTCGCCTGCCCGGCGAGGTCTTCGAAGCTCAGGATCCGAGCGGTTTCGATCGATTCTGCGCTGAACGCCGAGATCGCGGCGGATGTATCCTGCACCGTGGAATCGCGCCGCTGCGCGGTCACGACGATATCGGCAATCTGCGGCCCCCGAGACTCCTGCTCCCCTGTATCCTGCGCGGCGGCGGGGGCAGCGACCCCAGCCATCAGCGCCAGGCCCAGCGCGGTCATCGAAACACGGTTGAGTTGGCAACGCGCGGCACAATTGTGGCTTGGCATCAATCAGTTCCTCCCCTCATCGCCAGCGCTTATCGCCGGTCACTTGCAATACTAAACCTAAGAGAAAGGTTCGTCAATGCAAGTTACTGCCCCCGGTTTGAAGGCAGTCGATGAGGGGCAGGACGCTAACGCCCGATACCGTAAAGGAAAGCGCGGGCCTGCCGGATGCGTTACACCGGCAGACCGACGTAGTTCTCCGCAATCGCGGTCTGCATCGCGGGCGAACGCGAGAGGTAATCCAGCTCTGCCATCTGCATCCGCCGCTCGAACGGACCCTGATCGGGGAAGCTGTGCATCAGCTTGGTGAGCGACCAGCTGAAGCGCTCCGCCTTCCAGATGCGCGACAGCGCCTTGGCCTGATAGCCCAGCATCGCCTGCTCGTCCTGCCGCCGGTAAAAGCCGATGATCGCATCGGACAGATAATGGACATCCGACGCGGCCAGGTTGAGCCCCTTGGCCCCGGTCGGCGGCACGATATGCGCGGCATCGCCCGCCAGGAACAGGCGGCCGTGGCGCATGGTTTCGAACACATAGGACCTGAGCGGTGCGATCGACATTTCCAGCGCAGGCCCGCGTGTGACGCCGTGCTGCGATATGCCATTGAAGCGGCCTTCCAGCTCGTCCCACAGCCGATCCTCGGGCCAATCCTCGATGCGTTCCGTCAGCGGAACCTGGATGTAATAACGGCTGCGCGTGGTCGACCGCATCGAGGCGAGCGCAAAGCCGCGCGGGCCATTGGCGTAGATCAGCTCGTCATGGCAGGGCGGCACATCGGCCAGGATGCCCAGCCAGCCAAACGGATATTCGTGCATGTACTCGCGCACCAGATGCGCCGGAATGGCGCGGCGCGAGGGGCCATGGAAGCCGTCGCACCCGGCGATCAGATCGCATGCCAGCGTGGTTACGACCCCGTCCTTGGTATAGGTCACGCTGGGCTGGTCGCTGTCGACATCGTGCAGCGCCAGGTCTTGCGCCTCGAACACGATCTCGAGCTCGCGCTGGGGCGCGGCGGCGATCAGGTCGCGGGTCAGCTCGGTCTGGCCATAGACCACCACGGTCTTGCCGGTCAGCGCCTTGATGTCGATGCGCACCAGCATGTCGCCATCGGCCAGGTTGAAGCCGTCCTCGACCATCGCCTCGCGGTTCATCCGCTCGTCGAGCCCCAACCGGTGCATCAGATCAGTGGTCACCGTCTCCAGCACGCCTGCGCGGATGCGGCTTTCGACATGCTCGCGGGTCTGGCGTTCGAGCACGATACAGTCGATGCCTTCGGCCTTCAACAGATGGCCGAGCAGCAGCCCGGCGGGCCCCGATCCGATGATCGCGACCTGGGTGCGACGTGCGCTCATGCCGTGAGCTGCCGTTCGAGGTCGCCCAGCACGCGATAGCAATCGAGCACCTGGCCGACCGAACTGTTGGGCTCGCGCCCCTCGCGGATCGCTGCGATGAACTCGCGGTCCTGCAGCTCGATGCCGTTCATCGAAACGTCCACCTTGCTCACGTCGATCGGCTCTTCCTTGCCGTTCACCAGATCGTCGTAGCGTGCGATATAGGTCGCGGTGTCGCCGATATAGCGGAAGAAGGTGCCCAGCGGGCCATCGTTGTTGAAGCTGAGCGACAAAGTGCAGATCGCGCCGGTTTCGCTCTTGAGCTGGATCGACATGTCCATCGCGATGCCAAGGTCCGGATGATGCGGGCCTTCGAGCACGTTCGCCTTGACGATGCGGCCCGCCTGATAGGCGAACAGATCGACCGTATGCGCGGCGTGGTGCCACAGCAGATGGTCGGTCCAGCTGCGCGGCTGACCCTTGGCGTTCATGTTCTTGCGGCGGAAGAAGTAGGTCTGCACATCCATCTGCTGGATGTTGAACTCGCCCGCCTTGATCTGGTTATGGACATACTGGTGGCTGGGGTTGAAGCGCCGCGTGTGGCCGACCATGCAGACCAGCCCGGTTTCCTTCTGCTTGTCCACCACCGCCTGTGCATCGGCCCAGCTGTCGGCCAGCGGGATCTCGACCTGCACATGCTTGCCTGCGTTCATGCAGGCGATGGCCTGCGCGGCGTGCATCTGGGTCGGCGTGCACAGGATGACCGCGTCAACGTCGTCGCGCGCCAGCGCGTCGTCGAGTTCGGTGGTGGCATGCACCGCGCCATATTTGTACGCGACCTCTTCGGCCTGTTCCAGACGGCGGCTGATGATCGAGGTGATCTCCACCCCGTCGATCAGCTTCAATCCGTCGAGATGCTTTTCACCAAAGGCACCTGCGCCTGCGAGGGCAATTCTCATGTCTGTGGCTCCAATACTAGATGTCCGATGGCCGTATTGCTACACGGGATGTGGTAATGGCGATGCAGGGTCTTCACGCTCTTGCCGAGCGCGCCGCGCATGATCAGCCACATGACCATCTCGATGCCTTCGCTGCCGGTCTCGCGCAGATATTCGATGTGCGGAATGTGCCGCACCGCGTCGTCGTCCGACTCGAGCATGTCGAGGAAGCGGTTGTCCCACTCGCGGTTGAGCAGGCCTGCGCGCGGTCCCTGCAGCTGATGGCTCATGCCGCCGGTGCCCCAAATCTGCACGTTCAGATCCTCCGGGAAGCTGGCGACGGCGCGCGCGATCGCTTCGCCCAGCGCCCAGCAGCGGTTACCCGAGGGCGGCGGATAGGTGACGACATTGACCGCGAGCGGAATGACCGTGGTCGGCCATTCGTCACACGCACCGAACATCATGCTCAAGGGCACGGTGAGGCCGTGGTCGACGTCCATCTCGTTGATGATCGTCATGTCGAACTCGTCGAGGATCAGGCTCTGCGCAATATGCCAGGCGAGGTCCGGGTGGCCGATGACATCGGGCACCTTGCGCGGCCCCCAGCCCTCGTCCGCCGGCTTGTAGCGTTCACCGCAGCCGATCGCAAAGGTCGGGATGAAGCGCATGTCGAAGGCAGACGCATGGTCGTTATAGACCAGGATCACGACATCGGGCTTCTGCGCCTTCTCCCATTCGCGGGTCCAGTCATAGCCTGCGAAGATCGGGCCGAAATAGTCGTCGCGTTCCTTGCCCTGGTCGTGCGCCACGCCCAGCAGCGGCACGTGGCTCGACGCCACGCCTGCGGTAATCCGGGCCATCAGCGTTTCTCCCTGATCGACCGCATGCCCTCGGGCGAGCGGCCTCCATCCATCATCATCTGCCGGTATTCGGGCCAGCTCATGTCGGTCATCGTGCTCACCGCTTCGGCAAAGGCGATGCCGTCGGTCGAGAAGAGCTTGGAGAGGAAATAGATGTTGCCCCCCAGGTCGATCATCGCGTTGTAATCGCGCGCCATCACCGCCAGCTTGGCCGCTTCCGAAATCGCCCATTCATCGAGATAGGCGCGTTCGTCGGCCTTGAACCGCGCGCGATTGTCGGCACTCATCAGGCTCATCGCGAACTGGTTGAGATGATAGCCCTGCCGCGCGCGGGCTGCGGTAAACACGCGCGTTCCGGGAATGTCCTCGAACTCGGCGAGATAGGCGTGGATGTCGGTTGGAACGCTCACAGGCCGCGCTCCTTCAGTTGCGCATCCAGCCGGGGGAAGACGCGGCGGGCATTGCCCTCGAAGATCATGTGGCGTTCGGTATCGCTGATCTCGAGCGCATCGACATAGCGCTTGGTGTCATCGAAATAATGCCCGGTGGTGGGATCGATGCCGCGCACCGCGCCGACCATCTCGCTGCCGAACAGGATGTTCTTGTTGTCGATGACATCGGCGAGCAGATCGATGCCCGGCTGGTGGTAGACACAGGTATCGAAGAAGATGTTGTTCATCAGATGCGTGTCGAGCGCGGGCTTTTTCAGCATATCGGCCAATCCGCGATAGCGCCCCCAGTGGTAGGGCACCGCGCCGCCGCCGTGCGGGATGATGAAGCGCAGCGTCGGGAAATCGGCGAACAGATCGCCTTCGAGCAACTGCATGAACGCGATCGTGTCCGCCGCGATGTAATAGCCGCCGGTGGCATGCATCGCCGGGTTGCAGCTGCCCGAAACGTGGATCATCGCGGGCACGTCGAGCTCGACCATCTTCTCGTAGAATGGGTACCAGAAGCGGTCGGTCAGCGGCGGGTGCTCGAAACGGCCGCCGCCCGGATCGGGGTTGAGGTTGCAGCCGATGAACCCGAGCTCGGTGACGCAGCGTTCGAGCTCCTCGATCGAGCCCTGCATATCCGCCTTGGGGCTCTGCGGCAGCATGCATACGCCCGCGAACACATCCGGAAACAGGCCGACGACGCGCGCGATCAGATCGTTGCAGCGCCGCGCCCATTCGCGTGCCACCGCCTCGTCACCGACATGCGGCGCCATCGCCGAGGCGCGGGGTGAAAAGATGGTGAGGTCCGCGCCGCGCTCCTTGATCAATCGCAGCTGGTTCGCTTGAATCGTCTCGCGGATGTCGTCGTCGGAAATGTGCGGGTACGGCGGACACGGCGTCCCTGCCTTGAACGCGGCCTTCTGCTCCTCGCGCCAGGCGTCGTGCGCCTTGGGCAGGACCGTGTAATGGCCGTGGCAATCGATGATCAGGGTCATGCAGCACTCGCAGGTTCGGGGGTTTGAATGGCAGCCAGTTTGGCGGCCAGGCCTTCGGGTGGAGAAACAGCCAGCGCGCCGATTGCCCGCTGGCGTTCGATCGTACCGCGCGTCATCACCGGATCGACGCCCAGATCGGAGAGCGTGACGGCGACCTCTTCCATCTCGGCGGCGCGGCGCAGGCCATGCGCCATCATCCGGTCGAGATTGTAATCGAACCTTTGCCCCCAGCTCTGGTCCTTCCAGCTGGCATCGAGCGAGGCGATGACGGCGTCAGACACCCCTGCCCGCTCGGCGGCCAGCGCGCATTCGGTGGTCAGCGCCTCGAGACCCTTGACCATGACCGAGCGGATCATCTTGATCGCCGAGGCTTCGCCGACGTTTTCGCCTGCGATGGAAACCTTGGCAAAACCCGATGCCTGCAGCGCGGTTGCTGCGGCATCGGCATGTGGGCCTGCCACGAGCAGCGGAACGCCCAGGCGCTGCGGCAGCACCGGTGCCATCACCGCGACATCGGCATAACGCCCGCCCGCTGCTTCGATCAACGCCGCCGCCCGCCGCTTGGAGCTTGGCGCAACGCTGTTCATGTCGAGCCACAGCGCGCCTTTGGGCAGCATCGGTGCATAATCGCGCGCCGCCGCCACGGCCTGGTCGGCAGTGACGAGGCACAGCACGACCTGCGCCTGGGACAAGGCCTCTGCCGGATCGTCGAAACCCTCCACCCCGGACGACGCAAAGGCAGCGAGCATATCGGGCCGGGTCGCAGTATCGTGCGCCTTGAAGTCGAACGCGCGTACCCCTGCCGGGGCAAAGGCGCGGCCTGCTTCTCCGAAGCCGATAAAGGTGACGTTGCTGGTCATGCCCGTCCCCTAAAGGACGAGCGCGATCCGCCACCAATCCAATTGCACGGCCCCCTATTGGTTTTCGTGAAGTCTGGTCTCCGTCGAGGCCTGATGCAACAGATCGACCAGTCGCTGCTGCGCGGCGGTGGGTCGCCATCCACGCCGCGTCGTCAACCCGATCGTGCGCACGCTTCCGGGCAGATCGACATCGATCCGCACCAGCATCTGTGCATCCATTTCCATCGAAATCTGATCGGGCGACAACAGCGTCAGAAGATCGCTCTGCATCACCAGCCCGCGGATCACCATCACCGACCCGCATTCGACCGGCACCGGCGGCGGATCACCCGTGAACAGCGCCTGCCAGTGCGCGCGCAGCGGCGTGCCCTGCGGCCCCACCACCCAGGATTGCGCCTGCAGCTCGTCCAGCGCTACCCGCCTGCCCGCGAGCGGGTGGCCCTTGCGCCCGAACACCGCCAGCCGGTCGGTGAACAGCGGCACCTGCTCCACCTCGGGCGGGGGCAGTTCGCGCAATGCGCCGATCATCAGGTCGATGACGCCGTCGAGCAACGGATCAATCAACTCGCGCCATGATCCTTCGACGACATCGACCACGGTGCCGGGGCAGTCGCGCAGAAAATGCGCGATCGCACGCGGCACCACCAGCGCACGGCTGAGCGGCATCGCGCCGATCGCGATCCGGCTGGCGGCGCTCGTCTCGCCCAGCGCCTCGGCGATCCCGGCGGCAATCTCGCCCGAGGCCAGCCGCACGCCGCGCGCCATCGCCCGCCCCGCAGGCGTCAGCGCCATGCCGCGCCCGCGGCGTTCGGCCAGCACCTGCCCGCTGATCTGTTCGAGTTCGCGCACCGCGCGGTGAATGCCGGGCTGCGAAAGCCCGCTCGCCGCCGCGGCGCCGGCAAACCCCTGGGCATCGGCAAAATACAGGAACGCCTGTAGCTGAGTCGCGGTCATCAGCTGTTCGGGCCGCGAAAAGCCGCGCGCTGCCGATCGCCCGGGCCGGCGCACGGCGGCGGCGAGATGCGCGAACGCGCGCTCGACCCGCTCGGCCAATGCGATGCCAGCAAACGTCGGTTCGACCCCGCCCGAATGCCGGTCGAACAGCAGCACACCCAGCTGCCGCTCCAGCTTGGCCAGCCCCTGCGTCAGCGCGGGTTGCGACAAACCCGCCGTTTCCGCCGCGCGGTTGAGGCTGCGCAGCGCGACGACGCTGACAAGCGCGCGCAGATGGCGCAGATTGAGGTCGAACGGTGTCGTCATGGCCACAAGACATAGCAAAAACTTATTGCCTGTCCACAAGTTGGATTGGCAGAAGGGGCAGCCACGCGGGCACGGCGGGACAACAAGGAGTTTGACGATGGCAATTGTGGTCCAGAATATCGAGCGCACCGATCTTGCGGTGGTAGATGGCCTTGGCGCGGCGGGCGTCGCGACGGTGCACGAGGCGCAGGGCCGCATCGGCCTGCTCGCGCATCACATGCGCCCGATCTATGCCGGTGCGCGGATCGCGGGCAATGCGGTCACCATCTCGGCGCCCCCGGGCGACAACTGGATGATCCATGTCGCGATCGAGCAGTTGCAGCCGGGCGACATTCTGGTGCTCACCCCCACCAGCCCGTGCGTCGATGGCTATTTCGGCGATCTGCTGGCGACCAGTGCGATGGCGCGCGGCTGTCGCGGGCTGGTGATCGATGCAGGCGTGCGCGATGTTCGCGATCTCACCCAGATGGGCTTTCCGGTCTGGTCGAAGGCGGTGTTTGCACAAGGGACGGTCAAGAACACGCTCGGCAGCGTCAACGTGCCGATCGTGTGCGCCGGTGCCGCGATCGAACCCGGCGATGTCATCGTCGCCGATGACGATGGCGTGTGCGTGGTCAAGCGCGCCGATGCCGCCTCCGTGCTCGAAAAGGCGCAGGCGCGCGAAGCCGCCGAAGAGGCCAAGCGCCAGCGGCTGGCGGCAGGTGAACTGGGGCTCGACATCTACAACATGCGCCCACGTCTGGCAGAGATGGGCCTGAAATATGTCTGACGACGCCCGCTCAGGAAAAGTGGAAACCGGTTTTCCGCCCGGAGTGGGCGTCCACAAGAGCGCCCGCTGCATGTGGATGCGCGGGGGGACGTCGAAGGGCGGGTTCTTCCTGAAGCACGACCTGCCCGCTGATACCGCTGCGCGCGATGCGTTTCTGCTGCGTGTGATGGGGTCGCCCGACGAGCGCCAGATTGATGGCATGGGCGGCGCGGACCCACTGACCAGCAAGGTCGCCGTGGTCAGCAAATCCGACCGGCCCGGGGTCGATGTCGATTACCTGTTCCTCCAGGTGTTCGTCGATCAGGCAATCGTCACCGACGCGCAGAACTGCGGCAATATCCTCGCGGGCGTCGGCCCGTTCGCGATCGAGCGCGGGCTGGTCGCGGCGAGCGACGGCACGACGCGCGTTGCCATTTACATGGAGAACACCGGCCAGGTGGCGGTCGCGACCGTTGCCACGCCCGGCGGCGTGGTGGATTATGCCGGCGATGCCGCGATCAGCGGCGTGCCGGGCACGGCCTCGCCAATCCCGCTGGCATTTCGCGATACCGCGGGCTCGTCGTGCGGCGCGCTGCTGCCCACCGGCAACGGCGTGGATGTGATCGACGGCGTCGCGGTGACGATGATCGACAACGGCATGCCCTGCGTGGTCATTGCCGCTGCCGACATGGGCATCACCGGCTATGAAGACCGCGACACACTCGATGCCGACACGGCCATGAAGGCCAGGGTCGAGGCAATCCGGCTGCAGGCCGGGCCGCTGATGAACCTGGGCGATGTCACCGCCAAATCGGTACCCAAGATGATGCTGGTCGCGGCCCCGCGCGAAGGTGGCGCGATTGCCGTCCGCTCGCTGATCCCGCACCGCGTCCACGCCTCGATCGGCGTGCTCGGCGCGGTGAGCGTCGCAACCGCCTGCCTGATCGAAGGATCGCCGGCCGCGCGCATCGCCAAGGTGCCCGAGGGCGCGAACAAGACCTTGGGCGTCGAGCACCCCAGCGGCGTCACCGAATGCGTGGTCACCGTTGATGACAGTGGCCAGCCGGTCGAAGCGGGCATGCTGCGCACCGCGCGCAAGCTGATGGATGGAGAGGTTTTCGCATGAGCACCGACGCCGATGGCCGGGTCCGCAGCTGGACGCTGAGCCCTTCCAAGCCGCGCTTCACACCCCCGCCGTGCGCGGTCGATGCGCATTGCCATGTCTTTGGGCCGATGGCGCAGTTTCCGTTCAGCGCCAAGGCCAAGTATCTGCCGCAGGATGCCGGACCCGACGCGCTGTTTGCGCTGCGCGGTCATCTGGGCTTTGCGCGCAACGTCATCGTCCAGGCGAGCTGCCACGGCACCGACAACCGCGCAACGCTGGACGCCATCGCCCGGTCTAACGGTCTGGCGCGGGGCGTTGCGGTGGTAGATCCGGCGATTTCGGATGCCGAACTCGACGCGCTGCACGCAGGCGGCATCCGCGGGGTGCGCTTCAACTTCCTCAAGCGGCTGGTCGATGACGCGCCCAAGGACAAGTTCCTTGAGGTCGCACGCCGGATCGAGCGGCTGGGCTGGCATGTCGTGGTCTATTTCGAGGCCGACATTCTCGAAGAGATGCTGCCGTTCCTCGCCGCGATCCCGGTACCGATCGTGATCGATCACATGGGTCGCCCCGACGTGACCCAGGGTCCCGACGGCGCGGACATGACCGCGTTCCGCCGCCTGCTCGACAGCCGCGACGACATCTGGACCAAGGTCACCTGCGCCGACCGGCTCGATGCCGCTGGCCCGCCTTATGCGGATTTCGTCGCCGCCGTGCGCCCGCTGGTCGAGGCGTATTCGGACCGCGTGCTGTGGGGCACCGACTGGCCGCACCCCAACATGGAAAAGATACTGCCCGATGACGGGCATCTGGTTGATACGATTCCGCAGATTGCTCCGACGGCAGAGCTGCAGCACAAGCTGCTCGTCGCCAATCCGATGCGATTGTATTGGGCCGACTGAGCGCCGCTCAGAACCGGTCGAGGTCGTTGGCCAGCGTGACCGGCCCCTGAAAATGCGTCCGGATCTGCGCGACATAGCCTTTGGTCCGCTCAGGATCGGGCGTGCCTGCAGCAAAATGCGTGATCGCCAGCGCCTTGACGCCGGCGCGCTTAGCCAGTTGCCCCACGGCATCGGGCGTCAGATGATGGGTGGAGAGATGCTGTTCGAGCCGCTGCTTCGCCTCGGGCGGCATGTTGGGTGAATTGCGCGCGACATTGGCCATGGTGCCGCCCATGTCGATCATCTCGCTGACCAGAAGGTCCGCGCCCTTCGCCAGCGTTTCGACCGCCGCGCTCGGCCCGGTATCGCCGGTATAGACGATCGAGCGACCCGGCAGATCGAAGCGGAAGCTCAGCGACTTGTAGTTGCGGTCTTCCACGCTGCCCGGCGCGAAGTCATAATGCGAGTTCTGCGCTGCCGTCACCGCCATGTCGCCGAGCGGCACGCGCTCGCCATCGGCCAGCTCGATCACGCTGACCGTGTCGGCAGGCGGAGTCCAGGGCTGGCCCGGAATGCCATAGCCGACATGCGCTGCAGGCTGCATCGATGCGACCATGCCCCCCACCAGCTCGCGCGTCCCTGGTGGACCATAAACGGTGATGGGATCGCGCACATTGGTCTGGTTGCGTAAGGCTAGCACGGCGGACAGCCCGCCGGTGTGGTCGGCATGCAGATGGCTCAGGAACACCGCGCGGACGCGGGGCAGCAGGATCCCTGCGCGCGCCAGCTGCTGTACGGTCCCGTCGCCTGCATCGACCAGATACACCTGGCCTTGATGGATCAGCGCATTGGATGGCTGCGCCCTGTCGGGCGCGGGCACTGGCCCCCCCATGGTGCCCAGCGTGACGAAACCATCCCCCTGAGGCACTGGTTGTGCCACAGCCGGTGCAGCGGCCAGCAAGGCTGCCAGCACCGACACGATGGCGCCCCCCGCCATCAGAAGTTGAACCCGAACCGCACGCCATAGGTCCGCGGCGGGCGCAGCGTGCCCACCGGGAAGTCGAGGATCGGGCGGGTGCCCGCGCGCGCCAGCACCACTTCATCGGTGATGTTATTGATGAAGCCGGTCACATTCCAGCCGCTTGCGCTTTCCAGCGTCAAATAGGCATCAGCCATGGCAAAACCGCCTTGACGCTCCTCGGGCCGATAGTTCGAGTTGAGGAACCGGCTGCTTTCGATATTCCCTCGTGCGCCGAAGATCAGGTCCAGATCGCCGTTCAGCTCGAACGTGCGTTCATACCCCAGGTTGATCGCCCATTTCGGCGAGTTGACCGTCGGCCGTCCCGAGCAATCGATGTCGAAGAAGCGCGCACCATTGACGCCCGGATTGGCCAGGCGGCTGCCCAGGGTGGTGCATCCCGTCGTGACCGGCGCGCCGGTGGGCGAGAAGTTGGCCGTTGTCAGGCTGTTGTACTTGCCGTTGAGATACTGGACGTTGAGATTGAACAGATCATTGCGGCTGGGCGCGAACTTGGCCTCGAACTCGGCGCCATAGATGCGCGACTTGCCCGCGTTGACCGTGGTCGATCCCTGCGCGAAGATGCCGCCTGCGGTGCGCACGCCGCCGACAAACGTGATCTGCTGGTCCTTGTAGTCCCAGTAGAACGCTTCGATGTTCAACTGCAGCTTGTTGCCGAAGAAGCGGTTCTTGGCACCGACCGTATAGGCGGTCAGCTCTTCGGGAGCGAAGGTGTTGGCAGGTGGCTGGGCGACGAAGAAGCCGCCCGACTTGAAGCCGGTCGCAACATTGGCATAGACCAAAGATGCTGGCCCGGCATCCCATTCCAGTCCGGCCTTCCAAGTGAACTTCTCGAACGAAAGATCACCAGTAAAGGGCGCGCTGAGCGGAGGGTTGATGGGACCGGGAAGTCCGCCAGCGGCGACGGAGGTGAACTGCTCCTTGTCTTCCCTGGTATAGCGGCCACCCGCGACGATGCGCAGAGTATCGGCGATGTCAAAGGTCAGCTGGCCGAACGCGGCGATGCTTTCCGTGCTCAGCCGCGGCGTGAAGCGGGTCGTCGAGATGTTGCCCTGGCGAAAGAAGTTCTCGGTGACCTGGTTTTCGCCGAAATAGAATGCGCCCAGGACATAGCGCAGCCGCTGGTCTTCGTTCGAGGCGAGCCGCACTTCCAGCGAGGTCTGCTCGGCGACATCCTGGATCGTACCGGCAAAGCCCGGCAGATAGGTCAGAACGCTCACGTCGGACCGGCGATAGGCCGGAATGACGGTCAGCGTGCCAAAGCCCATGTCACCGACGACAGTAGCGCTGACACCAAAGAACTGGTTGTCGAGGAAACCGTCGGTTCCCGCCAGAGCGACACAGCCGCTGTTGACGAAATTACCGAAGCCACCGCAGAACGGCGGAGCAAAGATGCCCGATGCCAGCTGGCGGATCGATGCCTGCGCACGCGGATCGGAAATGCTCACGCGATCTTCCAGCGGCGGAACGGCATAGCGTGCTTCGGGCAGCAGCACCGCGCCTGCACCCTTGCCGCGCTGGTTGTAGTAATCGGCAACCAGCGTCATCGACCACATGTCGGATGGCTCGATCAGCAAAGATGCGCGGAAAGCCTCGCCCTTGTCGTCGTCATAGCCGTCCGAGATGAAGCCATCGCGATCGACGATCTGCCCGGCCACGCGGAGCGCAACGGTTTCACCGAGCGGAACGTTCAGCGCCAGCGAGGCCTTTTTGCTGTCGTAATTGCCATACTCGAACAAGCCTTCGGCGCTGAATGTGCCCAGCACCGGCTTCTTGGGGATGACGTTGATCGCGCCGCCGGTGGCGTTGCGGCCATAGAGCGTGCCCTGCGGTCCCTTTACCACCTCGACGCGTTCCAGATCGTAGAACACGCCAGCAGGCGCGGTGGGGCGGCCGACATAGATGCCGTTGAAGTTGAACGCGACCGCGTTTTCGGCGAACGAGTTCTGCGAATTGGTGCCGACACCGCGCAGGAAGAAGCTGGTCGTTCCGCCGGTGGGCTGGACCACCAGCGACGGGACCAGGCGGCCCAGGTTGGCGGTTTCGGTAATGCCCGACTTGGTGAGATCATCGCCAGTGACGGCAGTCACCGCAACGGCGGCGCGCTGCAGGCTTTCCTCGCGGCGCTGGGCGGTGACGACAATTTCGCTCAGCCCTTCGCTCTGCGGATCTTCAGCGGCGTTGGTGGTGGCGTCCTGCGCGAATGCGGCCCCTGGAATGGCCAATGCGGCCAGAAAGGTGGTCGCCAGCAAACATGCCTTCATTTTTCATCTCCCCAAAATGCGCCGAAAGCCTCCACGGGCCATCGCCTTGTTGACTGTGGATGTAAGGCAAGGGCTAGCCATAGGTGAAATCTTTTGTTTTAATCATCATCCAATAATTAAATGGATGGATCTATCCGATGCGCTTCAAGGGTCTCGATCTCAACCTGCTGGTCGCGTTCAACGTGCTGATGGAGACGCGCAGCGTTTCGCGTGCTGCAGAGCAATTGCACCTGAGCCAGCCGGCCATGAGCGCCGCACTGGGCCGGTTGCGCGACTATTTCGGCGATGATCTGCTGGTGCTGCACGGCAAGCGCATGTTCCCGACACCTTATGCCGAATCGCTGGTTCCAGGCGTGCAGGATACTTTGCGCCGAATCGATGCACTGATCACCACCTCGACCAACTTCGACCCGGCGACCTCTCAACGCATCTTCCGGCTGATCGCATCGGACTATATCACCGCCGCCGTGATCGCCCCGCTTTCGCGCAGGCTGGCACAGATCGCGCCCGGCATCCGGCTCGAAGCGGTGCTGCCGTCGGACGGCAGCGCAGACCTGATCGCGCAAGGGGCGTTCGACCTGCTGATCACCCCGGAAGAGTTCATCAACCCCAGCCAACCCGCCGAACTGCTGTTCGAGGAACGGCATGTCGTGGTCGGATGGACCAAGAACCCGGTGTTCAGCCGGCCGTTGACAGAAGACGACCTGATGCAGACCGGACATGTCGGCATCCAGATGGGGAACCAGCGCACCGCCGCATTTGCCGACAGCACGATGGAGCAATCGGGTCGCTTCCGGCGGATGGATGTCACTGCATCGTCGTTCACCGTCGTCCCCTGGCTGATCATAGAGACCAACCGGCTGGCGCTGATGCACGAGCGGCTGGCTTTGTGCATGGCGCGCATGTTTCCTTTGGCCATCGCGCCCATTCCCTTCGCCTTTCCGGTCATGCGCGAAATGATGCAGTTCAACCACGCGCGCAGCGCCGATGAGGGGCTGAAATGGCTCCGTGAAGAACTGCGCCGCGACAGCGCCATCCAGTGAGGCCCAATCCATTCATAAACCTAATGCCTATGGATCAATACAATAAAATTTACAGATTATACCCTCACCCCCTATTGAAAGCGGGATGAAGATGCCCGGGCGCTGGTGCCGGGCACGGGAGAGGGTTTACTGCATGAAAGACATGCGAATTCTGGTCATTGGTGGTGGCATCGGTGGGCTCACGTCTGCGATCGCCCTGCGCCGCAAAGGCTTTGACGTCGACGTGATCGAGCGCGACCCCGACTGGTCCGTCTACGGCGTCGGCATCATCCAGCAGGGCAATGTTGTCCGCGCGATGACCGAGCTGGGCCTGATCGACGATTACATCAGCGCCGGCTTCGGTTTTGACCGCGTCCAGGTCTATATCCCCACCGGACAGTGCGTTGCGGACATCCCCACGCCCCGGCTGGTCGAAGGCTATCCCGGCAATGTCGGTATCGGACGGCGCGCGCTGCACAAGGTGCTGGGCGACCGTGCCAAGGGTGCAGGCGCCGACATCCGCCTCGGCATCACCGCAGACGTGCTCGACGATAATGGCGAAGGCGTATCGGTCACGTTCAGCGATGGCAGCACGGGCCGCTACGATCTGGTGATCGGTGCCGACGGCCTGTATTCGCAGACGCGCAGCGCCATCTTTCCGGATGCACCCAGGCCCGAGTTCACCGGCCAGTCGGTGTGGCGCTACAATTTCCAGCGCACGCCCGATGTCATCGCACTGCAGGCCTATGAAGGCGAAACCGGCATCGGCCTGGTGCCGTTGTCCGACGAGCTGATGTACATGTATGTCACCACGCCCGAGCCGGGCAATCCGTGGTATGCCAAGGAAGATCTTGCCAGCGCCATGCGCAGCAAGATCGCCGGTGTCCCCTCGCCCGCCATCCAGGCCTTGGTCGGCCAGATCACCCAGGACGACGAGGTGGTCTACAAGCCGCTCGAATGGATGTTCCTGGAAGGTCCGTGGCACAAGGGCCGGGTCGCCCTGCTCGGCGATGCCGTGCATGCCACGACGCCGCATCTGGGTCAGGGCGCCGGCATGGCGATCGAGGATGCGCTGGTGCTGACCGAGGAACTGCTCGCAGCCGAGACGATCGAGGATGCGCTCACCGCTTATCGCGACCGTCGCTTCGAGCGCTGCCGCTACATCGTCGAATCCTCGCGCGCCATCTGCTTTGGCCAGATCGGCAAGGGACCGCTGGTCGACAATGCCACGGCCACCCGGGAAATGTTCATCAAGGTAGCTGAGCCGATCTGATCGGCTGGCAGTCTTTCTAATGGGTTCAAGGAGTTATCTATATCATGGCACGCGTAAGTGAAATCCGCCATGTCGGCTATGCCGTCACCGATCTGGCTGCAGAGGCAGCATTCTATCGTGATGTCTGGGGTCTGAAGGACGCCGGCGAAAAGGACGGCATGCTGCACTTTGCCGCCGAAGGAAATGACGAGCTGTACGTCGTGCGCCTGCGCGCGGCAGACCAGCAGCGGATCGACATTATCACCCTGGCAGCAGACAGCCGCGCCGATGTCGATGCGCTGCACACCAAGGTGGCCGACTATGGCTGCCAGATCGTGTTCGCGCCTAGGGAACTCGAAACACATGGCGGCGGCTATGGCTTTCGTTTCTTCAGCAAGGATGGCCTGCCGTTCGAGATTTCGAGCGATGTCGCACGTGGCACGTCGCGCGAACTGACCCGCTGGGAAGGCATTCCGCAGAAGATCAGCCATATCGTGCTGCATTCGCCCGACCATCAGGAGATGGTGCGCTTCTTCACCGATGTGCTGGGCTTCAAGGTCAGCGACTGGCTGGGCGACTTCATGTGCTTCCTGCGCTGCAACCAGTGGCACCACCGCATCGCCCTGCTGCCGGGCCCTGCGTGTCTCAACCATGTCGCCTATGACATGCTGGGTGTCGATGACATGATGCGCGGCATCCACCGGCTCAAGCAGAAGGGCACCGATATTCGCTGGGGCCCCGGTCGCCACACCGCTGGCAACAACACCTTCAGCTATTTCACGACGCCGGGCGGCTTCGCGGTCGAATATACCGCCGATCTGGAAGAGGTCGACGACGCCACATGGCAGGCGACCGTGCATGCTCCTGCGCCGCTGGTGATGGACCAATGGGGCATCGGCATCGGCGGCCCGCAAACCATGCCCCATCCTGCGCCCGACGCAGGCCTTTTCCAGCCTGCAGGAGTCTGAGCCCCATGGCCCTTTTTGAATATTTCCCCAATTATATCTGGAACCTGTCGGTCTCCATTGCGATCGAAAGCGGCGGCCAGATCGGCGAGATCATCGACATGTGCCAGCCGATCCGCGATGCGGCGGCCAATGGCGCCGATGCCGGAACGGCGCAGTTCCTGCAGCAATGGGTGGCGATGGGCGACAAGCTGATCGGCCTTGCCGCAGAAGACGAAGCCAGGGGCCGCAGCCTGTCGGCCGCCGCCAAGCTGGAGCGTGCTGCGCTGTACCTGCTGGTCGGCGAACGCATGCAGGGCCATGGCAATCCCGAGCGCGTAACCACCTTCGCCAAGGCGCAGGACACGTTTGCCAAGGCGATGACGCTGGGCAAGCACCCGGTCGAGCGTGTGATGATCCCGTACGAAGGCAGCGAATATCCTGCGCTGTATTGCCGCGCGCCGGGCGAAGGCCCCAAGCCCGTGGTGATGTATTGCAACGGCCTCGATAGCTCGAAGGAGCTGCTCTACTGGTCGAAGCTGCCGCATGCGCTGGCTGCGCGCGGCATTTCCACCCTGTGCGTCGACCAGCCGGGCACCGGTGAGGCGCTGCGGATCTACAACCTGCCGGCGACGCCGCATTCGGAAAAATGGGCAACGCCCGCAGTGGACTGGTTGCTCCAGCAGCCGGATGTCGACCCTGCCCGCATCGGCATGACCGGCATTTCGCTGGGCGGTCACTTCGCCCCACGCGCCGTCGCCTTCGAGCCGCGCTTTGCATCCGGCGCGGTCTGGGGTGCGAACCACAACTGGGCCGAAGTCCAGCAGAAGCGTCTGCGCCGCGAGGGCGAGAACCCCGTCCCGCATTATTGGGGCCATGTGATGTGGGTGTTCGGCGCAACCGACATGGACGATTTCCACGTCAAGTCGGCCGACATGACGCTGAACGGCGTGATGGAGCGGATCAAGGTGCCGTTCCTGGTGACGCACGGCGAGCACGATCGTCAGATCGGCCTCGAATACGCGCACCAGAGCTATGAGCAGCTGACCAACAGCCCGCAGCGCGAGCTGAAGATCTTCACCGCGCGCGAGGGCGGTGTTGAGCATGTCGGCGCGGACAACATGTCTTATGGTCGCGACTATATCGCCGACTGGTTCGCCGAAACGCTGGGCGGTCACACATCGGGAGCCGCCTGACCATGAGCTATGTCGCCACCGCCCGCATCCCCACGCAGAGCGCGTCCAAATATCTGCAGCAGGTCTGCAAGCATTGGGAGCACAATCTGCCGGTGACCTTTGACAAGGATCATGGCGAGATCACCTTTGCCAAGGATGCGCGCGGGGCGGACTGGCCCGCCGACGCGCTGGTGACGCTCGATGCTCAGGATGACGCGCTCGTCTGCACCATCTCCGCCAGCGCCGAAGGGCAGCGCGATGGCCTGAAGGGTGCGCTGGAGCGGCATATCGACCGCTTTGCCTTCCGCGAGGTGCCGCTGGCCTATAACTGGACCGACGGATGACCGGTCCGCGCGGCTATGTGCGCAAGCAGACGATGATCTCGGTCGTCATCACGATGGCGATCAGCGCGGGGTTCTTCCTGCTGGTTTTCGGCAGCATCGATCCGATTGCGGTATGGGCACCCAACAATCTGGCGCTCGATTTTCTGCCGCAATCGGGGGCAGCAGCCTTTATGGCGGCGCTGATGCCCGCGCTGCAGGCCCGCGCTGCCATTGCGAAAGGTCAGCTTCCGGGCACGCCGCCAAGCGTTCGCTCGATCGTCGTGCGCGCTATCCTGCTAGCACTGCTGGCATTGGGGTTGGCCGGTGTCGTCATAGGGACGCTGAAGCTCAGCGGTATCGTGACCTTCGACTGGACCGCCGCATTTGCTATCAAGGTCGCATACGGGGCGCTTCTGGGATTGATCATCACACCACCTGCAGTGCGCGCCGCGCTGACAAAAGGATAAACCATGGCCCGCCAATTCATCGACCTTTCGATCTATCTGGAAAACGACGTGATCACCGATCCGCCGTTCATGCGACCCAAGATCACCTATCAGCAGCATGCCGATACGGTGACCGAGCTTGGCCATTTCTTCCCCGGAGTCACCGCCGAGCAACTGCCCGACGGCGCGGGCTTTGCCGCTGCCGAATGGGTGACGCTGACCACGCACAACGGCACGCATCTGGATGCGCCCTGGCATTTCCACCCGACCATGGATGGCGGCCAGCGCGCAATCACGATCGACGAGGTGCCGCTCGAATGGTGCTTCAACCCCGGCGTGAAGCTGGACTTCCGCCATTTCGAAAACGGCTATGTCGTCACCGCCGCCGATGTCGAGGCCGAGCTCAAGCGCATCGACCACGAGTTGCAGCCGTTCGAGATCGTGCTGGTCAACACCGCTGCGGGCGGCGCGGTCGGCAAGCCCGACTTTGTCGATACCGGCTGCGGCATGGGCTATGAAGCGACGATGTATCTGCTTGAACGCGGCATCCGCGTTACCGGCACCGATGCCTGGAGCTGGGATGCCCCGTTCAGCTACACCGCCCAGAAGGTCGCCGAAAGCGGCGACACATCGCTGATCTGGGAGGGCCACAAGGCCGGACGCGACATCGGCTATTGCCACCTCGAAAAGCTGCACAATCTGGAAAGCCTGCCGCCGCACGGCTTTACCGTCAGCTGCTTTCCGCACAAGATCCGCGGCGCTTCGGCGGGCTGGACGCGTGCAGTGGCGATCATCGAAGACTGATCGATGCTGGCCGGTGCTTTCGACCTTGCTGGCCGCACGGCCATCGTCACCGGCGGAACGCGCGGCATAGGCCTGGGTGTTGCGCAGGCCTATGCGCAGGCCGGAGCCAATGTGGTCGTAGCGAGCGAGAACCATGATGACGTGGCACAGGCCGCTCGCCAACTGACAGACCAGGGCCATAGCGCGCACGGCATCGCCTGCGATGTCTCCGACGCGGCGGCACTGGAAGCCTTGGTCGAGAGCACGCTGGCAGCTTTTGGTGGCCTCGACATTCTGGTGTGCAACGCAGGGATCACCGGGCAGGCGGGCAGCTGGTCGCTCGACGATTTCGACCAGGTGATGGCGATCAACCTGCGCTCGATCGTCGCGCTGACCGGCCTTTCGCTGCCGCATATCGCCGCGCGCGGTGGCGGCAGCATCATCCTGATGTCCAGCCTGTCGGCCCTGCGCGGCAATGCTACGATCAATGCCTATGCGCTCGCCAAGGCCGGGGTGGCGCAGCTGGCGCGCAATCTGGCGGTGCAATGGGGGCCCAAGGGCGTGCGCGTCAACGCGGTCGCGCCGGGCCTGATCCGCACGCCGCTGTCCGAACCGCTGATGGCGAATGAAGCGTTCATGGCGCGCCGGCTGCAAATGACGCCTTTGCGCCGGGTGGGCGAAATTGCCGATGTCGCCGCGACCTGCCTGTTCCTCGCCTCGGATGCGGGGGCCTTTATCACAGGCCAGCAGATTGCCGTCGATGGCGGAACGTCGATTACCGATGGCAGCTGAACGCCCTCCGATCCTCGTCACCGGCGCGGGCGGCTTTGTCGGTCAGGCTTTGGTGCGCGCGCTCGCCCCGCACCACCGTGTCATCGCCACTGACCGGACGAACCTGGATTGCGCCGGCCTGTCCAGCGTCTCCGCCCTGCCCGGCGAAATCGACGATCCGGCGCTGGTCGCACAGCTGACCGCAGAGCCCCTGAGCGCGATCATCCACCTTGCCACCATCCCCGGGGGAGCTGCGGAAACCGACCCGGCGCTGGCCGCGCGGATCAATGTCGCTGCCCCCATGGCCTTGATCGACGCCGCCGCCGCGCACGGCAACGCCCCGCGCCTGCTGTTCGCCAGCAGCATCGCGGTGTTCGGCGAACCGCTGCCTGCGCATGTCGATGACGATACGCTTGTGCGCCCCATGCTGCGCTACGGCGCGCACAAGGCGATGATGGAGGAGTGGATCGCCACGCTGACCCGGCGCGGCGGAGTGCGCGGGCTTTCGCTGCGGCTGCCCGGCATTGTCGCGCGTCCGATGGCTCCGTCCGGCATGAAATCGGCGTTCCTGAGCAACCTGTTTCACGCAATCAAGGCAGGCGAGCCGATCACCTTGCCGGTTTCTGCGCAAGCGACGTGCTGGCTGCTGTCGCGTCGCGCGCTGACCGGACAACTGGTTGCGGCGCTCGACCTGAAGAACGATCCTGCCAGCCGCCGCCTCAACCTGCCCGCGCTGCGTGTGCGCATCGGCGATCTGGTGGCCGAGGTGGCTCGCCAGACCGGGCACGAAGCGGCACTGGTCGGCTACGCACCCGATCCGGCGATAGAAGCCGCCTTTGGCTGCCAGCCGCCGCTCACCACCTTCGCCGCCGACGCTCTGGGCCTGCACCACGATGGCAGCCTCGCTGCCCTGGTCGATCACGCCCTTGCCGACCTTTGATTCACGAAAGGACCGCCAACCCCATGAAACTCGCCACCCTGGATAACGGTATGCCCGATGGCGCGCTGGTCGTCGTCAGCGCCGATGGCAGCCATTACCTCCCTGCCACCGCCGTCGCTGGCACGCTGCAGGCCGCGATCGAGAGCTGGGCCACCGCCGAACCCGCACTGCGCGCCCTCGCCGACCGGCTGGCGGCTGGCGAAGGCGACGGCACCGATAGCGCTTCTTTTGCCGCGCCGTTGCCGCGCGCGTGGCAATGGCTCGATGGCTCCGCCTTCCGCAGCCATGGCGAGCTGATGGAGACATTGTTCGGTACCGAACCGCCGCCGCCGGGGCGTCCGCTGATGTATCAGGGCCTGTCGCACGAGTTCCTCTCCGCTACCGCTGATGTTCCGTTGCCGCGCGAGGAAGACGGCATCGATTTCGAGGGCGAGTTCGGCATCATTACCGATTTCGTGCCGATGGGCGTCACTCCTGATGAGGCGATGGCGCACATCAAGCTGCTGGTGCAGATCAACGACTGGTCGTTGCGGGCCATCGCGCCGATCGAGATGAAGACCGGCTTCGGTTGGGTACAGGCCAAGCCCGCCTGTTCGTTCGCGCCATTCGCGGTGACGCCCGACGTGCTGGGCGACGCCTGGCGCGAAGGCCGCGTGCATCTTCCACTCAGCGTCGACTGGAACGGCAAGCGGTTCGGCGATGCATTGGGCGGGGTCATGGAGTTCGGCTTCCACGAATTGGTCGCGCATGCCGCGAGCACGCGTTCGCTGTGCGCGGGCACGATCATCGGATCGGGCACGGTCTCGAACAGCAACTTCCGCGAGATCGGCTCTTCGTGCATCGCCGAGCGGCGCGGCATCGAGATGCTCGACGAAGGCAAGCCCAGCACCCAGTTCATGCGCTTTGGCGATACCGTGCGCATGGAAAGCCGCCTGCCCGATGGCAGCGTGCTGTTCGGCGCGATCGACCAGAAGGTGGTCAAGGGATGAGCGCCCCCGCCTCGCCTCCCGTCCGCCGCATCGTCACCGGCCATGACGCGGGCGGCCGCGCGATCATCCGCAGCGACGACCTGCTGCCGGTCGAGCCGATCCCCTCGGGCGACGCAGCGTTCAGCCTCGTGTGGACCACCGCCACCGTTCCCGCCGACAACAACGACGAGACCGACGGCCGCCTTCGCGAAGCCGGGCTAACGCTGCACCAGGGGTCGGTGATCCGCATCGTCGACATGGTTCCAGGGGGCACGTCCCCATTCCACCGCAGCAGCAGCATCGATTACGGCATCGTGCTGTCGGGCGCGGTCGAGCTCGAGCTCGACGACGGCGCTGTGACCACAGCACAAGCGGGCGACATCATCGTCCAGCGCGGCACGATCCACCTGTGGCGCAATCCGTCGGCCACTGAGACATGCCGGATCGTCTTCGTGCTGATCGAGGCCGCACCGGTGACAGTGGACGGGGTGCCCCTGCCCGATGTAGAGCCCTGACATCATGAGCACCCGCGAAACCGTCATCCTCGTCCCCGGCCTGCTGTGCGATGCAGTGGTCTGGGAGCATCAGACTGCTGCCCTGTCGGAGCATTACGACGTCATCATCCCCGCGCTGACGCAGCAGGATTCGATGGCCGCGATGGCTGAGCACGTGCTCAGCCTCGCGCCCGAACGGTTTGCGATCGCAGGGCATTCGATGGGCGCGCGCGTGGCGCTCGAGGTCTGGCGGCAGGCACCAGGACGAGTCACCCGGCTCGCGCTGCTCGATACCGGCGTGCACCCGGCCAGCGCCGAGGAGCTACCCAAGCGCCAGGCGATGCTCGATATCAGCGCCGGGCAAGGCATGACCGCGCTCGCCGATATCTGGCTGCCGCCGATGGTCAAACCCGGCCTGCTGGAAAGCGACACCGTCCTGCGCGCGCAGCTGTACGCGATGGTCGAACGCATGACCCCCGCGATTCACCGCCAGCAGATCACAGCGCTGGTGAACCGCCCCGACGCCGCGCCTTTGCTCCCGCAGATCGCCTGCCCCGTCCTGATCGGCGTCGGCGAACTCGACCGCTGGAGCCCGCCTGACCAGCATGAACCGATGGCCGCCGCTATCCCGAACGCGCGCATGGTCGTGTTCGAGGGCGCAGGCCATATGGCGCCGATGGAAACGCCAGACGCCGTCAGCGCGGCTTTGGTGGAGTGGATTGCGATAGCGGTTGGGGGATAAGCGGCTGGAAGCGGCGTTTCAGTTGGCGGCTGCGTTTCGGGTGAAGTGCTATCGGGGGGACTGGTGGCATCTTGGTGGAGACATGCCATTCGCATCCTTGGGCCAGAGAAGGCGACTCTTCCTTTGAACGATGATAGAAAAGCCATGATCAGATAACGTCAAAATCTTCGCTGCGTCCCAGATGGTTAGGTCGGTACATGTCCCGCCAAAGCAGCTATAGCGTGGACGATGTTCTCGATTGTAGCGCTTCGCTGCCCCGCTTCACCAGCGCGAACCAGAACTTCCCTCATTGCAAACTCTGACTTGAGAACCTGCGCCTTCTTTTGAATGCCAAACGCATTGCGTACCGTGTTAATATGAGCTTCTAGGTCAACGATTTCCGATTCCAAGATCGTCTCCAGTTTGTCCTCAAAGCAAGCGAAACGAGGTTCGATCTTGTGCACTGCATTGACGAGCTGTTCATTGGGAACACCGCACATCCGCAGCAGGGCGCGGTTGCATTCCGCAGCCTCGCCATTGTCGCAATCCCACAGGACGAACGTGGGGATACCAAGGACCTCGAAGATTAGCGCCGGTCGGTCGATCTGCGTCTTGCCGCCGATCGGCAGTATGGCAACCCCGAGGCCTTCGAGATCAATCCCGAGCATCCCGGCTGTAGCGAGCAATGCTGCTTTATCGCCAGGCCCCTCAACAAGAACAGCCAAGTCGGCAAAGAACCCTTCTGCAACCTCTTGGTGAAGGACGTGGAGCCGAGCCCTGACGCTCTCCGCGTTGAAGTTGCCCTCGGGAACTGCGTGAATTTCCTCAAGCCGCCTCGCAATCTGATCCAAGCTGGCACTCGATAGATGGCACTCTTTGAAGTCCTGTCCGGCGACCAATCTCCGCCTAGCCAGACGTATCTCGTCGAAGCGGTCTGTAGAGATAAAAAGCGGGGAGTGTGAGGCAAAAATAACCTGGGTGTTGGTGGCGACACCCGGCAATGCGCCGCTGCTTAGTTTCGTCAAGACCGAAGCAAAATGACGCTGTTTCGTAGGGTGCTGGTAAAGCTCGGGTTCTTCAACCGCCAAAATCAACCCGGGCATTTCCCAGCCACCGCCTTGGGCCTCCGGAACTTCATCTTGAAGTTCTTCTGCTTCGTCTTGATTGGGGTCGTTGGCGTTTGCCGAGACCGCAACCGCAAGGTGCTGCAGCAGCGTGAGAATGAGTGCTCGCTGGAGACCGTGGCCCTTGCGGTCGACTGGTCCCTCAAACCCGTCGTCATCCAAGCGAACATCAGCCGTTGGAAGGGGAACAGAGATATCCACGGCGGGCTTCCATTGCAGGGCGACCGCAGCGTCCCGGTAGAAAACACGTAGGGTGTCGGACAACTGGTCCGAAAGCTCTCCAAGTTCATGGAGGTTCTCTGGATCGGTGAGCGCACGATACTCCTCGGACGCCCTCGCTTGCCAATCGCGAACGTCATTACGGCGCTGGATGGCGCTTCGCACCAGCAGTTCGATAAGTTGAGCGACAACAGCGCCCTTCGAGTCTGCAGCGTCTGCGACGACGTCCCGGATGGCAGGGATGAACACTAGCATACTCGCCTTATTGAGCATCCCTTTGGCGACGTTGGTAAACCCAAAAAACTGCCCATCATCCAGCATCGGCTCGCACTGATCGGGATGATGCTGTTCCCATTCGGCCATGCCTTTAGTGACTTGATCGGCGTTCGTGGCGGTTGCGAGGTCCGCGTAAATTCCGCCCTGGTTTCGGATGGCAGAGTAGGTCTGCCGGCGGAGCACTCCGTTGTCGGCGGTACGGATGGGTTGAAAGCCGGCGTGCTGAAAAGCCATCCCGTGGAACCGTCCAGTGTTTCGGGCGCCGGCTTCGAATATCCTCACGACGGTCATTTCGCCGCCCTGAACCCGTGATCCGAACTGCTCAAGCTCAGCTTCTGACAAGGACCCGAAAGTAATCCCGATCTCAATGGGTTCCGCGAAGTTGCGCCCAAAAAAGTCGTCAGGGTCCATCTGGGTAGATTGGCCGTAGAAGCGATCCAGAGCGCGAAGGATGGTGGATTTGCCTGCTCCGTTGGGACCGAGAAGGGCCGTTTGGGCTCCGAACTCGACAGTTTCCTCCCGTATAGAGCGGAAATTCCGCACCCGCAGTCGTCTTATTTGCATCCTGTACCCCGGCTCTGTTCTGTGGGTAGAATATCACATTGTCGAAGCTTTATTTCTATTCGAGCCATCATTAGCTGGAAAACGGGTAGCTGTCGATGAGATGAGCACGATACAAAACAAAACAAAGCATCAAGCATACAAGGTAAGCTGCCAGCGCGCCCGCGTTTTTGAAACATCTTCGCTTTTTCAATCGCCAGCAAGCCTCATAATGCGGAAAATGCAAAAGGCTGATATCGGGTCGCTTGCTACAAGGCAGCTTTCTTGAAGCCCGCGGCTCAGGGCCTGTCCTGAACTTGTTTCAGGAATGAGCGCGGGTGGTTAGTTTCGCATCCGGATCGGGAAGGAATTAGACGTTCCCCACGTGCACGGGAGGAGAGTCAATCTACGCCCCCCTCGCCCCCCTCGCCCCCCTCAAAGCGGCCCGACCAGCGGCATCATGCCGGGGATCAGCGCGGCGCGGGCGTGGCGTCTCATGCGGGACTCGGCTTCGTCCGGCTGGCCTGCAAGGATCGCGGCGGCAACCGCGTGATGGTCCTGGTGCGCGGCGTGCAGGTGGTGGCGGGCGCTGGCGAGGTCGTCCCAATCCACGGCCAGCGCGCCTGCCGAGGCCAGCGGGAGGTGGTTGTTGCGCGACAGGGCAACCGTGATCGCGCTGTTGCCGCTCGCGTCGAGCAGCAGGTCGTGGAACGCGAGGTTGTAGCTGTAGAACCGGTCGATATCGTCGGCCACGAAATCGTCGCCTGCAAACAGTGCGTCGCCTTGCGCCAGACACGCCTTGAGCTTGCGCGCAAAGGCGGGCGCAATCGGCCTTGAGGCGATGATCCGCACCGCCAGCCCTTCGAGCACGCCGCGCACCTCGATCGCATCCTCGATCGAGGTCGGCGTGGGCCCGCGCGCGGCATAGCCGCGCCGCCCGAGCCGGGCGACCAGTCCCTCCTGCTCGAGCGTGCGCAGCGCGGTGCGTACCGGCATGCGCGAGACGCCGAAACGCTCTGCCGTGCCGATCTCCGCGATCCGCGTGCCATCGGGAATCTCGCCCGAAACGATCATCTTGCGCAGCGCAAACAGCACGCGCTGGCCGGGCTTCATCGCTTGATCCATGCCGCGTGTTCATAGCCGTTGCGTATCGCGCGGCAAGCCCCCTGTTCCTGCTTGCACCGATCACAAAACGATATTATTGGATCCAATAAGAACATTGCAGGGAGAGACGTTCATGGCCACCGCCCCCGATCTGGAAGACCGCGCAGCGCAGGGCGCGACGGCCCCCTGGCCGCGCAACGCCTGGTATGTCGCCTGCATGCCGGACGAGATCGACGGCAAGCCACTCGGCCGCACCATTTGCGGCGAACAGATGGTGTTCTTTCGCGGCCCCGAAGGCGAAGTCGCGGCGCTCGAGGATTTCTGCCCGCATCGCGGCGCGCCGCTCTCGCTTGGCTTCCTGCGCGATGGCGCGCTTGTCTGCGGCTATCATGGCCTCGCGATGGGGTGCAAAGGCAAGACGACTGGCATGCCCGGCCAGCGCGTCGGCGGCTTTCCGCCCATCCGGACCTTCCCGGTGATCGAACGCTATGGCTTCATCTGGGTATGGCCCGGCGATGCCGATCAGGCCGACCCCGCCAAGCTGCGCCACCTGGAATGGGCCGAGGACACAGGCTGGTCCTATGGCGGCGGACTGTATCACATCGCTTGCGATTACCGGCTGATGGTCGACAACCTGATGGACCTGACGCACGAGACCTATGTGCATTCGACCAGCATCGGCCAGAAGGAAATCGACGAGGCTCCGGTCAAGACCCGGATCGTCGGCGACGAGGTGGTGACCAGCCGCTTCATGGACGCGATCAGCGCCCCGCCGTTCTGGGCGATGGCATTGCGCGGCGCTGGCCTGCCCGATGACGGCCCGGTCGATCGCTGGCAGGTCTGCCATTTCCACCTGCCGAGCAGCGTCGAGATCGAGGTCGGCGTCGCACCGGTCGGCGAAGGCGGCTATGATGCGCCGCTCGACCGCAAGGCCTATTCGGTGGTGGTCGATTTCATGACGCCCGAGACCGAGGGCTCGCACTGGTATTTCTGGGGCATGGCGCGCCGGTTTGCGGTGGATGATACGCAGCTCACCGATTCGATCCGCGACGGCCAGGGCAAGATCTTCGCCGAGGACATGGAGATGCTCGAGCGCCAGCAGAAGAACCTCGACCGCTATCCCGAACGGAAGCTGCTGCTGCTCAACATCGACGCGGGCGGGGTGCGCTCGCGCCGGATGATCGAGCAGGCGATCGCGGCGGAAACGGCTTAAGCGATTGATCGGGCGCGCGGTGACCTGCACGTCGCGCGCCTACCTACATCATTGTCAGTAGACGCGCGGCAATACGCTGATACAGTGCGGGCATGCTCCGTATCCTCAAGCGCCTGGCTCTCGGCCTCGTCGTCCTCATCGCTGTCACCGCCATCGCGCTCGCCGTCTGGGAGCCACTGGTTGCAGAGTCGGTCAAGGCGCCACCTGAGCGCACCTATGACGTCGAGATTGTCCGCGACGATTTCGGGGTGCCGCATATCTTCGGCAGGACCGACGCCGACGTCGCTTACGGCGTCGCCTATGCGCATAGCGAGGACGATTTCTCGACGATCCAGGAGGTCGCCGCAATGACCCGCGCACGTACCGGGGCGTTGACCGGGGCGGATGGCGCGAAAGTCGATTTTGCCGCGCATCTGCTCGACATTCGCGGCACCGTGGACCGCAAGTACGAGACCCTGCCCGCCGACATCCGCGCGCTGCTCGATGCCTATGCGGCGGGCCTCAATCATTACGCCGACAAGCACCCCGACGAAGTCCGCCTGTCAGGCCTGTTCCCGCTCAATGGCCGCGATATCGCCGCAGGATTCGTGCTGCGCTCGCCGTTCTTCTTCGGGCTTGATTCGGTGCTTGGCGCGCTGGTCGAGGACAAGGATCTACCGATCGAAGGCGGCCCCAGGCTCACCGGCAAGGAGCTGGCGCGCGTGACGCCGATCGGTCCCGAGCCGGACATGAACGGATCGAACGCCTTTGCCGTTGCGCCTGCCCGATCGGCCGACAATGTCACCCGGCTGGTCTCGAACTCGCACCAGCCCTGGCGCGGCGGCGTGGCGTGGTATGAACTGGTGGTGCATTCCGAAGAAGGCTGGGATTTCGCCGGCGCGACCTTCCCCGGGTCGCCCTATCCGTTCCTGGGGCACAACAAGACCCTGGGCTGGACCAACACGGTCAACCGCCCCGACCTGATCGACGTCTACAAGCTCGAACTCAACGACGACAAGACGCAGTATCGGCTCGACGGAACGTGGCGCAATCTTGAAGCCAGGCGCGTCTGGCTGAAGGTCAAGATGGGGCCGTTCACCTTGCCCTATCCGCAGACCGTCTATCGTTCGGCGCACGGTCCGGTGATCGTGAACGCCAAGGGCGCGTTCGCGATCCGCTATGCCGGGATCGACGAACTGAAGATGCTCGAACAGTATTTCCGCATCAACAAGGCGCGCGATTTTGACGAGTGGAAGGCGGCGATGGCGATCCAGGGCGTGCCCGCGACCAACTTCATCTATGCCGATGCCAAGGGCAATATCGCGATGTCGTACAATGCGCTGTTCCCGGCGCGCAAGCCCGGCGCAGACTGGCGTGGCGTGCTTCCGGGCAATCGCAGCGAGCTGATCTGGAAGAGCCATCTGCCGTGGAGCCAGGTGCCGCTGCTGGTCAATCCGGCCTCGGGCTATATCATGAACGCCAACAACACGCCCTATGTCGCCGCCGGCCCCGGCGATGAGCTTGACCCCGCCAGCTTCTCCCCGCTGATGGGCATCGAAACCGACATGACCAACCGCGCGCGCCAAGCGATCAAGCTGTTCGAGGCGACTGGACCCATTGATGCGGCGACGCTGGATCGCATCAAGTACGATGTCGGCTATGACAAATCGGATTACGCGACCGGATGGGTCACCGCGCTGCTCGCGGTGAAGCCCGCAGGCGACAAGAGGATCACACAGGCGCAGGCGCTGCTGCGCGCGTGGGACTGGCAGATGGACGGCAAGGGCAAGGGTGACGCGCTGGCGTTGATATTGATGCGCCCGGCGATGCGGCAGAGCTATCGCCGCCTGCCGCTACCCGATGCGCGCGAAGAGCTGGTGGCCGCGATCGATCATCTGGAAAAGCATTTCGGCTCGCTCGACCCCAAGCTGGGCACCGTGCTGCGGCTGCGCCAGGGCAAGGTCGATCTGCCGATGGACGGCGGATCGGATACCCTGCGCGCGGCGACGCTGTGGGATGTCGACGAAAAGGACGGCCGCTTTGCCGTGCGCCATGGCGACAGCTTCATCCAGTTCGTCGAATGGGATGCGGACGGCAATGTCGTATCGCGCTCGATCCAGCCCTTTGGCGCAGCAACCACGCGGCCCGACAGCCCGCATTACACCGATCAGGCCAAGCTGTTCGTCGAACACAAAACGAAGCCCGTCTATTTCACCCGAGAAGCGCTGATGCCCCATGCCAAACGACGGTATCGCCCATGATTGCAGCTTGAAACGAGGCGGACAGTCCTTATGGTTTCAATCAGCAACGGGTGGCGGCGCCGGCGGTGTATCGACCGACCGGTGACACCCGAACAAGACAAACAGACACGCTCCCAAGAGAGGCTCATTCCCATGCTCAAGCCCTTCCGTTCGCTTATTGCCGTTTCCTCGCTGGCCCTGGCCGTGGCGCTCGCCCCGGCACATGCCCAGCAGGCAGCCCCGGTCGCCGACCTCGTCAAGACGGTCAACATCCCCTATCAGCAGTTCATGCTCGATAACGGGCTGACCGTGATCATCCATGAGGATCGCAAGGCGCCCATCGTCGCGGTGTCGATCTGGTATGATGTCGGCTCCAAGCACGAGCCCAAGGGCAAGACCGGCTATGCCCATCTGTTCGAGCACATCATGTTCAACGGCTCCGAAAACGCCGAAGGCGACTATTTCGAGTATCTGAAAAAGCTGGGCGCGACCGATTACAACGGCACCACCTGGTTCGATCGCACCAACTATTTCCAGACCGTCCCCAAGGCAGGGCTCGAAGGCGCGCTGTTCCTGGAAAGCGACCGCATGGGCCATCTGCTCAACGGCATCACCCAGGAAAAGCTGACCAACCAGATCGGCGTGGTGCAGAACGAAAAGCGCCAGGGTGACAACCAGCCTTATGGCCTGGTCGAATACAAGCAGATCGAGATGCTGACCCCGCCCGAGCATCCTTATGGCCACTCGACGATCGGATCGATGGCGGACCTGCAGGCAGCCTCGCTCGACGACATGAAGAAGTGGTTCACCGATCATTATGGGCCCAACAACGCCATTCTGGTGCTCGCCGGTGACATCAACGTGGCCGAAGCCCGGCCGCTGGTCGAAAAGTATTTCGGCGACATTGCCGAGGGGCCCGATGTTGCCAGGCTGAACCCACCGCTGCCGACGCTCGATGCCGAGAAGGTCGCAGTGATGAAGGACAAGGTGCCGACCGCGCGCCTGTATCGCTTCTGGACCGTGCCGGGACTGAACGATCCTGATTATGCCGCGCTTGATGTGGCCGCCACTGTGCTGGGCGGACTTGCCAGCTCGCGGCTCGACAACATTCTGGTTCGGGAAGAGCAGACCGCAGTTGCTGTCACGGCATCTGCGCAACCGTTCGTCCATGGCAGTGTGTTCGAAGCCTATGTCGACGTGAAGCCGGGCGCGGACGTCGATGCCGTATCGAAGCGGTTCGATGCCATCCTTGCCGATTTCATCGCCAATGGCCCCACGGCCGACGAAGTGCAGCGCGTTGCGACGCGCGAAGCTGCAGGCCGCATCACCGGCCTGGAACAGGTCGGCGGCTTCAGCGGCAAGGCCGTCACGCTGGCCGAAGGCGCGCTCTATTCGGACGATCCTGCGTTCTACAAGAAGCAGCTCGACATGCTGGCGGCGATGACGCCTGAAAAGGTCACGACCGCGATGAAGAAGTGGCTGACGCGCCCCGTCGCCAAGCTGCACGTGCTGCCGGGCGAACGCGACGCGTATGAAGAGGTCGCCGGCGGCAGCGCTGGCCAGGCCACCGGCTCTGGCCCCGCCATGCGCACCCCCCTGGCTCGAACGGGCGTTCTGGCAGCACCCGCATTCTATTCGACCATGGCCGAAGATGCGATCGCGGCAGGCTCTGCCAGCAAGCAGCCGCTGGCGGCGATCGATCGTTCGAAGTTCCCCGAAGCAGGCGCGGTGCCCGATCTCGATTTCCCCGATGTCGAGGAAGCGACGCTGTCCAACGGCGTCAAGGTGCGCTTTGCCCGCCGGACCGCCGTGCCGGTGGTGCGTGTCGCCGTCAGCTTCGATGCGGGCTTTGCCAGCGATCCCAAGGACGCGCTGGGCACCAACAGCCTGATGATCGCGCTGCTGCAGGAAGGCACGCAAAAGCTCAATTCGGTGCAGCTGGCCGAAGCGCAGGAGCGGCTGGGCACCAACATCAATGCATCGTCGGACCTTGACCGCACCATCGTGTCGATGAGCGCGATGAAGCCCAACCTGGGTGCCTCGCTCGACCTGCTGGCGGATATCATCCGCACGCCTGCTTTCGATGCCAAGGAGCTGGAGCGCGTCCGCGTGCAGCAGCTCACCCGCATCCAGGCGGAAAACACCCAGCCCCAGGGCATCGCGCTGCGCAACCTGCCGCCGCTTCTTTATGGCACCAGCCACCCCTATGGCGTGCCGCTGACCGGAACCGGTGACCCGGCGGTGGTCTCCAAGCTGACTCGCGACCAGATCGCGGCCTATCACAGCCAGTGGATGCGGCCCGAGCGCGCGTCGATCTTCGTTGTCGGCGACACCACGCTCACCGACATCATGCCGATACTCGAGGCGCGCTTCGGCAAGTGGCCATCGAACCGCATGGCGCTGATGCAGAAGGATTTCAGCGCAGCGATCCCCGAAGGTCAGGGCCGCATCATCCTGATCGACCGTCCCAATTCGCCGCAGTCGCTGATCCTGGCGGGCCAGGTGCTGAAGGCCAAGGGCACCGACGACCTGCTGGCACTGGAAACCGCCAACGACATCCTCGGCGGTGATTTCCTGTCGCGCATCAACATGGACCTGCGCGAGACCAAGGGCTGGTCCTACGGCACCCGCACGCTGATCCAGCGACCCAAGAACGACGTGCCGTTCCTCGCCTTCGCTCCGGTGCAGACCAACCAGACCGGTCCTTCGGTGGCCGCGATCATCGAGCAGATGAACGGCTTCATCGGTGACAAGGGCGTGACGCCCGAAGAGCTGGACCGTACGGTGAAGGGCAACAGCCTGGAGCTGGCGGGCACCTATGAGCGCTCGGCTTCGGTGCTGTCGCAGATGCAGTCGGATGCCCTGTTCGGCCGCCCGACCAACTATGCCGAAAGCCTGGCGGCGAAATATCGCGCGATGAGTGCTGAAAAGCTTAACGGAGCGATGCGCGAAGCGCTCAACCCCAAGACGCTGACCTGGGTGATCGTGGGCGATGCCGCCAAGATCGAGGAACAGCTCAAGGCATTGAACATGCCGATCGAAGTTCGCCGTGCTGCCCCGGCAGCCGGAGACAAATAAGCCTGTAATTTTACTTCAACCACCCAAGAGAGGACTGAACATGTCAGTAGCTGGACAATATGATTGCGTGACCAAATCGCCGATGGGCGACCAGAAGTCGGTTCTGACCGTCAATGTCGATGGTGACAGCTGGACCGGATCGAACGCCGGCCAGATGGGCGCGCTCGACATCACCGACGGCAAGGTCGACGGCAACACGCTGACCTGGACGATGGATATGAAGGTGCCGATGCCGATGAAGCTGGAAGGCTCCGCCACCGTCGATGGCGACACCATCACCGGCCAGGTCAAGGCAGGCGCCTTCGGTACCATGGCGATGACTGGCACGCGCAAGGCATAAGCTTTCGCTGGAATTTCGAGAGACCCTCCCCGTGCTCGCCATGGGGAGGGTTTTTCATGGCCGGTGCGCTGCGACCGGATCGTTCGGATCAGGCGTTGCCGTCGACGATACGTGGTTGAGCGCGATCACCCAGCGTCCGCCGACCCGCCGCATCAGCCGGGTGTTGATGCCATATTGCGGGCTGTCTGCGCGGTCGAGATGATAGCGGCTGATCAGCTGCGCGGCATCATCGCTCAGCATCTCCACCTCGATATCGTAGAAATGCAAGGCACCGCGCCGCTCAGGCGCGCCGCCATAATCGCGCACATAATGGTCGAGCGTGCCCTGCCAGTCGTCCTGGAACTGCCCGCGCGAGACGAACACCACGCCTGGGCTCTGAAAACCCCGCATATAGCCCTCGAAGTCGCCGCGGTTCCACGCCGCCTGCATATCGGCAATGACGTTGCGGATTTCGGCCTCTGGCGTCGGCGCCTGAGCAAAGGCGACGCAGGGTGTCAGGAACAGCGCCGCAAGCGTGATACGCTCACTTCGCATCCTTGCCCGCGTTGGCGAGCTTCGCCTTTTCGCCCGCGATGAACTTTTCCATCTGCGCCTCCATCACCGGCAGCGGCACCGATCCCAGCGCGAGATACGCATCATGGAACGGCCGCTGGTCGAACGCTGCGCCCAGCTCGGCCTCGGCCTTGCTTCGCATCTTGCGCAACGCCAGTTCGCCCAGCTTGTAGGCCAGCGCCTGCGCGGGCCAGGAAATGTAGCGGTCGACCTCGGTCTCGACATCGCGCTGCGCCAGCGCCGTATGGCTGGCCAGATAATCGATAGCCCGCTGACGGCTCCAGCCCTGGGTGTGGATGCCGGTATCGATCACCAGCCGCACCGCGCGCCACATCTCGAACGTCTGCCGGCCGAACTCCTCATAGGGCGTCTCATAGATGCCCAGCTTGGTGCCCAGCCATTCGGTGTACAGGCCCCAGCCTTCGCCATAGCCCGAGAAATAGATCTGGCGGCGGAAATCGGGCCGGTCAGGGGCCTCCAGTGCGACGGCGGCCTGGAAGCTGTGGCCCGGATTGCACTCGTGCAGCGCCAGCGCCGGAATGTTGTACAAGGGCCGCGACGGCAGATCATAGGTGTTGAACAGGCAGCTCTCCAGCCCGCCGCGCCCGGAGGTATAGATCGGCGCGATCTCGTCGGGCACTGGGCGGATGGTGAAGCGATAGCGCGGCAGAAGGTTGAACGTCTCCTTGAGCTTGCCGTCCATCTTCTTGGTGACATAGGCCGCGTAAGACAGCAATTCGCGCGGGGTCTTCGCGTAGAATTGCGGATCGGTGCGCATGAAATTGAGGAACTCGGGGAAGCTGCCCTTGAACCCGATCTGCTTCATCGTCGCCTGCATGTCCGCATCGATCCGCGCGACCTCCTTGAGGCCGATCTCGTGGATCTGCTCCGGCGTCAGGTCGAGCGTGGTGTAGAGCCTGATCTGGTCCTGATAGAATGCTTTGCCGTCGGGCAGCGAATAGGCGTCGATCTGCGTGCGCGCCTGGGGCATGTATTCGCTGCGCATGAAGGTGAGCAGCTTGGTGTACGCGGGCACGACCGATGTCTGAATCGCCTTCAGCGCCTCGGCGCGCAGCGCGGCCTGCTCGGCTGCCGAGATGCTTTCGGGCATCGTGCGAAAGGCGTCGTAGAACGGGTTCGCCTCGCCCGCGACGGTATAGGCCTCGATCGTCTTGTCGCGGCCTTCGATGCCGACGCGCGGCACGGTGTATCCGCGCGCAAGGCCAGCGCGCATGTTGACGGTGTTCTCTTCGAAATAGCGCGGGATATCGTTCATCCGCCCGAGATAGCGGCGATATCCGGCAGCGTTGGCATAGCCCGCGCGCGGGTTCAGCCCGCCCCAGAAAAACGTGTCGCTGTTGAACGGCGCTTCATAGGTCTTGTAGGCGATGCTGTTGGCGTTCTCCCACACCGACTGGCGGAACACGGCGGCGTTGACCTGCTCTTCGGGCGACAGCTGGTCCATCGGGATGGCATCGAGCTGCTTCAGAACATCGGTCCAATAGGCCAGCCGCCGCGCCTGATCGGCCGCGGTCTCGCTGGAAAAGCGGTCGCCCTGCACCCAGCCCTTGCCGTCCCTGACCTGCGCATTCTCCTTCTGCCGCCATTCCCACTCGGCGTCGTAAAGCGCCTTCAGCTTCGCATCCATCGGGCCCGGTGCAGGCTTCTTGGCGGCAGCGGCGGTCGGCGGCGGCGCATCGTCCTGCGCCTTCGCGGGGACGGAAAGGCTTGCAGCGCCCAGCAGAAGTGAAAGGAGAACAGGAGATGCGCGCATGATGAGACCCCGGATGGACAGCAGTTTGGTGGGTCGCATTAGACGCAGGCCAGTGTCGCGGGGTCAAGGGGGCGACCAGCTTTTCGTATACGAAAATTGCCCAACGCTTAATGCTAAGCCGTTCTCCGACGAAAGCCGGAGAACAGCGATCGTCAATCAGGCTTGCGCTTTAGCAACGCCGATCGCAGGCAGCGGCACACCACCTCGTTCCGCTGGTTGATCAACTCGTGCGTGAAGGTCACGATCCCGGCATTGGGGCGCGATTTCGATTCCTTGAGGTCGGTCACCTCGCTGGTCGCGCGCATGGTATCGCCGATGAACACCGGCTTGGGCATGACCAGCTTGTCATAGCCCAGGTTCGCCACCAGCGTGCCGAGCGTCGTATCCCCCACCGACAGCCCGACCATCAGGCTGAAGGTGAAGGTGCCGTTGACCAGGATCTGCCCGAACTCGCTTGCCTTCGCCGCCTCGACATCAAGGTGCAGCGGCTGCGGATTGTGCGTCATCGTGCTGAACAGCAGATTGTCGGTCTCGGTCACCGTCCGGCGGATCTCATGCTCGATCCTGTCGCCGATGGTCCACTCGTCGAAAAATTTGCCTGCCATTGTTTTTCCTATCCCTTTCGCGTCCCGCCCCCTCTCCCCTTCGAGGGAGAGGATTGCGAAGACTTATGAGCGAAGCGAATTAGTCGAAGCTGGGAGAGGGGGCAGCAACACCAGCGTTGTCACGCGCCGCACCATCACCCTCATCCAACTGCGCGCTACTCCGCCGCCTCAATGCGCACCAGCAACGCCTCAACCTGCACCTGCGCGCCCTCGCTGGCATTCAGCTCCGCCACCACGCCATCGAACGGCGCGACGAGCGAATGCTCCATCTTCATCGCCTCGAGCGTCAGCAGCTTCTGCCCCTTGGTGACCGATTGGCCTGCCGTGACATCCACCGCGATGACCTTGCCGGGCATGGGGGAGAGGATGGAACCGGAAGAGGCTGCGCCCACGCCCGAACCACCAGCGCGATACAGGCGGAAAAACCCTGACCAGCCCTCGTAGTCAAACGCAAAAATACCCCCATCGACCGTCTTAGCCATGGGAATATCCCAGATGGACTTGTCTGAGACAGGTGCTTCAAGAACCGCTCCATCAAACTCGACCAAGATTGTTGCTGGCCGTGGGGTAGCATTAAGTCTGAAACCCGTAAGACCAGCAGCTTGCTCACTTTCCTGATCAATGTCAGTGGTTCCCTCTGGGTATCGGCCTTGAGCATGTTGCGATGCCAAGAGGCCAACAGCTTCAAGGACATTTTCTGGCGGTTTACTCGATGGAAGAACAGCATCAAGCGTTCGCTCGATAAAGCCTGTATCAACTTCACCTGCCGCGAATTCAGGGTGGCTTACGAGATTTCGAAGAAAGCCGGCGTTCCATTTGACTGGAAAGCAGTGAGAATGACCCAGCTTGGTTGCCAACGCGTCCATAGCCTCATCGCGCGAGCTCCTGTGGACGATCATTTTCGCAATCATCGGGTCATAAAAGGGCGAAACCTCTGCCCCCTGTTCCACACCGGTATCAATGCGAACGGGACCATCTCTCCGGTTGCTTTGTGAGAGGTAGAATTTCTCCAGCCGCCCCGTGCTCGGCAAGAACCCCTTCGCCGGGTCCTCCGCATACAACCGCGCTTCCATCGCCCAGCCGTTGATGCTGAGCTCATCCTGCCGCTTGGGCAATGGCTCCCCGCTCGCCACGCGCAGTTGCCATTCGACCAGATCGACCCCGGTGATTTCCTCGGTCACCGGATGCTCGACCTGCAGCCGCGTGTTCATTTCCATGAACCAGATGCGATCCGCGCGGAGCCCCTCGGAGCCGTCGGCGATGAACTCGATCGTGCCTGCGCCTTCGTAATCCACTGCCTTGGCCGCGCGCACTGCCGCACCGCACACCGCCTCGCGCGTCGCTGCATCCATGCCGGGCGCAGGCGCTTCCTCGATCACCTTCTGGTGGCGGCGCTGCAGCGAGCAATCGCGTTCGAACAGGTGGACGACATTGCCGTGAGAGTCGCCGAACACCTGCACCTCGATATGCCGCGGGCTTTCGATCCATTTTTCGAGCAGCACGACATCGTTGCCGAAACTCGCCGCCGCCTCGCGCTTGCAGCTGATGAGTGCGTCGGCGAAATCCGCCGGTGCATCGACCTTGCGCATCCCCTTGCCGCCGCCGCCCGCGACCGCCTTGATCAGCACCGGATAGCCGATGTTAGCGGCCTGTTGGGCGAGAAAATCGGGGTCCTGATTGTCGCCCAGATAGCCCGGTGTGGTCGGAACGCCCGCTGCATCCATCAGCTTCTTCGCCGCATCCTTGAGCCCCATCGCGCGGATCGAATCCGGCTTCGGCCCCACCCAGATCAGCCCTGCGTCGATCACGGCCTGCGCGAACTCGGCGTTTTCGGAGAGGAAGCCATAGCCCGGATGGATCGCCTCCGCGCCGGTTTGCTTAGCGGCAGCGATGATCTTCTCACCCACGAGGTAGGATTCCCGCGCAGGCGACGGCCCGATATGCACTGCCTCATCGGCAGAGCGCACATGCAGCGCCTTGGCGTCGGCGTCCGAATACACCGCGATCGTGCGCACACCCATGGCGCGCGCGGTGCGGATGATCCGGCAGGCAATCTCGCCCCGGTTGGCGATGAGGAGGGATTTCAGCATGGGGCGCAACCTTCTTCGTCACCCTGAACTTGTTTCAGGGCCCATTTCACGGCATTTTCCGGGCGATGATCGACCGCCAGCCGTGCGTCTATATCTTGGCCAGCGCACCCTATGGCACGCTGTACATCGGCGTGACGTCCAACCTTCTCGGTCGCCTGCACGAACACCGCAGCGATACATTCAAAGGCTTCACCTCGCGCTATCAGGTCCATCGTCTGATGCGCTTCGAACTGTTCGACAGGATGGAAAGCGCCATCGAGCGGGAGAAGCAGCTCAAGCGTTGGCACCGGCAGTGGAAGATCAACCTGATCGAGAGCGACAACCCGCATTGGGTGGACCTGGCGGTGGGCTTTGGCTTTAATCCTGTGCCGCCGCGCGGCATGCGCCATGGGCCCTGAAACAAGTTCAGGGTGACGGAGTTGGGTTGCCCCTTCCCTCACATCCGGAACACGCCGAACCGCGTGCCCTCCTCGACCGGAGCATTCAGGCACGCGGCAAACGCCAGGCCCAGCACATCCCTCGTCTGCGCGGGGTCGATGATGCCGTCGTCCCACAACCGCGAGGTGGCGTGATAGGGGCTGCCCTGCGCTTCATAGTCGTCGCGGATCGGCTGCTTGAACGCCTCGGCCTGCTCGGGCGTCCAGCTGTCGGCATCGCGGTGCACGGTCGCCAGCACGGACGCGGCCTGTTCGCCGCCCATGACCGAAATCCGCGAATTGGGCCAGCTGAACAGGAACCGGGGCGAATACGCGCGCCCGCACATTCCGTAATTGCCCGCACCGAAGCTGCCGCCGATCAGCACGGTGACCTTGGGCACGCTCGCGGTTGCGACCGCGGTCACCAGCTTGGCGCCATGCTTGGCGATGCCTTCCGCCTCATACTTGCCGCCGACCATGAAGCCGCTGATGTTCTGCAGGAACAGCAACGGAATGCGCCGCTGGCAGGCGAGCTCGATGAAATGCGCGCCCTTGACCGCGCTCTCGCTGAACAGCACGCCGTTGTTGGCGAGGATCGCGACCGGCATCCCCCAGATATGCGCAAAGCCGCACACCAAAGAGCTGCCATACAGCGCCTTGAACTCGTGGAACTCGCTACCGTCGACCAGCCGCGCGATCACCTCGTGCACGTCATACGGCGCGCGGACATCCGACGGGATGATGCCGTACAGCTCTTCGCCATCGAACTTGGGCGGCCGCGGATCGCGCAGGTCGATATTGGGCTTGGGGATCGGCCCCAGGTGCGAGACGATATCGCGCACGATGGTGAGAGCGTGCTCGTCATTCTCCGCGACATGATCGACCACGCCCGACTTGCGCCCGTGCAGGTCGCCGCCGCCCAGATCTTCGGCGCTGATTTCCTCGCCAGTCGCGGCCTTGACCAGCGGGGGACCAGCGAGGAAGATCGTGCCCTGGTTGCGGACGATCACGCTCTCGTCAGACATGGCGGGCACGTATGCGCCGCCCGCGGTGCAGCTGCCCATCACGCAGGCGATCTGCGGAATGCCTTTCGCGCTCATGTTCGCCTGGTTGAAGAAGATGCGGCCGAAATGGTCGCGGTCGGGGAAGACCTCGGCCTGGTGCGGCAGGTTCGCGCCGCCCGAGTCCACCAGATAGATGCACGGCAGCCGGTTGGCCTCGGCGATCTCCTGCGCGCGAAGGTGCTTCTTCACCGTCATCGGGTAATAGGTGCCGCCTTTGACGGTGGCGTCGTTGCACACGATCATGCACTGGCGGCCCGAGACGCGACCGATTCCGGCGATCATGCCCGCGCCGGGGATCTCGCCATCATACAGATCACACGCTGCCAGCTGGCCGATCTCGAGGAAAGGCGAGCCCGGATCGAGTAGCCGTTCGACGCGTTCGCGCGGCAGCAGCTTGCCCCGCGATGTGTGCCGCTCGCGCGACTTGGCATTGCCGCCCAAGGCAGCCTCGGCGACCTTGGTCCACAGCTCATCGCGCAAGGTGACGTTGTGCGCGTATGCTGCGCGGTAAGACTCTGAATTCGTGTCGATCTTGGTATCGAGCGTGGGCGCGGTCATCACCGCGCTCCGATCAGTTCGCGCGCGATCAGAAAGCGGCGGATCTCGTTCGTCCCCGCGCCGATATCGTACAGCTTGGCATCGCGCAGGAAGCGTTCGACCGGCCAGTCGGTGGTGTAGCCTGCCCCGCCCAAAGCCTGGATCGCCTCGAGCGAGCATTTCACCGCGTTCTCGCTGGCCAGCAAAATCGCGCCTGCGGCATCGAAGCGCGTCGTCTTGCCCGCATCGCACGCCCGCGCCACCGCATAGACATAGGCGCGCGCACTGTTCAGCGCGACGTACATGTCGGCGACCTTGGCCTGCACCATCTGGAACGATCCGATGGGCGATCCGAACTGCTTGCGCTCGCGCACATAGGGCAGCACCACGTCGAGGCACGCCTGCATGATGCCCAGCGGCCCGGCAGCGAGCACCGCGCGCTCGTAATCCAGCCCGCTCATCAGCACGCCGACGCCCCCGTTCAGCGGGCCCATGATGTTCTCTTCCGGCACGAAGCAATCGTTGAACACCAGCTCCGCCGTGGGGCTGCCGCGCATCCCCATCTTCTGGATCTTCTGGCCGATGCTGAATCCCGGCATGTCCTTTTCGATGATGAACGCGGTAATCCCGCCCGATCCCTCACCCGTCTTGGCATAGACGATCAGCGTCTGGGCATAAGCCGAGTTGGTGATCCAGAACTTGGTGCCGTTGAGCCGGTATCCACCCGCAACCGCGTCTGCCTTGAGCTTCATCGAGACCACGTCCGAGCCCGCGCCCACTTCGGACATCGCCAGCGATCCGACATGCTCGCCCGAGATCAGCCCGGGCAGATACTTGGCCTTCTGCTCCGGATTGCCCCAGCGGCGCAGCTGGTTGACGCACAGGTTCGAGTGCGCGCCATACGACAGGCCCAGCGAGGCACTCGCGCGGCTCACCTCTTCCATCGCAATGACGTGTTCCAGATAGCCAAGGCCCAGGCCACCGTCTTCCTCGCCCACGGTGATGCCGTGCAGGCCGAGCGCGCCCATCTGCGGCCACAGCTCGATCGGGAACCAGTCTTCGGCGTCGATCTTCGCGGCGATCGGCGCGATCTTGTCGGCGGAAAAGCGCGCGGTGGTGTCGCGGATCATGTCGGCGGCCTCGCCCAGAGCGAAGTCGAAATCGGGCATATTGGACATTATGGCATCCTCTCCAGAGGCTTATGATTGCGCCGGTTTTATCGCCATCCGTCAACAAAGGAAAATTGATATCGACCGGGGTTTATCCTAGACGGCATCTATGATCGAACGCTATCTGCTGCGCTACTTCCTCGCCGTGGTCGAGCATGGCAATTTCACCCGCGCGGCGGAAAGCTGCAACGTCACCCAGCCGACGCTGTCGGTGGGCATCGCGCGGCTGGAGGAGAGCGTGGGGCAGCGGCTGTTCCACCGATCGAACCGGCGGGTCGACCTGACGCCAACGGGAGCGCAGTTCGCCGAGCACGCGCGGCGGATCGAGGCGCAGTTCAACCTGGCCGAAGAGGCGATGAAGCAGCATCGGCCCGATGCGATCCTGCGGCTGGGCGTGCTTTCCACCCTCCCCTCGGGCATCATCGCCGCGATCGCGCATAGCCTGAGCGAGATCGACGGCCTGCGCACCGAGTTCGTCGAGGGCCGCGCGAGCGAGTTGCAGGACCGGCTGGACGCGGCGCGGATCGACATGGCCATCACCACCGAGCCGCAGGGACGCCACCGCGCGCAGTTCGATCCCGTCGCAACCGAAGGCTATGGCCTCGCCCTGCCCGCCAGCCACCCGCTTGCCCAGCGCGCCAGAATCGCCGCGCACGAGCTCGCCGACAACGTGATGCTGGTGCGCCGCCATTGCGAGCTGCTCACTGCGACCAGCCAGCACTTCACGGCAAGAGGCGTCCGCCCCTTCTTCGCGGCAAGATCCCGCAACGACGACCGCATCCTGGCGCTGGTCGCAGCAGGCGTCGGCGTGACGGTGATGCCGGATTGTTTCACCGCACCGGGCGTGGCGCGCGTGCCGATGGAAGACTTCGCGCATATGCGGACTTTGGGGCTGCTGGTGCGCAAGGCGGACGCGGTGCCAGAGGCGGTGATGGCGCGGGTGCGCGGGGTACTAGCGGAGCGGATTGGTGGGGTTTGGGGGTGATGGGGGGGG
>NZ_ANFZ01000005.1 GCF_000331245.1 Blastomonas sp. AAP53 | reverse complement strand
CCCCCCCCCAAGGCACCGCCTCCGGGGGCTTCCGGCGTTCGGCTGAGGGCGTGGATACCAGTTGCAGAGATTGGCCGTTCAGCCGGCTTGCTCGAGCCGTCCGTGCAGATAGTTGCCATCAAAGCCCGCGATTTCGGCGAGCCGGACCGGATCGATGATGGTCAGCGCGCCGAAGCTCAGATCCATCACCTTGCTCAGCCGCAGTGATTTCAGCACGCGGTTGACATGTACGGGGGTCAGGCCGACCGCATCGGCGATGACGAGCTGGGTGAGCGGCATCTTGCACTGGGCATCGGTTGCCAGGCCGATGTTGCGCATCCGGATGTAGAGTTCGCACATCAGATGGGCGATCCGCTCCTGGGCTGTGCGCCGCCCCATGCTGACGATCCAGGCGCGAAGCACGCTTTGATCGACCAGTTGCGACCACCAGAACGCGCGCGTGATTTCAGGGCCCGCCTCGACAAGCGCCTCCATCTGGGCGCGCGGAAGTGTCGCCACCCTGGCCGGCGTGATCGTGACGATATTGTGGTCGATCGCCCTCAGGACCGCGATATGAATGTCGCAAAAATCGCCAGGCAGCATGAACGCCAGTATCTGCCTGCCGCCATCGGGCAGGATCTTGTACCCGCACGCCCAGCCTTCCAGTATCACGAATACGGGATCGGGATTGTCACCCTCCATGATCAGATGATGGCCGGCAGGCACGTTGCGAACATTGCGGCATGCATCGGCCAGCAGACCGACATCCACGTCATTCAACGGAGCGTAACCACTGAGGCGTTTGGTAAAGGCATTGGCCATTTTGTGCTCCCGCCCATGATATAGCAGACCTGATCTTTGGCGGCCTTAACCTCGATTGTGTTTGCCATCGTCCGGGGGGTGTATACGCGGCTTACTGTCGGTACGCTATCCCAGGCACCGATAGCAGAGAGCATCAAGGATTGCTCCCGCCTGGCTTTATATCGGCCCCATCATGACCAAAGACCCAAAAGACGCCGTGCCTCCTGCTCTGCATGAAGCCCGCACCGAACCGGACGCACACGGCCAGGCTGCCTTGTTGCTGGCGGAGAGCATTCTTCATGCCCTGGTCGAGACCGAAACGCTGACAGCCCAAGGCGCGCTGTCGGTGATCGAGACGACCTGTGAGGTGAAGGTCGAGGTCGCGCACCTCGCCGGCGAATCGAATGGTCGGATGGAAGAATCCCTGGCGCTGCTGCAGGCCATTGCGGCCAGCTTTGCCGTCGATGCGGAATTTCGACCCCTGACCCCGCCGGGCTGAGCGAGATCACCTTTCCCGATGAGACATTGGCCAACACGGCATGCATTCCAGTCCGGAGAAATCTGATGACGGCAAACAACACACATTCGGCAGCAACCGCCAGCGAACGGACGAGCAGGATCGCAACGGAAGAGATGATCCTGCGATTGTTTTCTCCAGACACCTCTTCGCCCCGAAAGGCTTTCTCCGCGCAAGTCGATCATGCCTCGCTGTGGCGCGCCGATGCCATCCATCGTGCCAGGAACTTGGCGCAACTGGTCGCATCGCTCGCCAATATTGCCGAACATCCCACGCGGCGCTGGTTTCCTGAAGAGCTGGTTATCAAGATGCGCAGCCTGGCGCGTGCGTACGAGGAGTTGGGGACCGATTGCGGCACGGCCGACATGGTGCCGTGCGTCCCGCTGCTGGGCACGATCGCCATCGGGCTCACTGAGATTTTCGGTTCGGCGCGCGACATCGCGGTTTCCGTCGATGCAGACACAGTGCGGATGATGCCCGACATGCGTCGTGCCCTGATCCTGATGTGCAGCGAACTCATCATTAATGCGCTGAAATACGGCTATCCCCCTGGAACGAGCGGCACCATTCGCGTGGCGCTCAAGAACACGGCAGCCGGGTTGTCGCTGGTGGTGGAAAACGACGGCATCGATTTTGCAACCGACTGCGCCGTTCACGAAGGCAGCGCGCTGCTTGAGCGACTGGGCGCTGTCCTGGGAGCATCGATGCAACGCGGCAGCGGCAGCCAGGGGCACGGTTATCGTGTCGGCGCAACCGTCTGCGCCCGCCAGCCGCTACGCCAACCGCTCTGACGGCCCAGGTTTCGCACGGCCTGCGCGGAGGCAATGCGGAACCTGGCGGCAACCTTCTTGCCGATGGATCGTCATCTCATTGGCCGACCCGATCGACGACAAGACAGGGCATGGCTTTCCCCCATTGATGAGTGCGAACGTTATGACGAAGAGGAGGCCTGCCATGGCCAAAGCGCTGCGGCTGACCCGCGCGGGCCATCTGGGCGCGGCGACGCGGCTCATCCAGTCCACGCTGATGCAGGCGACCAGTGCCCGTTCGGCAAGGCGTGGAATGACGCATGTCACGGACAGCTTCGCGATGGTCGATGCCTTGAGCCGCTTTCTGCCCATGAACCCTTTCGCCTTGGCTGCGCCAGAGCCGAAGACAAAACCCAAACCCAAGACCGGGCGCAAACCCAAGATCGCAGGGAAATCCAGGCCGGCGGTCAAGCCGAAGACGGTGCGAGCCAGCGAAACGCGCCCATCGGCGGCGGGCAGCTTCACCGAGCGCCATTTTCGCGGCAGCGAAGGAACGCTCGACTATTGGCTGTACCTGCCTGCAAGACCGGCACGCGGTTTGCCTCTTGTGGTGATGATGCACGGTTGCACGCAAACGCCATGTGACTTTGCCCGCGGAACCGGCATGAACCTGCTGGCCGAGGAGATCGGGTTTGTCGTGGCCTATCCCAGCCAGCCTGCGTCCGCGAACATCGCGCGGTGCTGGAACTGGTTCAAGCCGGGCGACCAGCGCCGCGGCAGCGGCGAGCCCGCCGCCATCGCAGCGCTCACCCGCGCCATCATTGCGGAGCACGAGACGGACGCTAGCCGTGTCTATGTCGCAGGCCTCTCTGCCGGTGGCGCTGCGGCAGCCATTCTGGGTGCGGCCTATCCCGATATCTATGCCGCCATCGGTGTCCACTCGGGTCTCGCGTGCGGTGCTGCGACAGACATGATGTCGGCCTTCTCAGCCATGCGCAATGGCTCGTTGCAGACGCATGGGCGCAGGCGTGAAGGCAGGTTCGTGCCGGTCATCACCTTCCATGGCGATCAGGATAGCAAGGTGCACGCGATCAACAGTGCACAGATCGTTGCAAACGCGGCAGAACAGATCGAGACGCCATTGGCGATCACGCACCAGCGCGGCGAAACGGCTGCAGGACGGGCCTATACCCGCGAGCTCAACAGCAGCGCGGATGGCGCGGTCCAGATCGAACAATGGACCATCCATGGCGCGGGCCATGCATGGTCGGGCGGCAGCGCCGATGGCACCTATACCGATGCCAGCGGCCCCGATGCATCGCGCGCCATGTTCGCGTTTTTCCAGGCCCACCGCATCGCCTGATTGGTCTTGAGGGTGTGCGGCGAAAAGTCAGTGCTTCATTCCGTCGTCATGCGCCGCGCGCTGCAATCGGTCTGGTCGACCCAAAGGCGCAATCGGCGATGTCCTCCATCTGGATGCTTGACGGACACGATCGCATATTAGTATGAAGGTTCTTATTCGAAAATTCGGCAGCGTGAAGCGCAAGCCGAGGTCGCATGCCTATGACCGCGGCCGCCCGAGGAGCCTTTTTCAGACATGAATTCCCAAGCGCTTGCGATCAGTCTCGATCTCATCAATCGCCATTATCAGGAGCCTAACCGGAACCGGTATGAAAGCCGCTATTTCTGGGAAGAGCTTTACACGCTGATTGCTGCCTCGGGCTTTTCGGCGGTCGAGATGCCATATGAGCCTGTCTGGCAGTTCGGCGGCCGCAGCGGGGTTCCGCTCAACCGCTATTGCGTGAACACCAAATACGGTACCGCGACCGAATATCGCGCAGCGCTGAGCGCCGGTGGTATCCACCAGGTCAGCGGGGTCACTTTCGATCCCAACCTGTTCATGCGCAACGACAACCTGGATTTCTATTTCGGCGCATCGGGCCATTTCGCCAATGAGGCGCTGGGGCACGCAGCAGACATGGGCGCGGCGTATTTCGCCATCAGCCCGTCGCCTTATTACGGGCGCATCGCGCAATATCACCCCGATCTGGAAAGCAAGCAGGCGGCCTTTACCGAGCGCACAGTGCAGCTGCTGACCGGGCTGGCGGAAAAGGCGCAAGAGCTGGGCGTCACATTGGTGCTGCGCAACGAATACTGGAGCCTGTTCGGGGGCCCGCGCATCCTGCCGCTGCTCGATGCGCTGCCCGCCACCGTCAAGCTGGACGTCGACACCGCCAGCCTGTTCGTCGCGGGTATTTCGGCGACCGACTTTATCGCAGCGCATATCGACCAGATCGGCTGCGTGCATCTCACCGATACCGATTTCGTCGATACGCAGGAGGTCTGGAAAAGCCCGAACCCCGAGTTTCCGCACGTCCAGGCGACGCAGGTGTTCCGCGATCCGGGCACCGGATCGGTCGATCTGGCCGAGATCGCGGCCCTGCTGGAGAGGCTGGACTATTCAGGGCCGTTGGTCTGCAGCGCCCGCCAGACGCGCGATCCCTTCCGCGCGCTGCTCAGAACGCGCGTGATGCTCAACAATCTCCAGAATTAAGACGGACGGAGTCTCCGCAATGCCGAATATTCGCTATGCCAACATGTGCCACTGGAAGTCGATTCCCTACCGGAAGATCGACAATTTCCGCCAGTTCTATTATGAAGACAACACCAACAGCGCCTATTATTCCGATTGGGACAACATCCTGAAATACCAGTCTGCGCTGGGTTTTGACGGGATCGAGATCGCGCCCTGGGATCTGGCTGACATCCTGCCGCTGTTCGGATCGCCCGAGGCCTTTACCGAGTTCGCCAGGGAGCGCGGCGTTGAGGTGATCGGCATGTTCCACGGCGCGCATGCGTCGCACGCAGCGGATCATTTCGACGAGGCGGTGCGTTCGGGCCGCGAGGCGGTCGATACGATCGTCCGGTTCGGCGGCACCTATATGAACACCTGCCCGACGCAGAACTATTTCGGCACCGGGCCGCTCAGCCGCGACCAGGTGCAGCAATGCGCCAAGGTGATGAACGAGATCGGCCGTTATGCGACCGATCGCGGCGTCAAGATTGGCCTGCACAACGAATTTTTCTGCGCGATCAATCTGCCCAACCACCGCGAGCTGATCGAATCCACCGATCCCAAGCTGGTGCATTACTGCATCGACACCGCGCAAATCTCGATTCTGGGCGAAGACCTGCTGACCTTCTACAACGACTATCACGACCGGATCAGCACCTTCCACCTGAAGGACACTGCGTCTGCCAACCAGCCTGACAGTGTCCGCTATTCGCAGGATCCCGAAATCACTGATGATGGCACACGCTGGTTCTGGGAGCCGGGGAAGGGCGAGCTGGACTTCAAGGGCCTGTATCGCCTGCTCAAGCAGCATGAATTCAAGGGCTGGATGTCGATCGAATATGATGGCTCGCCCGACATGCTCGCCTCGATGGCGATGACACGCTATTATCTCGATAACGAGCTGCGCCCGATCTACGATTGAGCGTCAAGGCGCGATCTCCAGCCTGGTGATCTGGTTGCCGTCGATCATGAAGCGATAGCGCAGATCGACCGGGCTGCCGGGAAAGTTGCCGGTCAAATGGCTGGTGACCACCGTGTGCTCGCCCTCGTGCGCCAGGGCGAACGGCTCGACGGTATAGCTGTACTGGGTGGATGCGTTGGCCATCCACTGTGCGATAGCCGCGCGCCCGGTATGGCTTTTGCCTTCATCGATGACGACGGCGGCAGGCGCGAAGCATCGTGATATCGCCTCTGCGTCTGCATGTCTGTCTGCTGCGAAATAGTCCGCGATCACGGTGGGTAGCTTGATGGCCATGTCTGTCTCCACTTGGGGGCTTGCATCGTTCCTAGCCGATATAAGCCTTTGACGCTGTCCTGATAATCAGGATAAATCAGGACATCGCGTTTCGGAAATCAGGACAATGGGTGATTACAGTCTGGCAGACTTCGATGCGGTGCTGACCATCGGTCGCCGGGGCACGTTCCGGGCGGCGGCGATCGATCTGGGGGTGTCGACGAGTGCTCTGAGCAACACGATCGCCAGACTTGAAAGCCGGTTGGGTGTGCGCCTGTTCAACCGGACCACGCGCAGCGTGGCGCTGACCGAGGCGGGGCGCCGGTTCATCGAGCAGATTGCACCGGCCTTGCGGGATATCCACCGGGCGCTCGATACCGTGCGGTCGCAGCAGGAAACGCCATCGGGCACCTTGCGCATCAACACCTTCGCCACGGCAGGCCGCGAGATCCTGGCGCCTTTGGTGCTCGAATACCTGCGGCGCTACCCTGACGTCCGCATCGATCTGGTCACCGAGGGCGCGCTGGTCGATATCGTGGCGGAGGGGTTCGACTTCGGGGTGCGAAGCGTCCATCTCGTGCCCACGGACATGATCGCGATCGCGTTGGGTCCACCGCGTCAATATGCCGTCGTCGCCACGCCGGCCTATCTGGAATATCATGATCTGCCGCGTGTTCCGGCGGATCTGCGCGCTCATCCCTGCATCCGCACGCGGTTGCCCAACGGGGCCTTGTTCCGCTGGCATTTCCAGGATGAGGGGCAGCCTGTGCAGGTCGATGTCGATGGCCCGATCACGCTTGATGAGGCCAGCCTTGCCCGCCTGGCGGTGCTCGCGTCGGTGGGGATCGGCTTCTTCATGGAATCGGATGTGGGCGAGGATATCACCGCAGGGCGGCTGGTGCGCCTGCTTCCCGAATGGACGCCGCCGCTTGCGCCGTTGTGCCTCTATTACCCCAGCCGCCGCAATCCGCCTGCCGCGTTCAAGGCCTTTGTCGATCTGGCCCGCGACATCGGGCGCTCAATGCAATGATCGCTGTCGAGGTCAGTTTGCCAAACCGCCTGCGCCTGCGGATTTGACAGGGGGGGCAATATCGTGTCGGCAGCGGACCGCACTATCATTGATCGATGATGCGGTTGACCAGGTTTTCGCGATATTCCTGACGGCCCGAGCCAAGGGCAGGGGCACTGTTGGCGGAGACGGCGCGGTCGGCGATCTGCGCAAGCGTGGTGGCGGGGGCATGGATCATCGGTCCCAGTTCACCCTGCCACCCGGCCTAGCGTTCGGCGCACAGGCTCTCCTGCGTGCCATCCTTGATGATCGCAGCGGCGCGCAGCACCTAGAGCATCGCCAGCGTGAGGCCTTCCACCGAACTCGGGACCAGGTCGGTGTCCCAGCCTTTGTGCCGATCGCCGAGAGGCTCTCGACCTGCGGCGCGAAAGGGCCAGCTATCTGCGCGCGTCTTCCAGGATCAGCTCGGCAGCACGCTCCGCCACCGCGATGGCCGGGCCATTGGTGTTGCCCGATACCGGCGTCGGCATGATCGAGCAGTCGACCACGCGCAGGCCGGCGAGGCCATGGACGCGGCAACGCGCATCGACCACCGACACGGCGGCGTCCGTCCCCATCGTGCAGGTGCCGGTGCCGTGCAGCCCGCATTCGGTCATCTTGCGCACTTCAGCGACCAAAGCCCCTTCGTCCTGCACGTTGGCGCCCGGCATGCGCTCGGCGCCAATATAGGGCGCCAGCGCGGGCATCGCGGCCAGTTTGCGGAACAGGTGGAACAGCTCCATCGCCTTGTGCTGATCATAGGGGTCGCTCCACATCCTGGGGTCGACCTCGGGCGCATCGCGATGGTTGGGCGAGGTGAGGGTGACGGTGCCGCGGCTTCTGGGGCGCAGGTGATAGCCTGAGAAGGTCAGGCCCGGACGGTCGGTCAGCGGGCTGCCGGGGCGTTCGGCCATCTCGTTGATGGTTCGCATCGCAAAGGGGGCTGCTGCAACCTGGAACTCAGGCCAGTGATCGTGGCCCTCGGTCGAGATCAGGCCGGTAACAGGCATGCCGACGCGCGCGAGCGGGCCGGTGCGGGTGAGGAAATAGCGGATCGCATTGCGATACAGCCGCCAGCCCAGAAACTCGCGGTTGTTGCCCGGATTGTTGTGCAGATCGAACGACACGCCCATCTTCTGGTGGTCGGCGAAGTTCTGGCCCACCGCCGCGAGTTCGTGCGCCACCGGGATGCCGAGCCGCTGAAGCTCTGCGCCGGGCCCGATTCCCGACAGCTGGAGCAATTGCGGCGATCCATAGACGCCCGCGCTGACGATGACCTCGCCTGCATGATGCGTTTCCTCCACGCCATCGCGTTCACACATCACGCCGGTGACGCGCGCGCCGTCCAGGATCAGCCGCGAGACTGCGACCGGATGAATGACCGTCAGATTGCCGCGATGCCGGATCGGCTCGACGAACGCCTCAAAGGTCGACTGGCGCTGCCCGGCGCGGTCGACCGTATATTGGGAGCGGCCAGCGCCAGTGATTCCAGGCGCGGTAATGTCCGAGACCCAGGGCATGCCGCCCTGCTCGAACGCGCCGACCAGCGCATCGAACACCGGGCCCTTGTAATCGGAAGGCGTGATCTGCTGCTCGCCGTTCCGGCCACGGCCCGGGTGCGCGCCGGGGGCCCGGTAGTTCTCGAACCGCGTGATGCACCGGGACATTTCCTCCCAGCCCCATCCGGTCAGGCCGTTGGCGGCCCAGCCATCGAAATCGGCAGGCATGCCTGGCAGGTACCAGGTTCCGTTGATGGCTGACGATCCACCGAGTCCGCGGCCATAGGCGTGCATTTCCTTGCGGCGGCCGGGCTGTTGCGCGACCGGAAAGGCGCGGAAATAGGCAGGGTTTCCCATGATCTTCACGAAGCCACCGGCCATCAGGATGAACGGATGGTCGTTGCGCCCGCCGTCTTCGATCAGCAGCACCTGATGGCGCGGATCTGCGCTCAGGCGATTGGCAAGAACGCATCCCGATGAGCCCGCGCCCACGATGATATAGTCAAACTGGGCCAAGCCCCTCTCCCCGACGCGAGCGTCAAATCTAGAACGGTAGTTCCTATTTTTTCAACACCACGCTTGACCGCCTGTCAAGCAGCAATTAGAAACAACATTCTAATTAACGAGGGAGAGAGCGATGCTGCCGGTGGAACGTATAATCGGGGAGGAAGGCCTGAGCGCCAGTGGCGATGGCCTGCGCCTGGCGATGCGCCTGCCGTGGTACCGGTCGTTGCCGTTTTCCATCGTCGAGATCGAAAAGGTCTGCATCGACGGGCAATCGGTCGATCTGTCCAATGCCAGGGTTGAATTCGATGGTGCGGTCTGGCCGCTGGCAGAACTGGGCGAGCAGACCAACGCGTTCTGGTTCGTGCGCGACAGCGCCTTTCTCCATATTCCCGGTCAGACGGCGACGCCCGGAAGCGCGCATGAGGTGTCGCTGAGCATGTTCATCAGCCCGCCCTACATCCCCGGAATGAAGCGCGCCAATGCGCAGACCGAAACGCTGCGCGTCGCCTGAAGGACTTTTTGACATGACCAGCACCAGCACCGGCCCGCAGACGGGCGTCACCCTGTATTCGTTCACCAACGCCTGGCTGAACCGCAAGTTCGAGCTCGACGGCCTGCTCAAGGAGGTCGCCCGGCGCGGCATGGGCCCGAACATCGAGATCATCGGCTTCCAGAACTTCCGTGAATTTCCCGACGTGTCGGACAAGTTCGCCGAAGAGTTCAAGGTGATGATGGCAGAGGCGGGGCTCAATGCCACGTCCTGCGCAATCAACTCCGACCGCTTTCTCAAGCCCGGTCAGCAGCCGATCGACGACGCGACCCTGGTCGAATATCACAAGCGCCAGCTGCGCTCGGCCAAGAAGATGGGCTTTGGTTTGGTGCGCTATCAGTTCGCGCTGCCGGTCGAATTGCTTCCGCAGATCGCACCTTATGCCGAGGAACTCGACATCCGCATGGGTGTGGAAGTGCACGCGCCGATGTGGGCGGGCCACCCCGCGGTCCAGGCCTATGGCGAGATGTACGATAAGTTGAACACCCCGTATCTGGGCTGGATTCCCGATTTCGGTGGCACCGCCAGCCGCATTCCTGAATCGATGCTCAATGCCGCGCGGGCAGCCGGCGCGCGCGAAAGCCTGATCGACAAGCTCAAGGAAGTCTGGCTGGAGCCCGGCATGAGCCACGAGAAGGCAGGGCGCCTGCGCGAATGGGCGCTGGCGGACGGCCACGCCCCGGTGCACATTCAGGCGGCAAGCCTGGCCTTCTTCATCCTCTCGCACAACGACCCCAAGAGCTGGGCGGCGCTGGTCGATCGCACGATCCACATCCACGGCAAGTTCTATGGCATGGACGCGGACGGTCGCGAGGAAGCGATCGATTACGAGACCATCCTGCCGCTGTTCCGCGACGGCGGGTTCACCGGCACGCTTGTCAGCGAGTGGGAAGGCCATGCCTATATGCCCGACGACGGCTTCGAGCAGGTCGAGGCCCATCAGGCGATGTGCCGCCGCATCTTTGCTGGCGGTTGATGCCAGCCCAATCGATACCCTGTCCCGCCCGGCAACTGGGGGTATGGACAGGGTATCGCGGTTATCGCAATCCTGGGGCTGCGGACCCGTTCAATCCGCGCGCAGATAGGCCACGCACATGCGGGCGAGCTCGCGCTTCATCTGGTTCCAGTCATAGGCGTGGACCGCCTCGCCGCTCGAGCCCAGGCTCAGCTGGCGGGCCAGCGTCGCGAAAATCACGTGATAGCCCGACTGCGCCTTGACCTTGTGGTCGTCAGGCCCGTCGCCGCCAAACTCATCGGTATGCGCGAGCATCGCCTGGGTCGCCTCGGTCTCGGCGCGCAGCGCGTGCTGCTTGCCGGGCATCGCCACCTGGGGGTCGTACTCGGCGCGTTCCATCGTCAGGCGCAGCAACGGGGCGTGCTTTCGCAGCACCTCGGCATAGCCTTCGACATATTCGAACATGAAACTCGTCAGGTCCGAACAGCCCTCGTTGAGCCGCTGGACCAGCGCCGATTCCTCTTCCGCCAGCGCCTCCAGTGACTCGGCGATCACGCCGCGCACCAGATTGTCCTTGCTCTCGAAGCGCAGATAGATCGATCCGATCGACACCTGCCCACGCTCGCTGACTTCCTGCAGTGTGAATTCCTCGTTGCCGCGTTCGAGCATCAGGTCGCGGGCGGCTTCCAGCATGCGCTTGAGCGAAGCGAGCGAGCGTCCCTGTTGCGGCTTCCGGCTGACATCGGCCACCGCGAACGGCTTGGGCTCGGCTTTCTTTTTCTTCACGCTGCCGGGCACAAGGGGGCTCCCTTTACGGCAGGATCAGCAGCTTGTTGTCTTACAGGCATCTAACCATCCGCTATTAGTTCTCACGATCAACTACACCATGCGACGCGGGCAAGCTTTGTGCAACTGCGAAAAATGTATCATGGATGACCGGTCAACATTCCGTTGACGTCAAGCCAGCGGTGGAAACCGTAAATCCATTCGCTGCTGCTGGTTCCCGTACGACCCAGGCCGAAACCATGGCCGCCGGTCTGCAAGAGATGGAATTCGACCGGCGCGCCTGCCTTGCGCCAGCTTTCGATCAGACCAAAGCCTTCGCGCCCGAACAACGGGTCGTCTGCAGCGACCAGCGCGAACATCGGCGGCGCCTTGGCCGGGGGAGGGTCGCCATTGGCCCGACCGTAGATCAGAGCAACGAACGCCGGGCGCGCCCGAGGGTCATCGGCTCGCGTCACGGACAGCGTCAGCATCGCTCCAGCGGAAAAGCCCATCATCCCGGTGCGCGCAGGATCGATGCCATAGGTCTTGGCGTTAGCCATCACATGTCGCAGCGCCGCTTGGCCATCGGCCAGCGAATCAGCAGGAGTATCCGCAGGCGGCCGAAAGCTGGCCTGGCCCTTGCCGGTACGAACGGCAACCAGTTCGCTGCGGAATGTTCTGGGATCAGCGGGGGTGGGCAGCACGCGGTACTTCAGCACAAATGCTGCAATCCCATGGTCTGCCAGCCAACGGGCGACGCGAAATCCCTCTTCCTCGATCGCCAGCCCCAGGAACCCTCCGCCGGGTGCCACAACGACCGCCGCGCCGGTTGCGGACTGGGGATTCGGCAGGAACGGCGTGAGCGTGGCTTCGGTGACATTGCGGACCTGCAGCGACCCATCCTGGCGGAACCATTCCTCGGTTGGCTGGCCGGGGCCGGTGCCCAGACGGACTTCATCGGGATAGTCGGCCCTGGCGGCGTCGCTGAAGCGGAATCCCGGTGGTTCCTGGGCCAGAACAGCTGTTGGCGCAGCCACGGCCATCGCGATAGGGAGCAGCGCTGCTCGGATCATGCATGCACCGCCTGCGGACGGGTGACCATGCCGATCAGCAGCGTCAAGACGGCGCCGCCCAGCGCGACGGAGCCCGCGATCAGGAACGCGCCCTGCATCGATCCGACGCTGGCATCGATCAGATGGACGAGGCGGGGTGATTGCGACTGGCCCAGAAAGAAGGCGGCGGTCCACATGCCCATGCCGGTGCCGCGATGGTGATAATCGAACTTGGACTGCGTCCAGTTGATCAGCGCCGGCACGGTCATCCCGGCGGCGGTCTGCTGCACGATCAGTGCAACTGCCATCCACGTGGGTGTGGTGGCAAGTCCTATGCCTGCGAGCCCTAGACCCATCATGAGCAGGAACGCGCCCAGTTGCAGCCTGTGGCTGTGATTGGAGAGCAGCTTGAACATGGCTGCGCCTGCCAGAATGAAAAACTGCGGGATGAAGATGATCGCGGCGTAGTTCTGCGGCTCGGTAACCCCCACCTCGCGGAACACCAAGGCGCCGTTGATGATGAAGACATAATACAGCATCGAGCTGAACAACGTCACCGATGCGACCTGCACCACGCTGACCCAGGGGAAGGGGGGTTTGACGGTCAGCGGTTCTGCGGCGATGGTCAGCCCCTTGGCCGCCGCCTTTTTCGGCTCGAACAGCCAGATGAACATCGCCGCCCAGATCGGGAAGGCAACAAGGTAGACAAAGAACACACCGTTCCATTGAACCACGGTGGCATAGCCCACGATCAGCGCGACAAATCCGGCGAGGAAGGGGCCGAGCAGCCCTTGCAGGAACAGCCAGTTCTTGCGGCCCTTGTCATCCCAGTAATCGCCGATCAGCGTGTTGACGACGGTGAGGATGCCAGCTTCCGACACGCCCAGCAGCAGGCGCGAATAATAGATGCTGTCCAGATCGGTCAGGAACAGCGGCGCGGAGCCGAACACGCCGTACAATGCCGTGCAGAGCAGCAGCAGCGGCCGCCTGCCATAGCGATCCACCAGCAGACCGGCAAAGGGGGCGAGCAGCGCCATCGCCAGGCCCGGCGCGCCGATCATTGCGGGCACCTTGGCCCTGGCGTCGGGATCGTTGGCGAAATGCTGGATCATCGACGGCACAGCAGGTCCCATCGCCACGATGGCGATGATCGGCAGGAATGCTGCGAGCACCACGATCACGCCCTGCGGCTTGAGCGTCAGCTCAGAATAGAAATTGGCCAATGCCTTCACGCTCATCTCTCCCGCTGCCTGAGCAGTCTTTATTAGAATGTGTATTCGATTTTATGGCGGGATGTGGTTCCGGTCAAGCCTGGTGGATGAGGTCACAAGCCGAAGCGTGTTGCAACCGGACTTGACGATCCGCGCTCGTGCAAACTAGAATTGTTATTTCAAAATACAGATCACAGGAGCGGATCGACGATGCGGCGTTTGCGAATGGGTATGATTGGCGGCGGGCCGGGGTCGTTCATCGGCCCGATCCACAGAATCGCGGCGGAACTCGACCGCGAAATCGAGCTGGTCGCGGGCTGCTTTTCCAGCGATGCGGCACGCAGCAGCGAAGCCGGGACCAGCTATCGCATCGATGGGACCCGCGCCTACCCGACGCTCGATGCGATGTTCGCAGCCGAAAAGGCGCGCGATGACGGGATCGATTTCGTCGCCATCGTCAGCCCGAATCACCATCATCTGCCCGCGGCCAAAGCCGCGCTGGCGGCAGGCTTTCCCGTGATCAGCGACAAGCCTGCCACTGCGACGCTGGCGCAGGCGCACGAGCTTTCGGCCTGCGTGAGGGCCGCCGGACTGCCCTATGCGCTCACCCATACCTATAGTGGCTATCCGCTGGTGCGGGAGGCGCGGGCGCGGATTGCAGCAGGCGCGCTCGGCACCATCCGCAAGCTGGTGGTCGAATATCCGCAAGGGTGGCTGGCAGGCGAGGCTATCGGCAAGCAGGCCGAATGGCGCACCGATCCGGCGCGCTCGGGCCCCGGCGGCTGCATCGGCGATATCGGCACGCATGCCTTCCAGCTCGCCGAGTTCGTCACCGGGCTTAAGGTCGTCGAGCTGTTCGCCGATCTGGCGGCGGTGGTTCCCGGTCGCCAGGTCGACGACGATTGCACGGTGCTGCTGCGCTATGACAACGGCGCGCGCGGCGTGCTGCTCGCCAGCCAGATCGAGGTGGGTGAGATGAACGGGCTGCGCATCCGCGTCTATGGCGACAAGGGCGGGCTGCTCTGGCGGCAGGAGGCGCCCAACACGCTGACCATCCACAGCCTCGATGGGCGGACGGAGATCGTCCACGCGGGCGGATCGCAGCTCGGCCCCGATGCTGCCAGCCGCACCCGCACCCCCACTGGCCACCCTGAGGGCTATCTGGAGGCTTTTGCCAACATCTACCGTGATTTCGCAGCCGTTTTGCGCGGCGAACCTGCGCCACTTTTGCCCGGCATCGACGATGCCCTGCGCGGCATGACCTTTATCGACACCGCCGTGCGCGCCAGCCAGGAACGCTCCGGCTGGGTGCGGCTCACCGTTTGAAAGGACCACACCACATGAAGACCATCAAGGGACCGGCTATTTTCCTCGCCCAGTTTGCAGGCGACGAGGCCCCGTACAACAGCCTCGAATCGATTGCCGATTGGGTCGCAGGCCTGGGCTACAAGGGCATCCAGATCCCCAGCTGGGACGAGCGCCTGTTCAACCTTACGCTCGCGGCGGAAAGCCAGACCTATTGCGATGAGGTCAAGGGCATGCTGGCCGACAAGGGGCTGGCGATCACCGAGCTTTCGACGCACCTGCAAGGCCAGCTGGTTGCGGTGCATCCCGCCTTCGATGCGCAGTTCGATGGCTTTGCGCCGGCCGAGGTGCACGGCAACCCCAAGGCGCGGCAGGAATGGGCGGTGCAACAGGTGAAGAACGCCGCGATCGCCAGCCGCAAGCTGGGGCTCGATGCACACGCGACCTTCTCGGGCGCGCTGGCCTGGCCGTATTTCTACCCCTGGCCCGCGCGGCCTGCCGGGCTGGTCGAGGATGCGTTCGATGAACTGGCCCGCCGCTGGAAGCCGATCCTCGATGTGTTCGACGAGAACGGAGTCGATGCGGCGTATGAAATCCATCCCGGCGAGGATCTGCACGACGGCGTGACGTTCGAGATGTTCCTCGAGCGCGTCGGCAACCATCCGCGCGCCAATATCCTGTACGATCCCAGTCACTTCGTGCTGCAGCAGCTCGATTATCTGGCGTATATCGACATCTATCACGAGCGGATCAAATGCTTCCACGTCAAGGACGCAGAGTTCCGCCCCAATGGCCGCAGCGGGGTGTATGGCGGCTATCAGTCATGGGTCGACAGGCCGGGCCGCTTCCGCAGCCTGGGCGATGGCCAGGTCGATTTCCCCGCGATCTTTTCCAAGATGGCGGCGAACGACTTCCCCGGCTGGGCGGTGCTCGAATGGGAATGCGCGCTCAAGCATCCCGAACAGGGCGCAGCCGAAGGCGCGCCGTTCATCGCGCAGCACATCATCCACGTGACCGAGCATGCCTTTGACGATTTCGCCGCTGGAGGCGCCGACCGCGAACTCAACAAGAGGCTGATGGGTATCGATTGACCTGATCGGCGCACGCGCAACAAAAACCCCCGGGATCGCGCGATCCCGGGGGTTTATAGTCGTCGTGAAGCCGCGATCCGGTCAGGCTGCGAGCGCCAGTTCCTTGGTATCGCGGGTCGTTGGGACCATCGGCAAATACGAGATGCGCAGGCGCGTGCCGAAGCCGATCCGATAGCTGCCCGGCTTGAGGCCACCGTCCTTGAGCACGATGATCGTGGCCTTCTCGCCGAAGTTCCAGCGGTCGTCATACACGGTTTCCATCTCGTCGAGCGTGTAGGTCTTGCCGCGCACCGAAAATCGGATGGCCTCGCGCGCCACCGGCTCGCCATCGACCGAGACTTCGATATCCTCGACCATCGAGAGGCCAAGGCCGCGATAATACGGCAAGCGTCCCTGGAAGGCGAAGCCGCCGTCGACATTTTCGAGGCTGCCCTCGATGATCATCTTGTTGTCCATCATGACAGGGGTCTCCTTATGCTGCGACCTTGAGGGCAGGGGCTTCGGGTTCGCCGAGCAGGCGTGCGAGCATCACCTGCTGGCGGCGGACCTGCTCGACCGAATCGGGTTCCTCGGCGTCCTCGATCCAGCGGTTGCCCTCGTATTCCGAGCAGATATGGCCGTTATAGCCACCCTTCTGCAGCACCGCGATGATCTCGTCATAGGGGATCGAGGGTTCGACATAATCCTCGGTCATCTCGTAGAACTTGCCGTGGATGTTGTGGATCATGCCCATGTAATCGAGCATCCGCTTGGGCTCGAACGCCGAGTTGTGACGGATGACCTCGGCCATGCCGATGGCGGGGCCGGTGCCGCCCATCTGCTGCACCTCCAGGATCACATATTCGGACAATACGCGGTCTTCGTAAGCCTTTTCGATATAGTCGGCGATCCGGTCGGGCACGCCCATGCGGCGGAACTTGGCCGACCACACGCGCGGATAGTGTTTCAGGAACATGCCCATGTCGGGCAGGAAGCCAAGGGCGGGCGAGCCGGACTTCTGGAACATCTCGGCCATGCGGATGATCCAGGGATGGTCGAAGTGCAGCGGTGCGTGCACTTCGGTCAGCAGCTTGATGCCCTTTTCTTCGGCATAGGGGGCCGCTGCGACCAGCACTTCAGGCGCAATCGACACCAGCGAGCGGAGGAAGGGCACGCCCAGCGCCGCACCGAAATCGATGTCGCGCCGGACGCTGGCAACCTGCTCCTCGAACGGCATCGGCCGTCCCTTGTAGCGCTTGTAATCCAGCATGTAATCGTGGCTGACGGGCGTGCAGTCGTACTTCTTGATCAGCGCGTGCCAGTGGTCGATGTCGGCCTGGTTGGCTCCGACTTCGGGCCAGCCCCAGAAGCTTTGTTCGCCGATGACCTCGATGCCGCGCGCACCGAACTGTGCACAGGTGCGGATGCAGTCTTCCAGGTTCATCTTGCCCTGGAATGTCTCGTTCTGGAAGGAATAGAGGCTGACGCCCCGCTTGATCTGGTGGCTCACGATGGTCCTCTCCACATAGGGATTGCACGGGTTGAAACGGGAGGAGAGCCGGCCCGCACTGCATGCGATCCGAGCCATTTCCCGCCGGATAATGCTCTAATTAGAACATATATTCGTATATTATAAAGTTCAGGTCAAGCCCCCTTTCTCCCCGATTTCGGCAATGCGACGGATTGACAGAATTAGAATTATGATATTTATCTGAGGCAAGAGCACAATCGGGAGAGTGTGGTGCCTGCGCCGAAAATGCCGACTTTCGCTGCGATTCCGATTGCAACGCTGTTCGCGCCGTTTTTCGCTTTTGTCGGTTATTACAAGACTTTGGCATCGCTAGCCGAGCTGACACAGCATCGGGTCCGCGCTGACGCTGCCGGTTTTGGCAGGGCGCACGGTGGGCTTGAGCGACCTGCAGCTGATCAGCGCGCCCCTTCTTTTGCCGCCCCCTTTCAACCACGGAGAGTTTTTTGATGTCCTTCGAACTGAGCGTAAACCTGGAATATATGTTCCACGAGGCCGGTGATCGGCTGGAAGACCGGATGGCGGCGGCCGCTGCTGCGGGCTTCCAGAAGGTGGAAATCTTCACCACCGCCAACCGCGATGTGCCCAGCCTCAAGGCTGCACTGGCGCAAACCGGCTGCGAGCTGTTCGCCACCGTCACCGATCCGCGCATCCAGCTGGTCATGGCCGACCAGCACGACCGTTTCCGCGAGATGTTCGCGCAGGCTGCCGCCGAAGCCGCCGAGCTGGGCGCATGCCGCATCGTCGTGCCCTCCGGCTCGGCCGTTCCTTACATGAAGCGGCCGGTTCAGCTGGGTATTGTCGCCAAGGCGATCGAGAGCATCGTGCCCATGGCCGAGGAACATGGCCTGACTATCATGCTCGAACCGGTAAACACCCGCGTCGACCACCCCGGCGTGCTGTTCGGCATGACCGAGGATGCGGTGAACGTGATCAACCTGATCGGCAGCGCGCGCGTGCGCCTTCTGTATGACCTTTACCACTCGATCACCGAGAACGAGGATCCCCATGTCGTTCTGCCCAGCGTCGCGCATCTGGTCGAGCACATCCAGATCGCAGACGCACCGGGGCGCGGCGAGCCGGGATCAGGCCAGATCGACTGGCCGGCGATGCTCAAGCTGATCGAGAGCACAGGCTACGATGGCGTGCTCGGCCTCGAATGCAGCCCCACCGGAACCGACACCGTGCAGGCGCTAGCGCATTTCCGGGCTCTGACGGCCTGACAGGTCGAACTGCTCAACGCACAAGAGCTTCCCACTCGGGGTGCCCCGCAACGGGCACCCCCCTTTTTTGTTCAGCGAACGCCGGGTGCCTGGGCAGGGGCTTGGGCGGCGTGCAGCCGCAGCTTGGCAATCAGGTCGGCATGGGTCGTCCGCACGTCGATCCGCTGATAGACGCGGATCTGTCGGCCCGGCACGACATCGCCATAGTGCATGTCGTCCAGGATGCGACGCGCCGGCTGGTCGAGATGCTCACTGCTCTCGGTCGTAATCGCGGTCAGCAGCACCGGAGGGCTGTCGCCCATCGGCCAGGCACCCCCCAATGTGACGAACGAGGGCGGCCGCGTGAACTGGTCATACAGCCATTGTGTAAACGTCGATATGGGGCGCACATCGGCGGTCATTTCCGCGATCGAAAGCTGCATTTGGCGATAGGCGGGCTGAGGCACCTGCCACAAGGGCAAGGCACTGTCTTCGATGACCAAACGGGCCGCTGCAGCATCGGTCGCGAGATTATACTCCCAACCGCCGCTGGGATAACCGCCGCCGCCGATCCAGATCAGCGTCATTCTGGCCGCGATGTCCGGGGCAAGGCGTAACGCCTCTGCCACATTGGTCAACGGCCCGCCGCAGCACAGGAACAGCGGCAGCCGATCGCTGCGCCGAGCCTCGGCAACGATCGCCACTGCGGCGGCCGAGGGGCTTTTTGTGTCTGTCATAGGGTGTTCGTGCCCGGCTGCGACCGGCGGCGGCCCAGCGATGTCCAGCCGCCGCATCGTCTCCATCGCGCTGTCGGCTCCCATCTGCGCCGTCCTTCCGGGAGCGACGTCTTCGGGCGTCATCTTTTCGGCGAGGAATGACGAGGTTATCAGGACCGTCTGCGTCGTAGGCGACAGCAAATGGTGCGCAAGCGCCAGCACCCCATCAGGGTCGCCCGCAAAGTCGTTGTCGACAATCACCCTGGCCGATGGACGTTGGGGAATCTGCCGGAACGAGCCTGCCCGCAGCGGTGCGGCCTGCGCCAGAGCAAGCCAGGCCATATTCGTCATCAACAGGCGTCGGTTGATACTCATGTCGCAAGTCTCCGTTGTACGATGTCGGCGCGGATGCGCGTGTGCTCGCCGTCCATCGGCCAGGCCAGAACGATGCCAATCTGCGCCAGCAGCAACGCGATGACCCCGCCATAATAGGTCCAGCGGATCGCCTCGCGCGCGGCATCGGTGACGGCTTCTGGGTCATAGCCCGCAGCCGCAAGCACGAAAGCGATGCCCGCCGTGCCCAGCGCCATGCCGACCTTGGTGGCCAGGCTCACCCCGGCAGACAACAGGCCTTCCTTGCGGCTGGCGTACAGCCATTCGTGATAGTCCACCGTCTCGGCGATCATCGTGAAGGCGGCGGTGATCGTGATCGAGTTGGCAAGGCAGGCGGCGATGTAGATCGCCAGGAACACCGTCGGCTGGTTTTCGACCATCGGCAGCAGTGCAAACAGCGCGGCGGCGATGGCCAGCACAATCACGCAGCCCTTGCGGATGCCGGTGCGCGCCAGGATCGGCGGGGCGAAGAACGCGGAGAGCAGCAGCATCCCTGCCACGGCCGGGAGCATGACCCCGATCATCCAGGGGGCGCGCAGCACCTCGATCGCGAAATAGGCGGTGATGCCCATCATCCCGCCGAAGCGGACGAAATAGACGAGGCAGAACAGGAACGAGACCAGCCAGGCGCGATTGCGCAGCATCTTGCCGATCTCGGGCAGGATCGCGAAGCGCTGCGGCGCATCGTCGACGACGCGCTCCTTGCAGTTGCGGAACAGCGAAAGGATGCAGATCAGCGACAGCGCGCCGAACATGGCGGCTGCGGCCAGATAACCGCCCGGCTCCTTCTCCCCGCCATAAGCCGCCAGGATCGGCTGCACTGCGGCGGTACCCAATACCACACCAACCGATGTGCCGATCGACCGCATGCCCCCGAGTTTCAGCCGCTCGTCGCGCTGGTCGGTCATCATCGGCATCAGCGCGGTGTAGGGGATCGAGCCGATGCTCATCAGGATGCCGAGCAGCTTGAAGGTCACGAACGCATAAGCGATCTGCGCGTTCTGGCTCCAGTCGCCCGGCACGGCGAAGATCGCGACCGAGACCAGCGCATAGGGCACGGCGGTGAACAGGAAATAGGGGCGGGTGCGGCCCCATCGCGACCGGGTGCGGTCGATGGCGATGCCGACAGCCATGTCGATCACCGCGTCCATCAGCCGCGCCACCAGGAATATCGTTCCGACGACCGCGGCCGGCAGCCCGACGACGTTGATATAGTAAAGCAGCAGGAAGCCACTGGCCATGTTGTAGGGCAGGCTGAAGCCCATATCACCAAAGCCGTAGCTCAGCTTTTCGGTCAGCCGCAGTCGATTACCGGACATGGTCACGCTCTCCCATGGAATCGGCACCGATCGACCTTGGTTGGCCTGGATCGCCTGGCGGTCAAAGCAACCGCTATTTATTAGAATGATGATTCGTATAATGGGCATGCGTGGCGCTTGGCAACGGAATTTTGCACAAGCGCGCTAGGTACATCCGGCCTATGATCCAGCTATCGCCTGCACCTTTGAGACCGGCAAGACGACGCAAAAGCCAGGATTCTGGGCCTGATCCATCCACAGAATCGATGAATTTGGATCGGTACAATTGATTGCGCTAAATCTTGACACCTCACCAGCGATATATAAAATCAGCATTCTAGTTCTTATAGTTCTAATTGGCCCGTCATAAGCGGAAGACCCGCAGGCGGCATACATGGGGAGGATTGCTGATATGCATTCACACGCACTTCGTGCTGCGCTGCTGGCCGGGGCTGGTACCATTGCGCTAGCAACACCGGCGTTCGCGCAAGACAGCGCCGATAGCATTGCAAACAAGGAAATCGTCGTTACCGCCCAGAACCGGGTGCAGAACGTCCAGGACGTTCCCATCGCCATTCAGGTGGTGAGCGGTGAAGATGTCTCCAAGGCCGGGATCAGCGATCTCACCGGTATCCAGCGCCTTGCGCCTGCGATCCAGATCACCAACGATACCAACCTGACGCGCGTGACGCTGCGTGGTGTCGGCACCAACGACAATGCCGAAACGCAGGATACGTCGGTCGTCGTCAATATCGACGGCGAATATATCAATCGGCCTACGGTGCTCAATGCATCGTTGTTCGATCTGGAGCGCGTCGAGGTTCTGCGCGGTCCGCAGGGCACGCTGTCAGGACGCAACGCGACCGGCGGCGCGGTGAACTTCATCACGCGCAAGCCGGGCAACGAGCTCGGCTTCAACATGACCGCGTCTTATGGCAACTATGATCACGTGCTGGTTCAGGGCGGGGTCGATCTGCCCATCGGCGACATCGGCGGCATTCGTTTCTCGGGGTCTTATTCCAAGCGCGACGGCTATTTCAGCCACCCCAACCAGCCCGTCGACACCGGCGATGACTACACGCGCGCAGGTCGTGTCAGCATCAGCCTGAAGCCTATCGATGCGCTGAGCATCGACCTGGCGTTTGAAATGAGCGCGGTCGACAACATCATCGCCAACCAGGCGTTCGTCAACTTCAACAACGGCCTGGCTTTCAATGCAGCATTCGTGCCGGGACCCGGCTGCAACCAGAACGGCTGGTCCAGGGTGGGGGCCGATCCCCGGTTCGTGGTCTGTATTCCGCAGAACACCAACGCGCTACGCACCATCGATCGCAAGAACTACGTGACGTCCGGTCGTGGCCCCGGCGGCAACGAGCAGGATTCGAAGGTTGTGCGCGGTCGCATTGCCTATGATTTCGGCTCTGCAACGCTGACCTACGCCGGTGGCTATCGCCGCACCGATGAATCGTTCGATGCCGCGCTGAACCCCGGCTTCCTGTTCAAGAACTTTGCCAATGACGTGGAAACGCAGAGCCACGAACTTCGCCTCAACGGCGGCGATCAGGGCGGCTTCCAGTGGCAGGTGGGCGCGTTCCACTTCAAGGAAGAGCTCGGCATCGAACGCGGCCTGTTCAACGGCCCCCCGTTCTTCCCCCCGTTCCTGCTGGGCGCCAATGGCGGCTATGTGAACTATTTCAAGCGGGACGTGTTCACCAAGAGCTGGTCAGTGTTCGGCCAGGCCGACGTGCCGATCACCGATGAGCTGACTTTGGTGGTCGGCGCGCGTTACACTGATGACAGGCGCCGCGGCGTCTTCGACGTGTACGGCGGTGCCATCGGCCAGCCTGCATCGCCGCTGTTCAACACCGGCCCCCGCCAGATCACGGCTCCACCGATTGCCGTGCAGACTCCCAGCGCCAAGGCCGACAAGATCACCTGGCTGGCCGGGCTGAACTACAAGCCGGATTCAGACACGCTGATCTATGCCAAGGTTGCGACCGGCTTCAAGGCTGGCGGCTTCGACTCGATCGGCGATTATGCGCCGGAAACCAACACCTCATACGAAGCGGGCGTGAAGAAGAGCTTCGGCTCCACCACGATCAACTTCTCCGGCTTCTATTACGACTACAAGGATCTGCAGGCTGCCGTTCTGCTGGACTCGACGCTCGGTGGCCAGGTGTTCAACGCCGGTGGCGCAACCATCTGGGGTCTGGAACTCGACGCGTCGATCAAGGTGTTCGATGCCGGACGGTTCACGCTCAGCCTGAACTATCTCGACTCGCAGTATGACAACTTCCTGGCGTCTTATGCGGTGTTCTGCGCATCCGAAACGCACCCCACGCTGGGCTGCCTGACCGGCCTGGGCGATCTGGACAGCGACATTACCGCTGGCCCGATCACGCAGCCCAGCCTGGCGGGCAACCGGACGCCGCAGGCTCCAAGCTGGATCATCGCTGCAGGCTATGAGCACACGTTCGACCTGGGCAGCGCGGGGACACTGACGCCCAGCGTGTTCACCCGCTTCAAGAGCAGCTACTTCCTCGACGTGTTCAACTTCGCGGACTCGCGCCAGGGCAGCTTCTCGCAGACCGACGCCACGCTGGAATGGCGGGATGAATCGGGCAGGTTCGGCCTGCAGCTGTTTGCGCGCAACCTCGAAGACAATCAGCCGCTGACCTTCGCCGGGTTCACCGCGGCAGGCAATGACGACATCTACAACTGGCAGTTTGCTGCGCCGCGGACCTATGGCGTGCGCATGTTGCTTGATTTCTGATCTGCCTGGAAAGGGGATGGCGGCTGCCATCCCTGAGGGGCGCAGGCTGCAAAAAGGGTGGTTCCGGTCATCGACGGGAATCGCCCTTTTTTGTCGCTCACCCGCTGCGGTGCGTTGCGGTCTTTGGCAAAAGCCTTGGCCATTCGGGCATATGGCTCTAGAAATAGAATACATATTCCGATATTATCGTCAGGCAATTGGTAACACTAGCCACTGACATGCGGAGAGGCCGGGAACGATGGATGGAGCGCAAGCAAAAGGATGGAGCCGCCGAACCTTTCTGGGTGGTGCGGGCCTGTTGGCGGCGGCGATCGGATTGCCACTTGCCGCGATCAAATTCAAGCTTTTCGACGCTGACGAGGCGCCCAGTGAACGCCAGCGCAGCCTGATGCGCACGGTCAGCCAGATCGTCATCCCTGCGACCGACACTCCGGGGGCGGGCGATGTCGGTGCGGGTGATTTCGTGCTTTTGGGGCTGGCGCATGGTCTTGAGAAATCGCGCAGGCCGCTGTCTGCAGACGCACCCCAGAGCCTCGCCAGTTTTGCCCGCAAGGATGGCTCGCTCGATCAGGCCCGCTGGCTTGAGGCTGAACTGGACGCCCGCGCCCAGAGCGATTTTCTGAAAGTCACGGCCGACAGGCAGGCCGCGCTGGTCGCTGCACTGGATGCTGACGCCTATGCCGAAGGGGTCCGCGACCATCCCTGGCGAACGGTGAAGGCGCTGATTCTCACCGGATATTACACCAGCGAACCGGGCGGCGCGCGCGAGCTGCAGTTCGAACTGGTGCCTGGCACGTACGCACCCAAGGTCCCCGTCACGCCTGCAACCCGCGCTTTTTCAAGCGACTGGACCGCCGTGGACTTTGGCTGAGCAAGGGCTTTTGGTTATGGAATTTGATGCAATCGTCGTGGGTTCGGGGATTACCGGGGGCTATGCCGCCAAGGAACTGACCGAGGCGGGTCTGAAGGTGCTGATGATCGAGCGCGGGCGCGAGATCCGGCACCAGCGCGATTATGCCACCGAGATGAAGACCCCCTGGGAGATGCCGTTTCGCGGTGCGGGCGACCAGGAGCGGTATGCGCGCGAGTTTCCGGTGCAGATGCTCAATCGGCATTTCACCGAATATACGCAGGGCCATTTCGTCAACGATGCCGAAAACCCCTATGCCAAGGCGGACGGCACCGATTTCAACTGGTTCCGCTCGTATCAATTGGGGGGGCGGTCGCTGACCTGGGGACGGCAATCCTACCGCTGGTCGGATTATGATTTCGAGGCGAACAAGCGCGATGGCCATGGCACCGACTGGCCGATCCGCTATGCCGATCTGGCGCCGTGGTACGACAAGGTCGAGCAGTTCATCGGCGTTTCAGGGGCGAGGGAAGGGCTGAAGCAGCTGCCCGATGGCCAGTTTCAGCCGCCGATGGCGCTCAACCCCGTCGAACAGCATGTGCGCGAGGTGATGAAGGCCAACTGGCCCGAACGCTGCCTGACCATCGGCCGCACCGCCAACCTGACCGAGGCCAAGGGCGAGCGCGGCGTGTGCCAGAACCGCTCGATCTGCGCGCGGGGCTGTTCGTACGGCGCGTATTTCTCCACCCAGTCGAGCACCTTGCCTGCGGCGATGGCGACCGGAAGGCTGACCGTCTTGACCGATGCCGTGGTGGAGAAGCTGGAATACGATGCAGCAACCGGCCGGGTGACGGGCGTGCGCTATCTCGATCGGACAACCAGGACCCGCAAGACAGCGATCGCGCGCATCGTTTTTGTCAACGCCGGTGCGTTCAACTCGGTGCACCTGCTGCTCAATTCGGCCAATGAATCCATGCCGTCAGGCCTGGCCAATTCGAGCGGCGTGCTGGGCACCCACATCATGGACCATGCCAGCACGCTGTCGGCGATCGCGCTGATGCCGGGCTTCGAAGCGCACACCACCACCGGCAACCGTCCCACCGGAGTCGTTGTCGCCCGCTATCGCAACATGGATGCGATCGATGGTGAGGGGCATATGCGCGGCTATTCCTATCAGGGCGGGGCGCTGCAAAGCACATGGACCGCGGCCAAGCGTGACCCGGGGATCGGTACCGGGCTGAAGGAAAAGCTGCAGAAGCCCGGCATGTGGCGGATGGTGCTGGTCGCCTTTGCCGATTGCATCCCGCGTGCCAGCAACCGACTGACGCTCGATTCCAACCAGACCGACGCAGATGGCATTCCCCAGCTCAAGATCGCCTTCGCCTTTGGCAAGGAAGAGCGCGCTGCGTTGGCGCAGGCCAAGGCCGACGCCGCCGAAATGCTGACCAAGGCCGGCGGCAACGTGATCATGGGCTTTGACCAACCCGGCCCGGGGGGCAGCGCGATCCACGAAATGGGCGGCGCGCGCATGGGCCATGACCCCGCCACATCGGTGCTGAACAAATGGAGCCAGGCGCATGATGTCGCCAACCTGTTCGTCACCGATGGCGCGCAGATGAGCTCGTCTGCCTGTCAGAACCCGTCGCTGACCTATATGGCGCTGACCGCGCGTGCCTGCGACACGGCGGTATCGATGCTGCGCGAAGGCAAGATCTGATCCGTGAGTGAACCTGCGGCACTGACCCGTCGCCAGCAGAACCTGGCGCTGATGACGCTCATCGTCGCGATGGTGCTCGAGATCGTCGATCTGACGATCATCAACACCGCATTGCCTGCGATCACATCGGGGCTGTCTGCGTCGCCCGAAGCGGTACAGTGGACGATCGCGGGCTATGCGCTGAGTTTTGCGCTGCTGCTGATGGCGGGTGGCCGGCTGGGCGACATGCTGGGATACCGCCGCGTGTTCCTGTGGGGCGTAACCGGTTTCACGATTGCCTCGGTCGCATGCGGTCTTGCCCAGACGCCCGAGCAACTGGTGCTGGCGCGGCTGGCGCAGGGCGCGTCCGCCGCGATCATGTCGCCCCAGGCGCTGGCGCTGATGCAGGTGCTGTTCACCCCGCTGGAGCGCGTATCGAAGATGGCGATGTTCGGGCTGGTCGGCGGCTTGGCGGCGATTGCAGGGCCGGTGCTGGGCGGATTGCTGATCGAACTGGACCTGTTCGATCTGGGCTGGCGGCTGATCTTCCTGATCAATCTGCCGGTGGGCCTGTTCGCGCTCGCAAGCGGCTGGTTTTTCCTGCCCGATCGCAAGTCGTCACGGCCTGCGGGCTTTGATGGTGGAGGCATGATGCTCTTCGGGCTGGCCGTGCTGGCGCTGTTATGGCCGCTGACCCGCGCCGAAGCAGGCTGGAGATGGATCGAGATGGCCAGCCTGATGCTGGTCGCGCCGCTGTTCTTTCTGGCGTGGCGGCATGTGGGCGCGCGGGTGGGTGCGGGGAGGGCGGCGCTGTTCGATCCGTCGCTGCTGGCAATCCTGCCCTATCGGCTGGGTCTTGCAATCTCGATCGGCTTTGCTGCAGCCAACGCGGGCTTCCTCTTGATCTTCGCCTTCGCGCTGCAGACCGAACGCGGCGAAAGCCCGCTGACCACCGGACTGCTGCACATGCCGTTCGGGCTGGGCGCGATGATCGGCATTGCCGTGCTGGGGCGCAATTTCCTGCCGCGCTTCGGCAAATGGGTGATGGTGCTGGGCGGGCTGACGATGATGCTGTCGAGCGCTTTGGTGCTCGCTGGCATCGGCGTGCTCAACCTCTCCTGGCCGATGCTCGCCCCCGGTCTGGTCGTCGCGGGTCTGGGGATGGGATCGCTCTCGGGCTCCATCGCGCCGGTGGCGGTGGCGCAGGTCGATCGTGACCATGCGGGCGCGGCCAGCGGCATGCTCAAGACCGCGCAGCAGATCGGCGGCGCGCTGGGGATCGCGCTGGCGGGCAGCGTCTATTTCGCGTGGCGCGGCAATGCCGACTTCCCGCCATCGCTGGCTGCGATCGGCGTCATCGCCACGCTGCTTGCCATTTGTGTCGTGCTGGCGATCCTGCTGCCTGAGCGCATCTTCCAGACCCCGGTGGCGGTCGCACCGGCGGTCCGAAACCCTGCGGTGTGACCCTGTCACGGCGTCCTGACCGGTAATGGCCCGGAATGCGCGGTGCGGGCCAAGGATGTCTTCTGGCTGGCGACGCGCCCGGACTGGGATGTGGTCTGGGGCGCCCGGCGGCAGGAGCTGGTGATCGCACGCTTTTGCGGCATGTCACGAGCGGATCACGCCCCGGTCAGAACAGCCCGTCGTCGAACAGCCCGTCATCGTCGTCGATGACGCTTTGGCTTGCGGGCATGGCAGCGGGGCTGGCGACCATCAGCGGCATCATGCCTGGCAGCAGGAACTGGTCATGGACGACGCGCTCGCTTGCCATGGTGTAGCTGCGCGCCATGCCGTCCATGATGGCCCTGACAGGGTGGTCGGGCCGGTCGACAAGGGCTCCCGTGGGCCCGAGTTCAGCCTTCAGCAGCGCCTCGATCTGTTCAAGCGCCTCGCCAAGGTCGAGGCTTTCCTCCAGTTCGTCGGTGGTCGACCGAAGCGCGCCGAGTAGCCCGCTGGCCTTGCTCTGAGAGACCGCCATGGCATTTTCGGTGAGCTGCGCGCCATCGGCAATGGCGATCAGGCACTGGTTCAGCCCGCCACCATGGGCATCATGCGCGTGCGCCTGTTCGCGCATCCGCAGCGAGATGGCGTTCAGGTCTTCCGCCTCCACCGTGATCGCGGCAATCGTTTCGTGGAGCGCGTCGGAATGCGCGCGAATTTCCTCGGCGATCACTGCAACCGGTCGGCTGATGCTTTCCACCCGTCTGCACCTGAGGCCGATGTTGATCGCCATCTGCTGCACCTCGATCCGCAGGATGCGCATCGCTGCAGCACGGCCGGCCAGATCGTCCACCGTGTTGACGATCATGCCCAGCGTCTCGGCCGCCTGGTCGTCGGTCTTGCTGAGCTGGGTGATCATCGAATCCGCTTCGGCGATCCCCGCTTCAAGGTTGCGCAGGAACACATCGCCGTCGCCGTCGCTGCTGCCCTTGCTGAGCGCGATCAGGCGATCCGCCTCGGGCACCATGCCGCGCAGCGACGCGACCAGCAGCCGGGTTTCCTTGCGAAACTGGTCGCCTGCGGCAGCGACATGCGCCAGCAGCAGCAGCAGGATGTGATTGGTGGCGGCATGGCGGTCTTCCTCGCCAAGATCGTTCTCGCTCAGCATCGCCTGCAGGTGTTCATAGCCTGCCAGAACATGCTCCAGCCATTGCCGGGCGATGTCGCCCACCTGGATCGCCGCCAGCACGCCTGCAACATTGGCCTGGATGGACCGGGCCAGCGCCGAGGTCTTGTCGGCAAGCTCGGCCAGCGTCGCCTGATGCGCGCGCAGGGCGGCGGCATCGGCTTCCAGTCGATCGGGCACATGCGGCACCACCTTGTCGCACTCGCTGACCAGCAGACGGTCGTGATACTCCATGCTGTGCAGGCTGGTGGCCAGTTCATCCAGCTTGGTTTTCAAGCCCAGCACCTCGCCCTGGCCGGCCTTGATCTGCGCCGACATGGTGTTGGCAAAATCAACGAACGTATCCGCCCCCGATGCTGCGATCTTGACATTGAGGCCGTAGATATCGAGCATTCGCAGTGACCTGTAGACCTCGTCGACATGCGAGGACAGCCGTCGCGACGCAGCGTGGATGGCCCCGACCTCGCCTGCGCGATGCCGGGTCTGGGGGCCGACCGCCGACAAGCGCCGTGCCGCCAGGGTGAGATTGCCCACCGCTGCTGCGCCGTTGCCCGACTGGAAGCTCGATGTCGCCTTGTGGAGCGCGGCGACAATGCCGTCGATCGAGTCCACCGCCTGCGCCAGGGTATTGCCGACCTGCACAAAGCGCGCGTCGATGCCTTGCGTGATATCGGTGAGCAGATCCCGGATCGTGCTGTGCGCATGGTCTGCCGGAGGAACGGACTTGAGGGCAGGGCGCATGTCAATGTGGCCTTTCTTCGCCGGGCCAATCGTCACCCGGCAATGCCTGTTCGGACGGTTCGTTAGCGAGCGGTCGCATGGAGCAGTTCGCGCGCGATCGCGCCCAGCGGGACCACCTTGTCGGCCGCATCGCGGGTGATGGCTTCCTTGGGCATGCCAAAGACGACACAGGTCGCCTCGTCCTGGGCAAAGGTGCGCGCACCGGCCTGTTTCATTTCCAGCAGGCCGCGCGCGCCATCATCGCCCATGCCGGTCATGATGATGCCCACCGCGTTCGACCCGGCGCTGGAAGCGGCAGAGCGGAACAGCACGTCGACCGAGGGGCGGTGGCGCGAGACCAATGGCCCCTCGCGCACCGAAACCAGATACCGCGCGCCCTGGCGCTGCAGCAACGTGTGCCGCCCGCCCGGAGCGATCAGGACATGCCCGCGCATCACCGTGTCACCGTCCTGCGCCTCCTTGACGCTGACCTCGCACAGGCCATCCAGCCGCTTGGCAAAGGCGCGGGTGAACTGTTCGGGCATATGCTGCACCACGACGATGCCGGGAGAATTGGCGGGCAGCGCCATCAGCACCTCGCGCAAGGCTTCGGTACCACCGGTGGACGCGCCGATGCACACGACCATCTCGGTGGTCCGGCTCATCGCCCGTCCCGATGGCGGCGGCATCAGCATGGCATCGGCGGTCAGCTTTGCCTCGACCCGCACGGGCCGCGCCGCAGCCTTGCGGCCCCGTACCCGTGCCCGCGCCGCGCCCTTGACCGTTTCACGGATCATCATGCGCGATTCCGTCAGATGGTCGGCAACGCCCATGCGCGGCTTCAGGATCACGTCCACCGCGCCAGCCTCCAGCGCGTGCATCAGCGTCTCGGAGCCTTCCTCGGTCAACGACGAGCACATCACCACCGGCACGGGGCATTGTTCCATGATCTTGCGCAGGAAGGTGATGCCATCCATGCGCGGCATCTCGACATCGAGCGTGATGACGTCGGGCAACTCGTCCTTGATGTAACGTGCTGCAGCAAACGGGTCCGATGCAGCACCGATGACCTCGATTTCCGGATCTTCCTGCAGCACCGCGGTCAACGCCTGGCGCACGCTGGCACTATCATCGACGATGAGCACACGAATCTTGGGAATGGCCATGTGCTGTCATATCCTCTGGAAAATCGTGTTGCTGACACTCTTGAGCCTGCGATCCTGGCCGACATTCGATTCCGAATGGCCCAGCATCAGGTAACCGCCGGGTGCCAGCTGCTCGCACAATCGTTCCACCACTGCAGTCTGGGTGGGCTTGTCGAAATAAATCAGGACATTGCGGCAGAAGATGAGGTCGACAGGATCACCGATCGGGTAGCTGTCGTTCATCAGGTTCAGACGACCGAAGCTGACCTTCTTGCGCAGCGCAGGTGCGATCCGCACTTCGGGGCGCGAGGGATCCTTGGGTTCCATGACATAGCGGTGGCGCAGGGCCTGGGGCACCGGTTCCAGCATCTCGGTCGGATAGATGCCCTTGATCCCGGCCTGCAGCATGTTGCTGTCCAGATCGGTCGCAAGGATCTCGTAATCCGGCCCGCCGTGGGACCGTGCATAGTCATCCAGCACCATGGCCAGCGTATAGGGTTCGGCACCGTTGGAGCAGGCCGCGCTCCAGCATCGGATCGTCCGCCGTCGCTGGCTGGTATAGGCTGGCAGGATGGTCGAGACGAGATAGTCGAAATGGTTGCGTTCGCGGAAGAAGTCGGTCTTGTTCGTGGTCACCGCGTTGAGCAGCGCGTCGATCTCCTCGCGAGAGACGTCCTCGCTTAGGATATGTGCGCAATAGTCGTTGAGATCGGCATGCCCGGTCGCACGCACCCGGCGTCGCAGCCGGCCTTCCAGCATGGTGATCTTCGACGGAGGCAGCCGGATGCCGCACTCGTCGTAGATCAGCGATGCCAGCGCGCGGAAATGCTGCGGGCTGATCACATCGGAGGCGACAAGGGTGTTGCGCAGGGGCATGGCAGACATCGTCATGCAGCCCTGGCAGCGGACGAGATCATCTGCGATTCGTCGGTCGAGAATATGCTGGCCACATCGACGATGACGACAAAGCCATATTCGCGGCGAACAACACCGGTGATATAGTCCGACTTCCAGCGAACTCCGATATCGGGCGCTTTCTCGATCTGCGCGGTCTGCATGGTGGTGACTCCCAGGACCCGGTCGATGACCACGCCCAGCGACAAGGTGCGGTCGGGCAGTGCCATGTCCAGAATCAGGATGCGGGTCGCCAGCGTCGGTTGTGCCGGGGCGAGACCCAGCCGGATGCGAAGGTCCACCGTCGGCACGCCTTCGCCGCGCACATCGGTCAGGCCCACGAAATAGGCCGGGCCGTTGGGAACATGGAACGGCTGGCTGTAATCCAGGATCTCGCGGACCAGCGTGACCGGGACAGCGAACACCTCGTCCCCCAGGCCAAACTCGACCACCTGGATTTCAGACGGCGCGCTCATGCTGCCTGTCCGAAATCGGCGTCGTCCTGATCCACGCCGCCGCGGTCGAGATCCAGCGCGAAACCCTTGGCCCGCTCCTGCTGATGGGCAACCGAATTGGGCTTTGCCCGAGGTGCGGCTGCAGATGACGGCGTCTTGCCCCTGCTGACCGGGCGCTTGGGCGCGGTCTTCATGGCCGGGCGCGCAACCCTTTCGGCCGAGAGCCTGGCCGTGTTGTCGCCGATCTGGAAGAAGGCGATGCTCTGTTGCAGTTCCTCTGCCTGGCTTGCCAGCTCTTCCGATGTCGAGTTGATCTGTTCGGAAGCTGCGGCGTTCTGCTGGGTCACCTGGTCCAGCTGCTGGATCGCCTCGTTGATCTGTGCGGTGCCGATGTCCTGTTCGCGGCAGGCGGCGCTGATCTCGGAGACAAGTTCGGCGGTACGGCGGATATCCGGCACCAGCCGGCCGAGCATCTCGCCGGCCTCGGTGGCAGCCCTGACCGTTTCGGACGACATCGTGCTGATTTCGGCCGCAGCGCCCTGGCTGCGTTCGGCGAGCTTGCGCACCTCGGATGCCACCACCGCAAAGCCGCGGCCATGTTCGCCGGCACGCGCCGCCTCGACCGCAGCATTGAGGGCCAGCAGATCGGTCTGGCGGGCAATTTCCTGCACGATGCCGATCTTCTCGGCGATCGTCTGCATCGCGCTCACCGCCTTGTTCACCGCATTGCCGCTGTTTTCGGCGTCCTTGGCGGACTGGCGGGCAATCTTTTCGGTCTGGGCCGCATTGTCGGCGGTCTGTTTGACGTTGGCGGCCATCTCTTCCATCGATGCAGACGCCTGTTCGGCAGCCGCAGCCTGCTCGGTCGCGCCTTGCGACACCTGCTCGGAGCTGGCGGCCAGCTCCTGGCTTCCTGCACCCACCTGGTCGGCAGCACCGCCAATGTTGACCGCAAAGCGCGTCAGGCTGTCGACGAGATTGTTGATCGAATCCTTCATGCGGCGGTGGTCGCCTTCGCATTCGATCTCCACCCGCTCGATCAGCGAGCCGGTGCTCACCTGGTCGAGAACCCGGTTGCCTTCCTCGATGGGCAGAAGGATGGCATCGAGCATCCCGTTGATGCCATGCACGACCTGCCCGAAATCGCCGGGGAAGTCGTTGGCATTGCTGCGCTCCTGCAACTGACCGGCAGACGATGCATCGATCAGGCGGCGGATTTCGCCCATGATTGCCTTCAGGTTGGCGCGCAGCAGTTCGATCGTGTCGTTGATGAACGCCTTCTTGCCGGGCAGCTGCTCCATCGGTGCGTCAAAATTGCCTTCGCCGAATTGTTGGACGCAAGCCATCGCCTTCTTCTTGGCGGCAATGTGGTTGACGACCATCGTGTTGACGGCATGGGCCATGGTCGCGAAATCGCCATGGAACTTTTCAGCCGGCACAAAGACGTCGATATCGCCCTTGTCGTGCTCGGCGGACATATGGTTCATCTCGGTGATCAACCCGCGCAGGTTGCCGCGCAACAGTTCGATCGTGTCGTTGATGAAGGCCTTCTTGCCGGGGAGCTGAGCCATCGGCGATTGGAAATCGCCCTCGGCAATGCCCTGCACGCAGGTCATCGCCTGTTTCTTGACGTTGATGTGGCTGAGCACCAGCTCGTTGATCAGATGCGCAACTTCGCTGAAATCTCCGCTGAAATCGGCCGGGCTCAGGCAGACATCAATGTCACCGCGCACATGTTCCGCCGAGACGTGCTCGATCCCGCGTTTCAGCGCCAGGACCGGCGCATTCACCGTATCGAGCAGATCGGTGACAGCAGCGAGCATGTCCCGCGCCGGCCCGGTCGATGCAGACAGATCGAGGCGCGCCCTGGCATCGCCAGCACCGATGGCCTGCGTCAGGCGACGAACCTCTTCAATCGCAACATCAGCGTGCGAGCTGGGCTTCAAGGAAATGGACGGGCGCAACATGAGACATGTCTCCTAAACAGATTATCGTGTTGAAATTCAGTGTTTAATCAAATGAACCAGCGCAGCTTCGATCGGTTCTGAACAGCGCGCTGACCCTGGGCAACACGATGATCGGGCTGTCGGCAGCGGGTCTGACCCTGCCGCGAACGATCCTGATCAGGCTGCCTGGCCAAAGTCAGCGTCATCGTGATCCGCCCCGCCACGATCGAGGTCGAGCGCGAAGCCGGTGATGCGTTCCTGCTGGTGGGCGACCGAGTTAGGCTTTGCCTTTGGTGCAGCCGGTTTTGCCACCCTCGCCTTTTGCATGGGGCGTCGCACGGCCTTGGCAGCCGGGCGTACATGGCCCGCGCCGGGGCTGGATGCATGGGTGTCCACGCGGAAATAGGCGATGCTGTGCTGAAGTTCCTCGGCCTGTGCGGCCAGCTCTTCGGATGTTGCGCTGATCTGCTCGGACGCGGCAGCGTTCTGCTGGGTCACCTGGTCAAGCTGCTGGATGGCCTCGTTGATCTGCGCGGTGCCAATGTCCTGCTCGCGGCAGGCGGCGCTGATCTCCGAGACCAGCTCGGCGGTGCGGCGGATATCGGGCACCAGTCGGCTCAGCATCTCGCCAGCTTCGGCAGCGGCCTTCACCGTCTCCGACGACATCGTGCTGATCTCGGCGGCTGCACCCTGGCTGCGTTCGGCGAGCTTGCGCACCTCGGATGCCACCACCGCAAAGCCGCGACCATGTTCGCCGGCGCGGGCCGCCTCGACCGCTGCGTTGAGCGCCAGCAGGTCGGTCTGCCGCGCGATTTCCTGCACGATGCTGATCTTTTCAACGATGGTCTGCATGGCGCCGACAGCCTTGCTGACGGCAACGCCACTGTTTTCGGCGTCCTTGGCGGACTGGCGTGCAATCTTTTCGGTCTGCGCTGCGTTGTCGGCGGTCTGTTTGACGTTGGCGGCCATCTCTTCCATCGATGCAGACGCCTCTTCGGCAGCAGCAGCCTGTTCGGTGGCGCCTTGTGAGACCTGTTCCGAACTCGACGAGAGCTCCTGGCTGCCTGCAGCGACATTGCCGACCGCAGCAACGGTGTCACCGACCACCGACCGCAGCCGTTCGATCATCGCGATCAGCGCCTGGCCAAGCTTGTCCTTGTCCGACAGCGCCGTGTACTCGATGGTCAGGTCGCCGCTGGCGATCGATTCCGCCAGATTTGCCGTCTGGCGCAGGTTGCTGCGCAGCAGTTCGATGGTGTCGTTGATGAAGGCCTTCTTGCCTGGCAACTGCTCCATGGGCGCGTCGAGATTGCCTTCGCCGAACTGGTGGACGCAGGCCAGTGCCTTCTTCTTGGCGGCGATGTGGTTGATCACCATGGTGTTGACCGCACCGGCCATCACGCCGAAATCGCCCTGGAATTTTTCGGCAGGGACAAACACGTCGATATCGCCCTTGTCGTGCTCGGCCGACATCAGGTTCATTTCCGCGATCAGGCCACTGAGGTTGCTGCGCAGCAGTTCGATGGTGTCGTTGATGAAGGCCTTCTTGCCGGGGAGCTGTTCCAGCGGTGCCTTGAAGTTGCCCTCGGCAATGCCCTTGACGCAGGTCATCGCCAGCTTCTTGACGCTGATATGGCTGTCGACCAGGCCGTTGATCGCCTCGGCGATGAGCGCATAGTCGCCGGTGTATTCCGATGGCCGCAGGCTGACGTCGATGTCGCCGCGCGCATGCTCGGCCACGACATGGTCGATCCCGCTCTTCAAGGCCCGGACCGGTGCGGTCAGGCTGTCGATCAGATCGCTGACGGCAACAAGGATGTCGCGCGCAGCGCCCGTCGATCCCGACAGGTCTGCGCGGATACCGGTATCGCCGTTCCTGACCGCCTGCGTCAGCCGACGCACTTCCTCGATGGCAGTATCTGCATGAGAAGTCTGGGTCAGGGAAAAGGACGGGCGCAACATGAAACGTGTCTCCTGATTGAATCGGTCTTGTCTGGGTATCGGCTTTGGCTACGAAGAGGCGTCGCTTGGATCGGTGCTGAAAATCGCGCCCAGGTTGGGCAGGACGATGATGCCGCCCGATTGCCGGACGAGGTCGTGGATGAAATCGCGGCGCCAGCGCATGCCGACGGCCGGCGGTGTTTCGGCATCGTTGCGATTCAGAGTGGTCACCTCGTGCACCTTGTCGGTGCGCATGCCGATCTGCGTCGGCTCGCCATCGACCTCGATCTCGATGACAATGATCCGGCTGTCGACACTGACCTGCGCGGGCGGCATGTCGAACGCCAGCCGCAGATCGGCGATGGGGATGATCTTGCCGCGAAAGTTGACGACGCTGCTGACCAGCATGGGCGCGCCCGGCACCTTCGTCTCGGGCAGCAGGTCCAGGATTTCGCGAACCTGGATCGCTTCGATCGCCAGCGTTTCTTCGCCCAGATCGAAGGTCAGAACTTCCAGCTGGCCCTGATCATCCCAGTTTGCCGAGGCGGGTTTGGTGAGAATATCCTGCATAAGCTCAACCGGCTGCAAGCAGCCGCTCCTCCTGGGCCTGGCCAACGCTGACGAGTTGCAGAGTGTCGAGGATCAGGGCGACGCTGCCGTCTCCCAGGATCGTCGCCCCGGCAAAGGCGGGGACATCACGATGCAGCGCCGACATGGCCTTGATTACCGTCTGGTGGCTGCCGATGATCTGATCGACGACCAGTCCGACGCGCTCACCGCCCGTCGTGATCACCACGATCTTCTGGTGCGGATCGGGCCGGGTGCCGGTTTCGAACATGTCGCGCATGCGGATGAACGGGACCAGCCGGTCGCGCAGCGTGACGAAGCTGCGCCCGCGCGAACGAAGATCGTCTTCCAGGCTGAGCTCGATGCATTCCTCGACAGCCCCCAGCGGAATGACATAGCGGCCTTCCCCCACGCGCACGAGCAGCCCATCGATGATGGCCAGCGTCAGCGGGATGCGCAGCGTGACCGTCGATCCCTCGCCCGGGTTCGATGCAATGTCGATGGTGCCGCGCAGGCTTTCGATCGTCCGCTTGACCACATCCATGCCGACGCCGCGCCCGGACAGGTTGGTGACCTGCGCTGCGGTGGAAAATCCGGGGTGGAAGATCATCTGCATCAGTTCGCTGTCGCTCATCTGCTGGCCCGGTTCGATCAGCCCCTGCGCTTCGGCCTTGGCGCGCACGCGCTCGCGATCGATGCCGCGGCCGTCGTCGCGGATGGTGATCAGCACCTCGCCTGCGGCCTGCTGCGCCGATAGCCTGACCTGGCCGGCGGCAGGCTTGCCAGCGGCAATCCGGTCCTCGGCGGTTTCGAGCCCATGGTCGCAGGCATTGCGGATCAGGTGGACCATCGGATCGGCCAACCGCTCGATCACAGTCTTGTCGACCTCGGTCGTCTCGCCATGGGTCGAAAGCTCGATCGTCTTGCCGGTCTCGCGCGCCAGATCGTGCACCAGGCGGCGAAACCGTCCGAACAGGCTGGCCACCGGCACCATGCGCAGCACCATCATGGTGTCGCGCAGTTCGCTCGCCAGGCGTTCGATGTCTTCGGCAACCGATCGCAGCGCCAGTTCACCGGCAGGTCCGCGCACGCCGCCATGGGCAAGCTGCGCAAGGCGGCTCTGGACGATGACGAGTTCGCCGACCCGGTCCATCAGCACATCCAGCCGCTCGGCAGGAACGCGTACGCTTTCGGTCGGCGTGCCGACGGGGCGGCCGCGCGCGGTATCGGCCGTGGAGGCTGCACCGGTCTCGACCGGAGAGGTCTCCCGGGCCTCACCGACCGCAGCCGCTTCGGCCTGTACCGGCTGGGCCGCGATCTCTGTTGCGGATATGGCGGGGTCTTCTTCGCCGCATGCCAGCGGCACGATGTCCAGTTCCATGTCGTCCATCACGAAGATGAAGACGTCCTCGATGTCTTCGCGCGTCACATCGCCGCGCAGTTCCACCTGCCAGCCGATATGGCACTGGCTGGCATCCAGCTCTGCCAGAGGCGGGATGCGGTCGGTGAGCGCAGTCACCTTGGCATCGCCCAGGCCGCGCATCTCGTCGAGCAATGCCAGCGGATTGGTGCCGTTGGCCATCGCATCGGGCGGCAGGTAGAAGGTGACCCGCCAGCCCGAAGCGCCATGGGTTGCCGGTACTGCGCCATTGCCATCGCCATCGCCAGGGGCAGCTGCCACCATGGCCTCATTGTCATCACCAATGGCATTGTGCAGACGGGCAAGGATGTCGTCGCCAGCCGCAGCCAGTCCCGATCCGTCGCCATCGACAAGTGCCTGCATGTGGTCCATTGCCGACAAGATGACGGCCACCAGTTCCTGGGTCGCCGGCACCTTGCCCTTGCGCACCCGGTCGAAGGCGGTTTCGCAATGATGGGTGAAGTTGGCCAGTGCATCGAAGCCGAACATCGCCCCCGATCCCTTGAGCGTGTGCAGCCCCCGGAAAACGGTATCGACCAGGTCGCGGCTTTCCAGATCGTGCGTGAGGTCGAGCAGAGCCTGCTCGATGCCGACCAGCAGCTCGCCTGCCTCCACCCGAAAGGCAGCAATAGGGTCCTGGCCGTTCATCGGCTGAGCACCTTGGCGGCAACGCGCAGCAGTTGTTCGGGCACGAACGGTTTGACCAGCCATCCTGTCGCACCGGACTGGCGCGCGTCCTGCTTCATGCCCTCGTCGGACTCGGTGGTGAGGAAGATGATCGGCGTGCCGAGCTGGATCGGCAGCTTGCGGATTTCGCGGATCATCTCCAGCCCGTTCATCCGGGGCATGTTGAGATCGGCGATGATCATGTCGAACTTGGCGGAGCGGGCCTTCTCAAGCCCTTCCATGCCGTCTGCCGCCTCGGTCACGGCATAGCCCGCGCCGCTGAGCGCGATGCGGATCGCGATGCGCAGACTGGAGGAATCGTCGACGGTCAGGATCGAGGCAGTCACAGGAGATGTCCTTCTTCAGGCCGCAGCTCGCGAGCGTCCGCGAGGAGCGATGGCGAAAGCCCGGCTCGGACGAGCACAGACGACAGGTATTCATTGGAGGCGGGGTGAAAGACTGCAGACTTTCCGGATGCCGAGACGTAATTTACAGTCGCATAAGCGAGCTGCGCAAAGCACAAGTCGGCATCGCACAATTCTGAGACATCAATCGTGATCGATATGTCTTGATCCAGTTGCGTTACGATCTCATCGCGCAGAGTATTGCAATTCTGGATATTGCCGCTCGGGCCCACTTTTAAGGTCGTGTCCATCCGTTCGGTCCCCCCTAGAACCTGTCGCGATTGGACGCCCAATTTCTCAATCAAAGGTTAAATTCGAGGTTCAGTTAACGCCAATCCTGACACAGCATGTGAAAATTAATCGGGGTCTGTTCGGTGCTTGCCGTTTCTATCTTCAAAAACTGGAAGATATTTCCAATAAATCACCAGTTTGAAGGCTTGCCGGCCCTTGAAGTGATAGATGTTTGGCGGGGAGTGAATGGATCCCTACTGAACCAGTAAGCATTTTGATTATGCATGATTGCGCGAATACTGGTGCACACTTCGTTTGCAGTTATGGTAAACAAAACTCGGTGGCTGTTCCGGAGTGCCAGATGCGAGTAACCCGACTCGGGCAGCGCCAGCAGCCTGGTGCTTGTCACCGGGGTTTCCGGCGGTCACGAGCGCGCTTGCTCCGCCAGGGGCTGCGGTCTATCTGAACCGCTATCCTATCCCCTTGCGTTTGTTGCGGAGTTTCCCCGATGCGTTTTCCCCTGTTGCTTGCTTCCACTGCCCTGCTGATGTCGGCACCGGTCCTTGCCGAAGAGGGCATGTGGCTGCCGGGGCAGACCCCCGCACTGGGCGAAAAGCTGAAAGAGGCAGGGCTTGAACTGTCGCCTGCGGACCTTGGCAACCTCAGTGTCGCGCCGCTCAACGCCATCGTCTCGCTGGGCGGCTGCTCGGCCTCGTTCGTCAGCCCCGAAGGCCTGGTCGCGACCAACCATCACTGCGTGTATGGTTCGATCCAGTACAACTCCAAGCCCGGCCAGGATTATCTGACCGATGGTTTTCTTGCGAAGACCTATGGCGATGAACTGCAGGCCGCGCCCGGATCGCGCATCTTCGTGATCGAGGATCTGCGCGATGTCACCGCGGCGATGAACAAGGGCATTACCACGAAGCTCTCGGGCCTCGATCGCTACAACCGGCTGGAAGCCAACCGCAAGGGGCTGATTTCCGAGTGCGAAAAGCAGGCCAACCGGCGCTGCGACGTGCGCCCCTATTTCGGCGGTCAGACGTATTTCCTGCAGCAGCAGCTCGAGATCAAGGATGTGCGGCTGGTCTATGCGCCGGCTGGCGGGATCGGCAATTTCGGCGGAGAGACCGACAACTGGCAGTGGCCGCGCCACACCGGCGACTTCGGCTTTTACCGCGCCTATGTTGCGCCCGACGGTGCGTCTGCGCCCTATTCGGCGGACAATGTGCCTTACAAGCCCAAGTCGTGGCTGAAGATTGCCGACAAGCCGCTGGCAGAGGGCGATTTCGTGATGGTCGCGGGCTTCCCCGGCGTCACCCAGCGCCACTGGACCGCCGCTGAAGTCCGTCACAATTTCGAGCAGGTCTATGCCATCGACCAGCAGCTGCGCGCCGATTATTCCGCCGCGATCGAAAAGGCGGTGAAGGGCAACAAGGACGCGGAAATCAAGTACGCCTCGATCCTCAAGGGATCGGACAACTACAAGAAGAAGCTGCTGGGCGAGATCGCCGGGGCCGATGCCATCGACCTGCTGGGCCGCAAGGACAAGGCCGATGCAGAGTTCCGCGCCTGGGTGGCGGCGGACGCAGCGCGCGAAAAGCAGTACGGCAAGGCGCTGGCCGATCTGGATGCTCTGGTGGCGGAATCGAACCAGGCGCGGGTGGACAACATGCGGCTGGGTACGGTCAACCGCGCGCAGTTGCTGACGGCGGCGCAGCTGCTCTATCGCTGGGCCAAGGAGCGCGAGAAGCCCGACGCGCAGCGCGAGCCCGGTTTCCAGGATCGTGACCGCCTGGGCATCCGCGAACGCCTGACCCAGACCGAGCGCCGCTTTGATGCCGGCGTCGACCGCGTGCTGTTCGAACAGGCTCTGGGCGAATATGCCAAGGTCGCCGCCGACAAGCGCAACGCACCGCTGGAAACCAGGATTGCAGCGATCGGCATGGACCGGCTCTATGCCGACACGCAGCTGGGCGTCACCGCCACGCGCATCGGCTGGATGGACAAGCCCGCTGCCGAGTTCGAAGCATCCACTGACCCGTTCATCCAGCTTGCCGTTGCCGCGTATCCGGGCGCCAAGGCCGACGAGGCCAAGGCGAAGGAACGGGCAGGCCGCGTGCAGGCGGCGCGCTCGCAGGTGATGGCAGGGCAACTCGCGTTCGCCAAGTCGCAGGGTCGCACGCTGTATCCCGATGCCAATGGCTCGCTGCGGTTCACCTATGGCAAGGTCACCGGCAAGCAGCGCGATGGTCTGATCTGGACGCCGTTCACCACTGCCGAGGGGCTGGTGGCCAAGCAGACCGGACGCGGCGAGTTTGATGCGCCCAAGGCGGCGATCGGTACGCTGAAGGCGCGCGATTTTGGCACCTATGCCGATGCCAAGCTGGGAACACTTCCGGTCAACTATCTGTCGACCGTCGACATCACCAACGGCAATTCGGGATCGGCAACGCTGAATGCGCGCGGCGAGTTCGTCGGCCTGGCGTTCGATGGCACGCTCGACGGCGTGGTGTCGGACTGGTCGTACGATGCGACCATCAACCGCACCATCCATGTCGACAGCCGCTTCATGCTGTGGACGATGGACAAGGTCGATGGCGCGCAGCGTCTGCTGACCGAAATGGGCGTTGGCCAATAACCGACGCTGTACAGGTGATGGGGGCGGCGGACTGTCCGACAGGCGACCAGAACGCCACCGGCAGGCTGTCGTCCCCGGCCCGACGCGTCAAGCATGGGCCAACTGCTGATACCTTGCGAGATGTTCAATGAAAGCCATGCTCCGCTCTGCCTTTGCCCTGGCGCTGGTTGCCGCCGGAACTGCTGCCTTTGCTGCACCTGCCAAGGGTGATGCGGCGTTGGGCAAGCGGCTCTTCCTGCGCTGTTCGGCCTGTCACACGGTGTCGTCCAAGGCTCCGGCCAAGGTCGGGCCGCACTTGCAGGGCGTGGTTGGGCGCAAGGCGGGAGCTGTCGCAGGCTTTGGCTATTCGCCTGCCATGAAGGGTTCTGCTGTCGTCTGGAACGAGGCGACGCTCGACAAGTGGTTGCAGCGCCCGCAGGCGGTGGTTCCCGGCACGACCATGGCCTTTGCAGGCCTGCCCAAAGAGGCGGATCGCAAAGCGCTGATAGCCTATCTCAAAAAGCCCGCGCCCTGAGCGCGTGATGGGGCGCACGCTCTACGCCAAATTATGGGACAGCCACGTCGTTCGTCCCGGCGATGCAGGTGAAGACCTGCTCTATATCGACCGGCAACTGGTTCACGAGGTCAGCAGCCCGCAGGCATTTCGCGCATTGACCGACGCAGGACGGGCGCTGCGACGGACAGAAACGCACCTGGCCGTCGCCGACCACGCCGTTCCCACCCAGAGTCGCGATCTCCCCGCAACCGATCCGGTCGCTGCCGCGCAGGTTGCCGAGCTGGAAGGCAACGCCCGCGATTTCGGCGTCCGCTATCATCCATTGAACGGTGCCGGCCATGGCATCGTCCATGTCATCGGACCGGAGCAGGGTTTCACGCTGCCCGGCATCACCCTGGTCTGCGGCGACAGCCACACCACGACGCACGGCGCGTTCGGTGCGCTGGCGTTCGGCATCGGCGCGAGCGAGTGCGGCACGGTGATGGCAACGCAGTGCCTGGTGCAGAAGCGCGCCGCGACAATGCGGGTGAACCTGCACGGCAGATTGCCGCGCTGGGCGTGCGCGAAGGATATCGCGCTGGCGCTGATCGCCCGCATCGGCGCGCAGGGCGCGCGCGGCTATGCGGTGGAATATGCAGGGCCTGCCATCGCCGCGCTCGACATGGCGGGGCGGATGACCTTGTGCAACATGACGATCGAGGCAGGCAGCCGCATCGGGCTGGTCGCGCCGGATGAGACCACCTTTGCCTGGCTCAAGGGCAGGGCAGGCGCGCCTGCGGGGGCAGACTGGGACCGGGCGGTCACCTATTGGCAGAGCCTGGCCAGCGATGCCGATGCGCAATACGACCGTGAATTGGCGATGGATTTGTCCGCGCTTGAGCCTCATGTCACCTGGGGCACCAGCCCCGACCAGGGCGCACCGGTCAATGGCGCCGTTCCCGAACCTGGCTCCGCTGCGCCCGAAGATCAGGCCCGGATCGCCCGCGCTCTCGATTACATGGGGCTGGAGCCGGGCATGGCGCTGGCCGATATCGCCATCGACCGGGTGTTCATCGGATCGTGCACCAACTCGCGGATCGAGGATCTGCGCATCGCCGCCCAAGTGGCGCAGGGCCGCAAGGTCGCCAGCGGGGTCCGCGCCATGGTGGTGCCGGGATCGGCGGCGACCAAGCAGCAGGCCGAGGCCGAGGGGCTGGCCGACATCTTCCGCGCTGCCGGGTTCGAATGGCGCGATGCGGGCTGCTCGATGTGCGTGGCGATGAACGAAGATCGGCTGGCTCCGGGCGAGCGCTGCGCCTCGACCAGCAACCGCAATTTCGAAGGACGCCAGGGGCAGGGTGGACGCACGCATCTGATGAGCCCGGCGAGCGCCGCTGCTGCTGCCATCACCGGGTGCATCGCAGATGTCCGCGACGTGATGGCGGGAACGGACTGAGCCTTATGGAAGCCTTCACCCGCCTGACCGGCCGCGCCGCGAGCCTCGATGAAGACAATATCGACACCGATGTCATCTATCCGGCGCGGTTCCTGACCATCACCGCGCGCGACGGGCTGGGAGCCTATGCCTTTGCCGACCGCGCCTTCCGGATCAAGGATGTGCCGGTGCTGGTGGCGGGGGCGAATTTCGGCTGCGGGTCGAGCCGCGAGCAGGCGGTCTGGGCGCTGCTGGGCTGCGGCGTGCGCTGCATCATTGCGCCGGGCTTTGGCGAAATCTTTGCGGGCAACTGCATCCGCAACGGCGTGCTGCCGGTGACGCTGGATGCTGCCGATGTCGCGCGCATGCACCGCGCCGCGAGCAAGGGAGAGGCGTTCACGGTCGATCTGCCGGCGTGCACCGTGCAGGTGGGCGCCTGGCAGCCCGTGCCTTTTGCCATTCCCGAACCCCAGCGCCAGGCATTGCTCAACGGCTGGGACGAGACAGCCGCGATCCTGGCGCGCGATGGCGACGCGATCGCCGCCTTCGAACAGCGCCAGCGTTCGGAGCAACCCTGGCTGTACAGCTGAACCTGCGCGTCAGCCGTCGGCCTTGCCCCATTTTCGTTCGAACGCCCAGACATCCTCGAAGCCGATCAGCGAGCAGAATTCGCTGAAGCTGAACAATCCGTCGGGCTGGCCGATGCCCTGCGTCTTGAGGTCGCGCAGCGCCTTTTCCATCGCGGTGGCAGCCGCGAGCGAGGTCAGCGAGGGATAGATCGCATAGGCATAGCCGATCTGGGCCAGCACATCGGCGACCGGTACCGGGCTCGACCCGCCGTTCGACATGTTCGCCATCAGCGGCGTCTCGAATGCCGCGCAGGCGCGCGCCATCTCTTCCTCGCTCTCCAGCGCTTCGGGGAACAGCACGTCTGCGCCCGCTTTGGCATAGGCCTCGATCCGCCGCATCGCGCCGTCAAAGCCTTCGCTCTGCCGGGCGTCGGTGCGCGCGATGATCAGGAAATTCTGCTTGTCCTCGCGCGCGTCGCTGGCGACCTTGATCTTCTCGACCATGTCCTCGACGGGGATGATCCGGCGGTTAGGCGTGTGGCCGCATTTCTTGGGGAATTCCTGATCCTCGATCTGGATCGCGGTGACGCCGGCTGCCTCATAGCCGCGCACGGTGTGGTGCACGTTGAGCAGCCCGCCATAGCCGGTGTCGCCATCGGCGATCACGGCGGCGTTGCTGGTTTGCACCAGGGTGGCCATTCGGTCGCGCATTTCGGTATAGGTCACGATCCCTGCATCGGGCAGGCCATGCGCCGAAGCGGTGAGCCAATAGCCGGTGCCATAGACCAGATCGAACCCGACCTTGTTGGCGACGACCGCGGCAATCATGTCCTGAATGCCCGGAACGACAAAGAACTGCCCGGAGTCGAGCTTGGTGCGCAATATGGGATTGGCCATCAGGGCTTTCCTTTCGTGGAATCGGCGGTGGTGGGCGCGATGCAATGGAGATGTTCGGGCAACCGTGGCGAGGCACCGGAATATCCGCCATGCGGTCTTACCACCTCAGAAGGTGCGGGCTAGTGACCGCCAGGCGGATAGTTAATCCAGGTGGATTTGCATGGACGCTAGGGTTCATGCGCTCATTGCCCTGTCAGGAGCAAGTCTGTCCGAACCAAGAGACAGGCACAGATATTTCGATCCGGGCGCCGTGGCGCGGTGCATGACGGAACAAAAGGAAAGTCACCGGGCCAGGTGTCAAGATTGGGGGATTGTAAAATCATGAAAGTATTTCGCGCTTCGGGCCTCGTCCGTTCAGCTCTGTTGACCAGCGTTGCCTTGGGCAGCATCACCGCCGCCGCACCGCTTGCCGCGCAGGAAGCGGTGGCCGAGGACGACAGTGGCCGTTCCGAGATTGTCGTGACCGCGCGCAAGCGCGACGAAGACGTCCAGTCGGTGCCGATCGTGATCAATGCCTATTCGGCAGAGGATCTGGCCGAACGCAACATCCAGTCGCTGGCGGATCTGGGCAATTCGACGCCAGGCATTGTGATGAACAACATCGCAGGCGGCAACACCCAGACGATCTACATTCGCGGCCTGGCCCCCGGCAACACCGCCAACGACCTCAACGTCGAGGCAAATGTCGGCGTGTTCATCGACGGCATCTACCAGACCAGCCGCAACACGCTCGATATCATCTCGGTGCTCGATGTCGGCCAGATCGAAATCGCCAAGGGTCCGCAGAGCGCGCTGTTCGGCCGTTCGACCTTTGCCGGCGCGATGGCGATCAGCACCGGCAAGCCCACCGAAGACCTGTCGGGAAGCATGCAGGCGACCGTCGGTGTCGATGAGGATTACCGAATCCGTGGCGCGCTTTCGGTGCCGATCTCGGAATCCCTCAAGGCTCGCGTTGCAGGCGGCTATGTCACCTATGACGGCTATGGCACCAACGCAGCCGATCGGGACGACAATCTGGGCGGGTTCGAGAAATACGCCGTAAGCGGGTCGCTCGAATTCAAGCCGAGCGACAATTTCCGCGCGCTGCTATCGGGCTTCTACACGCATTCGGAGGCCGAGGTTTCGCCCGTATCCGGGCTTCCGATCCGCGACCTCAACTGCGGCAACGTCAATGCGCAGACCGGCCTGCGGGTGCTCTATTGCGGCGAGCTCACCGCGCTCGAGGTCAGCGATGTGTCGCCGGGCCTTGCTGACACCGTAGCCAAGAACACGCAGGTCTCGCTGACGCTCGAAGCCCGGATCAAGGGTGTGAAGGCGACGAGCATCACCGGCTTCACCTGGGCGGACAATCGCGGGACGAGCGATTACGATCTGACCTCTGGCGGCACCTTGTTTGGCGTCTGCACCCTGGGCAATGCCACCAACCCCAGCTGTGGCACCAATTTTGCCGCTGCGCCGTATACGCGGCTGACCAGGGCCAACTTCTCGATCGGCACGGTTGAGCGCGTGCGCACCTTCAGCCAGGAAATCCGGCTGCAGTCAGACAATGATTCGCCGTTCCAGTGGATTTTCGGCGGCTTCTACTTCAATTCGCGCATTCCCCTGGCCGCTGGCGGGCTGGGCGCGGATGGCGGCGGCCTGGCCGCCAATGAACGGTTGGTCCAGGTCTCGCAGCTCACCACGCCGGCAGCGACCGGGGTGGGCCCCTATGACTTTACCGGCAACCTGTTCCTGGTTCCCGACAGCAATACCAGCCAGGTCTTCGGCAACTATTCGTCTGCCTTCACCAAGACGTTCTCGATCTTCGGCGCGGTTGGCTATGAGCTGGGCGATTTCCGCTTCAATGCTGAAGGCCGGTACAATTCGGATGTGAAGCAGGCTCAGGTCTTCTCGATTCTCAACCCGACCTTGGCGCCTCGTGTGAACCAGCCGATTGACGGCACGACGATCCCGGCTGCGGGTACTTTCCCGGTGGCGGGTACCAAGTTCCGGCGCACCTTCAACAGCTTTACTCCGCGATTCACGGTGGATTATCGCCCGGTTGAAAATGTCCTGCTCTATGCCTCGGCTGCCAAGGGCGTGCGTTCGGGTGGCTTCAACACCGCCAACCCGGTCAGCGCAACCGGCATCCTGGCCAGCGAAGTTCCGTATGAGGAAGAAACCAACTGGACCTATGAAGCAGGGTTCAAGAGCCGGCTGTTCGACCGGCGTCTCGTCCTCAACGCCTCGTTCTTCTACGTCGACTGGAAGGACGCGCAGATCTCCGCATTCACCCAGAACCCGACTGCGGCGAACCCGGTGCGCATCGTGCAGAACGCCGGTGCCATCCGCGCCAAGGGCGTTGAACTGCAGACCGAATTCGACGTGACCGACATGTTCGCCATCGGTGGCAGCTTCATCTACTCGGACCCCAAGTTCCGGCCCGGTGCCTATGACGGCTCGCAGATCGCGCAGTGCCGCACCGGTACCACGGCTGCCAACTTCGGCAGCGCGACAGGCTGCCCCGCGATCATCGCCGTACCGACGGCCAATGGCGGCACGCAGTTCGTGCCGTCGCTTGAGGGCCTGCGCCCGCAGCGATCGGTCAAGACCCAGTGGAATGTCCATGCCACGGCCAACGTGCCGGTGTCTGACGAATGGGCAGTGCGCGCTCGCGTCGATGTCAACTACACCGGCCCGGTGTTCAACAACCAGATCAACACGGTCAGCTTTGGCGAACGCACTTTGGTCAACGCGCGCCTGGCGGTGGAAAGCGACCGGTACAGCATTGCGTTGTGGGGCAATAACCTGTTCGACAAGGCCTATGTGCAGAACTCGATCAGCCAGCCGCGCGCCGGTTTCCCCTCGGCCTTTTCGATCCCGGAAATCTATCTGGGTGAAGGGCGCCGTATCGGGATCACCGCCGGCGTGAAGTTCTGATAGGCAGGGGCGCGGTCCGCACCGGATCGCGCCCTCACCGTCTTTCTCCATCCCTGCCGTTGCAGTACAAGGACCGCCAGCCATGATCCGACGCCGTGAAGCCCTTGCCGGAATGATGGCCACCGGAGCTGCGCTGGGGGTGCCGGGCTCGCTGCGCGCAGCCTCGGCTGCAACCGCTTCCTCGCTCGATGTGACCAGCCTGGAGGGACGCCAGCGCACCTTCCTGATGATGCGCGGCGCGCTTGACGAGGACCTTGTCACCAACTGGGTGCAGGCCAACTATTATGGCGTGGTCGAAGACCGGATGGACCCGCTGTTCAACGTGGTTTCTGCGGTGTTCTCGCGCACCCGCGCGCTGGCCGACGGCTCGTACCAGCAGGTGACGTTCGAACTCGCCTGGTTCACCGACATTGCGACCGGCAAGGCGCTCGATACCTTCCGCAATCCCTATACCAACAAGGATTGCAAGATCCCCAGCGGCGGCTTTGCGCCCTCCTCGACGCGGTTCGGCAAGGACCTGTCGTTTCATCTGCCCAAGGAAATGCCGGGGCTGCAGCTGGAGCACGAGGTGCTCCCCATCGTGACGCGCGGCAACGACGTCTGGGTGACCGAGCGCATCCGGTCCGCCGCGAGCTTTCCCGGTGCGGCCAGGCCGTTCCGCTATTCCGACAGCACCGTGATGCATGCGCAGGCGAGCGATCTGCAACGGCCCGGGGCCACGCGCGTGACCTCGAACGTCAGCTATACCAATGTCGTCTCTTGGCGGCCGTGGCTGGAAATGGGCGACCATCCCGGCCATCTGACCGCCAGTGGCGTGGGTCGCCAGAATGCCACCCGCGATTCGATGCCGCCTGCCTGGCTCGAAGCGACTGAGGCACGGCGGCCCGAGGTGTTCAAGGACCCGGCGTCGCTGCTCGCGCCGCTCTGGGATGCCAAGGCCTGATCAGCGCCGCATGGCCTTGATCCGCCGGGCGACATTGGCCTGGATGTTGGCGTAGAACAGCCCGTATTCGTGGTAATGCAGGCTACCGCCGGGCAACGCCTTGAGCTCCAGCGCGGGGTCGGCATCGACCACCAGAAAGCCGCTGTCGCAGCGTGCGGATACCTTCCCCGCGACGGGCGCACGTACCGGGCCTTCGCCGGGCTCACCCGGAACCGCACCCTTCGAAGCCGAGCGTCTCGCGGCGGGCCTGGCCATGTCGAAGGTCAGCGGGTTGATGCAGAGCGGCTCTCTGCCTTCCTCGCGCCCCTGGATATGCACGAAACGCGCTCCGGCAAACCCGCCCAGCATCTTGAGATCGGCCTCAGGCGTCACCGCGTTCCAGGCGAGCACGCAGCCGGTGCGCACCGGGGTGTCGCAGGGCTTGAGCGTCCGATAGCGGGTACCGAAAGAGCCAACCGAAAAATCGATGCCGATCGCATAGGCCGCGACCATCCGTTTCTGCAGCGGCGTGTCGTCGATCCGGTCCGCGAGCAGCCGCATCAGCATTTCGCCGCCTTGGCTGTGGCCTGCAAGGATGAACGGGCGGCCAGCGTTGCGTGTGGCCTGCCACTGGTCGAACGCGGCGAGCACATCGGAGTACGCCAGCGCATAGGCCTTTCCGCCATCGCCCTCCATGAAGCGGTCGCGCGTCGCGAGGAACGAGGCCTGGCGATAGCGCGGGGCAAAGATGTTGCAGCAGGCGTTGAAAACCGCCGCCTGCCGCGCGATCACGCTGGCATCGGTCCAGGCGTTGACCGTCGCATCGGCGGGGTCGGCGTTCCAGCGATCGGGGGTTCGGTAGGTGGTGGGGTGGACGTAGAACACATCGACACCCTGCATGCCGGTGACCGCCTTGTGACCCTGCGGCACGGTCTGCGCCGGGCCTGCGATGCCGGGCAGCGCGGCCCAGGCGCTGTCTTGCGCGTAATCGGGCGCGGGGGCAGGGGTCTGGCTGGCGAACGCGGGGGGCGGCGGAGGCGACGGCTGTGGTGCCTGCGCGAGCGCGATCGTGCCGGACATCAGCGCCAGCGCGCAAAGGGCGATGCGGTTCTTCATCATGACTGTTCCTGATGCTGCCTGTAAGCCATGATCGTCCCGCCAAAACGCGCTTCGGGGCGAAGCGGCGCGCAGACTATCCGCACGGTGGACGAAACGCCAAGCACAATGGTCGCGTTTCATGACGACTGATTGGATATCGATATGACCGATGCTCTTTCCCGCCGGATGTTCGTCGGCTCTGCCCTCGCGCTAGGGGCTGCGGCCTGTGCGCCTGCGCATGCAGCCCTGCGCGGCACGCCCGTCATCGACGTCTCGCTCCCTTCGGGCAGGATCTGCCGCGCGTGGCGCTATGACCCGACCGATCGTTTGAAGGGCACCATCATCTTCGGCCATGGCGCAGCGTCTGCGCCGTGGAAATATGTCGAGTTGTTCGCGCATTGGACGCGCGCAGGCTTTCGCGTCATCGCACCGCTGCATGTCGATTCGACCGACCACCCCGACCATGACCGCTTTGCCGGAATGGCCAGCTGGGCCGCGCGGATCGAGGACCTGCGCGCGCTTTCCACCATGCTGGGCGAAGAGCGTTATGTCGCTGCCGGGCATAGCTATGGCGCGCTGGCAGCGCTCGCGCTGGGCGGAGCAACCCCGATGCTGCCCGAGGGCGTTGCCGGGCCGCTCGCCGATCCGCGCGCCGCCCTGGTGCTCGCTTATTCTCCGCCGGGCGCCATGGCGCCGCTGATCGATGCCAAGGGATATGCGACGCTGGCGGTTCCTGCGCTTATCCAGACAGGCACGGCGGACATTCCGCCCGGCGGCGCCTGGGAAAACCACCTGCTGGCCTATGAATCCGCGCCAGCGGGCGGTAACCGCTATGCGCTGGTGCTCGATGGCGTCGATCACTATTTCGGCGGAGCGATCTGCCGTCCCGAGCTGCCCGGGCCGAAACAGACCGCACAGCTCAGCTCGGCAGCACAGCTTGGCCGGGTGATGATCAGCGCATGGCTGCGCAATGAGCCCGGCGCGCACAGCTATCTGGAAGGGCTGGTCAGCGAACCGCTGCCCGGAGAACGGCTGACGCGGCGTTAGTTGACCGCGATATCGGCGATCGTCGCGCGATAGGCCTCGTCGCTTTCCTGCGCTGCCGCTTCGCTCGCTTCCTTGCGCGCAAGATAGAACAGCCGGTCGAGGAAATCCTGCCGATAGGCCTCGCGCGCCTGCAGCGCGTCGTCGTCGAGCTTCAGCGCGTCGATGCCCTCGGCCAGGTTGATGCCGTGCATCCTGGCGACCCGCTCCTGCGCGTCCATCCGGTCGCGAAGCATGCAGACTTCACCGGCCAGCACCATCACCATCGACATCAGCTGATCGATTCCCGGCTGGCTGTAGAATTGCGGGCGCTTGCCCTTCGCGTCCTTGATGACGTGTGGGCGGTCGGTGGCTTCGGTCATGAAACGGTAATCCTTGGTGTCAAGCAGCTGCGGCAAAATCGACGGGCTTCTGCGCAATCAGCACTTCCCAACCGCCGCCGGGGGCAAATTCACCTGCAGTGAATTCGCGATCTGCCACGCTCTCCGTGGCTTCTGCCGCATAGCCATCGCCCATGAACTCCATGATCGCCATCGGCGCGGTGGTGAAGCGCGTCTCGCCCTTGGGGAAGCCTGCCGCCTCGGACAAGGCAATCTGGTCCATGTCGCGCATCGCGCCCCAGAACGGCTCGTTGTTGTACCAGGTCTCGTTGTCGAGGATGAACTGGGTGAACGGGTCCATCAGATCGAACGGCGGCAGATCGGCGTGGATCACCAGCCCGCCCGGAGCGAGCAGGCGATAGGCTTCCTTGAAGATGCGCGGCATCGCCTTGCCGCTGGTTTCGTGCAGCAGGATATGGCTGACGACGAGGTCGAAATGGCCGTCGGGGAAGCTCGTCTCCTCCGCGTTCATCTGCGCGAAATTGACCTCGTGCCCCAGAGCTGCCGCGCGGGCATGGGCATAGCGGATGCACGGGCCGCCGACGTCGATCCCCCAGACTTCGGCGTCAGGGAAATATTCCTTGTACGGCAGGGTCGAGTGGCCAACCGTGCAGCCCATGTCGAGGATACGGCGCGGCGCGAAATCGGGGCGGTTGCGCTTGATATAGTTGCACACCGACCGGCCCATGTCGTCGTTGTGCGGCCCGCCATAGCCCATCGAATACAGAAACACGCCGCGATCGTAGAGCACGCCGACCGAGACGTCGTCCTCGCACACCTCGCTGGCATAGCCGCCCGGCATGCAGTGGATGTCGAGCGCGGTGACATAGCGCGGGGCTACGAAGCCCTCGGGCATCACCAGCTGCGCGTTGGTCGAGGCGCTCAGTTCCTTGGCCTTGGCGATCAGTTCGGGCAGTTCGCGCTCGACCGACAGGTTGGTCGCTTCCCACAGCAGCTCCTGCGCGATGCGGTTGATCGAGGCATAGAGCTGGAAATACGGGTCGGGCACCATCGCGGTGCGGATATCGCGGCGGTCTTCGGGCTTGCGGCCGTGCTCGCGCTCGAATGCCTTGGCGGCGCGTGTCTGATAAACGGGGGCAAGGCCCGGCAGCAGCCCGGACTGGATGAAGCCCTTGAGGCTCTTGGCAAATTCCTGGCGCGATGCCTCGTCATGCGTCGGCACGGGCAGCATCGCGTGGTGCGCCTGTTGGAAGCAGTTGAGCATAAGGCATGTCTCCATTTCGCGGCCTGGTGGGTCGATCGGCCAGCGCCAGTGTCGCCGATTGTGGCGTCCTTAGGCAAGCTTGGCTGGCCGGGTATATCCGGTGCGTGGATAGTTGTGCACAAGTTCCGATGGGGCTGGCCAGTTGCCATCAATCTGTAGCAATAACGCAGCGCCAACAGGAGGACGTGATGGCACGCAAGGCTTCAGGATTTATCGGACGGCTGTCGCTTGGCCTGGTCGCGGGTGGGCTGATGCTGGCGGGGCTCTCGGCCACCGCGGCGCCAGCGTTCGCTGCCAAGGCTCCGGAGTTTGTTTCCAAGGTCGATTTCAAGGATCCCGTCTGGAACCGCGATACCTATGCGCGGATCGACGGCGAAATCGATACCACCAAGCAGAAGGTCAGCCGCATCACCGGCACCGTCTATGGCGTGCGCGACAATGAAAAGGTGCGCCCGCTGTTCAAGATCGACGGTTTTTCGGTCGTCCGCACGCTGCGCCTGCCCGATGGAAACTGGCGGCGGGTGCTGAAGGAGGTCGTGTTCTACCGTGACCTCGAAACCGGCAAGATCATGGACAGCTGGAAGAACCCCTATACCGGCGAGACGGTCAAGGTGGTGCCGATCGCCAACGATCCGTTCAACTACGATATCCGCGATACCAAGCCCCAGCCGCCCAGCTATGGCGGGCTGAACACCGACAAGCGCGCGGCAGAGCCCTTCCTGCTCGACTGGAGCCAAGGCCCCAATGGCACGCTGATCCTCGAGACCGGTATCGACCTGTTCTACCCCGCTTCGCTGCAGCCCAAGGACTGGCCGCGCGAATCGGCAGGCACCTTCAACCGCGTGTCCGAGCACTTCCTGTTCTTCGTGAAGCAGGCGGATATCGAGAACCGCAAGCTGACCGCGATCCCGGTCACCGGCACCTGGTCGCGGATCACGCCGTGGCTGCCGTGGATGCTGATGGGGCAGGCGCCCGGATTCATCAACTATTTCGCCTCCTTCGGCACGATGACCAATGGGATCGCCGATCTGCCTGCCGATCTGGTGGAGGCCGCGCGCAAGATTGATCCGGGCTATCTGACGGCCCCGACCGAGGATTATGGTCCGTCGCTGTCCAGCCTTGAAAACTACAAGTCGACCCAGAAACCTGCACCGGTACCGCAGGGCTGGACCCCGCCGCAGCCGCCCGCAGCGCCCAGCTTTCCGCCTGCGCCGCCGCGTCCGTGACAGCACCGGTGGAAGCCCTGGCGGTAGCCGCTCCGCCCACCGCCGAGGGGCGGCTCTCGCTCGGTGGGCAGATGGGCTATGGCGTCGGGCAGATCGCGGGGCAGATCTTTCGCGACATCCCCTCGCTGCTGCTGCTGTTCTTCCTCACCAATGTCGTGGGCATGGATGTGGCGCTGGCAGGCGCTGCGATCTTCCTGCCCAAGCTGGTGTTCGGCGTGGGCAGCGACTTTGCCGCCGGCATGCTGTCCGACCGATTCAAGGCACGGATGCCGCGCCGCTACTGGCTGCTGATCGGCGCGGTGCTGGCACCCGTCGCGCTCAACCTGCTGTTTCGCGTGCCAGAGGACGGTAACGCGCTGCGCGTCGCCTGGGTGGTGATGACCTTCAGCCTCTACATGATGGTGTTCGCGACCTTCTCGGTTCCCTATCTGGCGATCGCGGGCGAACTCGCCTCGAACGAGCGCCAGCGTACCGTGCTGATGGCGTGGCGACTGGTGTTCACGGCCGTGGGCGTATTGACCGCAGGCGCGGTCGCCCCGGCGCTGGTCGAACATTTCGGCGGCGGCGCGGGCGGATACAGGCAGATGGCGATGGTGCTGTCGGTCATCGCCTCGGCTTCGCTGCTGCTGGCGTTCTTCGGCATCGGGCGCAAGGCTGACGGCGCACAGGGCGGTCCTGCGCTGCCGCCGCTGCGGATCGGCGCGATCGGCGGGCTGTTCACCAAACGCCGCTTCGCCAGCCTGTTTGCCGCCAACTTCCTCCAGCTGACGGGAAGCGGCATGGGCTATGCGACCATGCTCTATTTCCTCACTTATCAGTCGGGACGCACCGATGCGCTGCAGGTGATCGGCGTGATCATCCTGTGCGCCTGTGTTGGCATCATCGCCGCGCAACCGATGTGGGTCTGGGTCGCAGGCCGCTTCGGCAAGCCTGCTGCGTTCATCGCAGGCTCCGTGATCTATTCGCTGAGCTACATGGTCTGGCTGGTGCTGGCCGACCAGCCGATCGAGGTCGCCTATCTGCTCGCCTTTACCGCCGCCATCGGCAATTCGGGATGGACCGTTATCGGCTTTTCGATGCTGGCTGACATCGCCGCTGACGATGCCGAGCATTCCGGCCTGTATTCCGCCGCCTGGATCGCGGCGGACAAGATCGCGTTCGCGCTGGGCGGCACATTGCTCACGGGCCTCGTGCTCTCCGCCTTCGGCTTCGATGCCGCGCGCGCGGTGGCGGGCCTGCCGCAGAGCGAGAGTGCGGTGCTGGGCGTCGGCCTGGCCTTCGGGCTGATCCCGCCGCTGCTGACGCTGACCGGGGCCGCGATCATCGGCATCTGGGGGCGGAAATATCCGACAGTCGGATAAATCTGGATCAACAGCCACCATCCGGATAGTTTGACGCAGCATTCGGCTGAGGGCACGCCCGATCAGGGCGGCCCGCAGCAAAAGGGAGCTGTCAGATGAAGGGTGTTCCGATCCAGTCGTTCAGCCGGGCCATTGCCGCGCTCAAGGCGATCAACCGCAACCGGTCGATGACGATGATGGAAATCTCGCGCGCCGCCAACGTGCCGTATCCTACCGCGCACCGGATCGTGCAGACCTTGCTGTACGAAGGCCTGATCGAGCAGGAGCCTGCGCGCAAACGCTATCGCCCCACTTTGCTGGTGCAGAGCCTGTCGAGCGGATACCAGCAGGACGGGATATTGGTGGAAGCGGCACGCGCGCCGATTGTCGAGCTGACCCGCAAGGTCGGCTGGCCGGTCTCGATCGCCATCCGCGTCGGCAAAAACATGATGCTGTGCGATTCGACGCACGCCAACACCTCGCTCACCTTCGCGCAATATTACCCCGGCTTCACGCTGCCGCTGCTCGACAGTGCATCGGGCAAGCTGTCGATGGCCTATGCCGATGATGACGAGCGTCTGCAGATCCTCAAATGGATGCGCGCCGACCAGGATATCGATTCGAACTATCTCGCCGCCGCTGAGCTGGCCCTGAATGCGGAGGGCATCCGCGCGCGTGGCTATGCGGTGCAGGGGCGCAACTATTTCAACCACACGCCGGGCAAGACCTCGTCGATCGCCGTGCCCATCTTCAAGCAGGGCCGGTTCGAGGCGGCGATGACCCTGGTGTTCTTCGCCTCGGCGCTCAAGCTGGAGAGCGCGCTGGAAAGCTATCTGCCCGAGATGCTGGCCACCGCCCGCGCCATCGGCGATGCGCTCGACAAGGCGATGGCGGAGCCAGTCGCCGCCTAAAGGCGGTTCCTGTCACAGTCTGGCGGTAACGGCCTTGGTCTCCAGGTAATTGTCCAGGCTTTCGCGCCCGAACTCGCGACCCCAGCCCGACTGGCCATAGCCGCCGAACGGAATGTTGTGCGCGACCGCGCCATGGCAGTTGATCGAGACATGGCCTGACCGGATGCGCGCGGCGATCTTGTGCGCGGCGGACAGCGATGTCGTCCACACGCTGCCCGACAGGCCGTAAGGCGAGTTGTTGGCCATCGCCGCGATCTCGTCGACATCCAGCGTTTCGAAGCGCTGCACGGCCATGACGGGGCCGAAGATCTCGTCGCGCACAATCCCCATGTCCGGGGTGGTGGCGGTGAAGATGGTGGGCGCGATGAAGGTGCCGGGGCGATCCAGGCGCTGCCCGCCTGTGCGCAGTGTAGCGCCCTCGCTGAGCCCGCGCGCGATGTAGCCCATTACCTTGGCACCATGCGCCGGCGACACCATCGGGCCGATCTGGCAGCCGGGGGCGAGGCCATGATCGACGACCATATTTTGCGAGAACGCCACCAGTCCCTCGATCAGCGCGTCGTAGATGTCGGCGTGCGCGAAGATGCGCGTGCCTGCCATGCAGTTCTGCCCGGCCAGGAAATAGGTCGCCATGGCAACGCCCGGGATGGTGATCGCAAGGTCCGCATCGGGCATCACCACGACAGGGGATTTGCCGCCCAGCTCCAGCGTGACCTTCTTGAGGTTGCCCAAGGCCGCCTCGACGATCCGCCGTCCGGTCGCGGTCGATCCGGTAAACGCCACCTTGTCGATGCCCGGATGCCCGGCCAGCGCCGCGCCGACACTGGCGCCGGTGCCGTTGACGATGTTGACCACGCCGGCCGGAAAGCCCGCCTCGGCGATGAGATCGGCGAGCGCGAGCGCGGTGAGCGGCGTTTCCTCGCTGGGCTTGACGATATTGGTGCACCCCGCCGCCAGCGCAGGCGCAAGCTTGAGCACTGCCATCGACAGCGGCACGTTCCAGGGGATGATGTGTGCAGCCACGCCGACCGGTTCGCGCAGTGTGTAGGTGATCGCCTCGGCGTCCATCGTGACATGCGCTGGCGGCGTGGTGGTGGTACCCTCGATCGTGCCGGCGAGCCCGGCATAATATTGCAGCATCTCGACGCAGTTGCTCACCGTCAGGCTGGCGATGAACAGCGGCATGCCGCTATCGATGACCTCCAGCTCTGCCAGCATCTGCGCATCGCGCTGCATCAGGTCGGCCAGCTTGCGCAGCAGGGCTGCCCGCGTGGTTGGCTGCGAGCGCACCCAGCCGCCATCAAAGGCGTTGCGCGCAGCGGCCACGGCGGCGTTGACGTCGGCCGCCGCGCCAACCGCAAATCGCGCCGCCACCAGACCGGTTGCAGGGTCACGCGTTTCCATCCGGCCCTCGCTGCTGGCATTACGCCACGCGCCGTCGATGAACAACAGGTGGTCGCGCGTCAGAAAGGCGCGGGTGGCGTCACAGACCGGGTGGCCGTCAAAGGGCTGGGGAGCGGTGGTCATCAATCAATATCCTCAAACCGCAACCGTGCGGCAGTCATAATCGAACAGGCCCAGGCTCTCTTCATTGCGCAGCTCGCCAAGGCCGAACAGGTCGGTGTCCTGCCCTTGCATCCGGTCGGCATTGGCGTTGGATTCGGCTTGGATGAAGGTGGTGCGTTCGATCCGCGCCGCCTGATAGCGCTGCAGGCCCTCCTCGGGTGTTGCGCTGGCCGTCATCGCACGCGCCAGTACCACCGCGTCCTCGATCGCGCACGCCGCACCGTGCCCCAGGAAGGGCGTCATCGCATGCGCCGCATCGCCCAGCAGGGTGACGCGCTCATCAACGATCCAGCTGCTCAGCGGCTGGCGCGCGTTCAGGGCCCAGCGGAAGTGCGGCACCGCTTCGGCCGCTGCGATCATCGCCTGAACGGCGGGTTCCCAGTCGGCATAAAGCGCGCGCAGTTCGCCCGGCCTTGCAGGAATGGTCCAGCCTTCGTCCTGCCAGCCGCCCTGCCGCGCGAAGAACACCATGTTGAGCAAGGTCGATCCGCGCACCGGGTAACGCGTGATCATCTTGCCGGGTCCGATATGGATGCCGGGCCAGTCAACCAGCGGGCGCAGCGCCTCTGTCACCGGAACGACGGCGCGCCAGGCGACATGGCCGGTGAAGTGCGCCTTCACCGGCTCGAACCGGTCGCGGATCGCGGACTTGAGGCCATCGGCGCCGATCAGCACATCGCCGTACACCGTGTCGCCATTGGCGAGCGTCACGCTTGTGCCCTCGCTGGAAACGACAGCCGCGCCCGAGCGCAACTTTACACCCGCCTTGCGCGCGGTCTCGACCAGGATCGCGTGCAGATCGGCGCGGTGGATATAGACATAGGGCGCGCCGTACTTCTCGCGGGCATCGGCGCGTTCGAGCGTCAGCAGCGCGCGGCCATCCTGCCAGTGCTGGATGCGCTGGCGCTTGGGCTCGACGCCGGCGGCGGCGACTTGCTCCATGCAGCCGGTGAAATCGAACCCGCGCATGGCGTTGGGCGACAATGTCACGCCCGCGCCGATCTCGCCGAATTCGGGGGCGGCTTCGAGCACCGTGACGGGGAAGCTCGCCTGTGCGAGCCCGGCGGCTGCCGTCAGCCCGCCGATACCGCCGCCGACAATCAGGATCGCAGGCTTGCTCATCCCAGCTGCCCCGGAATGTGGCTTTCGTGGTTTTCCAGATACCAGGCGGCGATTTCCTCGCGCGTCGCCCACCACACGCCGGGGAGTGATTGCGCATGCTGGATGAACTCGCGGATCGCGCGGATGCGGTGCGCCCGGCCCGAGACATGCGGGTGCAGCCCGACATTCATGATCCGGCCCGTCGTCGCGCCTTCCTCATGCAGCACGTCGAGCTCCTCGATCAGCGCCTGCGCGAACTGATCGGTGGTGAAGTTCTTGCGGGTGATGAAGGTGAAGTCGTTGATCTCGTTGGAATAGGGGACCGACACGATCGGCCCGTTGGGCGTGCGCAGCAGGTACGGTTGATCGTCGTTCATGATGTCGCAGTAGAAGGTGCAGCCCTGCTCGGCGAGGATGTCCGCCGTCTGCATCGTCCCGCGCAGCGAGCTCGACAGCCAGCCCTTGGACTTGCGCCCGGTGTGCTTCTCGAACTCGGCAAGCGAGCGCAGGATGATGTCGCGCTCCTTTTCGGGCTGGTGCGCGAAGTTGGTGAGCAATTCGCCCTGTTCCCAGTTGTGCGTCAGCAGCTCCCAGCCGCGCTCCAGCACCGCATCGGTCATTGCCTTGCGCCGCTGGAAGGTCACCGCGTTGGTGGTGCAGCTCGCCTTGGCGCCCAGCTGGTCGAACAGCTCGAACAGGCGCCAGATGCCGACGCGCTGGCCATATTCGCGCCAGGTGAAATTGGGGAAATCGGGCGTGTTGCCGGGCAGCACATCGGGCAGGATCGCAGGCCCGCCGGCATAATAGGGCTTGTCGGTATCCTTGGTGAGGTCCCAGGTTTCTAGGTTGAAGGTCAGGATCAGCGCGACCCGCGCACCATTAGGCCATTTCAGCGGCTGGCGCTGGGGGAGCGGGATATAGTCGTAGTCCATCGTCTGCCTTTGCGAATGGCTTGAGGGAGGATCAGAGCCCCAGCACGCCGGGGTTCATCAGGTTGTGCGGGTCGAGCGCGGCCTTGGTCGCCTGTATCAGCGCGCGCGCCGAAGGGTCCAGCCGCTCGAGATACGGATAGGCCCGCCCGATCTGGAAGTGGGCAGCGCCATGCGCCTGCATCAGGTCAACCAGATCCGCCTTGAACCTGTGCGCATAGGCGCGCGCTTGCGGATTGTCGGGATAGGACGGGATCGTCGCCAGATAGTCTGCGCCCAGCACTTCGCGGTGATACGGCGTCACCGCATCGGGCCAGTAGATCGCGATCTCGTAGAGCAAGCCATGCCCGCCGATGGAGCTGAACATCGTGCCGGTCCACAGGCCATGGCGGTCCATCTCGGCCTTTTGCTGGTCGAGGAACTTCGTGAAGGCATCGTGAAAGGTGTCGGCAGCGGTGTGCGAAAAGATGCCGTGCAGCGGCACCCAGCGTTCGCCCTTCGGCCCCAGCACGTTGAACAGCGGCGCAAACGGCATCGAGCGCACGAACGCGGCGGCGGTGTCGGCGATTTCCTGCCCCTCGGCGGTCATCAGCGTGCGGATGCGGCTCAGGCGCGACGCGACATCGGCCTTGTCGACGCCCTCGACGATGACATGGCAGCTGTACTGGGCCTCGCGCATTTCGGCTTCGCCTGCCAGCGCCATCTTGCCCAGCTGGAGCAGGCCCGAGACAGGGTTGGGTGCAGCGCGCATCACGTTGCGCGCAATGTTCAGCCGCGCAGCCGTCCCTTCGGATCGCGCGATCTGGCCCTGCGACAGAGCCTGATCGATGCTGAAATGGTTCTCGTCCAGTCCCTCACGCGCGATGGCGCTCACCGAACGGTGATAGCTGGCGAAATCGGCAAAGGCGAAGCTGGCGGTGTCGTGCGCGGGGCGCGTGGCGATCAACGGCAGCGTGATCGCGACCTTGAGGCCCAGCGCCCCGCAATCGCCAGTGAACAGCCCGGTCATGTCAGGGCCATAGTGGCGGGTGGCGTTGCTGACGCCGGTGTTCATCACGCTGCCATCGGCGAGGACGACTTCCATCCCGATCAAAGATTGCGCGGAGATGCCGTGCGCGCCGCTGCCATGGCTGATCGTGTTCTGGCTCATGCTGCCGCCGACGGTCGCGGCAATCCCCGAGAACGGGCCCCAGAAGGGCGTGCGCAAACCAAGCGGATCGAGCGCGGCCTTGAGCGCCGCCCAGATTACGCCTGCACCAACGCGGACGCAGGCGTTGGCGGTATCGATGTCGATGGTCTGCAGCGCGGAGAGATCGAACAGCACATGCGGGCGATCGGTCAGATAGCCATCCGAATAGGAGGCGCCGCCGCCGCGCGGGACCATCGCGACCCTCGCCTCGGCGCACAGCCGCGCTGCCGCCTGTACGCCTGCGATATCGACAGGCCGTACGATGCACAGAGCCTCTGCGCCCTGGGTAAAGACGTCGTGCGAATAGAAGGCCAGCTGGTCCGGCCCGGTCAGCACCTGGGCCGCCCCAAGCGCACGCGCCAGTGCCTGCGGCAAACCGGTGATTTCATCCCCCATAAACAGTCCGTGGCTCCCTGGCTGGTCCGCTGTCGTTCGACCATGTTGATGGTCTGGCCGACACGGGCCATTGCCGATCTATCCGCCTTGCGGTTGATGGCCTCGAAATGATGACATGGCGAGCGCGATTTTCTAGCGTCCTACACAGATAGATGGAGTTTCATCCGCATGGCCTTTGCCCGACCCCCGCTTTCCCCCAGCGTCACCGCCTTTCTCGCCCGCAGAGGCCAAGGGCAGGGGTTGCTGATCGATGGTGAATGGTCGGGCGAGGGGGGCGAGACTTTCGCGACGCTCGACCCGGCTTTGGGCGAACAGATCGGCGTGCTGCCGCGCGGCGGGGTAGCCGAGATCAATGCGGCGGTCGCAGCGGCGCGCGCGGCGCTGGCCGGGTGGAAGGCGACGACGCCGCTGGGTCGCGCGAAGATTCTGTGGGCGGCTGCCGACCTGATCGAGGCGCATATTGACGAGCTCGCCGAGATCGAGACGCTCGATCAGGGCAAGCCGCTGTTCGTTGGGCGCTGGGCGGAGATCCCTGGCGCGGTCAACCAGTTCCGCTTTTTCGCAGGCCAGGCGATGGCGATCGAGGGCCAGACGATCGAATCGTCGATCGATTACCAGCCTGCGGGCAAGAAGATGGCGACCTGGACAAAGCGCGAGCCCGTGGGCGTGGTCGGCGCGATCGTGCCTTGGAACTCGCCGCTTGTGCTGACCGCGATGAAGCTCGCGCCTGCATTGGCGGCGGGCTGCACCATCGTGCTCAAGCCGGCGGAGAACACCTCGCTCTCGGCGCTGCGGCTGGGCGAACTGCTGATGGAGGCGGGCGTTCCCGCTGGCGTGCTCAACATCGTCACCGGGCTGGGCGGAGAGGCGGGGGCGGCGCTCGCGGCGCACCCCAAGGTCGACAAGATCGCGTTCACCGGTTCTACCCAGACGGGTCGTGCGATCATCGATGCCGCGAAGGGCAATTTGAAGCGGGTCAGCCTCGAGCTCGGCGGCAAGTCGCCGATGATCGTGATGCCCGATGCCGATCTCGACCTTGCCATCCCCGGCGTTGCCAACGCGATCTTCTTCAACGGCGGCCAGGTGTGCGTCGCGGGATCGCGGTTGTATGTGCACAGCGCGATTCGGGATGCGCTGCTCAAGGGCGTCGCTGCCTATGCGCAGGGGCTGGTGGCCGGGCACGGGCTTGATCCCGCAACGCAGATGGGGCCGCTGGTGTCGCGGCTGCAAGCCGAGCGGGTCGAGGGCTTCGTCCAGGCCGCGCGCGATGGCGGGGCAACGGTGCTCACTGGCGGCGAACGCTTTGGCGATGCGGGCACGTTCATGCAGCCCACGGTGATCACCGATGTCACCCCCGACATGCCGATCGTGCGCGAAGAGGTGTTCGGGCCGGTGCTGGTCGCGCAGGAATTCGACGACGCCGATGCGGTGATCGCGGCAGCCAACGACAGCGATTACGGGCTTGCCGCCAGCGTCTGGACGCAATCGCTCAGCCACGCGCACCGCATGGCCGATGCAATCGAGGCGGGCACGGTCTGGATCAACTGCCACCTGATGTACGACGCGGCGCTGCCGATCGGCGGCATCAAGCAATCGGGCCATGGCCGCGACAGCGGCCGCGCCGCGCTCGACAGCTATCTCGAATGGAAAACCGTCTGCGCGGTCATCTGACCGCCGCCCACCAAAGGACAATGCGATGATCTATGAATCGGTGTGCGCGAGCATTTCGCGCCGGACGCTGTTTGGCGGAATGGCGGGGCTGGCGAGCGCAGCGGCGTTGCCCGGCGTGGCCTTGGCCAAGGGCGGCAATATCCGCCCGCTCGACATCATGGACCCGCGCGAAAACCTTTACGGCTTCGCCAAGATGTGGGGCACGATCGGCGACAAGGCAGTGCTCTCGGGTTATCAGGGCGTGCAATATGCCATCGTCGGCGCCAACCGCGCCAAGCCTGTGTTCGGCTATTGCGGCTTCGGCAACATCCGCAACGCCATCCAGCCCGACGGCAGCGTGCGCGTGATCGGCAAGGAATGCGGCTATTTCACCGACCTTGCGACCGGCGAGATCCTCGATCACTGGGACAATCCGTGGACCGGTGAGCGGGTGGAGGTGTTCAACTTCCTCAACGACAAGTTTCGCGGCACGCTGGGCCTCACCCGCAAGGTGTTCAAGGTCGGCGATGGTGAGACGGTCAACAACGACATCGGCGCCGGGGAGAAGAAGGGGGGCGGCGCAGGCGAGCCCTATCGCTTGCCCTGGCAGGCGATCGGCGACCAGTATCTGCTGGGCTGGGATTATGCGCACGAATACACCAATCCGGTGACGCCCGCAGGCTGGCCCAAGGCTTCGACCGGTGCCCGCGTCAACCCGTCCGAGCATTTCACGCTGTTCACGCCGCGCGCGGCGATCGACGACCGCGACGTGGCGTCTGCCCCTTATACCGGCGGCTTCATGCGCCAGGCACCGTGGTGGCCGTGGATGAAGATGGGGCAGAGCGGGGTCGATGGCGTGCTGATGGGGCGGATGCATACCTACAAGATCACCGGCGGCATGGACGATGTACCCGTCGCAGTGCGCAAGCGCGTCGAACGCGATCGGCCCGATCTGTTCGAAGAGCCGCAGGACGGCCCGGACCTTGGCGTCATCGGTACGCTTGAACATTATGCCGAGCAGGTTCCGCCCGAAACCGCAGGGTATATCCACAAGAAATAGGCGCTCAGGTCAGCGCGCCTTGAGACCCCGGATCAGCAGGTTGGGCAGCTTCGCGTTGTCCCATTCCGGGGTCTTGGGCGGGGTTTCGCCCATGCGCAGCACGATCAGCCGGTGGCGCGGGCTGATATGCACCGTCTGATTGCTGTTGCCGTCGAACAGGAACGTCTCGGGGTCGAGATAGGGTTCCGAATGCAGCACCTGTGGTCCCAACGTGCGCGGTGCGCCGAAGCCGCGCCGCTCGCGATAGGGCTCGCCCAGCCAGATACCGAGGCCGAAATTGGGGTTCTGCGGCGTGCCGGTGCGCATCGCGCGGACATAGCCCTTGGGCAGCAGGCGCGTGCCGTCGGCCTTGCCGTCATCGAGCAGCAGGATCGCGAGCTTCATCCAGGTCTCGGCGGGCAGCGTGATGCAGCAGCCCGAATGCGCGAGGCCCTGCGGCCGGTTGATCCACACCTCTCCGCCCGCAGCGCCCAGAGGCGCGAGCACTTCGGTGCTGATGAACTCCGAATAGCGCCGTCCGGTCGCGCGCTCGATGACCAGCGCGACCAGCTCGCTCGGCGCATTGGCATAGGCATAGCGCGTGCCCGGTGGATCGGTCAGCGGATAGCTGCTGACGATGTAATTGCCGTGATCCGGGTCCAGATACGCGCGGTTCCAGGGGTGGTCGGGGTCGGGCGAATAGCCCTGGTCAAGCAGGCCAGAGCGCATGTCGAGCAGATGCCGCACCCGGATAGCCGCCTTGGGCGTGCCCGCCAGTTCGGGAATGAAATCGGCGATCGGCTGATCGAGCCCCTTGATCCTGCCCAGCATGATCGCGCGGCCGATCGCGATCGCGGTCAGCGGCTTGGCGAGCGACTTGGCCACCAGCGGCGTATCGCGCGTGGTGCTGCCGAAATAGCGCGCGGCCTCCAGCCTGCCATCGCGCCAGACGAGCAACGCGCTCGACCGGTTGGCCTCGGCATAGCGTGCCGCCTCGTCCAGCGCGGCAGCGGTGATGCCGGAGGTCCGCGCCGCGACCAGGGGGCGCAGACGCGGGGCGCCGGGCACCGCTTCCATCGGGCTGTAATCGAACTGCGCAGGGTTCGCCATGAACGCGGCAAAGCGCGCGCGATAGGTCGCATCGTTCTCCGGCGTCGCCGCTGTCGCAATGGCCAGCAGGGCCAGCGCCGCGAAGGCCTTATGCGCGTTCAAGGATTTCAAGCGCCGCAATCTCCGCTGTTTCCATTGCCGATTCCATGCCCGGCTCCATCCGCCGCAGATGCTCTCCGGCAAAATGCACGCGGCCATGCGGCAGCGCCATTTCCCTGGCGAACATCTTGACCTGGCCTGCAGCAAAGCAATGCTTGTTACCGCCGACGAACGGGTTGCGCTCCCAGCTGTATTCGAACAGCGGCTCCAGCGCGCCTGCGGTCGAGGGCCGCGCGGCGGCGAGCTCCGCCATGATGAAGGCGCGCTGCGTCGGCAGGTCCATCGCATCGAGCCGGGTTGCACCATCGCCGTTCATCCAGACGATCAGCGACCCGTGCGCGCCGCCCTTGTCCATCACGAAGGCGCGCTCGAAGAAGCGATCCGACCAGATCGATGGGGGCAGGCCGTCTGCTTCCCAGAAGGGTTTCAGCACGCGGAAGTGGAACTGCGTGGTGGCCGAATAGATCGCGCCCTGTACCGCGTTGGCCTGCGCCGTCGGCAGGCCAGGCGTGAAGTTGATATAGCGCACCGCCGAGAACGGAGCGGCCATCACGACAAAGCGCGCGCGCATCCGCTCGCCGCCCATCAGTCGCACCTCGACCTCGTCTTCCGTCTGGTCGATCGCCGACACCGGCGAATTCAGCATCACCCGGCCCTTGAGCGCAGCGGCCATCGCCTTGGGCAGCATGTCCGATCCGCCGACGATATAGTGCCGCTTGCTGTTGTTGCCGGCGCCATATTGCGGCTTGGTGGGGTCGTTGAAACCTTCCACCTTCAGCCGCGCCAGATCGCGGAAAATGCTCATCGCAGAGACCGAATGCACGCTTGGGCCATTCAGATCGATATCGGCCAGCCGGATCGCCGCTTCCGACACGCCCCTGGCGCGCATATAGGCAGCGGCCGACATGTCATGTTCGTGGTATTTCGTCTCCAGCCAGTCTGCCGGGTCCTCGAAGGGTACCCAGTCGAAGAACAGCCGGTTCTGGATGAGAAAGGGCAGGATTTCTCGCTCGGCACCGATGGTGTGGTTGACGTTCGACGACGCCCAATCCTTGGGCAGCACCATCTGCCCCTCGACGTTCAGAACGAACGGTGTCGACTTGCCGCCATCTTCGGTCAGGCCGACATTGAACTGCGCGCAGGCGTTGCGCACCCGCCCATAGAGCGGGCCGACCTCGCTGCCGCCCAGCTCGGCGGTATAGCCTTCGGCATGGCCGGTGCGCAGCCGTCCGCCGACGCGGTCGTTCGCCTCGACCACCGCGACGTTCAGTCCCTGGCTTTCGAGGACATGCGCCGCGTTCAGTCCGGCAAGGCCTGTGCCCACCACGATGACATCGAGCTTTTCGGGCTGGCCAGCGCCCTTGGCCGGCTTGGCAACGGCAGAGGTGGCAAACAGTGCGCCCGCCCCAGAAAGAAACGTACGACGGGTGCCGGTGAGGATCGGGCGCGACATAAGGCAGACCTCCTGCTGAATGAAGGCGACACTATGCCGGGTGCGTGGCCGCGCACCAGCGCAAACCGCAAGCAGTGTTCACCTGGTGGATAGTCGTGCCTGATGCAGCGCTCTGGCCGCGCTCGACCGCATCAGCGCCAGATGCTCGCGTGCCAGGCAATCGACGTCCATGGCCCCCTCCGCCATCGGCGTCATCGTGTCGCGCGTGATGGCATAACGTGGTGCAAATGCATGGCCGGCGCGCAAGAGCGCCCAGCCGTTGACCAGATGGTTGCCATAGCGATCGGGCGACAGATCGGGGAAAAGCAGCTCTGGTTCACCGGGAAGCAGCGGCTCGCTGGTGACCTCGCGCGCGCCCAGCGCCCTGGTGGCCGCATCGATGACCGCCTGCCAGTCTGCCCAGTCGAGCGGCGGGTCGCCTGGCCAGGGGTCGGACAGGCCGTGGCCCGGCAGATCGATCGCCAGCACGCCTTCGGGCAGCAGGTCGAGCGAACGGCCTGGTCCGGGCAGGTGCAGCACGTCGCCCTGGCCGCGCCAGTGGATCAGCCCGTCGAAGGCATTGGTCCGGACCGAGAGAAAGCCCCGGTCATTGTCCTGCACCGGCGCAAAGCCGGGCGCGGGATATTGTGCCAGCCAGTCGGCGTTGGCGCTGTAATGCGCCGCCGGATCGGGCTGTTCGGCAGTGCTCCACCCGGTGGGCAATGCAGGGAAGCGCGCCATATGGGCCGTCATCGGGTCGCTGGAATAGCTGGAGAGCAGCGCGGGCGGGACATCTGCGTCCGCAGGCGGGACGTCATATCCCGCACTGAGCGCGGCGCGATAGCCGTGGCGATAGGCATCGCCCGAGGCGAGCAGGTCCATCACCTGCGGGTGCAGCACCATGGGGTCGGCATGCGGGGCCGACATGCGCCGCGCCTGTTCGGGCTTGTACCACGGGAAATACCAGCTCTGCTCCAGCATCCTGTTCCACGCCCACAACAGATGCTCGCCATAAGGCTGGGGATGGAAGGGGCGCAGATAGGCCTCGCCGACATCGTCGAGCTCGTGCGGGTGGAAGCACGGATAGCCGCCGACCGCGAGCGCGACGAACCGCTCCGGGTGCCGCTTGAGCGCATTCATCAGGAAGATGCCGCCCGAATGGAAGCCGTAAGCCGCGATGCCATGGAAGCCCACCGCTTGCGCGAACGCAAGGATCGCGTCGGCAAAGTCTTCGGTGGTCGGGCGGTCGATTGGCAGCGGATCGGACTGGCCAAAGCCGGGCGAGTCGGGCGCGATGCAGGTGAAGCGTTCGCCCCATTGCGTCATCACCTGGCGGTATTCGTCGGACGATCGCGGGCTCTGGTGGATCAGCAGCACCGGCGGGCCCTCGCCGCACATCCGGTAATGAACGCGCCGTCCGGCGAGGGTGAGATAATGTCGGGTGATGCGCATGGCCTGATGATTACCCCAATCCTTTGCACCGCAAAGCCGCCGCCGCCAGCAACTGGCCGCATGGTGGATAACCGCCCGCTCGCCCGATGATCTGGCCGCCGCGCTGCCACCAAGGGGAGCAGGGCCGTTCAAGTCGGCGCAGTTCAATTGCAGTGCAATTCAAGGGGAATGATCGATGCGTGATGGTGTCACCGAGGTAGGGCCGCAGCGTTACCGCGAAACCTATGGCCGCTTTTTCGAAGAGTTCGCGGTGGGCGATGTCTATGAACATCGTCCCGGCCGGACGATCACCGAGAACGACAATATCTGGTTCTCGCTGCTGACGATGAACCAGCATCCGGCGCATTGCGATGCCCATTTCGCCGCCAAGACAGAGTTCGGCAAGCCCCTGGTTGCATCGCCACTGACGGTCGCGATCATGACCGGGCAGAGCGTGTCGGACGTCAGCCAGAAGGCGGTGGCCAATCTGGGCTGGAAAGAGATCAAGCTGCTCAAGCCGGTGTTTGCTGGCGATACGCTCTATTCGGAATCCGAAGTGCTGGAAAAGCGCGAGAGCGAGAAGCGCCCGACCCAGGGCATCGTCACCATCAAGACCATCGGCAAGAACCAGACCGGCGATGTGGTGTGCGAATTCACTCGGGTGATGCTGATCTGGAAAAGGGGCTTCGGCCCGATGGACGATTGATCCGGGCTCCGTCCGCTTCCGCCGTGCGACCCGGCGTGTTGGTCGCACGGCGGATAGTTCGCGCCAAGCCAGCATCGGCGGGCGTGCCGGTTTTCTAGCCAGAATGCAGATAAGACGAGGGGCAGGGACGTATGTCCGCAACAGAACGTTGCCAGGTTGTAATTGTGGGGGCCGGGCCGGTGGGCACGACGATGGCGACCTTGCTGGCCAAGCAGGGCGTGGACGTCATTGTGCTGGAAGCCAATGAGGATTGTGCCCAGGACCTGCGCGCCTCGACCTTCCACCCGCCGACGCTGGAAATGCTCGACGAGGTCGACGTGACGCCGATGCTGCTGGCACGCGGGCTCAAGGCACCGGTCTATCACTGGCGCGACCGGCAATCGGGCGAGGTGATCGATTTCGATCTCGGCGAGATCGCCGACGTCACGCGCTATCCCTTCCGCATCCAGTGCGAGCAATATCATTTGTCGCGCGCGCTGGCCGAAGGGTTGGCCCGCTATTCCAATGCGCAGGTCCGCTTCAGCCATCGGCTGCTGTCGTTCGATCAGGACGCGACCGGCATCGACGTGTTTGTCGAAAGTCCGACGGCGGTCCAGCAGATCCGCTGCGATTTCCTGATCGCCGCCGATGGCGCGAACAGCGTGGTGCGCAAATGGCTGGGCATCGAGTTCGACGGGTTCACCTATCCCGAGCGGTTCCTGTGCCTGTCGACCGATGAGGACCTGACCGCGTACCTTCAGAACCTGGCGTATGTGAACTACGTCTCCGATCCGGAGGAGTGGCTGGTGCTGCTCAAGGTGCCATCCCTGTGGCGGGTGCTGCTGCCCACCGATGGCAGTGCGACCGACGACGACCTGCGATCCGATGCGCGCAAGGACGCGATCTTCGACCGGCTGATGGGCGATGGCGCCAGCGTTAAGACCTTCCACCGCACCTTGTACCGGGTGCACCAGCGTGTCGCCCAATCGTTCCGCGAAGGCCGGGTGATGCTGATTGGTGACGCGGCGCACCTCAACAATCCGCTGGGCGGCTTTGGCATGAATTCGGGCCTGCACGATGCGTTCAACCTGTTCGAAAAGCTGGCACCCGTTCTCAAGGGCGGTTCACCCGATGCGCCGCTGGCGCTGTTCGATCGCCAGCGGCGCAAGGTGACGCACGACTTCACCCAGGCGCAGACGATCGAGAACATGGCGTTTATCCGGGGCGGCGCGGGCGAGGGGCATGAACTGCGCCGCCAGAAGATGCTGGCCATCCAGCAGAATGATGAAAACCGCCGCGCCTATCTGCTGAAGCAGGCGATGTTCGACAGCCTCGACAAGGCGCGCGCAATCAACTGACCGCGCCGCACGGCCGGTCTTGCTGGAAAGGTGGAGCCATGGGCGACGTTCTGGGTTGGCGCAGCATGCTGGGGGTGGTCGCGCCGTCCACCAACACCGTGGTGCAGCCCGATATGGAGCGGATGCGTCCGCACGGCGTGACCAACCATTTCTCGCGCATTTACGTCGAAGACCCGGTGGCGCTGTCGAACGAGGATTTCATCGCCGGGACCACCGCCATTGCCGAAAACACGATGGATGCGGTGCGATCGGTGATGACCTGCCGCCCCGATTATCTGGTGCTGGGCATGTCGGCGATCACCTTTTACGGCGGCGTTCAGGGATCGGTCGATTTCAAGCGCAAGGTCGAGGCGGTCGCAGGCGTCGGAGCGAGTACCGGTGCGGAATCGATTGCGGCGGCGCTGAAGGTCTATGGCGGGGTCAGGACGGTGAGCTTCGTCTCGCCTTATTATCCGGTCGCCAATGCCGAGGTCCGGCGGTTTCTTGAAGAGTCAGGCTTTGCCGTCGCGCGCGACGTGCCGCTGCAATGCCGCTGCTGGACCGATATCGCCAAGGTGACGCCCGAGCGCTTGCGCGAAGTGATCGACCATCTCGACGGGCCGGATGTCGATGCCATCGTTCAGGTCGGCACCAACCTGTCGATGGTCGATCTGGCCGCCGAGGAAGAGGCGATGCGCGGCAAGCCGGTGATCGCGATCAACACCGCGACCTATTGGCACGCCTTGCGCGCCTGCGGCATCGATGATCGGATCGCGGGGCTGGGCCGTCTGTTGGCCGAGCATTGATCGTTATTCCGCACTGCCCTTGCGCATGCGGAACAGTTCGCGATCCTCGGGGCCGAAGCCGCGCCGCCAGATTACCCAGCCGTAGACCCCCAGGATCGCAGGAATGCCGAACGCCAGCTCAACCCATTCGGGCAGCCTGGTAAAGCCATAGCCGACGACGCTCGAGGCCGCCGCCGCCCACACTAGGGCCCAGCGCCAGCCATTGACTGGCGCACCCAGCAGTTTCGAGAGCAGCCGCGCCTTGACGATCGAGGCAAAGCCCAAAGCCAGCGCAAGGGCCAGGGCCACGCTGGCGGCCTGGAACAGCGGCGGCAGACCCATCGCCTGCGCGGTGAGGATCAAGGCGACGCTCAGGCCAGCCTGCAGCGCCAACATGGCGAGCGAGATCATCAGGTTGCGGTGGCGCGCAATGTAGACGAGCGCGGATTCGCTGACGGCTGCGGTTGCCGCAACCACTTCTGCTGCCAGCAGGAATGCGAGCGCGCCAGTTCCGCCGACGAAATTCGGCCCGACCAGCCCCATCACGCCTTCGCCGGGGATGCCCAAAGCCAGCGCGACGCCCATCTGCGCGGCGATGATCCAGAAGCCGACCTGGCTCACCTGCCGGGCGATTTCGGTCATCTTGCCGCTCTGCAGGTTGCGCGCGATCACCGGGCCCAGAATGGGATCGAAGCTGGTCTTGAGCTTCTGCGGCAGGCTGGCGACCTGCTGCGCGATATAATAGATGCCGACCACGGCAGGCGCTGCGAACAGCCCCAGCACTGCCAGGTCGAGCCGCCGGCTTCCCCATTCGATCGCGTCGGCTGCCGCCAGCGGCGCGTTGCGCCGTGCCATGCGCAGCAGCTTGAGCGGGCGGGGTTTCCACCCGGCTGGCCAACCGTAATTGCGCATCATCGGCCAGATGGAGGCGATGAAGGCCGCCGCCATCGATGCGATATACGACAGGATCAGCCCGTCGGTCGGGGTGAGGTAGAAGAATATCCACGCGGTGATGCTGATCGTCCAGGGCTCGATCACCGATCGCGCGCGCACTGTTGCGGCAATGTCGAAGCGATAGGCCAGCGCGGCCAGCGCGATATCCGATCCTGCCACTGCAAAGATGACCAGCGGCAGCAGCCGGTCGATATCGCCGGCCTGGCTGTTGGGAAACATGATCTCGGGCAATAGCATCAGCCCTGTGGCTGCGATGGCCGAGGCGATGAAGCTGACCAGCATGCCATCGGCGACGACCTGCGCATGCGGGCGAGAGGTGTGCGCCAACTGCGCGGCCAACCCGCGTTTCAGCCCCAGGGTGGCAATCTGCGCAGCAAACTCCACCACCAGGATCGCATAGGCAAAGCGGCCCAGTGCTTCTGCGCCATACAGCCGCCCGGCGATGAACAGGAACGGCAGCCGCGCCGCCAGCCGGAGAAGAAAGCCGAAGAAGTTGGTGCGCCCGCCCTTGGCCAGCGCCTGGATGTCACCGCCGGGGGCTGCATCCTTGGGGGTGGCAGCCTCGCCTTGCGTGGCGCCATCAGACCCGGATGGGCCTTGCGGGGGCGTTTGCTCCTGACGCGGCGGCAATGATGTCAAAACGGTCTACCCAACCCAAATCCTGCTGCTCTTAAGCAGCTTTGGCACGCTTTGGCTAGGCAGCGCGTCAGACCGGCGCGCCCAACAGCCCCCAGTCTGGGGCAAAAAAATCTGATCGCTGCCGCAACCCTTTGATGCGCGGGCCGTAAACCCCGTCATGCATTATGCATCAACAGGGTAGTGGAGCCAAATATGCGTAAACTCATTCTTACCAGCATCGCCAGCGTTGGACTGATCAGCCTCGGCGCTTGCCAGAGCGAACAGGCCGACCAGGTCGAAGACCAGGCTGAAGCCGAAGCTGAAGCGCTGGAAAACATGGCTGACGAAGCCCCGACCGAAGCGCAGGAAGATGCGCTCGACGCGCAGGCTGAAGCTGTCGAAGACGCGGGCGAAGCAAGGGCTGACCAGATCGACGCAAACGACGGAATGGCCCCGGCCACGACTCCGAACCAGTAAACCTTCCCCTTCGAAGGTCGAAAGGCGGCGGCGGATCGAAAGATCCGCCGCCGTTTTAGTATGCGCGGTGCATAGGTGGACTCGGCATCAATTTGCTCTGAAACCGATCAATAACTGCGCGCGATTTGGCTCCGCCTTCAAGCAACATGATTGACTTGCAGGGAAATGTTGCTGATATGTTCTTGCCGTTTTTCCTCACAGGAGCGGCAAGATGCGGGATTCGGCGCATGGGCAGCAATGCGGTTTTGCATGTTGGCTACGAACGGGACGCTTGCCGGATCGAGATCCAGGAACGGCGATCGAACGCAAGTTCAGTCTCTGGCATGATCCCGATGACGGGCGCTTCACCTTTGCGGGCCAGGGGCGACGTTATGGCCAAGGTCGCTCAGGTTCTCCCAGCAGCGCCAAGCCGCAAAAGCGCGGTAAGGTCCAACCGGGCGGTGGATCGTTCGGCGGTGCGGGCGCCAGTGGATCGTTTGGCAAGCCATCACCGCCCAGGCCTAAGCCCAAGCCGCGGCCAGTATCGCGTTAAGCCAGGAAACTTCCTGGCTGGTCGCCTGCTCAACCCGCCCCTTGGTCAAAGCCTCGGGTCAGACCGGCACTCGTTCGGCCTGCCGAACCCCCGTCATGGCGGCCCGTTGAGCGTAACGGGTACACCTATCACCTGGACGATAACGGCGATCTGCACGAAGTTGATGTTCCGAAGCTGGCTACTGAAGCGCAGACGCCGCGCTCAAGGTCAACCCAGCGCAATGCGGGCAAGCCTGACCGGCTTCCGAACGATGATGGCGGCCACTTCATTGCACACCGGTTCAATGGCCCAAATGACGCATTCAATCATTTTGCCCAGGACAGGTCCTCGAACCGAGGCCGTTACCGTGTGGTCGAACAGAAATGGGCCGACGCGCAAGCCGCAGGCAAGCATGTGTCGTTTAAGATGAAGATCGACTATCCGAAAGGATCAAGACGGCCTGACTTCGTCCATATCTGGTATGGCACTGGAGGGCCGCCCATCTATGAAAAGATAGACAATCGTTCCGGTCATTCTCCAATGAAGCCCAAAGTGCGGAGGAAAAAATGAAGGACTGGAAGACCGAAATGGCTGATATCATTCATGACGTCGCCTGCAACCTTGTCCGCAAACATGGGGACAACAATCGAGGAATTCTCGTTTTGGCTGACCTTGACGGAGGTGTCCGTTATTCGGTTTACGTCGGCAGGCAGCGATTTGTGGAGTACATCTTCGTTACAGAAGACGATTTCAAAAACGTCGATCTTCTCGATGATCTCCGGTTTGTTCCACCTGCTGACAAGGTGCCGCTAGGAATAGAAATATTCATCAAAAATGAAGGGGCGTCATCAAAATTAGTGTATCTTCAGGATGTGCCCGAAGATCATCTACCGTATGATGACCGAGAGTCCTTTGTCATTTACTATTTTGGGGATTATCCGATCAAATATCCGCCGATGCCCAGCGATGCGCAGACACTGCCCCGGTCCGGGTGGCGCACAAAGATGCGCTGAGCGACGCGCAGAGCCGTGCTTGCTACACGATAGGGGGTGGTAATGGGGAATATGGGCACAAGGCGATGGAAAGCCGACCTCTTCGCCGATCTCGCCTCGACCCTGCGCTCGGAGACGAGTTTCAGCCCCCTAGGCACGCTGATGGTTGCAGCGGTGGAAAGCCGATACATCAGCGTTGCGCGCTTTCTGGATCGGGGCAGCTATATTGCGTTCGCCCAGCCGGACTATGACAAATATCGCGATACGCTTACCGAGCTCTGGGCTATGGAGCCACTAAGCTGCCGGTGGCACGAAATCCATTATCTCATCCGGGGTAAGGAGGTGCGCGTCACCTATCTCTATCCCGAAGATGTTGATTTCGACATTTCCGAGCTCGATCGCTGGGGCGACGCGGCGCAGACGATTTATGGCGCGAAGAGGATTGTCTACCCGCACGGTCGTGGCAGTGCTCAGATCAGGTAGTGCTTTCAGCAAACATCACCCGCTGTTCCTCAGTGCGGTCGCAATCGCGTTGATCGACAGCTGGATGCCCTCCGGGATACGCTCGTCGGTCTCGCCTGCGCGGTGGCGTTTGATCAGTTCGATCTGCAGCAGGTTGAGCGGCTCGATATAGGGCAGGCGCAGGCGGATCGAGGTATCGAGCGCGGGGTTGTCTGCCAGCAACCGCGATTGGCCGGTGATGCTCAGCAGATTGTCATGCGCGGCGTTCCAGCCCGATGTGATCTGGCCGAACACCTTTTCACGCAAGGCGTCGTCGGGGACCAGGCCTGCATAATGGCGTGCGATATCCATGTCGGACTTGGCGAGCACCATCTCCATATTGCCGAGCAGCGCCTGGAAGAACGGCCAGCCCTGCGCCATGCTGTTGAGCAACCCCTTGTCGGCAAAGCCGCCCAGAGCCTGGCCGACACCGTACCAGCCCGGCAGCATGATGCGCGCCTGTGCCCAGCTGAACACCCACGGAATCGCGCGCAGGTCCTCGATCCGCTGGCTCTTGGAGCGGCTGGCGGGGCGTGATCCGATCTTGAGGTCGGCGATCTCGCTGATCGGGGTGGCGGCGCGGAAGAACTGGTTGAAGCCCTCGGTGCCGTAGACCAGGTCGCGATAGGCGCGGAAGGCATCGCGCGAGATCATGTCCATCGCGGCAGCGAAGCGCGCTTCGTCGGCTTGGCTGACGCCGTCATGGTCGAGCGTCGCGATCAGCGCGGCAGAGGTGATCGCCTCCAGGTTCAGCTCGGCACTTTCGACCGTGCCGTATTTGGCGGCGATGACCTCGCCCTGTTCGGTGATGCGGATGCGGCCCTGCACCGTGCCCTTGGGCTGTGCGCGGATCGCGGCAAAGCTCGATCCGCCGCCGCGCCCCACTGCGCCGCCGCGTCCGTGGAACAATTGCATCGCAATGCCGGCATCGGCGAACACCTTGGCCAGCGCGCGGCTGGCATGGTTCAGGCTCCAGGTGGAGGTCAGATAGCCGCCATCCTTGTTGCTGTCCGAATAGCCGACCATCACCTCCTGATAGCCGCGTGCCTTCACCAGGCCTGCGATTTCGGGCAGCGCAAAATAGGCGCGCATGATCTGCGGCGCGTTCTCCAGATCGCCGATCGTCTCGAACAGCGGCACCGCCATGATCGCCGCCTGAGCCACCGCGCCTGCAGTCTCGCCAGGGCGGTACAGGCCCGCTTCCTTGAGCAGCAGATTGACCTCGAGCATGTCCGAGACGCTCTCGGCCTTGCTGATGTTGTAGGCGGTGATCGACTGCGGGCCGTACATCGCGTGCGCGCGGGCGGCGGCCTCGATGATCGCGAGTTCCTTGGCGGTTTCCTCGCTATACTCGTGCCAGCGGTTCACCAGCAGGCGGCCATGCGCCAGCTCGGCACGCAGCAGTGCGATCCGCGCCGCCTCGTCGAGCGTGGAATACTCGGCGCTGACGCCCGCGACATTCAACAACTCGGCGACCACGCGCTCGTGCACATCGCTGTTCTGGCGAAGATCGAGCGTGGCGAGATGAAAACCGAAGACTTCGACGGCGCGGATCAGCCGTCCCAGCGCACCGCCGCTGGCCAGGATGCCTGCGCCATTGTCGGCCAGGCCATTGGCCAGCACGGTCAGGTCGCGGCGCAGATCGCCGGGACTGGAATACGCTTCTCCGGACAGCGCGGACGGACGCGGCGGCTGCTTGCCCGTCAGCGCGACATGGGTTGCGACCAGCCTGGAATAGATGCCGGCGAGCGCGCGGCGATAAGGCTCGTCGGCGCGGCTTGGGGCGTTGTCGCCGCTCTTTTCAGCAAGGTCGAGCACCGCCTGCGGTGTGTCCGACAGGCCGGTGGCGATGGATAGATCCTGCCCCAGTGCGTGGACGCAATCCAGATAGTGGACCAGCACGGTTTCTGCCTGACGCCCCAGCGCATGGCGCAGCGCATCGGCGGTGACGAAGGGGTTGCCATCGCGGTCGCCGCCGATCCAGCTTCCCAGCCGCAGGAATGCAGGTGGCCGATGGCCCAGCACGCGCTCCCACCGGGCATATAGCATCGGCAGCACCGGCAGGAACACGTCCTGCATGTAGGCGCGTGCGTTCTCGACTTCGTCGGCGACAAACAGCCGTTCGCGGCGGAGCGGCCGGGTCTGCCACAGCAAGGCGATCTGGCGGTGCAGCGCCTCGTCGATGCGGTCGCCGCTGGGGGTTTCGCTCATTCCCGCGTCGCGCATCTTCATCAGGTCGGCGACGCGGTTCTTGTGATCGATCATCGACTTGCGACGCACTTCGGTGGGGTGCGCGGTCAGCACCGGAACGATCAGGCTGTGGCCCAGCAGATCGGAGATTGCCGAATCCGTCACGCCATGTTCGCGCAGCCGCGCGACGGCCTCGGCCACGGTCGCGCCGGTATCGTGTTCCACGCCCTGGCGATCTTCAGCAAGGTTGGCGAGCATCGAAAACAGCATGAATCCGCGCACAAACGCGAGTGTGTCATCGAGGTTCAACGCCTCCAACCCGGAATCGATATCGTCGGCCCCGGTAATTCCGCGATGCCGGTCGACACTGGCCGAACGGATATACTCGGTCTGGCGGAACAGCTTTTCGCCGCCATAGGCGCGGATGACGTCGCCCAGGATCCGGCCCAGATAGCGGATGTCGGGGTTCTGGCTGATGGGGGTGGGCGGACTGGTGTCGGTTTCAGGCATAGGCCTATATGCTGCGCTGCAAAAACTCTGGGGTCAAGGGTGTGCTTCGATTGCGCGCAAACGATTGCAGAATTCTCTGCTTGAAAAGTCTCGAATTTGTCATGGGTTCGTGACAGAGCTGCGGCGCAGTTGAAGGAGTGCCCAGATGAACCGCCCGCTTGCCGCTTTGTTGTGCCTGTCCGCTCTGTGGGCGGTGCCGGGTGCTGCCCAGCATAATGCACCAAAGGACGCCGCACCCGACAAGGAGCGCGGCGAACAGACTGTTGCCGACTACACCGCGCAGGGCCAGGCGCAGCTGCAGGCGCGGCTGGCGATGCAGGCGCGCACCGGCAAGGCGAAGAACCTCATCATCTTCATCGGTGATGGCATGGGCGTCAGCACGCTGACCGCCGCGCGGATCTGGCAGGGACAGAAAACTGGACGCGACGGCGAATCGACAGAAACCGCGATTGATGCGCTGCCCTTCTCGGCGCTCGTCAAGACATACAGCCATGACTTCCAGGTCGCCGACTCTGCGGCTACGGCAACCGCGCTGGTGACCGGTACCAAGACCCGCTCGGGCATGCTGTCGGTCACACCTGCTGCCTTGCGCGGCAAGTGCGAGACCGCAACTGGCAAGGATGTGCCGACGATCTTCGAACAGGCGGGCAGCGCGGGCAAGGCACTGGGTCTGATCTCGACCGCACGGATCACCCACGCAACCCCGGCATCGGCCTATGCGCACAGCGTCGATCGCAACTGGGAAAGCAACAGCGAGCTGCCTGAAGGCGCCAATTGCCGCGATATCGCGCGCCAACTCGTCGAATGGCCGCAGGCGGGCCAGCTCAAGCTGGTTCTGGGTGGCGGACGCACCGCGTTCACCCCCAAGGACCAGAGCGATCCCGAATATGCCGACAAGAAGGGCAACCGCACCGACGGCCGTGATCTGATCGCGGAGTGGAAGAAGCGCAACCCCAAGGGCCAGTATATCTGGAACGCTGCGCAGTTCGGTGCGATCGATGCCGCCAGCGATGCGCCGGTGCTCGGCCTGTTCGAACCCAGCCACATGCAGTTCGAGGCGGACCGTGCGGGCGACAAGGCGGGCGAGCCTTCGCTCGCCGAGATGACCGCGCTGGCGATCGACAAATTGGGCAAGTCGGAAAAGGGCTATGTGCTGATGGTCGAAGGTGGTCGCATCGACCATGCCCATCACGGCGGCAACGCGCACCGCGCGCTCGATGACACCGTCGCATTCGACGCGGCGATCGCCAAGGCACTGGAGAAGGTCAACCTCGACGAGACGCTGGTATTGGTCACCGCCGATCACAGCCATGTCTTCACCATCGCTGGCTATCCGCCGCGCGGCACATCGATCTTCGGTCTCGCCAGCGTGACCGAGGACGGCGAGCCGCTGAACGCCAAGGATGGCAAGCCCTATACGACATTGGGCTATGCCAACGGCCCCGGCGCGAAGGTCAACGAGCCGCGCAACGACCCTTCAAAGGAAGACACCGAAGCGCTGAACTATCAGCAGCAGGCGACCGTCCCGACCTCGGGCGAAACGCATGGCGGCGAGGATGTGGTGCTGAAGGCGGCGGGCCCCCAGGCGCACCTGTTCCACGGCACGCTGGAGCAGCACAGCATCTATCACATCGCAAAGCATATCCTGGGGATGTAACTTCCCGAAATCCTCCCCGAGCAAGCTGGGGGAGGATTTTTGGTTACTCCCGGTGCTTGCCCCCCGCCAGGGTCGGCGGTCAGCGCCCGATCGGGTCCGCCACCGCATCCGCGCGCGGCGCATAGCCCGGCGCGACGCGGGCCTTGCTTGCCTGCTCGAAGGCGTACCCGGCCTTGATCACCGCATGGTCCTGCCACTGGCCGCCGATGATCGACAGGCCGACGGGCAGGCCCGCGACATATCCCATCGGTACGGTGATGTGCGGATAGCCGGCGACGGCGGGCATCTGGCTCTGGCTGGGGCCGATGCTGTGATCGCCATTGACCAGATCGCTGACCCAGGCGGGTGCGTTGCTGGGTCCGACGAGGAAGCGGACGTCGTGCGTCTTGAGCAGCTTGTCGATGCCCTCGGCTCCGGCGAGCCGCTTGGATTTGGCCAGCGCTTCCTTGTATTCGGGGTCATCCAGCCCCTTCTGGCTTTCGGCCAGATCGAACAGCGACTGGTCGAACCAGGCGAGTTCGGTCGCGGCATTGGCGGTGTTGAACGCGATCACGTCCTTGAGCGTGCGCGCCGTGACCTGCGGGGGCGTGGTGGCGAGATACGCATTGAGATCGGCCTTGAGCTCGACCATCAGCACCTTGAACTCGGCCTCGCCCAGGCCTTCGAGTCCGGTGCGGCTGTCCTTGATCTCGACCAGCACCGCGCCTGCGGCTTTCAGCTTCTCCAGCGCGGCGTCGAACGCGGCATGGACGCGGGCATTGCCGCCCTTGCGGTCGGTCAGCACGCCGATGCGCACGCCTTTCAGATAATCGGGCGAGAGGTTTGCGGCATAATCGGTCTTGCGCGCGTCGGCCTCTGCGGTGGCGGGGTCGGCGGGGTCGGTCCCGGCGAGCGCGGTCAGCACCAGAGCGGCATCGGTGACCGAGCGGGCCATCGGGCCTGCGGTATCCTGGCTATGGCTGATCGGGATCACGTGGGTGCGCGAGACAAGGCCGAGCGTGGGCTTGAAGCCGACCAGCCCGTTGATCGACGAGGGGCAGATGATCGAGCCGTCGGTCTCGGTGCCGACGGTCGCTGCCGCGAGGCTCGCAGCGCCAGCCGCGCCGCTGCCCGAGGACGAACCGCAGGAATTGCGGTCAAGCGCGTACGGATTCTTCACCAGCCCGCCGACGCTTGACCAGCCGCTGACCGAATCGTTCGAGCGGATATTGGCCCATTGCGACAGGTTGGTCTTGCCCAGGATGATCGCGCCCGCCGCGCGCAAACGCGCCACCAAAGGCGCATCGCGGTCAGTGACATTGGCGAGCAGCGCGGTCGATCCGGCGGTAGTCGGAATGGGGCCCTTCGCCTCGATATTGTCCTTGATCAGGATCGGGATGCCATGCAGCGGCCCACGCAGCTTTCCAGCCTTGCGCTCGGCATCGAGCATGCGGGCTTCCTCGATCGCGCCGGGCATCACCGCGATGACGCTGTTGAGCCTGTGCGACGATTCGTCATCGATTAGGTCAATCCGGCCCATATAGGCCTGCACCAGCTCTTCGCTGGTGACCTCGCCCGACGCCAGCATGGCGGCCAAGTCGGGGATCGATTTTTCCTCGATCTCGAAAACCATCCGCGCCATCCGGGGCGTGGGTGTTTCGGCATGAGCGGCAATCGGGGTGAGGGCGGCAAGCGCCAGGGCAAGCATACGCATGACAGGCACGATAGCGTGCTGTTCCTGTCCGGCAAGATACCGCGCGCGAATTGTGTCTGCGCCTCTGGGCAAGGCGTGCTGCCGCGCCCATATCGCCGCCATGCCCGAGAAACGCTACACCAAGTCGAATCTGCCCGAAAAGACCTGCGAGGCGTGCGGGCGGCCCTTTGCGTGGCGCAAGAAATGGGAGCGCGACTGGGACAATGTGAAGACCTGCTCGGAACGCTGCAAGGGTGACCTCAGGCGCAAGAACCGGGCGGGCTGAGCGCCTATTCCTGCGCGGCGATTGAGTCCGCGATAGCGACCATCTGCCGTGCCTGCTCGAGATGCAGCAGTTCGGCCATCTTGCCATCGACCCGGATCGCGCCCTTGCCTGCATTCTCCGGCAGCGCGAAAGCGGCGATCACCGCATGCGCCCAGGCGAGGTCTTCTTCGCTCGGCGAAAACATCGTGTTGCATGGGGCGATCTGATCGGGGTGGATCAGCGTCTTACCATCAAAGCCGAACATCAGCCCTTGCCGCGCTTCGGCCTCGAAAACATCCAGATCGCGGAACTCGTTGCACACGCCGTCGAGCACCGCGACACCATGCGCGCGCGCTGCTGCCACCGCCAGCGTCAGAATCGGCAGGAACGGCGTGCGCTCGGGCGTCAGCTTCGCGCGCATTTCCTTGGCGAGATCGTTGACCCCCATCACGAACAGCGACAGCCGCGTCCCCGCTGCGAGCGCCGCCAGCGCATCGAGGTGCGGCACCACCGCGCAGGTCTCGATCATCGCCCACAACTGCAGCCGCGAAGGGGCATCGGCGAGCGCCGCGTTGCAGGCGGTGATGTCGCTGGGTCGATAGACCTTGGGCACCAGCACCGCGTCGATATTGGCATGAACGACGGCGGCGAGGTCATCCCTGCCCCAGGGCGTGTCGAGCGCGTTGATGCGGATCGCCAGCTCGCGGTTGCCAAAGCCACCCTCGGCGACTGCCGCGATCGCGGCGTTGCGCGCGTCCTCCTTGGCCTCGGGCGCGACCGCATCTTCCAGATCGAGGATGATGACATCGGCGGGCAGGCTGCGCGCCTTCGCCAGCGCGCGCGGGTTGGAGGCGGGCATGTAGAGCGCGCTGCGCCGGGGTCGTGCACTGTCGGACATGGGGCCTCCTGCAGGTTAAGCCGCCGGATTAGCACCCAGATAGCGGAAGGCAACCACGGTGAGGTCGTCGCTCGCATCGGCACCGTCCTCGAACACGCGCACCGCATCGCGCAGACCGGCGACCATCGCCGCTGCGCTCGATTGGTCACCGGTCAGCGCATCGCGGGTGCCCGGGTTACCGAACAGCTGCTCTGCGCGGTTCTGCGCCTCGGTCACGCCATCGGTGATCAGCACCAGAGCCTCGCCCGGCTGCAGGACCAGTTCCTCGGCGGGCCAGGGATAGTCCATGATGCAGAACGGCGGACCACCCTCAAGCGGTTCCTCGATGATCGCGCCGTCGGTGGTGATGCGCAAGGGGTTGTCGTGCCCGGCGTTGACCATCTCCACCCGCCCGGTGGCCAGATCGATGATGCACAGCAGCATGGTGAGCCCCAAGGCATCGCCGCTGTCGCGCATCAGCTCTTCGTTGAGCTGCGCGGCTGTGTCGGCAAGGCCGCCGGGGCTGCGCAGCATCACGCTGCGCGACAGGGCCTTGGACAACGCCATGAACAGCGCGGCAGGCACGCCCTTGCCGGTGACATCGGCGATCAAGATGACGATGCGGTCGGCATCCAGCCGGATGATGTCGTAGAAATCGCCGCCCACCGATTTGGCAGCCTCGAGCTGCGCGGCGATGTCGATGCGCGGGTCCAGTGTCGCCAGCGCGGTCCGGTCGGGCAGCATGCCCAGCTGGATCGCACGTGCCGCGCCCAATTCGCCCTCGCTGCGGTTCTGCGCATCGCGCAGGGCTGCGCGCTCGCGCCGCGCCTCGCTGAACAGCGCTGCGAACACGGCAAGCGCGCTGCCGGTGCCGAGCAGCAGCGGGCGGACGGGATCGAACAGCACGTCGCTGAAGCGAAACATCAGCCAGCTTGCCAGCGGCAGCACGATTGCGGCGCCGGTCAGCACCATCCAGCTGGTGCGGCCGCGCGACTGGCCGGCGGACAGGAGCAGCAGCACGATCGCCAGCATGCCGCCTGTGATCCATTCGGCTGCCTGGCTCCATGCAGGACGCACCAGCCAGCCGCCCCGGCTGATCGCATCGGCGGCCTGGGCCTGTACCAGCACGCCGAACATCTCCGCGCCGAGCGGCGTTGCGACGATATCGGGCGAGCCTTCGGCGGTCAGCGAAATGACGATGGTTGTATCCTTGAGCTGGGCAAGGTCGAACTCTTCCGACATGATCTCGATCGCGGAATAGACATGCGCATCGGGCACCTCGCCGAAGTGCAGCCGCATCCTGCCGTTATGATCGACCGGTATCGCTTGCGCGCCGATGGTGACAGTGTCCGGCGCAATCGTGATGTCCGGCGCGGTCCCGGTGCGGTGTTCCAGCGCGACGCGGACCAGTTCGAGCGCCAGGCCTGGCACGACGGCCTCGCCGGTCTTCAGCACCAGCGGAATGCCGCGCACCACGCCATCGCCATCGGGCGCACCGTTGAGCAGGCCAAAGCCGGGTGCGCGTGCTTCCAGCGCGTCCAGATTGCTCTGCACAACCGGATAGCGGGGCAGGGCAGGCGGCGGTGTTCCGGTGATCGTTGCCCATTGGGTAAGGTCTGCCGGATCGTGGCCGCCCAGCGTCACGCCTGCGCGGCCCAGCACGACGGGCGCAGTGCTGATGGCATCGGCAAAATCGCCGTCCTGGCTTTCGAGCCCCTCGATCCACGCCTGGATCGCCGGATCGTCGGGCGCGTACAGGCGTGAAAAACGCGACGGGCTCACGGCGTCCGGCTCGACGAACAGGATATCGAACCCGATCGCCGCGACGCCGCCCTGTGCCAGCCTGCGGGTCATCGTCGCAAGCACGCTGCGTGGCCAGGGCCAGCTGCCGATCACGTCGAGGCTTTCTTGGCCGATCGCGACGACGCGCACGTTGCTGGCTGCCAGATCGCGCGGGGCCAGCCGCTGCCAGCCATCGAACACCGCATTTTGCGCGCGGGTTTCAAGCACTACGCTCAAAAGCGCGGCCAGCGCCAAGCCAGCCAGCGCGGCCAGCCAAAGGCTCCGCGAAGGTCGCGCGATGGCAAAGGCGCTAGAGCGCGACTTCAAGGCCGTCATAGGCGCACAGCACCTCCAGTGGAGCATGCTCGCGGGTCAGTTCCTCGTAGCGGATGCTCTCGGCGTGCATCCGCGCGATATCGGCGTCGGAATAGACCGGTTCATGGTGAAACAGCGCCAGCCGCTTCGCGCGCCCACCATGACACAGGTCGATGGCGACGATGTTGCTCGAATGGCCCCAGTCTTCCTTCATCGAGACGCTGTCTGCCAGCGAATACATCGTGTCGCAGATGACCAGATCGGCTTCGCGGAAGAAATGCTCGACATCGGCCTCGCCGTCCATCTTCTCCAGCTTGTGCTCGCTGTCGGTGCTGAACACCGCGACCTTGCCGGCCGCATCGGTGAACCGGTAGCCGAAGCTGCTGTGCGAATGGTGCTGTTCCATCACCTCCACCAGCACCGCGCCGATCTGATAGACCTCGCCGGGCCGGAGCGTCCGGAATTCGATTTTCGCGCGCAGCCAGTCGAACGCGACCGGGAACGAGATTTCCTCCTGCTGGCGGCGCAGCGCGGTTTCGGCATCGTCATGGCCGGAATGGATGATGATATGCGCATTGGGGTCGAACGCGGGCACGAAGAACGGGAAGCCCATGATATGGTCCCAGTGCAGGTGCGACATGAAGAAGTGATAGACCCGGGCATGGCCGCCAGCGCAGCGGCGCATCGCATCGAGCCCGAACCCGCGCAGCCCGCTGCCCATGTCGCAGATGATATAGGCGTCGCCTGTGTCCGGGTCGCCTGCTTCGATCTCGACGCAGGTGGTGGCACCGCCAAAGGTGCCGCTGGTGGCGAAGTCCAGATCGCTGCGGGCAAAGCTGCGGGCCTCGTCGATGTCGGCGAAGCTGCGGCCGGATGCCGCCAGCAGGGCCTGCGCCACCTTTTCCTGCACAATGGACGCGGTTGCTGCCACCGGCAGCGATCCGCGCGTTCCCCAGAACCGGACCAGCATGCTTTCCCCCCAAGACTGTGCCGTGCCGCCCCCCAAGACGGCGTTCTAGATGGCGGCCTCTATGCTATCTGTGACGGCGAACAGCTTGTCGTAGCGGCTGATCGCCAGAATTTCCTTCATCACGTCATTGGGTCGCGCAAGCGCCATTGCGACGCCCGCCGCATCGGCCTGACGCTTGGCGAGCGTCAATGCGCGCAGGCCGCGCGAGGACATGTAATCCAGCCCCGCAAAGTCGACGATCAGCTTGCGTCCCGCCGACTCGGCGGCGAGCGCCACGCTGGCGGTGAGATGTTCGGTAAACGCTTCGGCGGTCGCTTCATCGACGCGGCCATCCGGGCTCGCAACAACACAACCTTGTTGCTGGGTGCTGGACCACTGCATGTCTTCTGCCTTTCGCATGATGAAGCAGCGTAGCGATAAATTGCGGCAGTGTGAAGTTACCCCGCATGTCGCCAGTTACAGCTTTACAAACGCACGAATATTTGTCGAAAAGTGGCAAAAAGGGGTATGGGGCAGAGATGGGGAACGGGCTGCCACAGGGAAATAGCGTAACGGCGGGGGATATGCCGCCCGCCG
>NZ_ANFZ01000004.1 GCF_000331245.1 Blastomonas sp. AAP53 | reverse complement strand
TTAGGCGTACAGACGCGACGCTCAGCGCCGACGACCCACCCCTAGCCCCTCCCTGACCAGGGAGGGGAGCATGCCACCATCAATCCCGCGTCAGCACAAAATACACGACGTAGAACCACGAAAAGAACCCGTGGATGATCGCCCAGAGCACAGATTTGTGCGCGGTGTAGCTGATCGCGATGGCCAAGGCGCTGCCGAAGCCGACGCCGTTGCGGACGACCTCGCGCTGCACGATGACCCGCCGTTCGCTCATGCCGCGCGCTTGGCCGTCAATGCGACTTCTGCGTTGAGCATCTCGGCGACCTCGAACGCCACTTCCAGCGACTGCGCCGCGTTGAGGCGCGGGTCGCAATGCGTGTGGTAGCGGTCGCCCAGAGCCTCGTCGGTGATCGCGATCGCGCCGCCGGTGCATTCGGTCACATTCTGCCCGGTCATCTCGATATGGATACCGCCGGCATGCGTGCCCTCGGCGCGGTGCACGGCGAAGAAGCCGCGCAGTTCGGCCATGATCCGCTCGAAGGGCCGCGTCTTGAAGCCGCTTTCGGATTTCACGACATTGCCGTGCATCGGGTCGCACGACCAGATGACCGGGTGACCCTCCTTCTTCACCGCGCGGACGAGCGGCGCGAGGCCGGCCTCGACCTTGTCGTGCCCGAAGCGGCTGATCAGCGTCATCCGCCCGGGTATGCGCGCAGGGTTAAGCGTATCCAGCATCGACAGCAGCGCGTCGGTGCTGAGGCTTGGGCCGCACTTGATGCCGATCGGGTTGCCGATGCCGCGCAGGAACTCGACATGCGCCGACCCTTCAAAGCGGGTGCGGTCACCGATCCACAGGAAGTGGGCGGAGGTGTCGTACCAGTCGCCGGTCAGCGAATCGCGCCGGGTCATGGCTTCCTCGAACGGCAGCAGCAATGCCTCGTGGCTGGTGAAGAAGCTGGTGCCCTGCAGCTGCGGGACGGTATCGGGGCTGATGCCGCAGGCGCGCATGAAATCGAGCGCCTCGCTGATGCGGTCGGCGGTCTGGGCATAGCGATCCGCCCAGGGGCTGCGGCCCATGAAATCGTGCATCCACTGCTGCACCTGCTGCAGGCTGGCATAGCCGCCGCTGGCAAAGGCGCGCAGCAGGTTGAGCGTGGCTGCGCTCTGCGAATAGGCGCGCACCATGCGTGCAGGATCGGGCTCGCGCACCGCCGCGTCGAACTCGATGCCGTTGATGTTGTCGCCGAAATAGCTCGGCATCTCGATATCGCCCTGCCGCTCGGTCGGGGCGGAGCGCGGCTTGGCGAACTGGCCCGCCATGCGGCCCAGCTTCACCACCGGCCGCTTCGACGCGAACGTCAGCACCACCGCCATCTGCAGCAGCACGCGGAAGGTGTCGCGGATGTTGTTGGGATGGAACTCGGCAAAGCTCTCGGCGCAATCGCCGCCCTGCAGCAGGAATGCCTCGCCGGCGGCAACGCGTGCCAGTTCCTTCTCCAGGCTGCGCGCTTCGCCCGCAAACACCAAAGGCGGATAATTCTTCAGCGTGGCCTCTGCCTCGGCAAGCGCGGCGGCATCGCGATACTCCGGAATATGCCGCGCCTCTTGGGTCCGCCAGCTATCAGGTGTCCACTTCACTGCCACGTCATTCACTCCAGCCGTCCAACAAGACAAGCCCGGCAATTTAGGCCGGGCCGCGCCCCATAGCAATGTCAGGCACAAAATGCAGCAGCCAAATGGCATTTAACGTCGCTTGCGCCTCGCAAGCCTTGCCATTGATAACGCAAAGACTCTAAGCGAGGGACCATGGTTCCGCCCGATATCCTCCCCTTCCGTGGCCGGTTTGAAGGCAGGACGCATTATTTCGCCTGCCGGGTCTATTTCGAGGACACCGATTTTTCGGGCATCGTCTATCATGCCAACTATCTGCGCTATCTGGAGCGGGCGCGCTCGGACATGCTCAGCTGCCTGGGTATCGAGCAGCGCACCACTTATGCTGCCGGCGAAGGCGTATATGCGGTGGCCGACATGAACTTGCGCTTCCTGCGCCCGGCCAAGATGGACGACGACCTGGTGGTGATGAGCCAGATCACACGATTGCGCGCTGCAGCGTGCATCATTCATCAACGAGTCATCCGACGCGGACAATCTATGGCCGAATCCTTCGAGACACTTCTGGATGCAGAGGTTACCGCCGCCTTTATCAACCCCGAAGGGCGACCCATCCGCCAGCCCCGCGCCTGGGTGGACGCCTTCACCGCCATTCTCGATCCTGACCAGCCAATTCCTGATCCTGACCAGAAAGACTGACCCCGCTTATGATCGATACCATGGGCATTACCCCGGATGCCGTCACCCTGTCGCCGCTCAAGCTGTTCATGGAGGCCGATCTTGTCGTCAAGGCGGTGATGATCGGTCTGGCATTGGCCAGTATCTGGACCTGGACCATCATCATCAGCTTCGGGCTGAAGATCGGCAAGATCACGCGGAGCAACGCCGCTTTCGAGAAGGATTTCTGGAAGGCGGGCGATATCGATGCCTTTTACAAGGCGCGGGGGCATGAGACGCTGCCCAGCGCGCGGGTGCTGGCATCGGGCGTGAGCGAATGGCGTCGCACCACCAAGGGCAAGGTCACCGATCGCGATGGCGCGCGCCAGCGGCTGGCAACCGCGATGCAATCCACCGTGGGTCATGAGATCGACACGCTGTCCGACCGGCTGAACTTCCTGGCCACCGTGGGGTCGGTCGCGCCGTTTGTCGGGCTGTTCGGCACCGTCTGGGGCATCATGCGCAGCTTCACCGCGATCGCAGCGGAACAGAACAGCTCGCTCGCGGTCGTCGCGCCAGGCATCGCAGAAGCCCTGTTCGCGACCGCCATCGGCCTGTTCGCGGCGATCCCGGCGGTCATCGCGTACAACCGCTTCTCGCACCGGCTGAACAAGCTGGAGGGCAAGCTGTTCCGCTTCTCCGACGCCTTCCACGGTGAGCTCAGCCGCGAGCTTGAAAAGGACAGCTTCTGATGGGCATGTCGCCAGGTTCTTCAGGCGGCCCCTCGGGTGGCGGGCGGCGGGGCCGGTCGCGCGCTCCGATTGCCGAAATCAACGTCACCCCGTTTGTCGACGTGATGCTGGTCCTGCTGATCATCTTCATGGTCACCGCGCCGTTGCTGGTCGCGGGCGTTCCGATCGACCTGCCCGACAGCCGCGCCAACGCGCTGGAGCAGGAGAAGGAGCCGATCCAGATCTCGCTCGATGCCGAGGGCCAGCCTTTCATCGATGACAATCCGGTTTCGCAGGCAGATCTGCCCGCCGCGCTGGAGGCGATCCGTGCCGAGCGCGGCGACGACAATGGCGATGCGCCGCAGATCATGCTGCGGGCCGATCGTTCGCTCGACTATGGCAAGGTCATGACGGTGATGGGCGAGCTGAACCGGGCGGGCCTGAACCGCGTATCATTGGTCACCACGGGTTCATCCGAGGCCGAATAGGCCAGTTTTCTCACGAAGGATCAGCAGGAACGGGATGGAGAGCAGCGAGCGTCTTGGGCTTTCGGTGGCGGTTGTCGGCCATATCGCGCTGTTCGGCGTGCTGTCGCTGGGCATCGCCAGCCGCAGCGAACTGAAGATGCCGACCGAACCCCTTACCGTGACGCTGACCGACGAGGTCGGCCTCGTCTCGCAATCGCCCTCGCCCAATACCGAGGCCGCGACTGCGACTGCGCCAGAGATCGCCCCCGAAATCGAAAAGGCCGCACCGGCACCCGAACCTGAGCCTGCGCCCGCGCCCGCCCCGCCGGTGAAGCGGCCAGAGCCGCCCGCGCCCAAGGCCATCGAGCGCCCTGCCCCGCCCAAACCCAAGGCGGCGGAAAAGCCCCGCCCTGCGCCAGTGCCCAAGCCTGCCCGCAGCACTCCGCCGCCGCCGGCCAAGCCGACCCCCAAGGCCGCAGAAAAGCCCAAGCCTGCGCCGCCTGCCGATACATCCGACCGCCGCCGCCCCGATCGCCCGGCGACCAAGCCTGCGGCGAAACCGGCGGCCAAGCCTGCAGAAAAGCCTGCGACGCAAACTGCGCGCGCGCCGCGGATCGGCAAGGATTTTCTGGACGGCGTGACCGACAAGGCTTCGACCAGCCGTTCGCAGACGCCGCCTGCAGCCGCTGCAGGCCCCGCCGTCGTCGCCTCGCTGCAGCGGGAACTGCTGCGGCAGGTCAAGCCGCACTGGGTGCCGCCGACCGGCGCAGATGCGGAACTTTTGCGCACCAAGGTCGTCGTTCGTCTGGACGAGCAGGGCAATATCGTGGGCACGCCCAGCGCAACGACCACCGGGGTCAATGCCAGCAACCGCGCGCAGGAAGGCCAGCACAAGGAACGCGCCATCGCCGCTGTCCGCCGCGCCGCGCCGTTCAAATTTCCGGCGCAATATTATTCGGAATGGCAGACCATCGAGCCAACCTTCTATCTGGGATTGTAAACCATGCGCTTTTTATCATCTGTCAAACCTCTCCCGCATTCCCGAGCCCTTCGGCTGGCTGGCAAGCCAGCCGCTCAGGATAAACTTCCCGGCTTTGCCGGGAAGTCGAGGGACGCGTGCGCAACCGTTGCGCATACATCCCTCGACTTCGCTCGGGACAAACGGAGGTGGGCACTGGGACTGTCGATTGCCGCTGTCGCATTTGCAACGAGCCCCGCCCAGGCCCAGCTCGCGGTGGACGTCGACAACGCCGGCAATGCGGACCTGATCATCGCGGTTCCTGCGCTGCCCACCCCGCAGAGCCAAAGCACGCTGGCAGGCACCACCGAGGATCTGGGCAACCGCATCAGCGACGTGATTGCCTCCGACCTCGACCGTTCGGGACTGTTCAAGCCCATCGGTCGCAATGCCGTCAAACGCATCACTGTTGATGAAGTGACCGCACCCACCTTCCCCTATTGGCAGGGCCGCAGCGCCGCCGCGCTGATCCAGGGCTTCGTCCGCTCGAACGGCGACGGCAAGATCACCGTGGGCTGCTATCTGTACGACGTAGCGCTGGGCAGCGAGCTGACCCGCCAGGGCTTTGTCGTCGAACCGGCAGACTGGCGGCGCGCCGCGCACAAATGCGCCGATGCCATCTATTCGCGCCTGTCGGGCGAAAGCCCGTTCTTCGACAGCCGCATCGCCTATATCGCCGAAACCGGCCCCAAGGGGAACCGCACCAAGCGCCTTGCAATCATGGATTCGGATGGTGCAAACCACCGGTTCATCACCAACGGCCAATCGACCGCGCTGACGCCGCGCTTTTCGCCGGACTACAAGCAGATCGCGTATCTGAGCTATCTCGACGGCAACCCGCGCATCTATGTCTATGATGTCGGCACAGGCCGGCAGCGGCTGGTGACGCAGAGCCGCAATCCGACGTTCGCGCCGCGCTGGTCGCCCGATGGCCGCTATCTGCTGTATTCGATGGCGATCGGCGGCAACACCGACATCTACAAGATTCCCGTCTCAGGCGGCACGCCGGTGCGCCTGACCGACGGCCCGGGAATCGATGTCGGCGGCAGCTTCTCGCCCGATGGCAGCCAGATCGTGTTTGAAAGCGATCGTGGCGGCGGCCAACAGCTCTATGTGATGAACGCAGACGGCACCAACCAGCGCCGGATCAGCTTTGGCGGCGGACGCTATGCCACGCCCGAATGGAGCCCGCGCGGCGACCTGATCGCCTTCACCAAGATGCAGGGCAATTTCCGCATCGGCGTGATGAGCCCATCGGGCGGCGGCGAGCGCTTGCTGACCAACAGCTGGCAGGACGAGGCGCCGACCTGGGCGCCGAATGGCCGCGTCATCCAGTTCTTCCGCACCGGACGCGGCGCGGTCAGCTCGACCGTCTGGCAGGTGGACCTCACCGGGTCGAACGAGCGCCGCTTGCCCACGCCGGTCGACGGCTCCGACCCATCCTGGGGGCCGATCCTGCCGTAAGCCGTGCAATTCGCGGCATCAATGGCGGTTTTTGCGGCAAAAGGGTTTACCTTGCCGACAAAGCGAGTCACGGTTCGTCGCAGTTACGGGTTGTATTGTCATCACCGGCTGGGCCTGCTCACGCCATGTTTCGTCATTTCCCCATCGGGCCAGCGCCCAGACCGGAACCGTCCGGCGGCCCTGACCCACACTACCAGCAAGGAGACGCTCGATGAGAACTGTCCGCAACACGCTTGTCCTGGCCACCGCCGTCATCGCATTGGGCGCCTGCGCGAAGAAGGCCCCGCCCGAACTGCCCCCGGCGCCGGGGCCGGCCGTCGACAACTCGATGGGTCAGGACAATTCCGGCGTCGGCGATGCCGTCGTCCCGGGAAGCCAGCGCGACTTCCTCGCCAAGGTCCGCTCCGACCGCATCCTGTTCGACCTCGACCGCTACAATGTCGATTCGGATGACCAGATCACGCTGCAGAGCCAGGCACAGTGGCTGGCCCAATACCCCAACAAGCAGGCGATCATCGAAGGCCATGCCGATGAGCGCGGAACGCGCGACTACAACCTCGCGCTCGGTGAGCGCCGCGCCAACGCCGCGAAGAACTATCTGGTGTCCTTGGGCGTCAGCGAGCAGCGCCTGCGCGTCGTCAGCTATGGCAAGGAACGCCCTGCAGCGATGGGATCGGACGAGGCGTCCTGGGCCCAGAACCGCCGCGCAGTAACGGTAACGATCGACTGATCCCCCACATCAGCGCTGAAACCGAAAAAGGGCCAGCCGTGCACAACGGCTGGCCTTTTTTGTCTTGCCAGATGCAACGCGCAACCGCTTGTGCGCGGCCTCAGGCCTGTTCCGGCAAATCCAGTCCGCGCTTGCCATGCTCCGGCGTGTCGGCTGGCGCATGGGGCAGTTCCATTTCCGCAGGTTCGGGCTTTTCCAGCATGCCTTCCCATTTGGTGATGACGCTGGTCGCGACCGCATTGCCGACGACATTGGTTGCGGTGCGGCCCATGTCGAGAAACTGATCGATAGCCAGGATGATCGCGACACCTTCGACAGGCAGCCCGAACTGGGCAAGCGTGCCGGTGATGACCACCAGGCTGGCGCGCGGTACCGCAGCGATGCCCTTGGAACTGATCATCAGCGTCAGCAGGATCAGGATCTGCGTCATGATCGACAGCTCGATGCCATAGGCCTGCGCGATGAACAGCGTCGCAAAGCTCATGTACATCATCGACCCGTCGAGGTTGAAGCTATACCCGAGCGGCAGCATGAAGCCCGAAATGCGGCGCGGCACGCCGAACCGGTCGAGCTGTTCGAACATCTTGGGCAGCGCGGCCTCGGACGAGGCGGTCGAGAACGCGATCAGCAACGGCTCGCGGATATAGCGGATGAGCTGCCAGATTTTTCCGCGCAGGAAGATCCAGCCCATGGTCAGCAGGATCACCCAGAGCAGGAACAGCGAGATGTAGAACTCGACCAGCAATTCGAAATAGGTGCCCAGGATGGCAAGGCCGCTGCCGGCAACCACCTTGGCGATCGCGCCGAAGACGGCGAACGGTGCAAAGCGCATCACATAGCCGGTGATCTGCAGCATCATTTCGGCCAGCGCTTCGGACCCGCGCACCAAAGGCGCGCCCTTCTCGCCCAGTGCCGACAGGGCCACGCCGGCGAAGATCGAAAACACCAGGATCTGCAGGATATTGTTGGTGGCCAGCGCTTCCAGCGCGTTCTTGGGGAAGATCGACAGCGTGAACTCCCACGCATCGAGCTTCTTGACCTCGCCCACCATGGCAGCCGCTTCTGCTGCTTCGGGGATGGGTGCACCGATACCGGGCTGGAACAGGTTGACCATCAGCAGACCCAGCGCGATTGAAATGAAGCTTGCGGTGATGAACCACGTCAGCGCGCGCACGCCGATGCGGCCGAGCGCGCTGCTGTCTCCCATATGCGCGATGCCGACCACGATGGTGGAAAGCACCAGCGGCGCGACGAGCAGCTTGATCAGGTTGAGGAAGATATCGGACAGCAGCTTGAAGGTCTTGGTGATATATTCAAAGGCCGGACTGTCCGCAGCTATGCCGATATGGACGCCATATCCTACCGCGACCCCCAGCATCATGCCGGCGAAAATATACCAGGTAAGTTTGCGGTCCATGTTGCTGCCCTTCTGCTCCCTGCAAGCGTCCTACCGGGCTGCCGGAAATCCGCAAGCCTGCGCGTGGGGGCGGCGAAATGAACAACGGTGATTTGAGAGCAGTGTCGGGCGATCATTCCGGCCCGGCCTTCTTGCGAAACGCAAAACGGGGGCCGACATTGCTGTCGGCCCCCACTGCGCCTGTTGGGATCATCGAGGCTTTTTCCGCAGCCCTGAAGGCGGTGTCCCGCCTCTGTGTGGTCCGTCTGCTGCGCCGCGAGCGGTGGAGCTGACGTGTCCGGATCGGGCTGTCGGTTGCAGCGTGGGCATTGCTGCCCGCACCCCATCAGCTGCCGAGACCCTTCCCAGGCGTCCGGCTTCGCGCGAGGCCCGGTTCCCTTTGGTCCGAAGACCGGTGGACCCGGGTCCGCGCTCTGCCTGACACCCCCTCTTCGTGCACCCGGTTCAGATCACCCGGCCCGGCAGCACCATCCGCAAGGATTGTGCGCGTTAACCGCCTGTCCTGACCCGCATCGCACTGAGGCGAGGGCATTGCACCGGCTTGCCGCTCCATCCGGGGCTTCCACCCCGCATCTTGCCTGCCTGCCGATCATCATCCGTCCATCCGAACCTTTCAGACCACCTGAACCGCACATCCGCATCGCTGCTTCCGCGCGGCCGGGCCATCCGTTCCAGCCTGTGCATAACACCGGCCTTCATTCGGGGCGCCCATCGTTGCCGATGTCCGCTCCGGGCGGTCTCTCCAGCCATCCATCCCTCACCCTACATCTCTGTAAAGGCTTGCTTTTTCCGGCTTTCAGTCCGCTTTCCGTCTGTCCTTCCGACCTCTTCAAGGTCTCATGACACCCGAGTCGCGGCCAGCGAAAATGTGGGAGTTATCCACAGATGACGCAGCTTGGCTGTGGATAAAATGGTGAATAGCAATGGATTAAGGTGCGCCGGTTGGATTGTTTCATGAGGGCGTAACAATCGCGTTTCGGGCGTGCCTCGTCTGACGATTCGTTCGCTACATCCCTCGACTTCGCTCGGGACAGACGGGACGGGGAGTTTTCGACGTTGCCACAGTTCCGAGTTCCCGAGCGAAGTCGAGGGACGTCACACGCAACGCCAGTTAACCGATGGCTCCCATCGGCACGACCGCGATCAGCACCAGGCAGGCGATCACGAAAGCCGTCACCCGCGCCCGCATCGTGCCATAGGCGGCGTCGGTCGCGCCCGCCTCGACCGCCCTGCGATCCAGCCAGTAGAGCACGCCAAAGCCGATCGCGAACAGCAGCGCGGCCTCGTTGAACGGCACGAACCACAAGGCTGCGCAGGTCGCCAGCACCACGACGTTGCTGGCGACAAGCAGATTGGGGCTCACCTTCTGCGGCGCGACCACCTGGATGCCCCAGAGCGTACCCGCCATGAACATCAGGATAGTGAACGCCCAGTAGCAGGTGAGGTTGGCCGCGTTGACATCACCATAGCCGGTGATGTGGCACGACGCGCCCGCGAGGAACGGCAGAGCGCCTGCATAGGTCAGCGCCTGCATCAGCGTGCGATTGTGACCCCCTGCCCGCTCCATATGCGCGCTCAGGCCCCCCGGCGGCCCAGCAGGCGCAGCCGCAGCGCGTTGAGCTTGATGAAGCCTTCCGCATCCTTCTGGTCATAGGCGCCGGCATCGTCCTCGAACGTCACGACCTTCTCGCTGTACAGCGAGTAAGGCGACTTGCGTCCGACGACCCAGGCATTGCCCTTGTAGAGCTTCAGCCGCACGGTGCCGGTGACGTGGGCTTGGCTGTGATCGATCGCCGCCTGCAGCATCTCGCGCTCGGGGCTGAACCACAGGCCGTTGTAGATCAGTTCGGCATAGCGCGGGGCGAGTTCGTCCTTGAGGTGCGCAGCGCCGCGATCGAGCGTCAGCTGCTCGATGCCGCGATGCGCGATGTGATAGATCGTGCCGCCGGGCGTTTCGTACATGCCGCGCGACTTCATGCCGACGAAGCGGTTCTCGACCAGATCGAGCCGTCCGATGCCATGCGTCTTGCCGAATTCGTTGAGCTTTTCGAGCAGGGTCGCCGGGCTCATGCCCTCGCCGTTGATCGCCACGCCATCACCACGCTCGAAATCGATGGTGATGTATTCGGGCGTATCGGGCGCGTCCTCGGGATGGTTGGTGCGCGAATAGACGTAATCGGGGACTTCATCCCACGGATCTTCGAGCACCTTGCCCTCGGACGAGGTGTGCAGCATGTTCGCGTCGGTCGAAAACGGCGCTTCGCCGCGCTTGTCCTTGCTCACCGGGATCTGGTGGGCTTCGGCAAACTCGATCAGCCTGGTGCGGCTGGTCAGATCCCATTCGCGCCACGGTGCGATCACCTTGACGTCCGGGTCGAGCGCATAATAGCCAAGCTCGAAGCGCACCTGGTCGTTGCCCTTGCCGGTCGCGCCATGGCTGACCGCGTCCGCGCCAACTTGTCTTGCGATCTCGATCTGGCGCTTGGCGATCAGCGGCCGCGCGATCGAGGTGCCGAGCAGATAGGTGCCCTCGTAGACCGCGTTGGCGCGCATCATCGGGAAGACATAGTCACGTACGAACTCCTCGCGCAGATCGTCGATGAAGATGTGTTCGGGCTTCACGCCCATCATCTGTGCCTTGGCGCGCGCCGGCTCCAGCTCTTCGCCCTGGCCGAGGTCGGCGGTGAAGGTCACGACCTCGCAATTGTAGGTCTGCTGCAGCCACTTGAGGATCACACTGGTATCGAGCCCGCCCGAAAAGGCCAGAACGACGCGGTTGACGGATTGAGACATGGAAGCGGACTTTCTGCAGGAAAGAGTGTTCGCGCGCCGCCTAACAGCGCGGCGGGATCGGGGCAAGAGCTGTTCAGACCCAGCCTGCGGTCTGCGCTGCCGCCCACAGGCCCAGCGCGACAAACAGCAGCGCCGCGCCGATCTGCAGCGCGCGGATCGGCAGGATGCGTTCGATCCTGTGGCCCAGCAGCACCGCAGGGACATTGGCGACCATCATGCCAAGCGTGGTACCGGCGGTGACCGCGACCACATTCTGGTAATGCGCGCCCATCGCGACGGTGGCGATCTGCGTCTTGTCGCCCATCTCGACGAGAAAGAATGCAATAAGCGTCGTGACGAACACCCCCGCGCCGCGCGCCTTGGGCTGGTCGTCCTCGTCGAATTTGTCCGGGATGAGCGCCCATAGCCCCATGCCGACAAAGCCAGCCGCGATGGCGTAGCGGAACGCAGGGCTGTCGAGCAATCCTGCGACCTGCTGACCGAGCAATGCGGCGAGGAAATGGTTGGCGAGCGTCGCCACCAGGATGCCGGCGATGATCGGCACAGGCTTGCGCAGCCTGGCGGCGAGCAGGATGGCGAGCAGCTGCGTCTTGTCCCCCATTTCGGCGAGCGCGACGAGCGACAGAGAGGCGAGAAAGGCTTCCATGGAACACGATTTCCGGGGCCGGGCAGAGGGCAAAACACAATGGCACCGTTCACCCCTGCCCGGCCAGGCAAAAGGGATCAGGTGTCATCGGTCTTGCCGGAAACCGGGGCTCAACAGCTCCGGAAACCCGCGCACCATGGCCTCTCGGCCAAGTGTGTTGACGCGCGGACCGGCGCATCGCACCGGTTGGCTACTCCCCATCAGACGTGCTAGCCTTTAGGCCTTGATCATGGGGGATGCAAGATGGCGGATGCTGGCAACACAACCACGGCAACCGATGCCGATGTCGAGAGCCATATCGCGGGTCTCGAGCCCGAACAGCGGCGGACCGAGGCGAAGCAGTTGCTGGACCTGTACCAGCGCGTCACCGGTGAGCCGGGCAAATTGTGGGGGCCGAGCATCATCGGTTTTGGCAGCTATGACTATGCGTATCCCAGCGGGCGGACCGGGACTTGGGCGCGGGCCAGCTTTTCCCCGCGCAAGGGCAAGCACAGCATCTACCTGATGGCGGGCTATGATGATGAAGCGGTTGCCGCTCGGCGTGACGCGCTGCTGGCGAGGCTTGGCAAGCACAAGATGGAGAAGACCTGCCTGCATGTGACGAAACTGGGCCAGATCGACATGGGCGTGCTGGAAGAGCTGATCGGCCACGATCTGGCGGAAATGAACCGGCTCTACCCGCCTGCATGACCTTTGCCCCCGACGACCTCTACCGCGGCCCGGTCAAACGCAGCATCCAGATTGCCGGGCACCTGACCTCGATCAGCCTGGAGCCCTTGTTCTGGGATCTGCTCAAGGCGGCGGCGGAGACACGCGCGCTGCCGCTGAACGCACTGGTGGCGCGCATCGATGTCGAGCGAATCGAGGCGGATGATCCGCCCAATCTGGCGAGCGCGATCCGGCTGTGGCTGGTGCGTGATCTGGTGGAGGGCATGTCCGCGACTAGCACCAAAAGCTCCGCAAACTCGGATTAGCCGTCCTTTAGTGCGCGCACAGCATTACGCTGGGGTGACACGTAACGTCCCTCGACTTTGCTCGGGAACTCGGGAGGCTAGGACGACGCCGCGTTATGCTTCGCACATATTTGTGGCCCGTGAAATGCGGGCTCACTGCCCTCTCACCGTCTCTCCCGAGCGAAGTCGAGGGACGTATGCTCAAAGGGTGATCCAAACACCCGCACTCGCCGTAAAACGAGATCGACGCTCAATCCCCGCCGACGCGCTCGATATCCGCGCCCACGGCCTGGAGCTTTTCCTCAAGCCGCTCGTAGCCGCGATCAAGGTGATAGATGCGGCTGACTTCGGTCTCGCCCTCGGCAGCGAGGCCAGCGATGATCAGGCTCATCGAGGCGCGAAGGTCGGTGGCCATCACCGGCGCGCCGACCATGCGGTTCACGCCATGGACCACCGCCGTACGGCCCTTGACCTCGATATGCGCGCCCATGCGGTTCAACTCGGGCACGTGCATGTAACGGTTCTCGAAGATGGTCTCGGTCAGCACGCTCGCGCCCTGCGCCATGCACAGCATCGCCATGAACTGCGCCTGCATGTCGGTGGCAAAGCCCGGGAAAGGCGCGGTCGACAGCGTGACCGCATTCAACGTGCCGTTGGGCCGCACCGCGATGCCATCGGCGATCTCGTCGACCTGCACGCCCGCCTGGCGGAGCGCAGCGACGGTGGCTTCCATCTCGTCGAGCTTTGCACCGATGAGGTCGAGCGGACTGCCGGTGATTGCCGCCGCGCAGGCATAGCTGCCCGCCTCGATCCGATCGGCCATCACGCGATAGGTCGCGCCGTGCAGCCGGTCCTTGCCATGGATGACCAATGTCGATTGGCCGATACCTTCGATGTGCGCGCCCATGGCCACCAGCAGGTTGCACAGATCGACGATCTCGGGCTCGCGCGCGGCGTTGCGCAGCGTCGACGTGCCCTTGGCGAGCACGGCAGCCATCAGCGCGTTCTCGGTCGCACCCACCGACACCACGGGAAAGCCGAAGTCGCCGCCGGGCAATCCGCCTTTGGGCGCGCGGGCGGTGACATAGCCTGCGGTAATCTCGATCTCGGCGCCCAGAGCCTCCAGCGCCTTCAAATGCAGGTCGATCGGGCGATTGCCGATGGCGCAGCCGCCAGGCAGCGACACCGTCGCCTCACCAGCGCGCGCCAGCAGCGGACCCAGCACCAGGATAGAGGCGCGCATCTTGCGGACGATATCGTAAGGCGCGACCGTCGCAGTGACCCGGCCCGCGCGCAGCGTCATCACGCGGCCGAAATCCTCGGGCCGCGCGCCTTCGATCATCGTCGAGACGCCGAGCTGGTTGAGCAGATGGCCAAAGCTGTCGACATCGGCGAGGCGCGGCAGGTTGCGCAGCGTCAGCGGCTCATCGGTGAGCAGCGCGCACGGCAGCAGCGTCAGCGCGCTGTTCTTGGCACCAGAGATGGGGATACGGCCGGAAAGCGACTTGCCGCCGCGAATGATGATCTTGTCCATCGCCGCTGTTTAACGCCTGCGGCGGGCCGTGCAAGAGGGCGGCAACGCTGGCGGTATCAAACCTTCTCGAGCGTGCACTGCAGCGGATGCTGGTTTTCGCGGGCGAAGTCCATCACCTGGTTCACCTTGGTCTCGGCGACCTCATAGGTGAAGATGCCGCACACGCCGACGCCCTTCTGGTGGACATGGAGCATCACGCGGGTCGCCTCATCCATGTTCATGCTGAAGAACCGCTTGAGCACCAGCACGACGAACTCCATCGGCGTGTAATCGTCGTTCAGCATCAGCACCTTGTATTGGCTGGGCTTTTTCGACTTGGCGCGGGTCTTGACCGCAATCCCGATATCGGGGGGGCCCTGGTCCTCACGGTCTGGCCCGGCATGGACAGGCGCAGGCGCGCGTCCTGTCGCAGCGGCATGGAGGCGCCGTGAGGGCGCAAAAGCTGGGGTCGCAGTGTTCATAGATACACCGGAATATCGTATTTCGCGGGCCGCAGGCAAGGGGGCGCGCGCAATTTGCGCAGCCCGGCTGTACCGCCCTGACGCATGCCCAGCACCCAATCTGTCGCTGGCACTGGTGTTTCCTGCGACTTTCCGTTAGGGGCGCGGCCATGCATTTTCTCGATCAAGCCAAAATTTTCATACGTTCCGGTGCGGGCGGACAGGGCGCTGTGTCCTTCCGCCGTGAAAAATATGCCGAATACGGCGGCCCCGACGGCGGCAACGGCGGCAAGGGCGGCGACATCATCTTCGAAGCGATCAGCGGTCTCAACACGCTGATCGACTTTCGCTACACCCAGCATTTCAAGGCCAAGCGCGGCAATGGCGGCATGGGCCGCAACCGCACCGGCGCAGGCGGCGACGATCTGGTGATCAAGGTGCCGGTGGGCACCCAGATCCTGAGCGATGACAAGGAAGAGGTGCTCGCCGACTTCACCCATGCCGGCCAGCGCATCATGCTGCTGCGCGGCGGCGATGGCGGTCGCGGCAACCTCAGCTATTCCAGCAGCACCAATCGCGCGCCGCGACAGCATGGCCCCGGCTACCCCAGCCGCGAGATGTATGTCTGGCTGCGTTTGAAGCTGATGGCAGATGCAGGGCTCGTCGGCCTGCCCAACGCGGGCAAATCGACCTTCATCAACCAGGTGACCAACACGCAGGCGAAGGTCGGCGATTATCCGTTCACCACGCTGCGTCCGCAGCTGGGCGTCGTGCAACACCGCAACCGCGAGTTCGTGCTAGCCGACATACCCGGCCTGATCGAGGGCGCAGCAGAGGGTGCAGGCATCGGCGACCGGTTCCTGGGCCATATCGAACGCTGCCGCGTGCTCATTCATCTGATCGACGCCAATGGCGACGATCCGGTCGAGGCGATGCGCGTCGTGGATGGCGAGCTGGAAAACTACGGCGCGGGCCTGGACGAGAAGATCAAGCTGGTCGCGCTGAACAAGGGCGATCTGCTCGACGACGAGTTGATGAAGCACTTCGCAGACGAACTGATCGCTGCCGGGGCAGACCGCGTCTTCCCCGTCTCCGGCGCCACCGGCGCGGGCATATCGGACCTGTTCGACGCGCTTCTCGAATACATGCCGCACGATACCGCGACCGAAAGGCCCGAGGGCGTGGACCCGAATGCGGACGTTGAACCGGGGACCTGGTCACCGGTTTGAGTGAGGCATAAACCCAAGGTAGTTCGCTCCTATTTCCGTTTGTCCCGAGCGAAGTCGAGGGACGTATTCGCAACCGTTCGAGCACACGTCCCTCGACTTCGCTCGGGAACTCGTAAGAGGTGGTCAGGCCATGCTGATCGAGGTCATTGCTGAAGGCATATCAAGGACGCGAATATGCCAATGACCTCCCCTCTCGCCCCTGCACGCTGCCCCGTGCTGGTGGTGAAGGTTGGCTCGGCGCTGCTGGTGGCGCCAGATGGCACGGTGCGGCGCGACTGGCTGGCGTCGCTGGTCGCGGATATCGCCGCACGGATTGCAGACGGCCAGCGGATCGTGATCGTCTCATCAGGCGCAATCGCGCTGGGTGCACGCAGGCTCGGGCTGCCCAAGGGCGGCCGCGCCAGCCTGGAAGACGCGCAGGCCGCCGCCGCCACCGGCCAGATCGCGCTCAGCCAGTGCTGGGCCGAGCTGCTGGGCGGGCATGCCATCACCGCTGCCCAGATGCTGGTGACGCTCGACGATCTGGAAGACCGCAGGCGCTTCCTCAACGCCTCGGCGACGCTGCGGCGTCTGATAGCGCTCGATGTCGTTCCCGTGATCAACGAAAATGATTCGGTCGCGACCGAGGAAATCCGCTTCGGCGACAACGACCGGCTGGCGGCACGAATCGCGCAGGCAGCGGGCGCGGGCGGCGTCTTGCTGCTCTCCGATATCGACGGCCTGTTCACCGCCAACCCCAAGAACAATCCAGACGCCAAGCTGGTGGAGAACGTCGCGCGCATTGACGCGCGCATCCGCGCCATGGCTGATGGCGGCTCCGCTTCCGGCATGGGGTCGGGCGGGATGCTGTCCAAGCTGGAGGCGGCACGAATCGCGACCAGCGCAGGGGCGCACCTCGCCATCGCCAATGGCACCCACGATCACCCGCTCGCGCGGCTGGCCAATGGCGGACGCTGCACGGTGTTCATCGCTGGCAAGCAGGGCAAGGGCCGCAAATTGTGGCTGGCCGGGCGGATGACCGCGCGCGGGCGGATCTTCGTGGACGCGGGCGCTGCCGCCGCGCTTGCCAAGGGGTCGAGCCTGCTGGCCGCCGGCGCGACGGCCATTGAGGGCCGGTTTGCCCGCGGCGATGTGGTCGAAGTGGTGACCGCCAGCGGCGAGACGATCGCGCGCGGACTTGCCGAATATGATTCCACGGACGCCGGGCGGATCACCGGCCTGCGCAGCGATGCGATTGCGGACGTGCTGGGCCATGCGCCGCGCAGCGCGCTGGTCCATCGCGACCAGATGGTGCTGCTGTGACCGTGATCGCGATGACCGGCGGCACCGGGTTTGTCGGCGGCGCAACCATCGATGCGGCTCTCGCCAGGGGCCATCAGGTGCGCGCGCTGACCCGCAAGCCGCAGCCGGTGCGCGATGGGGTCATGTGGATCGACGGGACGCTCGATGACGTCGCCAGCCTCGAACGGCTGTGCGCGGGCGCCGATTGCGTGCTGCACATTGCAGGCGTGGTCAATGCGCCCGACCGCGCAGGATTCATTGCGGGCAACATCACCGGCACGCAGAACATGCTGACGGCGGCGGCGCGCGCAGGTGTGGCGCGATTCGTCCACGTATCCTCGCTGGCTGCGCGCGAACCGGGTCTGTCGAACTATTGCTGGTCGAAAGCCGAGGCCGAAGCGCAGGTGGCGGCATCGGATCGCGAATGGACCATGGTTCGCCCGCCCGCCGTCTATGGCCCTGGCGACACTGAAATGCTCGATTTGTTTCGCATGGCATCGCGCGGGCTGGTGATGCTACCGCCGGGCGGGCGCATGTCGGTGGTGCATGTCGCCGATCTGGCGCGGCTGCTGGTGCAGCTGGCAGCAGGCGCAGGGGATGGGCATGCGATCTACGAGGTCGACGACGGCACGTTGCGCGGATGGAGCCACGCCGAATTCGCCGACGCGCTGGGGGGTGCGGTGGGCCGTCAGGTCCGCACGATGCGCACGCCGGAGCTCGCGTTGCATCTGGCGGCGCGGGCCGACCGGATGCTGCGCGGCAGGAAGGCCAAGCTGACCCCCGACCGCGCCCGCTACATCGCACACAGCGACTGGACGGCCGATCCGCTGCGCCGTCCGCCGCGCGCACTGTGGGAGCCCGAAATCGCGACGCGCAAGGGGCTGGCAGAAACCGCGCGCTGGTACCGCGCCAAAGGCTGGCTCAAAGCGTAAGCAGCGACCGGCCCAGCGCCATTTCCACGATGAACAGTGCGAAGGTCAGCGTCAGGCCGATCAGGAAGATGCGATAGGCGTGCCCCAGATAGCGGTATTTCTTGTGCTGCAGCACCATGCCGTTCTGATGGACATCGCGCAGCATGGTGCGAAAGATCGTCTCGTCCGTGTGCAACTGGTCGATCACCAGATCGGCGAAATCATCTTCCGCCATCGCCGAGAAATTGCCGAAGAACATGAAATTGCTCGATCCGCCCGGCACCTGGCCGCTGGGTCTGGGCGCGCCGCGCACAGAGGGCAGGATGGCGAAGACCGCACACATCGCCGACAGAAAGGCGAACAGCGCGAGCACGATCAGCGGCAGCGTGAAATTGCCGCTGCGCGCCTGGCCCACCGAAATGGTGAAAACGACGAAGGTCGCGCCCATGAGGATGCTGGCCTTCTGGTCAGCCATCTGGCTGAGCGCGAGGTTGGTCTGCACCGATGTGCGGATCAGGTGGATCGCGTGCGGCGAAAACGTGTGCGGTGTCTGCGGCCACGGGGTGGCAATCGCTTTGCGCGGCGTTTCGACTCGATCTTCTATGACACCCTCCCCCATGACAGATTGATGACATAGCAGCACCGCGCTTGACAAGCGACGCTGCACTGCCCTTCTGCCTGCAACAAGCTGCCGCTATGTTGCCGCATTCCCCCGGCATGGCGGGGCCCAGACATGGATGAAAGAACCGCATGACCGACACAGCCACTTATGATCGCATTGCAGCGCAGATCGAACCTTTCAACAAGAAGGGCGTCGAACTGACCGACAGCACCACCTTCGCGTCCGATCTGGAATGGGACAGCCTGACGGTGATGGATTTCGTCGCGGCGATCGAGGACGAATTCGACATCATCATCACCATGAACATGCAGGCCGAGATCGAAACTGTCGGCCAGCTGGTCGCAGCGGTGGAAAAACTCACCGCCTGACCCCATCTGGCAGATTGCCGCTTCCTATCCTGGCCTCCCCCATCAGAGAATGACCCCATGACCGACCTGTTTTCGAAGTTCGACGCCCTGATCGGCGAGCGCGAGGCCTTGCTCTCGCACGGCGTGCGCGATCCCTATGCGCTGGTCATGGAATCGGTCAAATCGCCCACCGTGGCGATGTGCAATGGCAAGGAAACGATCCTGCTGGGCACCTACAACTATATGGGCATGACGTTTGATCCGGACGTGCTCGACGCCGGCAAGGCCGCGCTTGACAATTTCGGATCGGGCACCACCGGCAGCCGCGTACTCAACGGCACCTATGCCGGGCACCGCGATTGCGAAGAGGCGCTCAAGGAATTCTACGGGATGGACCATGCGATGGTCTTTTCCACCGGATACCAGGCGAACCTTGGCATCATCTCGACCATGGCGGGCAAGGAGGATTACATCATCCTCGATATCGACAGCCATGCCTCGATCTATGACGGCTGCGCGCTGGGCAATGCCCAGATCGTCGCCTTCCGCCACAATGATGTCGAAGCGCTGGAAAAGCGGCTGAAGCGGCTTCCTCCGGAAGCGGGCAAGCTCGTCGTGCTCGAAGGCGTCTATTCGATGCTCGGCGACATTGCACCGCTCAAGGAAATGGTCGCCATCTCCAAGGCCGCAGGCGCCATGGTGCTGGTCGACGAGGCTCATTCGATGGGCTTCATCGGCGAGAACGGACGCGGTGTGGCGGAAGCGGCTGGCGTTATGGACGATGTCGATTTCATCATCGGCACGTTCAGCAAGTCGGTGGGCACCGTCGGCGGCTTCTGCGTCTCCAACCATCCCAAGTTCGAGGTCCTGCGCCTCGTCTGCCGCCCCTATGTGTTCACCGCCAGCCTGCCGCCATCGGTGGTTGCCACTGCCGCGACCAGCATCCGCAAGCTGATGCACGCCGGCAACAAGCGCGCGCACCTTTGGGAGAACAGCAAGCGGCTGCACCAGGGCCTGCGCGATCTGGGCTTCCAGCTTGGTACGCCCGAGGCGCAGAGCGGCATCATCGCGGTGATCATGACCGATATGCTCAAGGGCGCGCAGATGTGGGAAGCGCTGCTCGACCGCGGGCTCTACGTCAACCTCGCCCGTCCGCCGGCAACCCCTGCGGGCATGACGCTGCTGCGCTGCTCGCTGTGCGCCGAGCATTCAAGCGAACAGGTCACCCAGATCCTGGGCATCTTCGAGGCAGCAGGCAAGCAAGTCGGCGTCATCTGATCCGCGCCACCGGCGCTCAACCCCAGATGGTCGTCAACCAGTAGAACAGCGAGCCGACGGCAGCAGACGCCGGGATGGTGATCAGCCAGGCGATCACCACCCGGCCTGCCACGCCCCAGCGCACGGCGGACGCGCGCCGCGCCGCGCCAACGCCGACCACGCAGCCGGTGATGGTGTGCGTGGTCGAGACCGGAATGCCGAACGCGGTGGCGGCAAACAGCATCACAGAGCCCCCTGCCGACGCGCAGAAGCCCTGATGGTGCGACAGCTTGGTGATGCGCGTGCCCATCGTTTCGATGATCTTCCACCCGCCCGACAGCGTGCCCAAAGCGATCGCGACATAGCAGCTCAGCACCACCCAGCCGGGCACCGCGAACTCGCCATCGAGCATGCCCTGCGAATAGAGCAGCACTGTGATCAGCCCCATCGTCTTTTGCGCGTCGTTGGCGCCATGGCCCAGCGAGTAGGCGGCGGACGAGATGAGGTGCAGCGTCTTGAACGAACCTTCGGCGCGCTTGGCGGTCGCGCGCATGAAGAACCAGGACGTCATGATCACCAGCAGGATCGAGAGGATCATGCCCATCGTCGGCGACAGGATGATCGCCGATGCGGTCTTGAGCACGCCCGACCAGACGATGCCATCGAGCCCGGCGCGGGTCACCCCCGCCCCGATCAGCCCGCCGACCAGCGCGTGGCTGGACGATGACGGGATGCCCTTCCACCAGGTGACGACATTCCAGAACATCGCGCCGACCAAAGCGCCGAAGATGACCTGCGGGTTGACGATATCGACATCGATGATGCCCTTGCCGATGGTTTCTGCGACCTTGAGCCCGAACACCCAGTAGGCGGCAAAGTTGAAGAACGCCGCGAACACCACCGCGTAGACCGGCTTGAGCAGCCGTGTCGACACCACGGTCGCGATCGAATTGGCGGCATCGTGCAACCCGTTGAGAAAGTCGAACGCCAGCGCGAGCGCGATCAACGCGATCAGCAGCGGCATGGCGATGATGGTGGTTTCCATGAGGTCTGGTAAAAATCAGGCGTGGTCGATCACGAGGCCGTCGATCTCGTTGGCGACATCCTCGAATCGGTCGACCACGCGCTCGAGATGCGTGAACAGCTCGCGCTCGACGATGAACCTCAGCGGGTTCGCCTCGCCATGTTCCTTGTACAGCGCCTTCAGCCCGCGCGCATGGATCTCGTCGGCATGGCCCTCCATGATCACCAGCCGCTCGGTCAGCTCGTGCAGCCGTCCGGCGTTGCGGTTGACCTGGCGCAGCAGCGGCAGCGCTTCCACCGTGATCCTCGCGCAGTCGACGATGATCGCAGCCATGTCCTTCATTTCCTGTTTGAACTCGGTCAGCTCGTACAGATCGATGGCGCCTGCGGTCTTCTGCATCTCGTCGATGGCATCGTCCATCGCCGCGATCAGGCTGGTGATGGCGCTGCGATCGAACGGGGTCAGGAAGGTGCGGCGCACGGTCTGCAGCACTTCGCGCGTGATCTGGTCCGCCTCGTGCTCGCGCTCGACCAGCTCCTGGATATGGTCGCGCATTCCCGATCCGCCATTCAGCAACCGCGCGAGTGCGTTGGAGCCGGAGAGCAGCGTCAGCGCATGTGCCTCGAACAGCTCGAAGAAATTGCCCTGCTTGGGCAGCAACGCCTGAACCCACTGGAATACGGCCATTTTCGGTGAGGCTTTCTGCGTATCGAGGACGAATCCACTCTTGGCGATGCGCCGGTCGGATTCACTGGCGCGAAAACGGCGAATCAGCTCGGACAGCTCCGGCTCATCGACCAGCTGCGCTGCCTCTTCCAGCGAGAACCATTGCCGGTCGCGCTGGTCCTGCTCTTCCCATTCGTCGAGCACATCGGTGACCGAGAACGGGAACACCTCGACGGTGACGTTGAGCATCGCGCCGTTCTTGCGCTTCTTGCGATAGCGATAGCTGCCCAGCGGCGTCGGGCAGGCCGCGCCCTTGACGCCTGCCTCTTCCTCCGCCTCGTGCGCGGCGGCGGCATGCGGCTGGAGGCCCTCGATCATGTTGCCCTTGGGCAGCACCCAGCGACGTGTCTCGCGGGAGGTGACAAGCAGGATCGTCACCGGCGCGTTCACATCGTCGCGCGCGGTGCGATAAGGCAGTGCAGCTATCTGGCGAATGGCATGGTCCCCGTCACAAAACGGTCGCATATCTGTAACAAATGCCGGTGCAAAGCGATTTCTGTGGTTTTCAGGCAAGCTTTGCCCGGCAAGTCGCGGCTTTGTGCTGCCAGCCCTTTTGCAAGGCTTCAAATGCCCGCAAATATCTGTAAGGGCACCGCCATGGTCCTCCCCGGAAAAGGCCGCTATTCATGACCGATCTGCTCGCGCTGCGCGATATCGTGCGCGCCCACCACCGCGCCGATGAAGGCGTGGTGCTTGACACTCTGACGGCGAACTACGCCCCCTCGCCCGAGCTGCGTGCGCGCATCCGCGCCCGCGCCGTGCGCGTGGTCGAAGACGTTCGCGCTGCCTCTGGCCCGACGCTGATGGAAAGCTTCCTCGGCCAGTACGGTCTGTCCTCCGACGAAGGCCTGGCGCTGATGACGCTGGCAGAAGCGCTGCTGCGCGTGCCCGATGCCGAAACGATCGACGACCTGATCGAGGACAAGATCAGCCCCGCCAACTGGCGCGAGCATTTCGGCAAATCCGAACATACGCTCGTCAACGCCAGCACCTTTGCGCTTTCGATGACGCAGTCGGTGCTCGAAGGCTCGGTGAGCAAGGGGCCATTGGATGCGCTGCGCAGCGCGATCAAGCGGCTCGGCGAGCCGGTGATCCGCGTCGCCGTGCGCCGGGCGATGAAGGAACTGGGCAACCAGTTCGTGCTGGGCGAGGACATGGACGAGGCGCTCAAGCGTTCGCGCAAATGGGCGGCGGAAGGCGCGACCTTCAGCTACGACATGCTGGGCGAAGCCGCGCTCACCTTCCCTGATGCCGACCGCTATTTCGCGTCCTACATGCACGCGATCCGCGCGATCGCCGATGCCGCCAAGACCGACGACATGCGCACCAATCCGGGCCTGTCGATAAAACTCTCCGCGCTCTATCCGCGCTACGAGATGAGCAAGGCCGACGAATGCGTGCCTGCCCTCGCCGACCGGGTGCTCGAACTCGCCCGCGCCGCGCGCGATGCGCGGATCGGGCTCAATATCGATGCCGAAGAGGCCTATCGCCTCGGCATGTCGCTCGACATCATCAAGATGGTGCTCAGCGATTCCTCGCTCGCGGGCTGGGACGGCCTGGGCGTGGTCGTGCAGGCGTTCGGCAAGCGCGCCAGCTTCGTGATCGACTGGCTGTATGGCCTTGCCGAGTCACTCGACCGCAAGATCATGGTCCGGCTGGTCAAGGGCGCGTACTGGGACAGCGAGATCAAGCGCGCGCAGGTCGATGGCGTGCCCGATTTTCCGGTGTTCACCAGCAAGGCGGCCACCGATATCTCGTATATCTGCTGCGCCGCGCAGCTGCTCAGGCTGACCGACCGAATCTATCCGCAGTTCGCCACGCACAATGCGCACAGCGTTGCAGCGATCCTCGAGATGGCGGGCAACCGCGACGATTTCGAGTTCCAGCGGCTGCACGGCATGGGTGAACCGCTGCATGGCGCGCTGCTGCGCAACGAGAAGGTCCGCTCGCGGATCTACGCGCCGGTGGGGCGGCACAAGGAACTTCTCGCCTATCTGGTGCGCCGCCTGCTCGAGAACGGCGCGAACTCGTCGTTCGTCAACCAGCTCGCCAACCACGCCGTCCCGGCCGAGGCGATTGCCGCCGACCCGTTCGAACAGCTCGAAACCGAGCGCGCCGAGGCGGATCGCAAGATCATCCGCCCGAACGCGCTTTATGCGCCGTCGCGCATCAACTCGCACGGCTGGGACCTGGCCAACCGCACCGATCTCAATGCCTTTCTCGAATCGCGCAAGGCCTTTGCCGACAAGCAATGGCATGCCGCGCCGCTGATCGTCGGAGCGCCCAGCGCCGCCAGCCACGAGCGCGAGGTGTTCAACCCCGCGCAGCCGGATATGCAGATCGGCACCGTGCGCGATGTGACCGCCGAGCAAGCGGCGTCTGCCATCGCTGCTGCGCGCTGCTGGGATGCCCCTGTCACCGAACGCGCCGACGCGCTCAATCGTGCTGCACACCACTTCGAAACCCATCACGGCGAGATTTTCGCGCTGCTGGCGCGCGAGGCGGGCAAGTCCGCGCCCGACGCCATCGCTGAACTGCGCGAGGCGGTCGATTTCCTGCGCTATTACGCCGCGCAAGCCCTCGCCGACCCGGCAGAGGCTCCGCGCGGCATCATCACCTGCATTTCGCCCTGGAACTTCCCGCTGGCGATCTTCACCGGGCAGATCGCTGCGGCGCTGGCAGCAGGCAATGCGGTGCTCGCCAAGCCGGCCGAGCAGACGCCGCTGATCGCGCACCTTGCCACGCGCCTGCTGCACGAGGCGGGCGTGCCTGCACATACGCTGCAGCTGCTGCCGGGACCCGGCAAGGTCATAGGTTCGGCACTGACCAGCGATGCCGCGATTGCAGGCACCTGCTTCACCGGATCGACCGCGACCGCGCAGGCGATCAACCGCGCGATGGCCGAACACTGTGCGCCTGATGCCATGCTGATCGCCGAAACCGGCGGCCTCAACGCGATGATCGTCGATTCGACCGCACTGCCCGAACAGGCGGTGCGCGATATCGTCGCTTCGGCCTTCCAGTCCGCAGGCCAGCGCTGTTCGGCGCTGCGCCTGCTCTATGTGCAGCGCGATATCGCGGATTCGCTGAAGGAAATGCTGTTCGGCGCGATGGACGCGCTGTCGCTGGGCGACCCGTGGTGGCTGGCCAATGATGTCGGTCCGGTGATCGATCCGGCAGCGCGCGAGAAGATAGCTGCGCATATCGAGGCCGCGCGGCGGGACGGACGGCTGCTCAAGCAGCTCGATGCGCCGGACAATGGCTGGTTTGTCGGCCCCGCAGCCATCGCAGTGGATGGCATCGAGGATCTGGCCGAAGAGATATTCGGCCCCGTGCTGCACATCGCCACGTTCGAGGCAGGCGAGATCGATGCCCTGATCGACCGGATCAATGCGCGTGGCTATGGCCTGACCTTCGGCTTGCAGACACGCATCGACAGCCGTGTCGATCAGGTCACCGCACGCATCCATGCGGGTAACATGTACATCAACCGCAACCAGATCGGCGCGGTCGTCGGCGCACAGCCGTTCGGCGGCGAGGGATTGTCCGGCACTGGCCCCAAGGCGGGCGGCCCGCGCTATCTGCCGCGCTTTGCCGCTGCATCGGGTGAACAGCTGGACTTGCCCCCGCTCACTCGGATCGCGGCGCGCGCCCAGGTCGAAGCAGCGCTTGCCGCGCTGCCGCGGGTCACCGAACTGCCGCTCGACACGATGACGATGCCGGGACCGACAGGCGAATCGAACGTGCTGTCGACCTATGCGCGTGGCCGGGTGCTGTGCCTGGGCCCCACGGTCGAGGCCGCGATGCTACAGGCGCAGATCGCGCAATCCGAAGGCTGCGCGTCGCTGGTCGTCGTTCCCGGTGCCAAGGGCCCGCACGCTATCGATGGCTTCATCGAACGCGCAGATCTCACCCACATTGCAGGGTTCGATGCGGTCGCGGCCTGGAGCACCAACGACGACCAGCGCGCCATCCGCAAGGCGCTGGCGGCCCGCGACGGGGCTATCCTGCCCTTGTTCACCGAGACGCATTTCGCCCAGCGCTGCGTGCACGAACGGCATGTGTGCATCGACACGACGGCGGCAGGCGGGAACGTGTCACTGCTGGCCTGAATAAATCTCCCCTCCCGCAAGCGGGAGGGGATTGGCATTAGAGCCGCTCGATCTTCTGCGCGGCCTCGTCGAGGATTTCGGCGACCCGGTGCTTGAACTCCGCGTCGGTCTCGCCGCTCGCCAGACGGTGCGCCATCGCTGCCATCAGGTTGCCGACGGCCCGGCCGATCTGCGGGCCACCGGCGCGCTGCTCGCGCTCCTCGCCGGCTTCGGACAGACGCGCCAGAAGTGCATCGGCCTCGCCCCGCTTTTCGGCCAATTCGGCGACACCGGCATCGGTGATGCGGAACGCCTTGCGCGCGCCTTCGGTTTCCACCGACGCGATCAGACCCGTGTCTTCGAGCAGGCTGAGCGTAGGATAGACCACGCCCGGGCTGGGGGCATATTCGCCGACGGTCATTTCCTCGATCGCCTTGATCAGGTCATAGCCATGCCGCGGCTCCTTTTCGATCAGCGCCAGCAGCACGATGCGCAGCTCGCCGCTGTCGAACATCCGCCGCCGGCCGCGACCTCCCCGGCCACCGCCGCCACCGCGTCCACCCCGACCACCGCCGTCAAAGCTCCAGTTGCCGAAATCCCAGTCGCTGCCCCAGCTGCGGCCGCCGCCGCGACCAAAGCTCATGGCGATGAAGGGGTTGCCGCCATTGCCGGAACCACCGCCCCGGCCACCACGCGGGCCACCGCCCATCTTGAAACGCATACTCATCGATTGTTACTCCTGTGTATCTCGATGGCTCTAAGATATATCTTAGATAGAATTTGACAAGTGGCTTTCGTGCGATGGATGCATTTTTCATCCCCTTCCCCCGACCGGCCCCAGCCGCTAGCGTGACGGCGATGAGCGATCTGTTCGAAACCCTGCCTCCCGATACCAGCAGCCACCAGCCCGCAGCCGATGCGCCGCTGGCCGACCGGCTGCGCCCGGCGAACCTGGGCGAGATCATCGGCCAGGATCATCTGACCGGGCCCGATGGCGCGATCGGACGGATGGTCGCGGCGGGCAAATTGTCGTCAATGATCCTCTGGGGCCCGCCCGGCACCGGCAAGACCAGCATGGCGCGGCTGCTGGGCGAGGCGACGGGCATGCGGTTCGTTGCGATCTCGGCGGTGTTCTCGGGCGTGGCCGACCTCAAGAAGGCCTTTGCCGAGGCCGAGAAGATGGCGGGCGCAGGCCAGCGCACCCTGTTGTTCGTAGACGAGATCCACCGTTTCAACCGCGCGCAGCAGGACGGCTTTCTGCCCTTTGTCGAGCGGGGCACGGTGGTGCTGGTGGGCGCGACAACCGAGAACCCGTCGTTCGAATTGAACGCTGCCTTGCTCAGCCGTAGCCAGGTGCTGATCCTGCGGCGACTCGACGAGGCGGCTCTGGGCACGCTGATCGCGCGCGCCGAAGCGCTGACCGGGCGAGCGCTGCCGCTGACCGACGATGCCCGTGCGGCGCTGATCGCGTCGGCCGATGGCGATGGCCGCTTTCTGCTCAACCAGGTCGAAACGCTGCTGTCGGTGCGGATCGATGCGCCGCTCGATCCTGCCGGACTGGCCGCGTTGCTGCACCGCCGGATGCCGGTGTACGACAAGGATCGCGAGGGGCATTACAACCTCATTTCCGCGCTGCACAAGGCAATGCGCGGTTCCGATCCTCAGGCGTCGCTATATTATCTGGCGCGGATGCTGGTGGCGGGCGAGGAGCCGCTGTACGTGCTGCGACGGATCACCCGCTTTGCCAGCGAGGACATCGGCATGGCCGATCCGCAGGCATTGGTGCAGTGCCTTGCCGCCAAGGATGCCTATGCCTTCCTCGGCTCTCCCGAGGGCGAGCTGGCGATCGTGCAGGCCTGCCTCTACTGCGCCACCGCGCCCAAATCGAATGCCGCTTATGCCGCGCAGAAGGCCGCGTGGAAAAGCGCCCGCGCCACCGGATCGCTGATGCCGCCGCCCAACATCCTCAATGCGCCCACCAAGCTGATGAAGGACATCGGCTATGGCAAGGGCTATACCTATGACCACGATCGGGCCGAAGGCTTTTCGGGCGCGAATTACTGGCCAGAAGAAATGAACCCGCAGCGTTTCTACCAGCCGGTGGAACGCGGTTATGAAGCGCGCATTGCCGAACGCATGCGGACATGGGAGAAAATGCGTGACGAAAATCGCGATTAGTCTTGCACTGATACTGGCGGCCAGCGCGCCTGCCGCCGCACAACAGCTTCCCCCGCCCGCTGCCGCAACCGGGGCGGCACGCATGGATCTGGCCGAAGCTGCCGGCTACAAGGCACAGTTCGTGTGTTCCGGGCTGTGGAACGGCAACAAGACGCTCGCCGATATCGAGGCGGACGAGCTGACCGGCATCTACCCGCATGTCGCCCCCATCGTGCCGACCCTGAAAGCAGAGATCGACGAGGCCGCGCACCAGGTGAGCGTTGCCTTTGCCGACGACATGCCGCCGCGCGTTGCCCGGCACAATCGCGTGACGGGATGCACATCGATGCCGATCGGCTGGACCAATGATGGCCGCCGCCTGCCCGCCGAAGCGCTGGAGCGTGAACAGCCGGGCAGCGCCGATTCGCTTGCCTGGCCGATGGGCGATGCCGATGCCAGTGACCCGCGAATCATGATGGTCACGCCGTTCGACCAGCTGGTCGAAAGCGCGTTCGAAGCGAAAGCCTTTGGCGGCAAGACCAGCGGCGTGGTGATCGTCCACAAGGGTCGCATCGTGCAGGAACGCTACAAGCCCGGCCACGACATGCACACCGCGCAGCGGACATGGTCGGTCGCCAAGTCGATGGCGGGGACATATGTCGGCTTCGTCCGGCAGAAGGGCTTCAACATCCCCGATTCCCCGGTGCGCGAGTGGAACGTCGCTGGCGATCCGCGCAGGGCGATCAGCGTCGATCACCTGCTGCGCATGGGCAGCGGCCTCACCAGCGACACGGCAGGCGCTCGCACCGACGCCGTATACCTCGGCGCAGGCGAGGTGCGTCAGTGGACGACGCTCTGGCCGATGCTGCACCAGCCGGGCAGCACATTCCGCTATGCCAATAACGATATCCTGCTGGCGACGCTCGCTGCGCGCGACGCCGCACCCGATCTGCACCCACACCAGATGTTCGATGCTTTGGGCATGACCCGCACCTGGGCAGAGACCGACTGGCAGGGCAACTACATCCTTTCCAGCCAGGTGTGGACCACCGCGCGCGACATGGCGCGGATGGGCCTGCTCTATCTGAACGATGGCACATGGAACGGCCAGCGGGTGCTGCCCGCAGGTTGGCGCGATTACGTGACCAGGGCCAGCGGCCCCCAGCCCGAGGGACCGTTCGGCTATGGCGCAAGCTTCTGGTTGATGAACAAGAGTGTGGGCGTGCCCGACGATGCGTTTGCCGCGTTCGGCAATCGCGGCCAGTATCTGGTCATCATTCCCAGCCGCGATCTGGTAATCGTGCGGCGCGGCTATGATACGGACGCCGACCGGTTCGACGTCGCCAAATTCACTGCCGAGGTGCTGAAGCAGGTCCGCTGACCGAGATGCGCCAGTTTGCCCATTACGCCTGTTTCGACTGGTCGGGTCAGGCGGTGGCAAGGCCCAAGGGGCTGGCGCTTGCCACCATCGCTGCGGATGCCGACGCGCGCCCGGTGCTGCTCCGCCCGCACGGCGGCTGGTCGCGCGGCGCGGCGCTCGACTGGCTGCTCGCCCATGCCGATGCCGGGACCGACATGCTGATCGGCATGGACCTGTCGCCTTCGTTCCCGTTCGTCGATGCCGGTGGCTATTTCCCCGGCTGGGACGAAAGCCCTGCCGATGCGAAAGCCCTGTGGGCGATGGTGGATGCGCTGTGCGCGCGCGACGATCATCTGGGCGCGGCAAGCTTTGTCGGGCACGATCAGGCGCGGCGCTATTTCCGCCATGGCAAGGGCGATACCGGCGACCGCTTCGGCCTTGCCGGGACCGGCAGGCTGCGGGCCGTCGAGCGACAGCAGCGGATGACGGGGCAGGCCAACAGCGCCAGCTGCTTCAATCTGGTCGGTGCCGCGCAGGTCGGCAAGTCGAGCCTCACCGGCATGCGCGTGCTCAACCGTCTGGCGGGGCGGATCCCGGTCTGGCCGTTCGACCCCGTGCCCGACAGCGGCCCGGTGATCGTCGAAATCTACACCACCATCGCCGCCCGCGCCGCAGGGCGAGGGCTTTCGCGCAGCAAGGTGCGCGATGCCGATGGCCTGCATGCGGCATTGGCACAGCTGGGAAGCTTGCCCCCTGCCCCGCTGCTGGCACATGACGATCACAGCACCGATGCGCTGATCACCGCCGCCTGGCTGCGCGATGCCGCGCGCGATGCCGAGCTGTGGCATGGCTTTTGGAACCCTCATGCACTCAATGAGGCCATTCGCGTCACTGAAGGCTGGACCTTTGGCGTCAAATAGAGCATTGGACGCGGCGCAAATGCGCCTGATGCGCCGCTTTAGCTCAGCTGGTAGAGCAACCGCCTTGTAAGCGGTAGGTCGTTGGTTCGATTCCGACAAGCGGCACCATCCGGTCATATTCAGGGGCTGGGGGGCCGCACACGCACGAGAGCTAGCCTGCCGCTGATGGACATTGCCCCGCCTGAATCACTATCGGACGATCACAAGCCGCAAAGCCGGGTCATGGGCTGGTTGCGCTCGCGGCTTGGCGAGCGCGCAGGTGGAATTCTGTTCGCGCTTCTGGCCGAACTGCTGTTCATTCTGGCGTTGCTGTCCTTGTCGATCGCGCCGCCCCGGGAAAAGGCGCAGGATGACGTGATGACGGTGTTCGGCGTAAGCCCCGATCCATCCGAGGAAAAAACCGAAGAACAAAGCCCCGAGCCCACCCAGAATGCAGCGCAATCGCCCGAGCCGACCGAATCGCCCGAAAGTCCGGTGGAAACCCCGAACCCGGTGGTGACACCAACGGTATCGACCACGCCCCCTGCGATCGTCCCGATGCCCTCGCCGCAATCCGCGCCTGCAGCGCCTCCTGCAACCCCCAAGGCCCGCGCCGTGGTCAAGCCCGGCAGGGTGTTCGGCCCTGCCGACAAGGGCGTACCGGGGGATAGCGAAAGGGTGGGCTCGGGCCCCAATGGCGAGCCGCTTTATGCCGCAGCCTGGTATCGCGAACCCTATGACGACGAGCTGAGCGGCTATCTGTCGACCGCACGTGGCCCTGGCTGGGCGCTGATTGCGTGTCGGACGGTGAGCGATTTCCGGGTGGAGGACTGCGTGCAGCTTGGCGAAGGCCCGCAAGGGTCGGGCATAGGGCGGGCGGTGCTGGCAGCCGCGTGGCAGTTCCGGGTCCGCCCGCCGCGCGTTGGCGGCGTGTCGAAGGTCGGCGAATGGGTCCGCATTCGCATCGACTATCAACAGCGCCGCCAGCCGTAATTATCCGCGGGTAAAGACACCGCAGGCGATACGGTCGCCGCTGTTACCCGAGGGGTCGGTCATCTGGTCGTCAAACTTGGCGTGGATCACCAGCGCAGCGCCGTCCGCGTCCTGCATCTCGGCGATCTGCGCATCGCGAATCACGTAATCTAGCTTGCCGCTACCGTCGCTCGGCACGGTCAGATTGGGCATGTCGCCATGATGCTGGCCCTGAGGGTTGCTCAGGCCGTGCTGAGCGCCGGTGGGGTTCCAATGGCCGCCCGCGCTTTCGAACTTCGGGCCCTCGCACTTGCCGGTGGTGTGCACGTGAATGCCGCGCTCGCCTGCGGTCATGTTCGTGGCGGTGACGGTAATGGCAATACCATCATCACGCTCCGTCGCGGTAGCAGTGCCCGCGTCCATGCCATCGGCGGTCTTGAGCATGGCCGTCAGCGTCATGGGCGGGGTTCCGGTGGCCGGCTGCTGGGGCGCAGCCACCTCGGTCGTATCGGCCGCAGGCTGCGTGTCGTTGCTGCACCCGGCCAACAAGGACGCACCGGCGAGTATCGTCGCGCCGAAGAGGGTATGGATGGGGGTCATGGGCAAGCTCCTGTTTCTATTCCCCACTTACCGGGCAGGGACCCGAGGGTTCCACCCGCAGCATGGGAAAGTCCGTTTGACTTTCCGGGCCAATGCCGGTTGGCTGCCAAAATCAGCCATCACCTGCCAGGAGCCCCATGACCTTATCTGAAGCTGCAGCCAGCCCGTCCGATCTCAACCAGTCGATGGGTTTTGTCCGCGTTGTCGAGCTGGACCCCGCAGGCCGCGCCACCATCGAATACCAGGCGGGCCTGCACATGTGCCATTCGGGCGGCGTCGTGCAGGGCGGGTTCGTGACCGGCTGGATCGATGCGGCGATGGCGCATGCCGCCATGGCGATGGCCGGGCCCGATGTCGTACCGATGTCACTGGAACTGAAGGTCAGCTTCTTCGCACCGGCGCGCCCCGGGCTTGTGATCGCCAAGGCGTGGGTCGAACGGCGGGGACGCAGCACCTGCTTCTTTGAAGGTCAGCTGCTCGATGGGCAGGGCCGGGTGCTGGCCAAGGCTAGCTCCACGCTCATGCTCGCCGACCGCAGCCGCATCGAAAAGGCATCCAGCGCCGCGCTCCAGCAAGGCTGATTCGCCAGCGACCGAGCCGTCATCAGCCCTTGTCGGCTGCGGCCTGCAGATCGGAAAGGAAGCTGCGGATGCGCTTGGCGTTCACGCCCAGATCGCTGCGTCCGACGCGCGAGACCGACCGGACATCGACTTCGCTGGAAAGGCCGCCGGGACCCGGCTGCACCCGGATGACGACATCATCCTTGAAGCGGAACAGCGAAACGGTATCGACCGCCTCGACGCGCCCCTCATCGGGCTTGGTCAGCGCGACTTCCCAGCCGCGCTCGAGCGCGATTTCGGCTGCCAGCGTCACCACCCTGTCGACCGGAAGGTCGATGGTCACCGTCTTGAGATCGCCATAGGCACCGCGATGCAGCACCTTCCAGCGCTCCATGGCATCCATCCCGGCATATTTGGGCTCACCGCGCCCGGGGATGTCGGCAAAGTCGTCGGGGCGGAGCTTCAGCACCTGGAATTGCGGCGGATTGTCGAGGTTGGTGGTGATGTCGTGGATCTGCGGAACGCTGCGTCCGACATTGGCCCAATAGCCGATGAAACCGAGAAAGGCGACCGAGCACACCAGTCCGATCAGCGTCAGGTTGCGGATCGCCTGACCCTTTTTGCGGTACAGCAGCAGCACGATCAGCGAGAACACGAAGCCCAGCAGAGCAACCACGGCGGCGGCAAAGACGGCGCTCAACCCGTTCAGCTTGTCCCACCAATCCTGCCCGGCGCCGACAGCACCCACCAGCGCCATCACGATCGAGCCCGCCCCCAGCAACAGGCACAGCCTTGCCAGCCAGATCGATCCATGCGGTTTTGCGGTCGCGTCCATCATCATCCCCTGTTGCCCGCAGGACACATAGGAAAGCCGGGCAGCTTTGGCAAACCTTGTGTGCCACGGAAAGCCACGGGTACGAATTGCGCTCGACTTGTCCGGTCCGGCCCCTTAATTGCGCGGGCTTCAACAGCCTCTTGACGCCGTCTGGACCAATGACCGAATTTCATATTATCCCGCTGGATCAGGTGGATAACGCCTGGGTTGAAGAATTGCTCGATCAGGTGTTCGGGCCTGACAGGTCCAGCCGCACCATTTACCGCGTGCGTGAAGGGCTTGCCGCCCTGCCCGGACTGAGCTTTGCCGCGCTTGACGATCAGGATTATCTGGTCGGCACCATCCAGTGCTGGCCGGTGGCGTTGACCGACGCGGATGGGCTGTCGTTTCCGATGATTCTGGTGGGCCCCGTGGGCGTTGCGCCAGACCATCAGGACCAAGGCATTGGCCGTGCACTGATGGCAGCGGTGTTTGGCGCGCTGGGCGTTGGCGAGAAGCTGCCGCTCGTGCTGCTGGGCGATCCTGAATATTACGGCAAGCGCTTCGGCTTTTCGGCCGACCGCACCGGCGGCTGGACGCTGCCGGGACCGTATGAGCAGCACCGGCTGCTGGCGATGATCCGGCCCGATCTCAAGGTGCCGGAACGCGGTATGCTGGGCCCCTGGCGGATGGTCTGATCACCAGACACCGGCATCGCCCTTTGCATCATCGCCCGCGCATGCTTATCTGACGTCCGCATGCCTTATGATCCTCCCCCCGAGATGCAGAACCTTTCGCTCGCCGATATTGCCGGGCTGGTCGCCGCGCGCAAATTGCCGCCGGTCGAACAGTGGACCCCGGCTGCCGAGAGCGACAGCCATATGCGCATCACCGCTGATGGCCGCTGGTATCATAAGGGCGGGTTGATATCGCGCCCGGCGATGGTCCGGCTGTTCGCCAGCGTGCTGCGGCGCGAGGCAGACGGGCGGTACGCGTTGGTGACGCCGTTTGAAAAGCAGTGGATCGAGGTCGAGGACGCGCCTTTGCTGGCCGTCGAACTGAAGTCCGAAGGCGACGGGCAGAGCCGCCGCCTCGCCTTTCGGCTGAACACCGACGAACTGGTGGTCGCAGGGCCGGACCGGGCACTTACCATGCGTGGCACGGCGGATGAGCCCCGCCCCTATCTCGGCCTGTCGCGCGGGCTGGAAGCGCGGATCGAGCGCGCGGTCTATTACGATCTGGTCGAACTGGCGCTGGCAGAGACCGAAGAGGCACAAGACGGGCTGCCGATCTGGAGCGATGGAGCCTGTTTCCGGCTCGACCGGATCGACACGCAGTGAGCCTGTACGATAGATTGTCCGATGCTCTTGCCGCCAGCGAGGGACTGCCGGGCGAAGACGAGGCGCACATTCCGCTCGACGGGGGCCTGCACATTCCCGCAGCCGTGCTGATCGCCGTCACCGATCGCCCGCAACCTGGCGTCATCCTGACCCAGCGGCCCGATTATCTGCGCAGCCATCCCGGCCAGATCGCCTTTCCCGGAGGCAAGATCGATCCCGAGGACGTCAGCCCCATCGCCGCCGCCCTGCGCGAGGCGGACGAGGAGCTGGGCCTTTCCCCGGATCACGTCCGCGTGATCGGGACTGCCGATCTGTATCGCAGCGGCAGCGGCTTTGCGATCACCCCGGTGCTGGGCGTGATCCCGCCGGACCTGAGCTATTCGCCCAATCCCGGCGAAGTAGCCGACTGGTTCGAAGTCCCGCTCGATTTCGTGCTCGATCGCGCCAACCATGTGCACCACAGCACCATGTGGAAAGGCGCACAGCGCAACTATATCGAGATCATGTGGGGCCAGCGGCGGATCTGGGGCGTCACCGCAGGGATCATCGCCAACCTCTCGCGGCGGCTGGAAGGGGTCACGGCATGACCCGGATCACAGCGGTATGGACCGCCCGTGACGATCTGGCAGCGATGCTGGCTGCGCTGAACGTGGATGGTGATCAATGCCGCTATGTCGGCGGCGCGGTGCGCGATGCGCTGCTGGGCATAGAGGCGGCGGATATCGACATTGCCACCCGGCTGCATCCTGAAGAGGTGATGGCACGGCTGGAGACCGCAGGCTTGCGCACCGTTCCCACCGGTCTGGCGCACGGCACGGTCACCGCGGTGTTGCCCAACGGCCCGGTCGAGATCACGACATTGCGGCGCGATGTCGCCACCGACGGTCGCCATGCCGAGGTCGCGTTTACCGATGACTGGCGCGAGGATGCCGCCCGGCGCGATTTCACCATCAACGCGCTGTTTGCCGATCCGGCAACGCTCGAGGTGACCGATTATTTCGGCGGGCTGGCCGATCTCGACGCCCGGCTGGTGCGGTTCATCGGTGATGCCGGCGCCCGCATTCTGGAAGACCACCTGCGCATCCTGCGCTATTTTCGCTTTCACGCGCGCTTTGGCGGTGCGGCCGATGCCGATGCGCTGGCGGCCTGCACCACGCATGCCGACCGGCTGAAGGCGCTGTCGCGCGAGCGGATCGCGCGCGAGCTGCTATTGCTGCTGGGCAGCGCCGATCCGCTGGCAGCGGCGCAATTGATGGCCGATTGCGGCATCTGGCGGGTGATCCTGCCCGAGACTGCGCCCGATGGACTCGCCCAGCTGGAGATCCTTCTGGCGCGGGAGGGCCAGACGGGTGCCCTGCCAGAGGCACTGCTGCGGCTTGCGGCATTGCTGCCCACCGATCCCCTGCTTGCCGATACGGTGGCGGCGCGGCTGCGGCTGTCCAAGACGCAGCGGCTTGCGTTGGGCCGCTATGCCACGCCCTGGCCGACCAGCGGAACCGCGCGGCAAATCGCGGCCGAGGTCCAGCCGGCAGACAGCGTTGCTCCATGGCTGCTGCTGCGCGCGCCGGATGCCATGGTCAGCGAGGGCTTGAAGAGCTTGGAGGGGTGGCAAGCACCCCAGTTTCCATTGGGTGGCCGCGATATTCTGGCGCTGGGCGTTCATGCAGGGCCCGCTGTCGCCAAGGTGCTGGGTGAAATACGCCAGCGGTGGATCGCAGAGGATTTTCCGGAAGCCGATCGCGTCCGGCAGATTGCCAGCGAAGTCGCGCAATCGGCGGGTTGATCAGCCCATCCGGTCGATCATGAAATCATACGCCAGCGCTGCTGGCACGGGCGGCGAATAGAAATAGCCCTGTCCATACGAGCAGCCCAAGGCTGCCAGCGTGTGCGCGATTTCCTGCGTCTCGATGCCTTCTGCGGTCGTTTCCATGCCCAGCGCGCTGGCCAGCGACAGGATCGCGCGGACGATCGCCACCTTGTCGCGCTCCTGCAGCATGTGCGTCACGAAGCTGCGGTCGATCTTGAGCACATCGATGGGCAGCTGCTGAAGATAGGCGAGGTTGGAATAGCCGGTCCCGAAATCGTCCATCGCCAGCGAAACGTCGAGCGCGCGCAAGGCGTGCATCACCTTGGCCGCGCGCGAGGGATCGCTGACCACCACCGATTCGGTCAGTTCCAGCATGATACGCTTGGGCTTGGTCCGGTTGGCCCGCAGAATGCCGGAAACCATGTTGGGAATGTCGTCGCGCGCAAATTGCGCAGCGGACACGTTGACGCTGATCTTCAGCGGCAGCTCCTCGCCCGCCTTGGCGTCCCATTCGTTCAGCACCTGGCAGGCGCGGTCGAGCGCCCAGCGGCCCAGCGGCAGGATGAGCCCGCATTCCTCTGCCACCGGAATGAACTCAACCGGCGAGATCATGCCGTAATCGGGGTCTTTCCACCGCGCGAGCGCCTCGAACCCGGTGACAAAGCCGTTGCTCATGTCGATGAGCGGCTGAAAATACAGCTCCAGACGGTCGAGTTCGATCGCCTTGCGCAGTTCGGTTTCCAGGGTGAACCGCCGGCGCGCCTTGTCGAGCTCCTCGGGCGTATAGATTTCGGCCTGCCGCGTCCGCTTGGCACGTTTGAGCGCGATCTGCGACTGGCGGATATAGTTGGCGCAATCGCTCTGTCCGGGCTTGCTCAGCGCAATCCCGATCGCACCGTCGATCTGGATTTCGAGGTCGGACAGGCGATAGGGATTGGCGAAGATATCGCGGATGCGGTTGGTGATCCGCGTGATCTCGCGGGCGGTGGTTCCGCGCAGGGGAACATAGAGCGCAAATTCGTTGCCCCCGATCCTGGCGACCAGATCGGTCTTGCGCATGCGGCCCATCAATCGCCGGGCGACGGTGATGATCAGCTCGTCGCCCACGATGCTGCCGGCACATTCATTGATCTGGCTGAACCGCGCAATATCGATGGTGATGATGGCAAAAGCGCCCATCGTCGAACGGCCATCGATCGGTTGATCGGCAAGCCGGCGTTCGACCTCGTCCTCGAACCCGGCGCGGTTGGGCAAGCCGGTCAGGCTGTCGCGCATGGTTTCGCGGCGGAAGCTGTCGTGGGTCTCGATTTCGCTGGTGCGGTCGATCAGGCTTACCAGAAAATGCGGCCATTCCATACCGCGGAGGTTCATCCGCGCAACCGTGACATCATACCGCCGCGCCTTGACCGGATCGTTCGAAATCCAAGGGCGAACCGCATGACCACTGTCGTTGCGATGTGCGATCGACACCAGATCGGTCAGCAGACGCAGGTCCAGCCCTGCGGGCAGGCCAGGGGCGAGACCGCGCTGATCGAATGCGGGATTGGCAACCACGATGTCCAGATCGTCGCCGGCGCGCATCACCACCGCCGCCGGGATCGGCAACGGGTCCAAAGCCGCCGTGATCATCGGGTGCGCACGTGGTGCCGCCAGCACGCCGGTCTTGACCTGCAGGCTTTTGGAACGCGCTTTGGAGGGCGGTGTCGGGGTAACCATGGTTACTGATGACTATCGTCCAAGATGTAAATTTAACCTAAAAGCCCCGGCAAAAATGAACGGCTGAAAGAAAAAATCACCCGTCGAACTTGTTGTTTCTGGGAAAGCCATTGGGAGGCAGTCTGCCCGCTGCCCCACGCGCGACGCGCCAGAGGCCCATGTCCTTCTCGTTTCGGGTACGCCCGCTGTCGCCGCCCATCGTCCAGCTCAGGCCCTCTTCAAGCCGGAACGTGGTCGCATCGGACAGAGCGCCATCGCGGTAGCGCTGCAGTTGCACGCCCTGACCGCGCGCCATGACAGGAAGCTCGGCAATGGGGAACACCACTAGCTTGCGATTCTCGCCCACCACCGCGACATGATCGGCACTGGCGGGAACCGGGCGGATGACCATCAGCTTGACGCCCGGCTTGAGGTTGACGACCTGCCGGCCCTTGCGAGTCTCGGCGATCAGCTCGCGCGCCTCGGCCAGGAAGCCCCGGCCATTCGACGCGGCAAGCAGCAGCTTGCCTGCCGGATCATAAGGCATCAGCGCGATGATCTGGGCCTCGTTCTCCATGTCGAGCATGCCGCGTACCGGCTCGCCAAAGCCGCGCGCGCCGGGGAGATTCTGCGCGCCCAATGTATAGAAGCGGCCATTGTCGAGCGCGATCAGCAACTTGTCGGTCGATTGCGCATGGAAGGCAAAGGCAGGGCCATCGCCTTCCTTGAACTTGGTGATTTCCGGCACGGCCAGGTCGGCATGACCCTTCATCGCCTTGATCCAGCCGCGCCGCGACATGATCACCGTCACCGGCTCGCGCTCGATCATCGCTTCGAGCGGAATCTCGCGCGCAGGGGCCGCTTCCTGCAGATCGGTGCGGCGACGGCCAAGAGCGGTCGTTTCCGAATAGAACGCACGCAGCGTCTTGAGGTCCTTCTTCAGCCGCTTCTTCTGCAGTCCCGGGTCTGCCAGCAGCTTTTCCAGCTCCTCGGCTTCCTTGACCAGCGCGTCATGCTCGCGCCGCAGCTCCATCTCCTCCAGCTTGCGCAGCGAGCGCAGCCGCATGTTGAGGATCGCTTCGGCCTGACGGTCGGTCAGCTCGAACTCGGCCATCATCACCGGCTTGGGCTCGTCCTTGGTGCGGATGATCTCGATCACCCGGTCGAGGTTGAGATAGGCGATGATATAGCCGCGCAGCAGCTCCAGCCTGGCTGCAATCTTGTCCAACCGGTGGCGGCTGCGGTTGGTCAGAATGAGGATCTGGTGCCGCAGCCACGATTCGAGCAGCGGCTTGATGCCCATCACGCCGGGCGTGCGAGTCTCGTCGAGTACGTTGAGGTTGAGCGGGAAGCGGATTTCGAGATCGGTCAGCCGGTACAGACTGTCCTTGAGCACATCGGGATCGACATTGCGGCTCTTGGGTTCGAGCACGATGCGAATCGTTTCATCCGATTCGTCGCGAATGTCGGCGAGGATCGGCAGCTTCTTCTCCGCGATCAGCGTCGCGATCTGCTCGATCAGCTTGCCCTTCTGCACCTGATAGGGAATTTCGCTGAGCACCAGCTGCCAGGTTCCGCCGGGCAGCTTCTCGATGCCATCGGCCTCCCAGTTGCCCTCGGCATCCTTGCCAGTGGAATAGCGCGCGCGCAGACGGAAGGCACCGCGCCCGGTGCGATAGGCCTGCGAAATCGTCTCGGCACTGTCCACCAGCAGCCCGCCGGTGGCAAAGTCGGGGCCCCAGAACACCTCCATGATCTGCTCGTGGCTGGTGTCGGGCCGGTCGATCAGCAGCATCGCCGCGTCGATGACTTCGGCGGCATTGTGCGAGGGAATCGAGGTCGCCATGCCCACCGCGATGCCGCTCGCGCCATTGGCGAGCAGGTTGGGGAACAGGCCGGGGAATATCTCGGGCTCTTCCTCTTCACCATTATAGGTCGGCTTGAACGCAACCGTGCCTTCGTCGAGCCCGGCCATCAGCTCGATCGCGGTGCGCGTCAGCCGCGCTTCGGTGTAGCGATAGGCCGCCGCATTGTCGCCATCGACGTTGCCGAAATTGCCCTGGCCGTCGACCAGAGGATAACGCAGCACGAAATCCTGCGCGAGGCGGACCATCGCATCATATACTGACGCATCACCATGCGGGTGGTACTTACCGATGACATCGCCGACGACGCGCGCGCTCTTCTTGTAGCTGCTCGCCGGATCGAGCTTCAATTGCCGCATCGCCCACAGCAGGCGGCGGTGCACCGGCTTCAGGCCATCGCGCAGATCGGGCAGCGAACGCGCGGTGATGGTGGAAAGCGCATAGACGAGATAGCGATCCGACAACGCACGGTCGAACGAGGTATTCTCGATTTCGGGAATGTCGTCGCCAGACCCGGCGCTCGCGTCTTTTGCCATAGTTCTGCCGCGTAGCAGCGCGGATGCGGCAAGGCGAGAGGCTTTGCCGGGTTTTCTGGGGAAAATTGCGGTCAGAGCGCCTCAAAACCGGCGATCAGAGCGCCATGCCGCCCTTTGCGCTGGGCAAAGCAGGTGGCCCGGCTCAAGATTGCGCGAGGCGGGATTGCCTGACGCCACAGCCGAGCCCGGAGAACGATGGCATCGGCCTTTCTTTGGGAAAGCGGATCGGCAGCTTTTGTGCGAGCGGGGAAGAAACCGGACATTCTGTTACTGACCCCATTCAAGCCAGCAACGCAGCCAATTTTTTCACAAGCGTTCAACCAACATCCGCGTTTGATAATCGCCCGCGCTAAGCCATAACTGCAGCGATGATTTCGTTCGGGCCGATGAGCATAACGCTTTTGATTTGTGCGGTGCAGGGCTCGCTGCTGGCGGCACTGCTTTGGCTTGGGCGGGTCAACCGAGCGGCGAACCGGTGGCTGGCACTGCTCATCCTTGGCGTGGCGGTGCTGATGACGCCCTACATCATCGGCTATGCTGGACTCTACGAGCGGTGGCCGTGGCTTAGCTTCGCTCCGCTGTCTTACACGCTGGCGTTCGGGCCGCTGCTCTATCTCTACACCGCCACGCTGACCAATGCCCGCTCAGTGCGCGTCTGGCCACATTTCGGGCCGGTGGCCGTGCAATTCCTTGCTTATGCAGCGGTGTTTCCATTCCCCTTGCCGACCAAGAACTGGTGGAACACCATCGCCCATGCGCCGATCATCGACCCCGCGTTCGATATTGCCGCGCTGGTGAGTATCGCCGCCTACAGCGCGGCCGCCTATCACCGCTATCGAGCCTACCGCGTGTGGCTCGACGAAAACCGCACCGACGGTGTGGATTTTGAACCCACCTGGATCCGCAATTTCCTCGCTGCGCTCGCGCTGGTTGCCTTGATCTGGGCGGGGTTCGTGATCGCCAAATGGATTGATCCGGCGCGCGATTATTTCGACCAATTCCCACTCTATGTCGGGTTTTCGGTGCTGGTGCTGTATCTCGGCATCGGTGGCTGGCGGCATTCGGAAACCCCGTTTCCACAAGTCACGAGCGCAGCCCCGCCCGAGCCCGCCGAACTAGCAGCCGCCACCCGTGATTGGGCCGCGCGAGGCAGCGCGTGGTTGGCACGAATCGACGAGGATGAATTGTGGCGCGATCCCACGCTCACGCTTGCGGGGCTGGCGCGAATCTTTGGCACCAACACCACCTACCTGTCACGAGGGCTGGGCGCAGCGGCGGGAGCCAACTTCAACGCGATCATCAACCGCCGCCGTGTGGCGGAATTGCAGCGCCTGCTCGCCTTGCGGGGCGAGGCGCGTGATCTCCTGACGCTCGCGTTCGAGGCCGGGTTCAATTCCAAGGCCAGTTTCAATCGCGCGTTTCGCGATGTCGCCGGTATGAGCCCCAGCCAATGGCGGCTCAAATCGCAAAAATTGTCAGAAATCTGACCATTGAGGCGCGCGCAGCCTCAGTTCGGGACACAGACGATTTCGTTACAGACCACTGGAGCGATCCCTATGAAAAGCCTTAATCTCGCCGCCGCAGCCGCCCTGTGCACTCTGCCGCTTCCCTTGAAAGCAGCCGTCGCCGAACTTGCTGTCGCGGCTACGCCGGTCGTACCCCGTTACGCGCCGCGCCTGTTGAGCGCCGAGGAAGCTATCCGCGACGTCGTCCTGCTGCGCCGCGCGTTGGAGATGGTGCACCCTGGTCTTTACCGCTACAGCTCCAAGTCCGAGATAAACGCGGCTTTTGCGCGGCTGGAAGCCGCCGTCTCTGCGCCAATCACCGACCTCGCGTTGCACGCCGAAGTCGCGCGCCTCCTTGCTGCGATCCACTGCGATCATACCAAGGCGGAGATGTCGGACGAACTGACTGCGTTCCGCACCAACAATCCCACCCATCTGCCGCTGCGGTTCCAGATGATCGAAGGGCGGATGATCGTGCTGTCGAACGATGGGCAGGCCGGCGCGCCTCCGATGGGGAGCGAGATCCTCGGTATCAATGGCATGGCGGTACCCGCGCTGCTGCTTAGGCTTGCTCCGCTGGTCTCCTATGACGGCACCACCGACCAGGCGATTGCTGCCAAGCTTGCGGATGACAGTGATCTGATGGGAGATGATTTCAACGAGAATTACCCAGCTCTTTTCGGCTTTCCTGATAGCTGGCAGGTCGAATGGAAGCTGGTAGGCCGAACTGAGTCCACCACCGCCACACTCCGGCCGATCGGGTTTGCGCAGTGGACAGCCCTGGCCGGGCCTGGCGCGAAGTATCGCAGCGAGTTTTACAACAGCACCACGTGGCGGATGAACGGCAAGGTCGCACGGCTGGGGATCGATACCTTCGTCAATTATCGCAATCCCGTTCAGGCGACAGCTTTCCTTAGCGGGTTTTTCGCCGCGATGGAGGAAGCGGGCACCGAGCAGCTGATTATCGATCTTCGTAAGAATGGCGGCGGATCGGACGATGTGCCGGTGGCGCTGGGGCGCTATCTGATCGACCAACCCTTCACGTGGTTCAAGCCACTGCGGTTGAGGGCGGTACGTTATGGCGACCTGCCACAATATGTTAGCGCCTGGGGCGATAGAGACGCGCTGTTCAACCCGCCGCTCGACAGCTTCAAGCGAACCGATGATGGCTGGTATGAGCGGATTCCGGTAATGAAGGGCGCCGTCGTCAGCGAAAAAGACACCCGGTTCGAACAGAAACCGGTCAACGCGGGCCGCTTTACCGGACGCCTGACCATCCTCAGCGGCCCACGGGTGGGATCGGCCACCACGATGGCGATCGCGCAGCTCAAGGAAAAGGCAGGCGCAACCGTGATTGGCGAGGATAGCAGCGGCAGCGCCGAAGGGCCGACCGCAGGGCGCATTTTCCTGCTGAAGCTGCCCGTCAGCGGAATCAAGGTGCGCGTTCCTGAAGCCTGGAACCGAAATGCCATCGAAAGCTTTGATCTGGGCAAGGGCGTCGCGGTCGATCAGTTGGTCGTGCCGACCCTGGCTGATTTCGAAGCTGGGCGCGACCGCACGGTTGGGGTGGCGCAGGGTCTGCTGACCACTAACACAGAAACCGCAGCTTTGACTGCAAGGGTGCTGGCGGGCGATTGGACCGGCACGCTCGACTACCGCGACTACACGGATGACACCCGCGAAACCCTGCCAACCGTGATGCAGAGCGACGGGCACATGCTGGCATGGACGTTCGATGACGGCCCCGGCAAGACGGTGCGTTCATCCGAGACTTGGGTGTTCGACGGTTCGGGCAAATCACTCACCATTTCCATGGGCAGCAACGCTCCAGACCAATGGCGAGTGGTGGAATCGCGTGCATCGGCCAAGGATGACTCGATCACCATCGTGCTCGAAGGTGAAACCCTCGAAAACGGTCGCACCGTGATTGCGCGCAAGATAGTAACCCGCGATGGCAATCGGCTGCGGATCACCAAGCAGACTCGCGTCGCGGGAGAACCGTTTCTTATGCGCCAGAGCTATGAATTGCGGCAGTAAGGTTGGCCGCAGACCAACACCGCATCGAGTGCGGACTTCATCAGCGCAAGTGGAAAGAAGACCGCTCGGTGCGAGGAACAGGTATTGAGATCGCACGGTGGCTTCCTGCCCATCATCGGCCATTCGCGCATTTTTAAGCGCTCCCCAGTTGCGGACACTGCCATCGGTGGTGAAACCACCTCCCTGTCCGGTTTCATGACAGGCCACAAACAGGCGCAGACAGCACAATTGCGCGCAAGTTCTCTTGCGGCTATAGGGGCGCTGAACGACGCCCCGGCACTGCGCGCATGAGTAGCCGCACCGGGGCGTCCTGCTTTCTATCGGAGATACGTGCCATGACCCGCCGCCGCCAGATTTACGAAGGCAAGGCCAAGATCCTGTATGAAGGACCTGAGCCCGGCACGCTGATCCAGTATTTCAAGGATGATGCCACCGCATTCAATGCCCAGAAGAAGGGCACGATCAACGGCAAGGGCGTGATCAACAACCGCATCAGCGAATATGTGTTCACGCGGCTTGCGCATATCGGCATCCCCACGCACTTCATCCGTCGCCTCAACATGCGCGAGCAGCTGATCCGCCAGGTCGAGATCGTGCCGATCGAAGTGGTCGTGCGCAACGTCGCTGCCGGATCGATCTGCACCCGGCTGGGTCTGGAAGAAGGCCAGCCGCTGCCGCACACCCTGATCGAATATTGCTACAAGGACGACGCGCTCGGCGATCCCCTCGTCGCCGAAGAGCATATCGCCTGCTTCGGCTGGGCGACGCAGGAAGAGATGCAGGACATCTCGTCGATGGCGATCCGCATCAACGATTTCATGTGCGGCATGTTCGCCGCGATCGGCATCCGCCTGATCGACTTCAAGCTCGAGTTCGGCCGTCAGTTCGATGGCGATTTCTCGCGCATTATCCTGGCCGACGAGATCAGCCCGGATGGATGCCGCCTGTGGGACCTGGAAACCGGCGAAAAGCTCGACAAGGACCGTTTCCGGCGTGACCTGGGCGGCGAAGTCGAGGCCTATCAGGAGGTCGCCCGTCGTCTGGGCCTGCTTAACGAAGGCGGCGACAACGAGGTGCTCGACCTCGACAGCCACCGCCGCCGCAAGGGCAAATAAGCGCGGGAAAACCGCCTGATCGCTTTACGTTTCCGTCATCTTGCGTGACAGAAGCGCGCATGCAACATTTTCGCCACACACCAATAACAAGTGGGCGGAGATGGATCGAGGCAGCCGGCGTTCCGTATTGACAGCAAGGTCGGCGCTGGCAGCTTTTGCCGTTGCCGCGATGATGATGGCCCCTGCCCCTTCCTGGGCCCAATCCGCGCTTGCCGAATCGACGTCTGGCACCCCCGGCGAAAGTTCTGCGATCGTTCGCGACGAAGCGGCCATCGCCTCTGCCTGGGGCTATGCTGCCAGCGATCTGACCCCCGATCCTGCCGTTCGCTTTGGCGTTTTGCCCAACGGCATGCGCTATGCCATCCGCAAGAACGCGACGCCGCCGGGCACGGCCGTCATGCGGCTGCTGATCGACACAGGCTCGACCTCCGAAGCCGAAGACGAGCGCGGCCTCGCCCATTTCATCGAGCACATGGCGTTCAACGGCACGACAAACGTGCCCGAAGGCGAGATGATCAAGATTCTGGAGCGGCTGGGGCTGGAGTTCGGCGCGGATACCAATGCCTTCACCAGCTATGACCAGACCGGCTATCTGCTCGACCTGCCCAACGTGAAGGCAGAAACGGTCGACACCGCGCTGTACCTGCTGCGCGAAACCGCAAGCGAAATCCGGTTTGAGCCCGAAGCGATCGAGCGTGAGCGCGGCGTCATCCTCTCCGAAATGCGCACCCGCGCCAATTACGCCCAGCGCAACCGCGAATCGCTGTTTGCCTTTACCGTGCCCGACACGCGCATCGCCACCCGCTCGCCCATCGGTGACAGGGCCGTGATCGAAACCGCGCCCACAGAGCGCTTCCGCAGCTTTTACGAACGCTATTACACGCCCGGCCGCAGCACGCTGGTGGTCGTGGGCGATGTCGATGTCGCCATGATCGAGGCAAAGATCCAGGCGAGTTTCAGCAACTGGCAAGCCACTCGCGGCGAGGCTCCGCACGTGCCGCTGGGCAACATCAACACCGCTCGCACCGATGAAGCGAATATCTTCACCCACCCCGCGATTGACGAGGTGGCCACCGCGATCCGCTTTTCGCCCTACGTCGAAGAGCCCGACAGCAAGGCCGCGCGCCGCGCGAAGCTCACCCGCGCGCTGGCCTATAACATCGTCGGGCGCAGGCTGGGGCGGATCGCCCGGCAGGAAAACGCGCCCTTTGTCGGCGCGTCGATCGGGCGGTCGGATGTCTACAAAATCGCCAACCAGTCGGTGCTGAACGTCGCCACCCGCGATGGCGAGTGGCAGCGCGGGCTGGCCGCCGCCGAGCGCGAGGTTCGCGCAGCGCTGCGCTATGGCTTCACCAAGGCGGAACTGGCCGAGCAGCTCGCCAACTTTACCACCGGCTATGAAAACGCCGTGCTGGGTCACCAGACACGGCCCAATGACCAGCTGGCCGACCAGGTCATGGCGATGGCCAAGGATGGCATGATCGTCACCACGCCGGAAAGCCAGCTTGAACGCTTTGTCGCGCTGCGCGATGCGCTGACCACCAAGATCCTGCTCAAGGCGCTGCGCAACGATTTCGGCACGCTCGACAAGCCGCTGATCCACCTTGCCACCAAGGTCGAACCTGCAGGCGGCGCAGACATATTGCGCACCGCCTTTGCCGAGGCGCAGAAAACGAAAGTCGCAAAGCCGCAGACACGCGATGCGCAGGCCTTTGCCTATCAGGACTTCGGGTCCTCCGGCACCGTGGTGGCGGACAGCACGATCGAGGACCTGGGCATCCGCACCGTCCGCTTTGCCAACAATGTGCGGCTGAACCTGAAGAAGACCGATTTCGACAAGAACCGCGTGCTGGTTTCGCTGCGCATCGATGGCGGCGACCTGCTCGCCTCGCGCGACAACCCCGAAGCCACCAGCCTGATGAACATCTTCGTGCGCGGCGGGCTTGAGGCGCACAGCCTGGACGACCTCTATTCGATCTTCGCCGGCCGTGCGGTCTCGCTCAACTTCGGGTCGGGCGAGGACTATCTCGGCGGTTATCTGGCGACCACGCCCGATGACCTCAAGCTGCAGATGCAGGTGCTCGCCGCGTTCACCACCCATCCGGGCTATCGCAGCGAGGCGATCAACCAGTACCGCAGCTATCTGCCCAATTTCTACGCGCGCATGAACGCCACGCCCGAAGGCGCGATCGGCAGCCAGATCGGCGCGATCCTGTCCGACAACGACCCGCGTTTCTCGCTGGCCGACCGCGCGGTGTTCGAGCGGCTGACGTTTGACGACCTCAAGGCCTCGATCGGCGACCGGCTGGCCAAGGGCGCGATCGAGATCGGGCTGGTCGGCGATTTCGACGAGGATGAGGCGATTGCCGCCGTCGCCGCCACGTTCGGCGCGCTGGCAGAGCGCGAGGCGGATTTTCGCGATTATGGCGATGCCCGGATGCGCCAGTTCACCGCCAACCGCGCGCCGCGCGTGCTGCACCACAAGGGCGAGGCCGACCAGGCGATCGTCGAATTCTACTGGCCGACCACCGACGACGGCGATTATCGCGAGGATGTGCGGCTGAGGCTGCTGGCCGAGCTGCTGCAGATCAAGGTGACCGACCAGATCCGCGAACAGCTGGGCGCCAGCTATTCACCCGTCGCCCGGTCGTTCACCTCTTCGATCTACCCCGGCTATGGCTATATCCAGATCAGCACCAATGTCGCGACGGGTGATGTCGACAAGGTGGCAGAGGCGGTGCGGCAGATTGCGGCGGAACTCTCGGCCCCCGCTCGTGCGCTGGGGGATGCGCCCGTGCCCTCGCCGATTGCGGCCGACGAGCTGGCCCGCGCGCGCACGCCGATCCTGGAAAACATCGCCAACAGCGTGAAGAGCAATTCGGCCTGGCTGGGCGTGGTCGACAGCGCGCAGAGCAAGCCCGCCCGGCTCGACCGGTTCCGCAGTGGCGGAACCGCCTTCGGCAAGGTCAGCGCCGATGAACTGCTGACGATGGCACGCACCTATCTGGCGCCCGAGCGAGCCTTGCTCGTCCAGGCCCTTTACGAGGATGAAGCGGCTGGCACCGCGCTGGCATCGCGCCAATCCCCGGTGACCACCAACGCAGCGCCACGCTGATCCAACCGGTGCAGGTTACGCCCGGGTGCGGTAACCGCTGATGATGCCGAAGATGAAAGCCATGAACAGCCCCAGCCGCACATTACCGCTGGGGTCGCTCCATCCCATCATTTCATGCCCGAATCCGAACAATCCGATGAACATTGCCAGTGCCAGGCCTGCCATGCGTTTCCCACCCCCCTGTTGTGCAGAAAGGCTATGCGACAAGCATTTACAGCGCTTTGTTGAGGCCGGTTAATGCCAGAAGCTGCATTACCAACCAAACTGAGGGCAAGCACCCCCTTGCCCCGCCGCTGGCGCACGGTATAGGGCAGGCCATTCATTCAGCCAGGAGGACGCCGATGAAGGCCCGCATCCATGTGACCCTGAAAGACGGCGTGCTTGATCCGCAGGGTCGTGCCATCCACCATGCGCTGGAAGGACTGGGCTTTGGCGGCGTCGAAGACGTCCGCGCCGGACGGCTGATCGAGCTGACCCTGGCCGACGATACCAGCGACGATGACATTGACGCGATGTGCCGCAAGCTACTCGCCAACATGGTCATCGAGAACTACCGGATCGAGCGCGTCGCATGAAATCGGCCGTCATCACCTTTCCCGGTTCCAATTGCGACCGCGACCTGGCGGTGGCGATCGAGCGGGTCACCGGCCATGCACCGATCCGGCTGTGGCATGGCGAACAGACGCTGCCCGAGGGGCTCGATCTGATCGGCGTTCCTGGCGGCTTTTCCTATGGCGATTATCTGCGTTCGGGCGCGATGGCCGCGCGTTCGCCGGTCGTTGGCGCGGTGGTGCAGGCCGCAGAGCGCGGCGTTGCGGTGCTGGGCATCTGCAACGGCTTCCAGATTCTCACCGAAGCGGGACTGCTGCCCGGCGCGCTGATGCGCAATGCCGGCATCCGCTTTGTCTGCCAGACCGTCGAACTCACCGTCGAGAACGCATCCAGCCGTTTCACCAGCGCCTACAGCAAGGGCGAAACGATCCGCATTCCGGTGGCGCACCACGATGGCAATTATTTCGCCGATGCCGACACGCTCGACCGGATCGAGGGCGAAGGCCAGGTGGCGTTCCGCTACAATCAGGATATCAACGGATCAGCGCGCGCGATTGCAGGGGTGCTGAATGCCAGGGGCAACGTGCTGGGCATGATGCCGCATCCTGAGCGGATGGTCGAACCGCAGCACGGCGGAACCGATGGAGCGCGACTGTTCGAGGCCCTGGCGCAATCGGTGCTGGAACGCGCCTGAACCTGTCGATCTGCGGCTGAGTATCAGCCGTAGATCGCCGACCGGTCATCGCTGAAAAGCTCTCCGACATCGCTCGCCATCATCGGGCGCCCGTAATAATAGCCCTGGATCTTCTTGCAGCCCAGCTTGCGGACGACCTGCACCTCGTGCTCGGTTTCCGCGCCCTCGGCGGTCGTGGACATGCCCAGGCTGTCGGCCATGGCAACCACGGCACGGATGATGGCAATGCTCTCCTGCGCCCCCCGAGCGGCCCCCTGCACGAAGCTGCGATCGACCTTGATCGTGGTGAAGCGAGTCTTGCTGAGATAGCCCAGCGCGGAATAGCCGGTGCCAAAGTCGTCGAGCGACAAGCCCACGCCCAGCGCCAGAATGCGGTCCAGCGTTTCGCCGGCGCGTGACCCTTCGCGCAGGAACACGCTCTCGGTCACTTCCAGCTCAAGCCGCTGCGGAGGCAGCCCGGCCTCAGACAGTGCCTCGACCACGGTGTCGACGAAATCCGGCTCGTACAGCTGCTCGGCCGAAACGTTGACGGCAACGCGCATATTGGCGGGCCAGGTCACCGCTTCGCGGCAGGCGCGGTGCAGCACCCAGTTGCCAATCGGCACGACCAGGCGCGCATCTTCGGCAAGGGGGATGAAACGCGCCGGCGATACCTGCCCGAATTCCGGGTTGTGCCAGCGCAGCAGCGCCTCGAACGCGACCAGGGATTCGCTGCCTGCATCGACCACCGGCTGGAAGGCGAGCGTGAACTCGTCCTTCTCCAATGCCTTGCGCAACGCCATTTCCATGACCCGGCGCTCTTCGGCATGACTGTGCAGTTGCGGCTCGTAGACGTTATGGCGACCGCCGCCCTCGTCCTTTGACCGATAGAGCGCAAGGTCGGCGCTGCGCATCAGCGTTTCGACCGTGCGGCCGTCGCGCAGGCCATGCGCAGAGCCGATGCTGGCACCGATGAACAGCGTGTGCTGATCGACTTCATATGGCTGCGACAGCACGTCGATGATGCGTTCGGCGATATCGCCGATACGCTGGCCATCGCCGGTATCGCGCATCACCACGGCAAACTCGTCTCCGCCCAGCCGGCCGCACATCTCGTCCTTGCCCATCAGCGAACGCAGCCGCAGCGAGACCTGCGCGAGCAGCCGGTCCCCGACCAGATGACCCAGCGTATCGTTGACCGACTTGAACCGGTCGAGGTCGATCATGAGGAACCCGCAGCGGCAGTTCCACTGCTCGCATTCCTTGAGCGCGCGGTCGAGCGCCTCGGTCAATTGCAGGCGGTTGGGCAGTCCGGTGAGCGTGTCGTAGCGGGCAAGCCGTGCGATCTTCTCGGCGCTCTCGCGGCTTTCGGTGACATCGGACCCGACACCACGGAAACCGGTGAAGGTGCCGTTGTCATCATATCGCGGCGAGGCTGACAATTCCCACCAGAATGTCTTGTCCGCGCCATGAACCTTGACGACAAGGTTGGAGAAGCTCTCGCGCTTGGTTAGCTTGTCGGACAGGATATGCAGGCTGGGGGGAAGGTTGCCCCCCTCCCACAGCTTGCCGGCAATCAGCTGGGTCAGCGGCATGCCTTCGATCTCGCTGACCTCGCGTCCGACGGCAAAGGCGAAGCGTGGGCTGGCGTTGATGATGCGGCGTGCGGAGTCGATCTGCCAGAGCCAGTCAGCATCCCCCTCTTCGAACTCGCGAAGCAACAGGCTGACCACCTCGTCCTTTTCGGCCAGGCCATGTTCGGACAGCTTGAACATCAGGTAACCGCGCGCGTTTTCAAACCCAGACAGCGCCAGAAGGATCGAGAAGCTGGTGATCGCACCCACGGTCACCATGTTGCCTGCCTGCCAATAGGCAACAATCGAGGCAGACATCAGCACCAGGTTGAACATGAACGCACCCAGCGGCAACGCGTTGAGCAGCAGCGTTCCCGCAACGACCAGCGCCGCCAGGATCGTCCAGACGGTGGCGAGTTCAAGGTCGCCTGCCAAAGGCGCGAACACCAAAATGGGGATGCACCAGACGAACGCAATCAGGCTGGTCGCCGCGACGAGCTGCAGCACGAAACGACGGGCAACGTGATCGTGATTGACCATGCCGCTCTGGCGGTAAACGATTGTCGGAAAAAAGAGTGCAGCGCCCAGCATCGCCATCCAGCCCGCCAGCTGCCACAGCGGAACGAAGCCGCTGAAAAGCTGGCAGACCATCAGGCCCAGCACCAGATTGGTGACGACACGCAGGTTCGAGTAACGGGCAAGGCCGGTATACTGGATCGCGCGGAAATGGTCCCAATCACCATCGGCGCTATCGCGCAGGCCAAGAATGGCCATGACCGGCAGATCACGCGCGGCTGATGGGCTGTGTTTGGTCTTGCTCACCCCGGCGACATAGCCAAACAAAGTTAGCGAACGGTAACCGCGGTGCTTTACGTTTTGTGTCGATGGCGGGCTGGGATTGCCTGGGGAGCACCTTGCCTGCAGCCGGCAATCATTGCGGGCTGCAGGCGATGGCGAACCGGCCGTACCACCGGTTGTCCGGTGGTATTTGAAATCAGATAACGGCCAGCATGATGACGGCGCTGCTCACGAAGGCAGCAGCCAGATTGAATGCAATACGCATGACGAACTCCTGAGAAAGTGTTTTGGAATTGGCCGTGCAGACATCCTGCTCTCTGAGGACGCAAATAGGTCATAATTGCTGACGTACAAGTGCAATTGTCTTCCATGCACTTGCAGGATTTGCAAATCAATCGTCGGCCAAGGCGGCGCGCGCCGACTCCCAGTTGAGCCCATCGAATGCCTCGATCTCGGTGGCCAATCCGTGTCCTTCATCGAGGCACCGCAGATCAACCGACCAGGCTTCGGGGTGCGAACGCGGCTGATAGAAGCTGCGGATCCCGCAGATCCGGCAGAACAGATGCTCGGCCCGACCGGTGCCGAACCGATAGCTCGTCAGGCTTTCACCGCCCGATATCAGACGCAAATCCGCGTGCGGCACGATGAGATGGAGAAAGCCTGTCTTGGCGCACATCGAGCAGTTGCACGAGAGCAGACGGACGGTGCGCGGTACCTCCGCCTCGAACCGAACCGCACCGCAATGGCAGCCACCTGCAACCGTGATCGATTCTGCTGACATCGCGCTGTTACCTCACTCCACGGTGACCGACTTGGCCAGGTTGCGCGGCTGATCGACGTCGGTGCCCTTGGCGACGGCGACGTGATAGGCGAGCAGCTGGACCGGCACGGCATAGACGAGCGGCGCGATCAGCGGGTGAACGCGTGGCATCTCGATGGTGGCGAGGCACCCCTCGCCCGCTTCGGCCAGCCCTTGCGCGTCCGAGATCAGCACCACCTTGCCGCCGCGCGCGCGCACCTCCTGCATGTTGCTCACCGTCTTTTCAAACAGCGGGCCAGAGGGTGCGATGACGATGATCGGCACCGCCTCGTCGATCAGCGCGATGGGGCCGTGCTTCATCTCGCCCGCGGCATAGCCCTCAGCATGGATATAGCTGATTTCCTTGAGCTTCAGCGCGCCTTCCAGCGCCAGCGCATAATCGGGCCCGCGCCCCAGATACAGCACATCGCGCGCCTGCGCGATAGTGTGCGCCATCGCCTCGATCTCGGCATCGTGCGCCAGCGCCGCATTGATCGCCGCCGGCGCCTCGATCAGGTGACGCACGATCTCGGCTTCCTCCGCCTGGCTCAGCCGTCCCTTGGCGCGCGCCAGATTGACCGCGAGCGCCGCCATCACCGCCAGCTGGCAGGTGAACGCCTTGGTCGAGGCCACCCCGATCTCGGGACCGGCATGCGTCGGCAGCAGCAGATCGACCTCGCGCGCCATCGAGCTGGTCGGCACGTTGATGATCCCGGCGGTGGTCACCCCGCCCGCCTTCATGTGGCGCAGCGCCGCCAGCGTATCGGCGGTTTCGCCCGATTGCGAGACGACCACGCCCAGCATGCCGGGGCTCAGCACCGGGTCGCGGTAACGGAACTCCGACGCGACATCGACCTCGACCGGAACGCGCGCGAGGCTCTCGATCCAGTATTTGCCGATCATCCCGACATAGGATGCAGTGCCGCAGGCGATGATCGTCACCCGGTCGATGTCGGACAGTTCGAAGTCCATCTGCGGCAGCGCCACCTTCTGCTCGACCGAGCGGATATAGCTTTGCAGCGTCTGCGCCACGACCACCGGCTGCTCGAAGATCTCCTTCTGCATGAAGTGGCGGTGGTTGCCCTTGTCGATCAATGCGCCGGTGACGCCCGACAGCGTGATCTCGCGCTCCACCGGCGCATTGTCGGCATCATAGACCTGCGCGCCCTCGCGGGTCAGCACCACCCAGTCGCCCTCCTCGAGATAGGCGATGCGCTGCGTCAGCGGGGCGAGCGCCAGCGCGTCCGATCCCAGATAGGTCTCATCGTCTCCATAGCCGAGCACCAGCGGCGAGCCGAGCCGCGCGCCGATCAGCAGATCGGGGTGCTGGCGGAAGGCGATGGCGAGCGCGAACGCACCGCGCAGCTGCGGCAGCACCGCCTTGACCGCGTCCTGCGGGCTGTCGCCCGCCTCGACCCGTTCGCTCACCAGGTGCGCGACGACTTCGGTATCGGTCTCGCTCTCGAACACCCGCCCGCGCGCGATCAGCGCATCGCGCAGGGACTTGAAGTTCTCGATGATGCCATTGTGGACCAAAGCCACCTCGGCGGTGGCATGCGGGTGCGCGTTCGACGTGGTCGGCGCGCCGTGCGTCGCCCAGCGGGTGTGCGCGATGCCGACATGGCCTGGTGCCGGATCCTTTGCCAGCACATCGACCAGGTTGCGCAGCTTGCCCTCGGCACGCCTGCGCACCAGCTGCCCATCGTGCACCGTGCACACGCCCGACGAGTCATAACCGCGATATTCCATCCGCTTCAGGCCATCGACCAGATCGGCAACGACATCACGACGGGCAAGGATTCCAACGATACCGCACATGCAACAAAGGGCCTTTCAAAGCTGGTAGGGAACGCGGATGCCCGGCATCTCTGCGGGAAAATCCTTGGTATTTCGTGTAATGAGAATAGCGCCGTTCACCTGCGCGGTAGCGAGGATATAGGCGTCCATCAGCTTCATTTTTGTCCGATATCGGATATCGGCCGCTGCAGTTGCGATCCGCGCATCAATTTCCACCACATCGAACGACGATATCAATTGCCGGATGGTATCGCGCCTTTCCAAGGGCTCGCCCGCCAGAATTTCAGTCCACACGATCCGACTGATCCTGTGACGGCTGTACCGGGAAAGCTCGGCAATTGCGGGGGCTTTGTCCCACAACCAGTCGATCAGGATGTTGGTATCGAAAAACGGGTCAGACACGGTTCAAATATCATCATAAGGGCGACGATCCTCGCGCATCGCCCGCTGATATTCGATGGCATCGCCAATATCGTCGCGTCCCTTCCAATATCCAGCCCCACGCTCTATCCAGCTTCGATCCTCGCTGTTCTGCACGAGATAAAGCTTCACGGCATCGCGGATCGTGGCTGCCCGCGACTTCTTACCCTTGGCAGCAATAGCGTCGAGCTTCTGGATATCTTCGTCGGGAATTTCGGTCAGGATTCGCATGGCTGGCCCTCGTTCTGCTGACAACACCACCTTACAACCACGCTCAAAACCTGCATCCGCGACTTGCCCGGCACGGCAGCCAGCTGGTCGAGCCATTCGATGTCATCTTGAGGAAGGTCGGCGAGGATACTGGGCATAATGATATACTGATATCATATCATGATATCATGTCAAGCTGCATGCACTGGCCGAGGCGTATCGTCGAGGTCAGCGCGCCTCCAGACGCCTCGCACTTGATCGCGCGCCACACCGTCAACGCAATCAGCGCGAACACGAGCATGCAGACAATGAATACTGGTAGAAGCGGATGCCGCCTCACTTGCCCTCGCGCTTCTTTCTGCGCATCGCATCGTGGAAGCGGTCAGCCCAGCCGGGTTTGACGAGCTGCTCGGCGCGGACCATGCGAAGTTCGCCATCGGCGACATCGCGCGAGACTGCGCTGCCCGCTGCGACGATCGCATCGCGGCCGATCTTCACCGGGGCGATCAGCGCGCTGTTCGATCCGATGAACGCGTTTTCGCCGATCACCGTCTGGTATTTGAAATAGCCGTCATAATTGCAGGTAATCGTGCCCGCGCCGATATTGGCGTTCGCGCCAACAGTCGCATCGCCCAGATAGGTCAAGTGGCTGGCCTTGGCGCCGGGGCCCAGTACGGCCTTCTTCATCTCGACGAAATTGCCGACCTTGGCGCCTTCCTGCATCTCCGCGCCGGGGCGCAGCCGCGCGAACGGGCCGACCGAACAACCGCTGGCGATGGTCGCGCCTTCGAGATGGCTGAACGCGTGGATCACGACATTGTCGGCAATGGTCACGCCGGGGCCAAAGACGACATTGGGCTCGATCACCACATCGCGGCCGACGACGGTATCATGCGCGAACCAGACCGTATCGGGCGCGATCAGGCTGGCACCATCGGCCATCGCCTGCGCGCGGCGGCGCGCCTGCCAGATGGCTTCGGCTTCGGCGAGTTCGGCGCGGCTGTTGATGCCGATCAGCTCGTCGGGATCGGTCTCGACCACCACGGCGCGATCCCCATCGGCCAGCGCCAGCATGACGATATCGGGAAGGTAGTATTCACCCGCCGCATTGTCGTTGCCGACGCGTTCGAGCAGCGGCCACAGATCGGCGGTGCGCACGGCGGTGACGCCCGAATTGCACAGCTTTACTGCGCGTTCGGTCTCGCTGGCATCCTTGAACTCGACCATCTTGGCAATGCTGCCCTGCTCGTCGGCGATGATCCGCCCATAGGCCTTGGCGTCATCGGGAACGAAACCCAGCACCGCGACGCGCGGCGCATCGGGCGCGGACAATCTATCGGTCAGGCGGCTTATGGTGTCAGGCCTGAGGAAGGGCGTGTCGCCGAAGCAGACAATCGCCACGCCGTCGAAGTCGGCCAAGGCGTCTTTCGCCTGAAGCGCCGCATGAGCGGTGCCCAGTTGCTCGGCCTGGTGCGCAGTCTGCACAGACCGGCCAGCCACCGATGCCTCCACCTGCTCGCGCCGTGCTCCCACAACGACGACCTGACGTGCGGCCCCCGCCGCGCTCAGGCTTTCCAGCAGGTGATGCAGCATCGGAAGGCCGGCAACAGGGTGGAGCACCTTGTGCAGATCGGACTTCATCCGTGTGCCCTGGCCCGCCGCCAAAATGATCGCAGCCAGCGCCTGCTCACCCATACTCTACGTTCTCCGCGTTTCCCAAAGCAGATCGAACAAACCCTTGCCACGAACCGCTTGCATCTTCCACCTTTTTCGGGCGATGCAGGCTCCCATGACAGACTTTCCCTACCAAATCATTGGCTTTGATCTCGATGGCACATTGCTCGACACCAGCCCGGAACTGACCGTATCGGTCAACCATACACTAGCGCTGGCAGGGCTGCCGGCACTGAGCCAGGACGAGATCAAACCGATGGTCGGCCTGGGTGCCAAGCACATGCTGCAGGTCGGCCTGGAGCGTTCGGGCAACACCGATCCGGAAGCCTTGCGCCAGTACCTGCCGATCCTGCTCGACCATTATGGCGAAAATCTGGGGACAGGGTCCCCGCCCTATCCGGGCCTGCTCGACGCGATGGCGCGGTTCGATGCGATGGGGGTGAAGATGACCATCGTCACCAACAAGTACGAACGGTTCGCGGTCAAGCTGCTCACCGAGGTCGGCCTGATCGACCGTTTCGCCTGCGTCATCGGCGGCGATACCATGGGCAAGGGCAAATCCAAGCCCGACCGCGCACCGATCGACGAGATGATCCGCCGCTGCGGCGGTGAACCAGGTGTCACGCCCGCCGCCTTCATCGGCGACAGCATCTACGACGTGATGGCCGCGCATAATGCGGGCATCCCCTGCGTCGCGGTGAGCTTCGGCTTTCTGCACCAGCCGGTCGACGAACTGGGCGCCGATGCGATCATCGATCATTATGACGAGTTCATTCCGATACTGGAGCGGATTGCTTGCCGATAACCATACGCCGGTTCGATCCACGCAATTTTTCCGGCGTCGAGGCGCTCTGGGACGCCTGTTTTCCGGACGACCCACCGCACAACCACGCACGGGTCGCCATCCCACAAAAACTGGCGTTCCAGCCCGAACTCTTCTGGGTTGCCCTGCTGGGCGAGCAGGTCGTGGGCACCATCATGGCGGGATATGACGGGCATCGTGGCTGGCTGTATTCGGTCGCAGTGCTGCCCGGCGAGCAACGTCATGGCCTGGGCACACGGCTGGTTCGGACGGCCGAGGCGGCGCTGCGCGCACTGGGATGCGCCAAGGTGAACCTGCAGGTGCGCGATACCAACGAAGCGGTCGCAGCCTTTTATGCGCGCCTTGGCTATGCCGAAGAACCCCGCATCAGCATGGGGCGCAGGCTGCAGGATTAACCCCGGTGGCCCTTGCGCCACTTGGTCCACAGGTGCCGCGCCAGCATCGCGGGCGGCATGCGCAGCAGGTGCGAGCGGATGTAGAACGCCTGGCGGGTGAGCTTGCGGGTCTTGCGTCCCCAGCCATCGACGGCGGTGATCCGGCGCAGGAACAGCGAGTCGATGGCAGGCACCGACCCGCTGCCCCCCTGCGCCTGCCTGAAAACGATCGGCGTGCCGAACAGCTGCGCCGACAGCCTCAGCGCCCGCCCCACCGCATCGGTCAGCCCATGCAGCTTCGCACGCTCGGCCAGCGTGTCCGAGAAACCCGATTCCTCCACGATGAACTGGCGCACCAGCCGGTCGATATCCCACAGGTTGCGCATGCCGCCCGATAGGTCGCCATCGGCGATGAGGTGCGCCGCGGCGTGGCAGATGATGTCGGCGGGTGACAGCACATACAGCCCCGACGGCAGCGCCCGCGCATCGGCGATCAGCGCAGCGGCATCGGGCGTCGGCCCCGCCGTCAGCGGCAGGATGGTATGGTGGACGTCGATCATCCGGTCGCGCGTCGCATGGATCAGTGGCGGCAACTCGTGCATCCACTGGCGGTAATAGGCGTCATCATAGGGATCGGGCTTGACCCACTCCCAGCCGGCCTTGAGCAGCAGCGCCTCGACCTGATCGAGCCCGTCGCGCGCCACCAATATGTCGAGATCGCCGATTGACCGGCCCAATGCGGCGTCATATCCGGCGGCGGCAAAGGCCGTGCCCTTGAGCAGCACCACCCGGCCCGGATAATCGGCCAGTGCCATGCGCGCGCTTTCGGCCTCCCACAAGGCCTGGCGCTGGCCGGTGACGTTGGAATGACGCACATCCGCGAGGACGCGGGCAGCATCGGGCGGGAGCGGCGCATCGGCAAGAACTTCCGCCAGCGTCCCGATCAACGAGAGTGCCCGCGCAGCAGACAGCAGCTGCGTCCAGCCGGTCGAATCGAGACCGGCCACCGATGCCGGATCGGTCAGCGCGCGCGCAACCGACCAGCCATCGGTCATGCGGCGGCGGCCCGGTCGCCCAGTCTGGTGCCCTGCTCGGACCAGAGCCGCTCGACCAACTCGGCCCCCTCCTCACCATCGGCATAGTCGATCGCGCAGGCGCGCACCGAGCGAACCAGACCAGTGAGCGCATCGAACCCGCGCTCGCCCAGAGCGACATAATTGGTCGATGCCTGAGTGAGCCGGACGAAGCTCTCCGCCTCGTCGACCCGGCGCACCGCGCGGGCATAGCCGAAGCGCGGGAACAGCAGCAGCGCAGGGCGCGTCTCACGCGCCATCTGCTCGACCCATTCCGCGCGTGGGCGCAGGTGGCGGATCGTGCCCTTGGGCGTATCATGCATGACCGGGCCGAACCGCGTGTCATCATCGACCTCTCGTTCCATCGAGGCGATGGACTCGTTCTTGAGACTGATCGGGCGCGGGAACGGCGCGATGTTGCCGGTATCAGGATCGATCAGCACGAACTCGTCACCCAGGAATCGCCAGCCGCGTTCGCCCAGCAGCGCAGAGAGCGTGGACTTTCCCGCCCCCGAGACCCCGGTCATGATCACTGCGCGGCCATTGCGCGATACCGCGCTGGCATGCAGCAGCAGGTGCCGGCGCCAGCCCAGGGCCATCTGCAGGTTCATCGCCATCTCGGCAGCCAGCAACCCCTGTTCGAGCGGCAGCGGCGCAGCATCGGGCAACGTGAAGTCGCCTGCGATCGCCACCTGCGGACGGATCACGCGGCGCAGCACCGATGTCGCCTGCAACCGCACGGTAAAGTCCGGGACCGACTGTTCCATCGGATAATCGGCATACAGCTGACGCAGCTGATCGATCGGCGCGCGCCAGTCACTGCCGATGCGGAATCGGGCCGGGCCTACAGCGATGGAACAGGAGTGGCGCATGCCTCGCGCCATATCGCGAGGGCGGGCGCGGACAAAATGGAAACAGGGGCTTAGAGCCTGGCCGATGCAGATTTGCATCGCGCTGATGCAAGCGTGTCACGCATGGTGCATCACCGCGACCAGACCCAGCGCCGCGAGCTCTGCCAGCCGCTCGGCCAGCACGTTTTGCGGCTGCTCTGTGGGATCGTCGCCAGCCACATCGAATCGCTCGCGAATCAGGCCCAGAACCTCGCCGGCCGTGAGGTACCGGCCCGGTGCCTGCGCGGCGAGCGTATCAAGCAAGTCGGGCACCGGCTCGGCCAGCAGATGGGTAATCCCCGAAGGCAGATGGTAGATCGCTTCAAGCCCGCCCAGCGTGACGCGCTTGAGGGCGCTGGCAGGCAGTGCGGCATAAGCGGATGGCATGCAATGGCCCGTCAGCGAGGATCAGCGGCGCGGCATCTGCAGCGAGGCGTAGCAGGTAAAGCCGCTCTGCCCGTTCTGCAGCTTGCGGATATAGTTGAGATACGCCTGCGACTGTTCGCGCGTGGTGCCGGGCAGATTGCGGCCCTGCAGAGCCTTGCGCACCTCTTCTCCGGTGAAATCGCGCGGCGATGGCGGAAAGGCGCCCGGCGTATCGGGCGATACCAGCTTGCCCGTGGGATCAATGAACATGCCCTTGCCGCGCTCGGGCACCGGAATTTGGCAGTTGAGCACCGACCCTGCGGTCTGCGCCAGCGCCGGGCGGATGCTGACCACGGCAGAGGTTGCCACCGCCCCGATCAGCAGCGTGCGGCGTGTCGCCACACCGCGCTCGCTACCCTTGGCGGCATCATCATGCCTGCCTTCACCCGGAATGCCGTCTTGACCGCTCATGCCTGTACTTTCTTTGTGCCCCACCCGTGCAGACACATATTTGATTTCAACTAAAGAAGCTTCGTTGCGCCAAGGCAAGCCATTTGATCGCCTGTCCTTCTGCGGGACAGGATGCCGCCCGAGGGTAAATTGCGCGTTACCACGGATCATCAATGGCGTGCTGAGCGGAACGCTGGTATAGGCCAGCGCCTATGGGAGACGCCAGCGAAACGGGCCTGAACGGCGGTCGATTTCTTCTTGCGACGGCGTTGCTCGGCGCAGGGGTGGCGATCAGCCAGTTCGGCAGCAATGGCATAGAACAGGCAATGATCTGCTTTGCTGCGGGACTCGTCGCGATCGTCGCGATGGCCGACCTGTCCAGCCCGGCGAAGTACAATCCCCAGGCCGCCGCCCCGATCCGCGAGCCCGAAATCAAGCCGATCAGCCAGCATCGCGACTTTACCGGCTTCATCGATGGCCTCGCCGATCCCGTGCTGGTGCTGACCGGCACCACGGTGCGCCGTGCCAACAGTGCCGCGCGCAAGCTGCTGGGCGAATATTGCGTGGGCGAGGACATCCGCCTGGTCATTCGCCATCCGGCCGCCGCCGATCTGCTCGCCGAAAGCCTGCAGACCAACGAGGGGCCGATCCAGCTGGTCGGCATCGGCAGCCGCGACCAGCGTTGGGAAATGCTGGTGCGCGACATGCCCGACGGCGAGCGCATCCTGCACCTGTGGGACCGCTCGGGCGTCTATGCCGTGGAGCGGATGCGGACCGATTTCGTCGCCAATGCCAGCCACGAACTGCGCACGCCGCTCGCATCGATCAAGGGTTTCATCGAGACGCTGGAAGACAAGGAAGCGGGCGAGGACCCGGACACCCGCGCACGTTTTCTCAACGTCATGTTCCGCGAAGCCAACCGGATGCAGAAGCTGATCGACGACCTCATTTCGCTGTCGCGGATCGAGGCGGAGAAGTTCCGCGTGCCCGATACGCCGATCGACCTGCCCGATCTGATGCACGAGGTGCAGACGGTGCTGCGCCACAGCCAGCCTGATCGCGGCGCGGATATCGTCGTCGATGTCGGGCCCGATCTGCCCCCCTTGCGCGGCGACCGGGCGCAGCTTTCGCAGTTGCTGCACAATCTGGTGTCGAACAGCATGAAATACGGCCAGCCCGGCACGCCGGTGACGATGCGGCTGCGTACATCGCGCAATTCCGCGCTGGTGCGGCTGTCGGTGAGCGATTGCGGCGAAGGCATCGCGCCGGAGCATCTGCCGCGCCTGACCGAGCGATTCTATCGAGTCGATTCCAGCCGCAGCCGCGCCATCGGCGGAACCGGCCTGGGATTGTCGATCGTCAAACATATTGTCGAGCGCCATCGCGGACGGCTGGAAATCGACAGCGTGGTGCAGCGCGGCACGACGATTACCATCACCCTGCCCGCCGATCCGCGCGGGCCACAGACCGAGACGGGCAACACGACAGGCGAGGCTGCGGTCCCCGCCTGAACCGACTTGCCAGCCCCTGACCGGGGCCGTGTCATAAAAACGTCATCCGTTTGTCATCTTCGGGCAACCGCCCCTGCCTAACGGCAAAGGCCTGAGGGGGCCAAAGGACATGCACCGCATCGCGCGATTCTGTCCTGCCCGGCGCCATCGCCAGCCATTGCTGGACATACGGCGGCATTTCATCGCCCAGAGAGGGGTTTCAGTTTTGATCAGGAAGCTTGTCTTTGCCTGCCTTCCAGCCTTGGCGCTGGCAGGATGCCAGGACCCTGCCTCGACGAACGAGGGTAGCAGCCGGAGCGAGATCCGCATCGTCGGCTCCTCGACCGTATTCCCGTTCGCCAAGAAGGTGTCGGAGGAATTCGTCAACTTCGATCCCGAGCGGCGCTCCCCGATCCTCGAATCGACCGGCACCGGCGGCGGCGTGGAACTGTTCTGCGCGGGCGTGGGCGCCAATACGCCCGATATCGTCAACGCCTCGCGCCGCATGAAGAAGAGCGAGTTCGAACGCTGCATCGCCAATGGCGTCGACGGCGTGATCGAGATCGTCATCGGCTTTGACGGCATTGCGCTTGCCCAATCGAAGAACGGCCCCAAGATCTCGCTGACGGTGGAGGAATTCTACACCGCGCTCGCCGCCCAGCCTTTCGGCAAGGGCCCCAACACCGCCGTGCGCTGGCCCGCGATCAACCCGGCCCTGCCCGACACGCGGATCAACATCTTCGGCCCGCCCTCCACATCCGGCACGCGCGACGCGCTGGAAGAGATCATCATGGAAAAGGGCTGCAAGGCCGATCCTGCGGTCAAGGCACTGTCGGACAGCAACAAGGACAAGTTCGAGGAAATCTGCCATTCGGTGCGGACCGACCAGGCCTATACCGACACCGGCGAGAACGATAACCTGATCGTCCAGAAGCTCTCGACCAACCCCGATGCGGTCGGCATCTTCAGCTACAGCTATCTGGCCGACAATGCCGACACGGTGCGCGGCGTGCCGATCGGCGGGGTCGAGCCGTCGTATGCGACCATCGAAAGCGGCGAATATCCTGGCGCACGCACGCTGTACATCTACGTGAAGAAAAAGCACGTCGACGTCATTCCCGGCCTGCGCGAATTCGTCGCCGAGTTCCTGCGCGGCGGCGAGAATGAAGGCTATCTGACCCGCATCGGCCTGATCGCGGCGCCCGACAAGGTCCGCACCGACATGCTGGGCCGCATCCAGTCGCTCACCGCGCTCGACGGCGCAGAGCTGAAATAGGCCCATCATGACCAGCACCGCCATCCTGTTCCTGATCGCCGGCCTTGGCCTGATCACTTGGGTGTTCGCGCGCGCCCGCGCCGGACGCTTCATCCAGCAGGGCGCCGCCAGCGTCCATTCGCTGCCCAGCTATCACGGCTGGTACGCCGCGATGTGGGCGGTGGTCCCCGCCATATTGTTCATGCTGGTGTGGAGCACCGTTGCCCCTGCCCTGGGCAGCTATGCGGTGCTGGAAAGCCCGCTCGCCGCGCAGCTGCCGACCGATGCGTTCGAACGCGCCGCGATCCTGTCCGAAGCGCGCTCGCTCTCGCGCAATCCCGACGTCAAGGTGTTCAACGACGCCGCGCGCGAACTGGCACCGCTCTACGCCGATGCCGACCGCAATTATGCGATGATCGGCGCGCTCGCCGCGTTCCTGCTGTGCTTTGCAGGAGCGGCTTATGCCTTCACCCGCATTCGCCCCGATTTTCGCGCGCGGACCCAGGTGGAACGGACCGTGATGCTGGCGCTGCTGCTCGCATCGCTGATCGCCATTCTGGCGACGCTCGGCATCGTCGCCTCATTGATCTTCGAGACGGTGCGCTTCTTCAACCTCGTCTCGCCGTTCGAATTCCTGTTCGGGCTGCAATGGAACCCGTCGGACAAGGTCGTCGATGGCCAAGCCACCGGCTTCGGTGCGGTGCCATTGTTCTGGGGCACGGTGTTCATCGGCGCGATCATCGCGATGCTGGTGGCGATCCCGCTCGGTCTGATGAGCGCGATCTACCTCACCCAATATGCCAGCGCCAACGTCCGCAAGTGGATGAAGCCGATCCTCGAGATCCTCGCAGGCGTCCCCACCGTCGTGTACGGCTATTTCGCCGCGCTGACCGTGGCGCCTGCGCTGCGCAGCTTCGCCGTGGCGATCGGCATCACCGACGCCTCGTCCGAATCGGCTTTGGCCGCAGGGCTGGTGATGGGCGTGATGATCATCCCGTTCGTCTCATCGATGGCCGATGACAGCATCGCCGCGGTCCCCGGCAGCATGCGCGACGGATCGCTGGCGATGGGTGCAACCAAGAGCGAGACGATCAAGCAGGTGCTGATCCCTGCAGCGCTCCCCGGCGTGGTCGGCGGCGTACTGCTCGCGGTCAGCCGCGCGATCGGCGAGACGATGATCGTGGTGATGGCCGCAGGGCTTGCTGCCAATCTCACCGCCAATCCCTTTGCAAGCGTCACCACCGTCACCACCCAGATCGTGCAGCTGCTGACCGGCGATACCGATTTCAACAGCCCGATGACGCTGGCGGCCTTTGCGCTCGGCCTCACCCTGTTCATCGTGACGCTGTTGCTCAACATCGTCGCGCTCCAGATTGTCAAGAAGTATCGGGAAGCCTATGACTGAGGCCGCCATCATGCCTGCAAACCCGCAAACCCCTGCCACCGGTCGCACCAAGACCGACTGGATGGGTGAGGCCATGCAAAAGCGCATCGCCCGCCGCTATGCGGCCGAACGGCGCTTCAAATGGATGGGTCTAGGCGCGGTCGCCCTGTCGTCGTTGTTCCTCGCCTTCCTGCTGGTGGTGATGGTCGGCAACGGCGCGAAAGGCTTCATCAGCACCGAGGCAACGCTGACCGTCGATCTGCCCGCCGCCACCGGCAGCATCTCGCCCGAGCAGCTCACCCAGCCGCGCCTCGCCGCAACCATGGCCTCGATCGATGTGCGCCGCATCTTCGACAACGCCGTGCAGGCGCAATATGGCGAGGATGGCGCGCGCTTTTTCGCGAGCACTGCATGGACGGCGCTGCGCGACCAGCTGACCGAAAATCCCAATCTGGTGATGAGCAAGACAAAGGTCTGGCTGCCCACCTCCAGCGATATCGACCGCGCCGCCAAGGACAATTCGACGCCCGAAGCAGAGGCCGATTACGCCACGCTGCGCAAGGCGGGCGAAGTGCGCCAGACGTTCAACTGGCGCTTCCTCACGGGCTCTGATGGCACCGATCCGGCGCAGGTCGGCATCTGGGGCGCGCTCAAAGGGTCGCTGATCACGATGGTGGTCACGCTGTTCCTAGCCTTCCCCGTCGGTGTGCTCGCAGCCGTCTATCTGGAAGAATATGCCTCCAAGAACTGGCTGACCGACCTCATCGAGGTATCGATCAACAACCTGGCCGCCGTCCCTTCGATCATCTTCGGCCTGCTGGGTCTGGCGGTGTTCCTGCAGTTCTTCTCGATGCCGCGCTCTGCCGCGATCGTCGGCGGTCTGACGCTCGCGCTGATGACGATGCCGGTGATCGTCATCGCCGCGCGCAACGCCATCAAGGCCGTGCCGCCCTCGATCCGCGAGGCCGCGATGGGCGTGGGTGCCAGCCCGGTGCAGGTCGTGTTCCACCACGTGCTGCCGCTGGCGATCCCCGGCATCATGACCGGCACGATCATCGGCATGGCGCGCGCGCTGGGCGAAACCGCGCCGCTGCTGATGATCGGCATGCGCGCCTTCACCACCACCCCGCCCGATGGTCTGACCGATCCTGCCACGGTGCTGCCGGTGCAGATCTTCCTGTGGTCGGACGAGGTCAACCGCGGCTTTGTCGAAAAGACGTCCGCCGCAATCATCGTCCTGCTCGTCTTCCTGCTCACCATGAATGCGATTGCCGTCTATCTGCGCAACCGCTTTGAAACGCGATGGTAACCCGATCCATGCTCGACAATACCGCCACATCCAGCACCAACCCCAAGATGTCCGCGCGCGACGTCAAGGTCTTCTACGGCGACAAGCAGGCCATCAAGGGTGTCTCGATCGACATCGACATGGACAATGTCGTCGCGTTCATCGGCCCTTCGGGTTGCGGCAAATCGACCTTCCTGCGCACGCTCAACCGGATGAACGACACGATTCCGATCGCGCGGGTGGAAGGCGACATCACGCTCGACGGAGAGAATATCTATTCGAGCAAGATGGACGTCGTCCAGCTGCGCGCGCGCGTCGGCATGGTGTTCCAGAAGCCCAACCCTTTCCCCAAGTCGATCTATGACAATGTCGCCTATGGCGCGCGCATTCACGGCCTTGCCCCCAACAAGGCCGAGCTCGACCAGATCGTCGAGAACTCGCTGGTGCGCGCAGGCCTGTGGAACGAGGTGAAGGACCGGCTTTCGGACAGCGGCACGGCGCTCTCCGGCGGCCAGCAGCAGCGGCTGTGCATCGCCCGCGCCATCGCGGTCGATCCCGAGGTCATCCTGATGGACGAACCGTGCTCGGCGCTCGACCCCATCGCCACGGCGAAAATCGAGGAACTGATCCACGAATTGCGCGGGCGTTATGCGATCGTCATCGTGACGCACAACATGCAGCAGGCCGCGCGTGTTTCACAGAAGACAGCGTTTTTCCACCTGGGAACCATGGTAGAATACGGCGACACCTCCGATATCTTCACCAACCCGCGTGAAGAACGGACCCGCGATTACATCACTGGCCGTTATGGCTGATGCCCTACATGCTTAAGCGTCCGGACAGGCAAATGAGGCGACACTGCCCCTGACCGCCCTCTCCGGCACCGCGATGAACTGGATAATTTGATGAACCACAGCCAGAACGAACACACGCTCAAGGCCTTTGACGGCGACCTTGCCACGCTGCGCGGACTGATCGCCGAAATCGGCGGACGCGCGGAAAAGGCGGTCGAAGGCGCGATGACCGCGCTGACCAACCATGATCTCGATCTGGCGCGTCAGGTGGTCGAAGGCGACAAGCGCATCGATGCGCTGGAAGAGCAGATCGACCGGATGGTAATCCAGACCATCGCGCTGCGTGCCCCGATGGCCGACGATCTGCGCGAACTGGTCGCGGCGCTCAAGATTTCGGGCGTGGTCGAACGCATCGGCGATTATGCCAAGAATATCGCCAAGCGGGTCGCCCTGATCGATCCGGCGCAGCATATCGATGCCGCCCGCCTGTTGCCTGCGATGGCCGATGCGACACGTCAGCTGGTCGATGATGCCTTTACCGCGTTTGCCAGGCGCGACGCCGATCTCGCGGTCGCGGTCTGCGCGCAGGACAAGACGGTCGATGATTTCTACAACAGCATCTTCCGCGCGCTGATCGCGCACATGATTTCGAACCCCGAGCATGTCGGCGCGGGCACGCACCTGCTGTTCATCGCCAAGAATCTCGAGCGCATCGGCGACCACGCCACCAACGTGTCCGAGATGGTCTATTTCGCGGTGACCGGCCAGTCGATGAACGAACGCGAGCGCGGCGATGATGCACTGGCCCCCGGAGCCGATTGATCCGGAATTTTTGTTACAGAAAGCACACACACGATGACGACTCCTCATCTGCTGCTGGTTGAAGACGACATGGCGCTCTCCGAGCTGGTGTCCTGGCACTTCGACAAACAAGGCTTTCGCGTCAGCCACACCCCCGATGGCGAAGAGGCCATGCTGATCGCGCGCGAGGAGCGGCCCGATATCGTGCTGCTCGACTGGATGATCGAAAACCTGTCGGGCATCGAGGTCTGCCGCCGCCTGCGCCGCGACAACGATACCTCGAACATCCCGATCATCATGATGTCGGCACGCGGCGAAGAGGAAGACCGGGTGCGCGGGCTGGATATCGGCGCGGACGATTATGTCACCAAGCCCTTTTCTCCGCGCGAGCTGATTGCGCGCGTCAATGCGGTGCTGCGCCGCGTGCGTCCGGCGCTGGCGGGCGAGGCCTTGAGCTTTGCCGATATCGAGATGGATACCGTGGGCTACAAGGTGAAGCGCGCCGGGCAGACCATTCCGCTCGGCCCCACCGAGTTCCGCCTGCTGCGCCACTTCCTCGAGCATCCCGGCTGGGTGTTCTCGCGCGAGCGCCTGCTCGACAGCGTCTGGGGGCACGACAGCGATATCGAGATTCGCACCGTCGACGTGCACATCCGGCGGCTGCGCAAGGCGCTCAACGCGCATGGCCAGCCCGATATCATCCGCACGGTGCGCTCTGCCGGATATGCGCTGGACAGCGAACTGGCCTGATCGCCGTAACGTCACCCTGGCTTTACGCGAACGTCAATCGCGCCTGAGCCTCTGCGGGCACAGCTTGGTGCTTGCCAAGCGGCGCAACATGGCTAAAACCCGCGCCATTCCGCGCGGATTTGTCGCGCGCCCCGTGTAAACCATGTTCGAGAGGATGCTTGCCATGACCATCAGTTTCAAGGACCGCGTTGCCATTGTCACCGGCGCAGGCGGCGGCCTGGGCCGCGCCTATGCGCTCGATCTCGCCGCGCGCGGCGCCAAGGTCGTCGTCAACGATCTGGGCGGTGCCCGCGACGGCACCGGCACCTCGGATGCGGCCGCGAAGGTGGTCGAAGAGATCAAGGCCGCTGGCGGCGAGGCCATGGCCAATGGCGGGAACGTCACCGAATACGAGCAGATGGTCGAAATGGTCGCCAAGGCCAAGGAAGCCTGGGGCGGCGTGCACGTCCTGATCAACAACGCCGGCATCCTGCGCGACAAGAGCTTTGCCAAGATGGAGCCTTCCGATTTCGATCTGGTGGTGAAGGTTCACCTGCTGGGCTCGGCCAACTGCACCAAGGCGGTGTGGGAAACCATGCGCGAGCAGAACTATGGCCGCATCCTGATGACCGCATCGTCGACCGGCCTCTATGGCAACTTCGGCCAGGCAAATTATGGCGCGGCCAAGCTCGGCCTCGCCGGCCTCACCAAGACGCTGTATCTTGAAGGCGCGAAGAACAACATCAAGGTCAACACGCTGGCGCCGGTCGCCGGCACGCGCATGACCGAAGACATCTTCCCGCCCGAAGCCTTCGCCCAGTTCAAGCCCGAGAACGTCGTTCCCGCCGCCGTCTATCTGGTGTCGGAAGACGCGCCGACCAACATGATCATCGGCGCAGGCGCAGGTGCGTTCCACGCGGCCTATGTCACGATGACCCAGGGCGCGGCGCTTCCCGAGGGCGAGCGCACCGCCGAAGGCGTCGCGCGCATCTTCGACAAGATCACCGACCGCACCGGCGAGACCGTCCCCCAGTCGGGCAGCGAACAGGCGATGACAATCATGCGCCTGCTGCAGGGCTGATCTTCGGGTTCACGGCTGAAAAGCACGAAGGGGTGCGGCGAGCGATCGCCGCACCCCTTTTCCATGGGCCTAATCGCTCCACTCACTGCGCGGGATGCCCAATGCGTGGAGCAGCGCCGTCCAGTCGCCATGCGCGATATGCGCGTCGGCGGCGGCGATGGCTGCGGGCTTGGCGTGATAGGCGATTCCCGCCCCTGCCGCCTTCAGCATCGGGATATCGTTGGCGCCATCGCCCAGCGCGATCACCTGCTCCGGCGCAAGCCCCTGCCGGGCAGACTGGTCCATCAGGATCGCCGCCTTGCGCGCAGCATCGACGATGCCGCCCTCCAGCTCGCCGGTCATATGGCCATGCTCGATCACCAGCCGGTTGGCGAACACCGCGTGGAAGCCCAGCTCCGCGCCGATGACATCGGCAAAGGAATGAAAGCCGCCCGAGACCAGCACGCAATCCGCGCCGCGCTGCGACAGGGTGCGCACCAAAGTCCGCGCGCCGGGCATCGGGCGGATGCGCTGGACCAGGCAATCGGCGATGACATGCTCGCTCAACCCCTTGAGCAGCGCGACGCGTTCACGCAGCGCCGCCTCGAAATCAAGCTCGCCCTGCATCGCGCGTTCGGTGATCTCGGCGACCTGCGGCTTGACGCCGGCATAATCGGCCAGCTCGTCGATGCACTCGTTGGCGATCATCGTGCTGTCCATGTCGGACATCAGCAGGCGGGGTGATCGTACGGCTTCGTCCAGCACCAGCACATCGGCAACGCCACGCAGCGGATCGAGCGCAGCATTGGCGCTGGCAAGATCGCCGGTGAAGCGCAACTCGCCTACCAGCCCGGGTTCGATCCAATGGTTCGCCCCGACCACCAGGCCGGCGTGATGCAATCTGTCGGCGGCAGCGTTTAGCTCTCCCGCTGGGAGGGGCTCTGCTGCTATCAGCGTGGCTATGGGCACAAATACTTCCCCCGATGCAGCCGGACACAGCCGTCCGGCGGTGGCGCTTATTGCCGGACCCACCGCCAGCGGCAAGAGCGGATTGGCGGTCGCCTATGCGCGCTGGCTGGAGCAACGCGGCGAGCGCGCGGTGATCATCAATGCCGACAGCGCGCAGGTCTATGCCGATCTTGCGATCCTGTCGGCCAGACCCAGCGATGTGGAGATGGGCGGGATCGACCACCGGCTGTTCGGCTATATCGATGGCGCCCAGGCCTGCTCCGCCGCACGCTGGGCAGCGGACGCCCGCGCCGAGATCGCAGCGGTGCATGCAGTGGGCGCATTGCCGATCCTTGTGGGGGGTACCGGCCTGTATCTCCAGACGCTGCTGCACGGCATCGCCCCCATTCCCGAAATCGATCCCGCGATCCGCGAGGCCGTCCGCGCGATGCCGGTCGACCAGACCCATGCCGCGCTTGCCCGCGAAGACCCGGCGAGCGCGGCGCGGCTCAACGCGGCGGACACCACGCGCGTCGCCCGTGCGCTCGAGGTCGTGCGCTCCACCGGGCAGCCGATCACGCACTGGCAGGCCCGCAAGGTGGGCGGCATCGGCGACCAGATCACGCTGCGCCCGCTGGTGCTGCAACCGCCGCGCGACTGGCTGCTCGAACGCTGTGACCAGCGATTCGCGCTGATGCTGGAGGCTGGGGCGCTGGCCGAGGTGGAAACGCTGCTGACGCGGCAGCTGTCGCCCGATCTGCCGGTGATGCGCGCCATCGGTGTGCCTGAGGTTGCAAAGCTGCTGCGCGGCGAGATCGGGCACGCCGAGTGTCTCGCACAGGGCCAGCTGGCGACCCGGCAATATGCCAAACGCCAATACACATGGTTCCGCAACCAGCCACCGGAGAGCTGGAAACGGTATACGGAAGCACTTTCGGATAGTGATAACGTAGATTTTGATATTTTGTTTCACAATTAGGTATTGACGCAGCATTTTATGTCTCTTAGAGCGAATGGGTCACGACGTTGCTGCCAGCGTCCTTCGACACGTCACACTTTTCACCAACCCGGCGCGGGTTTCCTGCGCCGGGTTGATTTTCGCTAGTGTCGATCGGCGCAAGACGGTTGGCAGCTTATGGTTTTGCAACGTTGGCCCGTATTGTCTAAGCGGGCCCACGTTTTTTGAAGAAGTAAGGCTTTCATCATGCCCGAATTGAGCGGCGCGCAGATATTGGTTGAAACGCTGGTCGAACAGGGCGTCGAGGTGATCTTCGGCTATCCTGGCGGCGCGGTGCTGCCGATTTACGACGCGATCTTCGGGCACCCTTCGCTGCGCCACATTCTGGTGCGGCACGAGCAGGCGGCAGCGCATGCGGCAGAGGGCTATGCCCGCGCCACCGGAAAGCCCGGCGTCGTGCTGGTCACCTCTGGCCCTGGTGCGACCAATGCGGTCACCGGCATTACCGATGCGCTGATGGATTCGATCCCGATGGTCGTCATCACCGGCCAGGTCGCGACCAACCTCATCGGCACCGATGCCTTTCAGGAAGCCGACACCATCGGCATCACCCGCCACTGCACCAAGCACAATTATCTGGTGAAGGACCCGGCAAAGCTCGCATCGACGGTGCGCGAAGCGTTTCACATCGCGACCCAGGGCCGCCCCGGCCCGGTGCTGATCGACATTCCCAAGGATGTCCAGGTCGCCAGCGCGCCGCATGACACGGACACCCCTGCCCGCCCCAACCTGCGCTATGCGCCGGTCAAGGAAGGCACGGCAGACGATATCGCGACCGCAGCGCGCATGATCGCAGAGGCGACCAGCCCGGTGATCTATTCGGGCGGCGGCGTCATCAATGCAGGGCCCGAGGCGAGCACGCTGCTGCGCGAACTGCAGGGGATGACCGGCGCGCCGGTCACCTCGACGCTGATGGGCCTGGGCGCGTTTCCGTCCGAGCATCCCGACTGGCTGGGCATGCTGGGCATGCACGGCACCTATGAAGCCAACATGACGATGAACCGCGCCGATCTGGTGATCTGCGTCGGTGCGCGCTTCGACGACCGCGTCACCGGACGGCTCGATGCCTTCTCGCCGACGTCGAAGAAGATCCACATCGATATCGACCGGTCGTCGATCAACAAGACGGTGCGGGTGGACCTGGGCATCATCGGCGATTGCGCGACGGTGCTGCGTCAGATCATCGATGCGCTGAACGCGATGGGCCATGCGCCCAACGACCTGTCCGAATGGCAGGCGCGGATCGCCGGCTGGCGGACGCGCGAATGCCTGGCCTATCCGCCCAGCGCTTCCGAAATCATGCCGCAGCTCGCCATCGAACGGCTGTATGCGCTGACCAAGGATCAGAGCCCGATCATCTCGACCGAGGTTGGCCAGCACCAGATGTGGGCGGCGCAGTATTTCCGCTTCGAACAACCCAACAAGTGGCTGACGTCGGGGGGCCTGGGCACCATGGGCTATGGCCTGCCCGCCGCGATTGGCGCGCAACTGGGCAATCCGGGTGCGCTGTGTATCGATATCGCGGGTGAGGCCTCGATCCAGATGAACATCCAGGAGCTGGGCACCGCGACGCAATACCGCCTGCCGGTCAAGATCTTCATCCTCAACAACGAATATATGGGCATGGTGCGCCAGTGGCAGCAGCTGACCTATGAAAGCCGCTATTCGGAAAGCTATTCCGATGCGCTGCCCGATTTCGTCGCGCTGGCAGAGGCCTATGGCTGGAAGGGCATCCGCATTTCCGACCAGGCAGAACTCGACGCGGGCATTCAGGCGATGATCGATCATCCCGGGCCAGTGATGGTCGACTGCCGCGTCGCCAAGCTCGCCAACTGCCTGCCGATGATCCCTTCGGGCGCGGCGCACACCGACATGATCCTGTATGGCGACGAGGTTGCCGGGACCATGGAAGACGAAGCAAAGGCCCTCGTCTGATGCGGTTCTGCCCTCCCCGTGCCGTCCCATTGGCGAAAGCCGATTTGTCCGACCTGCTAGCGCGGCATTCTGCCCCGGGCAGCATCGGCTTTCACCCCTTCTGAAAGATCGCCCCATGCACATCCAGCAACAGGCATCCGAACGGCACGTTCTGACCGTGACCGTTGACAACGAGGCGGGCATCCTCGCCAAGATCGCGGGCATGTTCACCGCGCGCGGCTATAATATCGAAAGCCTGACGGTGGCCGATATCAGCGAGGATCACGCCACCAGCCGCATCACCATCGTCACCGTGAGCCCGCCTGCGGTGATTGACCAGATCATTGCGCAGCTCGACCGCCTGGTCGCCGTCCACCGCGTCGCCGACCTCACCGAGCTGGGACCGCATGTCGAGCGCGAACTGGCATTGGTCAAGGTCGCAGGCGCGGGCGAGCACCGGATCGAGGCGCTGCGCCTGGCAGACATCTTCCGCGCCCGCCCGGTCGATACCAGCACCAGCAGCTTCGTCTTCGAGATTTCCGGATCGGTCGAGAAAATCAACCAGTTCATTGCGCTGATGCGCGAGGTCGGGCTGGTCGAGGTCGCCCGCACTGGCGTTGTTGCCATGACCCGGGGGGCCGAGGCGGGCTAGTATTACCCCTCTCCCTGCAGGGGAGAGGGAGGGCGCGAAGCGCCAGGGAGAGGGGCTGAACGGCCCTCTCCAACCTCCACTAGGCAGCGAGCTGCCAAGTTTCGGTATCCTCTCCCCTGAAGGGAGAGGAGGTAAAGACAGGGAATGACTAGGTTATGCGCGTTTATTATGATTCCGACTGCGACCTGAAGCTGATCGCAGACAAGAAGATCGTCATCGTCGGCTATGGCAGCCAGGGCCATGCCCATGCGCAGAACCTGCGTGACAGCGGCGTCAAGGATGTTGCCATCGCATTGCGTCCCGGCAGCGCCACCGCCGCCAAGGCCGAAGGCGCAGGCTTCAAGGTGCTGAGCAACGCCGATGCCGCCGCCTGGGCCGATATCGTCATGATCCTGGCACCCGACGAGCATCAGGCCGCGATCTATGCCGATGACTATCACGCCAACATGAAGCCCGGCGCGGCGCTGGCGTTCGCGCACGGCCTCAACATCCATTTCGGCCTGATCGAAGCCCGCGAAGACCTCGACGTCATCATGATCGCGCCCAAGGGCCCCGGCCACACTGTGCGCAGCGAATATGTGCGCGGCGGCGGCGTGCCCTGCCTGATCGCGGTGGAACGCGACGTTTCGGGCAACGCGCATGACATCGCGCTCGCTTATGCATCGGGCGTCGGCGGCGGCCGCAGCGGCATCATCGAAACCAACTTCCGCGAAGAGTGCGAAACCGATCTGTTCGGCGAGCAGGCGGTGCTGTGCGGCGGCCTGACCCACCTGATCCAGGCCGGTTTCGAAACGCTGACCGAAGCAGGCTATGCGCCCGAAATGGCATATTTCGAATGCCTGCACGAAGTGAAGCTGATCGTCGACCTGATGTATGAAGGCGGCATCGCCAACATGCGCTATTCGATCAGCAACACCGCCGAATATGGCGACATCACCACCGGTCCGCGCATCATCACCGCGGAGACCAAGGCCGAAATGAAGCGCGTGCTGGAGGACATCCAGCAGGGCCGCTTCGTCAAGAACTTCGTTCTCGACAACCGCGCAGGCCAGCCCGAACTGAAGGCCGCGCGCAAGCTGGCGGCCGCCCACCCGATCGAAAAGACCGGCGCGCAGCTGCGTGCAATGATGCCGTGGATCGGCGCCAACAAGCTGGTCGACAAAGCCAAGAACTGAGCCGTTCTTGACCACGCCCTTTTTCGAGGACCATGCCGCGCAACTCGAATCCCTGAAAAGGGGTTCGAGATTGCGTGCGCTTGGGCCCCGCGAGGGCAAGGATTTTGCCTCGAACGATTATCTGGGACTGGCTGGATCCACCCTGCTGCATGATGCCTTGCGCGAGGGCATGGCGCTGGGCCTGCCCGCAGGCTCGGGCGGATCGCGGCTGTTGCGTGGCAACCATGCAGCGCACGAGGCGCTGGAGGCCGAAGCCGCAGCGCATTTCGGCAGCGAGGCCGCGCTGTTCTTCGCGACCGGCTTTGCCGCCAATGCCGCGCTGTTCGCCACGCTGCCGCAGCGCGGCGATCTGGTGGTACATGACGCGCTGATCCACGCGAGCGCGCACGACGGCATGAAGCTGGGGCGCGCCGAATGTCGGCCCGCTGCCCATAACGACCCGCAGGCCTTTGACGATGCGATCATCGCCTGGCGGCTGGCGGGCGGCACCGGGCGCGTCTGGATCGCAGTCGAGAGCCTCTACAGCATGGACGGCGACCGCGCGCCGCTCGGCGATCTGGCCGATGTCGCTGCGCGGCACGATGCCGTGCTGGTGGTCGACGAGGCGCACGCCACCGGCGTATTCGGTCCTGCTGGCGCCGGCCTGGCCCATGCGCTGGCCGGCCAGCCGAACGTCATCACGCTGCACACCTGCGGCAAGGCGCTGGGTTGCGAAGGCGCGCTGATCTGCGCGCCCCGCGTGATCATCGATTTTCTGGTCAACCGCGCCCGCCCGTTCATCTTTTCCACCGCGCCCTCGCCACTGGTCGCGCACATGACCCGCCGCGCGATTACCTTGGTCGCAGCGCATGACGACTGGCGCGAAGACCTGTTCGCACGGGTGGCCCAGGCGCGCGATCTTCTCGCTCCCCGGCTGGGCGCTGCGCCATCGGATACACAGATCCTGCCTGTCATCATCGGCGAGGATGGCCGCACGATGCGAATTGCCGCCGCGCTGCAGCGCCAGGGTTTCGACATTCGCGGCATCCGCCCGCCGACGGTACCGCAGGGCACGGCACGCCTCAGAATTTCGATTACCCGCAACGTGACAAAGGGTGATATCGGCGCGCTCTCCGAATCACTCGACAGGATCATGATCCCCGCATGAAACCGCGTTTTGTTGTGACAGGTACCGACACCGATATCGGCAAGTCGGTGTTCAGTGCCGCCCTCGTTCAGGCGTTGAAGGCCCGCTATTGGAAACCGGTGCAATCCGGGCTGGAGGGCGGGACCGACACCGCCTTCATCGAACGCATGGTGCCGGAATCGACGCTGCCCGAAGCCTGGCGTCTGGTGACGCCCGCCTCGCCGCACCTCGCCTCCGAGATCGACGGCGTGGAAATCGATACCGATGCCTTGAACCCGCCTACCATCGATGCACCTCTGGTCATCGAAGGCGCAGGCGGCGCGCTGGTGCCGGTGACGCGCACGGTGTTGTATGCCGATATCTTCGCGCGCTGGCAGATCCCGGTGATCGTCTGCGCGCGCACGGCGCTCGGCACGATCAACCACAGCCTGATGACGATAGAGGCATTGCGCGCCCGCCAGGTGCCGATCCACGGCATTGCCTTTATCGGCGATGCCATGCCCGACAGCGAGGCGACCATCCCGGCAATCTCGGGCGTGCGCCGCCTGGGCCGGCTGGACATGCTGCCCGAACTGACGCCCGAGACCCTGCGTGCCGGTTTTGCCGCCGGGTTCGATATCGCCGATTTCGCATGACCCCCTCCCCCGTCTGGCACCCCTTCACCCAGCATGGTCTGGGCGAGGAAATACCGCTGATCGAACGCGGGCAAGGTGCGGTGCTGCACAGCGCCGATGGCCGCCAATGGATCGATGCGATCTCCAGCTGGTGGGTGACGACGCACGGCCATGCGCACCCGCGCATCATGGCCGCGATCGCTGCGCAGAGCGCGAAGCTCGACCAGATCATCTTTGCCGGCTGGACGCACGCGCCCGCCGAAACGCTGGCGAGCGGGCTGATCGACATCACGCCCGAGCCGCTGACCCGCGTGTTCTTCAGCGATTCCGGCTCCACGGCGGTCGAGGTCGCGCTGAAGATGGCGCTGGGTTACTGGCACAACCGAAAGCAACCGCGCCAGGGCATCATCGTGATGGAACACAGCTATCACGGCGACACCATCGGCGCGATGTCGGTAGGCGCGCGCGGCGTGTTCAACCGCCCCTATGCGCCGTTGCTGTTCGATGTGACCGCCGTCCCCTTCCCGGCTGAAGGGGCCGAACAGGCGACGTTCGATGCGCTCGAGGCGGCGTGCAAGGCAGGCGCAGCAGCGTTCATCGGCGAGCCTTTGGTGCTGGGCGCGGGCGGCATGCTGATGTATCCGGCGCATGTGCTGGCGCAGATGGCGGCGATCTGCGCGGCCCATGATGTGCTGTTCATCGCTGACGAGGTGATGACCGGCTGGGGCCGCACCGGCACGATGCTGGCGTGCGAGCAGGCGGGCGTGATCCCAGATATCCTGTGCCTGTCCAAGGGCCTGACCGGTGGGTCGGTGCCATTGGCGGTGACATTGGCGCGCGAGGAAATCTTCATGGCGCACTGGTCGCAGGACCGCGCCGACTGCTTCTTCCATTCGAGCAGCTACACCGCCAACCCCATCGCCTGCGCCGCAGCGGTCGAGAATCTGGCGATCTGGCGCGACGAGCCGGTGCAGCAGCGGATCGATGATCTGGCGGCGATGCAGACACGCGCGCTGGCAGATATCGCGGGCCACCCTCAGGTTGCCGGCACGCGTCAATGCGGCACGATCGCCGCGTTCGACCTGCACTCCGATGCCAGCGGTTACCTGTCTAACTGGGCCGTGCATCTGGGTGCATTCGGCAAGGCAAATGGCGTACTCATCCGTCCATTGGGCAACACGGTCTATGTCATGCCGCCCTATTGCATCACCGCCGAGCAGCTGGACCGGATCTATGCCGTGGTCCGTGCCGGTCTGGATGGCAGAACGTAAACGCTGTGTTGCGCGGATGAACGATTGACTTGAAGCGATGCGAGACCCAGTTTCCGGTTTCCTATCCCCCCGCCTCAAGGAGTTCGTCATGCGCAAGACTCTCGCTATCCTCGCTCTCGTCGCCGCCACGCCGCTGATCGGCCAGGGCATGCAGCTGCCCGGCCAGAAGGACGCGACCCGCGTCACCGCCGGAACCTACAAGACCGACCCCGGCCACTCGCTGATCGGTTGGGAAGTCAACCATTTCGGCTTCAACGACTATTTCGGCATCTTCGGTGATGTCGCAGGCACACTGACCATCGATCCGGCCAACCCCAATGCCGCGACCGTCGATGTCACCATCCCCGTCGGCAAGGTGACCACCGCCAGCTCGGGTCTCACCAGCCACCTGCTGCGCGCGGGCAAGGACGGCGGCAAGCCCGACTTCTTCGGTCCTGCGCCTGCGGACGCGCGCTTCGTGTCGACCAAGGTCGTCGCAACCGGCACCACCGCCAAGATCACCGGCAACCTGACGCTGAACGGCGTGACCAAGGAAGTCGTGCTCGACGCGGAATTCACCGGCGCGGGCGCCAACCCCTTCAACAAGAAGGCCACCGTTGGCTTTGAAGCCGACACCACCATCAAGCGCAGCGACTTCGGCATCAATTACGCGCTGCCGATGGTCAGCGACGAGGTCGAGCTCGACATCAGCGTCGCTTTCGAAAAGCAGTAAGCGCAAGTAGACGTCCTCGGCAAAACCCCTCCCCGGCAGCGCGCCGGGGAGGGTGCCTTGCCCTTACCCACCCCGCTCAGCCTGAGCGGACGCGTGATATTCCCCATCGCGCATTCGCTGCTCACCATTTTTTTGTTGCGCAATTCCGCTCATTCCCGCAATGACGCTGACATTATGACCGGATCGGCCCTCCTTCTTGGACTGCGACTTACACGCCCTTAGGCGTGTACCGACCGTGTGCGCCTCTTTGGCGCGCCACGCCTAAGGGCTTTTTCACCCGCCAGCTACCGCCGCACCGATCACCGGTTGCGCTCCGTGCTGGCCACCCTTAACGCACCATCATTCCAACAGGGGCGCCTCTCAGCCATGCCGATGCTCAACGATCCTTCGCAAAAATACCGACCCTTTCCCCGCGTCGACCTGCCGAACCGGACCTGGCCCGATGCGGTGATCACCGCGCCGCCGCGCTGGCTTTCCACCGACATGCGCGACGGCAACCAGGCGCTGATCGATCCGATGGACGCGGCCAAGAAGCAGCGGTTCTTCGATCTGCTGGTCAAGATCGGCCTCAAGGAGATCGAGGTCGGCTTCCCCTCTGCCGGCGAGACCGAATTCAATTTCATCCGCGGGCTGGTCGATGAGGGCAATATCCCCGCCGACGTCACCGTGCAGGTGCTCACCCAGTCGCGCCGCGACCTGATCGAAAAGACATTCGAGAGCCTGGCGGGCGTCCACCGTGCGATCGTGCACCTGTACAACGCCGTCTCGCCCGCCTGGCGCGAAATCGTGTTCGGGCTCGACCGCGCCGGCGTGAAGGCGATCGCGGTCGAAGGCGCGAACATCCTCAAGGAGCAGGCGGCCAAGTACCCGCAGACCGACTGGCATTTCGAATATTCGCCGGAAACCTTCTCCACCGCCGAACTCGATTTCAGCCTGGAGGTGTGCGAGGCGGTGATGGAGGTGTTGCAGCCGACACCGGAAAAGCCGCTGATCCTCAACCTGCCCGCGACGGTCGAGGCCTCCAGCCCCAATATCTATGCCGACCAGATCGAATGGATGTGCCGCCATATCAGCAAGCGCGATTGCGTGGTGATCAGCCTGCACCCGCACAATGATCGTGGCTCCGGCATTGCCGCGGCCGAACTGGGCCTGATGGCAGGCGCGGACCGCATCGAAGGCTGCCTGTTCGGCAATGGCGAGCGCACCGGCAATGTCGATCTCGTCGCCCTGGGGCTCAACATGTACACGCAGGGCATGCACCCCGGCCTCGATTTCTCGGACATGGACGAGATCGTCAAGACGGTGGAATATTGCAACCAGCTCAAGGTCCCCGAGCGGCACCCTTATGCGGGCGAACTGGTGTTCACCGCGTTCTCGGGCAGCCATCAGGATGCGATCAAGAAGGGCTTTGCCGCGCAAGAGATGCGCAACGACGAATATTGGCAGGTGCCCTATCTGCCGCTCGACCCTGCCGATATCGGGCGGTCGTATGAAGCGGTGATCCGTGTGAATTCGCAAAGCGGCAAGGGCGGCGTCGCCTGGGTGCTCGAGCAGGATCAGGGCCTCAAGCTGCCCAAGCGCCTGCAGGCCGATTTCAGCAAGACCGTGCAGGCGCTGGCCGATGCCAGGAGCATGGAGCTGTCTTCGAGCGACATCTGGCAGGCGTTCCAGACGCGCTATCGGCTCGACGGTGAAGGCAAGTACCGGCTGGTCGATTATGAAGAGCGCAAGGCAGGCAACGACCGGCTGTTCGTCGGACGCATCATCGCGGGCGGCAAGGAAATTCCGGTCAGCGGGCGCGGCAACGGCCTGATCTCGGGCGTGGTCGACGCGCTGTCGGCGGCTTTGGGCATTGCCATCGATATCGCCGATTACCGCGAACACGCGATCGGCGCGGGCTCCAAGGCGCGCGCCGCGGCCTATGTCGAATGCGCGGTCGATGGGCGCTCGCCCTGCTTCGGGGTCGGCGTGGATGAAGACGTCGCGACCGCCTCGATCAAGGCTGTCCTGAGCGCGCTCGAGGAGATTTGATCGCTTAAATCCTCCCCCAGCTTGACTGGGGGAAGGGGACCATCCGAAGGATGGTGGAGGGGCTCTTAGCAACCGTCGGCACAGAGCCCCTCCACCATTCGCTGCGCGAACGGCCCCCCTCCCCGAGCAAGCTCGGGGAGGATTTTGAATGGCCCAAGCCGTTTTCATTCAAAACTTAATCGGATGATTAAGAATGCCTCTGGACACCCCATAAACCTAAGCTAATGTCGCGGGCATGACCATGCCATCACCGCTTTGCGACAAACTGCGCCTGCCCGTCATCGGGTCGCCGCTCTTCATCATTTCCGGCCCCGAGCTCGTCATTGCGCAATGCAAGGCGGGTGTGATCGGATCGTTTCCGGCGCTGAACGCGCGGCCCCAGGCGCAGCTTGACGAATGGCTGCACCAGATCACCGAGGAACTGGCCGAGTACAACCGCGACAACCCTGATGCGCCCGCTGCGCCTTATGCGGTCAACCAGATTGTCCACAAATCGAACGACCGGCTCGAGGCCGACCTGATGACCTGCGCCAAGTGGCAGGTGCCGATGATCATCACCTCGCTGGGCGCGCGCGAAGACCTGAACAAGGCAGTGCACGACTGGGGCGGCATCACCATGCACGACGTCATCAACGACCGCTTCGCCCGCAAGGCGGTCGAAAAAGGAGCGGACGGCCTGATCCCGGTCGCCGCCGGCGCAGGCGGCCATGCCGGCACGATCTCGCCCTTCGCGCTGATGCAGGAAATCCGCCAGTGGTTCACTGGTCCGGTCGCGCTGTCAGGCTCGATCGCCAACGGGGCTGCCATTCTGGCGGCGCAGGCGATGGGAGCGGACTTCGCCTATATCGGCTCGGCCTTCATCGCGACGGCAGAGGCCCGCGCGGACGAGGGCTACAAGAACGGCATCGTCGAAGGCAAGGCTTCGGACATCGTCTATTCGGACCTGTTCACCGGTGTCTCGGGCAATTATCTGCGCCAGTCGATCGTCAATGCCGGGCTCGACCCCGACAACCTGCCCAAGGGCGATTACAGCACGATGAACTTCGGCTCGGGCGGCAACACCGAGGCCAAGGCATGGCGCGACATCTGGGGCAGCGGCCAGGGCATCGGCGCGGTCGATAAGGTCGACACCGTCGCCGACATGGTCGGACGCCTGACCCGCGAATATAACGCCGCCAAGGAATCGCTGCTGGCGCGTTCGAACTACTGATTCGCCAATATCATTGACGGACTGAGCCTCCCCTTCCCTCGCAGGGAAGGGGGACCTCAAAGCGGGCGTTCGGCGCTGACCTCATAGCCTGTGATCGTGCGGTCGTAGATACCGTGCGCAGCGCTGGCAGCGCGCCATTCGGCCATATGCTCGCTGGTGGCATGCGCCTTGAACGCAGCTTCATCCTTCCAGGATTCGCTGACCCGGATCAGCCCGGGCTCCACCACATCGTGCGCAAAGGCGTAATGGCCGCAGCCCGGCTCTGCGCGGCTCAGTTCGATCATCCGCGCCATCGCGGGCTTGACCACGTCAAGCTGATCGACCGGAAAACGATAGAAGCCTGCAATCACGATCATGGCCGATCCCCTCAGATTTCCAGCTGGCTGCCCAGTTCGACCACACGGTTCGACGGCAGGTTGAAGAACTCCATCGGGCTGGCTGAGTTGCGCAGCATCCAGGCGAAGATCTTCTCGCGCCATACAGGCATGCCGGGCCTTTCGGCGGTGAGCAGCGTCTGGCGCGAGAGGAAGAAGCTGGTCTGCAGCATCTCGAACTTGCCACCGCACAGGTCCTTCACGTCCTTGAGCGCAGCAGGCACATCGGTCGACTGCATGAAGCCATAGCGCAGGATCATGCGATAAAAGCCGTGGCCCAGGCTTTCGACATGGAAACGGTTGGCCTCGGTGACATAGGGCACTTCCATGATCTGCACGGTGAGGATGACCACGCGGTCATGGATCACCTTATTGTGCTTCATGTTGTGCAGCAGTGCGGTCGGCACGCCGGTGGTGGCCGACGCCATGAAAATCGCGGTGCCCTTGACCCGGGTGGCCGATCCCTGTGCCGACTTGACGAACACCTCGATCGGCAATGCGCTTTCGATCATCGTCTCGCGCATCAGGTTGCGCCCGCGCGCCCAGGTGGTCAGCAACGTGAAGGTGAACGCACCGATGACCAGAGGGAACCACCCACCATCGGGAATCTTGGTCGCGTTGGCGAGGAAATAGGCGCCATCCACCACGACGAAGGTGACGATGACGGGAATTGCCATCCACAGCTTCCATTTCCACATCGCGATCAGCAGCACCGCCATCAGGCAGGTGTCGATCAGCATCGCACCAGTCACCGCGATGCCATAGGCGGCCGCCAGGTTGCTCGAGCTCTGGAAGGTCAGCACCAGCAGCAGCACCGCGATCATGAGCACCCAGTTGATCAGCGGAATGTAGATCTGGCCGCTTTCCGACGCGCTGGTGTGCTTGATCGACAGGCGCGGGATATAGCCCAGCTGGATCGCCTGGTGGGTGATCGAGAATGCGCCCGAGATGACCGCCTGGCTGGCGATGAACGTCGCACAGGTCGCCAGCAGGACCAGAGGCAGGCGCAGGATATCGGGCGCGAGCAGGAAGAACGGGTTCTTGATCGTCTCAACCGCTACCTCCGGGGTCATGCCGATGATCATCGCGCCCTGGCCGAAATAGTTGATCAGCAGCGCGGGCATGACAAAGCCGAACCAGGACAGGCGCAACGGTCCGCGGCCGAAATGGCCCATGTCCGAATACAGCGCCTCTGCGCCGGTCACCGCCAGCACGACCGAACCCAGCGCCAGGAACGCAAACCAGCCATCGTTGATGAAGAAACGCACCGCGTACCAGGGGTTCAGCGCGAGCAGAATCTGCGGGTTGAAGGCGATCTGATAGACACCGAGCGCCGTGATGGTGGCAAAGTACAATACCATGATCGGCGCAAACAGCGTCCCGATCTTGGCCGTGCCGCGCGACTGGATGAAGAACAGGAAGACAAGCAGGCCGACCGCGATCGGGATGACCAGAGGTTGCAGGCCGGGGTTGACCACAGTCAGCCCCTCGACCGCCGACAGCACCGAAATGGCAGGCGTGATCATGCTGTCGCCGTAGAATAGTGCTGTGGCGAATACCCCGAGCAGGATCAGCAGCCAGCCATAGCTGGTCCGCCCGATGCTGCGCGAGATCAGCGCGACGAGTGCCAGGCTGCCGCCCTGCCCCTTGTTGTCGGCGCGCATCAGGATGCTGACATACTGGACGCCGACGACCAAGGTCATCGACCAGAAGATCAGGCTCACGACACCGAAGATGTGTTCGCGATCAGGGGTGAGCGGATGATGCCCGGCAAAGGTTTCGCGGAAAGCGTAAATCGGGCTGGTGCCGATATCGCCGAAGACGATGCCGATCGCGCCGAACGCCAGCAAAGCCACCGAACTGCTGTGGGTATCAGCGTTGCCCGCCTGCTGCGCGACCTGCTCACCTGCCATGGATCCGGCGGTTTGCGGCTGCGGCGGCGTTTCTGAAGGAGTGTCTGTAATCATCGGGCAGTGTGCGAACGCATGAAGCCAAGGCCGCCTGCGCTCATCGTCCCCTTTCGCCTATCGCCAAATCGGCAATGGCACGCGGATTAGCATGCGCCATGATGCGGTGCAATATAATCGCAAAGGATGGTTTACGGTTGCGATTCAACGGGTTGCGCTGGCCCGTCCGACGGTGGGACTGATCCGGGCATGCCGGGTGCGGGCGCGCCGTTCTGCTGAGCGATCAGGCTATCGATCCGCGCGAGTCGTCCGGTGAGGTCTTCGCGCCATTCCGCCTCGGGCGGCGAACGCTCGAGAAGCTCGGCCCAGATCGTCCGCGCCTGCTGCAATTGACCCGATGTCGCGAGCGCGAGCCCCAGAAAGAACGGGGGGGCCGGATGATCCGGAGCCAGCGTTGCCGCCTTCTGATAGGCAAATTGCGATGCCGGGGTCAGCAGGCCGTTGCTGTGTCCGACCAGCGCATTGCCGAGCGCGACCCACAGGTCGACATCGTCGGGATAGGTCTCGAGGCCTTTGCTGAGCGCTGTGGCGGCCGTGGCGAACTTGCCCTGGCGGCTCTGCGCATCGGCCAGCACCAGCCAGGCGCGGGCATCACCGAAATTGCCGCCCATGCCATCGCGCTGCTTGGCGAGGTCCTCGTCGAACATGCCCAGCTTCTCGACAGGTTCCTTGGGCGATCCGGCAAGCGAGGGCTGGCCCTGCCAGGCATAGCCCGCGATGCCGATGAACAAGGCCGCGCCAGCCAGTTCCCACGCCTTGCGCGGCAGCTTGCCCAGCCAGATCATGCCGGCCATGATGCAAATCGCGACCAGCGCGACGATAACCCAGGCCATCAGCTCTTGTCTCCAGCGGCCCGTGCCCGGCCAAAACGTTTGCGCAGCAGCAGGGCTGCGATCAGCAGCAGCACGATCGGCGCGGCGAACAGCGGCCAGGTCATCGCGGTGACTTGCGGCTCATAGGACACCCAGTCGCCATAACGTTCGATCAGCCACGCGCGGATCGCCTCCGGGTCTTCGCCTGCCTCGATCCGCTGGCGCACCTGATGGCGCATGTCGCCCGCCATCGGCGCGTCCGAGTCGGCAATCGACTGACTCTGGCAGGTCAGGCAGCGCAAGGTCATCATCAGATCCTGCGCGGACTTTTCCTTGGCGGGGTCATCGAGCTGCTTGTAGGCATAAGGCGCGGGCGGGAGCGTGTCCTGGGCTGATGCGGGAACCATGAAGGCCGCAACGAACATGATAAGCAATACCCTCACCGCGTTCCCGAGCGAAGTCGAGGGACGTGCGCGCAACCGCTGCGAAAGGTCCCTCGACACGCTCGGGACAGACGGATGAGGGGCGCAAACAGCGTGCACGATCACTGCGCTTCCTTCAGCTTCTGCAGGATCATGGGCACGTGCTCGGGCCGGATATCGCCGATATGCTGGTAGCGAATGATACCCTTGCCATCGATGACGAACGTCTCGGGCACACCCGAAGAGCCCAGATCGAACTGGATCTTGCTGACATCGTCCGCGCCGATGCGCGCGTAGGGGTTGCCGTTGCGCGCCAGGAACGCCTGCACATCGGGCGACCGATCGCGGATGGCAACGCCGTAGATCGGAACCCCGGCATCGGCGAGCTGCTGCAGATACGGCGCTTCGGCCACGCACGGCACGCACCAGCTGGCAAAGACGTTGAGCAGCTTGGGCTTGCCATCGGCAAAGTCCGCACGAGCGACCGCCGGGCGATCCGGCACCGCCTGCGGTAGGTCGAAATCGGGCAATGGCTTGCCGATCATCTGCGACACGATCGTCCGGTCCCCCGGCGCGATCAGCCCCGATGCAAACACCGCAAACAGCACGCCGAACAGCGCCAGCGGCAACCAGATGGCCCAATGCTTCATGCCAGCGCCTCACGGCCTCCGGCGGGAGTCGGCTCAGCGGGCTCGGCCAGCGGTTCGAACTCGGGCTGGTCCTTGCGACGACGATCGCGCGAAGTGCGTCCGACCAGCGCCAGGATGCCGCCCAAGCCGATCATCAATCCGCCATACCAGATCAACGGCACGAACGGCTTCCACCACAGGCGCAGCTGCCAGCGGCCATCTTCGCCCTCTTCACCCAGCACGACATAGAGCTGCCCGTTCCAGCGAGTCAGCAGTGCCGCTTCGTTGGTCGCGGTCGGCGGCGATGAGAACATGCGCGACTGCGGAGCCAGAACGGTCTGCACATTGCTGTCGCCATAGCGCGCGACCAGCCTTGCCTCCAGCGCGGTCCAGTTGGCCCCTGCCACCGGCTTGACGCCCTGCAGTTCGATGTTCCAGGGGCCCACCTTGTGGCTCTGGCCGAACTCGCTGGCCACCAGCTTTTCGGTGTTGAACGCGCTTTCCGACGCCATGCCGGCGAGCGCCACCGCGATTCCCAGGTGCGCGATCACCATGCCGTAAATGTGCGCTGGTGTGCGCCGCAAATTGCGCTTCCACAGCGGCAGCACGCTCGCGATCGCAAGGCCTGCGGCAAACACCAGCCCCAGCAGCGGCAGCAGATTGATATCGCCTGCAAACACCACCACCAGCGCCAGTGCGGCGGCGGCGGCCAGCGCGGGCGCGGCCATCAGGTTGGTGAGCTTGCGGCCATTGTCCGACCGCCAGCGCATCAGCGGGCCGGCGGCCATGATGATGAGCATCGGGAAGACGAAGATCGCGCTCACCGGATTGAAATAGGGCGGGCCCACCGAAACCTTGGTGCCGAACGCTTCGGTCACCAGCGGATAGAGCGTGCCCATCAGCACGATGCCCAGCACGCCGACGAGCAGCACGTTGTTCATCACCAGCGCGCCTTCGCGGCTGAACAGATGGAAGCGCGCGCCTTCGGTCACAGTCGAGGCACGCAGCCCGAACAGCGCCAGTGCGCCGCCGATATAGATCGCCAGCAAGGCCAGGATGAAGCTGCCACGCTCCGGGTCGACCGCAAAGGCATGCACGCTGGTCAGAATGCCCGAGCGCACCAGGAAGGTACCGACCATCGACATCGAGAACGCAACCACCGCGAGCATCACCGTCCAGGCTTTCAGCGCATTGCGCGTCGCGAGCACGCTCACGGAGTGGAGCAGCGCAGTCGCCGCGAGCCACGGCATCAGCGAGGCGTTCTCGACAGGATCCCAAAACCACCAGCCGCCCCAGCCGAGCTCGTAATAGGCCCACCACGATCCTGCGGTGATGCCGAGCGTCAGGAAAATCCATGCGCCCATCACCCAGGGCCGCATCGCACGGGCAAAGGCCGGGCCGACATCGCGGGTGACCAGCGCGCCGATGGCGAACGAGAACGCGATCGAAAGCCCGACATAGCCGATGTAGAGCGTCGGCGGATGGAAGGCGAGGCCGGGGTCCTGCAGCAGCGGGTTGAGGCCATTGCCCTCCACTGGCGCGGGATTCAGCCGCTCGAACGGGTTCGAGGAGAACAGCATGAAGGCGTAGAAGCCAAGGCTCACAAACGCCTGGCCCGCCAGCGTCGCTACCATCGTGCGCTCGTTGAGCCGCCGTTCGAGCAGGGCGACAAAGCTGCCCGCCAGCCCCATCACGGTCACCCACAGCAGCATCGAGCCTTCATGGTTGCCCCAGGCTCCCGCCACCTTGTAGATGATCGGCTTGAGCGAATGGCTGTTGGCCGCGACCAGCTTGACCGACAGGTCGGTGCGCAGGAACAGCACGATGAGCAGCGCGAAGGCGGTGGCCACCAGCAACCCCTGCACCACCGCAATCGGGCGGATCGCACGCAGGAATTCTGCGCCGCGCGCGGTCAGCGCATAGCTGCCCAGCCCCAGTTGAAGTACCGCCAGAGCAGCGGCAAGCCACAGCAGCGCAAGCGCGATTTCCGCAATCATGGCTGCTGCACCGTACCCGCTACCTCTTTGACATCCGCCTTGGTCATGTCGCGCATCTCGCGCGGCACGTAATTCTCGTCATGCTTGGCGAGCAGGTTGTCGGCGACGAAGAAGCCGGCCTTGTCCATGCGGCCTTCGGCAACAACGCCCGAGCCTTCTACGAACAGGTCGGGGGTAATGCCGGTGAAGCGGACCGGAACGGTACCCTTGCCGTCCTCGACAATGAAATCGATGGTCACGCCATCGGCACGGGTCTTGATCGATCCGGTCTGCACCATGCCACCAAGGCGGATCGCCTGGCCCGGCTCGACGCCCTTTTCTGCGATGTCGCCTGGGGTATAGAAATAGCTCGCCTGATCGCGCAGCGCATAAGCCGCAATCAGCCCGGCGGCGATCAGGCCGACAAAGGCGATGCAGATCAGTACGAGACGCTGGTGCTTGGCTTTCATCGGGCTGGGCATTGGGAAATGTGTCCGGTTCACTTGCGCTTGAGCGCATCAAGCCGCGCTTCTGCGCGGCGCAATGCGACCCAGCAATAGCCGATCAGGCCAATTGTGCCACTGATCCCGAGCGCATAGGACAAAATGACATAGGTCCACTGGGTCATGCCGCTGCCAGCCTGCGCATCCGCGCCTCGATGCGGATATCGGCGAGCAGGGTGCGCATGCGCATCAGCACGATGGCGCCGAAGATCAGCGAAAATCCGATGACGGCCATGCCCAGCGGCCACAGGAACGCCGGATCAATGGCCGACTTGCCCATGGTGATGCTGGCCGGCTGGTGCAGGCTGTTCCACCATACGACCGAGCGGTTGATGATCGGCACGTTGACCGCGCCGACAAGCCCGAAGATCGCGGCGACCCGGCCCGCACCGGTGCGCCCGGCGGCGGCATCCTTCTGGCTGGCATCGGCGAGCGCCATATAGCCGAGGTACAGGAACAGCAGCACGAGCATCGAGGTCAGCCGCCCGTCCCACACCCACCAGGTGCCCCAGGTCGGCCGCGCCCAGATCGAACCGGTGGCCAGGCAGATCGCGCAGAAAAAGGCGCCAGGCAGGGCTGACGCGCGCGCAGCGATTCCCGCCAGCGGGTGCCGCCAGACAAGTTCGACCAGGCTGGCGATGGCAATGCTGGTCCATCCAGCCATGCCCAGCCATGCGGCGGGCACGTGAATGTACAGGATTCGCACCGTTTCGCCCATCAACCGGTCTGCAGGCGCGTTGAACAGGCCCAGGAACAGGCCAGTGGCGACCATGATCACACCCGTGACCATCAGCGCCGGAGTCAGCGGACGGGCTATCGACAGAAAGCGCGTAGGATTGGCAAAACCGTGCATGAGCAAAAGTGCGTCAGCTTCCTTGCGCCGAGGCATATCGGCGTCGTCCCTTGTTGCCACGATGCTGGCACAGCCTCAAGGGAATTTGCGTGATGGGAGATGCAGATATTCCGCTGAACCCCTCTCCGCTCATCCAGCGCAGCCCGTGTCGTCGGAAGCCGCGCGGCCACGCTGTCCGTGTAGCGGGGCCTTCGACAGGCTCAGGCTAAGCGGAGGTGTTAGCGAGAAACAATAACCGTGACTCAACCGCGCCCGATCAGCTTTTGCGCCATGCGGTCGGCCACGGTCGCCGGGGATTCGCCGGTCGTGCGGCTTTCCTGCCAGATGCCGGTCAGGCGCTGCGGGATGCCGGTGAGACGCGCGTGCACCTCTGCCACCTGCGCGGCGCGGCCTTCGGCTTGCGCGAAATATTCCAAAGCGACCGAGATGATGCCGCCTGCATTGATCACGTAATCGGGGGCATAAAGAATGTCGCGGTCGATCAGCATGTCGCCATGGTGCGGGCGCGCCAGCTGGTTGTTCGCGCCGCCGGCAACGATACCGACGTTGAGCTTTTCGATGCTTTCCGAATCGAGGACCGCACCCAGCGCATTCGGGCTGAACACGTCCGCCTCCACCTGCATGATGCGATCGGCGGGCACGGTTTCAGCGCCCAGTTCGTCGGCCAGCGTCTGAGCGCGCTCTGCGTTCACATCCGCCAGAATCAGCTTTGCGCCTTCTGCCGCCAGCAGCCGGGCGAGTCCGCCGCCGACGCTGCCGGTTCCCTGCACCGCGACCCGAACATCTTTCAGCCGGTCACTGCCCAGCTTGAACGCGACGGCCGCCTTGACGCCCAGGAAGATGCCCTTGGCGGTGAACGGACCCGGGTCGCCGCCTGCGGAATTCGCATCCTGCACCGGCAGGCCAGAGACGAACCTGGTGCGCTGGCTGATCGCGACCATGTCGGCATCCGACATGCCGATATCTTCGGCAGTCACGTAACGCCCGCCCAGCGCCTCGATGGCGTCACCGAACGCGGCGAGCATCTCGGGGGTCTTGCGGTTGTCGCTGTCTGCCAGAATAACTGCCTTGCCGCCGCCCATCGGCAGGCCGGCCATCGCGTTCTTGTAGCTCATGCCGCGCGACAGGCGCAGCGCGTCGGTGACGGCGCGGCCCTTGTCGGCATAATGCCAGAAGCGCGTGCCGCCGCCTGCGGGGCCCAGCTTGGTCGAATGGATGGCGATGATCGCCGAAAGACCCGATGCGCGGTCGTGCACATACTGCACGGCCTCGTGCTCATCAAAGTCCGGCAGATCCCAATAGCTTTGCACGCGCCCGTCTCCCCCGGCTGGTCATGACGCGGCGGAGGCTGGAAAGCCTCGATTTCAAGGGCAGATGGGGCGACCGAGGGGTCTCGAACCCCCGACCTCCGGTACCACAAACCGGCGCTCTAACCAACTGAGCTACGGTCGCCACACACTGCACACGCCACGCGGAGGCGCTCCTTAGGAGCGCGTGGCAACGATCGTCAAGCGACGATTGAAGGCGCTCGCTATCTTACAAATCAGGGCTGCAATGCAAGGGGAAATGAGGATCAATCGTCATCAAAACGAAATTAAATTAGCAGCCGCCTCAAGGCTCGCCAACCCTGCGCGAAATGATCCGTGCCGGGGTCAGCTGCGCATCGAGCAGGCTGGTCTGCCGCCAACGGCTTTCGCCCTGGGCGATCACCAGATCCAGCTCGAACCAACGGCTGACGATCTGCGGCTGCGATTCGATCTCTGGCCCGAAGGTCTGCGATTGCAGCGCCAGCGGCCGCCAGAAGTCCGCGATCCGCGCATAGCCCAGCGGCGGACGCTCCGCGATCAGGCTGCGCGCGCGGTCGAGCGGGATCTTGCCGGGGGCGAGCATCATGATCAGCGGGGCCTGTTCGGGCAACAACGTGTTGACGTTGATCGGCGAGAGCACCGCATCGGGCAGCGCACAGATCCACGGCTCCAGCCGGGCGTACAGTTGCGGCGTCATGCCCCGCAGTGCCTGCACCTCACCCTTGTCGCCCAGCAGCCTCCCGGCGGTGCGATACGGCTGGTCCTGCTGGCTGTAGAACTGGTCTTCGGCTCCGGCTGGCAAGGGCTGCTGGTCGGTATCGATCCAGTCGGCCAGCGCATCGGCCAGCCCGCGGGCCTCGTCGGATGCCACGCCCAGCGCCTGCATCAGCCCGGCGAACTGACCGATGCCGACGGGCCGCGCGGCCAGACTGCCCGGCTCGCCTTCGACCACCGAGTTGAGGTTGAAACAGTTGCCGCCATCGCGCACGGTGGCGGTCACGATGGCGCCCGTGCCGTCATCGATCGGCAGCACCATGGGCGCGCCGATCCAGCCGCCGGCATTCACCGTTCGCGCAGGGCTGAGGTCCAGCTGTCGCTTGATCTGGCGCGCTGCCAGGCTTTCGGCACCCAATGCGACAAAGCGGGCGCGGTCGGCAGCGTCGGCATTGCCCGCCAGCCGCACCGCAAGGTTCACCCGGTCGAGAATCAGCGTGGTGACGATCGCCATCACCGCGACCAGCAGCAGCACGCTGAGCAAGGCGATCCCGCGTTCGGACCGGGCGATGCGGAGACGTGGCGCGCTCATGCCCCGCCGCCTGCGACGAGGAACTGCAGCACCAGCGGTCGCGCTGCGTTGCCGGTCTGCACGAGAGTCAGTTCAACTGCGATCGGCAGTTCGTCGGTACGCTGGGGTCGCCAGTCCGCCTGCCACACGCCCTGCCTGTCGCGAAACCGCAGCCTCGCCGAAGCGATTCCCTCGAGGATCTGAACACCGGCCTGGGTCGTCGCGCCATCGGCCTTGGGTGCGATCGCGCGCGTCAGCCTGCCATCGCTCACCGACCACTCGACCCTCTGAAGGCTGGAGCTGCCGGGCTGCGGGTCGATCTGCGGCACCTGCCGCGAAAAGCCGAGCAACAGGCCATCGCCGCTCATCAGGGCGACCCGGTCACTGCCGGCAGCATCGCGCGACGGGCGCGGCAGCATCAGCGTCATGTCCTGCGCCATGATGGCGGAAAACCGGCGGATATCGCCCATCTCTTCCAGCCGCACCGCGCTGCGCGCCTCGGCCTCGACGGTCTGGCGGAGCAGCAGCACCGATGCGCTGGCGATCATGCCGAAGATGAACAATGCAACCATCATCTCGACAAGGGTGAAGCCATTTGGGCGTGCCGAGGCACTTACCTCTCCGCGTCCCCGAGCGAAGTCGAGGGGCGCATGCGCAACGTCCCTCGACGTCTCGGCCCTGCCGAGAAGTGTATCCCGAGCGGCTGGCTTGCCAGCCAGCCGAGGGGTTCGGGACAAACCGAGGTGGGTCAGATCGTGGCTCACAACACCGGCCTGATCACGCTGAGCGTCACCTCTGGCCCGGCCGCCTGCTTCACAGCGACATCGACCTTGAGCAGTTCACCGCCTTCCATCACGGTCGTCGTGCGCCGCCAGGTGAAATTGCGCCCCGCATTGGTGGCCGAACCCTGGCTATCGCCGAGCGGAGGCGGGTTGGGGTCGGTCAACGCCTCGACCGCCAGATTGCGCACCATGATCTCGCTGTACAGGCGGCTGTCGAGCTCTGCGGTCTGCATCAGGCTGGCCCCCTGCAGCTTGATCAGCGCCAGCGCCGCGATCGAGAATACCGCCAGCGCGACCAGCATTTCGAGCAGGCTGAAACCGGTCTGGCCGGAGGTGGATCGGGGGTGCCGCCGCATGGGCGATCATTTAGCCGCCAATCCCTTGCCGCGCCAGCCGTTTGCGCCTTGAGCGCGCTGCGCTTGCTGGCTATCTGGGGGGCAGGCAATGGCTGCGATGCGAATGGGGACGATGAGCGACAGCGAGACCGCCAGCAACCAGTGCAATATCGCCGCGCTGATGACGATTCCGGGCATCCAGAAGGTGCCGACGCCGCGCATGGAGCTGTTCATCCTGCGCAATTTTCTTTCGGCAGAGGAATGCGCGCGCTTTGTCGCCAAGATCGATGCCGACCGCCGCCCTTCGACCATCGCCGACCCGAATGGCGACCATTATTTCCGTACCTCCGAAACGTGCGACATGCGCGGCGATGACCCCGACGTCATCGCGCTCGACCAGCGGTTGAGTGCACTGTCGGGCATCGACCTGCCGTTCGGCGAGACGATGCAGGGCCAGCGTTATGCCGTGGGGCAGGAGTTCAAGGCGCATACCGACTATTTCGAGCCGGGCGGCGAGGACTTCGAACGGTTCACGAGCGTTGCGGGGCAACGGACCTGGACGTTCATGATCTATCTCAACGAGCCGATCGCAGGCGGCGCAACGCGGTTCAAGACCATCGGCAAGTCGATCCAGCCCGAGACCGGAAAGTTGGTCGCCTGGAATAACCGGCGGCCCGATGGCAGCCTGAACCCTGCCACCATCCACCATGGCATGAAGGTGCGCGAGGGGACGAAGTACGTCATCACCAAATGGTACCGCGAAAGACCCTGGGGCTGGTGACGACCGCCGGCTATCGCCCCGGCCCTGCCATGCTGGTGACCGCGGCCTTTATCGGCCCCGGCACGGTCACCGCGTGCGCCAGCGCAGGGATCGGCTTTGGCTATGCCTTGCTGTGGGCACTGGTGTTCGCAACAATTGCCACGATCATTTTGCAGAACATGGCAGCGCGCGTGGCGATCGTGACCAGCCAGGGGCTGGCCGAGGCGACGCTGGCCGCTGCCCCCAGCCCGCCCGTGCGATGGGCGATGGCAGCGCTGATCTTCGCTGCGCTCGCCATCGGCAATTCGGCCTATCAGGCGGGCAATATCAGCGGCACCGGGCTGGGGCTGGCGCTGCTGGGGATGGGTGACGACACGCTCGCAGCACCGCTGCGTGCGCTGGCGGTCGGAGCATTGGCGGCCATACTGGTGATCATCGGCAAGCCTGCCTGGCTTGAAAAGCTGCTGATTGCGCTGGTGCTGGCGATGTCGCTGGCGTTCATCGGCGGGCTGGCGGTGATCGATGTCGACTGGAGCGCCGCTGCGCGCGGGCTGATCCCCAGCCTGCCCAGCGCCAGCGTGTTCACCGCGATCGCGCTGATCGGGACGACCGTGGTGCCGTACAACCTGTTCCTTCATGCAGCGTCGGTGCGCAGCCAGTTCAGCGCGGACCGCGCGGGGCTGGCGGCGTCCAATAGGGACACCGCCGTCTCGGTGACACTGGGCGGATTGCTCTCGATGGCCGTGGTGATCATGGGCGCCGCCACCGCCGCGATGCAAGGCACCGGCGCCGGCCCGCTCGACGATGTTGCGCTGCGACTGGAGGCGCTGTTCGGATCGTCCGCCCGGATTGTCTTCGCGCTGGGGCTGGTCGGCGCCGGGTTCAGTTCCGCGCTCACCGCGCCGCTTGCCACCGGCTATGTGCTCGCCGAGATGCTGGGGAGCAGCGGCAATCCAGAGCGTCGCACGCGCATCTTCAAGCGCACCGCGCTGGCGGTGATCGCCATCGGCACGGTGTTCGCCGTCTTCTCGGTCAATCCGGTCGAGCTGATTCTGATCGCACAGTCGGCCAACGGGCTGTTGCTGCCGATCCTCGCCGCCTTCCTTCTGTGGGTTGCCTCGCGCCGTGCCAGCCTGGGGGCGCTTGCCAACGGCCCGCTAGCAAACGTGGCGGGCGCTGTAGTGGTGCTAGTGTGCACGGGGCTCGGGCTCCGGCTGATCCTACGCGCTGCGGGCGTGTGGCCATGACCGGCTGGATCGATCTCAACGCCGATCTGGGCGAGGAGCCGGATGAGCAGCGCCGCGACATCGCGCTGATGCAGCACATATCGAGCTGCAACATCGCCTGCGGCGGCCATGCCGGCGACGAGCAGAGCATGGCGGTGATGCTGCGCGCCGCGCGCGATGCCGGGGTGGCAGCAGGCGCGCACCCCTCCTACCCTGATCGTGCAGGCTTTGGCCGGACCTCGCTCGCCATCCCCCTGCCCGATCTGATCGAGTCGCTGGTCGCACAGGTGCGCGCGCTGCAGGCCATCGCACGGGCCGAAAGCATTCCCCTCACCCACATCAAGCCGCACGGCGCGCTGTACAACGACCTGGCCGACCGGCCCGAGTTGGCGCTGTCAGTCACAGGCGCGCTGCACACCGCCTTCCCGCAGCTAGCGCAGGTTGGTCTTGCGCACGGCGCGGGCGATGCGGCCGCACAAGCCGTGGGCGCGCGCTTCATCCCGGAGGGCTTTGTCGATCGGGGCTATACGCCCGCGCGCCGCCTGATCCCGCGCAACGCCCCAGGCGCGCTGATCACAGGCGACGATGCCCGCGCTGCCCAGGCGATCGCCATCGCCACCGGCCAGCCGCTGCGCGCACAGGACGGCAGCCTGATCCATGTTATGGCGCAAACCTTGTGCATCCATTCCGACAGTCCCGGATCGGAACAAACCGCTTTGCGGATCGCTGGGGAGATGGCAATCATAGGCATCACGATAAGAGCACCCGGAGAGATGCCCGATGTCCCAGCCGATCTTCTGCGCCGATGACTGGCTGATGATCCAGGCGCTGCCGCCCGATCGGGTCGCAGCCTTGGCGATGGCGGCAGAGGCGCAGGGCTGGGATGATATCGTGCCGGGGTTGGATAGCCTGTCGCTCAGCTGGAACCCGCAGCAACGCACGCTCGATGCCGCGAAAACGACCGCGCTCGCCCTGCTCGAAGGCAACAGTGAAGACACCGCTTCGGCCAGCCCTTCAGCGGCGACGCTGCACATCTGCTACGAACAGCCCTGGGCGCATGATGCCGATATCGTCGCCGAACTGCTGGGCCTGACGACCGATGCGCTGCCCGCGTGGCACATGGCGCAGGACTGGCGGGTCGCCATGCTGGGCTTTCAGCCGGGTTTTGCCTATCTGGTGTGCGACGCTACAACGCCTGATATCCCGCGCCTGTCCGACCCGCGCGCGCATGTCGAGGCTGGGTCGGTCGGGCTGCTGGGCCAGCATTGCGGGCTGTATCCGCATGCAGGGCCCGGCGGGTGGCCGATCATCGGGCGGATCGCCGAGACCCTTTTCGATGCGCATGCGCCTTCGCCTGCCCTGCTCAAGGCCGGGCAACCGGTGCGCTTCGAGCGGATCGATTCGAGCGAGCTAACCCGGCGGACGGGGGGCGCGGCATGAGCATCACCGTCATCAAGGCCGGGCTGCAGTCGAGCATTCAGGCAGGACCGTTCCGTTCGTTGCGCCGACTGGCCGTGCCATCGGGCGGCGCAGCCGATACCCTGAGCCTTGCGCTCGCCAACCGGCTGGTGGGCAAGCCTTATGATGCTGCCGCGATCGAGATCACGCTGGGGCCGGCAGAATTTCGCGCCGACCACGCCATGGCGGTGGCTGTCACCGGCGCCCCCTGTCAGGTCGAGATCAACGGCGAAGAGGCCGAGCCGCACCACACGCTCCAGCTCAAGGCGGGCGACACCATCTCCATCGGCCGGGTCTGGGCGGGATGCCGGGTCTATCTGGCGCTGTCCGCGCCGATCGCGCTCGCCCCTGTCCTGGGGTCGCAATCCACGCTGATCGGAGCCGGCTTTGGCGGGATGGAAGGCCGCGCACTGGCTGATGGCGATGTCATCCCGACCGACCATGGCGACACCATTGTCGCAGACCTCGTGACACCGGCCGAACTGCAACCCTTTTTCGGGCACGGCTTCGTGCTGCGCGTGGTGGCGGGGCCGGAAAGCGAGCGGCTGGCGCTGGGCATGGCGGCACTGGCGCGCAAGCGCTGGCGCGTGTCGTCACGCTCCAGCCGCATGGGGCTGAAACTGCAGGGTACGGCGATCGACCTCAATTCCGCAGCGCCGATCCGCAGCGGCGCGGTCTTCCCCGGCATCATCCAGTGCCCGCCCGATGGCATGCCGTACCTGATCGGCTGCGAAGGCCAGACCACCGGCGGCTATCCCCGCATCGGCCAGGTCATCCGGGCCGACCGCCACCTGATCGGCCAGCTGGCACCCAATGCGACGATGCTGCTGGTGCCGGTCCAGCCAGAACAGGGCGAGCAGATCCACGCGGAAAAGATCGGGCTGTGGGCCGAATGGTTGCCCGGCCTGGCGCTCGCCTGACAGACCTCGGGACGATCAGCCGCCCATTGCGGCAAAGATCATCGGGCCGCCGATCTCGATCGACTTCTGGTACGCCGGGCGCTCGCGCAGCCGCTGCAGATAGGCCCTGAGCGCCGGACGCTCGCCCAGCAGCTTGCTGGCATCGGCGACTTCGAGCAGATAGGCCATGTTGATGTCTGCGCCGCTCAACCGGTCGCCGACCAGGAACTCGTGATCGGTCACCGCCTTGTCGGCATGGTCGAGCAGCTTGGTGACCTCCGCCCCCAGAAAACCGCCCAGCATCGGCCCCAGACCGCCAAAGCGTGGGCCCAGCGCGGTGAAGATGATCGGGCCGGACATCGTGCCTTCGGCAAAATGAAGCCATTCGAGATAGGCCGGGCGATCCTTGGCATTGGCCGGCGCCAGCGTCTCGCTGCCGAAACGTTCGATCAGATATTCGATGATCGCGCCCGATTCGACCATCACATGGCCATCGATGATCACCGTCGGCGCCTTTGACAGCGGATGGACTTGCGCCAGCTCGGGCGGGGCGCGAAAGGTTTGCGGGTCGCGCTGGTGCCGCACCATCTCGTAGGGCGTTCCCATTTCCTCCAGCAGCCAGATGACCCGGGTGGAACGCGAATATTCAAGATGGTGCAGCACAACGCTCATGGCAGGTCTCTCCGGTCGGTTCTGGTTGTTGTTATGATTGGAAACGTCGAATTCAGTCGGCGGTGGTCACCGCATTGGCGATCTGCGCGGGCGGCATGGCCTGGGGGGCCATCATGCGCGGGTCCTTGTCCATCTCCAGCCAGTCGCTGTACGGGCGGCCATAGATCTGGTCGAAAAACTCGTACGGCAGGCGGAAGGGCCGGGTCGAGCCGCTGTTCCACAGCATCACGATACCGGTCTGCGTGGCGGGATCGAACCACATCGCCGCGCGATAGCCGTTGACTGCGCCGCCATGGCCGACCAGCCAGTGGCCGTCATAGATATGGCTGCGCCAGCCCTGGCCATAGCCGTGGCTGATGATCAGCGAATCCGGCCCGCTGCGTCCGCCGCGATAGGTGGCGACGCGAGGGCGGTGGATTTCGGCGCGAACATTGGCCGAAACGACCTGCGGCGACTGCCCCATCTGCGCCTGCATCCAGCGTGAAAGGTCCACGATGTTCGAACTCACCCCGGCGGCGGCGGGCACGCGGAAATAGGCATCGGACAGTACCTGCACCCCGCCGCGTCGATAAGGCCGCGCCCAGTTGCGCGCGCCGGTGAGGTTGGTCATGCCCAGCCCTGCACTCTTCATGCCCAATGGAGCGAACAGCAGCTGCGTCACCGCCATTTCATACGGCATGTTGGTCGCATTGCCGACGATCTCGCTGAACGCATCATAAGCGACGTTCTGGTAGCTGTGGCAGTCGCCCGGCAGGCACTGCTGCGGCACGGTCGACAGCATGTTGCGCAGCATCGGCGCCGAGTCACCCGATTCCAGCTTGCCGTCATAGGCATTGCGCGCCAGCCCCAGCCGGTGCGCCAGCAGATCCGGAATAGCCAACCGGTTCTCTGCGCCGCCTGCAAGTTTCAGGCTGGTATTGAACGTGGCAAGCGGTGCGGACAGGCTGAGCTTGCCCTGCTCGGCCAGCCTGTAGGCCAAGGTCCCCGCGACACCCTTCGACACCGAAGCCCAGCGGAAGACGGTATCCGGCGTCACCGGCAATCCCGCCTCGCGATCGGCAAAGCCATAGCCGTTGACGAATGCCAGCCGGCCGTTCTCCACCGTCGCCACCGCCAGGCCGACCATCTCGGGATCTTGCATCATCCGCTGGATGCGCCCGTCGAGCGCGGCGTAATCGACCTTGCCCTGCCAGCGCTCCGGCGCAAGCGGCAGGTTGTTGTCGTCGATCAGCGGCTGGCTGGCCTGCGCCGCGATCGCGGGTGTACCGGTGACGACCCCGCCGCCGCGCGACACGTTGAGGCCGATCAGCAACGCGCCTGCCGCAATGCCGCTGGCCGTCCATACAGCAGGACTTCGCAGCCAGTGCTTCATGCTGTCTCCGATAGTAAAATTGCGCCCCGGCTCTCATGCATTATCGCCCGCATGTCAGCCACTTTACATGTTTTGCCCTGTAAAATGCTTAAGAGCAAGCCTGCCGGATTCAGCCCGTCGACGATCCTGTCCGGATCACCGGTTCATGGCCGCGCAGCAAGGCCTGCGATAGGCGCTTGACCTGTGTGCCAAGTGTCACAACACTGCCCGGCAGACCTGCTACGCTCTGGCCATTGTTCCTCACGTTTTTTTTGAAAACAACAGGAGAGCCCGTCTATGCCCACAGCCTTCAAGACTATGTCCGTGCTGACCCTGCTATCCGCTGCCGCGATGGCGCAGGCCGCAGTCCCTGCGGTGACCGGCAGCTGGGATACCGACTTTGGCATCGTTCGGCTTGCCGAGGACAAGCAGGGCAGCATCAGCGGATCGTACGTCACCGACGACGGCCGCATCACCGGCAAGATCGAAAATGGTGTGATCGAAGGGTTCTGGGTAGAGTCCGCGTCTGACTACGCCTGCGACACGCAGAAGATGGGCAGCCGCTATTGGGGCCGCATCCGCTTCGAGCTGAACAGTGCGGGCACCGGCTGGACCGGAATCTGGTCGTATTGCGACTATGAATATGTCGAAGGGGCGGTGTGGAACGGCAAGCGGATCAAATGATCGGCAGATCCGCGCAGATCGCTCAGGCCGTCGCCCGATAATCCGCCGAGATTGTTGCAACTGCCGCAATTTCATCTTCATGCGCCGGGTCACGCCAGGTCTCTGCGAGCGCCATTGCTTCCCATTCCATCATCGCCGGGTGACCCAGCACCCGTCCGAGCCAGCCATTGGCGGCATCGGACAGGATCAGGCCGAAGCTGCGCACCCGGAAGGCGACCGGAGCGAAGAACGCGTCGACCGCGCTGAACTCGGCGCCTGCCAACCAGGGGCCGCCAAACCGATCAAGCCCTTCGGTGAACAGCTCTGAAATCCGGTCGATATCGGCTTGCAGGGCAGCAGGAATGGCGATCAGGTCGGCGCGGACACCCACGCTCATCGGGCAGATGTTACGCAGCGCCGAAAAGCCCGAGTGCATCTCGGCCGCCGCACACCGCGCCCAGGCCCGTGCGACTGGATCGCTCGGCCAGACGCCGGCATGGCGTTCGGCCAGATATTCGGTGATGGCGAGCGAATCCCAGACGATCACGCCATCGTCGTGCAGACACGGGACCTTGCCGTTGGGCGCGAAGGCGCGAAACTCTTCCGCGTTGTCCGGCCCGGCAAAGGGCACCAGCCGGTCATCGAACGGAATATCGAGCGCATGCATCAGCAGCCATGGCCGCAGCGACCAGCTCGAATAATTGCGGTTCGCGGTGAACAATGCGTACGCCATGGTTACTCCGGACGTTTCAGGTGCTGCTTGAGGAAGCGGGTGCTGTCGGCGAGCACCGGTCCCTTGCCGCGGAACGGCTTGGACAATGCCATCACCACCTCTTCGTGATCGAGCCCCCGATAGTTGATCAACTCGGCCACCGCCCCCTCCTGCTTGAGCCGCGCATGCAGGTTGATGGCATTGCGCGGGCGCACCGTGGTATCGTTGCTGCTGGTGATCAGCAGCATCGGCGGCGCATCGGCCCGCGCGAAGGTGATCGGCTGCGTCACATCGGGCTGGGGATAGTCCGCCATGGCATCGATCGAGCGTTTGGTGGTGAACGGGTAGAAATCATACGGCCCGCTCAATCCCACCACCGCCTTGACGATGCCGGGATCGACGCCCGCCGCGGTCAGCCAGCGCGGATCGAGCGCCAGCAGCACCGCGGTATGCGCGCCCGCCGAATGGCCGGAAAAGCCGATGGTATCGGGATCGCCGCCGAAGCGGGCGATATTGTCGCGGGTCCAGGCGACCGCATCGGCCCCGTCCTCGATGAACGCGGGGAAGCGCACCTGCGGCACCTTGCGGTAATCGGGCACGACGACCACAAACCCCTGCCGGGCAAAGGCACGCCCGGCAAAGGCGTAATCGGCGCGCGCGCCTTTCACCCAGCCTCCGCCGTGCCAGAAGATCAAGACCGGGCGCTTGTCGCCATCCCTGGCATCGGCGGCGCGCCAGACATCGAGCGTCTGGCCGTGGTCGCCGAACGGTACCGCCTCGGCGACCAGAGCAGCCCCCTTGCCGCCACCCATGACGGCATCGAGCTGGCTCAGCAGCAGTGGCGGCGACGTCGTGGCAGCATAAGCTCCGAAGCCGCCCAGTGCGGCCAGCAGCGCGCCCAGGCCCAGCTTCGTGCCGCGCTTCACGTGGTATAATGTGCCGTCGTCTTGGCCGCGACATCCTCTGCCGTGACGCCCGGGGCCAGTTCGATCAGCTTGAATGGGCTGTCGTGATCGGGGCGCTGGAACACGCACAGGTCGGTAATGATCATGTCGACCACGTTCTTGCCGGTCAGCGGCAGCGTGCAGGCCGGGATGAACTTGGGATCGCCGTTCTTGGAGGTGTGCTCCATCACCACGATGATCTTCTTCACGCCCGCGACCAGATCCATCGCGCCGCCCATGCCCTTGATCATCTTGCCCGGGATCATCCAGTTGGCGATGTCACCATTCTCGGCGATTTCCATCGCGCCCAGCACGGTCAAGTCGATATGCCCGCCGCGGATCATGGCAAAGCTGTCCGACGAGCTGAAATAGCTCGACGAGGCCAGCTCGCTGATCGTCTGCTTGCCCGCGTTGATGAGGTCGGGGTCTTCATCGCCATCGAACGGGAACGGACCGATGCCCAGCATGCCGTTTTCCGACTGCAGCGTCACCTCGATGCCTTCAGGCACGTGGTTTGCGACCAGGGTCGGGATGCCGATGCCGAGGTTGACGTAATAGCCGTCCTTGAGTTCCTTTGCGGCGCGCGCCGCCATGTCGTCACGGGTCCAGGGCATGTTATCTCGCTCCTTGCTGGTCTTGGGGTTCCCAGCGCGTTTCCGGCGGGAAGATATCGTCGAAGCCACCCCGGATGGACGGGCCGTACACCGGGTTGGCAAACAGGAACCAGCCATTGCCCCACAGGCCATCGAAAGGCGCGGCAGTGGCCATGGTCCGGCGCGCGAGCGGTGGGGCTTCGGGCTTGTTGAACGCATTGCGGAAATCGCCAAGCTGGTCGCCCGCCATTGCCACCACGCACCAGCGCGAAGCGATGGTGGCACGGCGCTGGTCCTTGCTCGATCCGGTGGCATCGTCGCCCATCAGGAACAAGGTTTCGCCATGCTTGAATTCGCCCAGCCCAGCTGCGGCGAGCGTCTGCTCACTGCCAGCGGCGTTGGTGGCCGAGCGGTTGGTGTTGGCGATCGGCGTGATGCCGGCGGCGCGCAACGCGGCCATCGCCTCGAGAGCGCCGGGCATCGCGGCCGCCTTGCCGGTGCCGGTCTTTTCCCACTGGTCCCAGGTCTTGGCGTCGAATTCGCTGCCGGTCAGCGCGAACCAGCGCATCGGGCCGATATTCCATATCAGCGTTTCATCGGCATCGAACACCGCTGCGAGCGGTTTGTTGCCGCAGGCGAAGGGCTTGCCGGTGGCCTCGTCGATGATCACGCTGTCGGCGGGACGTGCCTTGGCCTTGGCAAGCGCGTAGCTGGTCAGCTGGGCGTACGTCTGCCGGATCGAGATCGCGCCTTCTGCCGAACCGTAGAGCCATTGCTGGCCCATCGGGACGGACGGTACAGCGGCGGCAGCAGGCGCAGTCGGAGCGGCGGGCGCCTCGACGACGGTCATGGTGCAGGCGGACAGAGACAGGGCAGCGAGGACAGCGATAGCCTTGGTCCTCCCACAGCCGGGGAGAAGGTTGGCGCCTGTCACGCTGCAGCCCGCTCGCGGACGGTCTTGAACTCGATCTTCTTGTCGTACGGCGCGCCGCAGATCAGGCGCTTCACATAGATGCCAGGCAGATGGATGCAATCAGGGTCAAGGCTGCCGGTCTCGACGATTTCCTCGACCTCGGCGACGCAGATCTTGCCCGCGGTTGCCATCGGCTGGTTGAAATTGCGTGCGGTCTTGCGGAAGATCAGGTTGCCCGATGTGTCGGCCTTCCAGCCCTTGATGATGCACAGGTCGGCATAGATGCCGCGTTCCAGAATATAGGTCTGGCCGTCGAAATCCTTGTGCGCCTTGCCCTCGGCCACCTGGGTGCCGACGCCGGTCTTGGTGTAGAAGCCGGGAATGCCCGCGCCGCCCGCGCGGCAGCGTTCGGCGAGCGTGCCCTGGGGGCAGAACTCGACTTCGAGCTCGCCCGCCAGATACTGCCGCTCGAACTCCTTGTTCTCGCCGACATAGCTCGAGATCATCTTCTTGACCTGGCGGGTGCGCAGCAGCTTGCCCAGCCCCTCGCCATCGATACCGGCGTTGTTGCTGGCGATGGTGAGGTCCTTGGTGCCGGCATCGCGGATCGCATCGATCAGGCGCTCGGGAATGCCGCACAGGCCAAAACCACCGGCGCAAATATGCATCCCATCGAACAGCAGACCTTCCAGAGCGGATGCGGCATCGGGATAGATTTTCTGCATGACGAGATGTCTCCGGAGCATGAGGTGAAAAACAGCCGCTCGGCGGCAGGATTCCGTGATTCGCGTTATCGCCCAAGCCCTAGCGGCCCGGCTGCGCTTTTTCCAGCACCCGCTTGATTTGAATCAATGCATCCGGCGACACAAAGGCGCAGGCTGCGAACATCAAAACAGGAGAGAGCGCGATGAAATCCATTCTGGTTTACGCCGATGGCGGCAAGGCATTCGAATCCCGCTTGCAGGTCGCACTGGATCTGGCGCGCAGCCAGAACGGGCACATCACCTTTCTGCAGGCCACGCCTCTGTCCGGCTTTATCGTGATGGACCCCATGGGCGGCAGTTACGTGCCCAGCGGCATGCTGGAGCAGCTGCGCGCCGATGAGGACAAGCTGCGCGCTGTGGTCGAAGCGCAGATGAGCATCGAGGGCCTGCCCTGGGACTGGACGGCCTATGACGGCGATGTCACCCAGGCGGTGATCAGCGCCTCGCGGCTGGCCGATGTCATCGTGCTGTCGCTGGACAACACCCAGCGCAACGTTCGCCCGCATCCGCTGCTCTCGATCGCCGATGTGGCGGTGGAAACGCGCTGCCCGGTGCTGGCAGTGCCGACCACGCTCAAGGCGCTTCACACCGGCGGCAAGGTGCTGATCGCATGGGACGGCAGCCATGAAGCGGCCAGCGCCGTGCGTCAGGCCGTGCCGTTGCTCAGGAACGCGCAGTCGGTGCACCTGGTCTCGATCGTCGAGCCCAAGAAGGCTGGCGGCTTCCCGTCGACCGAGGCGAACGAATATCTCTCGCGCCATGGCGTGTGCAGCGAGTTGATCGAACGCGAGCGCGGCCTGCTGTCGATCGAGGAGGTGATCGAGAATGTCGCCGGCGAGATCGGCGCGGACATGCTGGTCATGGGCGCGTTCGGGCACAGCCGGTTGCGCGAGGTGCTGCTGGGCGGCGTGACGCGCTATTTCCTCAAGGATTCAAACATCCCACTGCTGCTGGCGCACTGACGCCAAGGCAGGCCTTCCGCGCGCGATCAGAAGCGCGCGCGGACCGTGAAGCGGGCGTTGATCGGTTCGCCCGTGGTGATGTTGTTGTCGTTGTGCGAGGCAGGGAAATAACGTTCGTCGAACAGGTTCTCGACGTTGATCTGCGCCTCGATCTGGTCGCTGAGCTTGAAGAACACCGCTGCATCGACGCGAGTGAAGGCAGGCAGCTTGACCGTGTTCGAAATGCTGGCGAACTGGCTGGCCTGGTGCGTGAGACCCAGACCAAAGCCCAGCCGGTCGCTAACATCATAGCGGTTCCACAGGCTGGCCATGTGACGCGGCACCTGACCGATCGAACGGTTGGCGATGGCCCCTGCGACCACGCGGCCGCGCTCATCAGCATCGAGGTACGAATAGCCCGCATTGACCTGCCAGGCAGACGTGATCTGGCCGGTAAACTGCGCCTCGAAGCCGCGCGTGCGGCTGCCGGTGAGCAGCGAGTTGGCAGGATTGGCGGGATCGACGACGACGCCGTTCTCGCGATCGAGCTGGAACACGGCGGCCGAGACACGCAGGTTGCTCGCAATGTCCCACTTTGCGCCGATCTCGTAATTGTCGAACGCTTCGGGGGCCAGCGTCGCCTGTGCCGGCGTCAGGCTGAGGAACTGGTCGCCCGATCGCGGCAGGAAGGTCTTGGTATAGCTGGCATAGAACGACATCGCCTCGAACGGCTTGAAGATCAGGCCCAGCCGGGGCGACCATTCGGTATCCGTCCGCGACAGCTGCCGCCCGGCCTGGATATCGTTGACGTCGATCTCGAACCGGTCGTAGCGCGCGCCCAGCACCACATCGAAATGCTCGCCGATGCCGATCTGGTCCTGGAGGTAGACCGAATAGAAGGTGACGTTTGACACCGTGTTGCGGTTGGTGACCGGAAAGGTCACCGCCGGAATGACCAGCGGGTCGGAAAACGCGAACGTCGCCGTGTTCGTGCCGCTGGTGGCAAAACGGCCGTTCTGCCGGCTATTGGCCGACTGCTGGTCGCCATATTCATAACCGGCCAGCAAAGTGTGGCTGAACGGCCCGGTCTGGCCCGTCCACACCAGATTGCCCTGAACAAAGAAATTCTCGCGCTGCGTGGCATCGCGATAGGAATCGAGCGTGACGCGTCCGCCAGCCAGATTGCTGGCTGCGGCAAACAGGTTGCCGTACGACTTGTCGAAATCCGCATATTGCACGGTCATGTCGTAACGCAGATCATCCGTGAAGCTGTGTTCCAGCCGCCCACGCAGGATGTGTGCTTCCAGCGACGCCAGGTTCGCCTCGGGCGAGCCGAAGAAGGTGCGATAGAAACCGCTTACCGGCCGCGCAGGGTTTGCAATGGTCCCACCGGTGGTCGAGGGGATGCCGCGATCAACAATGCGGTCGTCATCGACAAATTCGTAGGAGAGCAGCAGGCGTGTCTTCTCACCGATACTGAAACCTGCAGTCGGATTGATGGCAATGCGGTTGCCTTCATACACGTCGCGATGGTTGTCAAACTCCTCGTACATCGCGTTGAGCCGCAGGCCGACGGTCTCGCCCAGCGCTGCGTTGATGTCGCTGGTGAGGGCAAAAGCACCAAAACTGTCGACCGAGGCGGAACCGCCATAGAAGGTTTCGCCCAGTACCGGGGTCTTGCTGACGCGGTTGATCACCCCGCCCCCGCCGCCGCGCCCGAAGAGCAGAGCGTTGGAGCCCTTGAGAACTTCCACGCGTTCCAGATTATAGAGCGGGCGATAATATTGCACGTCGTCGCGCACGCCATCGACGAAGAAGTCCGCCGTGGTATCCTGACCACGGATCGAAATCTGGTCGCGATGCCCTTCACCCTGGTTCGATGAAACGCCGGGCGTATAGCGCAGCACATCGGCCAGATCCTGTAGCGCCTGATCCTCGATCTGCTCGCGGGTATAGACCGAAATCGCCTGGGGAATATCGACCAGTGGGGTCGGCGTCTTGGCTGCACGCACGATATCCAGCGCCAGATAGCCTTCGCTGCGTCCGGTCACGATGATCTCGCGCTGGTCTTCCACGCTATCGATGTCGTCGGTGGCAGCAGTCGTGCCGGCATCGGCAGCATAGGCAGGCGCCAAGCCCGAAGCGATGGCCAGAACCGACACCGCGCCCAACACGCCCGCAATCCGCAAATTCATCTGTGTGAAGCCTTGCCCCATTTCGCTGCAACCATATGCCAGCGATTCTCGTTCTCAACGAGCTTCGCACTAATGATAGGCATTCTTAACTGCAACAGAAAATAACGCCTACCTCTCTCTGGGGGGCTGGCACCCGGAGCGATGGCAATCTGCTGGAATTGACAGCGCGATAGTCCTAGCATCAAGATGCTGCAGTGCCGCCGCGAGGACCGAACCTCTATGCTCAAATTCCTGAAATGGCTGCTTATTCTGGTGATCGTCGCCGCCATCGGCCTCGGCATCTGGGGCTATGCGCCCGATATCGAACCGAGCGAGCTGCAGGCGCAATATGGCCAGCCGCCCTCGCAATTCATCGAACTGCCCAATGGCCAGAGCGTACATGTGCGCGATGAGGGGCCGCGCGATGCTCCGGCCATTCTGCTCATTCATGGCTCCAATGCCTCGCTGCACACCTGGCAGGGATGGGTCGATGACCTGAAGAAGGATTATCGCGTCGTGCGCTATGACCAGCCGGGCCACGGCCTGACGGGCGCGCAGGTCAAGGGCGATTACAGCACCGAAGCCTTTCGTGACACCGGCGCAGAAGTGATGAACCGGCTGGGCATCAACCGCTATGTGGTGGCGGGCAACTCGATGGGCGGCTGGGTCGCGTGGAACATGGCGCTGAAATACCCCGCGCGGGTGACAGGGCTGGTGCTGATCGACGCCTCGGGCGCGCCCGAGGCGAAGCCCACCAAGATCCCGATCGGCTTCAAGCTGGCGCAGAGCGCGGCGGTTCGCCCGATCCTGAAGGTTTTCACCCCGCGCGTGATCATCAAGCAGAGCCTCGAGCAATCGGTTGGCGATCCATCCATCATCACGCCTGAAATGGTCGATCTGTACTGGAAGCTGCTGCGCCACCCCGGCAACCGCGAGGCCACCGTGGCGCGCGGCGACTTTCCCCGCCGTCCGGCCGATGCGATGGAATTTGCCGGGCTGACCATGCCCTCGCTGATCCTGTGGGGGAAGAAGGACACGCTGATCCCGCTCGCCAACGCCGTCTGGTTTGCGCGCCAGCTGCCCAACGACACTCTGGTGACCTATGACGATCTCGCCCACTTGCCGATGGAAGAAGACCCTGTCCGCACGGTCGCCGATCTGCGCGCCTGGCTGGACAAGACCGGATTGAACCTGCCTGAAACAGCAGTGACACAATCTGCGGCTAGCGGTGCTGCCGCGCCCGCTGCCCCACCGGCAGCGCAACCGGGGGGCTGACATGGGGGACCGGATGCACAGCATCGCCGTCTACAATCTGAAAGGCGGCGTCGGCAAGACCACCAGCGCGGTGAATCTGGCTTGGTGCTCGGCGGTCCTCTCGTCCCGGCGAACCCTGTTGTGGGATCTCGACCCGCAGGGCGCGGCCACCCATCTGATCGGCAACGACCGCGCGGTGAAGGACGAGGCACGGTCGATCTTCGCACGCGACGTTTCACCGGACAAGCTGGTGCGGCCATCGCAGATCGAAGGGCTCGATCTGCTCGCGGCGGACCATTCACTGCGCGGGCTAGACCGGCTGCTGTTCGAGATCGGCAAGGCCAAAAGGCTGAAAAAGCTGCTCGATGGCCTTGGCAAGAGCTATGACCGGATCATCCTCGATTGCCCGCCGGGCCTCAGTGAAACATCCGATCAGGTGCTGCGCGCGGCTGATCTGGTGATCGTGCCGATCATCCCCTCGCCGCTTTCCCAGCGTGCCTTCGTCGAGGTCCAGACCTATCTCGATGGCAAGTCTGGCAGGCACGCCCCGATGCTGCCGGTGTTCGTGATGGTCGATCGCAGGCGCGCACTGCACAAGCAGGCGCTGGAAACCTATCCCGACTGGCCGGTCATCCCGATGGCAAGCTCGGTCGAACGGATGGCCGAAGAGCGCAAGCCAGTGGGCGCGTTCGATCCGAAAAGTCCGGCGGCGCAAGCCTATGCGAAATTGTGGCAGGGTATCGAGCGCAAGCTCGCGGATTAAAGCGGCAGCGGGTAGCGCGCCAGGATCAGCGCGCTTGCGCATCCGGAAACCACGACGAAGCGCAGCACCGCCAGAAGGGCGACATCTTGGCGCGAGGGCTTGGCGAGGGTTGCGGCTTTGTGCATGCAGCGACGATGGGCGTTATCGGCTAAAAAACCGTTAAGGCGCGGCGTGGATCAGCGGATCAGTCGGATATCCATGCCAAGCTCAAGACCATGCCACTGCCGGTCTGCCGTGAGCGCTCCTATGTTGCGGTGCAGCGCCAAGGCGAGACAGGCACGATCCCCCAAAGACAGCCCGTGATGGCGCGTCGGCTTGCGCAACTCGGCTGCAAGACGCGCCTCGGCGATGGAAAACGGTACAATGGCGATGCCCAGGCGCGCCAATTGGCGTTCGACCACCGCACCATCAGCGCCACGCTCAAGGCACCGCGTCATCACTTCACAGTAATTGATGCTCGACATGATGCCTTCGCTCATCAGATCGACAGCTTCCTCGCCGCCAGGCTCGTCAAAGATCACGGCCAAGACAACAGAGGCGTCCAGAGCAAAGATCATTCCCGCGTCTCAAGCCCTTGCTGTACCGCTGATTCCGCTTCCTCCCGGCGCACTTCCGACCGACGCTCGGCAATCAGCTCGTCAACCACATGGCGGCCATCGGTGGGTCGGAAAGGACGAAAGACGTCCTGAACTTCGCGCACCACCTGCCGATAGCTTTTGATAACCAATGTCTCGCCGTCGCGCTCGAACACCAGTCGGTCGCCATCAGCAAAACCAAGTTCGTGGCGCAATTCGGCCGGGATAACGATTTTGCCGCCTTTGATCAGTTTCGCCGAATAGGTCATGCTGGCCTCCTTGGGTCCCGAAGGCTAACACGAGACCTGTTTGACCGCAACGACCTAGCCCTCCGCCAGCCGGTCCAGCGCTTCGCCATCGATCCGCCACGGCTCCCAGCCTTGCGAATGGTGCGCGCCGATATGATGGTAGAAGTCCTTGGCCTTCTCGTTCCAGTCGAGCACCGCCCAGTCCATGCGCGCGCAGCCGCGCGCCTTGGCCTCGCGCGCCAGCGTCGAGAGCAGCGCCCGGCCAAGGCCGGTGCCGCGTGCCCGGCGAGCAACGAACAGGTCTTCCAGATACAGCGAGGGCGCCCCGGTCCAGGTCGAGTAGGTCAGCAGCCACAAAGCCAGCCCAACAACTTCGCCATCCATCTCGGCCAGATGCGCGAACACCTGGGGGTTGTCGCAGAACAGCGTCGTCCGCAGCGAATCCACGGTTGCCTGCACCGCATCGGGCTCACGCTCATAGACCGCGAGCGCGATGACCATCCGCAGGATTTCGCCTTCGTCGCCGGGCTCTGCCAGCCGTATCGAGATGGTCATTCCGCCGCCACGACCTCTGCATTGCCGGCATCGCTGGCTTCTGCCTCGATCTCTGCGGCCTTGGCCTCGACCAGCCGGACGATGTGATCGACCATGCCTTCATCCTCGACCGTGTGATCGGTGATGCCCGAGAGATACACCATGTGCTTGCCCTTGCCGCCACCGGTCAGGCCGATATCGGTCTCGCGCGCTTCGCCGGGTCCGTTGACCACGCAGCCGAGCACCGAAAGCGACAGCGGCGTGTTGATGTGCTGCAGCCGCTCTTCGAGCTTCTGCACCGTGCGGATGACGTCGAAGCCCTGCCGCGCGCAGCTGGGGCAGCTCACGATGCGAACGCCGCGGGTGCGGATGCCCAGCGATTTCAGGATTTCATAGCCGACGCGAACCTCTTCCTCGGGCTCTGCCGAGAGCGAGACGCGGATGGTATCGCCGATGCCGGCCCAGAGCAGATTGCCGATGCCGATCGCACTCTTGACCGTGCCGCCAATCAGACCGCCGGCCTCGGTGATCCCCAGGTGCAGCGGACAGTCGACCGCATCGGCGAGCTGCTGGTACGCTGCGACCGCAAGGAACACGTCGCTCGCCTTCACCGCCACCTTGAACTCGTGAAAGTCGTGGTCCTGCAGCAGCCTGATATGGTCGAGCGCGCTTTCGACCAGGGCTTCGGGGCATGGCTCGCCGTACTTTTCGAGCAGGTCCTTCTCGAGGCTCCCGGCGTTGACGCCGATGCGGATCGCGCAGCCGTTGGCCTTGGCGGCGTTGACGACCTCGCGGACCCGGTCGGACGAGCCGATATTGCCTGGGTTGATGCGCAGGCACGCCGCGCCCGCATCAGCAGCTTCCAGCGCGCGCTTGTAGTGGAAATGGATGTCCGCGACGATCGGCACCTTCGAGGCGCGCACAATCTGCTTCATCGCGGCAGTGGATTCGATATCGGGGCACGACACGCGGATGATATCGACGCCAGCCTCTTCGCAGCGGCGGATCTGGTCGATCGTCGCCTTCGCGTCGGAGGTCAGCGTGTTGGTCATCGTCTGCACGGTGACGGGTGCGTCTCCGCCTACGGGCACGTTACCCACCATGATCTGGCGACACTTGCGCCGATCGATATCCCGCCAGGGACGCAGAGAAGGGTTGTGGGCCGACATAAATTGCTCTCCAAGAGTGTGGCACCGCTATAGGCGCTTCAATGCGCTTTGGCGAGACATCAGGGGATGGGTATCGACATGAAGATGATGATCAAACTGGCGCTGGCAACCAGCATGATGGCGATGGCGGGCACGACCGCCCTTCCCGCGCAGGCCCAGGAGCGCACCGCCCACGAACAGGCCGCGCGCGAGCTGTATCGCAACATCGTCGGTTTCCGCACAGCACGCGGTCACAAGCAGGTTCCGGCCATGGTCGCGTACCTGAAGGGCGAATTCGTCAAGGCCGGCTTTCCCGAAGCCGACATTGCGATCACCGATTACGACAGCGATGGCGAGGCCACCCAGGGCCTGATGGTCACCTACCGCGCAAAGGGAAAGCCCAAGGCCGGGCCCATCGTGCTGCTGGGCCATATGGATGTCGTCGAGGCGCTGCCCGAAGACTGGGAGCGCCCTCCGTTCACGCTGACCGAAGAGGACGGCTATTTCTTCGGGCGCGGCACGCTGGACAACAAATATGGCATCGCCAGCCTGTCGCACAATTTCATCCGGCTGAAGAAGGAAGGCTGGACGCCCAGTCGCGACCTGATCCTCGTCTTTTCCGGCGATGAGGAAACCGGGATGATCAGCACCCGCGCGCAGGCCAAGCAGGTCGCCGAAACGATCAAGCCGGCGCTGGTGCTCAACAGCGATGCCGGTGGCATCCGGCTGACCGAGGACTTCAAGCCGATCATGTTCGGCGTTCAGGCGGCGGAAAAGACCTTCGCCACGTTCGAGCTGACCGTGACCAACCCCGGCGGCCATTCCTCGCGCCCCCGGCCCGACAACGCGATCTATGAGCTCGCCTCGGCCCTGAAGGCGATCGAGGCCTATCGCTTCCCGGTGCGCGACAACGCGATTACACGCGGCTCGTTTGCAGAACTCGGCAAGATCACGCCCGGCCCGCTGGGGGAAGCGATGCTCACGTTTGCGCGCAACCCGGCTGACGAGGCTGCGCGTGCGACGTTGCTCGCCTCGCCCGCCACATCGAACATGCTGTCGACCACCTGCGTCGCCACGATGCTCAAGGGCGGCCATGCCGAAAACGCGCTGCCGCAATCGGCGACCGCCACGGTCAACTGCCGCATCTTCCCCGGCGAAGGTGGCGCAGCTGCGACCGAGGCAACGCTGAAGAAGGTCATCGGCAACGACAAGGTCACCTTCAAGCTGGCCACGGATGTCGTCGAAAGCCCAGCCTCGAGCCTGAACGCCGAAGTGCTTGGCGCGGTGAAGGCAGGGGTGCACGCGCGCTTCCCCGACATGGTGATAGCACCGTACATGGAGTCGGGCGGTACCGATGGCATGCACTATCGCGCCCTGGGACTGAACACCGTCGCGATCAGCGGCGCTGCTATGCGCGATGCCGACATGTTCGCACACGGCCTCAACGAACGCATTCGCGTCGAGGATTTCTACGCCGGACTGGACCACTGGTACCTGATCCTCAAGCATCTGGCCAACTGAAGCCAACCCGGAGACACCATATGCCTACCGTCCTGATCACCGGCGCCAATCGCGGCCTCGGCCTCGAATTCGCGCGGCAATATGCGGCCGATGGCTGGACCGTCATCGCCACGGCGCGCGATCCCGAGGCAGCGACGGCGCTGCAAGCCACCGGTGCCGAGGTGCATGCGCTGGAGACAAATGATCCGGCGGGGCTCGATGCCTTGCAGGTCGCGCTGGGCGACCGACCGATCGATGTGCTGATCGCCAATGCCGGCATGCTCGGCCCTCAGGCGTTCGATCGTGCAGGCTGGGCCGAGGCGCTGTCGACCAACGTGATCGCGCCAACCGAACTCGCGATCCGGCTCAAGGACAACGTTCTCGCCTCGCAGCAGCGCAAGATGATCGCGCTGTCATCGACGCTGGGCAGCATTGCAGGCAACGACAGCGGCGGCCTTCTGGCTTATCGCAGCTCCAAGGCGGCGCTCAACGCGGCCTGGCGCTCGCTCAGCATCGACTGGAAGGACATGGGGCTGGCACTGGCTATGGTCCATCCCGGCTGGGTCAAGACCGACATGGGCGGCCCGGGCGCGCAGATCGATGCGACCACCAGCGTCACCGGCCTGCGCAATGTCATCGCAGGTCTGACGCCGTCGGCGACCGGCTCGTTCCTCGACTATCAGGGCAACAGGCTGGACTGGTAACCGGCGCTCAGGGCGCGCGCTGGAAAGGCTTGGCCTCGGCCAGGATCAGCGCGAACCAGTCATCCGGATCGGTCCATTCGGCACAGGTCGTCCAGCCGCCCGAGCGGAGCAGCAGCCGCGCGTCCCGGGCACCGTATTTGTGGCTGTTTTCGGTGTGGATGGTCTCGCCCCTGGTCATGCTGAAGCGTTCGCCCAGCACCTCGAACGCGACATCCTCCAGCGCCTCCAGATGCATCTCGATCCGGGCGTAGCTGTCGTTCCAGCGCGCAACATGGCGGAAACGTTCGACCGGAATGTCGCCGTCCAGCTCGCGGTTGATGCGGCGCAGCAGGTTGAGGTTGAACTCGGCCGTCACGCCTTGGGCATCGTCATAGGCGGGGATCAGGATATCGGGCGACTTGATCCGGTCCATCCCGATCAGCAGCATCGCCCCCTCGCCCAGCGTCTCGCGCATCGAACGCAACAGGTCTAGCGAGGTGCGCGCGACCATGTTGCCGATCGTGGAGCCGGGGAAGAAGCCCAGCTTGGGCACATCGGCAATTTCATCGGGCAGCTGGAGCGGGTGCATGAAATCACCCTCAAGCGGATGTACCTGCAGCGCTGGAAAATCAGCTGCCAGCGAGGCCGCGGATTCGCGCAGGAAATCGCCGGAAATGTCGATCGGCACATAGTGCTCGCCCTGGATCGCGCGCAGCAGATGCGGCGTCTTGACCGAAGAGCCTGATCCGAATTCCACCACCGCGCGGCCTGCCCCGCCGTGCGCAGCCACCTCGCCGCAGTATTGCTTCAGCAGTGCCGTCTCGGTGCGCGTGGGGTAATATTCGGGCAGATCGGTAATCGCCTCGAACAGCTCTGAGCCCGCCATGTCATACAGCCAGCGCGCCGGAATGGCGCGGCGCGAGCTGCGGAAACAGGCCAGCACATCATCCCGAAAGGCAGGATCCGCCTCTCCCGATGGTGCCTGATCCGAAACGTCGGAGGTCTGGAACATGGTAGCCAAGGGATGCGCTCCTGCGGTCGTTCAGCTCAGGTCTTTGGCCAGCCTGAGGCCGGTGAACTGCCATCTTTGATGGGGGTAGAAGAAGTTGCGATAACTAGGACGCACCGATCCGCGCGGGGTTGCACAGCTGGCGCCGCGCAGCACGAACTGGCCGGACATGAACTTGCCGTTATATTCGCCCACCGCGCCCTCTGCCGCCTTGAAGCCGGGATAGGGACGATAGGCACTCCCGGTCCATTGCCAGACATTGCCGAACATCGCGGATGCCGCATCGGCGCGAGGCCGCACCGGACCAGCGATCTCGAGCTGGTTGCCGCCCAGCGGATCGCAGCTGGCGGCAACCGCTTCCCACTCCGCTTCGGTCGGGAGCCTTGCGCCGGCCCATGCGGCATAGGCGTCCGCCTCATAGAGGCTGATGTGACACACAGGCGCTGCGGGATCGACGCTGCGCAAACCATCGAGACCGAACTGCTGCCAGCCGCCTTCGGCATCCTTGTGCCAGTACAGCGGTGCGGTGATACCGTTCGCCTGCACCCAGGCCCAGCCGTCGGACAGCCAGTGGCGCGATTGGCTGTAACCGCCATCGGCGATGAACGCGGCCCATTCGCCATTGCTGACAGGCCGATTGGCGAGCGCATAGGGGGTGAGCCACACCGAATGGCGCGGCCCTTCGCAGTCGAACGCAAACCTGTCGCCATGATGGCCGATCTCGACGCGCCCCACCGGGCCTTCGATCCATTCCACCGGCTGCGGCTCAACCGATGCGATCGGCGCAGGCGGCCAGATCGCGGGGTTCAGCGGGTTCTGCGCAAAAAGGTGCAGGATGTCGGTCAGCAAAAGTTCCTGGTGCTGCTGTTCGTGGTTGAGCCCCAGTTCGATCAGCGCCAGCACTTCGTTACCGAAAGCGGGCATCGCCTCGACCATCGCCGCATCGACATGCGCCCGATAGGCGCGGATGTTTTCCAGCGTTGGCCGGGTGAGCATGCCGCGCATCGGCCGCGCATGGCGCGCGCCCTCGGCCTCGTAATAGCTGTTGAACAGAAAATGATAGGCCGGATCGAACGGCTGATAACCCGGTACATGGTCGCGCAGGATGAAGGTCTCGAAGAACCAGCTGGTGTGCGCCAGATGCCATTTGGCGGGCGAGGCATCGTCCATCGACTGCACCGTGGCGTCGGCATCGGACAGCGGCTCGGTCAGCGCGAGAGACAATGCGCGGACCTGGGCAAACTGGCCGATCAGTGCCGAGCTATGGGCTATCGGGGTGGTGGAGGCCGTTGCGTTCATAATCGTCCTGTCTCCCCGTTTATCGCTGACCGGCGAACGGCAGTTTACCGCGACGCGCCGGGCACCCAAAGGGGATCATCGCCATTGTTGATCCGGCGCGCGAGGACGAACAGGAAGTCCGACAGCCGGTTCACGTAGATACGCGCCGACGGATTGATCGATCCGTCGTGCGAGGCCGAAACCAGGGTGCGTTCGGCACGGCGCGCGATGGCGCGGGCGAGATGCACGGCGGCAGCGCCAGGGCTTCCACCGGGCAGGATGAAGCTGCGCAGCGGCGGCAAGGAATCGTTGACCGCATCGATCCGCTGTTCGATCCACTCGACCTGCTGGGGCACGATCCGAAGCACCATTTCGGACGGCGTGAAATCGTCGCCCGGCGTTGCAATGTCAGCGCCCAGATCGAACAGGTCGTTCTGAACGCGCACCAGATCGGCGGTGAATTCGCTCTCGCCCAAGGCGACCACGGCAAGGCCGAGCGCGCTGTTGAGTTCGTCGATATCGCCGATTGCGGCCATGCGCGGGCAATCCTTGGCGACGCGCGAGCCATCGACAAGGCCCGAGGTGCCATCATCGCCGGTACGGGTATAGATCTTGTTGAGCTTGACCATCTGCTGTTGCCGCCTGTCGACCCGAAGGGCTCAGCGGTTCACCAGCATCAGCACGGCAACCGCAGCGATCGCCATCGCCTGATATTTGACGCGCGCGAACATCATCTTGTTCTGCATCTGGTGGCTGCGACCGACGCCGGGCGATTTGAGGTCTTCCTCGGTCATCTGGATGAAGGAAACGAGGCCACGCACAAGGCTGACCAGAACCATGACTGCCAGAGCGACAATCGCCAGGATGATGATGATGTTCATGGGGAGGTATATGAGGGCTCGGCCCATGAAATGCCAGAAGGAAGCAACGGCTTTCGCAAAATTTCCAGCAGCGCCAGTCCGTCCGCTCCGGCCTCGCGCAATGACGCCAGGGCAGCGGCCCCCTCGCTCTTGGCGAGCTTGCGCCCGTCTGCACCTGCAAGCAGCCGGTGGTGATTGTAAACCGGCGCCGGAAGGCTGAACAGAGCCTGCAGCAACCGGTGCACATGAGTGGCCGCAAACAGGTCTGCGCCGCGCACGACATGGCTGATCTGCTGGTGCGCATCGTCGAGTGTCACCGCCAGATGATAGCTCGCGGGCGCATCCTTGCGCGCCAGCACGACATCGCCGAACAGTTCGGGCCTTGCGGCCTGATCGCCCGCCTGCATGTCGTGCCAGACGAGCGGCCCGGTCTGCGCGATGGCGCCGGCCATATCGAGCCGCCAGGCGTGCGGTTCCAGCGCGACTCGATGGGCGCGTTCATCCTCGCCCAGCGCACGGCAGGTGCCGGGATAGACCAGACCCTCCGGCCCCGGCTGCGCGCCCGCCGCAGCGATCTGGCTGCGCGTGCAGAAACAGGGGTAGAGCAGGCCGCGTGCCTTCAGTTCCGCCAGCGCCGCGTCATAGGCGGGAAGGCGCGTCGACTGGAACAGCACCGCGCCATCCCAGGTCAGCCCCAGCCAACTGAGGTCCGCGAAAATCGCCTCGACCAGATCGGGACGCGAGCGCACCCCATCGATATCCTCGATCCGCAGCAGGAATGCGCCGCCTATCTGGCGCGCCAAGTCATGCGCGCACATCGCGGCATAAGCATGGCCCAGGTGCAGCGCCCCATTGGGGCTGGGGGCAAAGCGGGTGCGCATCATGGCCTGCACTTCCATGGCTTGGGTGTAATGTGCGCAGTTATCACCATATATCGTGGGTGTGCCCTCTTGACCTTGGTCGTGTCGGCATGCTGATTAACCGTAAATTCTGTTACCGCATTTTTGTCATGGGGCTGTCACGCACTTGGGTTTATAGGAAGCAGCGCGGACGAATGGGAGAGGGTTTAAGCCGACCATGTTTCATCCCGATTTGATTGAACGGGCCATAAGGGACCCGCACCCCGACTTTATCCGGCACCCGGATAGCTGCCCCGCCCTCGTTCTCAACGCCGATTACACCCCCTTGAGCTATTACCCGCTCAGCCTTTGGCCGTGGCAGACCGCGATCAAGGCCATTTTCCTCGACCGGGTCGATGTGATCGAGACCTATGAGCGCGAGGTGCACTCACCCACGATCCAGATGAAGATCCCCTCGGTGATCGCATTGAAGCAATATGTGAAGCCGTCCGAATATCCCGCCTTCACCCGCTTCAACCTGTTCCTGCGCGACCGCTTCCACTGCCAGTATTGCGGATCGCCGCACAATCTCACCTTCGACCACGTCGTCCCGCGCCGCCTGGGCGGCAAGACCACCTGGCAGAACGTCGCCACCGCGTGTGCACCCTGTAACATGCGCAAGGGCGGGCGCACGCCGGCGCAAGCGAACATGCGCCTGATGGTCCAACCGATCCGCCCGACCAGCTGGCAACTCCAGGAACGCGGCCGCGCGTTTCCGCCGAATTACCTGCACGAGAGCTGGCACGACTGGCTGTATTGGGATGTCGAGCTGGAGGCTTGAGGGTGTACTCGGCTGTCAGCGCGTTGTGCGGGTGTGTTCACAAGAGCCGTTGAAGAAAAGCGGACTTAGTATTCAGGTGAACCGAACATGGCGCCCATGCAATAACCGCCAGGCATTTCCCAACGGCCGCCTGCATGCAAACAAGCGTCGATGTCCCGTTGTTCTCTGAGATACCAGCCAGCACATATTCCTGCGATCACAGAAATCGCTATCAATAGCAGGCTTCTTGCTCGGCTAACCATTGCTTGAATATCGCTTTGCAGCCCCATTTCCGCAATAGGGTCTGTTACCGATCGGCTGATCTCGCGGCGATCTTCCATGCCATGCTCCGCTCAGCCTGAGCCTGTCGAAGGCCCCGCTATACGGCCAGCGTGGGCGCGGGTCCTTCGACTTCGCGGGCTGAAGCCCGCGGCTCAGGATGAGCGGGTGTGGGTAGTAGGGCGTTCCCACGGAAAAGCGGTGGCGTGATGATTGAACGGGCGCATCAATGCGCGTTCCCCTCCCTGCAAGGGAGGGGTTAGGGGTGGGTGCGAGCGTCAGCGAGCCGGGGCGAATAGACGCCAGCGGTGCTGACCCACCCCCTGCCCCTCCCTTGCAGGGAGGGGAGTTTTGGGTGTGCGTTACGCCACCTGCGCCTGTGCCACCGCAGCAATCACCTCGAGCGGGCGTACGATCAGCGTCACGCGGTCGTGGCCCACCGCGACGTTGAGCACATCGCCCGCCTTGACCGCGATCGGTTCGGGGAAATTGTGCAGCATCTGCAGCCAGCCGCCGTCGGTATAGCCGTCGGGATGGTTGTCGAAGGTGATGCCTTCGGCGAGGTCGACATGCATCCACTGGACGATGCCGCTGGCGATGCCGTCTTCGAGCACGTTGATCTGCAGCAGGTGCAGGTCGCTGGCATGGGCTTTGCGGGTAAGGTCGATATGGACCAGCTCGACATCGGCAGACAGCCGCTTCCAGTCGGTCATCGTGCCGTGGATCGGCAGCCGGGGCGAGGCTAGCGCGCCGAAGCGCGAGATATCGAAGCCCGAGACCTGATCGACGAAGACATAATCGGCGAGAACCTGGCTTTCGACCAGACAGCCGATCGCCGAGGCGGCACGCGGGATGACGATCGCATCGGGCTTGAGCAGGCGCGCGTGCGCGTCTTCAAAGGTATCGATGACATGCTCGGTGAGCAGATCGCTCGAGAGGATTTCGGAGACCAGAATGTCCGCGCGCTCGTCGAGATGCTCGCCGACCTTGAGCTCGTTCGATGGCGCGGTGTGGACGGTGATCTGTTCCGAATAACCGTTGTCGGCGATGATCTTGCGCGCCATGTCGGCGATGATCGGCACCATCTCGCACGCGGTGACCGATTGTGCGCCTGCGCGCGCCGCCATCATCGAGAGCAAGCCGCTGCCGGTGCCGATGTCGAGCACGCGGGCGTCCGGGCCGGTCTCGGCCAGCGCGGCGATGATGGCGGCTTCGAACGCATCGTTGCGGCGCACGTCGTTGAGCATCGGGATATGCCAGAACGGCACCATCTCGGCGCTCAGACGGCGGATCTGGTGTTCGATATGGATGTTGCCCGGCTGCAGAGCCAATGCGCGCTGGAACTGCTCGAGCGCCTCGGCCCTGCGACCGGCATCGGACAGCATCACCGCCAGATTGTTGGCGGCAACAGGGTTGGTGTTGTCGGCAGCGCAGCTCGCCTTGAGCGCGGTGATGGCAAGATCGATCCGGCCAGTGCGGCTGTAGATCAGCGCCTTTTCATGATGCGCCACGGCATGTTCGGGGTTGATCGCGAGCAGCGTATCCCACAGCTCCAGCGCCTCGGCATTCGCGCCGCGCTGGCCCAGCAGGCACGCCAGGATCGGCAGCACCTCTGCGGTGCGATAGCCATAATCGATGACTATGCGGTAGCGCTCTTCGGCGGCGAGCACATTGCCCGCCTCCTGAAGCAGCATCGCCTCTTGCAGCAGGGTCCGTGCGATGGCGATGTCTTGATCGGTATGCGTCATGCTGTCCCCCGTTGAGGCCTGTTAACTCAGTTCAACAGACTATTAACGTGAAGGGTTAACAATTCGTAAGCAGCACAAGGGCTTGGCTGCGCTGGTGCGACAGACATTTGACGTTCCGCAAAATGGAACATAATAAGAACAAATGTCCCCGTTCCGCGATTCCCTCGAGTCTCTCAAAAGCCGGATTGCCCGGATCGAGCGGGTGCAGGCGGCAGGCGCGCAGGCGCAGGCCGCAGGATATGTGCGGACGGGGCATGATGGCATCGATGCGGCTTTGGGCGGCGGGCTGGCGCGTGGGCGGGTGCACGAGGTGTTTGCGGGCGAGGCCGACGACGCCGGGTGCGCAACCGGGTTTGTCGTCGCGCTCGCGCTGCGGCTGGGCGGAACCCTGGTCTGGCTGCGCGAGAGCCAGGCGGAAAAACAGGGCGGCAGGCTGCACGCGCCGGGGCTGGCCGAGATCGGTCTGCACCCCGCGCAGGTCATTCTGGGCATCATGCCCGATCCGCTGGCGGTGCTGCGCGCGGCTGCCGATGTGGTGCGCTGCCCCGAGGTGAGCGTGGCGGTGGTCGAGCTGTGGCGCGAACCCCGGCTGCTCGACCTCACCGCGAGCCGGCGGCTGGCGCTGGCGGCGGAGGCCTCGGGCGTCACGGTGATCGCATTGCGCATCGCCGCTGTGCCCTCACCCAGCGCCGCACAGACCCGCTGGCAGGTGGCCGCCGCGCCATCGCTGCCGATGGAAGCCAATGCGCCAGGCTATCCTGCCTGGGGAATAGAATTGCTGCGCCAGCGCGGACGCCCGGCGGGCGGCCGATGGCGCGTGGAGTGGAACCGTGAACAAGCCTGTCTTGCAGATGCCTCCCCCAGTGGAGGGGCAGCCGGAAACACCGCCGGAACGGGAGGCGCAGCGGCGCTATCTGGCGCTGTTCTTCCCCTTTCTGCCGGTCGACCGGCTGGCCCGGCAGCAACTCCCCTGCGACGCGCCGGATAGCGCTCCCGGTAGCATAGGGGACGGCGCTGCGCCTTTGGTGCTGGTGGAGAAGGTGCGCGGCGCGATGCGCATCGCCGCTGCCTGCCCGCAGGCGCACGCGCTCAGCATCGCGCCGGGCCTGATGCTCGCCGATGCGCGCGCGCAGGTTCCGCACTTGCGCGTGCTGCACCACGATCCGCTGGCCGACCTGGCGTGGATCGAGCGGCTGGCCGATCATTGCGACCGGTTCACGCCTCTGGTTACCACCGATCCGCCCGACATGCTGGTGCTCGACATCACCGGCTGCGCGCATCTGTTCGGCGGCGAGGCGGCGCTGGTTGCGGCGGCGGAGCAGTATCTCGCGCGCTTTTCCGACGATTGCCGCCCCGGCTGCGGCGATACGCCCGAAGCGGCGCAGGCGCTGGCGCGCTTTGCCCCCGGTCTGCCCTCGGCGCGCCCGGAAGACGCCGATGCGCTGCTGCGTCGCCTGCCGGTCGCCGCCCTGGGCATCGAGGAAGAGACGCAGACCGCCTTGATCCGCGCCGGGCTCAAGACCATCGGCGACCTTGCGATGCGGCCCAGCGCGCCGCTCGCCGCGCGCTTTGGCGCGGATCTGGTCGACAGCCTCGACCGGCTGCTGGGCAGCGCCGACAGCCGCATCACCCCGCGCCGCACCGCGCCTGCCCTGCGCTTCGAGCGCCGCTTTGCCGAGCCGATCGCGCGCACCGAAGCGGCGATGGCAGCGATCGGCGAGCTCGCGCAAGAGGCAGAGATCGCGCTCGAACAGCGCGGCATGGGCGGGCGGCGGTTCACCGCTCGCTTCTATCGCAGCGATGGCCGCACCTTCGACCTGGCGACCGAGAGCAGCCTGCCGATGCGCGATCCGGATGTGCTGATGCGGCTGCTGCACGAGCGGCTCGATGCGCTGTCCGATCCGATCGATCCCGGCTTCGGCTTCGACATGATCCGGCTGGCGGTGCCGCGCATCGAGCCGCTGACCCCGGCGCAGTTGCAGCTGGAGGGCGGCAGCACAGCCGACGAAGCCATGGCCGCGCTGGTCGATCGGTTGAGCAGCCGGCTGGGGCGCGGCGCGATCCGCCGTTTCCAGCCGCGCGACAGCCATGTCCCCGAACAGGCAGCGCTCACTTTGCCCGCGGTCGATCTGCCCGCTCCCGCCGCATGGGACGCCCCGCAAGCAGGCGAACCGCCGAGCCGGCCCATTCATCTGTTCGATCCGCCACAGCCGATCGAGGTGATCGCCGAGGTGCCCGACGGCCCGCCGCACCGCTTCCGCTGGCGGCGGCAGCAGCATCATGTCGTGCGCTTCGAGGGGCCCGAGCGGATCGCGGCGCAATGGTGGAAGCACGCGCCGGGCAAGAGCCCCGGCCTGACGCGCGATTACTACCGGGTGGAAGACGCGCGCGGACGGCGCTTCTGGATCTTCCGCCACGGCCTGTACGAGGCCGAAAAGCCCGATCCGCGCTGGTATGTCCACGGCCTTTTCGCATGACAAAAAGGCCCATAAACAACGCGTTGTTTGCATGACTGCCGCCTTCGCCGAGCTGGTCGCCGCGAGCAATTACTCGTTCCTGCGCGGGGCATCGCACCCGGCGGATCTGGTCGCGCGCGCGATCGAACTGGGGCTTGCAGGCATCGGTATCGCCGACCGCAACACGGTGGCCGGCGTGGTCCGCGCGCATATCGCGCTGCGCGATGCGCACAAGGCCGCCGCCGAGATCGGCGTGCCCCCGCCCCCACTCCGGCTGGTGGTCGGCGCGCGACTGGTGTTCGCCGATGGAACGCCGGACATTATCGCCTATCCCGCGACGCGCCACGGCTGGGGGCGGCTGACCCGGCTGCTGACGATCGGCAACCTGCGCGCGACCAAGGGCGATTGCACGCTGCACCTGCCCGATCTGCTGGGTCACCTCGACGACCTGCTGCTGATCGTGATGGCCTCAGCCCATGATGCCCCCGTCCTGCAGACGCTCCACGCCGCCGCGCCGGATCGTGTCTGGATCGGCGTCACCATGCCGCGCAAGGGCGCCGACCGCCGCCACCTCGCCCGGATGATCCGCCTTGCCGAGGCCACCGGCGTGCCTTTGCTCGCCACCAACGACGCGCTTTACGCCGCGCCTGAGCAGCGTCCGCTGCACGATGTGCTGACCTGCATCGGCGCGGGCACCACGCTCGCCAACGCCGGTCGCGTGCTGGAGGGCAATGCCGAGCGCCATATCAAGCCACCCACCGAGATGGCCCGCCTGTTCGCCGACTGTCCGCAAGCGGTCAAACAGACCACCGCTCTCCTCGCCCGCATCACCTTCACCCTCGACGACCTGCGCTACCAATATCCGCTCGAACCCGTTCCCGAAGGCTGGGAGGCGCAGGCCTGGCTCGAGCATATGGTGACTGAGGCGGCGCGCGATCGGTACGGTAGGGAGCTGCCCCAAAAGGTCCGCAAGATGCTCGACGAGGAGTTCGCGCTCATCGCACAGCAGAAATACGCCTGCTATTTCCTCACCGTGCACGATCTGGTGCGCTTCGCCCGCACCCGCGATCCGCCGATATTGTGCCAGGGGCGCGGGTCTGCGGCCAACTCGATCGTCTGCTTCCTGCTCGGCGTCACCTCGGTCGATCCGGTGACGCACGACCTGCTGTTCTCGCGCTTCGTCTCCGAAGAGCGCGCCGAGCCGCCCGATATCGATGTCGATTTCGAGCACGAGCGGCGCGAAGAGGTGATGCAGTACATCTACCAGCGTTACGGCCGCCACCGCGCCGGGATCGCCGCGACCGTGATCCATTATCGCCCGCGCAGCGCGGTGCGCGAGGTCGGCAAGGTGCTGGGCTTTTCCGAGGATGTCACCGCGCGGCTGACCAGCACGATCTGGGGCAGCTTCTCGTCCTCGATGGCGGAAAAACGCTATGAAGAGGCCGGGTTCGAGCCCGACAATCCCGCGATCGTGCGGCTGCGCGATCTGGTCGACCAGATCCTGCACTTCCCCCGGCATCTGTCGCAGCATGTCGGCGGTTTCGTGCTCACCGAGGACCGGCTTGACGAGACCGTGCCGATCCACAACGCCGCGATGGAGGACCGCACCTTCATCGAGTGGGACAAGGACGATATCGATGCGCTCGGGCTGATGAAGGTCGATGTGCTGGCCTTGGGCATGCTCACCTGCATCCGCAAGGCGTTCGCGCTGATGCGCCAGCATGGCCTGGGCGAGCACGACCTCACCGTCGATCTCGAGGCAGACGACCCGGCGGTGTACGACATGCTGTGCCGCGGCGACAGCATCGGCGTGTTCCAGGTGGAAAGCCGCGCGCAGATGAACATGCTGCCGCGCCTGCGCCCCCGCACGCTCTACGACCTCACCGTGCAGGTCGCGATCGTGCGCCCCGGGCCGATCGAGGGCGACATGGTCCACCCCTATCTGCGCCGCCGTTCGGGCATCGATCCGGTCGAATACCCCTCGCCCGCGCCGCCGCACGACCCGGATGAATTGAAGACGCTGCTCGGCCAGACCTATGGCGTGCCGCTGTTTCAGGAACAGGCGATGAAGCTGGCGATCGTCGCGGCGGACTTTACCCCGGGCGAGGCCAACCATCTGCGCCGCGCGATGGCGACCTTCCGCAACGTGGGCACGATGCACAATTTCCGCGAGAAGCTGGTCAAGGGCATGACCGCGCGCGGCTATACCGCCGAGTTTGCCGAGCGCTGCTTCAAGCAGATCGAGGGTTTCGGCAGCTATGGTTTCCCCGAGAGCCACGCTTTGTCGTTCGCGCGGCTGGTCTATGTGTCGTCCTGGATCAAGTGCCACCAGCCTGCGGTCTTCGCCTGCGCTTTGCTCAATTCGCAGCCGATGGGGTTTTACGCGCCTGCGCAGATCGTGCGCGATGTGCGCGAGCATCAGGTCGAGGTGCGCCCGATCGATATCAACATGAGCGGCTGGGACAATGCGCTCGAGCGCGATGGCCACGGGCGGCTGGCGCTGCGGCTGGGCTATCGCCAGATGGATGGCTTCCGCATCGCCTGGGCCGAGGCTCTGGTCGCCGCGCGCGAGCAACAAGGCCGCTTCACCTCGGTCGAGATGCTCGCGCGCCGCGCCGACCTGCCGTCTGCCGCCTTGCGCCTGCTCGCCGATGCCGATGCGTTCGGATCGCTTGGGCTGTCGCGGCGGCAGGCGCTGTGGGAGGTGCGGCGTACGCCCTCGGGCGAACTGCCGCTGTTCGCTGCAGCGCGTGCGCGCGAGCCCCTCGTCAGTGAATTGGGCGACGAGCCCGACATGCAGCTGCCGATCATGCCCGCGTCCGAAGAGGTGGTGACCGATTACCAGACGCTGCGCTTGTCGCTGAAGGACCACCCGATGGCCTTCCTGCGCGCAGGCCTTCGCGAAGACGGCGTGCTGTCGTGCGAGGACACCAACAATTCCAAGGCGGGCAAGACCGTGCGCACCGCCGGCATCGTCCTCGTCCGCCAGCGCCCCGGCAAGGGCAACGCGATCTTCGTGACGATCGAGGACGAAACCGGCGTCACCAACATCGTGCTATGGGCCCGCCTGTTCGAACGCTACCGCCGCGCGGTGATGGCCTCACGGCTCATGCAGGTCGAAGGCGTCCTCCAACGCAGCCGCGAAGGCGTGGTCCACCTGATGGCCAACCGCGTGGTGGATCGGACGGACCTGCTCGCGACGCTGACGCAGGTGCGCGGCGATGGCGCGATCACGCCACCACTGGCGCGGGGGGATGAGGTGGCGCGGCCGGTGCCCTCACGCCATCCGCGGGATGCCAGGGTACTGCCGAAGTCGCGGGATTTTCATTGAGGGGGGGGCATATTGGCAGGTTCATAATTTGCGACGCTAAAGCTCGCAGTAAGACGATACATCCGACACGGCAGATTCAAACGCGTCTTGCGCATATCTCAATCGCCGGAATTCGGTAGAGCAATCATCAGTCCCCTTGCTCGACGACACGCAGGTCGAATAGCGACGTAGGTACGAACTTATATCGTCAAGTGCGGAGTTATATTCCTCAACAGAACTCTCACAATCATATCCGGCGGATGCAGCCGCAGGAATCGTAACGCCGACTGTAGCCAACAAAATCAGTGTTGTTTTGGTCATTCTGGCTCACTCTACCGGTTTGTAATTGGAGGCCCTACCTAGCTGCTCTCCCCAGCAGGATTTTTTTCGGTCCGCCTCTGACTCTTGCACCAATTCTTAAGTTTTTCGCTTCGCAACGCGCCGGGGAGTTGCTTCGAGCACATCATCGGGAATCTCTAATTTCCTCATGGGAGCGTCGATCAACCTAAGATCGCCATTCTTCCCGCCAAAGCTGAACCGCCAACATGCAGGCTCAGGATTTTCTTTCGCCCAACGAACCATAGTGGGCCACTGGTGTACAAGAACTGCTGCCTGCTCATGCCCGCGCAAATCACCCCACCCTTTACAAGGGAAGAAACACACAAACCCATTGTCAATAAATGCAACCGCTTCATGCGGTCTATAGGCTATTTTGCAATCTCCGGAAATAACAATCTTACCACCAAATGTTTTGTAGACATCCGCCCAGTGCTCATCTTTTGTTTTTGGAGGAACAAGATTACCTACGTGAAGAAACTCGAATCCGTTATGGCCGTAGAGTGTATTTAGAACCCCTACTAATCGCTCCGACAAGCAACTGTCCAAGGCCACACGCGTTCTTGTCACGGAGTGAGCGCCTGCTCCTCGTGCATCAATAGCTTTTCGAAGCCCACAGCCATTTGAACCTGATCCACTGGCACATTAAACCAATCAGCGACGGGATTGACTTCTTCGCCTTCTGCACGCCACGCGTCAAATAGGACGCTAGTTGGAACCCCGCTCGGCACAGTTGGTTGACCGTAGGCGACACGAGGGTCGATGACAACATGCGGGAAATCGATAACCCTAGGCCGCCATTCCGACGTCATTTCAGTTGTCGGGTCAAACGCCAAGCCTCGGGCGAGAGAACCTTCTATAAAGTCGTTAAATTCATAATTTCTATCGACCAGATTCCAAAGCTTCCGGTCCCTATGTTCCTTTGCTACCGGCTTTAGAACCTCCTCGACAACAACTTTACGTCGATCATCAGTCGGGATAAACAAGACACCTTGCTTTAGAAGGGGCTTATCCTCGTTGAATTTTTCTCTAGCAACTTCGATACAACGACGGAGCGTTTGAGGCTTCACGCCAATATCTCTAAAATGCTCTACGAACCGAACTTCCATTAGATCAAGGAAGCTCATTTCTTGGGCAATCCCTATCGGCTCGTAGTCACGCACGAGCAATGGCCCCACCTTTCGGCGAGGATAGCCGGAAAGCCACCCGCGAATGCGTTGAGCACTACCGACTTCAATCAGACGCGCTGCGTCTTGGACGGTGTAAAATCCGAGAGAGAGAGGGTTGAAGGGAGCGTTCATGACGGCGTCAACGAGTCCAGATAAGAGCAGGCCATGCCTACGGTGCCCTGCGTTGCCAACATGCTGCAGTCCTTAATTTCAGAACCAATTGCTTTGCAGTTGATATACCGAAATTTGCATTCTGCCAAACGCCGATATTGGCACTGCCGCGCGTGAGGCGTTGAAGGCCGCTTGAGCGCGCACCTTCCCCATTGACCTCGCCCCACCACCCCCTAACCTCTCCGACATAACCACAGGAGAGCCCGCCATGACCGCCACCGCCGACCCCAACGAACTCAAGGGCGAGGATTGGGCGGGCGAGATGGGGCGCAAGTGGCTTACCCATATCGACCTGTTCGAGGGCATGATCGCGCCCATCGGGGACGCGCTGCTCGCGCGCGCAGGCATTGCTCAGGGGGAGCGGGTGATTGATCTGGGCTGTGGCGGGGGGTTGACCTCGCTCGCCGCCGCGCGCGCGACCGGGCCGGAGGGTGCGGTGCTGGGGCTGGATATCTCGCCCGATCTGATCGACGAGGCGCGCCGCCGCGCTACGGATCATCCCAATGTCAGCTTCATCTGCGCCGATGCCGCCACCGTCGCGCTCGACGATGCGCCATATGACCGGCTGATCTCGCGCTTCGGGTCGATGTTCTTTGCCGATCCCTATGCCGCCTTCACCAACCTGCACGGCCTGATCAGGTCCGGCGGGCGGATCGACCTGGCCATCTGGGCGGCGCCGCGCGACAATCCGTGGATGATGGAGCTGATGGGCGTCGCACGGTCGCATATCGACATCCCCTCGCCCGATCCGCGCGCACCCGGCCCATTCGCCTTTGCCGATCTGGACTATGTCCGCGACATCCTGGCGCACGCCGGGTTTTCCGCGCCCGACATTGAGCCGTATCAGGGCGAGCAGGCGATCGGCGGCCCCGGTGCCACGCCGGACGAAGCAGCGGACTTTGCGCTGGCTTCGATGGCGATCGGCCGCGCGCTGGCTGAGGCAGGCGCAGACACGCTCGCCCGCGCCCACAGCGACCTCGTCAGCCTGTTCGGGCAGCGGCATGTGCCGGGCAAGGGCGTGATGATGGCCAACAAGGTGTGGCTGCTCAGCGCGCGGGCCTGAAGCCGCGCACGCGCCTCACTCCTGCACGTTCGCCACGTTGTACTTGAACACCTCGTCCTGCGTCAGGCACCGGCGGGTGGACTGGTCGCCGCCTCCGCCGCTCGCCACCGCCTTCTGCTTGTACATGATGTCGGTGAGCAGCTTGCGCGAGACGCCCATACGGATGAGGAAGTCGTTGTCCTCGCTGGCGAGCAATGCGCTTTCCTGTTCGATATCGCCGATCAGCTCGACCGTGGTCTCGGTGCCCAGCGCCACCGATTGATCGATCGCATCGCGGTCGCCCGTCATCGTGAACATGTGCACCATGAAGTTGCCGCCGGGCTCCACCACGCGCAGCTGGCCGCCCATGAACACGAAATTGCACGCGCTAAAGCACGTCCAGCCCGCCGGAATGCGCGTCACCAGCCCCGGCGCGCCGCGGATCAGGCGGCCTGCCGCATTGCCAGCGCGCGCGTTGCCGCCGGGCGAACGCAGCCAGATCTCGGCAATATCGGGATTGTCGGCGAGCGCCTTTTTCAGCCGGTCGGGCAGCGTCTGGTCGATCGGCCCTTCGGCGAGCAGCACCTGCGCCCCGCCCTTCTTGACGACCTTGAGCGCCATGATCTTGTTCGCTGACCAGTCGGGCGACTGCGGGCAGCTGGGGTTGGCCGGGTCCATCTTCACCGGCGACTGGCCGCACAGCAGCGCCGCTGCCACAACGCTCAAGCCTATCCGGTGCAGGACTCGCACGCTGTCAGGCCTGCGCGATTTCATAGCGCGCCGCACCCGGCTTCTTGCACATGCGCTTCGATACCGTGGTCTCCTCGCCCTCGACGATGATGACATCGTTGACGTTCATGCAGGTCGAGCCATCGGCCAGCTGGGTCTTGCCCAGCACGGTAGAGGTGCCCGATACGTTCTGGCGGGTATCGCTGGTCCAGGTAGAGGTGCTGCCCACCTCTTCGCCGCGCGTTGCCTCCAGCGTCGCGTCGGCCGCCTGTTTCTGCTCCTCGGGCTCCAGCTTGCAGGCGATGGCATCGGTCAGAAGCCCGGCGACTTCGGGCGTCGGCAGAAAGCTGGGCAGCCCTGCCCGGCTTGCCAGCCCGCCCAGGACGCCGCCCAGCACCGAACGCCCCACCGCCTTGCCTGCGCTGTCGTCACAGCCCGTCGCGGTCTTGCCGCTTGCCCTGGGCTTGGATCGCAAAAGACCGCCAAACTGCGCCTGCGCCGGCACGGGAAGCGCCAGCGCGATGATCGCAGCGAAACCTGCTGCCCGAACTGCAGAGTTCAAGATTGTTCTACCCATCGCCAAGCCTCTCCATACAGGAACCGCTCACGACCCTGTTACATGCTACCGTAGCCGACTTGACCGGTCAAACCATGACCCGCATCACACCCGTTGCCAGCCGTCGGAACATCGGCCGTTCCTGCTCGCAACGATAGGATATTACCGGCAATTGACCACCAATGTGTCTGTATTTGCAGTTAATTAACCAAAAGCATGCACAAGGCGCCATGCTCGCCCGCCTGTCATCCTGGTCTCGCACGTTATCGGTCAGCACGCGCACCGCACTGAGCCTCGCTGCCGGATTTACGCTTGTGATCGCTGCAACGGCACTGATCGCATTCGAGCAGGAACATGCCATAGCCATCGACGAATCGCTCGCGCGGCTGGACCAGCGCAATGCGAAGGTCGTGGAAGAGCTCGCCGACCAGTTTGACCGGATCGCCAAGACCCAGACCCAGGCGATCGCACTGTTCCGGACAGAGCGGGCAGCGCTGTCGACGGCGCAGGCCCGCCGCGAATTCGATCTGCTGTATCCGCGCTATCGCGACGGCACACGGCGCAGCACCGATGCGATGTTTGAAGGCGGGCCATCGGCGATCGGCATGACGCAGGGCATGGCTGGGTTCATTCCCGCAGCGATCGAACGCGATGACGAGGCGGTGCGCGATCTCGTCGCTGCCACTCATGCCGTTCGCAGGCTGGGCGAAGGCAGCCGCTTCGAACTGGAAAGCCTGTATTATTTCACGCCCCGCAACGGCATCGTGATCTTCGCGCCCGACAGGGCCGACCGGCTGGAATACTATCGCAAGACGGCGCCTGCGAATTTCGATTTCCAGGACCGCGAATTTGCCACCATCTCGACGCTGCCCGCCAACCCTGCGCGCAAGATGATGTGCACCGGGCTGCAATCGCTGATTTCGCTTGCGGATCAGGAGGTTTGGACAACCGGGTGCATGACCCCCGTCGATCGCGACGGGATGCATGCAGGCACCTTTGGCACCTCGATACCGCTTGACCAGATTGCACCAGCAGGCCGCTTTGCCGGACCCGTCGATGAAAACGTCATCCTCATCTCGCGCGAGGGCCGGCTGATCTATCACCCCAGCTACACGCTGCAGCACAGCCAGGAAACCGCTGGCTATCTGGATATCACCACCAGCGACACGCCCGAGCTGGCCGCCTTGTGGAAGCTGGTCAGCAAACACGGCAAGACAGGCTACACCGGCGAGGCAACCGCGCTGGAAGCGTTTGTATCGCTGCGCCCGATCCCCGGAGCAGGCTGGTATGCGCTGACGGTCAAGCCGCAACAGTTGATCCTTGAAGAAGCACTGCGACCGATCCCGCGGATTGCCGCGATGGCGGTCATTGCGCTGTCGATCTGCCTGCTGATCGTGACCCTGGTGCTTCGCCAGCTGGTGGCCAAGCCCCTGCGCCGCCTGTCACGCGATGCCAATCGCATCACCCGTGGCCTGGCGGCTGAATCGATGCTGGAACTGCCCCAGGGCCCGCGCAGGGGCAATGAGGTCAGCGAACTGGTTGGCCGCTTCGAGACCATGGCCTGCGCCATTCGGCAATCGCACTCCCAGCTGGAAGAACGGGTCGCAGAACGCACCCGCGCGCTCAACGATGCCAATGAAAAACTGAGGCTGTTGTCAGAGCTGGACGGCCTTACCGGCGTCGCCAACCGGCGCAAGATTCTGGCTGAACTGGAAGGCCGCATCGAACGGATGAGCCCGGCAAGTGCGCTGGCGGTACTGATCCTCGATATCGACAGTTTCAAATCGATCAACGACCGTTATGGCCATGTCGCAGGTGACGATGCGCTGCGCGCCCTTGCCATTCGCGTACAGGCGCTTTTGCGACCCGGTGACGCGCTGGGCCGGATGGGGGGCGAGGAGTTCATGATCGTCCTCGATCGCGCCCGCCCCGCAGTCGCCGATGCCATTGCCGAACGGGTTCGCGCAGCGATTGCGCAGCAGCCTTTCCATGTGCACGGCAATCTGGCGCTGGATATCACCGCCAGCCTGGGCGTGGCGGGATGGCGGCCGGGTGATACCGCAAAGGCACTGTACGCGCGGGCAGACCAGGCCTTGTACCAGGCCAAGGCGGCCGGGCGTAACTGCGCCATTAGCTCCTACGATCATTCCGCAGGCAAACGCAGCGCCGCCTGATGCTAATTGAAGCTGCCTGGGGGCAAAGCCGCCTGGGATGTTGGTGCGGGCGGGGGGACTCGAACCCCCACGGGCAAAGCCCGACGGATTTTCTTACCCGCTACGGCTTTCGCCGCCGCTCCGTCCGAAGCGTTCGGGGTCTGGACTATCCCTTCACCCTGCCCTGCATCACGCAGGGTTTAGGTGCTGCCCGTCTAGTCTCTACACCTTCCCGGCTGTTCGACCGGGCTTGGCTCGGGATTGCCATCTGACAGGGTTCCCCGAATTTGAGCAGTTCTACAGCGCAGATTTCTCCGCGTGCACTCAGTTTGTCTTCAAGTCCGTTGCGTCTACCATTCCGCCACGCCCGCACGAACGGCTGCGTCTATAGTCCGGGAACGAATTGCGCGGCAAGCCCGATCGCGACTGCGGCGCATTTGGACGCTTTCGGTCGCGTCAGTCCGTATTGAGCCTGGCGCGCATTTCCTTGCCTGGCTTGAAATAGGGCACGCGCTTGGCGGGCACGTCCACCGCTTCCCCGGTGCGCGGGTTGCGGCCCTTGCGCGGCTCGCGCGCGCGAGTGGAAAATGCGCCAAACCCGCGCAATTCGACGCGTCCACCTTCCGACAGGCGCTGGATGATATTCTGGAAGAAAATGTCGAGGATCTTTTCGATTTCTTCAGGCCGCAGCTCCGGATTTTCGTCCGCAAGATGTTCCAGAAGCTCCGATCGTATCATGGCCAATCTCCTGCAATCGATTACACGACGGGATGGGTACAACGAAGCACGCCCAGAAGCTCCGCCCGTTAATCAATTGACCAGCCCCCCGACAAGCCAATACGCCGTGCCGTCAAACGGTTGGCGCAGGTGCATGTGCCGGACGGCCGCGAACGGAAGTCCAACGGCTTTATGCTGTCAGAAATCGCGGCTCAGTTCAACGCCGTTCTTGGCAAAGGCCGCCCAGATGGGGCCGACAGATGTAAAAAGGGGCACCGGCTGCTCGCCGATGCCCCCTTTTGAAACAAGGTCCGCCCGGATGGGGCGAGCCGGGACTTGTGCTTAGTCCTCGCGCTGCTTGAGCGCGGCACCCAGGATGTCGCCCAGCGACGCACCCGAGTCGGACGAACCGTACTGAGCAACAGCCTGCTTTTCTTCAGCCAGCTGATGGGCCTTGACCGAGAAGGTCGGCTTGCGCGAGCGATCGAAACCGGTGACCATCGCATCGAGCTTCTGGCCAACCTGGAAGCGGTCGGGACGCTGTTCGTCGCGATCGCGGCCCAGATCGTTGCGCTTGATGAAGCCGGTGGCTCCGTCTTCGCCAACCTGGACTTCCAGACCACCGTCGCGCACTTCGAGCACGGTGACGGTGACGACTTCGTTCTTGCGCAGGTTCGAGCTGTCCGAACCGCCAACGGCAGGGGCACCCTTTTCCAGCTGCTTCATGCCGAGCGAGATACGCTCCTTTTCGACATCGACGTCCAGAACGATCGCCTTGACCTGCTCACCCTTGAGGTGGAGGTTGAGCGCGTCTTCACCCGAAATGCCCCAGGCGATGTCCGACATGTGAACCATGCCGTCGACGTCGCCATCCAGGCCGATGAACAGACCGAATTCGGTCGCGTTCTTGACTTCGCCTTCGACGACGCTGCCCACGGGGTGCTTGTCTGCAAAGGCGTCCCAGGGGTTCGACTGTGCCTGCTTGAGGCCCAGCGAAATGCGACGCTTTTCGGCATCGACTTCCAGAACGATGACATCGACTTCCTGGCTGGTCGAAACGATCTTGCCGGGGTGGACGTTCTTCTTGGTCCACGACATTTCCGAAACGTGCACCAAGCCTTCGATGCCGGGTTCCAGCTCGACGAACGCACCATATTCGGTGATGTTGGTGACAGCGCCGGTGAGCTTGGCACCCACGGGATACTTGACGCTGGCGCCTTCCCACGGATCGCTTTCGAGCTGCTTCATGCCCAGCGAGATACGCTGCGTTTCCGAGTTGATGCGGATGATCTGCACCTTGACGGTCTCACCGATGGTGATCGCTTCGCTGGGGTGGTTGATGCGCTTGTAGCTGATGTCGGTGACATGCAGCAGGCCATCGATGCCGCCCAGATCGACGAACGCACCGTAATCGGTGATGTTCTTGACGATACCGTCGATGATCTGACCTTCGGCCAGCGACTGGATGAGGCCGGTGCGCTGTTCTGCGCGGGTTTCTTCCAGAACGGCGCGACGCGAGACAACGATGTTGCCGCGACGACGGTCCATCTTGAGGATCTGGAACGGCTGCGGAATGTCCATCAGCGGGGTGACATCGCGCACGGGGCGGATATCGACCTGGCTGCCGGGAAGGAAGGCCACGGCGCCGTCGAGATCGACGGTGAAGCCGCCCTTGACGCGACCGAAGATCACGCCTTCGACGCGCTTGCCTTCGCCAAATTCGCTTTCCAGCTTGTCCCATGCGGCTTCGCGGCGTGCGCGGTCGCGCGACAGCATCGCTTCGCCATCGGCATTTTCGATGCGGTCGACATAGACTTCGACTTCGTCACCGACCTTCAGGCCGTGGTCCTGGCCGGGCGCTGCGAATTCACGCAGTGCCACGCGGCCTTCCGACTTCAGGCCAACGTCGATGACAGCCTTGTCGTTTTCAATTGCGGTAACCGTGCCCTTGACGACGCGGCCTTCGAATCCACCGTCGGTAGCAGCGCCGCCGCCCAGTGATTCGTCGAGAAGTGCTGCGAAATCATCGCGGCTGGGAAATGCCGTAGAGGCCATAAATCCTGTATTCCTTAAACTGTTTTGTCCGGCCAGCCGGTTGTCTCCGGCGGTCTTGGCCCAACCTGCCCCCCGAGCCGAATGCACCGGAAAGCGCCCGAAAAGCGTGCATTCTGACGGCGGCAGCTGGATATGGGAAAAGCGCAAACACTCGCGCGGGCCGTGATCGGCGCGGGCGATGTTCACGATGATCGACACATCTAAGACTTGAGCGATTGTTCGCCCTGCGTCCTGCCGTCCACCAGCTCTACGGCTCTTTGGACGGCCTGCCCTATAGTCAAATCACCGGTATCTAGCAAGAGCGCGTCGCGGTGCGGTCGGGGCAGTTCGAACTGGGCTGGGATGAAACCACCTGCGGGGTTTCGGCTTGCACAGCATCATCGGCCAGATCTTGGGGGCGGGCGTTGCGCTGGCTCCAGATCAGCACGCGAATGAGCAGCGGGCCGGGCCCCATGACGAGCTGCCACCATGCCGCGCCCGCCGAACGCTTCGGGCGCATGCGCGCTGGCCCAAGCGGCCCGGTCATGCCGCCTGCTCCTGGCAGGGTGACAGCCTGGCCGCATAATGGGCGAACAGATCTTCGAAATGTGCGGTCAAAGTGCGCGCCACCAGCGCCCGATCCCTCGCCGCTGCACGCAGCACGGCCTGATCGCGCGCCAGCATGCGGCGGATGGCGTCGGCTGCCGACCGGCGATTGCCCGACTGGTACAGCTCGCAATGATCGGCATGCGCCAGATCGCAGGCCGCGCCCTGATCGGGCAGAACCAGCGGCAGACCGGAGGCACGTGCTTCGGCAGCCACCAGCCCGAAGGTCTCGGCAGACGAACCGTGCAGCAGCAGGTCGCCGCTGGCGAGAATGCGCGCGAGCAAGCCGCGATCGCGCGTCGGGGCCATCGCGTAGATATGCGGATTGTGGCCGATATGGTCGAGCGTCTGGGCGCGCTGATGCCCGTCCCCGATCAGCACAAGGCCCAAAGGCACCTCTGCTGCGACATGGGTGCTGGCATCGATGATCAAGGGCAGCCGCTTTTCGGGCGTATGACGCCCAACCGCAATGGCCAGCGTGGCTGCAGGTGGAAGCCGGGTGAGCGCCAGCATCTCGGCGCGCAACGCTTCATCGCGCAGCAACGGCGAGAACACCCCGGCATCCACACCCATCGGGATCGTTATCGTGTTGCCGATCCCGCCTTGCGTCAGCCGGGCCGACAGACTGGGGGCGGCGCAGATGACCGTGTAAAAACTGCCGCACATCCGCTGCAGATAGCGCCAGAACCAGCCGATATGCCGGTCTATGGTGTCGCGCGGCGCCATCGCATCGAACCAGCGATAGGCCCAGGCAGACAGAGGGTCATGGTGCATGAACAAAGATCGCATCGCCGCGCCGCGCCAGGACGCCGCCACCCAGGCCCCGCGCCACGGCGAGGAGGCTTCGAGAACGTCGGGCTGCAACCGGTCGAGCAGCGCATGCACGGGAGCCTCGTGCCAGAACATGCCATAGCGCGGGTCGAACGGGAGCGGCGGCGATTTGAGCGTGATGATCTGCCCGCCGCCCGGCCAGTGCTCGATCCTGTCCTCCGGCCCCGGCGCGATGACCACGACCTGGTGGCCCATCTGCGCAGCGGCATTGAGCTTGGCGTGAATATAGGTGCGCACACCGCCACCCTGGGGGGCGTAGAACTCGCAGACGTCGACGATCCGCATCAGGAATTCCCGACCGGGCCAAAGCCCAGTCCCCGCCGGTAGTTCATCACGATCCGCGCCTCCTCGACCCCCGGGCCAACACGCAGCGCCACGCTGCTGGCCTTGGGCTTCGAGCGGGTCAGCTTGGGATTGCGCGAGAACCCGACACCATCGCCCAGAAAGCTGAACTTGCCGTCGCCATCACGGTCATGCAGCACCGACAACGCGTAGGTTCCCGCTTCTGGGACGCGGATGCACAGCACGCTGCTGCCTTTGCCAAACCCGGTATGATCGATCCTGCGAAAGGGCTTGCCGGAGGCAATCAGCACCTTGTCGGGCGCGAGGAAATCCGCGTCATTGGCGGGGTACAGTTCAAGCCGCAACGTGCCTTTGGCATCCTTGATCCCCGCTATGGTCACGCGCACCGCCGGCCCCGTTTCGCCGGGTCGGCAGGGGGCGCCCGCCTTGCCGCGCTCCGCCCTTGGCGGCACGGGAAAGCTGTTGCCCGCCACCATCGGCGCAAGGGCGAGCATGAACGCAACAGCGATGCCCCGGGTCATGCCGCTTCTCCCGGCTTGTCGTTGGAATCGAACAGCCCGGTGATCGCCAGCACCGTCGCAAGCAGGATATGCGTCACCAGCGTCAGCCCGGCCGTGAGCGCGATCAGCACCGCGATCTCGTCATCGGACCCGAACAGGAAAATCGCGATCCCGGTAAAAACAAGGTCCTTGGAAGGCAGCATCGGCAGCCGCATCACCACCAGCCGGAGCGCCGACAGCTCAAGCCACAGGCCGATCGGGCCGTCGGGCATGGCCAGATGCCACACCAGGGCCAGCAACGCCGTCGTCAGCGTGATGCGGACAAGATGCACCAGCGCCACCCAGACGAGCTGTCGCTGCGAAAGCGTGAACAGGCGGCCCCTGAAAAAGAAGGCAATCATCGTCAGCGCGAGGACCAGCGCGACCGACCCCCAGATGATGGAATCGAACCGACCGGGGAAGAGCCCTGCCATATAGGGCCATGCCAGCCAGAGCAGCGCCAGCGTCGCGAAGTTCGCCACCAGCGCCGAGAGGATGTTGACGTCCTTGATCGCTCCGAACGGGGCACTGGTGAGGCCGGCATGGCGGCGGGCCCAGAAATAGAAATAGACCTCGCCCGAATAGGACAGGAACAGCTCGTTGCCGATCCGCTTGCGCAGGATCGGCCCGAAGCCCTGGAGCGGTAGCCCCCATAGCCCACGAAAGATGATCAGGTCGGCCACCGGCAACGTGAAATACATCGCCAGAAACGCCAGCCAGAAGCCCGGGTGCTGGGTCTTCAAGCTGGTCAGCACCGACAGGTCGAGCGCGCTGATCTGTACTGCGACCAGTGCCAGCAGCGCCAGCGACACCGCGCGGGTGAACCAGCGCGCGCGCCACTGCCGGTCCGGATCAAGCCGCGGCAGGGCCAAGGCCGCTCCGTTGAGTCCCGGCAACGTCAGCTCTGCAGTGGGCGATGCCGGCCGGGTCATGCCGCGTTCCAGGGCTGGTCGCGCAGCACCGTGTCGCGCTGTCCGCGCATTTCGAGCCGCGGGGCCAGCCAGTCGTGAAAGAACGCATCGCGCGCCCGAAACCGCGACGTGTGATAGGCCAGCCGCTCGGTCAGCGTCCAACGGACCCGGCGCCGGTCGCCGCGCCTGGGCGATGGGCTGCACCAGAAGTCGCCCGACATCGCCTGGTCACCGAAATGCAGCACCCGGTTCATCAGTTCATGGTCCTTGAGGACATAGGGCCAGATCGCGGCGTCATAGCCCCCGGCGGCAAGCAACGCGGCGGTGCGAAAGGTCTGGCTGCCGCCATTGACATGGTTCTGCCGCGGCATCAGCCGCTGCGCGGCCAACCTGTGACCGGCAGCAAGCACATTGGCCAGCACCGACGACGCTTGGGTCCGCGGCCAGGCACAGGCGGCAACGATGTTGCGGTTCGGTCGGTCGAGCAGGCGCGTGGCAGACGCGAGATAATTGGCGGGATAAAGGGTATCTGCATCGCATATCGCAACGAATTCGGTGTCGATATGCCGCAGCCCGTGCGCCAGGGCATGCACCTGCCCCGGCCGCGTCTCGCTGAGGACTGTCGCCCCCGGCACTCCGCTCAACAGATCCTTGGCAAGCGTCAGCGTGAGGTCGGTCGACCCGTTGTCGACGACGACAATCCGGCACGGGACCGACTGCGCCAGAAGCGAGGCGAGCATCTCGGGCAGAAATGCCTGTTCATTGTAACATGCAACAAGTGCTGACCAACGCTGCATGCCACTCCCCGCGCATAGACTGTTGCAGGGGCGTAGCGTGCGTTGATAATAGTTCAGCGGCGGTTGTGTGAACTTATTGTGATGGTTTGACGCTACATCGTAACAATCCGCGGCGCGGAAAGAATACGCCGTGATTCCAGCGCGTCAGACGGGCTTGCCTGAACGGGCAAGTGCATCGACGACGATCTGGATCGCGCAATTGATCGCCGCGCCCACCGTCAGGTCGCTGGTATCGAGCCGCACCGCGTCGTCCGCAGGCTTAAGCGGCGCCACCGCACGGCTCGAATCGCGGGCGTCGCGCGCGGCGAGATCGGCCGCAATCTCTTCCAGCGTCACCGCCTCGCCCCGCCGCAGCATCTCGTTGAAACGGCGCCCGGCGCGCGCCGCGACGCTGGCGGTGACGAACAGCTTGGCCTCGGCCCCGGGCGCGATCACCGTGCCGATATCGCGCCCGTCGAGCACAGCGCCGCCAGGTTGCGCGGCAAACGCGCGCTGCCGCTCGAGCAGGGCTGCACGCACTGCCGGATGGCGCGAGGCGCGGCTGGCGAGCCCGCCGGCCATTTCGGAGCGCAGATGCTCGTCGTCCAGCAGCGCATCGTCGAATGCACAGCCCGCCAGCGCCTCGTCCGGATTGTCGGGATCGCCGCCCAGCCGCACCGTCATCACCCCCACGGCGCGGTAGAGCAGCCCGGTGTCGAGATGCGGCAGGCCGAAATGCGCGGCCAGTGCCTTGGCGATCGTTCCCTTGCCGCTGGCCGTGGGGCCATCCACCGCGATGATCATTTCGCTGTCCCCCGCCGCTCGCGGAGCGCCTTGACGATCCCCGCCAGGGCGATGAGCGCCCAGGCGGTTTCCAGCACCACCGCCGCGAGGTTGAAATGCACCGACAGCGAGATCAGCAACAGCACCGCGCCCACCAGATTGACCGCGTTGAACAGCAGCTTGTCGATCTGCTCGACCCGGTTGGCATAGACGAACGCGCCCATGAACAGCACGCTGCCGATGACGCCGATGACATTGGCCAGCAGCGGGTTCATGTCTGTCCCTGCGCGCTATCGAGCAGGCTGAGAAAATCGGGGAAGCTGGTCGCGATCGGCCGGGTGTCGTCGACCTCGACGCCATCGGCGCTGACGAGCCCTGCCACGGCAAAGCTCATCGCGATGCGGTGATCGAGCAGCGTTGCGACCAGGCCGCCGCCCCGCAAAGACGCACCGCCGCTGCCGGTGATGACCAATCCGTCCTCGCGCTCTTCGACCGCAACGCCGATGGCCTCCAGCCCGCGTGCCATGGTGGCAAGCCGATCCGATTCCTTGACCCGCAGCTCGTCGAGCCCGCTGGTGATCGTGGTCCCCTCCGCCATGGCTGCCGCGATGAAGGCCACCGGAAACTCGTCGACCATGCTCGGCACGATCACGGGGTCAACCGTGATGCCCTTCAGCGCACTGGCCCGCACGCGCAGGTCCGCCACCGGCTCACCGCCCACGGTGCGCTCGTTCAGTCGTTCGATCTGCCCGCCCATCTGCTCGAGCATCGTGATCAGCCCGGTGCGGGTGACGTTCATGCCGACATTCTCGATTGTCAGGTCCGATCCCGGCACGATCAGCGCGGCAACGATAAAGAACGCCGCCGAGGAGGGGTCGCCAGGCACGACAATGTCCTGCGCGGCAAGGTCGCACGGCCCGGTGACCGAGATGTGCCGTACGCCGTCCGCATCGGTCTCCACCACCAGGTCCGCCCCAAAGCCCTTGAGCATCTTTTCGCTGTGGTCGCGTGTCGCCACCGGCTCGATCACCGTGGTGGTGCCCGGCGTGTTCAATGCTGCGAGCAGGATTGCCGATTTCACCTGCGCCGACGCCACCGGCAGACGATAGCTGATCGGCACCGCCGGGTGCATGCCGCGCACCATCAGCGGCAGCGTGCCGCCGGGGCTGGCGTTGAACTCTGCCCCCATCAGGCCCAGCGGATCGGTGACGCGCGCCATCGGGCGGCGGCTCAGTGACGCATCGCCGGTGAACATCGCGGTGATGGGGTGGCTGGCGACCAGCCCCATCAGCAGCCGGGTCGACGTGCCGCTGTTGCCCATGTCGAGCGCGGTCGCAGGCTGCATCAGCCCGCCCACGCCAACGCCGTGCACGGTCCAGATGCCGTCATCCCCGCGCACGATATCCGCGCCCATGGCCCGCATGGCAGCGGCGGTGGCCAGCACGTCCTCGCCTTCCAGCAGCCCCGATATGCGGCTGGTGCCCACGCACAGCGCCGACAGCATCAGCGCGCGGTGCGATATCGACTTGTCGCCGGGCACGCGGATCGTTCCGGTCAGCGCAGAGCCTGCGGAAAAGCGGCGCGGGGTTGCGGCCTCCTGAGTGTGATGGGCCATGATGTTCAAAGCAATCCGGTTTGGGCAGGCGTCTGCTGCGGGGAGGAAAAACGACGCAGCTTTTGACAGCGGCGCAAAGCTATGGCAAGGCGCACGCCGATTTTCCGAACATGGCGCGTGCCGCCTTGCGGAAGCATGCAGCTCTCCACACATTGTCAAACACCTACCAAAACCGAGGCATTATTCATGATCAAGGCTGAATGGGGCGCCAAACACAGTTGCCCGAAATGCGGCACCCGCTTCTACGATCTTGGCAAGGACGACCCTGTTTCCTGCATCAATTGCGGCAACAGCTGGACGCCCGAACCGGTATTGAAGTCCAAGCAGCCGCTGCCCTTCGAGGAAGAGAAGAAGAAGGTCATCGAGAAGGAGGACGTGGATCTGGCCGATGAGGATCTGGACATCGACGAGGACGGCGATTCGCCGGACAACGATGTCGACCTGGGCGGAGACGACGACCTGGGCGTGGCGGCAGCCGACGACAAGGACGAGGAAACCTGAGGCCATCGGGCTTCACGGAAATATCGGCAAGGGGCGAAATTAGCCCCTTGCCACCACTCGATGGCTCGATTAAAGGGCTGTCCTTCCCGACGCCGGGGACCCAAAACCGGCGCATATGGGGCCTTAGCTCAGCTGGGAGAGCGCTACACTGGCAGTGTAGAGGTCAGCGGTTCGATCCCGCTAGGCTCCACCATTTTTCCTTTCGTCGCACATGTTCTGTTTCGCGAGAGTGCGGATTGGGCAGCTTTCATGTTTCGCCGTATCGGCGCATGAATGGCTCGACGGAGGCACGCCCATGAGCACCCTTCTCATCGCTGGCGCAACGGGCCTGGTCGGGCGAGAAACCCTCGCACGCGCGCTGGATGACCCGCGGATCACCCACGTCATCGCACCGACACGCCGCGCATTGCCGCCGCATGCGAAGCTCACCAATCCCATCGCCGATTTCGAGGCGCTACCGCTGAATGCCGATTGGTGGCGCTGCGATGCCGTCATCTGCGCGCTGGGGACGACGCGCGCCAAGGCGGGGGCGGCTGAGGCGTTTGTCCGCGTCGATCATGACTATCCGCTCGCTGTCGCGCGCGCAGCCAGGGCGCACGGCGCGCAGGGCTTTGCATTGGTCTCCGCCATCGGCGCGGATGCGACCTCCAGCCTGCTCTAAAACCGCACCAAGGGCGAGGTCGAGGCGAGCATCGCAGCTCTCGATTATCTCAGCTACACCATCGTCTGCATGGTGCATCCTCGAGCGTCTAATGACCGTTGTTTCTTGCTATGGCCCCAAGTGCAAACGCGCTGGGCTTCGGCGTGCGCTTGAACGTCTGGCGATCCACTTCCACCAGTCCGAACCGGGGCGTATAGCCTGAATACCATTCAAAATTGTCGAACAAGGACCAGTGAATGTAGCCAAGCACCTCTGCGCCATCCGCCATCGCCACGCGCAGACTTTCCAGCGCATCGAGAATGAATGGCACCCGTACAGCATCGTCGGCAATGCCTACACCATGTTCAGTGACGAGAACCGGTTTGCCTGATGCGCGATGGACATAGCGCACCGCACCGCCGAGCGACGGGGCATGGACCTCGGCCCCCATCTGGTTCAGCACGGCGCCGGCAGGCGGCGGGAGTGCGCCCTTGGCATCGAACCGTGTCCGGTCATAATTCTGAACACCGATAAAATCATCATCCGCGGCAAAGGCAAACCATGGTTCATAGGCTTCGGCGCGCTTGCGGTCGCGGATCGTGGTCACGCCAGTGGCCTGATCGTCTGACACCGCCAGACTAAGGCCGACCGGAAGGTCGGGCCGCAAATTCTTGATCGCTTCCCGCGCCTTGCGGTGGGCTGCGCCCATGATCGGGATCATGGGGAGATGTTCATCTCGCGAAAGCATGAAGCCGCCCGAGAAGTTATGGCTCCCCAGTGCTGCGCCTGCTGCTTTGAGCATGGCAGCGTGACCCTCGTAAAGCGCAGGTGGAAGGCCAATCCACGAGAGGATCGTGGGCAGGTTCGGTTCGTTCAAAGTCACCGCATGGCTGATACCGGCACCGAGGTCCTGAGTGGCACGTTCGCAATAGCGCGCAAACAGGTCTGGCGCAGCTGGATTGGTCCATCCACCGAGTGCCGCAAACCAGCGCGGGCACGAGAAGTGGTTGAAAGTGACGACCGGGGCCAGCCCGCGGGTGTGGCACCCTTCAATGATGCGGCGGTAGTGCGCGATCATGCCTTGCGAAAACAGGCCCTCTTCAGGCTCGATCCGGGCCCATTCGAGCGAGAAGCGATAGGTGTTGAAACCTAGGCTTTTGACAAGATCAAGATCGGCAGGCCATAGATCAAAGCTGGCGGTGGCTGAGCCGGAAGGCTCGGCAAAGAGCGTGGGTTCAGCATGTTCCATCCACCAGATGTCGCTGGCAGTATTGTCACCCTCCGTTTGGTGTCCGGATGTGGCAACGCCCCACTGGAAGCCCTTGGGGAACGGGGTGCGGGACCTGGCGGTGCCGATAGCAGGGCTGGCAGCCCCGAGCGCTGCAGTTGCCACAAGGCCGGAAAAGGCTCGCCGGGTGATCATCATGATGTGTAAAACTCGCTGCTTCGTTAGGTACGTTTGCACCATCATGCAGAATAGACCGGGGTGGACCTTCCACCCCGGCCCTTGGCTTTTAGTATCGCAGGGACAGAGAAAGTCCGAAAGACCTCACAGAATCCAACCCGAAGACCTGTCCGTATGATGTGATACCGTCATTTTCCTCGCCAGAATTCAACCCGATACTTTGAGGAATATGCTGGTTTGTGCAGTTCTTGCAGAACAGGCTGGCCTGCAAGGTGCTGCCCACCTTCACGCCAATGTTTGCACCGAACGTGTCTACCGCCCGGAATAAACCACCGGGCGCACCATTCAGGATGTAGTTCACCGACGAGCGGTGATACCAGTTGCCCTGCAGAAACGGCACCACATCACCGCTTACCGGCAGATCGTAGACTGCCTGCACGGTTGATGTGAATTTTGGCGAAACCGGCAGGCTCAGGCCCGCGGCATCGAACGTACCCGATGTTGCGCAGCTTGGCGTTGGCTGGCTTGAATAGCACTGCGCGCCGGAGAAGCTCTGGAATTTGGCATCTAGGAACGACATGCCGCCATTGATCGAAAGTCCGGGCACCGGACGGGCGGTAAAGCCCACCTCGATGCCTTGCGTTTTCACCTTTGCCGCATTCTGCACAACGAACGTCTGCAGCACGGTATCGAGTGACTGGACCTGATAATCGTCGAATATGGTGCGGTAGAGCGAAACGTTCAGTGTCAACTTGCGATCAAAAAAGGCCGTTTTGATGCCAAGTTCGGTGGTGTTCGATATTTCGGGCTGGATCGCGGGCACAAAGGCCGTGCCGTTTGCAGCGGCGATGGCGGTGTCGTTAAAACCCGGCCCCTTGTACCCACGGCCCTGGAAGCCGAAGAGCAGAATATCGGGGGTTACCTGGTATTGCGCGCCAAGCTTCCAACTGAAGTTATTGACATCGAAGGCTTCGCGATAGCGCCCGTTGGGGCCAGATAGGGTGACGAAATAGTTGCGACGTCCGTGAGCAAGGTCGAGACGAATTTCATCACGCGTATAGCGTCCACCAGCGATCAGGCGCAGGCCAGGCGACACTTCGTAGGTTAGCTGACCAAACGCCGCGTAGCTTTGTGTATCGAGCACAAGGTCGGCATCGCGGCCCAGGAAGAAGCTGTTGCTGACCGAGCAGGTTCCCGGAGGAGCTCCGGGCGTTGCCACTGCACCGACGCAGAATGGATATTGTGGCAGCAGGAACGACGGAAAGCCTATGTTTCCGTAAATTTCGCTCGACTGGTCGAGCGTGGATTTGAAGTAGAACAGGCCAACCTGCCCGCTGAGTGGTGCATCGGCGGGCAGTGCAAGACGCAGTTCGTTGGAATATTGGTCATAGCGCGCATCGGTGGCGTTGACGTTGACTTCGTCAACCGGGAGAAAATCGACATCGAGGCTTTGCTTGTTCGAAAAATAGCGCCAAGCAAAGATGTTCGACAGTTCAAGGCCAGAATCCAGTTCATAGCTTATTGTCGCTTGCGCTCCGCCGGTATCGATATCACGGAAGGCGCCACCATCGCCGGTGAGCAGAAAGTTGTCCGGGCCTGCGGTGCCACCCGCATTCTCGTAAATCTCGCGGCGGGTGCTGCCGGCACCAAAAGCTCGCCACGTCGTGTCAAAGAATGCGCCTGCGCCGGTCAATTGATTGTAATCGCCGATAACATAAAGCGAGAGCGCGTCGGTCGCTTCGAGCAGATACTTGGCCTTGAGCTGAAGATTGCGACGGTTGCGATCATCGCGACGGCCTGGCTGGACAGTATCGATCCGCGTCACCGGCGGCTCCTGATAGCCGTAGAGCGCGTTGACACGCAGTGCGGAATTTTCACTGACCGGGATGTTCAGGACCTGTCGTGCAATGATGCCGGGCGCGTTGCGATCGGCCCCGGGCGTTTCGCGGAAAGTCAGCTCAACATCGCTGCCACCCGAATACTCGCCCAGACGCGGCTTTGCGGTGACGATGTTGAGCAGGCCGGCCGAGGCGTTCTTTCCGAACAGCAGCCCTTGTGGGCCGTTGAGCACTTCGACCCGTTCTACATCCATCAGCAGCGGGGTACCCAAATTCGGACGTCCGAGGTTTACCTCGTCAATCGCCAACGCCACGCTTGAATCAATCGTTCCTGCAAAAGCCAGCGTACCGACCCCGCGAACCGAAAAGCTGGCATCAAGGCCGATTTGCAAGCTGGGCGCGGCCTGAGCCACACCGACCAGATCGTTGATCTGACGCGTGCGCAATTCATCGGCGCCTACGGCCGTAAGGCTGACCGGGATTTTCTGAATGCTCTCACTGCGGCGCTGCGCAGTCACAACGATCTCGCCCAAGCCACCTTCAGCGCCATCGCTGGCGTCCTGCGCGCAGACCGGCATGGCAATCGCTGCGGCACTTACCCCCAAAAACAGTTTTAACGCTTTCACATCACTCTCCCTTCAGTCCTTTTGAACTCGGCTGCCGGTTATAGACAAACAAACATTCATTCAAGCATGAATGTTTTTTCTGTACCTTGAACAATTCGGTGGATGCGTGGAAGAGCTTCATGCAGGTTGCAGCCGGAGGGATCAGGGCTTGAAGATACGTCGCACGCAGGAAGAACGATCAGCCGAGACAAGGGCAGCACTGCTCCGTGCCTCGGTTTCGGCGATCTATGATCTTGGCTATTCCGCTGTCACCACAGCGATAATCTCAGAACGTGCGGGTCTTTCGCGCGGGGCGTTTCTGCATCACTTCCACACCAAGGCGGAGTTGATGGCGGCGGTGGTCAAGATGGTTTTCGAGGATGAAATGGCACAATATCAGGATATTGTGCAATCGCCTGAAATGGACCGGCTTTCGCAATGGCCAAATATTCTCTGGTCCGTACTGTCCCGGCCGTCAGGCGTGGCGGTGCTTGAAATCCTTCAGGCGGCACGCAGTGATCCTGATCTGGCCCGTATGGTCGGCCCAACGCAAAAGGCCGCTGAAGAAGGAGCTTTGAGCAAGTTGCGTGCAGAATATGGCGGTAACGAAGCAACCGCGCGTTCTGTCATGCGATTGATGGTCTGGGCCATTCGCGGACTGACGCTGTCGGACATGATTCTCCCAGACAGGCCGGCCACTCTTGGCGCAGTCAACTTGCTTGCAAACATGCTGCTGCTAGCCTCACCCGATGGTGCGGTCGATCGACTGCAGCAATTTACCTCAACGCCGGAGTAACGGTGGTCGTCTGTCTGCGATGAAAATCATGGCCCCGCTAGCGGCAAGGCATTCGTTCGAATTCTGGGGAGTGCCGCTGCTCTGCCACCTGAATTTTGGGCCATTGGGGCTGCGGCTGCGCAACGAGCTTACCAGCGCGGTGTGGTCTTGGACCTATCCCGCCCTGTCAAGCCGATAGACAATGCGTTCATCGAAGCGTCCAACCGCAAGCTGCGCGGCGAATGCCGGGCGACATTGCTGATTGCAGGGGCTACCGGGCGTGGAGGCGGTATCGTACTTGCCAGGGCGCAGGCCGACCCGCGTATCACCTAGGTCACCGCCCCGGGCTGATCGGTGGCGAGCGTGACGAGTTCCGCGCCGCCGAGCGCATGTCGGAAGCGATCCTGCGCGTGCTGGCCCCGTGCTGCCGCGCGGATGGCGGATCAGCCCGGCCGAGAATATCGCTCATGCCCTGATCGAGGCGGCTGTGGCGGCGAGGCTTGGGCGTCACGTGATTTCGGCCGCCGCGCTCGCCTGACCAACAGGGCGACCTTACTGCGTGGGCACGCCCGCCTTATCGCGGATGGCCTTGAATTCCGATCCAGCCTTCCATTGCGGCCAGCGCGCGGAATTGGCCAGTTCCGCACCGATCACTCCGACCAGTTCGATATCCTGCACCGCGCCGTCGAGGTTCCAGTCCGGCCCCCACGCATCGCAGGCCTGGTGATAGCACCGGCCGGTATAGGCATCGATCCACGCCTGCCCGGCCGCGCTACCGCCCTGTTTGAGGTCGGAAGCGCCCGCGATGCCCATCAGCAGCATCACCGGCACGCCGCGCTTGGCGAACGAGAAATGGTCGGCGCGGTAGAACAGCCCGCGTTCAGGCAGGCTTTCGGGCGTCACGGTGCGGCCCTGGGTGGCCGCGACGCGCGCCATATCGTCTTCCAGCGTATTCTGCCCCTTGCCCACCAGCACGACATCATTCGCAGCGCCTGCGGTCTGCAGAATGTCGAGCCCCAGATTGGCGACCGTTTGCGCCATCGGATAGACGGGGTTGGCAGCATAATATTCAGAGCCCAGCAGACCGCGTTCTTCTGCCGTCCAGACACCGAACACCACCGACCGTCGAGGCGCGGGCTGCGCCTTCATCGCGCGCGCGATCTCGATCATGCCGGCGATGCCCAGAGCGTCGTCATTGGCACCGGCGCGGTAGATGCGGCCCTGCGCATCCGGCTTGCCCTCGCCATAGGCATCCCAGTGGGCACCGATCATCACGACCTCTTCGGGCTGAACGATGCCGGGGATTTTCGCCAGCACATTGTGGCTGGTGACGACCTCAGGCACGACGGGAATGTCGGCGTTCAAGCTCACGCCCTTCAGCTCGACCGGACGAAATCCGGGCGAGCGGGCAGCGACCTCGAGCTTCGCCAGATCCAGCCCTGCTGCCGCAAACAGCCGGGTCGACATCTCGGCAGAGAGCCAGCCCTGCAGCTTCAGGCTGGTCAGCGCCTCGGGCGCGCGAACGATATCGTAATTCTCGCCGCCGGCGCTGATGACCACGTTCCAGCCATAGCCGACGCCCGCGGCGTTGTGGACAATGAGCGCAGCAACCGCACCCTGGCGCGCGGCTTCCTCGAACTTGTAGGTCCAGCGCCCGTAATAGGTCATCGTGCGATCGCCGAACTTGCCCGCAGCGGGCTCTCCCGGCTGGGCGGCGAAATCGGGATCGTTGATCAGGAACACCGCGACCTTGCCCTTGAGGTCTGCACCCTTGAAATCGTCCCAGCCGCGCTCGTCCGCCTTCACGCCATAGCCGACAAAGACCAGGGGCGCGTTGTCGATCTTCGCTGTGTCTTCGGGCCGGATGGTCGAGATATAGATGTCTTCGGCGGGCTTTGCCGGAACAGCGCCGCCTGGCGTTTCAAAATCAAGCCGACGCGCGGTCTGCAGCCGCGTGTGGAGCAGCGGCACCTTCTGCAGCCAGCCGCCGTCGGGGCCTGCAGGCTCGAGCCCCAAAGCTTCGAACCGCGCGATCAGATAGCCCAATGTCCGGTCCTCGCCGCGCGTGCCGGGGGCGCGCCCCTCGAACGTGTCAGAGGCCAAAGTTCGAACGGTTTGCGTCAGCTGATCGGGATCGACCGAGATCGGTGTCTGGGCAAAAGCGGGGAATGACAAGGCAGCGCTGGCTGCGGCGAGGAGCAAAAGCGGTTTCAGCATTCGCCACCCTTACCGGCAGCGACGGCGCTGGCGCAAGCGGCGCGGTGCAGCCACGCCCCCGATCGTGCAGCCCGAGGGCTAGTCGGCCAGCATCGATGCTGCCGCCGACAGCGCAAGGCCCGACATCAGCAGCCGCCGCAGGGTGAGGCTGGACGGGAGCCCCGAGACCTTGATGGCATCGGCGAGGCCAGCCACGATGGCGCGTGTACCCGAGCCGCTCGATTCCTCCCACCGGGGGCGCAAGGCGGCGGCCACCGATGCGCTGCGGACCAGCAGCATGTCGTGAATGCGCGAACCTGGGCGTGCGCCCAGCTCCTGCTTGTAGCCGCTGTCGCCTGCGCCCCAGTCGATGGTGCGGACGCCATGGGCGATGCTGTCATCGATCGCATGGACGGTGACGATCTGGCCCGGCGAATAGGCGGCGAACTCTTCGTCATAGCTGCTGGCAATGCCGTATTGCACGGTACCGCAGGTGAGATCGAGCGAGAAGGCGATTGGCCGGTCGCCGACATACAAAAGCGCCGCAGACAGCATGCTGGCCAGCTTCGGGTCGACAACGGCACGTTGCCAATGCGCCAGCATGTGCGGATTGAGGAACTTCGCGCCGCTGCGATCAGTACGCTTGCCGACCCAGCTGTTCTCTTCGATCCGCACAAGATCCTGAAAAATGCCGTCGGACCAGTCCCTGCCGCGCACAATCCGCACAGTCAGTGGCCCCTGCTCCTCGAGCCGTGCCGCCATGCGCCGCACCTTCTTTCGGCGCGACTTGCTGGGCCATGCATCCGGCGCGCCGGGCTCGGGCAGATCCTGCACAAAGCTCTGCCCCATGTCGCGGATCAGCACATGCCAACCTGCGGCATCGGCGCCCGCGACCACCAGCTGGGCCAGACGATCGTCCTGATAGACCGGGCCGATCCGCAGCAGCGGACCGATGGCCGCCTGCGTTATCGGATGATCGAGCACCGCGCGCATATCGCCCACGCCGATGCTCGGATCGATCGCGGCACTGCGAAACGGCCAATAGCTTCCCGCCAGCGAACGCGCCCTGAACCCTGGCGGGCCAAGCTGGCGCATCGGCAGGGCCAGAATTTCGCTCCCATCGCCGCGCCGGGCCACCAGCGTCGTCAGCGCCTCCGGCTCACCCCGGCAGAACCAGCCGTCTCGCAGGAATGCATGGCTGGCTGGTGCCAGCGCGGCCAGCCTGCCAACCGCAGAAGAAACACCAGGAACCAAGCTGCACTCGATCGCACCCAGCGCGACAGATTCGGCGCGGAGCTGCTTGGGATCGATGTGCATCATCAGACGCCTCCTATGGGACAAACGCCGTGCCAGCTATGCCAGCGAGACAATAAGCGAAGGTAAACCATAGCTGAAAATTTGCGCAATTCAGTCGCCGGAGCACGGGTTCCGGCGACTGCTGATGCGGAACTGGACTGCGATCAGAACTCGGACCAGTCGTCCTCGTCCTTCAAGGCCAGATTGCCGCTGACCATCGGGACACGCGCCTGCTTTCTGGGCGCGGCGGCATAGCTTCTGCGCTGGATGGGGGCCATCGGCACTTCACCCAACCGGAAGCGAGCAACCTTGGTCGCCAGCTCTTCTGCTTCGCTGGCCAGGCTGCGCGCAGATGCCGCAGTCTCTTCGACCATGGCCGCGTTCTGCTGGGTCATCTTGTCCATGTCGCCCACGGCAGAGTTGACCTGGATCATGCTGGCCGACTGACTTTCTGCCGAGGAAGCGATCCGGGTAATCACATGGCTGACTTCGCCGACGCGTTCGACAATGCGGGTGAGCATGGTTCCGGTCTCGCCCACCAGCTTCACGCCATTGTCGACATGTTCGGTGCTGTTGCTGATCAGCACCTTGATTTCATGTGCGGCATCAGCGCAGCGCTGGGCCAACGCCCGCACCTCGTGCGCAACGACGGCAAAGCCCTTGCCGGCATCACCCGCACGCGCCGCCTCGACACCGGCGTTGAGCGCCAGAAGGTTGGTCTGGAACGCGATGCCATCGATCACGGTGATGATCTTGCCGATCTCGCTCGACGATTTCTCGATCGAGTCCATTGCACCCACTGCCTTGCCGACGATAACGCCGCCCTCGGTTGCTTCGGCCTGCATCTTTGCCATTTCGGCATTGACCGCAACCGCGCTGCGGGTGGTTTCCTGCACCATGTCGGTCGCTGCGCGCATCGCTGCGGCGGTTTCCTCAAGCGATGCGGCCTGTTCTTCGGTCCGCGAGGCCAGATCATCTGCGCCGGAGCGGATTTCACCGCTGCCCGACGAGATGACGCCCACGCTGGAACTCACCGCCATCAGAGTTTCGCGCAACGCAGCCGTCGCCGCGTTGAAATCTGTCTCGACCTGCGCATAATCGACCGGCAGGCCGTCCATCCGGGCCGTCAGATCGCCCTGTGCGAGCTGCTTGAGTGCAGTGCCCATCTGGCCCAGTACGACACCACGGACCTTTTCTTCGGCTTCGACGAAATATGTCGACAGCGCGACATCGATGTCGAGCAGCGAGACCTTGACCAGCGCTGCGACATCGCGTGCCAGCTTGCGACGACCCGGCATGAAACGAAGGTAGCCTGGCGAGATCATCCCGTGGATCATCTCTTCCAGGATCAGCGCATAGCCGCCGACATACCATTTGGGTTCCAGGCCGATCCGCGCATGGACCTGGCCGACACCGACTGCACGCTTCATGTAGTCGTCGGTAAGGCCATCACCGAAGATCTTCATCCAGTGGCTGTGCTGTGCGTTCTTGGCGTAGTCGAGCCGCGAAGGATCGGAGAAAAACGTCTTCAGTTCGGGCAGAGCCCCGACCTTGCGATAGAATTTTTCCAAAGCGCGGTTGACGTGGCGGCTCAGTGACCGTTTGACCCGACGGAAGGTGGAACGATCGTTGTGGTCCAGTCCGTAAAACTCAAGCCTCTCCTGCAATCCTGATTGCATTCCTTTTCTCCCAAAAAAGGTAAAACAACTCGTGGGAGACGACATAGCCAAAGCGGGTTAATCAGGCGTTTCCGGCATGCAAAAAGATCAATTTTGGTGGTAAACAGGTATTAACACATCCGCCATCAGGAAAGCGTGGCGCAGCTAAAGTGCTGTTAGCACCAAAAAATTTTCCGTTATTGTTGTTCCCCGACAAAGGGGGACGAATAAACAAAAGGCTGGGAGATTGCTCTCCCAGCCTTCCGTTGCGACCCGATGAGGGCAACTGTTATTCGGCGGCTTCCATCGGATCGGCCTTGTCAGGCTTGCCATCGCCGTCGGTGTCCCAGGCATCAGCAGTGCCGTCACCGTTGCGATCCCAGGCGTCCATCGTGCCGTCGCCGTTCGAATCGAGGGTGGCGGGCGGAACCTGGCTGTCGGTGGCCGGCGCTTCGGTCATTGGCGCTTCCTGGGTTGGTGTGGCCGGGGTCTCAGGCGTCATTTCCTGTGCCATGGCGGGGGTTGCGGCCAGTGCGCCGGCTGCAATCAGGGCTCCAAAAATCGTGTTCTTCATGAGATTTACTCCTCGTTATGTGACCCCTCGGCAGGGCCTTTAAGATATTGTGGAGGGTCATCTTCGCTCCGCAGCATCAACGAGAGAGCCATGCCTGTGTTCCTGCCCGGCTGGGGCGCCCGGACGCGAGGAAAGCAGGTTCCGGCAGAGTGGCGCAAATGCGCGTCTGTCCGGCGCGCACCACACGGGCCGTCTGCGCCACTCGGTTTTCAATCAGCGACCAAAGATCTGCTCGGTTCATCGCAAAACCAAATGACAAGGGCGCTCCCGGTCTCCCGGAAGCGCCCCTGAGAACAGCTAGCAGCTGTTTTGACGGTTATGCGGCAGCAAAAAGCTCGGGCTCAAGCGCCATGATCGCCTCCGATCCCGCCTCGATCTTGCGACGCAGCGCGCCGGCATCGGGCATGATCCGCTCGGCGAAGTAGCGCGCGGTCTTGAGCTTGGTCTCATAGAACACCGCGTTGCCCGTGCCCGCATCCAGCGCGGCAATCGAAGCGCGCATCATGCGCAGCCACATCAGGCCCAGCGCCACGATGCCCATTATGTGCATGTAGCTGTGCGCGCCTGCGCCGACATTGTTGGGGTTCATCATGCCGTTCTGCATGAACCACATCGTGGCGGCCTTGAGCTCGCCCGCCGCCTTTTCCAGACGCCCGGCGAAATCGGCCAGGCGCTCGTCGCCATTGGCCTCGGCGCATTCGCTGTCAAGGATGCCGAAGAATGTCTGCACCGCACGGCCACCGTTCTGCGCCAGCTTGCGGCCGACCAGATCCATCGCCTGCACGCCGTTGGTGCCTTCGTAGATCATGGCGATGCGGGCATCGCGGACATACTGTTCCATGCCCCATTCGGCGATATAGCCATGGCCGCCATAGACCTGCTGCATGTTGGTGGCGATCTCATAGCCCTTGTCGGTGCCATAGCCCTTGATCACCGGGGTCAGCAGGCTGATGATGTCGTCGGCGGCGACGCGTTCTTCCTCGGTCTGCGCCTTGTGCGTCAGATCGACCTGCAGGCCGCCCCACAGGATGAGCGCACGCAGGCCTTCGTTGATCGCCTTGGCTTCCATCAGCATGCGGCGGACATCCGGGTGGACGAACAATGTGTCGGCCTTTTCATCGGCATCCTGCGCACCGGTGAGCGCGCGGCCCTGGCGACGGTCGCCGGCATACTGCACCGCGTTCTGGTACGAGACTTCGCCCATCGACAGGCCCTGCCCGCCGACGCCGAGGCGTGCGGCGTTCATCATGATGAACATCGCAGCCAAGCCCTTGTTCTCTTCGCCCACCAGATAGCCGGTCGCGCCGTCATAGTTCATCACGCAGGTGGAGTTGCCGTGGATGCCCATCTTGTGCTCGATCGATCCGCACGACACCGCGTTGCGTTCACCCAGCGAGCCATCGTCGTTGACGATGAACTTGGGCACGATGAACAGCGAGATGCCCTTGACGCTGTCGGGCGCGTCGGGGGTCTTGGCGAGGACGAGGTGGATGATGTTCTCGGTCAGGTCATGCTCACCCGACGAGATGAAGATCTTGGTGCCGGTGATGGCATAGGTGCCGCCGGGCTGCGGAACAGCCTTGGTGCGGATGAGACCCAGGTCCGTGCCGCACTGCGGCTCGGTGAGGTTCATCGTGCCGCTCCACTTGCCGCTGATCATGTTAGGAGCGAACTTTTCCTTCTGCTCCTGGCTGCCCTTGGCAAGGATGGCCGAGACTGCGCCGTGGGTGAGGCCGGGATACATGGCAAACGCCATATTGCTCGACGACATGAACTCTTCGAACGCGATGCCGACGACATGCGGCATGCCCTGTCCGCCGAACTCTTCGGGTGCGGCCAGCGTGCCCCAGCCCGCTTCGCAATATTGCTCGTACGCAGCCTTGAAGCCATCGGGCGTGGTCACGGTGCCGTCCGCGTGGCGGGTGCAGCCCTGGAGGTCGCCGACCTGGTTGAGCGGGAACAGCACTTCCTCGACAAACTTGCCGGCTTCTTCGAGCACGGCGGACAGCACGTCAGGAGCGGCGTTGTCGAAACCCGGCAGGTTCGAATATTTCTCGATTCCCAGAACTTCGGTCAGAATGAACTGCGTATCGCGCACAGGGGCGGTATATTTGGGCATCTGGCTGTCCTCTCAAGGTTCAACGTCAAAAGCAGGCCGTGTGTGGCCTGGAAATGCGGGCGTGGTCCTTGCTGGCAACCGCCCGGAAACGCACTGGTCGGTCAGGCGAGGTCGGCGCGTTCCACCTGCTCGACCATCTTCACGAACTGCGAAAGCTCCTGGATCGAGCTCTCGATATCCTTCTTCTGCTTGCGCATCAGCGCGATGCGCTCCTTGCAGCGCTGCAGCGTGACGCGGCGCTGTTCGCGGCGGCCGTCCCCGATGTCGTACAGATCGATCATCTCGCGGATTTCGCCGAGGCTGAAGCCCACGTTCTTCGCACGCATGATCCAGGCGAGCCGCGCGCGGTCGCGCTTGGAATACACCCGGGTCAGGCCCTTGCGCTCGGGCGCGATCAGGCCCTCGTCCTCGTAAAAGCGCAGCGCCCGGGCGGTCACACCGAACTCGTCCGAAAGATCGGAGATGGTGTAGCTATCCCGGTTCTGAAGATCGGGGGTGTCGATGCGGCCAAGTGTCGAACGGTCGTGCATGAGAGCTGAGCTACATTCCCTTGACGTAAACGTCAAGCAGAATCAGTCTGCGCACAGCTTCTGCATGTCACGCCCCGCAGCGCCACGTGCGGCAGCATCGCCCTGTTCGATCAACGCGAACGATGCCCCAGCCAGGCTGGCGCGGTCGCTGCAGACCGCAGCACAGGCAGCGGGCACGCTGCCGGGCAAAGCCAGCGCGCTGCCATCGAAATACGCGTCAAAGCTGCATCCGGCGATCGCCTCGCCATTGGCCGTGCGGCTGAGGCTGATGCGGGCTCGTTCGCCCTGCAACGCCGCGCGACCCGTGCCCTCGCACTGAGTGCCGCTGCCAAAGGTCACCAGCACGCCAACCTTGTACCCCTGATCGCGGCTGCCCCGCGCGCAAAAGGCATCGTTCCCGGTCCCGCCGGTATCGGCATAGCTGCCGGAAAGGTCGATCACCTGCGGATCGGCGATCACGCCGGCATCGATCGCGGCCGCATCCAGCGGGGTCACCATGTCCACCTCGCCACCGGCCTGGGTCTCGCTGCACGCCGCCACCAAAAGGCAGACCAGAGCGAGCGCGCGGTTCATGCAATCCGCTCCAGCGACCCGTCGCTCGCCACCCGGCGATAGAAGCACGACGACGCACCGGTGTGGCAGGTCGGCCCGGCGGGCGAAGCCATCACCCAGACCGCGTCCTGATCGCAGTCGATCCGCAGCTCGACCAGCTTGAGCACGTTGCCTGAGGACTCGCCCTTCTTCCAAAGGCTCTTGCGCGACCGGGACCAGAAATGCACCTCGCCGGTGTCCAGCGTCAGCTGCAGCGCCTGCGCATTCATATGCGCGACCATCAGCAAGGCGCCGCTGCCTGCATCGGTGACGCAGGCCGTGATCAGCCCTGCAGCATCATATCTGGGGTCCAGGGCCAGCCCGGTTTCACGCACATCCGCCATTCCGCCCGGTTAATCGCACCCAGCGCGGCGTGCAACACGGTTAACGAAAAATGACCTGTGACAAAAGCAAGACAAACGCCTTTCCCCTGCCTATAGGGGGTCGCGAACCAGCCAGCGACAACCGAATCGGGCGCGCGACATGATCACCACACATCCTTTTGAAGACGACAAGCTGCGCGAAGAGTGCGGCGTGTTTGGCGTGGCCGGAGCCACCGATGCCGCCGCGATGGCCGCATTGGGGCTGCATGCGCTGCAGCATCGCGGGCAGGAGGCCGCTGGCATCAGCAGCTTTGATGGTCGCCATTTCCACAACCACAAGGCCCTGGGCCATGTGGCGGGCAACTTCGATTCCGAAGATACGATGCGCGCGCTCAAGGGCGATTCGGCGATCGGCCATGTCCGCTATGCCACCACCGGCGAGACCGCGCTGCGCAATGTGCAGCCGCTATATGCCGAGCTGTCATCGGGCGGCTTTGCCATCGCGCACAATGGCAATATCTCCAACGCCATGAAGCTGCGGCACGATCTGGTGCAGACCGGATCGATCTTCCAGTCGACGTCGGACACCGAGACGATCATCCACCTGGTCGCCACGTCGCGCTACCGGACCTTGCTCGACAAGTTCATCGATGCGCTCAAGCAGGTCGAAGGCGCATATTCGCTGATCTGCCTGACCGAGGCCGGCATGATCGCCTGTCGCGACCCGCTGGGCATCCGTCCGCTGGTGATGGGCCGTATCGGTGATGCCGTGATCTTCGCGTCGGAAACCGTCGCGCTCGACATTGTCGGCGCGGAATTCGTCCGCAGTGTCGATCCGGGCGAACTGGTGATCGTCAGCGATGGCGAAATCCGCTCGCACCGGCCGTTTGCCGACAAGGCATCGCGCCCCTGCATCTTCGAGCATGTCTATTTCTCGCGCCCCGATTCGATCGTCGACGGCTCGTCGGTCTATTCGGTGCGCAAGGCCATCGGCGCGCAGCTGGCGATGGAAAACCCGGTCGATGTCGATCTGGTCGTCCCCGTGCCCGACAGCGGAACGCCGGCAGCGATCGGCTATGCCCAGCAATCCGGCCTGCCATTCGAACTCGGCATCATCCGCTCGCATTATGTCGGTCGCACCTTCATCCAGCCGGGCGACGGCGTGCGCCATCTGGGCGTGAAGCTGAAGCACAATGCCAACAAGCCGCTGATCAGCGGCAAACGGCTGGTGCTGATCGATGACTCCATCGTGCGCGGCACCACCTCGCTCAAGATCGTGCAGATGATGCGCGATGCAGGCGCGGCAGAGGTGCACATGCGCATCGCCAGCCCGCCAACGATGCACAGCTGCTATTATGGCGTCGATACGCCCGAACGCTCCAAGCTGCTCGCCGCGCAGAAGTCGATCGAGGAAATGCGTCAGTTCATCCAGGCGGATTCGCTGTCGTTCCTGTCGATCGACGGCCTGTATCGCGCACTGGGAGAAGCCAGCCGCGACGACAACCGCCCGCGCTATTGCGACGCCTGCTTCACTGGCGATTATCCCACCACCCTCACCGACCTTGCCGAGCGCGATCAGCCCAACCAGCTGACCCTGCTGGCCGAACGGGTCGCTGGCTGAGGACACTCTTCATGACGGACAAGGTACTGGATGGGCAGCTCGCCCTGGTGACAGGTGCAAGCCGTGGCATTGGTGCCGCGACTGCCAAGGCGCTGGCCGCACGCGGCGCGCACGTGATCCTTACGGCGCGTACCGCCAAGGATCTCGAAGCTGTCGAAGATGCGATCTTCGAAGCGGGCGGCAGCGCGACGATTGCGCCGCTCGACCTGTCGGACGGCGAGAGCATTGCCCGGCTCGCGGTCGCGATCAGCGGACGCTGGGAGGCGCTCGACATGCTGGTGCTCAACGCCGCGATGCTGGGCACACTGGGTCCGGTCACCACCATCGACGGTGCCGAGTTCAACCGGCTGATGACGCTCAACGTGCTGAGCAGCCAGGCGATGATCGCGCATTTCGATCCGATGCTGCGCAAGAGCGGCAAGGCCCGCGTCGTCGCCCTCACCAGCTCAGTCGGCACTGCCCCTCGCGCGTTCTGGGGTGCCTATGGTGCCTCCAAGGCCGCGCTCGAGATATTGCTGCAATCCTATGGCGAGGAAATGCGCAACCTGAGCGGCATCCGCACCGCCATTGTCGACCCCGCCCGCACCCGCACCAATATGCGCGCCAAGGCCTATCCCGGCGAAGACCCCAGCACGGTCAAGCAGCCTGAAGTCGTGGCCGAAGCGATTGCCGAGCTGGTCTCGGGCGATTTCGACACCAACCACAGGCTGGTGCTTCAGGGCTAAGCCCCTTTTCCGATTGCATTTTCCCCGCTCGCCTCTCCTGCCGTGGGAGAGGTGGCGCCTTGTCGTGAGGAAACGTTGAAGCGCTTTCCGCTACGGCACCTGTGCGCGCCTCCGCATGTTACAAATGAAACTCCAAACCGCCACAAATCGGTAATTGATGCGACGCACAAAAGTCGCCGGTTGCGGGCAAGGCGCGGGCATTCACTCCAATCTGAGGATTTGCCCCGATGCGTCACTCGCCTTCGTATCCCCTTCAAGCTTCGCTGTTTGCGCTCGCCATGGCGCTGTCCGCCAGCCCCGCGCTCGCGCAGGAACAGGCCGATGCCGATGCGACCAATGATGATCTCATCATCGTCACCGCACAGAAGCGCGAACAGTCTATCAAGGATGTGCCGATCACGGTCTCGGCCATCACTGGCGATCAGATGGACAGCATCGGCATCGACGAATTCGACGAGCTCTCGGCGTTCATTCCCGGTCTCAACATCCAGGAGCAGAGCGCCAACAACCCCGGCTTCGTGATCCGCGGCATCACTTCGGATTCGGGCAGCGCGCAGGTCGCGCCGCGCGTGACGATCTACCTCAACGGCATCGACGTCTCGCGTTCGCGCGGATCGTATTTCGACCTGTTCGACATCGACCGGATCGAGGTGGTCAAGGGACCGCAGGCGACCCTGTTCGGCACGGCGGCAACGATCGGCGCAATTTCAGTGATCACCGCCAAGCCCGAACCGGGTTTCAAGGCCGACATTCGTGGCAGCTATGGCAATTTCAACCTGTATGAAGGCCGCGCGATGATCAACGCGGGCAACGACAAGATCGCCGGCCGCATCGCTGCATCGTACAAGAAGCGCGATGGCTATATCCGCAACATCGCCAACGATCCCGGTACCGTCTCGGCACGCGACATCCGTTCAGGTCAGGATGATCTCAACGGCATCGATCAGCTCGCGGTGCGTGGCTCGCTGCGCATCTGGCCGACCGACAGCAGCACGATGGATTTCGTTTTCAACTATGAACAGCAGCGCAACCCGGGCACCGCATTCATCTCCGGAACCTTGCCGCGCAGCGGCGGCAATACCGACCCGTTCCGTGTCGGCGAAGTCGGCGGTGCGCCGCGCGCGCTCAGCGAGGCAATCCTCGGCCTGCCCGAGCTGGGCCTCAAGCGCGAAGTCTATGACGCCAGCGTGACCTTCGAGACCCCGATGAGCGACAACTGGTCGCTGACCGCGATCGGCGGCTATCGCAAGTTCGACAGCCTCGAGGTGTTCGACGCCGACGGCTCGGGCCTGTTCTTCCTCGAATTTTCGGAAGACGCCGAGGGCGAGCAGTTCAGCTACGAGACCCGCTTTGCCTATAACAGCGATCGCCTGCGCGGCTTCTTCGGCTTCAACGTCTTCCATGAACAGGGCACCCAGCGCGTCCCGTTCGTCACCGACGAAGGCACGTACATCAGCTGCGCGCCGTTTGCCGCCTTTGCTCCCGTTCGGGCAGGCGTAGCCGGTGCACTCGGAGTCGCGCCCAGCCAGACGTGCGCCGCACTCAACAGCCCGACGCGCTCGCTTGGTGCCACCACGATCCTGACCCGTGGTGCGGCCAGCGTACTGCCCTATTCGAGCGAGTTCACCAACGGCGGCAAGAACACCAGCTATTCGGCCTTTGCCGATATGACGTTCGATGTCACCGAACGTCTCGAGCTGACCGCAGGCCTGCGCTATCTCTATGAAGAGCGCACATCGACATACAGCGCGATCCAGCCGGGCAGCCAGATCTTTGCGGGACTGGGTGCTCGTGGCGTGTCGCTGCTTGGCGCGGTTGACACAGCCGGCCAGACGTTCCGCGAGAGCGACAATTTCGACGCATGGCTACCGCGCTTCAACGTGCTCTACCGGATCAGCGATGCGGTCAACGTCTATGCCACTGTGTCGAATGGCCGCCGTGCGCCGGTGCTCAACCTGAGCGCACGTGCCACGGCAACCGGTCCTGTTCCCGCCTATACCCTGGTCGCCCAGGAAACGGTGTGGAACTATGAAGGCGGCATCAAGGGCGCGTTCGGCGCGTTCAGCGGCTCGGTTGGCGCGTTCTACCAGGATTACTCTAACTTCCAGACCAGCTTCTTCAACGAGCAGGGCCAGGTCGTCCCGGTGAATGCAGGCAATGCTGGCAATTTCGGCGTCGAGGTCGAAGCTGCGCTGCGACTGAGCCCCAATGTCCGCATGTTTGCCAACTATGCGTTCATCGATGCGAAGATCGAATCGCCCGACCCGGCGTTCCAGGACAATCGCTTCCGTCTGCAGTCGAAGCACACCGCCGCTGCCGGAATCGACGTCAACGTGCCGGTGAGCGACAGCGCGTCGATCTTCTTCGTGCCCACCGTTACCTATAGCAGCGAGCAGTTCTTCGAGATTCCCAATACCCCTGCGATCAGCGAAGACGGCTATGTGCTGGCACATGCCCGCGCGGGCGTCCGCTTCAACGACGGCGCATTCGAGGTCACCGCGTTTGCACGCAACCTGTTCAACGAGAAGTACCTGATCGACGCGGGCAACACCGGCGGCGCATTCGGTACGGCGACGTTCATCGCGGGCGAACCGCGCATGTACGGCGTCCAGGTCGGCGCGAAGTTCTGATCGTCTCTCTCCCCTCCCGCTTGCGGGAGGGGGGGGCGGAGGCGCAGCCGAAGCCGGGGTGGGCCTGAGCAGGATATCGTGCTCCCAGCCCACCCCGGTTCAGCAAGCTGAACCTTCCCCTCCCTGAAGGGAGGGGAGATACCTCAGGCCGTCAGAACGTCAACCCCGCCCATATACGGCACCAGCGCAGGCGGCACCCGCACCGAGCCATCGGCCTGCTGATAGTTCTCGACGATCGCCACCAGCGTGCGTCCGATCGCGAGCGCCGAACCGTTGAGCGTGTGGACGAACTCGGTGCCCTTCTCGCCGTCGGGACGGAAGCGGGTGTTCATCCGCCGCGCCTGATAATCGCCGCAGTTGGAGATGCTGGCGATTTCCCGATAGGCATTCTGGCCCGGCAGCCAGACCTCGAGGTCATAGGTCTTGCGGCTTGCCTGGCCCATGTCGCCCGCGCACAGCAGCATCTTGCGATACGGCAGACCCAGCGCCTGGAGGATTGCCTCGGAGGCGGCGCACATCCGCTCATGCTCGGCTTCGGACTGGTCGGGCGCGGCGATGGTGACCAGCTCGACCTTCTCGAACTGGTGCTGGCGGATCAGCCCACGCGTGTCACGCCCGGCAGAGCCGGCTTCAGACCGGAAGCACGGGGTCAGCGCGGTCAGCCGGATCGGCAGCTCGGCCGCCGTGAGGATCTGCTCGCGCACGCTGTTGGTCAGGCTGACCTCGGATGTGGAAATCAGCCAGCGGCCATCGGTGGTCTGGAACAGGTCTTCGGCAAACTTGGGCAGCTGACCGACGCCGAACACGGCCTCGTCGCGCACCAGATAGGGCGTTGCGCACTCGTGATAGCCGCGCGCCACCTGGGCATCGAGCATGAACTGGCCCAAAGCCCGGTTCATCCGGGCGATGCCGCCGCGCATGAAGGTGAACCGCGCCCCTGCAATCCTGGCTGCTGTCTCGAAATCCATGCCCAGAGCAGGGCCGATATCGGCATGTTCCTTCGGATCGAAATCGAACTGCGGCTGGTCGCCCCAGCGGCTGATCTCGACATTGCCGGCCTCGTCCGCGCCTTCGGGTACATCGGCGGCAGGCAGGTTGGGCAGAATCGCCAACCGTTCGGTGAGCGCCGCGTCGGCAGCCCTGGCCTGTTCTTCCAGATCGGCCAGCCGTGTCTTGAGGTCTGCGACCTCCGCCTTGAGCGCATCAGCCTTCGCCGTATCCTTCTGCGCCATCGCCTGACCGATCAGCTTGGACGCCTCGTTGCGGCGGGCCTGGCCAGCCTGCGATTCGTTCAGCGCTTCGCGGCGCCTGGCATCAAGCGCGATAATCTCGGCAGCTACGGGATCGAGCCCCTTGCGCGCGAGGGCAGCGTCAAAGGCTTCGGGGTTTTCGCGGATGAATTTGATGTCGTGCATGCGCCCAGCCTATGCCCTGCCCGCCTGCCCGGATGCAATGCGCAATCGCGCGCGCCGCGCAGCAAAAAAGGGCGACCCTGGCTGTGCCGGGATCGCCCTTTCTGAAAAACGGCTGATGATCAGGCAGCGGTGACGGACGCTGCCGACCGATCAGGCCGCCTTACGCTTTGCATCGTCCTTGCGCTTGGCAAAGCGACGCCGTGCTGCCAGGGCCACCGCGCCTGCACCGAAGAGCAGGATCGCTGGCGGAGCAGGAACGTCCGTACCACCGGTCGAGCTGCTGCCGCCGCTGGAGCTGGAAGAGCTGCTCGACGACGAGGACGAGGAACTGGACGAGCCGGAGGAGCCGGTGCTGCTGCTCGACCCGGTCGAGCCACTGCTGCCGCTGCTGGTGCCGCCGAAGCTGGACGAGCTGCCGGTCGAAGTCGCACCCGATGAGGTGCTCGACGACGACGAGCTGCTCGACGAAGACGAAGACGATCCGCTGGAACCTGTGGAACCCGAAGAACCGGTCGAACCCGAGGAACCGGTCGAACCCGAAGAACCGGTCGAACCCGAAGAACCGCTAGAGCCCGACGAGCCGCTGCTGGACGACGAGCTGGAAGAGCTGCTCGACGAGGACGAAGAGGACGAACCGCTCGAGCCCGAAGAGCCGCTGGAGCCCGACGAACCGCTCGAACCTGACGAACCGCTCGAGCCCGAAGAGCCGCTCGAGCCCGACGAACCGCTCGAGCCAGACGAACCGCTCGAGCCCGACGAACC
>NZ_ANFZ01000003.1 GCF_000331245.1 Blastomonas sp. AAP53 | reverse complement strand
AAATAGCGTAACGGCGGGGGATATGCCGCCCGCCGTTCCACGCACTTTGTGCACCGATTGCGGCATCTCTCGGACCAGCGATCCCAAGGCATGCGGCCGCGCCTGCCAGTTCATCAAACCCGATTATGCGGCGCTCGAGCGCAAGGCGCATGGCCGGGCGCGCGACCCCGAACGGCCGGACGAACTTTTCTTCGGGCCATTCCGCCGCATGATCGCGGCCGAGATGGTCGCGCCCTCGCCTGGCGCGCAATGGACCGGCATCGTCACCCGCATCGGCGAGCGGTTGCTCGAGACGGGCGCGGTGGATGCCGTTCTGGCGATCGGGCCGCACCCCGACGACCGGTGGCGGCCCACCCCGGTGCTGATCACCCGGGCTGAGGACATGGCAAGTGTTCGCGGAATGCGCATGGGCTATGCCCCGCTCTTGGCACTGCTGGAACCGGCGCGCGAAGCCGGGCACCGCAGAATCGCGCTGATCGGTATTCCCTGCCAGGTCCACGCCCTGCGAGCGCTCGAGGACGAGCTGGGTTTCGAGCGAATCTACGTGATCGGCACGCCGTGTGCCGACAACACCACGACAGAGAACTTCCACCTGTTCCTCAGCCTGTTGTCCGACAAGCCCGACAGCATCAGCTATCTGGAATTCCTCCCCGACTACCATGTCGAACTGCGGTTTGACGATGGCCGCGTCGAGAAAATCCCTTTCCTCAAGCTGCCGATCGCCGATCTGCCGAGCGATTTCTTTCCGCTCACCTGCCGCACCTGTGTCGATTATACCAATGTGCTGGCGGATATCACGATCGGGTACATGGCGGGCGGCGGCAAGCAGTGGCTGGTGGTGCGCAACGAACGCGGCGAGGAGCTGGTCGAACTGCTGGGTGACGAGCTGCGCACACGCGAGGTCGCCAGTGCCGGCAACCGCGCCGGGCCGGTCAAGGGTTTCCTCGCCAATACCGAGCGAGCCGCCGGCGGCCTGCCGTTGCGGCGCATGCCCAACTTCATGCGCGGCATCTTTGGCTGGCTGATGCCGCGGATCGGTCCACGCGGAGCCGAATTCGCCCGCGCGCGGGTGGAGATGAAGGCCATCGAAACCGTGCTGCACCTGCGCCGCTCCGCACCGGCCAAGATGAAGTCGATGATTCCCGATCATGTCTGGGCGTTGGTGCAGCGCTACGGTGTCGAGCCGTTGCCGGGAGAACGGCCCAAGTCCGGCATTGACCCCGATACGCTGCTCTGAGCCGCAGGTCCGAGTTGTCGCGATCAGCGACGCAACGCCAGCCAGATGGTGTGTCGCGCTCCGCCGCCAGTGCTGCGGGCTCGCGCGATCTCTTCGCTGACCGCTAACCCGGCCTTGCGCAGCCTGCTGGTGAACCGCGCATCGGGTCCGCTCGACCACACCGCCAGCACGCCACCAGGGCGAAGCGCGGCGCGGGCCTGTGCCAGGCCGGTGGCGTTGTAAAGCGCATCATTGCCTTCACGCGACAGGCCATCGGGTCCGTTGTCGACATCGAGCAGAATGGCGTCGTACCGCGACGACGCAGTCCGGATGAGCGCGCCGACATCCGCGATGCACACCGTCACCCTGGGGTCGTCCAGGGTCCCCGCGTGCAGATGCGCCATCGGGCCGCGCGCCCATTCGACGATCTCGGGGACCAGCTCTGCGACCTCGATGGTGGATTGTGCGCCAAACGCCTCCAGCGCCGCTCGCAGGGTGAAGCCCATGCCCAACCCGCCGATCAGGACGCGCGGCGCGGCAACCTGTGCGATGCAGGCACGCGATAGGCGGCTCAGGGCCTCTTCCGATCCGCTCAACCGGCTGTTCATCAGCTCGTTGGCACCGAGCATGATCGAAAACTCGCTGCCCCGGCGGATCAGCCGCAACGGCTCGTCGCCGCCGGGAACTATGGCAGTGGCGAGCAGCTCGCGGGGGATCATGTGGTCTCTCTCAAGCGGTGCGGCATATTGTCCGCGCGTTGCGACAGGCCCTGCGTCACGCGCGCTGCCGTCCTGACCCGGTCCGGTAACACGCTGCCAGTTCGAAACAAGTGGCAAGGCGCATTGCCATCACAGGTTATTGCCCCGTGCGCAATTTCGCCGCGTCCGGGAACCGTTTCACCGCTCTGCCGTACCTGATGCCATGATGACCGGAACGCGGCATCGCAACAAAACAGGAGGACAATATGGGTTTGATTCTGGCGCTGATCATGGGCGGCATCATGGGCTGGCTGGCCAGCAAGGTGATGAACCGCGATGCCCAGATGGGCATTTTCTGGAACGTCGTGGTCGGTTGCATCGGATCGGTCCTGGGTCGTTTCCTCTTCGGCGGTCTGATCGGTGGCGGCAGCCTTCGCGCCGACGCGTTTGACCCGCTGACCCTGCTGACGTCGTTCATCGGTGCCGTGGTGCTGCTGGCGATCGTCAACTTCGTGCAGCGCGGTCGCGCACGCTAAGCAATTCTGACGAATATGTGCCAGCGCAAGCTGGCGGCAACAGGAGCGTCGGCGCACAGCGTCGGCGCTCCTTTTTGCTTGTCCGGACAGGCAGCCGTGCAATTGCCACACCGACCGATCCCGTCTACGCGCCGCCGATGCCGCACAGCTTTTGGCTTGCGCGTGGTGACTTAATTGGATAACACAGTGCCATGAACTCCCGGCTGTGTGTCTGCGCCCAGCGGAAGGTGGCTCTTCGTTGATGGCAGGTCCGGCACATATGCGGTGCTAGGGCATTTTGGCTTATTGCGACGGGGCGAAGTGGTTTGGACGGAATCAGGCAATGAATTACGAGACCAGCTTTGGCGGCGATTCGATCACCGCCCGTAGCGAAGACCTTTACGGATCGGATGTCGACTCCGCCGCTGCAAAGCGGCGTCGCAACACGATCATCGGGGTAATAGTTGCCCTGGCGTTGCTGATCGCAGCCGGCATGTATTTTTTTGGCGGTGACGCAGAAACCGCTGCCGGAGAAGGCGCGCAGGCAGGAGCTGGAGGCAGCGAATCGCAGGCCCCGGCGGTGACCGTGATCGTTCCCGGTTCAGGCTCGGTCGAGCGCGTGATCAACGCCACCGGGACGCTGGCAGCGCGCCGTGAAATGCCGATCGGCATTGCAGGCGAGGGCGGTCAGGTGGTCCGCGTGCTTGTCCAGCCCGGCGACTGGGTGAAGGCAGGCCAGGTGCTCGCGGTCCTCGATCAGGATGTGCAGAGCCAGCAGGCGCGTTCGCTTGCGGCACAGATCCAGGTTAGCCAGGCTGATTCGGTGCTGGCGCAGAACGAGCTCGACCGCGCGTTGCAGCTGATCGATCGTGGCTTCATTTCCAAGGCCGACGTTGATCGCCGCCGTGCCACCCGCGATGCCGCCGTGGCACGGGTCGAGGTGGCGCAAGCTCAGCTGCGCGAGGCCCAGGCCCGCAACGGTCGTCTGAACATCCGCGCGCCCGAAGCCGGTCTGGTTCTGGAGCGCAATGTCGAGCCCGGACAGGTGGTCGGCGCCGGCAGCGGTGTGCTGTTCCGCATGGCTGCGCGCGGCGAAATGGAGCTGCGCGCGCAGATGGGCGAGGCGGACCTTGCCGTGTTGAATGTCGGCGTGCGCGCCGAAGTTCGCCCGGTGGGGACGGCCAAGACGTTTACCGGCCAGGTCTGGCAGGTCGCGCCGATCATCAACGAAACGTCGCGCCAGGGCATTGCCCGGATTGCGCTGCCCTATGACAAGGCGCTGCGCCCCGGTGGTTTTGCCAGCGCGGCCGTGGTCAGCGGGTCGTCCCAGTCGCCAGTGCTACCTGAATCGGCGGTGCTCAGCGATGACAAGGGCAGCTATGTCTATATCGTCGGCAAGGATAACAAGGTCGAGCGCCGTGATGTCACCACCGGCACCGTGACCCCGCGCGGGATTGCGATTGCCAGCGGCATTACCGGCAAGGAACGCGTCGTGCTGTATGCCGGCGGCTTCCTCAACCCCGGCGAGACGGTGCGTCCGCAGATGCAGGGTGCCAAGCGGAGCTGACGGACGCCTCCAGGGCTGGCCGACGCGCCAGCCCGGCGCCGCCGATTATCGAAGGGGGCCGTACGTTGGTCGAGCGTCTGGCCATGACCAGGCCCGATCGGGGCCGCACGGCTTGCATGGCGCCTGCATCTGGCCGTATGACAACAGCGTAACTGAACCGAGCAGATTGCCCGGCGGGTTGAGGACAAAGCGATGAATTTCAGGAACATGTCGGCCTGGTCGATCCGCAATCCGATCATCCCGCTCGTCTTCTTCACCGGCCTGCTGTTCGCCGGCATCCTCAGCTTCATGCGGATGGATGTGGTCAACAACCCCGATATCGATTTTCCTGCGGTCCAGATCAGCATTTCCCAGCCCGGTGCTGCGCCGACGGAAATCGAAAACCAGATCACCCAGCGGATCGAAGCCGCTGTCCGTTCGATCAATGGCGTCAAGAACATCAGTTCGACCGCGAGCGAAGGATCGTCGAGCACGTTCGTCGAGTTCGAGATCGGCACCGACACCATCGAGGCGGTGAACGAGGTCAAGAATTCGGTCGACCAGATCCGCGGCAGCCTGCCCGAGGGCATCCTTGAACCTTCTGTCACCAAGGTCGACGCGGTGGGCGAACCGCTGGCGTATTTCGCGGTCGAAGCCGACGACATGACGATCGAGCAGCTGAGCTGGTTCGTCGACGATACCGTCGCCAAGCGCTTGCTGTCGGTTGACGGCATGTCCGAGGTTGACCGCTTTGGCGGGGTGGATCGCGAAATCCGCGTCGTGCTGGACCCGCAGCGCATGCAGGCGCTGGGCGTGACTGCAAGCGTCGTCAACAACGCACTGCGCCAGATCAATGTCGATGCCGCCGGTGGCCGTGCCGATGTCGGCGGCACCAAGCAGTCGCTGCGCGTGCTCGGCAATGCAGACACCGCCTTCCAGCTGTCGCAGATGCAGGTTCCGCTGGGCGGAGGGCGCACCATCAAGCTGACCGACGTCGCTACGGTGACCGATGGCTATGGCGAGCCGACCTCGATCAGCAAGGTCCGCGACAAGGAGGTCGTGAACTTTGCGATGACGCGCTCGAAGGGCGCATCGGACGTGACGGTCTATGACGCGTCGATCAAGGTGATGGACGAGATCAAGAAGGAAAATCCCGGGGTCAATTTCATCCGCCTCGGCTCCAGCGTCGACTACACCAAGGGCCAGTATGAAAGCTCGATCGCCTCGATGATCGAAGGCGCGGTGCTGGCGGTCGTGGTGGTGTTCTTCTTCCTGCGCGATTGGCGCGCGACGATCATCTCGGCGATTGCGATTCCGCTGTCGGCGATCCCCACCTTCTGGTTCATGGATTTGCTGGGCTTCAACCTCAACTTCCTCTCGCTGCTCGCATTGGGTCTGGTGGCTGGCGTGCTGGTCGATGATGCGATCGTGGAGATCGAGAACATCGTCCGACACATGCGCATGGGCAAGTCCGCCTATCAGGCGTCGATCGATGCTGCCGACGAGATCGGCCTGGCAGTGGTGGCGACCTCATTCTGCATCGTCGCGGTGTTCCTGCCGGTGGGTCTGATGCCCGGCATCTCGGGGCAGTTCTTCAAGAACTTCGGCATCACCGTCGTCGTTTCGGTGCTGATGAGCCTTGCCGTCGCGCGCATGATCACGCCGATGGTCGCCGCCTATTTCCTCGAAGCCAAGGGCCATGCGGCGCATGGCGAAGGCAAGATGATGGACAGCTACATGAAGCTGCTGGGCTGGTCGCTCGACCAGCGCCGCGCTCGTGATTTCCGTGGCGACAACCCCGGTTTCCTGCGCAAGCTGACGGCCATGTTCCTCGACCACCGCGTGTGGATGATGGGCATCGGGCTGCTGGCGTTCGTCGTCACCGTGATCCTGTTCGCGATAACCCCAGCGCAGTTCCAGCCGACGATCAACGAGGACAACAGCCGCATCCAGATCGAGATGGTGCCCGGCACCACGCTGGAGCAGACCGAAGTGGTGGCCGACAAGGTTGCTGCGATCATGTACCAGCAGCCCGAGGTCGAGCGCGCCTTGATCCGAATCCGCGAAGGCAACGGCACGATCTTCGTGACGCTGAAGAAGGACCGCACGAAGAAGTCGTTCGAGTTCGAGCGGGACCTGGCCAAGACACTGCAGTCGATCCCCGATGCGCGGGTGAGCTTTGCCTCGCAATCGGGCGGCGGCGGCACCAACCGCGATATCTCGATCATGCTGACAGGGTCTGATCCCGACAAGCTGTACGCCGCTGCAGGCACGCTGGTCGAACAGATGAAGGGGCTGAAGCTGATCACCGGCCCGCGCGTCAATGCCGACATGCGTCGCCCGGAAATCATCATCAAGCCGCGCGCCGATCTTGCCGCGCAGCTGGGCATTACCACGGCCGCGCTCAGCCAGGCGATCCGTATCGCGACTCTGGGTGAGATCGAACAGAACGCGGCCAAGTTCTCGCTGTCCGATCGTCAGATCCAGATCCGGGTGGTGCTGCCCAAGGAATCGCGCAACGATTTCCAGACCATCCAGAACCTGCCGGTGCAGACGGCTGCTGGCGGCTCGGTGCCGCTCAGCCGGGTGGCGGAAATCTCGTTCGGTTCGGGCCCGACCACCATCCAGCGTTACAACCAGGAGCGCCGCGTGTTCATCGGGGCTGATCTTGCAACGGGTGTGGTGTCTGGCGAGGCGATGACCGCGATCAACAAGCTGCCGATCATGCAGAAGCTGCCCACCGGGGTCAGCACCAAGCCGTTCGGCGAGCAGGAATGGCAGGCCGAGCTGGCGGTGAACTTCATCATCGCGCTGGTGTCTGGCGTGCTGCTGGTGTTCGCGGTGCTGGTGCTGCTCTACAAGCGGCTGATGTCGCCCCTGGTCAACATGGGCTCGCTCGCGCTTGCTCCGCTCGGCGGCATCCTGCTGATCTGGATCTTGGGCCAGCCAGTGTCGATGCCGGTGCTCATCGGCGTACTGATGCTGCTGGGGATCGTGTCCAAAAACTCGATCCTGCTGATCGACTTTGCGATCGAGGAAATGCAGCGCGGTGTCCCCAAGCTCGAGGCGATCCTTGAGGCCGGGCACAAGCGTGCGCAGCCGATCGTGATGACCACGGTGGCGATGACCGCGGGCATGGTGCCCACCGCCCTGTCGCTCTCGGGTGACGGCGCGTGGCGCGCGCCGATGGGTATCGTGGTGATTGGCGGGCTGATCGTCTCCACATTGCTGACGCTGGTCATCGTTCCGGCGGGCTTCAGCCTGGCCGATGGCGTCGAAAAGCGCGTCGGACCCTGGCTGAGCCGCAAGCTGCTGACCTACAAGACCGGCGACAATGCTGCAGACGAAGCGATGATGGCAGGCGGCCAGCCGCACGGTATCCAGCCTGCGGAGTGACTGGCGGACGTCTGTCATGACCGCCGAGGGCCTGCCCAGAAGCGCTGATCCGGCATGGCGTATCCGCGCCATTGCCACCGGCATGCTGGTGGTGATGGCGGGCGTGTTCCTGGCGACGCACTGGGCCGAGGGCCATGTCGACGCACGCTGGGGCTATGTCCGCGCCTTTGCCGAAGCCGCGATGGTCGGCGGGCTGGCCGACTGGTTCGCGGTCACGGCGCTGTTCCGTCATCCGCTCGGCCTGCCAATCCCGCACACCGCGATCATCCCGCGCAACAAGGACCGCATCGGCGACACGATGGCGCAGTTCCTGCGCAGCAACTTCCTGACGCCGCTCGTGGTCGCCCGGCGGATGCGGCACATGAATGTCGCGGCGGCCGCGGGGCGCTTTCTGGTGCAGCCGACCGGCGGCGAGGGACGGCTGCGGCTGGGCGCATCCAACATGGTCGCCGATGTGCTCGAATCGCTCGATCAGGACCGGCTGGGCGGCAACGCCAAGGAGGCGTTGCGCCAGCAGCTCGAGAAGCTCGATGTCGCGCCATTGCTCGGCCAGATCCTGAGCGCTGCGATTGCCGACAACCGCCATCTTCCGCTGATGGACGGGATCGTCAAATGGACGCAGCGGACATTGTTCGCCAATGAAGAGCTGCTGAAAGACATGGTCCGCAGCCGCGCCAATTCGATCATGCGCTGGACCGGGCTCGACGAACGGCTCGCCACCGGCATCATCGATGGGCTGCACAACCTGCTGTTCGACATGGCCGAGGATGTGAACCATCCTTTGCGCCACAAGGTGGAAGAGGGGCTGGAGACGATGGCGTTCCGGCTGCTCAACGATCCCGAAATGCAGGGCAAGGTGGCCGACATCAAGGCCGAGATGCTGGCCAACCCCGCGATGGCGCGGTGGCTCGACGGGCTCTGGGAGCGCAGCCGCGCCGCGCTGCTGCGTGCCGCACGCGACCCCGATCATGCCCTGTCCGGTCAATTCGGCGACGGGCTGCGGCAGATCGGCGAATCGCTGCAGAATGACCCGCGCATGCAGACGCAGATCAACCGCTTTGCGCGTCGTACCCTGGTCGGCATCGCCAACCGCTATGGCGACCAGATCGTGCGGCTGGTGTCGGAAACCGTGCGCCGCTGGGATGCGCGCACCATCACCGACCGCGTCGAGAATGCCGTGGGCAAGGACCTGCAGTTCATCCGCATCAACGGGACGCTCGTCGGTGGGCTGGTCGGGCTGGCGATCCACACTGCGGTGGTGTGGTTGTAGGTACAACCTAGCTCCCCTCCCTCAAAGGGAGGGGAGCGAGTTGCGCATCAGGTTAGGGTTTTTAAAGCCTCGCCCATCGCGCGCACAGCCTCCACCTTGGCGAACAGCGGGCCCCAGTCGTCGCGCTCGGCGATCGCGGCCCATATGTCCTCGACCTCGCCGATGAGCATCGATTGCGGTGCGTCGCCCTGCCAGTAGGCGTGCGACCGTGATCGGGCGGGCGCATAGCCCGTCTTGACCGCACCGAACGCCGCCCACAGCGCTTCGCCCTCGCTGCCCAGCAGTTGCGCCGGACAGCTGGGTACCGCATCGCCCATCCACGCGAAGAAGAATTCGTCGATGCCGACGCCGCCCTGCATCATCAGCGCCTCGGCCGCGCCGATCAGCGCGCGGTCGGTCTCCAGCCCCTGCGGCACCACGCCCAGCCGCCAGCAGAAGCGCCGCGCCAGCGCCTGCTGGTATAGCGGCCCGAAGCGTTCGAGCGCGGCGATCAGCGGCGGCGCGTCGCTGATCAGCCGCAGCGACACCGCCAGCTGACCGAGATTCCAATGGATCGCCTCGGGCTGGCGGGCGAAGGCATAGAGCCCCGAATGATCGAAATACGCCGCAGTGAACCCCGGCTCCCAAGTCGGCGCGAACCGCCACGGGCCATAATCGAAGCTCTCGCCGGTGATGTTCATGTTGTCGGTGTTGAGCACGCCGTGGACGAACCCTGCGACCATATAGCTGGCGGCAAGGTCCGCCATCCGCTCGACCGCGAGGTTCAGCAGCGTGGCCGCGTCATTCTCCCCGCTCGGCTCGTCATACAGCGTGTCCAGCGCGTACCGCACCACTCTGGTCATCTTCGCTGCATCATCCTCGAACGCGATCCGCTGGAAGGTGCCGAAGCGGATATGGCTGTGGCTCAGCCGCACCAGCACCGCCGAGCGGGTGGGTGAGGGCTCGTCGCCGCGCCACAGCTCCTCACCGGTCTCGATCACCGAGAAGGTCTTGGAGGTGTGCACGCCCAGCGCCTCGAGCATTTCGGTCGCCAGGATCTCGCGCACCGCGCCCTTGAGCGTCAGCCGGCCATCGCCATCGCGGCTGAACGGCGTCTGCCCCGATCCCTTGGTGCCAAGGTCGAGCAGCCGCCCGGCATCGTCGCGAAATTGCGCGAACAGAAAGCCGCGCCCGTCGCCGATCTGTGGGTTGTAGTTGCGGAACTGGTGGCCGTGATAGGCGAGCGCCAGCGGCTGCAGCAGGTTGCCGGGCATCGGATTGAACCGCCCGAAATGGTGACACCACCTCTTGTCGTCCAGCCCGTCCAGCCCGACGGTGGCAGCATGCCGATCGTTGCGGAAGCGCAGGATCGTCTGCGGGAAATTGGCTGCCTTGACCGGATGGGCGATGGCATCGGCAATGGACAGGATCGCGGGATCGGCGCGGGTGGAAGCGGCTTGCGGTTCTGATGTCATCCAGCGATAGTGGGGTTCGAACGGAGCGCGCGCAACCATGTCCAAACCAGATCAGCCCTATAGCGACGGTTTCTGGTGGTCGAACGACGGGCTGCGGCTGCATTTTCGCGATTATCCGGCGCGGGCCGAAAACGCGCATCGCCCGCCGATCCTCTGCATCCCCGGTCTCACCCGCAATGCGCGCGATTTCGAGATGGTCGCAGCCCGGCTCGCAGGCGACTGGCGCGTGATCTGCGTCGACCTTCGCGGACGCGGCGACAGCGCCTATGCCAAGGACGCGATGAGCTATGTCCCGCTCACCTATGTGCAGGACATGGAGGCGCTGCTGCGCGCCGAGGCGATCGAGCGGTTCGTGGCGTTCGGCACGTCGCTGGGCGGGCTGATCACGATGCTGCTCGCCTCCACCCGCCCCGGACGCGTCGTCGGCGCCTTGCTCAACGATGTCGGCCCGCAGCTGGAGCCCGAGGGGCTGGCGCGCATCCGCGATTATGTCGGCCAGGGGCGTTCGTTCCCCACCTGGATGCACGCCGCGCGCGCATTGTCCGAAGCGCAAGGTGCGGTCTTTCCCGGCTATGGCGTGAGCGAATGGCTGGACCTCGCCAAGAAGACGATGAAGATCGGCCCGGGCGGGCGGATCGTCTATGATTACGACATGAAGATCGCCGAACCCTTTGCGGTGCCCGGCGGCGAGGCGGGGGTCGATCTGTGGCCGACGATGGCCGGATTGTCGCCCGCGGCGGTGCTGATCGTGCGCGGCGCGCTCTCCGATGTGTTCAGCCGCGCAACGGCGGAGCGGATGCTCACCATGCTCCCGCACGGCCGCTTGCTGACGGTTGAGAACAAGGGCCACGCCCCGACGCTCGAAGAGCCCGAGGTAATGACCGCCATCGACGATCTGCTCGCCCGCGTCGATGCCGCGGTGCTTGCGACACAGGCCTGACAGGTAATCATGGGATTTCTGCAAAGCCGTCGCGCGAACGTCCCTCGACTTCGCTCGGAACAAACGGAAAAGAGAGAGTGCAGTTTGGTTTCCTATCATATCAAGGATTTGCAGGAATCATGTTGCAACGTGATACCCCTCCCGTGTTCCCGAGCGAAGTCGAGGGACGTTGTGCACCACTTTAACACATGTCCCGTATTCGGTGTCCGACCATGACACCTGCGCGCATCCTGCATCTGCACAGCACCTTCGACCTCGGCGGCAAGGAGGCGCGCGCGGTGCGGCTGATGAACCACTTTGGGCCGCAAGCGCACCACACCATCCTCACCGCCGTGCCCGGCGCGCTGGGCGCGCGGCCTGCGATCAATCCCGGCATCCGCGCCGATTTCCCGACCGATGCGCCCTCGCTCGCGGGCAAGCCCAGCATCGCGCGCTACCGGGTGTTCGTCGAGTATTTCAAGCAGTTTGACCTCATCTGCAGCTACAACTGGGGCGCGATGGATGGCGTGATGGCGCGCACCATCTTTGCCGGCACCACGCCGCTGCCGCCGGTGATCCACCACGAGGATGGCTTCAACGAGGACGAGGCGGTGCGCCTCAAGCGCAAGCGCAACTGGTTCCGCATCATGGGGCTCGCGCGCACCGAGGCCCTGGTCGTGCCCTCGCACACGCTCGAGCGGATCGCCTTCGATGTGTGGAAACAGCCCGACAGCCGCGTGCGCCGCATCGCCAACGGCATCGATATCGCAGCGTACGCCAAGCGCGCACAGCGCGGCGCGATGCCCGGCTTTCAGCGTCGCGATGGCGAGATCGTCATCGGCACGCTGGCAGGCCTTCGCGCGGTCAAGAACCTGCCCCGCCTCGTCCGCGCCGTCGCAGCGCTCGAAATGCCGGTGCGGCTGGTGATCGTCGGCGAGGGGCCGGAGCGCGCCGCGATCGAAGCCGAAGCCGCCCGCGTCGGCCTCACCGACCGCCTGTTGATGCCGGGCTTCCTCAAGAACCCGGCGCGATATATCGGCCTTTTCGATATCTTCGCCTTGTCGTCGGACAGCGAGCAGCAGCCGATCTCGGTGATGGAAGCGATGGCGGCGGGTCTTCCGGTCGCCGCCCCCATGGTAGGCGACGTCGCCAACATGGTCGCCCCCGACAACGCGATCCTGCTCGGCGAACCGGGCAGCGAGGCTGGGTTGATTGACAACCTGCGCCGCCTGGCCAGCGACCCCGCGCTGCGCGCCTCGCTGGGCGCCGCGAACCGCGCCAAGGCCGAGGCGGAGTTCGACGAGCGCAAGATGCTGGAGCGATATGCGGCGCTGTATGGGCGAGCGATGGGGCGGCCCGAGTTTGGGCGGTAAACCTTGACCGATTTCCAGATTATGTGTCAGCTTACCTATGGCGACTTCATCGAGGTTTGGAATGACCAGCAAGGCTAAATTCATGAGCGATGCCTTCGAGGCGATCCACACGTCCGCATCGGCGCTGCGCAAGGTGTGGGCCATCGACAAGGCGACGATGCGCAGTTTCGACGAAGCTTGCCTGTCAGCGCCGCCCGCATTCAAACCCGAGCGATCAAGCAACTGCGCAAAGCCCATCGCGTGAGCCAGCCAGTGTTTGCCCGCTATCTCAACACCAGTGAAAGCACCGTTGAAAAATGGGAAACCGGCGCCAAACGCCTCAGCGGTATGGCGCTCAAACTGCTGGCGATTGTCCAGAAACATGGGTTGAGCGTTTTGGGTTAGAGTGGAGTAAATCGGTGCTTCAGGTGCATTCACCATGTGGTGCGATCTGGCTCTCGTAAGATGCGTTCCGAAGCCGAGAAGCCGTTACAAAAGTTTAGTATCGCGTGCCCAGTGGCTATTGCGTCGCTAGGACTCTTAGAGGGCGCTCAACATCTCTCAACCAGACAACGACAAGGATTTGAATTGACGCCCTTTGATCCGCCGGATCTGCATGCCTTCGTCTTGCGGGGCCCGAGTAAGGGAACCATCCTATATCCCGACAAGCATCTCGATGGGCGTTACGTTGTCTCAATGACAAGATTTGTGAAGGATTATGAGTACGTAACTGATAAAAAAGACCTCCTTGAGTGGTTGGAGAAAGGGTATAGCCTGCGCATGTCCAATAAGGGTGAGGGCGCCTTTGGTCCTCGACTGATTGAGCCTGGCGCTATCTTCAGACACGTTATGCTCTGACTGAGAGAACCAAATGACGAGCCCTTTCGATAAGCTGCTGGAGCTGGGTTTCAAAGGAGCTGATCCAATAGCACACGGAGCGGTTCCCGCGAAAGTGTTGAGCAACGGAAGCGGATCCCCGGCAAAGCCGAAAAAGAGAGCAGCATCGTTGGCCAAATCGGCAACAGCTACGAAAACGTCCGCTACATCTCGAAAAAAAGCGAGGCAGTCAAAAAAGAAGGCAAACATATCGCCGGGGTTCGTGAATACGCTTCCAAAAGCCCATTTGCTGACTGAAAACGGCTTTAAGAAGCGACCACTGGTTACACTTCGAGAGAAACGTCCGCCCCATTTGGATAAGCTGGCGTACCAAAAAACGCCTGCCCCGATCGAAAAAGCTGGTGCACCGACGAAAGACCGAAGAAGCAAAAAAGCAGAGCGTAGGCTGACACCTATCGACGTCGAAAAAAATGTGAAGGATCAGATTCGACAGTTATCGGGCCGAAGCATGGGAGAACTAAAGCAACAATGGCTCAACTTATTGATCTACATGGAGAAGTATCCCGAAAAGAAAGAAACTTGGGAGAGGTTCCATAGCGCGTTGGTTGCCGAATGGGGACGTAGAAATCATATCGCGAGCGAGGACCCCGATCACTTCATCTGGCCGTCAACTGTTACCGGCCCCGGAGATAAATCGCAATCCTTCAGTAATTGGTACAGCGAAGGGATGCTCGTTTACCTTGGTTACCACGTCGGCAATGCCAATGGCGCAACTGAATTTGCCAGAAAAAAAATCCTAGATGTAGCGTTCAAGTCGGTTCTGCCCCCTATTAATGACCCTGGGTATGTTCGGGATTGGGGCAGAGCAGGTACAGCATCCCGCCTAAAACGTCTCAGCTATGAACTCGCGCGGTTCGCCAAAAATGCAAAGCGCAAATCGTCCGCCGATATGTCAAGCGCGGTTGCCGATTGGGAGGCAGATTTACGATACCTTTATCTTAAGTATTACGTCGGAAAGTTTGGCTTCGGTTGGCCCAATATCAGTTGAGACGTCGAAAATTACGGAGATCTTATAATAATTAAGAAAACTTCAAATAAATTACAAGGACACTGCACTAAGCTCGAAATTTCCTGTACGTCATCAATCCCAAGCCTTGTAGTGCTGCATGGATGCTGAAACGAGGTCGGGTGACGGGTGGGGGCGGTTTCCCTTACCCCCCCCCC
>NZ_ANFZ01000002.1:10000-350459 GCF_000331245.1 Blastomonas sp. AAP53 | reverse complement strand
TCTATGTTGGCGACCGGCGAAAGTGCGATGCGTTGGCGCCGCGTCCCGTCCGGTGAAAGGGCGTATATGGAGCACTTCGATTCGGGTCAAACGCTTTTTGCAGTTTTTTTCGCCGACGTCGCAAACCTGGCCAAAACGCCCTGCTTGCCTGTGCATTCCCTCTATCAGCGCACCATGACGATATTGGTTCCCCTATAGGCGTCGTACGGCTGGTCCCCTCGCATGCCCACACTTCCTTATGGGAGCCATCGATACGTCTGGCGGAGCCTGTCTCCATATACCGCGTCTCTATATAGCTCCGCACGGCTCTATATGTACGAGCTGGATATACGAGCAGGCAGACCGGCAGAATGCGGCGGGCGCCCCAGGCATCATGGCGCGCCTCCGCCACAGAACGGGGTCGATCCCTTTATATAGAGTACACCGTTATATAGCCCCCACACGCCTGTAGGTTCATGGCACCCCATAGCCCGAACAGTCCTGCATAGGCCTGGCGAGTGCGCACCCTCCCTTTCGCGAGCAAACATATGCCCTCGGATCGCATGATGCACCGCGCAAGGTCGGCTGTCGGCCCCGGACGCAGAACCGGACGCACCACGCAAAAGCCTGCACCGCCCACTGGAGGGCGCTTGACAAGTCGCGCAAAACCATGATGGTAGCGCTATCAGAAAGCAAGAAGGCTAATCACATGGAGGGGGTTCCCCAAGATATCCGGTCGGCATTGCCCGACGACTGGGAGGCCGGCGTCTTTGTCGGACGCATGCTTACCCAAGCAGGGCCCAGCCCTTTGCTCGTCATCCGCGGCGAGGCCTATGACATGGCACAGGTCGCCCCCACCGTCGCTGCGCTGGTCGAGCGTAGGGATTTCACCGGCACGGGCGGTGTCCATCTGGGTCGCTTTTCATTGACCGACACCGCCTTGCTCGCACCGATCGATCTGCAGTGCATCAAGGCCTGCGGTGTCACCTTCGCCGTTTCTGCCATCGAGCGCGTCATCGAAGAACGCGCCCGGGGCGACTGGACCGCCGCCTCTGCGATTCGCGAGAGGCTCGAAGACCGAATCGGCGGCTCCATCCGGTCGGTCGTGCCGGGTTCCCCGGAAGCCGCTGCCCTCAAGACCGCGTTGATCGAAGACGGGCTGTGGTCGCAATATCTGGAAGTGGCGATCGGCCCCGATGCCGAGGTCTTTACCAAGGCCCCCGTGCTGGCATCGATCGGTGCCGACGCGGATATCGGCGTGCGCTCCGATTCGCACTGGAACAACCCCGAACCCGAGGTCGCGCTGCTGGTCAGCAGCACCGGTGATGCGGTCGGTGCCATGCTCGGCAACGACGTGAACCTGCGCGATTTTGAAGGCCGGTCGGCGCTGCTGCTGGGCAAGGCCAAGGACAACAACGCCTCGTGCGCGCTCGGCCCGCTGGTTCGCCTGTTCGACGACACCTTCACCATCGACGATGTGCGGCAGGCCGAAGTCCGGCTTACCATCCGCGGCGAGGACGGATTTGTCCTGCGCGGCGAAAGCAACATGCGCGAAATCAGCCGCGATCCGCTGGACCTCGTCCGCCAGACGCTGAGCGAACACCAATATCCCGACGGCTTCGTGCTGTTCATGGGAACGCTGTTTGCACCGGTCGAAGATCGCGACGAACCCGGGCGCGGCTTCACGCACAAGGTTGGTGACATCGTCGCCATCGAAAACGGCAAGCTCGGGCGGCTGGTGAACCGCGTAATCACTTCACAAGACGCGGCCCCCTGGCAGATGGGGATAAGCGCGCTGATGACCAATCTGGCCGCACGCGGCCTGCTTCAGGGGGCATGATGACACAGATAAAGGCTGCCGAGGCGGGGACGGATCGCGCGATCTACCCCAGCCTGGCGAACAAACGCGTGCTGATAACCGGCGGAGCCAGCGGCATCGGTGCGGCTCTGGTGGAACAGTTCGCGCAGCAGGGCGCTGCCATTGCGTTTCTGGATGTCGATGATGCTGCAGGAGAAGCGCTCGCACTCACCATAGCCGGGGCCCATTACCATCATTGCGACCTGCGCGATCTGGACGCGCTGAACGCGTGCATGACCACCGTCATCGGTCAGCTTGGCGGAATCGACGTGCTGGTCAACAATGCCGCCAATGACGATCGCCACGACGTGATGGATGTGACCGCCGCCTATTGGGACGAGCGCATGGCCACCAACCTGCGCCACCTGTTCTTCACCGCGCAGGCGGTCGTTCCCGCGATGCGTGCGGCAGGCGGCGGTGCGATCATCAATTTCGGTTCGATCAGCTGGCATCTGGGCCTGCCCGATCTGGTGCTCTACCAGACTGCAAAGGCGGCCATCGAAGGCATGACCCGCGGGCTGGCGCGCGATCTGGGCCGCGACAACATCCGCGTCACCACGATTGTCCCCGGCAATGTCCAGACCCCGCGCCAGGAGCGCTGGTACACGCCCGAGGGCGAGGCCGAGATCGTGGCAGCGCAATGCCTGAGCGAACGGATCCAGCCAGCCGACGTCGCTGCAATGGCGCTGTTCCTCGCGTCGGACGATTCGCGGATGTGCACCGGGCACGAGTATTTCGTCGATGCCGGGTGGCGCTGAGATGACCGTCACTTCGGTCCTGGCCGTCGCAGCCATGCTGGGCGAAGGACCGGTCTGGCACGGCGATGGCCTGTGGTTCGTCGATATCAAGGGCAGGCGCATCCATCGCTTCACCCCGCACGACGGAGCCAGCCGCCAATGGCAGGCCCCCGATCAGGTCGGCTGGGTTCTGCCTTCGGTCCGGGGTGACATGATCGCCGGCGTCAAGACCGGGCTGCACCGGTTTGATCCGGCCAGCGGGCAGTTTGCCCTGCTGCACGATCCCGAGCCAGGCCAGCCTGGCAACCGACTCAACGATGCCGCGACCGATCCGGCAGGACGCCTGTGGTTCGGCAGCATGGACGATGGCGAGACGCTCGCGTCCGGACGGCTTTATAGCTGCGATGCAGGCACTTGCCGCGATTCGGGACTGCCGCCCGTCGTCATCACCAACGGCCCTGCCATCCAGCGCGATGGACCAACGCTGTATCACACGGACACCCTGGGCAAGACGATCTGGCAGGCGGCGATCAATAACGACGGCAGCCTTGGGCCTGCCCGCCGCCATGTCGTGATCGAGGATGGTGCCGGCTATCCCGATGGTTCGGTGATCGATGCCGAAGGCTGCCTGTGGGTGGCGCTTTATGGCGGTTGGGGCGTGCGGCGATACGATCCTGCAGGAACGCTGATGCAGACGATCCGCTTTCCGGTGGCCAATGTCACCAAGATCGCGTTTGGCGGCGAGAATCTGGCTACCGCCTTTGCGACGACAGCGCGCAAGGGGCTGAACGCCGCTGAGCTGGCGGATCAGCCGCTGGCAGGCAATGTGTTTTCGTTCGATCCCGGCGTTGCCGGCCTGCCGGTGGTACCGGCCAATATATAAAGAGGAGCAGGGAAAAATGGCATCTGTGGCGCAGCCGGCCGAAGGGCAGGTCAACATAGGCTTCATCATTGCGATCGTTGCGGTCGCGACGATCGGCGGGTTCATGTTCGGATATGATTCGGGCGTGATCAACGGCACGCAAAAAGGGCTGGAGAGCGCGTTCGACCTCGGCAAGCTGGGAATCGGCGTCAACGTTGGCGCCATTCTGGTCGGCTCTGCGATCGGCGCCTTCGGGGCTGGCCGCATGGCAGACCGCATCGGCCGTCGCGGCGTGATGCTGCTGTCGGCGATCCTGTTCCTGGTCAGCGCGCTGATGGCCGGGGCCGCTTCGTCCTCGCTCATCTTCATCATCGCGCGGATCATCGGCGGACTGGGCGTCGGCGCGGCGAGCGTCATCTCGCCGGTCTATATCTCCGAAGTGACCCCCGCCAACATTCGCGGCCGGCTTTCCAGCGTGCAGCAGGTGATGATCATCACCGGCCTGACCGGCGCGTTCGTCGCCAACTTTGCGCTGGCGCGCTATGCGGGCGGATCGACGGCGGAGTTCTGGATGGGCTATCCCGCCTGGCGCTGGATGTTCTGGCTGCAGGCGATCCCCGCTGCGGTCTATGGCCTGGCGCTGCTGGCGATCCCCGAAAGCCCCCGCTATCTGGTGGCGCGCGGTCGCGAGGCCGATGCCCATGTCGTGCTGTCCCGGCTGTTCGGTCTGGCAGAGGCCGACCGCAAGGTCGTGGAAATCCGCAACAGCCTGGCCACCGACCATCACCGCGCCAAGCTGTCCGACCTGATCGATGCGACCTCGGGCAAGATTCGTCCGATCGTGTGGACCGGCATCGGGCTGGCCGTGTTCCAGCAGGCGGTCGGCATCAATGTCGTCTTCTATTATGGCGCGGCCCTGTGGGAAGCGGTTGGCTTTTCGGAAGATTATGCGTTGCAGACCAACATCCTCTCGGGCGTGCTCTCGATCGGTGCCTGCCTTGCGACGATCCTGCTGGTCGATCGCATCGGTCGCAAGCCGCTGCTGCTGTTCGGGTCAGCAGGCATGGCCGTGACGCTCGGCGTCGTCGCCTATGCCTTCTCGACCGCCATCACCGGTGCGGATGGGGCGGTATCGTTGCCGGGGTATAATGGCGTGATCGCGCTGATCGCGGCCAATCTCTACGTGATCTTCTTCAACCTCAGCTGGGGTCCGATCATGTGGGTGATGCTGGGCGAGATGTTCCCGAACCAGATCCGGGGATCGGGGCTGGCAGTGGCCGGGTTTGCGCAGTGGATCGCCAATGCCGCGATCTCGGTCAGCTTTCCTGCCCTGGCGGTCTCACCAGGCCTTGCCTTCACCTATATGGGCTACGCGTTCTTCGCGGCGGTCTCGTACTTCTTCGTGCGCAAGATGGTCGTGGAAACCCGCGGCGTCGAACTGGAGGACATGGAGGGCTGATGCCCTTGCAGTCAGCGCGGCTTGCGCGTCGTCGGGCGACGGCGCGGGGCCGCGTCGGACTGTCTGCGGATCAGTTCATAATCTGCAATCACGCTCTGCGGCTCGCCTTCCTGCAGCTTGCCGCCGCGAATGGTGCGGACCAGCAACTCGACCGCCCTGCGCGACATTTCGATTACCGGCTGGCGGATCGTGGTCAGCTCGGGCCAGATCGTGGTGGCAAGGGCGGTGTCATCGAACCCGCACACCGTCAGGTCGCCCGGCACATCGAGCCCCTTGCGGTGGGCGATGGCGACCGTTGCCGCGGCCATGTCGTCATTGGCCGCAAAAATCGCCGTCGGCGGATCGGATCGATCGAGCAGCTGCTCGGCGGCATCCAGGCCCGAGCGGTAGGTGAACAGGCCCTCGGCAATCAGATCCGCGCCAGCATTCAGACCGGCCTCCTTGAGCGCAGTCCGATAGCCTTCCAGCCGTTCTGCGCTGGCCGTCTGGTTGGGGTTTCCGGTGATGAACCCGATGCGCATATGGCCCAGCTGCATCAGGTGGCGGGTCATGTCATAGGCCGCCTGCCGGTCATCGATGCTCACCGACAGCGCCCATTCGGGCGCGCGGCCTGTCGCCACCGCCACGACAGGGATGCCGCGTTCCTTGAGCGCGGTCAGGATGGGCAGAGAATCGCTGAGCGGTGGCGGCAACACCACGCCATCGATCCGGCCGCGCAGCAGGTGATCGATCGCCGCCGCCCCGCCGCCGTCCTCATCGCACTTTTCGACCACCAGATGGACATTGCTGCGACTGGCCTGATCGAGACTGCCCACCAGAAACTCGCTCAGATAGGCAAACGACGGGTTCGAATGGAGCAGCCCGATGCGGATGTCGTCCCCACCGGCGAGCGTCCGCGCTGCGGCATTTGGCGCGTAATTCAGCGCAGCAATCGCCTCTTCCACCTTTTGCCGTGTCTCATCGCGAACGTTGGTTTCACCGTTGATCACCCGGCTGACCGTCATGGGAGAGACACCGGCATGCGCCGCCACGTCGCTGATCGTCGGAACATTGCGCTGACGCCGGGGGCCGCGAGGTTCTTTCATGCGCATTCTTTCGCAAACGAGGTGGCTTTCGGGCCTGGGTCCAAGGTGCGCCCAATAAACGCACCGTCCAAGAAAGGCGAGATATGATCGAAATCCTGCTGGCGATGGCGCTGCAACAGGTGGCTTATGTCAAGAACCCCAAATACTGGCCGACGCCGGTGATGGACGAGGTCGCGCCGCAGGTGCCGTCCCTGAAGCGCGGGGCGGTGCTGGTGCTGTCGAAAACCAATGGCTTTCGCGATGACGAACAGATCGTCGCGGCCACTGCGGCCGTCGAGCAGATCGTCCGCGAGGGAGGACGCGATGTGTTCGCGACCGAAAACGCGGCGATCATGAACCCGCAGGATCTGGCGAAATTCCGGGTCGTCGTTCTCAATTCGAACAGCGGCAACATCTTCACAGACGCGCAGCGCGCGGCCTTCAGGGGCTGGATCGAAAAGGGCGGCGGAGTGGTGCTGCTGCACGGCGCGGGCGGTGACCACACGTACGATTGGGCCTGGTATCGCGACGCGCTGCTGGGTGTGCATTTTACCGGCCACACCTCCAGGCCCGATCAGTTTCAGCAGGGCGATATCCATGTTGCCGAGCCCAGGCACCGGGTGATGCGCGGCATTCCGGTCAAATGGACCCGCACCGAGGAGTGGTACGCATTTGATCGCGTCCCCACCGGACAAGGCACGCGCATCCTCGCGACGCTCGACGAGGCGAGCTATCGCCCTGCCCCCGAGCAGAAGATGGGCAAGGTCCACCCGATCATCTGGACACGCTGCATCGCCAAGGGTCGCTCGGTATTTTCCGCGCTGGGACACCAGGCGCAAAGCTATTCGGAGCCCCTGCACCGCAAGCTGATCGGCAACGCGGTCGACTGGGCGGCCGGCACACGCTGCTGACCGCCTATTTCGGGTTGCCGGGAGCGAACGGGAAGCTCTGCTTCTTGTAAAACTCGAGGGTCTGCTGCGGCGCTGCCGATCCTGCCGGCAGCGGCAGGCCATTGAGCGACATCCAGTATGCGAGGCTCGCATCGCGCCACCATTGCGCCTCGCGCTGCTGCACGCCCAGAAACGCGTCGGTCTTGGTCCAGCGCTCGGCATCGATTCGGGGCTTGAGCGTCGCCCATTGCTGGCGCATCGCTGTGACTTCGGCCACGCCGCGATCATAGCGGCGGACCAGCTCTTCCCACAAAGTATTGCCGCCGGGCATTGTGTAGTCCCAGGGCAGATGGTGGAACCACAGCAGCTCTTCGACCGGTGTGGTCTTCGGGTCAGCGTAGCGTTTGGCGAGCGATGGCGCATATTGCGCGACCGCATTGCTGCCGGTGCGGGTGCGGTCGAAACCGATGCCCTGGCTGTCGGCGCGGTGGTAATAGACCGGGTTCCATTCGGGCCGCGCCAGATCCGACACCCAAGGGCCGGGACCATAATGATGGCCGGTGGCAAACAGGTGCGCCAGCCCCAGCGGACCGGTATAATCGACCACAGCCTCGCGCGAGCGCATCATCATCGCAACGACGGTGTCGATCACGACAGGGTCGGTCCCATAGGTCTGCGCCGCCCATTCGCGTGCGATCGCCTCCGACGACAGTGTCGGGTCCCACGCCAGCCGTCCGAACACATACCAGTTGGCCTGATTGAACGTGCCACCCGACCAGTCACGATCGCGCCCGATATTGGCGACGCCCGCCATACCGCTGAGCGCATGGCCGTCGGCCTTGCCGGTCACCACCGACGCCACCGTCTCGCCCCGACGAACGCCGGTCGGCGCATCGAGCACCTCCTCAAACATCGGGCCGAGATACGCCAGATGCGTCGCGAACCCGAGATATTCCTTGGTGATCTGAAACTCTGCAACCAACGGTGTTTTGGGCATTGCGCCGAACAGCGGATGGAAGGGTTCGCGCGGCTGGAAATCGATCGCGCCGTTCTTCACCTGCACCAGCACATTGTCCGCGAATGTGCCGTCGAGCGGCTTGAACTCGGTATAGGCCTGTTTGGCGCGGTCTTCGGGGTCGGTATCGGCATAGACGAACGCCCGCCACATCACGATGCCGCCGTGCGGCTTGACCGCGGCTGCCAGCATGTTGGCACCATCGCCATGGCTTGCGCCATAGTCGCGCGGGCCGGGCTGGCCCTCGCTGTTGGCCTTGACCAGGAACCCGCCGAAATCGGGAATGGCGCGGTAGATCTCATCGGCCTTGGCCTTCCACCAGGCCGCCACTGCGGGGTCGCGCGGATCGGCGGTTTTCAGGCCGCCGATCTCGATCGGGGCCGAAAAGCGCGCCGACAGATAGACCTTGATGCCATAGGGCCGGAAGACGTCCGCCAGCGCCGCCGCCTTGGCGATATAGGGTGCGGTCAGGCTCTCGGCCTTGGCGTTGACATTGTTGAGCACGGTGCCGTTGATGCCGATCGAGGCATTGGCGCGCGCATAATCGGCGTAACGCGGATCCTTGAAATCGGGCAGCACCCACCAATCCCACAGCGACTGGCCCGAATAGCCACGCTCCACCACTCCATCCAGATTGTCCCAATGGTTGAGCATGCGCAGCTTGGTCTGGGGGTTCGACGTCAGATCGACCCTGGCCGCGTCCCCACCCTGGCGCAAATGGCGCACGAGCGCGAAACTGCCGTAGAGGATGCCGAGGTCGGAGGCTCCGGTTACCAATGTGACATTGCGTCCGCCCAGGCTGGCATGCTGGACGCGATAGCCCTCCGTACCCAGCGCCGCTGCATCGAGCTTCAGCCCGGCCAGCGCGGGATCATCCAACCGGGCCAGCAGCACTGGCCCCGCTGACGCCGGAAGGCTGCGACGCAATTCGTCGGCAGCGATCCGCAGCGTCGGCGAATCGGCGGTCATCTCCACCAGAACGGATGCTGCCTGCTGCTGCGGCTCACCGAGCCACAAGTTGTAGCCATCGTTCGCGAAAGCCGGGGTCGCAAGGGCAAGCGCTGCGCAGGCCCACAGCGGGGTCTTGGCGGTAAACAGCTTCATTATTCCTCTCCCTGGTCGCCGCACATCTTGCGCCGGCATTGCCCAACGGCATTGACAAGCCATTGTGGTGCCGTGCATGTTAGCGGTATCACAGCGACAACATCAATATAAATGTTGCGCCCTTTGGGACGGGAGAGACGGATGACACGGGCAACGGCAAACGGGGGCAAGGTCAGCCGCCGCGATGTTTTTTTCTGGAGCGCGTCGGTTTCCCTGCTGGCCATGATGCCCGCCGCAGCGCGTGCTGCCACCCCGATCTATCGCGATCCTGCCGCCCCCATCGACCTGCGCGTCGATGACCTGCTCTCGCGCATGACGCTGGACGAAAAGGTCGCGCAGCTGATCACCCTGTCACGCACCAAGCGCGACGTAATGAATGACTCGCTGGCCTTCGATCCTGCCAAGGCGTCCGCCGCCTATCCGCACGGATTCGGCCAGGTTGCCCGGCCATCGGACCGGGGCGGCGCTGCCACAGCCAACAACAACCCTGCCGAGGGCACGGGCCGCTGGCGTGCGCCTGCCGACACCATCGCCTTCGTCAACGCGACTCAGGCCTGGGCGAAATCGACCCGGCTGGGCATCCCGGTGCTGTTCCACGAGGAATGCCTGCACGGCTATATGGCGCCCACCGCGACCAGCTTTCCCCAGGCGATTGCCCTGGCGGGCACCTTCGACCGCGGTCTGATGGAAAAGGTCAGCGCGGTCATCGGCCGCGAGGTCCGTGCGCACGGCACCGTGCTGGCGCTGTCTCCGGTCGTCGATATCGCCCGCGATCCGCGCTGGGGCCGGATCGAGGAAACCTTTGGCGAGGATCCGTACCTGTGCGGCGAAATGGGCATCGCTGCGGTGCTGGGGCTGCAGGGACGTAGCAAGGTCCTGGGCCCCGGCAAGGTGTTCGCCACGCTCAAGCACATGACCGGCCATGGCCAGCCGGAAAGCGGCGAGAATGTCGCCCCTGCCCCGCTCGCCGAACGCGAGCTGCGCGAACGCTTCTTCCCGCCGTTTCGCAAGATCGTCCAGAAGACCGGCATCGGCGCGGTCATGCCCTCGTATAACGAGATCGATGGCGTCCCCAGCCACGCCAACCGCTGGCTGCTGGGCGACATCCTGCGCGGCGAATGGGGTTTCGATGGCGCGATCGTCAGCGATTATGCCGCGATCGGCGAACTCGCCTCCTTGCACCATGTCGCCCCCGACATGGCAGCGGCGGCACGGCTGGCGCTCATCGCGGGCGTCGATAGCGACCTGCCCGATGGCGAAGCATTCCGGACTCTGGGCGATCAGGTCCGCGCCGGCAAGGTGCCGCAGGCTCTGGTCGATCTGGCGTGCCGGCGGATGCTGACGCTCAAGTTCCGCGCCGGATTGTTCGAGGCGGCCGCTGCAGATGCGCGCGCCGCCGCAAAGCTCACCGCCAATGCCGAGGCGATCGCGCTGGCCCGGCAATCGGCCGAAAAGGCAATCACGCTGCTCACCAACGACGGCACGCTCCCCTTGAAGCCCGGCGCGCACAAGCGCGTCGCAGTCATCGGCCCCAACGCGGCTATCGCTCGGCTGGGCGGCTATTCCTCGCTGCCAACCAATCCTGTCTCGCTGCTCGAAGGGGTCAAGGCGCGGCTGAAGGACCAGGCCGAAGTCGTCTTCGCGCAGGGCGTGTTCATCACCCAGAGCGAGGACCGCTCGGCCAACGAGATCCTGCTCGCCGACCCGGCCAGGAATCGCCAGCTGATCGCCGAAGCCGCCGAGATCGCGAAGTCTTGCGACGTGATTCTGCTGGCGATCGGCGATACCGAACAGACCAGCCGCGAGGGCTTTGCCAAGAACCATCTGGGCGACCGTACCAGCCTGGACCTCGTGGGCGAACAGAACGACCTGTTCCAGGCGATGAAGGCAACCGGCAAGCCCGTCGTCGTCGTCGCCATCAACGGTCGTCCGCCCTCGTGGCCCACCGTGGCGGAACAGGCCAATGCCATGCTCGAATGCTGGTACATGGGCCAGCAGGGCGGCCATGCGATGGCAGCGGCGCTGTTCGGTGACGTGAACCCGGGCGGCAAGCTGCCGGTGACAGTGGCACGGCATGTCGGCCAGCTGCCGGTGTTCTACGATGCCAAGCCCTCGGCGCGGCGCGGCTATCTGTTCGACACCACCGACCCGCTGTTCCCGTTCGGCCATGGCCTGAGCTACACCCGGTTCGAACTGAGCCCCCCTCGCCTGTCCGCGCCCAGCATCGGCATCGGCGGCAGCGTGACGGTCGCGGTGGATGTCACCAATATCGGCGACCGGCCCGGAGACGAGGTCGTGCAGCTCTACATCCGTGACCAGGTGGCCTCGGTCACCCAGCCGATCAAGGTGCTCAAGGGCTTCGAGCGTGTGTCGTTGAAGCCCGGCGAGCGCAAGACGGTCAGCATTTTGCTGGAACCTGACACCTTCGCCATCTGGAACGAGCAGATGCACGAGGTCGTCGAGCCCGGCCTGTTCGACATCATGACCGGCCCCGACAGCCGCAACCTTCAAACCGTTACCCTCGAAATCGCCTAAGGATCATCATGCCCAAGATCGTCGATGCCCGCGTCATCATCACCTGCCCGGGACGCAATTTCGTCACCCTCAAGATAATCTGCGACGACGGCACAACCGGCGTCGGCGATGCGACGCTGAACGGCCGCGAACTGTCGGTCGCCAGCTATTTGACCGACCATGTCATCCCCTGCCTGATCGGCCGCGATGCGCACCGGATCGAGGACATCTGGCAGTATCTGTACAAGGGTGCCTATTGGCGGCGCGGGCCTGTGACGATGAGCGCGATTGCCGCCGTCGATACCGCCTTGTGGGACATCAAGGGCAAGATCGCGGGCCTGCCGGTCTATCAGCTTCTCGGTGGTGCGAGCCGTGAGAACGTGATGGTCTATGGCCATGCCAATGGCACGACGATCGAAGACACCATCGCGGTCGCGCTCGATTATCAGGCCCAGGGTTACAAGGCGATCCGCCTGCAATGCGGCGTTCCCGGAATGGCATCGACCTATGGCGTCAGCAAGGACCGCTATTTCTACGAACCCGCCGACGCCGATCTGCCCACCGAAAATGTCTGGAACACCAGCAAGTACCTTCGCGTCGTGCCCGAGCTGTTCAAGGCGGCGCGCGAGGCCCTGGGCTGGGACGTGCACCTGCTGCACGACATCCATCACCGGTTGACCCCGATCGAGGCAGGACGGCTGGGCAAGGACCTGGAGCCCTATCGCCCGTTCTGGCTGGAGGACGCGACGCCCGCCGAAAACCAGGAGGCGTTCAAGCTGATCCGCCAACACACCACCGCCCCGCTCGCGGTGGGCGAGATCTTCAACTCGATTCACGATTGCCGCGAGCTGATCCAGAACCAGCTGATCGACTATATCCGCGCCACCGTGGTGCACGCCGGCGGCATTACCCACCTGCGCCGCATTGCCTCGCTCGCCGATCTCTATCAGGTGCGCACCGGCTGCCACGGCGCGACCGACCTGTCACCGGTGTGCATGGCCGCCGCGCTGCACTTCGACCTGTCGGTGCCCAATTTCGGCGTGCAGGAATACATGCGCCACACGCCCGAGACCGATGCGGTCTTCCCGCATGCCTATACCTTTGCCGATGGCGCGATGCACCCGGGTGACGAGCCAGGTCTTGGCGTCGATATCGATGAGGAACTCGCCGCCGGCTATGAATACAGCCGCGCCTTCCTGCCGGTGAACCGGCTGGAAGATGGCACGATGTACAACTGGTGACGCCCGTGCGCGACACCGCCGAAGCCGTGGTTGCCAAGCCGCGCGGTCGCATCCGCTGGGTCATCTGCGCGCTGCTGTTCGCAGCCGTGGTGCTCTCCTATGTCGACCGGCTGGTGCTGGGCGTGCTCAAGCCCCAGCTGGAGACGCTCTATGGCTGGACCAACTCGGGCTATGGCGACATCTCGGGCTATTTCCAGGTCTGCTACGGCATCGGCTTCCTGGCGTTCGGCTGGCTGATCGACCGCATCGGCCCGCGCGCGGGCTATCTGCTGGCAATGGGGATGTGGACGCTGGGTCATTTCGCGCAGGTGCTGGTGACCACGACCACCGGGTTCGTGATCGCCCGCATCCCGCTGGCGCTGGGCGAGGCGGGCACCTTTCCCTCGGCCCTCGCCGCCGCATCACAATGGTTCCCCAAGAAGGAACGCGCGCTCGCCATCGGCATCTTCAATGCCGGGGCCAATGTCGGCGCGATCATCACGCCGCTGCTGGTGTCGTTCATCGTCGTCGGGCTGGCGTTCGACTGGCGCTGGGCGTTCATCGTCACCGGCCTGTTCAACCTGGTCTGGCTGTTCGTCTGGTGGCGCTTCTATCGCAACCCCGCGCAGCACCCCAAGGTGACACCCGAAGAACGCGCCTGGATCGAGGCCGAACCTTCGGAAGACGCTGGACGCACCGGCTTTTTCAATGTCATGCGCCACCGCGAAACCTGGGCCTATATGGCCGGGCGCTTCCTGATCGATCCGGTGTGGTGGACCTTCCTGTTCTGGTTGCCGGACTTCTTCAACAAGCAATATGGCTATGACCTCAAGAACTTCGGCCCGCCGCTGGTCGCAATCTATATCCTCGCTGATGTCGGGGCGATCGCGGGCGGCTGGTACAGTTCGCACCTGCTCAAGAAGGGCATGGCGACAGGACGCGCGCGCAAGCAGGCGATGTTCGTCTGCGCACTGTTCGCGCTGCCGGTGATGTTCGCGATCGAGGCGGACAATATCTGGATCGCGGTGTTCTGCATTGGCCTTGCCTGCGCGGCGCATCAGGGCTTTTCGACCAACCTGTTCGCACTTCCCGGCGACCAGTTCCCGCGGTTTGCGCAAGGTACCTTGATCGGCCTGGGCGGATTTGCCGGGGCCTGTGGCGGCTTCATTGCTTCCAAGTCGCTCGGTGTCCTGCTGGACCGCGTGGGCAGCTACGAACCCTTCTTCATCGCCTGCGGGATGGCGTATCTGGTCGCGCTGGGTGTATTCCACCTTCTCAACCCAAAGTATAAAACCGTAGCAGTAGCCACCAGCCGATGATCGATCCCCGCCGACGCACAGCCCTGACCAGCCCTGCTGCATGGCGCAGGCTGATGCTCGGCGGATCCACGCTGGCGCTGGGCCTTCTGGCCACGCCGGTGCTGGCGAATGCCCCGGTGGCAGCGTCACCGGCCTGCCCCTGGAAGGCGGCCTGGGCATCATCGCAGATGCTGCCAGACGCGGCCAACGCGCTGCCCGGCGGCGCGCTGGACGATGCGACGCTGCGCCAGATCGTGCGCCCGTCGATCACGGGCGCGCAGCTGCGCATCCGGCTGTCCAACGTCTTCGGCACGACACCGCTGCGCATCGGCCGGGTTTCGATCGCCCGGTCTGCCGACAATGCGAGCGCGAATATCGTGCCCGCCACCCTGAAGGCGCTGACCTTTGCCGGGCAGCCCGGCGCGGTCATCCCTCCAGGCGGCGAATGGCTGAGCGATCCTATCGCGTGGCCGGGCGGGGCCTTTGACGACCTCGCGGTGAGCATCCACGTGCTGGCGGAACCCGAAGGTCAAACCTCGCACCCCGGATCGCGCGCCACTTCGTATCTGACATCCGGCGACGCGACAGCCGCAGCCACGCTCACCGCTGCAACCCGGACCGACCACTGGTTCCTGCTGTCGGGCATCGAGGTGACAAGCTGCGCAGCTCGCGACGGCATCGTCGTACTGGGGGATTCGATCACCGACGGACGCGGATCGACCACCAACGGCAATGACCGCTGGACCGATTTCCTGGCGCGGCGTCTGGCGGGCCGGGCGGCGGTCATCAACCAGGGTATCGGCGGCAACCGCGTCCTGCTCGACGGGCTCGGCCCGAGTGCGATGGCACGGCTCGACCGCGATGTGCTGGCCCAACCGGGAATCCGCCACCTGATCGTGCTCGAAGGGATCAACGACATCGGCAATCTGGCGCGCCGCCCCGATGCGAGCGCAGCCGACCATGCCGCGCTGGTGGCGCAGCTGACCGGTGCCTATGCGCAGATCATCGCGCGTGCGCATGCCAAGGGCATCAAGGTCCACGGCGCGACGATCCTGCCGTTCATGAGCAACGAATATTACAGCCCGGATGCTGCCAGCGAGGCCGGCCGTCAGGCGGTCAATGCCTGGATCCGGACCTCTGGCGTGTTCGACAGCGTGATCGATCTCGACGCGGCGATGCGCGATCCTGCGCGCCCCGCCTATCTCAACCCGGCTTTCGATACGGGCGACGGGCTGCACCCCAACCCTGCCGGGTTCCGCGCGATGGCCGATGCCGTCGAGCTTTCGCTCTTCGACTGAGCAACCCCCACCGTTCTGAATCACCGCGACGCAGCCGCATCGGGCCTGCCGCGCCGTACCCGCAGGCGCGTGCAATGCCTGGGCAAGGCATGTCACGCGCTGTGCCCAAAAAAATGGACCGGTCGATTGCTCGACCGGTCCGATGAGGCAGGGAGACCCTTGCGGGGATGGCGATCAGAATACGCCGCGGAGGCCCACAAGGATGGTGCGACCCGGATTGTATTCGTTGAAGGTTGCGTTGGGGAACTGGAAGTACGTGCTCTGCGCTTCCTTGGTGATGTTGATCGCGTTGATCACCAGGGTCGGCAGGTAGTCGTTGCCGAACACCTCGGACAGATCGACATTGCCCGAGAAGTCGAGCTGGCCGTAGCTGCGCCCGAAGATCGCCGCCTGGGGGATGCCGTTCTGGTTGTTTCCAGATCCCTGCGACCCTTCGTTGAACGTGTAGGTCAGGCGCGCCGAGATGCCGTCCTTGTCGTAATATCCGGTTGCGGTGTAGGTCGTCGGTGCAACGCCGATGGCCACGGCCGGGGCACCCGTGCCCTCGCCCTTCTGGTCGATGAGCGTCAGGTTGCCCTGGAAGCCAAAGCCGGTGACGCCGATATACTGGGTGATGAAGTCCAGCGGCTGGGTGATCTGGAATTCCAGACCGTTGACCTTCAGCTTGCCGTCAGCGTTCACCTGCTGCTGCACCACCACGCTCACGTCGCGCAGTGCCTGGCCCGGCTGGGCACGGGCCGCGAGAGCCTCACGCTGTGCCTGGGTCAGCGAGTCGACGTTGATGCCGAACTGCTCGAAGAACGAGAACGGCACGTTGTTGAGACCGTTGACGGTAAAGCCGGTGATCGACTTGCGGAACGCCGCAAAGGCGATCACGCCTTCCCCGCCGGTGTACAGTTCAAAGCCCAGATCGATATTGTCCGAGATGAACGGATCGAGCGCGTTGTTGCCGACGGTGCCGATATCGGCCGACGGCTGAACGAAGCTGGCACCCGGCAGCAGCGAGTTGGGATCGGGCCGCGTCATCGTGCGCGAAATCGAGGCACGGGCCACGGCCCTGCCGCCGAAATCGAAGGCTGCGCTCAGCGATGGCAGGAAGTTCGAATAGCGGGTGTTCGTCGTCGGGAAGACAATGGTGTTGGGATAACGACCACCATCCGCGATCGCAGGCGCCCCGGCGGGCGTGTTGCGCGGATCGGGAATGGAAACGCGGCCACCGACAATCTGCTCTGTCCGAACATAGCGCACGCCGCCGTTCAGCCGGAGAGTGTTGTCGCCAACATCGAAGATGCCGTTGCCCTCGATGAACGTGCCGGTCACCTTCTCGCGGATCAGGCCGCCATTGGCGCCGCTGCTGCCCGAACCGATTTCGGTCGCACCGGCCAGCAGGCCGTCATAGTTGGTGTCGCGCCGAACCTTGTCCCAGTCGACCGTGATATAGCCGTTGTCGCCGGGCCGCAGATAGCTGGGCACGGCTGCGGTCGGGATCAGCGATCCGGCATAGGTGATCGGCGCTGCGCCTGCGGTGAAGTTGGTGCCATAGCCAGGGAAGGTCGGGAAGCCTGCCGGTGTTGCCGTGCCTGGCTGATCGAGGCCCGAGCACGGGGTCGTCGAGCTGTTCGGCGCGAGCAGGGTGACGCTGGGGCCGTTGCCGCAGATGGCGTTCTGCCACAATGCGGTGTTGTCGAACGGCGTGATGCGACGCTGCGTGTCGTCAAAGGCCGCGCCGACGCGCACGCTGAAGCGGGTTTCATCGCCAAACAACAGGCTGCCGCGGATGCCCTTGGTTTCCGTCGCGCGCTCTTCGCCGTTCAGGTTGACACGGCCGCCGCCATCCCAGCCGAAGTTGGCGGGGTTGTTGAGGTCCACGTTCGAGATGATTTCGGGGATGCCGCCATCGTTCTTGTACGTGACGGTCAGGCCGCTGTTGGGCGGGGTAATCACCAGGAAGGTCGGGCTTTCGCGGCGGAAGTTGCTCTTGGTGTAGTTCGCCTGCAGGTCGCCCTTGATCCAGTCGTTCAGCTTGAATTCGATGCCGGGGTTGATGCCGTAATAGTCCTGCGTGTCCTTGTAGGGACGATATTCGAGGAAGAACTGCGAGTTGGCATAGGTGCCGCCGGTGACGGTGCAGCCAGCAGAGCAATCGGCCTTGTCATAAGTGGTGTTGATCGGGATGACGGCGCCATTGCGGCCCACCCAGTTCATCGCGGTGCGGGTGAACTCGGTATCGCGTTGCGCATACATGCCATCGACATAGAAGTTGAAGTTGTCGCTGGGACGCCATTCAAGCGACACCAGGCCGTTGTAACGCTGGCGGAAGCCGGTTTCGCTGCGGGGACGGCCCAGGCGCGGGATGAGGCCGTTGTCGATCTGGTCGATCGTTGCGCCGGGGTTGTTGCGCAGCAGGAACGCCTCGTCGATCACCGCGCCGGGCGTCAGGCCGTTGCCAGCCCGCGAGGGAACCGTGGCGGGAATGGTGAAGTTGCCGCCGCCGGTTGCATTGCGCGTGCCCGAGACGCGCTGCGCCGCCGTCAAATTGGGGTTGGTGAAGCCGATGGTTTCATAGCCGTCGACGTTGAATTCATTGCGGACGGCCGCACCGCCGACGAGGATACCGAAATCGCCGAAGGTCGCGCTGGCCACCAGATGGCCGCGATAGCCCCATTTGTCAGCGCCGCTGACCTTGGAGCCCTGCAGGCCATAGCTGATGTAGGGCTTGGGGTTGTCGAACGGGCGAGCGGCGCGCAGGTTGACGGTACCCGCCGCACCACCTTCGAGCAGGCTGGCGGTCGGCGACTTGCTGACGGTGAGCTGGGTGAACAGTTCGGTCGGAATCAGGTCGAGATCGACTTCGCGGTTGGTGCTCTGCGCATCGAAGCGCACCGAGGCGATGGCAACCGGCGCCCCGTTCAGCAGGACACGGGTGAAGTTGGTGCCAAGGCCGCGAATGGCGACCGACGAACCTTCGCCGGTGACTTCACGACCAATGGTGATGCCCGGAATGCGGTTCAGCGATTCTGCGATGTTGGTATCGGGAAACTTGCCGATGTCTTCTGCGAAGATCGTGTCGGTAAAGCCGATCGAGTTGCGCTTTGCCAGCGTCTGGCTTTCCAGCGAGGCACGAAAACCGGTGACGACGATCTCGTCGGCGGTTTCGCTGCTGACATCGTCTGCCGATTCGGGGTCGGCAGTCTCCTGCGCGGCCGGGGCAGCGGGACCACCCGTGGTCTGAGCCATTGCAAAGCTCGGCAGCATCAAGCCGGAAGCGGCAACTGCCCCCAGAAGCCCGCGACGCACAACATCAATACGAGAAACCATATCAATCCTCCCCTTATTCGGCCTTGGCTTGGTGCCAACGGTCCACGCTATGGTAGCGCTATCAGTTCAATGGGTAATACTCTGAGTTATTCATGTCAAGGGCGTGTCGCACCATCATCGCAACGACAGCCCCACAGGGCATAAAAAAGAATGTAGAGTTCGCACGCCGCAGTCAGCAGGAACGACGCCTGCAACCCGTAGATGTCGGCGATCCAGCCCTGTACAACCACCAGTGCCCCGCCTGCAATCGCCATGATCAGCAGGCCTGAGCCCTCCTCTGTCAACGGGCCCAGTCCGCGTATGCCGAGCGTGAAAATGGTGGGGAACATGATTGAGTGGAACAGGCCGACCAGGATCAGCGCCCACATCGCTGCAGGTCCGGTTGTGAATACCGTTACCAGCATCACCGCAAATGCGCCGACACTGAAAACCGCCAGGACCGATTCGGCGGCGAATCGCTGCATCAGCCCAGAGCCGGCAAATCGCCCCACCATCATTCCCGCCCACAGCAAGGTCAGGTACCGGCCCGCCTGCTCCTGCGTCAGGTTGGCAATATCGGGCTGGCTCACGAAATTGACGAAGAGATTGGCGACGCCGATTTCGGCGATCAGGTAGATGAAGATCGCAGGCACCCCCCAGACCAGATTGCGGTGCTTCCACAGCGAAAGCGCCTTGCGCTCGTCCAGCGAGGCACGTGCAACAGAGGCCCCCATCGCCGGCAGCGGAAAGCGGGCGATGATGACGGCGAGCGCGAACAGCGCCAGCGCCACAAGACCGTAGGGCAGGATCACGGACTGGGCATCGGCGAGGCGCTCTGCCTGGCTCAGCACGGTCCCGGCCTGCGACGTCCCCCCCTTGGTTCGACCCAGGATGAGATAGGCGCCGAACAGCGGCGCAAACATCGTCCCGGCCGAATTCATCGCCTGCACCAGATTGAGGCGCGAGGACGCCGAGCTAGCCGGACCTATCACCGCGACATAGGGGTTTGCCGCCACCTGCAGCAGCGTAATTCCGCTGGCGATGATGAACAGCATGATCAGCGTGACGCCGTAGGACGGAAGGCTGGCGGCCAGCATCATGCCCAGCGCGCCCACCGCCATCACCAGCAGGCCGATGACGAGGGACCGTTGATAGCCGATCCGCGCGATCAGCCGCGCCGAAGGAATGGAAGCGACGAAATAGGCGATGAACCAGACCGATTCGATCAGTGTCGTCTGGGTGTAGGTCAGGTCGAACACGCTGCGCAAATGCGGCAGCAGCGTGTTGTTGATGACGGTGATGAAGCCCCACATGAAGAACAGGGTGGCCAGCAGCAGCAACGCTGGCGTGTATCCTGATCCTGTCTCTTGCCCGGCCCCGCTGGGCGGCGCTCCGGCCGATCGATTGCCCGTATCCATCGTTTTTCCCTCCGTGATGACCTGGTCTTGTGCAGATTTAATTGTCTGAGTATATACCGGCCCCACAGGCGTCAATCCGAGGCGCGTCGAGAGGAATGGAAGAGTGGCGATGACAATGCTGGGGCGAATCGGCCTTCTGTCCGTGGCATTGCTGCCCTGCAGCCCGGCCATTGCCGCCACCGCCGAACGCGCCGCTGCCGGCACGCTGGCCGATGGCACGGTGATAGAGGCCATCACTTTGACGGGTGCGAATCGTGTCTCTGCCCGGATCATCAGCTTCGGGGCCACGCTGCAATCGCTGACCGCGCCCGACCGCAAGGGCGAGCTTGCCGACGTCCTGCTCGGTTTCGACGAGGCTGCGGATTACGAGGCGCTTCCCAGCTATTTCGGCGTGACGGTGGGGCGCTATGCCAACCGGATCGATGGCGGTCGCTTCATGCTCGACGGCAAGAGCTATCAGGTCTCGCAGAACGACAAGGGCAACTCGTTGCACGGTGGCGCTATGGGCTTTGACAAGCGGCAGTGGCGCATCACCAGCGTCACCCAGGGCCAGCAGGCCTCGGTCACGCTGGCGCTGACCAGCGCCGATGGCGACCAGGGCTACCCCGGCAAGGTCGAGGCGCAGGTCACCTATACGCTCGATGATTCGGGCACGCTGACGATCAGGTTCGATGCGACCACCGACAAGCCGACGGTGATCAACATGACCAACCATGCGATCTTCAACCTGGCGGGCGATGGCGCGCCGGTTGGCGCTCTCGGCCATCGACTGACGATCCCCGCTGCAGCCATCACCCCGGTCAGCGCCCAGCTGATCCCGACGGGCGACCTGCGCCCGGTCGCCGGAACCGCATTCGATTTCCGCACCCCCCGAACACTGGACGAAGGCATCCGCGACGGGCGCGATAATCAGATCGTTTACGCACGGGGCTATGATCACAATTTCGCGCTCGACAAGGGGCTGACCCGGTCGCCCGAGCTGGCCGCGCGGCTGGAGGACCCGGCATCGGGACGGGTGCTGGAGGTGCTGACCACGGAACCTGGCATCCAACTGTATACCGGCAACTTTCTGGACGGCACGGTGATCGGCAAGGGCGGGCACCTGTACCGCATGGGCGACGGCATTGCGCTGGAACCGCAGAAATTCCCCGATGCACCCAACCAGCCGCAATTCGAATCCGCGCGGGTCGACGCCGCCAAACCCTATTCGCACACCATGATCTACCGATTGTCGGTCGCGCCCTGACCGCGTTGGCCATCATCCCTTTCACCGGAGCTATCTGAACACATGTCCGACGCAAAACCTTCCAGACTGCGCAGCCGCGCCTGGTTCGACAATCCCGACAACATCGACATGACCGCGCTGTATCTGGAGCGTTATCTCAACTTCGGGCTCAGCCTGGAGGAGCTGCAGTCGGGCAAGCCGATCATTGGCATCGCGCAAACCGGCAGCGACCTGAGCCCCTGCAACCGGCACCATCTGGTGCTGGCCGAGCGGGTGCGCGAGGGCGTGCGAGAGGCAGGCGGAATCGTCATCGAATTTCCCGTCCACCCCATCCAGGAAACCGGCAAGCGGCCGACCGCGGGACTGGATCGCAACCTTGCGTATCTGGGGCTGGTCGAGGTGCTGTACGGCTATCCGCTCGACGGCGTGGTGCTGACCATCGGCTGCGACAAGACCACGCCGGCCGCGCTGATGGCCGCTGCCACGGTCAACATCCCCGCCATCGCGCTGTCGGTCGGACCGATGCTCAACGGCTGGCACAAGGGCGAACGCACCGGATCGGGCACCATCGTCTGGAAGGCTCGGCAGATGCTGGCAGCAGGCGAAATCGACGACGCGCAGTTCATCAAGCTCGTCGCCTCATCGGCGCCATCGACCGGATATTGCAACACCATGGGCACGGCGACCACGATGAACTCGCTGTGCGAGGCGCTGGGCATGTCGCTGCCGGGTTCGGCGGCCATCCCTGCCCCCTATCGCGACAGGCAGGAGGTCGCCTGGCGCACCGGCAAGCGGATCGTCGAGATGGTGGCCGAGGATATCAAGCCGTCCGACATCCTCACCAAGGCCTCGTTTCACAATGCCATCCGCGTCAACAGCGCGATTGGCGGATCGACCAACGCACCGATCCATCTGAGCGCGATTGCCCGCCATATCGGGGTCGATCTGCCGATCAAGGATTGGGAAACCGAGGGGCACAAGGTGCCGTTGCTGGTCAATCTGCAGCCGGCAGGCGAATATCTGGGCGAGGATTTCTACCGCGCGGGCGGTGTGCCTGCCGTGGTCGGCCAGCTGATCGAGCAGGGGCTGATCCACGAGGACGCAGCGACGGTCAACGGCCGGACCATCGGCGAGAACTGCCGGGGTGTCGTGATTGAGGACGAAAAGGTCATCCGCCCCTTCGGCCAGCCTTTGGTCCACGATGCCGGGTTCATCGTGCTGTCGGGCAACCTGTTCGATGCTGCGGTGATGAAGACCAGCGTGATCTCGCCCGAGTTCCGCGAGCGCTATCTGTCGAACCCTGACGATCCCGATGCTTTCGAAGGGCCTGCCGTGGTCTTCGACGGACCCGAGGATTACCACGCGCGGATCGACGACCCGGCGACCGGCATCACCCCGGAATCCCTGCTGTTCATGCGCGGCGCCGGGCCGATCGGCTATCCGGGGGCCGCCGAGGTGGTCAACATGCGGCCGCCTTCGTACCTGATTACCGAAGGGGTCCATGCGCTGCCGTGCATCGGCGATGGGCGGCAATCGGGCACATCGGGGTCGCCCTCGATCCTCAACGCCAGCCCCGAAGCTGCGGCGATGGGAGGCCTGGCGCTGATCAGAACGGGCGATCGGGTGCGGATCGATCTGCGCCATGCCACCGCCAATGTGCTGATCAGCGACAAGGACCTTGCCGCGCGCCGCGCCGAACTGGAGGCCGCAGGCGGCTTCAGCTACCCGGCATCGCAAACGCCGTGGCAGGAAATCCAGCGCTCGGTGGTGGGCCAGATGAGCACCGGCGCCATTCTGGAAGGGGCTGAGAAATATCAGCGGATTGCCCAGACGATGGGGCTGCCGCGCGACAATCACTGACCGGCAGCATTGCTGCAACCATCAGGCGCGGGGCGGCAGGTCCATGTCGGCCAGCGCCAGATGGAGCAATTGCACCATGGCATGGTGCGCCCCGTCGGCGTCGCTTGCCGCGATGGCATCGTACACCCGGATATGGTCGGGCAGCGGATCGCGTGGCAGCGCGCGCGTCCGCTGCTTGTATTTGGTGGTCCAGCTGACCGCCGCACCGACCGAGCTCGCCAGCGCGGCGAGCGCTTCGTTTCCGGCGGCCGCCAGGATCGCCCGGTGGAACCGCTGGTCGGCAGCGCGCCCCTCGCTCACCGCCAGCCCCAGACGGCCCATGTCGTCAAGCGCGCCCTTCATGTCATCGATATGGGTCTGCGTGCGACGGCGGGCGGCAAAGGCGGCGGCAGCGGGCTCGATCACGCTGCGTAGCTCGAACAGGTCTAGAATGAACTCGGGGTCAGGTTCGCCTTCGAAGGTCCAGGCGAGCACATCGGGGTCCAGCAGGTTCCAGCGATGGCGGGCGGTGACCCGCGTTCCGGCCTTCGGGCGGCTTTCGACCAGCCCCTTGGCGGAAAGAATACGGATCGCCTCGCGATAAGCGGTTCGCGAAATGCCCAGCGCCTCGCTGGCTTCGATCTCTCCGCCAAAGACGTCGCCAGGCTTGCGCAGGCCGCCAACGATCTCGACGCCGATGTCATGCGCAATTGCCCCATGGATGCGAGGCGAAGCACTGCGCGCGTCATCCATGATCCCCCCTTCCTTTCGTTCAATCGCAAAACGCAGCCGTAGACGAACGATGGCCGGTTAGGAAGGCATCGGCAACAAGCCTGAGCGGGCTGATATCCACATCGCTGCGCCGCTCGCGGATCAGCGCGGCAAAACGGGTATAGAGCGCAGGATATTCCGCTTCGTCGGGCAGCGGCTGGAGCACGCCGTCGATAAAGAGGCTATTGCCCCCCTCGGCGAGCAGCAGCACGCCGGCATCGGTCTTGACCTCGATGTTCCAGCTCTGCCGGCCGGTCTGCCGCCAATCGAACACGGCGCTGACTGGCGCCCCATCTGCCGTCCGCATCGCAAGGGTCGCCGCGATGGGTGCCTCGCGGTTGACGGGAAATTCAAGCTGCGCATCGTCCAGCCGGACAGGCGCGTCCAGCAGCCGGGTAAGGATCGACAGCGCATTGATGCCGGGATCGAACACCCCCAGGCTACCGGGCGTCCAGATCCACTCCTGGCCCGGATGCCATTGCCGGACATCCTCTTTCCACTCGATCGCGATATCGGCTATTGCCTTGCCCGCAAGCCAGGCGCGCGCAGGTTCGACCCCCGCAGCAAAGCGCGAATGCCAGCTGGCAAACAGCGTCACGCCGACCTGCTCGGAAGCCTGCGCCAGATCCTCCACCTCGGACAAGGTTGCGCCGGGGGGTTTCTCCAGGAAGACGTGCTTTCCTGCCGCGATGGCAGCACGCGCTGCCGCGTGGCGGACCTGCGGCGGCTGGCACAGCGCCACGGCCTCGATCCCGGGCTCCTCCACCAGCATCGTGGCCAGATCGGGATAGGCTGCAATGCCTGGCGCCTGCGCATTTCGGCTGGCGGTGGCGGCCAGGGTGAAGTCGGGGCTCTGGGCAATGGCCGGAAGATGCTGGTCGCGCGCAATCTTGCCCAGCCCGACAAGGCCGATGCGGATCACAGCGCCGCGACCTTGACCTGCACCTCGCGCGCGCGCGCAAGGGTGTTGCTCACCGGAAGCGTGAATGGCGCAGCCGCAATCTCGAACCTGTCCCCTGGCTGCGTCACGAACCCGTCCGCGAACGACAATGTCGCGGTGCCGAAGAAATGGACATGGACGTCGCCGGGGCGACGAAAGCCCGCATATTTGAAATGATGGTGCTCGAGGTTGGTGATGCTGTGCGACATGTTGGCCTCGCCCGAGACGAACGGCTTTTGCCACGCGGCCTGTCCGTCGCGCCAGATCGTGCTGGTGCCGCGGATATCAGCGGGCAATTCACCCAGCAGCAGTTCGGGACCCAGCGCTGCAGCGCGCAGCTTGGAATGCGCAAGCCACAGATAGTTGCCACGCTCGGTGACATGGTCGGAAAATTCGTTGCCCAGGGCATAGCCGATCCGCGTCGGCGTGCCGTCCGGCGCAATCAGGTAGATCCCCGCAATCTCGGGCTCCTCGCCGCCGTCGAGCGCGAAGGCCGGCATTTCCAGCGGTGCGCCGGGGGCCGCGAGGATGGCTCCATCGCCCTTGTAGAACCACTCGGGCTGCGCCCCCACTTCCCCGTTGGCAGGCTTGCCACCTTCGACACCCATCAGGAACATCTTCATCGAATCGGTGGGATCGGGATTGGCCTGTGCCGCGCGGTGCATCGCGTCACGCCCCTCGGCCGAGCCCAGATGCGTGAGGCCGGTACCGCTCACCAGCAGATGCGCGGCATCGGGATGGTCGATCGGGCACAGCAGCTGGACGCTCGTCAGATCGATCGACTCGCCCAGCCGGTCGGCAGCATGGCGCGCCAATGCAGAACCCGCTGCCAGCGCTTCGTGTGCCAGCTCTAGGGTGGTTGTCGCACCCTTGAGCCGATAGGCGGCCCCGTCGCGCAGCGCGGCGACACCGCGCACGCCGTCGCTGAACTGGACGAGGCTGTCGATCACCGTGGCGAGCCTTCGCGCACGCCATCGATCCGCCGAGCGACACCCCAGGGGTTTTCGTCCGCAATCCCGGCTGGCAGCAGCGCAGCGGGCAGGTTCTGGAACGCCACGGGGCGCAGGAACCTGTGGATCGCGAGCGTGCCCACCGATGTCGTGCGGCCATCGCTGGTCGCGGGAAACGGCCCGCCATGCACCATCGCATGCGCCACTTCGACCCCGGTCGGCCACCCGTTGGCGAGCACTCGGCCGACCCTGTCGGCGAGCACCGGCAGCAGGTCCCGCGCCGCTTCGACATCGGCATCATCGAGCTGCAGCGTGGCGGTCAGCTGGCCTTCCAGGCTGGCGATGACCTGCGTGACCTCGCCCAGATCACGGCAGCGCACGATGACCGAGGAGGAACCGAACACTTCATGCGCCAGCGCGATATCGGCGAGGAACTGCTGCGCGCTGGTCTGGAACAGCGCCGCGACCGCCTGGTTAACGCCGGTCTCGCTTTGGCCGCGCGCGATGGTCTCCACCGCCGCATGGCCTGCCAGCGCCGACACGCCCTTGGCAAAATTGTCGTGGATCGACAGCGACAGCATCGTCTGCGGCGCGCTGCCCTGCATCACCTCGGCTGCGGCGGCCACAAAGGCGTCCAGATCAGCGCCTTCGACCGCGATCACCAGCCCCGGATTGGTGCAGAACTGCCCTGCCCCCATCGTCAGCGATTGCACGAAACCTTCCGCCAGCGCCCTGCCCCGGGCGGCGAGTGCTGCGGGCATCAGGACGACGGGGTTGATGCTCGACATCTCGGCATAGACCGGGATCGGTTCCTTGCGGGCTGCGGCAATGCGCATCAACGCCAGCCCGCCACCGCGCGACCCGGTGAAGCCCACGGCCCTGATGCGCGGATCGCCAACCAGCGCCTCGCCCAAGGCATTGGTCTCGCCCGGCAGGTACGAGAAGGTCCCTTCCGGCATGCCGCAGGCCGCCACGGCGCGCTGGATCGCGCGCGCGACCAGCTCGCCGGTGCCGGGATGCGCCGGGTGGCCCTTGACCACCACCGGGCAGCCTGCGGCCAGCGCCGAGGCGGTATCACCACCAGCGACCGAAAAGGCGAGCGGGAAGTTCGATGCGCCGAACACCGCGACCGGGCCGACCGCAATGTTCATGCGGCGCAAATCGGGCCGGGGCAGCGGCGCGCGGTCGGGCATCGCCGGATCGATCGTCGCATCGAGCCAGTCGCCTTGGCGAACGACCTTGGCAAACAGGCGTAGCTGGCCGGTGGTGCGCCCGCGCTCGCCCTCCAGCCGGGTGCGGGGCAGCCCGCTTTCCTGCATCGCGCGGACAATCAGGTCATCGCCGATTGCCTCGATCTTGATGGCAATTGCCTCGAGGAACGCAGCCCGGCTCTCGGGGTCGGTCGTGGCATAAACCGGCGCCGCTGCAGCAGCGAGCGCGCAGGCATCGGAGACCTCTGCCTCGCCCGCAGACGAAAAATCAGGCGTCAGCGTGGCGCCGGTCGAAGGATCGCAGCTCTGGAATCGGCCCGCCGATTGACGAACCTCGTTGCCCACTAGCATCGCACCATCGATCATCGAACTATCTCCAGAAATGAATAACTCAGACATATTTAGCCCCTCGAGCGCCTGTTCTCAAGCGCTCGAGGGGCTTTATTTGCGAGCTTCGGCTCAGATGAAGCGGTTGATCAGGTTCTCGATCCGCTCCTGCCGACCCGAACGCGGCTTGGGATCGAGGTTGTTGCTGACCGCGAGGTCCGCAATTCCCGCGAGGTCGAGCCCGGCCAGCGTCTGGCCGAATTCGCCGTCCCATCCGGCATAGCGTTCGGCCTTGATCGCGTCGATCCGGCCATCCTCGATCAGCGCTGCGGCGTTCAACAATCCGCGCGCCACGGTGTCGATGCCGCCGATATGGCCATAGAACAGGTCGACCGCGTCCATCGACTGGCGGCGCACCTTGGCGTCGAAGTTGAAGCCGCCAGTGGTGAAGCCGCCCGCACGGATGATCTCGACCATCGCCAGGGTCATTTCCTCGACCGAATTGGGGAACTGGTCGGTATCCCAGCCATTCTGGTGATCGCCGCGATTGGCGTCGATCGACCCGAAGATACCGAGCGCATTGGCCATCGCGATCTCGTGCTCGAACGTGTGCCCGGCGAGCGTCGCGTGGTTGGCCTCGATGTTGACCTTCACCTCGTTCTCCAGGCCATAGCGCTTGAGGAAGCCGTAAACGGTCGCGCTGTCGAAATCATATTGATGCTTGGTCGGCTCGTGCGGCTTGGGCTCGATCAGGATGGTGCCGTCGAACCCGATCTTGTGCTTGTGCTCGACCACCAGGTTGAGGAAGCGGCCCAGATTGTCGAGCTCGCGGCCCAGATTGGTGTTGAGCAAGGTCTCATAGCCTTCGCGTCCGCCCCACAGCACATAGTTCGCGCCGCCCAGCCGGTGCGTCGCCTCGAGCGCATCGCGCACCTGCATCGCGCCGAAGGCGAACACCTCCGGATCGGGGTTGGTCGCGCCGCCTGCGGCAAAGCGCGGGTTGCCGAACAGGTTGGCGGTGCCCCACAGCAATTTGCGGCCGGAGCTGGCCTGTAGCCGTTCCAGATCGTCCACCGCCTCGGCGAAGTGGCTGCGATGTTCGGCAACAGTATGCGCATCGGCCATCACATCGACATCGTGGAAGCAGTAATAGGGGATATCGAGCCGGGTGAAGAAGTCGAATGCTGCCGCGCGCTTGGCGGCAGACGCCGGGCCATCATTGGCACCGCGATGCCAGGGCCGGTCAAACGTGCCCGCGCCGAACACGTCCGATCCCGGCCAGCAGAAGGTGTGCCAGAAGCAGGCAGCAAAGCGCAGATGGTCTTCCATGCGCTTGCCCAGAACGACCCGGTCCTTGTCGTAATAACGATAGGCCAGCTCGTTATCGGTCTCGGTGCCTTCGAAGCGGATGGTGGGGATATCGGCAAAATAGTCGGTCATGGGACAGGTCCAGTCAGTTGAATGCGGAACTAGTGAGTACGCGGCGTGATGCGCGGATAGGCATCGCGAAAGGCGGCGTGCTTGGCCGCCAGCCGATCGGCGATCTCCGCGTCGGGGTGCAGGGTGTGCGCCACCGGCGGGGCGGCACAGATGTCCGCAGGCGATCCACCATCGACAGCGAGCTGCGCCAGCCGCGCTGCGCCCAGCGCCGGGCCGACCTCGCCGCCCTTCAGATAGACCAGCTCGACACCCAGGACGGCGGACAGGGTTTCGCCCCAATAGCGCGAGCGCGCGCCGCCGCCGATCACTGACAGGCGCTCCACATGGGTGCCCGCATCGCGCAGCGCATCGAGGCCGTCGGCGAGCGCGAATGCTACACCTTCGAGCACCGCCTGCGCCAGTCGCTCGGGGCTGGTGTCATGGTCGAGCCCCAGAAAGCCGCCGCGCACCTCGGCATCATTGTGCGGCGTGCGCTCGCCCGACAGATAGGGCAGAAAGATCTCGGGTCCGCTGGCAGGCCCGGTGCTCTCAGCGCGCGCGAACAGATCGGCGGCGCCCGCAGCGCCTGTCAGCCGCGCGACCCAGTCGATGCAAGAGGCGGCGGACAGGTGCACCGACATCTGGTGCCACAGCCCCGGCAGGCAATGGCAGAAGGCATGCACGGCGCGCGCAGGATTTGGGCGGAAGGCATCGGTGGCGACGAAGATCACCCCCGAGGTGCCGAGCGAGAGCAGTGCATCGCCATTGCGCACCACGCCAACACCCGCCGCGCCGGCTGCATTGTCGCTGCCGCCGCCCGCTACGGGGACCGCACCCATGCCCCAGGCTTCGGCGACCTCGGCGCGCAGCATGCCGGAGACGTCTGTTCCTTCGACCAGCCGGGGCATATGCGACATGTCCAGTCCGGTCGCCGCGAGCAGTGCGGGGCTCCATTGGCGTTGCGCGACATCGAGCCACAAGGTCCCGGCCGCATCCGACATGTCGGATGCCTTCTCGCCGGTCATCTGCAGCCGGATATAGTCCTTGGGCAGCAGCACCGTGCGCGTCCGCGCGAAGATATCGGGTTCGTGGTTGGCGACCCAGCGCAGCTTGGGGGCGGTGAAACCGGGCATGGCGATGTTGCCTGAAATCGCGCGCAGATCGGGCTCGCGCCCCTCCAGTTCGCCGCATTCGGCAAACGAGCGGCCATCGTTCCACAGGATCGCGGGGCGCAGCGGCTGATCGTCTGCCCCCAGCAAGGTCGCGCCGTGCATCTGCCCGGCGAGGCCCACGCCGCGCACCGAGCGGCGCACTGCTGGGTCGATCGCGCGCACAGCAGCGGTCGTCGCCTGCCACCAGGCGTCGGGGTCCTGTTCGGACCACAGGGATTGCGGCCGCTGAACGCTGAGCGCGGCGGTGCCCTGCGCCACCACCGCGCCATGCTCGTCGAGCACCACCGCCTTGACCCCCGAGGTGCCGATATCGATGCCCAGAAACATCGCGGTTACTTCACCATCGGCGTGATGGTCTTGATCGTGCCATCCGGGTTATAGGACAGCTCTGTCACCTTGACGTTGCGGAGCCGGGTGGTGCCGGACAGCTGGGTGTCATGATAGAACAGCCACCAGCGCTTGTCCCATTCGACGATCGAGTGGTGCGAGGTCCAGCCTTCGGTCGGCTCGAGGATCCGGCCCTGATAGGTGAACGGGCCGTACGGCGAGTCTCCGGTCGCATAGACCAGGTAATGCGTGTCACCGGTCGAGTAGCTGAAATAATATTTGCCGTTGTACTTGTGCATCCACGCCGCCTCGAAGAAGCGGCGGTCGGTGTCGCCGCCGAGGATCGGCTTGCCCGATTTGTCGAGGATCTGCACGTCGCGCGGCTTTTCAGCGAATTCCATCATGTCGTCGGCCATCGCCGCGACCTTGGGCGCGAGCGCAGGCTTGTCGGGCGCCTCAAGATCGGTCTTCGAGCCATCGGGATCGTACGTCCCGGTGGTGTTGCGCTGCAGCTGCCCGCCCCAGATACCGCCGAAATACATGTACGACTTGCCGTCATCATCGGTGAACACCGCAGGGTCGATCGAGAAGCTGCCCTTGATCGGCTGCGGCGCGGCCTTGAACGGACCGGTCGGCGACTTGGAGGTCGCGACGCCGATGCGGAACGCGCCCTGCTTGTCCTTGGCGGGGAAGTAGAGGAAATAGGTGCCGTTCTTGCGCGCGGCATCGGGCGCCCACATCTGCTTGTCCGCCCAGGGCACATCCTTGACGTCGAGCGCGACCGGATGCGTCGTCACCTTGCCGCCGATGCTGTCCATGCTGAGCACGCGATAGTCGCGCATCTCGAAATGCGCGCCAAGATCGTCCTCGGGCGTCGGCCCATCGATATCGTGGCTGGGGTAGACATAAATCTTGCCGTCCCAGATATGCGCCGAGGGGTCAGCGGTGTAGATTTCGGTCACCAGCGGCTGCGAGAGATAGCGCGAAGGATCGGCCTTGGCCCGGTCGGTGGCGGCGGTGCCGGCTTCGGGTGCGTCGCCGTCGCTTTTCTGCGGGCTGCAGGCCGTGGTGGCGGATGCTGTCACCAGCGCGGCACCCAGTGCCAGTGCACTCAATCGATTCATCGCAACTGCTCCTCTACCCAAATTCCTGCCCGGATCAGTCTGCGCTGTCCGGAGTATGGCGTTAGCGCTACCATTTTTGACGCAGGATGCAAGTCCATGTCCGCATCGTCATGTCTATCGAATGGTAATGACCGTGCTCGCCTGGGCCAGACCGTCTGCCTCGGCGCGCACCGTGACCTTGCCGGATTGCCCGGGAAGACCGCGCACGATGACCAGCGCCAGCCCATTGAACGCGTTGCGCTGGTGCGAGGGAAACGCGGTCATGTCGGTGGGGTCGCCATTGTCGGTGGCGACGATCTCGCCCGGCCCTTCGATGGTGAAGCGGACGGGGTTCTTGGCCGGGCGTACCATATCGCCCTTGGCATCCACGACGCTCAATGTGACGAACGACAGGTCCTTGCCGTCGCCTGCGATTGCCGCCCGATCGGGCTTCAGCGACAGCGCTGCGGCAGCGCCGGTGGTGGCGACGCTCGCGCTGGCCCACGGCTTGCCCTGCTTCCAGGTTTCGACCCGCACCTCGCCCGGCGCATAGGTCACGTAATCCCAGCGGAAGCGGTATTCATAGTCGCGCTTCTTGATTCTACCCTGCGACACGCCGTTGACGAACAATTCGGCCTCATCGGCGGAGCTGAACACGTGCACTGGGGTCACCTGCCCCTCGCGCCCCGGCCAGGTCCAGTGCGGCAGGATGTGCGCGAACTTCAGGTCGGGCCGCCAGCGCGCCTGATACAGCCAGAAGCGATCCTTGGGGAAACCGGCCAGATCGATGATCCCAGAATACGAGCTGCGCGAGGTGTAATACGGCGTCGGCTCGCCCAGATAGTCGAACCCGGTCCATACGAACTCGCCCGCGACATAGGGATGCTGGTCGTCGCTGGCGAACACCCGGTCGGGCGACGAGCCGAAATCCGCCGCGTGCATCTCATAGGCGCTGACCTGATGCGTCACAGGATCGCCGCCCGAATAGGGCCGCACCGGACCGCTGATCGCACCGGCCACCGGGAACAGATATTCGCCCCGGCTCGACAGCGCCGAGGCGCTTTCGCTGCTGAGGATGACCTTATCGGGGAACGCCGCATGAAAGGCGGGGTACTGGCCAATGATGCCGCGAATGCCGGCGCCCTGATAATTCAGGCTGATGACGTCCACCTCGCGCGGCATCGGCATGTCGGCCTTGGCAAAGTTCATCGCCACAGTGGTCAGCCGGCTGGGGTCCTCATCCTTGGCGATGGCGACCAGTTCGCGGGTCAGGCTCGCGCCCGCCTCGCCGCTATATTGCTCGCCCACCTCGTTGCCGACGCTCCACAGGATGACCGACGGATGATTGCGGTCGCGCCGGATCATCGATCGCAGATCGGCCTCGCGCCATTCGGGGAAGATAAGGTGGAAGTCGAGCGGGGTCTTCTTCAGTTCCCAGCTGTCGAACACCTCGTCCATCACCACAAAGCCCATTGCGTCGGTCAGGTCGAGCAGGCCCGGCGCGGGCGGATTGTGGCTCATGCGGACCGCGTTGACCCCCATGTCGCGCAGAATCTCGAGCTGGCGCTGCGCCGCCCGGCGGTTGAACGCTGCGCCGAGGGCGCCGAGGTCATGGTGGTTGTTGACGCCCTGGATGCGCAGCTTCTCGCCATTGACCACCAGGCCTTGCGCCGCATCGAACCGGACATCGCGGATGCCGAAACGGGTTTCGTAGACATCGCTGACACGGCCGCCGTGGCGGACTGTCGACACTGCGAGATAGAGGTTGGGCGATTGCGTAGGCGGCGGGCCCCACAGGCGGGGACGCAGGATTGCAACCTCGCCCTGCAGGTTGACGCTTCCGCCTGCCGGTGCATCGCCTGGCGCATGATCGATGCGCGCGACTGGGCGGCCCTTGCGCTTGCCCGCAGCGTCAAGCGCGAAAATCTCGGTTACTGCGCTGACCGGCGCGCGCGCGCTTCCGGCATTGTCGATCGCCAGCGCGACCTTGACCGTGGCCGACGCTGCCGACACCTCGCGCGTCGTTACCGCGCTGCCCCATTGCGCCACGCGCACCGGCTGCGCCTTGGTCAGCCAGATATCGCGGTACAGACCGCCGCCGGGGTACCAGCGCGCCGAAGCCGGCGGGTTGTCGAGCCGGATCGCCAGCATGTTGCGACCACCGGGGATGATGTGTTGGGTGAGGTCCAACCGCCAGCTGTTATAACCATAGGGCCAGCCGCCGATGATCTGGCCGTTGAGCCAGACCGTGGCATAGGACATCGCCCCATCGACATCGAGGAAGATCGATTTGCCCTTGTCGCTGGCCGGAATGTCGAGCGCGCGGCGATACCAGCCCACGCCCCAGCTTTTCAGCCGACCCATGCCGCCATAAGGCCCTTCCGTGAGGAATGGCCCTGCGATCGCCCAGTCGTGCGGCAGGTCGACCCGCGTCCAGCCGCTGTCGTCGAACCCGGGCTGGACATAGGCCACATCGCCGCCGGGGTTGCCTGCGGGCGCGACATGGCGCTTGGCCGGGTCCTTGATGAAGGGATTGGCGGTGGGCAATATCCAGGGCTTGAGCACGCCTGTGCCGTCGCTGCGAACCTTTGCTGCCTCTTCAGGCCTGGCATCGGCAGCCTTGCCATCGCCCGCATCGTCATAAGCCGGACGGACGTCGTAGCGCAGTTCGGCGGTTTCGCCGGCTGGATCGCCAAAAGTGAAGCGCCAACCGCTGTTGATCGATTCGCGCTCGCGCGGCGCCGACTGGCCAAAGGCAGGCATGACCAGCATTGCCAGCATGGCGATCAGCGCCGCCAGCCACCGGGATGACGTGGCGTCGGGGCGCGCTGCCCTGCGGTAAGTGATTGCTCGCAATGCCAAACTCCCCTGCTCGTTCTGAATCGGATGAACCCGCCACGCCGGGCGCCACCTGTTCGCGTTGCCCCCATCCTAGCGCGACAGACTGTGCGATCAACTATTTGTCTGAGTTTTTATTTTGTGTATGTCAGATGGCAATGCGTCCTCGAGCGGCGCACAAATGGAGGATGAAATGACGGCAACCACCGCCCTTCGCGGCATGACGGCCTCGATCGTGGCCGCGGCGTTATGGACTGCTCCCGCGCAGGCCACACCGGCACGATTCGACGAATTTCGCTATGAAGGCCGCGCGCAGGAACAGGTGACCGTCGCCGCTGACGAATACCGCAACCCGGTGCTGTCGGGCTATTATCCCGATCCGTCGATCACGCGGGTGGGAGAGGACTATTATCTCGTCACCTCGACCTTCACCCATTTCCCGGGGCTGCCGGTGTTCCATTCGCGCGATCTGGTGACATGGAAGCAGATCGGCAATGCCATTGATCGCCCGGATCAGCTCGATTTTTCAGGGCTCCCAGTGTCGCAGGGCGTGTTCGCGCCCGACATCTCGTATCACGATGGGCTGTTCTACATCGTCAACACCTGCGTGCGGTGCAAAGACAATTTCTTCATCACCGCCAAGGATCCCGCAGGGCCGTGGTCGAATCCGGTCTGGCTGCCGTTCGAGGGCATCGATCCTTCAATCTACTGGGAAGGCGACAAGGCCTATATCATCAACAACCGCGCGCCCGACGAACCCAAGCGCTATGACGGGCATCGCGCGATCTGGATCCAGGAGTTCGACTGGCGAAACGGCGAGATGGTGGGCGAGAGCACCCAACTGGTCAACGGCGGCATCGATATCACCACCAAGCCGGTGTGGATCGAAGGGCCGCACATCATCAAGAGGCAGGGCTTCTACTACCTCATCGCAGCCGAAGGCGGCACCGGCGACAAGCACAGCGAGGTCGTGCTGCGCTCCGACAAGCTGCGCGGACCTTATGTTCCCTATCAGGGCAATCCGATCCTCAGCCAGCGCACGCTCGACCCTGCAAGACCCAACCCGGTGACATCGGCGGGGCACGCCAAGTTCGTGCAGACGCCAGATGGCGACTGGTGGGCGACCTTCCTTGCCACCCGGCCCTATGGCGATGACCTGTACAATATCGGGCGCGAGACCTTCCTTCTGCCCGTCACCTGGCGCTACGGCTGGCCGCATATCCTGCCCGATGGTGCGCGCATTCCCTTTACCGCCAAGCGCCCGGCGCTCACCCCCGATCAGCCTGCCACCCCGCCGCTGTCGGGCGACTTTGCCTATACCGACAGCTTCGATGGGCCGAGGCTGGGGATGCAATGGATCGGTGTGCGCACGCCCAAAGCGCCGTTCCACCGGCTGGACAGCGGCGCGCTGGTGATGGAACCCGCCGCGCCCATGGGCGATCAGCAGGGCGTGCCTGCCTTCTGGGGCCGTCGCCAGCAGCATCATGTCGCCACGGTATCGACGGTGATGCGCTACACGCCAGGCAAGGACGGTGACCGCGCGGGGCTTGCCGCCATGCAGAACGACCAGTCCTTCCTGTTCTTCGGGCTGACAAAGATCGGCGGCAAGCCGGCCATCGCGCTCACAACCCGCGCGCAGGCAGACCGTGACACGCTGGTCGCGTCGGCGCCGCTGGATGCGCGCGAACCGGTCACGCTGACAATCCGCGCCAACGGCGGTGCGATGGCGTTCGATTACACGATCGGCGGCCAGACGAAGACGCTGAAAGCAGACCTTGATGCACGCTTCTTGAGCACCAGGCAGGCACGCGGTTTCACAGGCACGGTGATCGGCCCGTATGTGGAGGGCAACTGATGCGGACGCGGAGGCTTCGAGCCTGTGCCACGCTGATCGCCAGCAGCTTGGCCTCGGTGCCGGCGATGGCGCAGCCGGTTCTCGACCCCCAGTTCGGCGACCAGGCCGTTTTGCAGCGCGACCAGCCCATTTTCATTCGTGGACGCGCCACAGCCGACGAATCGGTCCGCGGCCGTCTGGGCGACACCGAAGTGGCCGCGCGCGCCAACAGCGAGGGCCGGTTCGAGCTCGCCTTCCCGGCGATGCCCGCTGGCGGGCCATACCGGCTGACGGTCGCTGCGGCCAGCGGGACGGCCAGCGCGAACGACATACTGATCGGCGATGTCTTCCTGTGTTCGGGCCAGTCGAACATGGAATTGGCGGTCGCCCGCGCGCAGGATGCCGACAACCAGATCGCCGCATCCACCGACCCGATGCTGCGGCTGTTCACCATTGAGCGGGCATCGGCACTTCAACCGGTGCGCGACCTCAGCAAGGTGTCCGGCTGGCTGACGTCAGCGCCCGACACCGCAGGCGGCTTTTCGGCGGCCTGCTTCTATATGGCGCAGGACCTGCGCCGCAGCGCCGACGTGCCCATCGGCGCGATCCACAGCAGCTGGGGTGGTAGCCGGATCAGCGCGTGGATGGGCGACGATGCGCTCAGGGCCTCCGACCAATCCGCCGCATCCGATCTGCGCCAGCTTTACGCGCGTGACCCGGCAGCGGCGTCTGAACGCATGGGGCGCAGCTGGGAGGCCTGGTGGCGCAAGACCACCGGCGACGCGCCGGGCCGCGAACCCTGGCAGGCCGACGCGGCGCTGGACTGGCAGCCGGTCCCGCGCATCGGCTATTGGGAAGAGTGGGGCATAGATGCGCTGATAGCATTCAACGGCATGGTCTGGTTCCGGCGCGTGATCATGCTGACGCCGGCGCAGGCGCGCCAGGCGGCAACGCTGGCGATCGGCCCCGTCGACGATGCCGACCAGACCTGGGTCAACAGCAGTCCGGTCGGCAGTGGCGGTAATCCCGGCACACCACGCGTTTACGCGCTGAAAGTCGGGGCGCTGCAGGCGGGGCGCAACGTCATCACGGTCAACGCCCATGACAGCTATGGCCGGGGCGGGATGCCCGGCCCTGCCGAGGCGATGCGGCTGACGCTCGCAGACGGCACGGTCATCGCGCTGGGCGAGGGCTGGGATTATGCGGTCGAAACGCGCAAGGCAGCGCGGCCGCCCCGCGCGCCATGGGAGGACACCGCCGGTGCCGGTACGCTCTATAACGCGATGATCGCGCCGCTGGGCCGAATCGGCTTGAAGGGCGTGGCCTGGTATCAGGGCGAATCGGATGTCGATCTGCCCGGCTATGCGCAGCGGATGGCCGCCATGATGGCAGGCTGGCGGCAGCAGTTTGGCGTTCCAGACCTACCCTTTGCCATCGTCCAGCTCGCCAACTATGGCGCGCGAGCGACGCGTCCGTCCGAAAGTGGCTGGGCGGCATTGCGCGAGGAGCAGAGGCGGGCAGTCATCGCCGACAACGGCCGCGCTGCACTGGCTCTGGCGATCGATCTGGGCGATCCGGCGGACATTCACCCCGGACAGAAGCACGTGGTCGGGCGGCGACTGGCGCACGCGATGCGCACGATCGGCTATGGCGCCGGTGACCCGCCCTCCGGTCCTGCCATCAAGGCGATCGCGCGGACGACAGATGGCGGCGCTGTACTCACCTTCAGCGACGTCACGGGTACGCTTGTCAGCTATGGCAGCAGCCTTGCGATCGGGTTTGAGCTTTGCGGCCCTGCGCCCGGTTCGTGCCGCTACGCAGCGGGCACCGTCTCTGGTGACACGGTGACCCTGGCAGGCGATGGCCAGCCGGTGACACGGGTACGCTATGCGTGGGCAGACAGTCCGACAATCAACCTTTACGACAGTGCCGGTCATCCGGCCGGACCCTTCGAAATGGCCATTCCGTAAACGGCCACATTCGGCGGCCCCCAGCATGGATCATGCTGGGTCTTGGTGATATGGTTTTCGATGGAAAACTGGAGCGGGCGAAGGGATTCGAACCCTCGACCCCAACCTTGGCAAAAGTCAAATCTATGCAATACGCGTGTTTTTTCAATAGATTATATCGTCGATACAAAATCCGAAGATGATCCGAAGATACCTTGCTGCACTTTGAAACTTCAATGTGCCGGTTCCATTGAGAAGTTACCCCGGGTACCGAGAGTTATTTCTGAGATTTGCCCCGGGTTTGAGCCTTTCCCTAGCTGCACCTCTGCATCGCTGACGGCGTTCTCAGCATATATCTGATGACTAAATCCAAGCTCAACGACCTCTGATTAGCTAGCAGAAACTAAGCCGGGCACATCACTCACTAGGACCGTGTGGTCAGCGGAATTCGGTAAGCTAAGCGGCGGATCTTGCGCAGGCAGCATGTGGTGCTACATGTACTCCATGATCCTGAAGCAACATCGCAAAAAAGATATCAAACTGAATGCCGATAAAGTGCCGGTCGACCTCCTGATACAAGCCGCTGATAACGTGAATGCTCATCTCAGAAATGCAGGTAAGCCGATAGATGGGGTCGACCTCGATCTATATGACATCATTGATTTGCGCATGCTCAGCGGCTTGATTGGAGAGATTTATGCCAATGAGGTTTCATCGTTGCATGTCGACTTAGCTCGAAATCCGGACATTGATGGGTACCCTGACATACTGGATCTGACCGGCTTAGGCCTCGATGGCAATCTCAACTCTTTCACTAAGCAAGATTTTTTAAAATTCCCCGGCGGCGGGTTAGAAGTTAAGAACACTTTTGGCGTTAAAAAATCAAAGTCAAAATGGTCTGAAAGAGAATGTCGCTTTTCGCATATCCAGAACATTTTGGTTTGGAAGGCTCATCATCGACAAACTAACAATCTCATAGCACTCCAATCGAATTACGTGGACCGTGTACCTCAGATTGTGGCAGGATTTTTTGCCGACGATCTTGAAGAATGTGATTGGACCGAGAAACAAAATCCCAAAGAGGGTAGCACCATGACTTCCTTTTGCCAGACGACACCGGGCGCTTTTGAAAAGCTAAAACGAGGAATTTTATTTAGTGGACCTCATATTTTGCCAGATGAATATGTAACAATCGAATGATGTTTACGCATAACTCAAACGGCAATTTTTGCCCCATCAGCCTAAGCGACTTGGCGAGATCCGCTGAGAAAGCGAATCATTATCTTGCAAAAATTCCTGAAATTTTGGGGTCTAACACTAATCAATTTTATAGCTCTCTCAACCAGCGCAATATCTCAGGTTTTGTAGGCGAGGTACTTAAACACGCTATACACGCAACAGATCAGAATTTCTTTCCCAACCCTCATCCTGACGGTCGCCCTGACCTGTTGAATCTCTCAGATCCTTCAGTGAGGCATTATTTTGAGAGCACTTGTTATGATACGGCCTCGCTGCGGCCAATCAGAGAGCATTTAGCGCCATTCCGTCACGGAGGGGTCGAAATCAAATGCACAATCGGCGACATTCGAACCGCCAGCTCCTATGGTATTGGACAGCCGAGGCAAGCGGCGATCACCAACCTCACGTATTGGGCCCATCACGCACACGCTTGTGATTTATTGGGATGCTACTATGATTTTTGTCCGCAAACGCATGGCTCTCCGCAAATAAAGGCAATATTTTTTGCTCGCCTCGATCAAAGCGATTGGAACAAGGTTAGCGTAGGAAAATCGGACAAAAAGAAGACCAGCAACACCGCAACAAACTCTCTCGGCAAAGCAAAGATAAAGTCTGGTTGCTTGATCTATCAAGATTCGCACAAAGATTGTCTTATTCGTCTAGGTGTAAAAATTTCCTAGACCTCACTTACTTCAATCATCTTCTTGCATATCTTTTCAATGAGCAGTGGCGGGACCGATTCTCCGATAACTTCAGCAATCCGAGCCGTACCGATTCCTTTACCTTGGATCGAGAACTTGTAGTCGTAATGATCGATAGTTTGAAGAATCAGCGCCTCTAAAACCGATAAAACTCTATTTTGGTCGGGATGAACTTTGTTATCGGAGGCTTCGTAAATAAAATTCTGCGTCAGCGCACGACCGGGCTCGTCCCATTTCATTCGGCGATATGCGGAGTGAAATCCCTTTAGAAGTCTGTGTGATCCATCTTTGTTAATCACGGTTGGTCGAGGCAAAAGGCTCCCACATTCAATGCAGTATATTGGTGTTTCCAATCCCGCCGTAGACTTTCCATTGACAACACTATCTTTGTGACGAGGATTTGATTGAAAACCGCATTCGGGGTTGACGCACTGGTTGCTGAATGCAGTGTCCCCTTCGGGAGTATTCTCAATCCACCAGTACTTTCGGTCATCAAGTGGATTTACATAATGGTAAGGGTGAAAGTCAGTTCTTGCATTTTCACCCTGTCGGCCATTTAGTTCCGGTAGATGTCCTATTGCGTCCCTTAATGTTTTTACGGGGGCCTGCATCGATTGGCTGAAAAAAGAGCCGCCATTCGATGTGAACCAGTTCTTTCCTCCAGCATCTCGAGTGAAGATTGTTATAAGGCGCTTGCGTGTTTGAGGAACACCATAGCGCTCACACTGAACAACCTCTGCCGCCCCCGCATATTCCGGTCCCAGCCGGTTCCGCACATAATCTATGATGTTCACGAAGCTTCCATTTTCGTCCGTGATTGCGGTGTTGCGCATCCCAGGAACATTTTCCAGAAGAAGCCACCGTGGGCGCAGATCACATGCAATATCCATCGTGGGTATGATGAGGCGATTCCGAGGGTCCTCAACGTCCCGCCTGCCTTCGGCAGCTTCCAATTTGAGCTTGCCAATCCCGTTCGTAGACATCCCTTGGCAAGGCGGGGTTGCGTAAAGCAAAAATAGCTCGTCGTTCTTAAGACTCTCTGCAGCTCGAGAAGTGATTTCGGATTTGAGCTGCCAAATGTCGCCGCATAGCATCTGGCTATCAGGAAAATTCTCTCGGTACAGTTGAGCCCGGTACGGGACCATCTCATTCGAGCAGATCAGGTCGATGCCAGCTGCATGGACGCCCAATTCACCAACCCCAGCTGACGAAAAGAGACAAACCGCCTTTGGCTTTGCATCGTCACTCATCGCCCCTTGGGAAGGCTTCGACACCGCAAACGGCAAAAATCCTTGGGAGAGATCATTCCGCACGGATGCTTCCCTCAAGATTCTGAATCAGCATTGGAGCAATAGCCTTGCTCAAGAGAGGTGGAACCGCATTGCCAAGCTGCGATGCGATGGCTGTCTTTGACCCACGGAACTGGAAGCAATCAGGAAAGCTTTGTAGACGAGCAGCTTCCCGGGGGGTGATAGCTCGATGCTGATATGGGTGGATGCACTTGCTGGAAGCTGGTGATGTGAACTTTACGGTTATGGTGGTCGCCGGCTGGTCAGGCTCCATGCGGGAGTAGCAAGAGCTAAAGCCGCTTGAAACGAGCCCTTCCGGCAAAGCATTCTTACTTGTGCCCGCTACCTTAATGACATCCAGCATTTTCGAGGAATGTGCTGCGGCCTGATGCAACGATAGCCTATCGGTACTACCTTTTCGCATCATTTTTTGAAACGGATTGTCCGGTTGGGTTGCGTAGCAATCGCTGGACTGACCGGCCGCCAATTCTGGAAGATCTGAAATTGCCTCCATTACAGAAAGCGCAGGGAGCCCTCGTGCTGGATTGGTCACATATTTGTCTTTGCGTTTAGTCCCAATCACACGCCCATTAAAAAAATGTGTTGGGTTTGGAAATTGTAATACTGGCTTGGAAACCAGATTTTTGTTGACACCCACCATAATCAGACGCTCCCGCTTTTGGGGAACACCATAGTTGGCTGCATTGAGAACTCGGAAATCTACGTCGTATTCAAGGCTGATGAAATCACTCATTATTTCACTAAGAAGCTCACCTTTTGTTTCTCCAATCAATCCAACTACATTCTCCATTAGAAAGACTTTTGGGCGGAAAAATCCAACATACTCAACAAAATCGAGATACAGGTAATTACGGTGGTCGTTTTTGTTGCTATTCCGTTTCGGCCGCAGTGAAGAGAACCCTTGGCAAGGTGGGCCGCCCACGATCACATCAACATCGGACAATCCGGCTTCCAAGGCGAAATCAGCTGCCGACAGGTCTCTTATGGACCGGCAAAGAATCTTAGCGCCTGGGTGGTTTGCCCTTGCTGTCTGACATGCGTCAGCGTCGTGATCGAGGCCTGCAACGACATGGAACCGGGAATCCTCCAAGCTCAGCCCGTAAGATAACGCTCCAGTGCCACAAAACAGGTCTACCACATTGTACATGCACTGCTCACCCTTGCGCTGATCCACCGCCCGGGTGGGTCCTTGCCTACCCGATCCCGATACATATACGCCGCAGGAGTGTCCACTGTTCTTGATTTGTTTTTCAAGGGCATCGGGAACCCCGGAGCGATCGACTTTGCGTGCTAGGTGTAGTCCGATACCGGGAATTTGGGCTGGATATTTAGGTTTGGAAGATCGATCGGCGCACCCAGGCGGAACCGCTATTACCTTTCGAATGCTACTAATCGGATGACTGCAGGCGTCTCCAAGCGAAGGCGAAAGGGAGCGAGGGAATGAAAGGTTCGGCAGAGGCTGTTACCCAGATTCGCCGCCAAGCAATGATGGATAAAGCAATCGCCGAACGGGAACGGCTGGGCACCGACATGGGATGCCCAGCTTTTTATTCTCAATTTTCCGATGCAATTCTGGCAACGCCGAAATCGGCATCGTTCAAGAACTTTTTTCGCTTCGATTTGGGAAGGTTCCATGCTCGAGCGAGTTCACGGCGGACATCTGTATCGACATGCTCTGACAACACTGCGAACAGCCGCTCGGTGTCGGCGTTCTCAAATTCCATGACTTGCGAGGCTGCGGCGGCAGCAAATTCTGCATCATCCGCACACCATTCAATCAGCAAGTCTGTGTTCGCCGATGTTTTGAAAACGTCGTTGTGAACCAGCGTTCGCCGTACCTGCCTGTTGCCACCAGCGATCAGGCATTCAACGGCTTCGACTGGCAAATCGGACCTCGATGCAATCGTGCATTGAACCATCGACGAATTATGAGAAGCCAGAGCCACCAGAAGTGCCGGAGCGCTATGCTCGGGCAAAGATGAGCAAATTCCGTTGATAAATTCAGCGTCATTCGGCAAATTAAAATTATTCGAATTGATGGCGATAGAAAAAATAATACTCACAGTAATCTCCAAATCTAATTGATGTGAAAGGCATAATTGCCAAACCACTTTTTTAATATAACAAATCTGGGAATTAAATAGTGGACAGAAGATGGTGAGAAGATTTGCCTACATTTACCAACTGACCTTTACTGGGAGCGGCTTTTCCTCTGAGCTCTTGCGATCGCTGCCGAGTGCCGATAACCGGCAGATGTTCACCGAAGCGGATCGACTTGCAGTTTTTGATCACCATTGCATTGTCTTGTCGAAATGATTGGTTGAACTAATATGAAGCAACCCATCGTCAAATCCCGGAAGCAGCACATCCGCCTGTGGTTCGAGTTCTATAAACTCGCCCTCGACGAACCAAACTTCCAATCGAACCTATCTGCGACGTTCCCGTTCTATGAGGAATGGGGCGACTGTCGGGATGTGAGGTTCGACGAGTGGTGGAAGGATCACTCTCACCTGTTTGGGGGGACAAGGGTCGAGGTGATCCAGAGGGTTTCGAACCACCCGAACGTCCTGAACCTATCCGTCCCGTTGAACCTGCCCGTCACTCAGACGGTGAATGAGATCAAACGTCTGATCGTGGAAACACAGCAGTCCCGATTGCGGGAACTGGGAATTGACCCGAAGACAGTGAAATCGACTTCTGTTGGGTTCGGGAAATATGAACTGTCCCCCGGTGAGATCAGAGGACGGACGGTCCATGAAGACCTGATGATCTATCGCTTATGGAAGGATCAAGGCAAACCCAAAGTCGGGCATGCGTTCTGCCAATCTATCATCGACCATATGGAAAACCGCCCTCGGAGTAAGTGGAAACCCCACTACCTCCAAGGACGTTCTGATGTTGATCGAAATGGGAACCCGGTCGTGACGCCGGAGCAGAAACGTCAGGTCAAGCGGTCACTGGAACGGTCTCGAAAAATACTGGTGTCTGTGTCCAGAGGGCGGTTTCCCTGAATTTTGAACAAAAAAAGACCCCCAGAAGGGGGTCTTTGTCATTGGATCACATCATCACATAATTTATAGCCCAGAAGCATAAGAGCCCCCTCGAGAACTCTATCGCTCTTCACCTCCTCCACGAGAGTATCGATATAAGTGATGGGTGATTTACGCACCAGAGTCTGGACTCCGTCTTCATCTTCCTTAAGAAGATAATAGTGATCGTCATCCAATTTTATTTTATTTGCATCACCTTGGAGACATAAATGACTCTCCATGTTTCCATTTGCAAACTTAAAAACCGATTGCAAATATAAATCACCCTCGGATGCAATACCCAGCAAAACAGTTAGTTCTGGAAACTTGTGTAAATCATCCATGATCGCTATTGGAGGACATTTTTCGCTACTACGTATTTTTATTACAAGGTATTCTAGACAAGACCAAACAATCTTTGATTCAATTTCTAATTGCTCAAAATAGTTCCACTTAGCGAACCAATTACGGTACTTCCATTCGCAGTCGGTATATATTTGAAATTCATTTTCATTAATCTCAATCAATTTACCGCCATCCGGAACATGAATTTTGGAATCTGTGTCCAATTCATTCTTAATGGAGAACATATAATTTAGAAATTTATCAATGTCAGGTTCGGACCCATTGAGGACTATAGTAGTATCAACATACATAACCATTATCAAATAACCTTATTCATGTCAGTGAGAACAATTCCCTCTGTCCACGATCTAGTTATCCCACGCATCCGATATACAGTCGTGGACGTAAGTTGTTTGGAGATTTGACCACACTCTGGAATGTTCGAATCTTATAAATAAGGGATATACACCCCCTCTTTATAGGATTCCCGTGACCATCCCTTCCTCATCTCTTCAACGATCCGTTCGTCAGTGGATCGACATCGACCACTGGAATTACCCGTTCGGCGTCACCCTGACCCTGAAACAACGGGTTTGGATCGATAACAACCGAGGACGTCACGGTGTGACACTGACCCCGGAGGACGGTTCCAGGAACCTCCGTCACTTCCTCAATGTCCTAAACAAACAGGTTTATGGTTCTTCCTCCCGTCGGTTCGGGAAACAACTCCCTGTAATCTCCGTTCTAGAGGGTGGTGGGACCAAGCGTCTCCATTACCATCTGGTCATGGATTGTCCCCGTGAGGACCTAATTGAGGTGTTCCCGTCAATGGTCATCCAGACCTGGAGACAGACCCTTTGGGGATACGACCAGACCCACATCACTCCCTGTGACAAGGGGTGGGTCTCCTACATTACGAAGTTCCGGGACAAACCCGACTTCGGATCATCCATAGACTGGTTGAATTGCCACAACCCCCATTGATCAAGGTTGTCGTTGATCGCTGGGTATAGACCCCTTTCACATCACCAATCGCTTGCTGCCACCGCCCCAGGACTCGCTCACCATAGCGGGTCTTGATACATAACTATATCCAATAGAATCATAATGTTAGACAGTATAATCCATAAAATAACCAGAAAGACCAATAATCACAGGAGGATAATCTCGTGACCAATACCACTCTGACCAATTTCAATGTCCCAGTACGAACACAAAAACGATTTGATGAGGTCTGCCACGCCAGTGGCAGAACGAGGACGTCAGTCCTCGTTGAACTGATGGGCGATTTTATCCTGAAGCAAGGACAGGTGATCGCCGAGCGGACCAAGCGGTTTCAGGAGGTCGATCATTCCCTGCGGGAAAATCGGCGTATAATGGGCTTCAAGGAATTCATCGCCGATCAGTCTGCCAAGGAAGGATCGGCCGTTTCTCGCCGTGTAAATCCGAATCTAGACATGCCTGATCCAATGTTTTCCGATGGGCAGGACGACTGGTGATGATCTCGAAAATCCAGAAACCCAAAACCAAACAGGATTTGGTCAAGGCTCTGCAATCAGCTCCGATAAAATCATTCGAAATCTATGAGGGTGGCGAGTTGACCCGGCTCCCCTCAAAGTCCGCTCTCACCCGTCAAGCTGCCACGGTTATCGTCATCCGTTCCTGATCAATCAGTTGTCCGATCCACCGATCTAACGGACCCCGTCAAACATAAACCAACGTTTGTATTTTACGGGAATGCGGAAAATGACTCGGTATGTGGCATATTTCAGGGTTTCGACGGAGAAGCAGGGAAAGTCCGGTCTAGGCTTGGCAGCTCAGCATACTTTGATCGAACGGTTCGTTTCCGATGGCGATGAGGTGATAGCGGAATATGTCGAAGTGCAGTCCGGTAAGAACGACGAGCGTATCCAGCTTTGGAAGGCAATCCATCACGCAAAGCGATCTGACGCCAAGCTGCTGATCGCCAAGCTGGACCGATTTTCCCGCAAGGTAAGTTTCATCGCTTCTATAATGGAACAAGGGATCGGGTTGGTGGTGGCAGAGATGCCTCACGCAACGGATTTCCAGTTGCATATCTTTGCAGCGCTCGCCCAGGAGGAGCGCCGCCTGATCTCAGAGCGAACCCGCAATGCGCTGGCAGAGGCGAAAAAGCGGGGTGTTCAGTTGGGGAAGAATGGCAAGGTGCTGGCGGAACAGAACCGCCGAACCGCCAACGAACGAGCCGAAGCATTCAGACCCGTCATCACGCCGATGAAGGAAGCGGGGCTGTCGATCAGTGAGATTGCCCGTCGCCTCAATATGGCTGGCTTCAGTACCGCAAATGGAAAGGGGTTTCATCCACAACAGGTCAAAAATATCCTCAGATATCTTTACCGAGGTAAGGTCGGGTGATCGCTGGGGGATTGCGGGCTGGCTGGAATCTTGGCAAACACTCATATGCTTGAATTAGAACCTGAAATTCTGCAGGAATACAATCGTATCCTGGCTGCGTACACTGAAGTAACAAGCTTCCCTTCTCCAGCCTTGTCAGTGACTGACGTGCTACGTGCGCACTTTATGATTGCAAACCATTTTTATCTGGAAGGTGAAGGCATTGGCGGAGTGGGTCCAAAGGACATCAACGAATTAGAGTCAACAGTTTGCCGACAGATAAGTAGCTTTGCCGGAAAAGCAAAGTGGATTACTCAATATGAAATTGCGGCAACATTATTTTATGGGATCATAAAAAATCATTGTTTTTATGATGCTAATAAGAGGACTGCTTTTTTGTCAATGATATATCAAATGCATTCAATTAATAGATGTCCTTGTGTATCTGAAAAGGTAATTGAAGACTTTACGGTAGAAGTTGCTGAAAATGGTCTTGAAAAGTATTCAAGATATAGGGAACTTAAAAAGGACGGAGACACCGACCCCGAGGTTCGCTTCATTGCTCACTGGATCAAGAAAAGCATGAGGCAAATGACTAATGATAAAAAATCAATCACATTTCGCCATCTTGACAAGATATTATCAAGGTATGGCTTCTACCTCGATAATGCCGATAAAAATTATATCGATGTTATGTCAGAAAGACAGGAGACGAAAGGGTTTATATTCAAAAAAACCAATACCGTTCGTGTAAGAATTGGGCAAATAGGCTTTCCGAGATGGGGGGCGGAGGTTCCACCTGGTACTCTTAAATATGTTCGGTCAATTACTAAGTTAAGCAGCAAAGATGGCGTTGACTCGAGAGCTTTTTTTGACGGTCTGGATTCAATGCAATCGCTTATATCGACCTATAACGAGCCATTACTTCGCCTCGCCCAGAGGTAAAAGCCGCAGACCAGATATTTTACCTTTGCTGCACCGATTGTGTGGTCAGGTTATGTTTTTTCGGTTTTCCCAAACTTTTTACGAATGTCCGACGACGCTTTCGTTAGCTGATCGTCAAAGTCTCCCTGCAATACCATTGCCCGGATCGTGCAAAGGGACCCTTCGACATGGTCGAGGTCGGTGCATTGAACCGAGAACATACCCTTCTTCAACTCGATGGGCTGGCGACCATATTTGATCGGCAGGAAATAAGTTCCAGCCTCATCCATCCAGACCCAAACTGCACGAGGCTGCTTGCCCTCGACCATCTGGCGGACATAGCCAATCTGCTGATCAATCCTACGGACAAGCTTTTGGCGGCGCTGTACGTCAGCAGAAGCCTTCTCTGGGCGTGCGGTGGCGGCAAACTTCAATTCCATCGGCATATCTCCTTGGTTGATATACCGGGCGTCTCGTCATTCGAATTTTAAGTCCACGGGCGTTTCAAAGTTAGTGATGGAGCTTCAGGCATCTTCAATGTTCACACCGCCATACTCGATTTCAAAGTATCGTTCACGCATCCTGAAACCAATCCTGTCCTCAAGGAATTCTTGCAAATCACCATAGCTATCACCGGTCTGGTCAAAGAGTTTTTGGAATTTTTCATAGTCTTCTGGTTTTTCAAAACCCCAATCTTCTTCGACTAGATCTTCGAAAATATCAGCATCTACCTTTGAAAAATCTTCAGAATAAAAATAGTCTTTCCCTATGCTTTCCGCTAACAATGCAGCGTCACTTTCGTTTTTCAAGGATATAATAATGGATCCAAATCGCCAAGTGCGTACTAGCGAAGCGCCTTTGCTAATATCATAGTTATAATTTGTGATTTCCTTGAACGATTTTTTCAGAATATTACTGACTTTATAAACTTTCCCAACCGTCATAAACCTGACTTCCCAATGGCTTACTGAACTTCCATTGATTTGATTTTGATCTCTGTCAAAATATATTATTCAAATTCCAAATACTGTACCGTACAGCTCACCCTCAGAAGTCTTTTCTACTGTAAAGTTAATCTGCGATTCTGATGAAAGTTCGCCTAACGATACATTTAAATCTGCCTTACATTCCACAGCGCCGGTAGCTTCATTCCGGTCTACCAAAATGATATTTTTTAGATCAAAAACAATATCATTTTTCCTCGAGAGCCATTCCTGCATATTTTTTTCGTAACTATTTTTTCTCTTTTGATCAAATAAGCTGGTATAATCCTTTTTCTTTTCGATTATATCGTTCATTTTATTTAGAATCGGGCGAATATTATTTGACGCATAGTTCGAAAAATACTTCAAAGCCGCCTTCTCAGCTTTGCTCTCCTGCCCAAAGTAATCAAGATCTTCATTGATTTCCATGAGACGAGCTTCAAATTCTCGTTGTTCTATTGGTGGTCGATCACATATCTCTTGTCGCCAAGTACCAGAAAATCTAAATCCTTGTGGATGCTTCTCGTCGTCGAAACAATCCGCTACTTTCGATCGGAGATCTTCTTGTAGCACTAGCTGCATTTCGTTCAGTCGCTGATACTCTGGATCCTTCTCAATATCAGTAAGCTTACCCTGTTTTGATGCAAGGCTTTGCATAAATGGATCCTGAAATGATTGTGGGATTTTACTATCTGCCAAGAGACTAGTGATAAGCTCTTTCTCATCGTTAGATGCGCAGTTTAACTCATCATTTGGCAGCAAAGAGCACCCCGTTACCATGATCATGCAGCCTGATACTGCCAATAACTTTTTTAGTTTTCTGTATTTCTTCATATTTTTCACACCAAATCCATAACACAAAGGACATCATTCATCATCTAGTTCAATGCACCAAAATCTTGAGATAAGAAACTTTTAAAAACATAGCTTTGATAGCCTAATCGCTATCTTTCATAATTCCAAGGGCTCCTCACTCGGCGCTGGATCCAATGTCTATTCCAACCAACTAAGCGACGATGCAGCCCCGCTGGCTTGCCTTTTAACCCGCTTGGTCAACTCCGATGCCGAAGCAACGTTAGTGGTATGTCCGTAATACTGCTCAATCATCGCAACCGACGTTCCCATGTTTTTGGCAAGTGTATACACCGCCACACCATGCTGAAGGCAAAACGTCGCATAGGTATGTCTGAGGGAGTAAAGCGACCTAAGGTTGCCGTAGCTGTCCCGTTCGACACCGGCTCTCTTCATCAAGGCAGCGAATGATTTTTTGAACGTACCGATCTCCGTACCATCCTTGTGGCAGAAGACTAAGCTGTTCGGATCGATCTTTGGCTTGGGCTTGCCCTCGACGGTCAGCTCCTCGACCCTCAGATCGTGTATCCGTTTGAAATAGGTTTTGATGTCGGCTGAACGGGCAACAACCTCCCGCTTACCAGTTTTTCCTGATACCAGCAGCGTGACATGCGCAGCCTCACCGTTGCCGCCACCGATTTCGGTTACATCCCGCCACTTTAATGTCCGGGCTTCGCCGACACGTATCCCTGTGTTGGCAAGGATGAGGACGTAGTCCCGCAGCATCATGCGGTCCCGCCTGATAGCACCGTTCTCGACCTTCACGATCTCCCGGAGCTGGCGGATCAACTTTGCCCAGTCCTTAGCATCAAAGTGCGGACGGCTGGATGCAACACCGTTGACCTTGGGGAAGCGGGGCATCTGGGTGATATAACCTTCCTCGATGCACCATTGCAGGAAGTGCTTGAGGTCGGTGTATGTACGCTTGATCGTATTGGGGGACAGCGTACCCTTCTTAGTCAGGGCAATCTGCTCATCGACCACCTTCGACAGCAATGAGGTTGAGAGATCGTCAAAGCTCTTCCGTTCGAGGAATGGCTTGATCCGTTTCAGCAGCAAAACCTTGTAGTGGATTGAGAGCTTATGCGGCTGTGATTCCAAACGCTCGATGTAGGACTGGATCGCTCTGCCCATCTGCTTGCCTGGCGGAGCCTCGCCAGTCAGCGATTTGACGAGCAGCTGGTTGTAGAGGTCATCAGCGAACTTGAACGCCTTATGCTCATCGCCCGTACCGGTGCTGCGGTTCACATAGCCCGACCCATTAGGAATCTTCACCCGGCAGAGCCAAGTTGGCTTTTTGAAATCCGCCCGTTGATAGAGGTAAATCAGCCCATCACGGAATGACTTGGAATCCGTGACCGCTCCTTTGGGGGCATTGCTGGCTGTTTTTGCGGGCTTTGCAGCCTCAGCGGAATCATTGAGACCCGTTTTTCCCAAAATCCGACTACCCCTCTGCGAATCCGAACATGATCCGAAGATGGTTGATTTTAGGATTTTTGAAAACGGCTATTTCCTAAACCGCTGTTTTCCCTAGGAAAACTGGAGCGGGCGAAGGGATTCGAACCCTCGACCCCAACCTTGGCAAGGTTGTGCTCTACCCCTGAGCTACGCCCGCTCGGCGGCTGGTTCGACGTGCGATCCAGCAGGTGAGGCGCGCAGTTAGCATCGGCTTTTGGGTCCGGCAAGCCCCAATTTGCATTTCTGTCGGAATCATTGTGCAGCCCTTGGCATAAGCGGCTTGCGCACCATCTTGGGGTTTCGGATAAGAGGTGCACAAACGCGGGGAAAACGCCCGCTGGCCATGCCGGTCACCGGTATCGCCCGCACGGCAGCAGGAGCATGACACTTGGCAAGCATGGGTTTGACGACCGAGGAACACAAGGCGGTCGAGGCGTTTCGGACCAGCGTGGTCGAACCTTCGATGACCAAGCTGGTGATCCTGGACTTCTGGGCCGAATGGTGCGGGCCGTGCAAGGCGCTGACCCCGGTGCTGGAAAAGGTCGCCGAGCAATATGCCGACAAGGGCGTGATGCTGGTGAAGGTCAATGTCGACGAAGAGCGTTTCATCGCCTCGCAGTTCCAGATCCAGTCGATCCCCACGGTCTATGCGATGTTCCAGGGCCAGCCGGTCGCCAACCTGACCAATGCGCGCACCGAATCGCAGCTGGCCGGGATATTGGACCAGCTGCTCGCCAAGCTGCCGGTGCAGGCAGGCGAAGGCGAGCCCGACATGCCCGATATCGCGCCGCTGATCGAGATGGGTGAAGAAGTGCTGGCGAGCGGCGATGGCGAGCGCGCGGCGGGCGTGTTTGCGCAGATCCTCGATATGGTGCCCGACAATGTGGCAGCACTCTCCGGCCTGGTGCGGGCCATGGTGGCGGCTGACAAGGTCGCCGAAGCGCAAGCGCTGCTCGACGACCTACCGCCCGAAATCGCGTCCGACCCTGCGCTCGACCGCGCCAGAGCGGCGGTCGCCCTGGTGGCAGACAAGGCCGATGACAGCGAGATCGCAGGGCTGCGCGCCCAGGTCGATGCTACGCCCGATGATCACGCCGCGCGTTACGATCTGGCCGCGGCGCTGTTCGCCGATGGCGCGCGTGACGAGGCCGCCGACCACCTTCTGACGATCGTGCAGGCCGACAAGGCCTGGAACGAAGGCGCGGCGCGCGCGCGGCTGTTGCAGATCTTTGAAGCGGTCGGACTGGAAGACCCCTGGGTCGCAGCCACGCGCCGCAGGCTTTCTGCTGCGTTGTTCGGTTGACGGGCATGGCAGAAATGGTCGCCCAGCGTCTTTCCATTTTCCCCCTGACCGGTGTGATCCTGTTTCCGGGCCTGCAGGTGCCGTTGCACATCTTCGAGCCGCGATACCGCGCGCTGGTCAGCGATGCGATGGCGCGCGACCGGCAGATCGGGATGATCCAGCCGCGCGGCACCGGTGATTCGCCGGCGTTGTTCGACATGGGCTGCGTCGGTCGCATCGTTGATGTCGAAGCGCTCGACGATGGCCGCTACAATCTGGTGCTGGAGGGCTTTGCCCGTTTTCGCGTGTTGCGTGAGCTCGATGTGACCACGGCCTTCCGGCAGATCGAAGCCGAACTGATCACCGAAAACGAGGACGATCAGGCGCTGTCGAGCGTCGAACGCGCGAGCCTGGAGCGCGAATCGCAGCGGTTCGCCAACGCGCAGGGCTATAGCGTCGACTGGGATTCGGTCGCGCGGCTCGACGACCGGTCGCTGGTCAATGGCATTGCGCAGATTGCCCCTTTCGATGCGGCGGCCAAGCAGGCATTGCTGGAGGCCGAAGGGCTTCAGGTCCGCGCCGACCTTCTCGTGCAGCTGATGCAGTTCTTTGGCCGGCGTGACAGTGACGACCCGCGGGTGACGCTGCAGTAAGAGCCCCTCCCCTCGCGCTGGCGCGAGGGGGCAAGCTGGTCATCGCGCCCCTTGCAGCTTTTTCTGGCGGCGGCGCTGCACGGACGATCCCAGCCCCAGCGCCTCGCGATATTTCGCGACCGTGCGCCGGGCGATGTCGAAGCCGCGCTCCTTCAGCAGATCGACCAGCTGGTCGTCGGAGAGGATGTTCTTGGCATCCTCCTCGTCGATCAGCGCCTTGATGTGGCTCTTGACCGCAGAGGCGGATACCGCATCGCCGCCATCGGTCGCCTGGATCGCGCTGGTGAAGAAATATTTCAGCTCATACAGCCCGCGCGCGCAGCTCAGATACTTGTGGCTGGTAACCCGGCTGACGGTCGATTCGTGCATCTCGATCGCGTCGGCGACGCTGCGCAGGGTCAGCGGCCGGAGCTGGGTGACGCCGTGGCGGAAGAAGGCTTCCTGCTGCTTGACGATCTCGCTCGCCACCTTGATGATCGTGCGCTGGCGCTGGTCGAGGGCCTTCACCAGCCAGTTCGCCTCGGCCAGGCACTCGCTCAGCCAGGCCTTGGACTTGGCATCGTGCCGTCCGCCGGTCAGCGAGACGTGGTAGGAGCGATTGACCAGCAGCCGCGGCAATGTCGCACTGTTGATCTCGATCAGCCATTTGCCCTCGCGCTCGATCACGAACAGGTCGGGCACCACCGCCTCAATGCTTGACCCGCCAAAGCGGCTGCCAGGCTTGGGGTCATATTGCCGCAGCTCGGCGATCATGTCGGCAAGGTCTTCATCGTCGACCCGGCACAGCCGCTTGAGCTGGGGCAGCGCGCCGCGCGCCAGCAGTTCCAGATTGTCGATCAGCCGCGCCATGCACGGATCGTAGCGATCGGCCTCTTTTGCCTGCAGCGCCAGGCATTCGGCCAGATCGCGCGCGCCCACCCCGGTCGGCTCGAGCGTCTGGACCACCGCGAGCGCTGCTTCCACCTCGCCCAGCGGCACGCCCAGCTGGTGCGAGACCTGCAGCAGATCGCCGCGCAGATAGCCGTTCTCGTCGATCAGCTCGATCAGGTGCCGCCCGATGAACAGCGCCGTGCCCGACAAAACGATGCCCGCCTGCGCGTGCAGATGTTCGCGCAACGACAGGTCGTATTCGAGCGAATCCTCCCAGCCGTCGCTGTCACCGCCGCTGCCCCCGGTCGCGATGTCGTTGAGCGACAATGCGCCGTCGAGCCCGCCGCTCGCTTCGCCCGCGATCCGTTCGGGGCAATCGCTGACGCTGTCGTGGTGAAAGACCTCGCCGTTGAGATCCATGTCAAGCGGGCGGTCGGTCTCGCCCATCCCTGCGCCGATCAGCTCGTCGCTGCCAGCCGGGTCGCCACCGGAAGCGGGTGCGGGCGGCGCATCGAACACCGCATCGACCCCACTCATGCCGATATCGCTGCCGGGCTCTTCACCGCCCAACTCGAGCAGCGGGTTGCGTTCCAGCTCCTCGCCGATGAACGCCTCGATCTCGATGTTCGACAGCGCCAGCAGCCGGATCGCCTGCTGCAGCTGCGGCGTCATCACCAGCGACTGGCTCTGCCTCAGGTCAAGACGCGGGCCCAATGCCATCGATTTAGTCCCTGGCCCCCCGGCTTGCCATTACAGCGCGAAGCCTTCGCCCAGATACAGCCGGCGCACATTCTCGTCGGCGACCAACGCTTCGGGGGTACCGGCGAACAGCACCTGGCCATCGTAGATGATGCAGGCGCGATCGACGATGTCGAGCGTTTCGCGGACGTTGTGATCGGTGATCAATACGCCGATGCCGCGCGATTTCAGCTGCTTGATCAGGTCGCGGATGTCGGCGATCGACAGCGGATCGATCCCGGCGAACGGCTCGTCGAGCAGGATGATCGAGGGGCTGGCGGCCAGCGCACGGGCGATTTCGCAGCGCCTGCGCTCGCCGCCCGACAGCGCCATCGCGGGCGAACTGCGCAACCGCGTCAGGCCGAATTCGTCGAGCAGCGTCTCCAGCTTTTCCGCGCGCGCTGCCACTTCAGGCTCGACCAGCTCGAGCACCGCCTTGATGTTCTGTTCGACGGTCATGCCGCGAAAGATCGATGTTTCCTGCGGCAGATAGCCCAGGCCCAGGATCGAGCGTCGGTACATCGGCAGCGGCGTGATATCGACGCCGTCGAGCATGATGCGGCCCGAATTGGGCTTCACCAGTCCCATGATAGAATAGAAACACGTCGTCTTGCCCGCGCCATTGGGGCCGAGCAGTCCCAGCACTTCGCCCTTGGCGACATGCAACGACACGTCGGACAGCACGACCTTCTTGTCATAGCTCTTGGCGATCGAGACGACATTCAGCCCGTCGGTCGACGCGAAAGGATCCGCCGCGGTGCCGCTGAGCACGCCAAGGGGGGCAACATCGTTCATCGCAACATCCTGCAAACCGTGGGGGCCGACATTCGCCGTGCCCTTTGCTTGGCCATCCCATAGCACGGATCAACGCGATGAAAACCGGCGATAATCACGTGTTGGCAGGATTTATGCATGGACGAGCGCGGGGGTTGGCTTGGGGGCAGCCAAACAACCTCCCCGGGAAGCTGGGAAAGGCTTTCTGGACGAATCAATCGCGCTTGGGCACCGCAAACGAGCCTGACACGCGGCCGCTCGCAGACCCTGTCTGGCCCGGAGCTCCGCCCGATGAACGGCCGTCGATGGTGGAGCGGCCTGTCGTCAGGTCGATCACCATCCGCCCGCCGTTGAGCGTATTGCCGCCCTGACGCAGAGCAACGTCGCCGATCAGCGTGATGATCCGCCGGTTGAAGTCATAGATCCCCACATTGCCGCTGGCGCGCTCTTCACCCTTGGTGACGACAACGCCGCCATTGGCGTCGATCCGCTCGATCTCGATGCTGCCTGCGTTGCGATAGGCCACGGTCATGCGTGCAGCCTGCAGCCGGAGACCCGCCTGGGTGATATCGACATTGCCCGACAGCAGCACGCGGTTGGCGCGGTCCTGCAGTTCGATGCGGTCGGCCGCATAATCGACCGGTGCATTGCTGTTGTGGTTCGCCAGCGACTGCGCGACGACCGAGCCGGGAACCAGCAGCAGCGCGGCCAGGGTCACGCCGCCGGCGGAAGCCGCCGGCATCGCGCGCCTGGCGATGGTCGAAATCGTGCCCGCAAACCGCATATTCAATCCCGTCTTACTGATCTTCACCGGGGCAGCCCGCCCTGGGTCATGCGCAAACGCGCGCGGCCCTCAAGGGTTACGGTGCGTTCGGCAAGATTGGCCTTTAACCGGTCGGCGCGGAAAGTGCCAGTCGGCAAGCGCCCGGTCACCTCGCCCCGGCTGACCATGCTGCGCTCGGGCAGATCGATGTCCACATCGCGCGTCACCATGCGATAGCCATTGGCCGAACTGAACTGCACCGGGCCCACGATCGAGACCTGCTCGGTATCCATATTGTAATTGCCACGGCCCGCTTCGAGGACGCCGGGACCTTCGGCCAGCAGGATACGCGCGGCCAGATCGTTCATCTCGACCACGGGGTTGCGCGAGCTCTTCTGCACGGCCGATCCCGCCTCCAGCGAAAAGGGACGTCCTTCGGTATCCTGACCGCGATACAGCGCCTGGGTCACGCGCATGCGCTCGCGCGCGATATCGACCTGATTCTTGTCGAGCAGAAAGCTGACCTCGGCGTTGCGCAAGAGCGGTGCGAGCGCGAGAAACGCCACCAGCACGCCGATGGCGGCAGGCAGGAACATGCCCAGAAAGCGCACAAGCCGGTCATGGCTGCTGCCAGGGGCGGCAAACAGCTGGCGTCGGTTGCGAATCTGATCGGCACGCTGGGTCATGTCGCGAATAAGCCTATTGGTTGCGAACCCGCGATGAACGGCGTCCGGTTAGGGGCGCGATATATTAGGCGTGCGCGAAAATATCAATTTCGGGCCAGCCGATAAGGTCCAGCTCGGCGCGGGCCGGCAGGAAATCGAAACAGGCCTGCGCAATCTCGCGTCGCCCTTCGCGCTCCAGCCGCACTTCCATCGCCGCGTGCAGCGCATGCAGGAAGCGCACATCGCTGGCGGCATAATCGCGCTGCGCATCGTTGATCTCGGGCGCACCCCAGTCGCTCGACTGCTGCACCTTGCTCAGTTCCTTGCCCAGAACCTCGCGCACCAGCTCCTTCAGGCCATGCCGGTCGGTATAGGTGCGGATCAGCCGCGAGGCGATCTTGGTGCAGAACACGGGCGCGGCCACCACGCCCAGATAATGCTTGATCGCTGCCAGATCGAACCGGGCGAAATGATAGAGCTTGAGCCGCTCGGGATCAGCCAGCACGGCGCGCAGGTTGGGCGCGGCATAATCGCTGCCGGGCTTGAAACGCACGAGATGTTCATCACCGCGTCCATCGGAAATCTGGACGACGCACAACCGGTCGCGCGGCGTGATCAGACCCATGGTTTCGGTATCCACCGCCACCGGGCCGGGGGCCAGCACATCGGCAGGCAGGTCTTCTTCGTGGAAATATACGCTCATGCTGTCTCGCCGTCGTTGGTACTCGGCGAATTGCCGCGTTTCTTTTCCCGGCCCCTGCGGGCCCAGATATTGAGGGCTTCCACCATCGCAGAAAAAGCCATGGCGGCATAGATATAACCCTTGGGCACGTGCACGCCGAAGCCATCGGCAATCAGCACCGCGCCGATCATCAGCAGAAAGCCCAAAGCCAGCATCACCACGGTGGGGTTGCGGTTGATGAAATTGGCCAGCGGGTCGGCCGCCACCAGCATCACGCCCACGGTGATGATCACCGCCGCCATCATGATCGGCACCTCATCGGTCATGCCCACGGCGGTCAGGATCGAATCGATCGAGAACACCATGTCGAGCGCGATGATCTGCACGATGGCGGAGCCAAAGCCGATCGCGGCCTTGCCCTTCTTGTCCAGCGCCTCGCCCGAGGGGTCGTCATCGACGCTGTGGTGGATTTCCTTGGTCGCCTTCCAAACAAGAAACAGGCCGCCGGCAATGAGGATCAGGTCGCGCCACGAGAACTGCGTCTCGAAGGTCGGCTCGCCATATTGGCCGGGCGCGCCGGTGATGCCCAGATCGAACACCGGTGTCGTCAGCGAAACGATGAATGCGATCATCGAGAGCAGCGCCAGCCGCATGATCAGCGCCAGGGCGATGCCTACGCGCCGCGCGGTCTGGCGCTGATGCTCGGGCAGCTTGTTCGACAGAATCGAGATGAAAATGAGGTTGTCGATGCCCAGCACGACTTCCAGAATGACCAGAGTGATCAGCGCGGCCCAGGCGGCCGGGTCGCTCAGAAGGGGGATGATGCTGTCCATCGGTCCCAATTGCCGCACAGGCTGGGGCATGGCAAGGCCTGACGAACCGCTGCCTCGCCAATTTTGCCGCGACTGGCCCAGGCCGCGCCGACCTGCTGCGGCGCGCCGCGTCAGACCGCTCCGGGCGCGCGGTAAAGCCTTTAACCCCGCCATTTATCGTTCGCCATTGAACGGAATTTGGGTTAAGAGAATCACTTGGAAGTACGTGCTTCAATCAGGCACTCTGGGATGTGCAAGTGCACATTCAAGGTCTTCCACAGATTTCTGGCCAGCAAGGGGCCGATGACGCGTCGTCAAAGTCATCATCCCGAACTGGCATATGTTGCGGTGTTTTAAGTTTTGCGCTGTACTCGTGGCGGCTGGCGAGATGCCAGGCAGATCGCCGGGATACAGGCCTGAAGTTGAGTGATGGGGTTCACGTCCGCCCTGTTCTTGAGCGAATGATCCAGGACGACATTGAAAGTGAATAGTTCGGCATGAGTTTTGACAGGGGTCGGCGCGGCGGCAGGGGCCGGGATAAACGCGACAGATTTGGCGAGGATGATTTCGACGCTTTTTCGCCTCCGCCTGCATATGGCGATCGTGACCGCTTCGGCGGCGGCGGTGGTGGTGGCGGTTACGGCGCTCCCGCAGGCGGCGGTGGCTTCGGTGCCCCGCGCGGACCTGGCGGTGGTGGCGGCGCTCCTCGCAGCGGCGGCTTTGGCGGCATGCCCACCCAGGTGGTCGGCGAAGCCAAGGGCAAGGTCAAATTCTTCAACGCGCAAAAGGGCTTCGGCTTCATCCAGCGCGAAGACGGCGGCGAAGACGTGTTCGTGCACATCAGTGCGGTTGAGCGCGCCGGTCTGTCGAACCTCGCTGAAGGCCAGGGCCTGGAATTCACGTTGGTGGATCGCGGAGGCAAGGTTTCGGCCAGCGACCTCAAGGTCGATGGTGAACTGATCGCGGTTGCCGAAGGCAGCGGCGGCGGCGACCGTGGGGGTGATCGCGGCGCTCCGCGCGGCGAAGCGCCTCGGCGCGAGCTTACCGGCGAGCGTGCGACCGGAACGGTCAAGTTCTTCAACGCCATGAAGGGCTTCGGCTTCATCACGCGCGACGACGGCCAGCCCGATGCGTTCGTGCACATCAGCGCGGTCGAACGCGCCAACATGAGCACGCTCAACCAGGGTGACCGTCTGGAGTTCGACCTTGAAGTCGACCGCCGCGGCAAGCACTCCGCCGTCAATCTGGTCCCGCACCACGACTGATCCGGCGCTCGGCCTGCAAAGGCCGGGATGCGAGACATGAGACCCCGCCTGCGCTTTTGCGCGGCGGGGTTTTTTGTTTTGCCAACCGCGGGGAAGACCGCTGTAAAGCATTGCTTTACATTCATGCATAGTATTGCTATACACGCACCATGGAAATCGAGAGCGTCCGCCACAGGCAATTGCGCAGGTTTCTCGAAACCGGCAACGCCAAGGGCATGATCGAGCCCGAGCGTCTGGCGGATATGGTTGCGTTCATCGATGCTGCCGAAAGCTTCGATGAACTGGTCATTCCGCCGAATTTCGGTTTCCACGCCCTGAAAGGCGACCGCAAGGGTGACTTTGCGATGACGGTCACCCGAAACTGGCGGCTAACCTTCACCAAGCTCGACGACACGACAATCGACAATCTTGACCTTGAGGATTATCACTGATGGCCATCAAGCTGCACACCAGCTTTGCGCTCCATCCCGGCCCCTGGCTGCGGCGCAACTTCATCGAGCCTTACGGCCTGACCCAGAGTGACGCTGCCGAGCGCCTGGGTGTCACGCGGGTTGCCTTGAGCAATCTGCTCAACGGCAAGTCCGCCCTTTCGCCCGAAATGGCGATCCGCTTTGAGATGGCCTTTGCCATATCCGCAAGGACGCTGCTGCGGATGCAGGCAGCGCATGACCTCGCCCGTGCACAATCGGCTGCAAAAGCGATCAAGGTCAGCCGGATCGCGCCGCCGAAGCATGGGCCGATCGCGGTTTGAAGGTGGCAGGGGTCACACCGTCCACTTCGCCTGATGGGAGGATGCCGATGGATTTAAAGCCCTTTATCAACCTGAGCCTTGGCGGGTTGAGTTTGTTTTTCATTGATGCTGCGATCGTAGGATCAGCAATTGCACATTCGGACGCCCAGCGCAGCATTTACCGAGCAGGGAATGCTCATTCTGCACCAGATCAGCCCGCGAGGCCGCTGAACGACACTGCCACATGGGTTACTCTGCAGGATTATCCCACAGAAACTTGGCACCAAGGCACAACCCGTTACCGTTTGTTGATCGCTCCCACAGGACGGGTCGCTAGATGCGAAGTCACCGAGCCATCTGGCTCCCAGAGGTTGGATGAAGCGACCTGTCGGAATCTGGTCCGGCGCGCTCGCTTCCATCCCGCGACCAACAGACAAGGCGAAGCTATCGAGGGTTCCTACGAAGGCATCATGCGCTGGTATATTCCAGACTAGCGACGCAATCTGCCAAATGAACTTGGCGTGCCGCAGAGCGCTTTCCGGTTTAGTGATAGCGCTAGTCATTGACCCTCCCGCTCCTGGTCTCCCGCGAAGGCGGGAGCCCATCTCCGAGCGTGTCTCCAGAACAACCGGTAGGAGATGGGCCCCTGCCTTCGCAGGCACCTCAATCGATGCGCACCCCTGCAATTTAATCAGTTGATTAACGCCTCAGCTTTGATACCCGGCTCACGCACACGCCAAGCATCCGGGAGACCATTGCCATGTCCCATCTGTCCGCCGCCGAAGTCGATGCCATTGCCGTGAAGGTCGAACGGTTCGTCCGCGATGTGATCGCACCCTATGAGCACGACCCGCGCTGCGGCGCGCATGGGCCGTCGGAAGAGCTGGTGCTCGAGATGCGCGCGCTTGCCCGTGATGCCGGCGTGATGACACCGCATATCCTGCCCGATGGCCGCCACCTCACGCAGGCGCAGACTGCGATCGTGCTGCAGAAATCGGGGCTTTCGCCTCTCGGCCCGGTGGCGTGCAACACCGCCGCGCCCGATGAGGGCAACATGTATCTGCTGGGCAAGATGGCGAGCGACGAGCAGAAGGCGCGCTTCCTCGATCAGCTCGTCTCCGGCGATTCGCGCTCGGCGTTCTTCATGACCGAACCGGCCGATGAGGGCGGTGCGGGCTCGGACCCGTCGATGATGCAGACCACCGCCAAGCTCGATGGCAACCATTGGGTGATCAACGGCCGCAAGGCGTTCATCACCGGGGCCGAAGGCGCGAAGGTCGGCATCGTCATGGCGAAGTCCGAGGATGGCGCGTGCATGTTCCTCGTCGATCTGCCCGATCCGGCGATCCGCATCGAGCGTGTTCTCGACACCATCGACTCTTCGATGCCGGGCGGCCACGCCATCATCGCCATCGACAATTTGCGCGTGCCTGCCGACCAGATGCTGGGACAGAGCGGCGAGGGTTTCAAATACGCGCAGGTGCGCCTCTCGCCTGCCCGCCTCTCGCACTGCATGCGCTGGTATGGCGCCGCATCGCGCGCGCACGAAATCGCCAGCGACTATGCCTGCCGCCGCCACGCGTTCGGCAAGCCTCTGGTCGATCACGAGGGCGTCGGCTTCATGCTGGCGGAAAACCTGATCGACCTCAAACAGGCCGAACTGATGATCGGCTGGTGCGCGGGCGTGCTCGATACCGGCGAGCTGGGCACGGTGGAAAGCTCGATGACCAAGGTCGCGGTGTCCGAAGCGCTGATGCGCGTGGCGGATCGCTGCGTGCAGGTGATGGGCGGCAAGGGCGTGAGCGGCGACACCATCGTCGAGCAGGTCTTCCGCGAAATCCGCGCGTTCCGCATCTATGACGGCCCCACCGAAGTGCACAAATGGTCGCTTGCGAAGAAGATCAAGCGTGACCACAAGCATGCCAACGAGGGAGCCGCCGCATGAGCCTGACTGCCGATCTGTCCTGCCAACGCATCCTCGTCACCGGCGCATCGAGCGAAGGTTTTGGCGCACATTTCGCGCGTGTGCTCGCCCGCTGCGGGGCGCATGTCGTGGTCGCCGCGCGCAGGCTCGAGGCGCTCGAAGCGCTGGTGGCTGAGATTACCGATGCTGGCGGCAGCGCGAGCGCGGTGCGGATGGATGTCGCCGACCTGGCCTCAGTGCGTGAAGGAATCGCAGCGGCGGGCGCGATCACCACCTGCATCAACAACGCCGGCGTCGCCGTCACCAAGCGCGCGCTCGACCAGACCGAGGCCGATTACGACTTCGTGATGGACACCAACCTGAAAGGCGCGTGGAACGTCGCCACTGAAGCCGCCAAGGTGATGCGCGATTCAGGCGGCGGCAACATCATCAACACGGCCTCGATCACCGGCTTCCAGACCGCGGCGGGCACCGGCCCCTATGCCGTGTCGAAGGCGGGCGTGCTGCACATGACGCGGCAGCTGGCGATGGAGCTCGCGCGGTTCAACATCCGCGTCAATGCCATCGCGCCGGGCTATTTCCTCACCGATATCAACCGCGACCAGCTTTCGGGCGAAGCGGGTGATCCATTGCGCAAGCGGATCGCGATGCGCCGGTTTGGCGAACTGCCCGATCTGGATGGACCGCTGCTGCTGCTGGTGTCAGACGCCAGCCGCTTCATGACCGGCAGCATTCTTACCGTCGATGGCGGCCATCTGGTGCATTCGCTGTAAAGGAGCTGAGCGTCAGCCGCTCTGGACGACGCTCAACACATTGCCATCCGGGTCCTGAAACCAGGCAACCTGCGCTGACCCGTCAGGCGCGCACCAGATGCCCAGCGCGTCCTGGTCAAGGCCATCATAGATTTTCGGCGGCATCCCCCTGCTGATCAGATGCTCCATCGTCTGAACGATATCATCGACCGACCAGCCCAGGACCGGATGCGATCCGGCGACATAGCCTTCCAATTCGGTCACGCGCAAAATCGCGCCACCCAGATCGAAGACGGCGGCAAACCCATCATCGGCGATGAATGCGACGCCCAGCACATCTCGGTAAAAGGCTTCGGCCGCCTGTCGGTTGGCCGTATTGATGAACGTAACGGGTTTTGAATGGGTAAGCGGCATCCAGAATCTCCCGCTAATGCGTCGCGATTCGCATCCTCTCGGCGGCGACCTTGTATCATCAAATTGTGCCAATGCGAAAACCCCTGACTTGACGCTACGGGGCAGACAAAGCCAAGGTCCGGGCGATGACAGACAATACCGGTCCCGAGGGCGACGTCCGGCTGAACCCGCAATGGCGGACAGCCCTCGCCGATGAGTTTGCCGCGCCGTATATGGCCCTGCTCAAGCAGTTCCTGCTCGAGCGCAAGGCGGCGGGCAAGCACATCTTTCCGCCGGGCAGCCACTGGTTCCGCGCGCTCGACCTGACCCCGCCCGACAAGGTACGCGTCGTGATCCTGGGGCAGGATCCGTATCATGGCCCCGGCCAGGCGCATGGCCTGTGCTTCAGCGTGCAGCCCGGCGTGCCGGTGCCGCCATCGCTGCTCAATATCTACAAGGAGCTGGAGCGCGACCTTGGCATTGCGCGCCCTGCCCACGGCTTTCTGGAAAGCTGGGCGCAGCAGGGCGTGCTGCTGCTCAATACCGTTCTGACAGTCGAGATGGGCGATGCCGGATCGCACCAGGGGCGCGGCTGGGAGCGGTTCACCGATGCGGTCATCGCCCGGGTCAACGCGCTGGAGCATCCGGTGGTGTTCCTGCTCTGGGGTGCCCATGCGCAGAAGAAAGCCGCAAAGCTCGACAGCAGGCACCTCGTGCTGAAGGCCCCGCACCCCTCGCCGCTCTCGGCGCATCGCGGCTTTCTGGGCTGCGGCCATTTCAGCCAGGCGAATGCGTTTCTGGAAGCAGCCGGGATGGCACCGATCGACTGGCGACTGCCCGAAACGCCCTAGCGCCAGATCGCCCGCGTCACCGCAAAGCCCGCCAGCGCCGACGATCCGGTGAGGAACGTCCCCCAAATGATGTCGAGCACGGTGATCTTGGTGCTCCATGTCGCCAGCGTCGCCTGGTTGGTGAGGTCATAGGTCATATAGCAGAAGAAGCCGAGCAGCGCGCCCTTGACCAATGCCGTCTGCCAGCGGCCATCGGCGAGCGCGGGCACGACCGCGAAAATCTGGATGCCCGCAATGTAGAGCACATAGAACACCACCGCCGGCGCCAGCCGGAACGACGGCGCGAGCATATCACCCAGGATCGGCTGGTACAGACGCGGCGCCATGGTCTTCAGCCACACGCTGTCGATCAGCGCGAAGGCCAGGCCCGTGAACAGATAAGCGGCAGCATAGCGGAGCATGATCAGACCTTTGCAAGATGGCTTTTGGCAGGTGTGCGGTCAGTCGCCGGTGCGCGTCAAGCGGGTGCGGTTGCGCGCCAGCCATTCGGTCGTGTCATCGTCGAGAAAATCGACCTCTTTCAGCGTCTCGATCCGGTCGCCATCGCGCACCGTGGTGAGGCGCAGCGTCGCGGGGCGGTTGGCATCCTCGCCCTTGGTCTGCTCGATCATCGTCCAGTGGAGGGAGTCGCGCGAACCCGGGTCGAGCGTGACCGCATAGGTCATGATCTCGGCGGCACGGCCTTTGCGAAAGCTGCCCGCCTGCACGGTCGCAGCCTTCGCATCGAACAGCTCGACCGTGGTGATCCGCACATTGCCGACCTTGGGGCCATCGTCGAAATCGGACGCACGGATGATCGTCGCGCCATCGCCCTGATCGGCGATGCGCGTCTTGACCGGAATGCCGAACCATGTGTCCGCGCTATAATCGCGATATTCCAGCTCGCCCGACCATGCGCCGGTCAATGAGGCGCGGGCGGCGGCGATATCCAGTGCGGGCGCTGGCTGAGCCACCGCAGGCGCGGCGGAGACGACCAGAAGGGCGGCGAAAAGAAACAGGCGCATGAAGGTCATCCCCCAGAGTGATCGATGGCCCAAGCTACGCCGCGCTGCCCCGCGTGGATGCAGCCCCGGTCGCAGCCGCTCCGTTAATTCACCATATTTTTAAGTCACTGGGAATTTATGAAAAAATTGGCCTCAGCTCGCTTTGCGGGCGATTGAACGGGTAACGATAGGGTGCAAGGCTGGGCGCGGAACGTCTGCTTACGGCGCAGCGTGACATGATCGCGAATGACTGACTATGGGTGGAAAGGCGAATGTCTGCTGCTAGATCAGCCCCTCTTGGAGACAGTCATTTCCTTGACCATCTTTCGAATTGCCAGAGGAACACGCCACCATGCCAAAAGCATATTGCCACCATAAAGCCACACAAAGGCAAATAGGCTGACGCACAGGCCTACCGCGATGCCTTGAAAGACGGTAGCAAAGATCAGAAACATCAATGCCGCGGCCAAGCAAAAAACTAAGCCATGCAAACTCCGCAAATCATATTGGAGGGAACGGTCATCGAGATCTTTTTCAATCCAAAAATTTCCACGGTCGTAAATCACTAGCGTCAGCCAATTGTTGACCGTAAACCAATCCTCCCAAAGCGGGGAGTGGAAGCTGATGGACGAATTGGTCTGTTCGCACACTGGCTTGTGCTGTTCAGTCAGGAAGGCTTCGATACGTTCGATTGCAACAATGTTCATGACATCGGAAGGCAATTTTACGGAGCCTCTCAAATGCCAAATGTTGTCAATCATCGGGAAACTTTTAGCGCAACAAACTATGGCTGCAATGGGGTCGCTTGCTGAATGGCAGCTTTTTTCCCCGAATGAGCAGATAGCTGACATGGGATTATAAGCCCAATCGCGCTTACCCATTGCAATCATCGTTACACAGCTATGCGGTGTTGATCACGCCATCGGCTGCGGCTGCCACAGTTCGATCTTGCGCCCGTCGGGGTCGATGATGTGCGCGAAGCGGCCGTTGGGCTCGGGCGACAAGACCTTGACCGGTTCCACCCCCTGCTCGGCGCAGCGCGCCAGCATGGCGTCGAGATCATCGACCATCAGGTTGAACATGAACTCCTTGTCCGACGGTGCGAAATAATCGGTTTCGGCGGAAAATGGCGAGAACACCGTGCCCGCGCCGGGATGCGCGGCGGCGGTGTCGGGGGTGAACACGACCCCGCCCCATTCGCCGAAATCCATCCCCAACACCCTGGCATACCAGGCGCATGTCGCGGCAGGATCGGCTGATTTGAAGAACAAGCCGCCCAGCCCGATGACCTTTGCCATTGCGCACCCTCCCTGATCCTGAACCCATCGGGACAATAGCATGGACCGGCGGCGCGGCGCCAAAGGAAAACCCGCCGGTGTTGCCACCGACGGGTTATACCTTTTCCTCCCCAGGAAAACTCTATCGGTCTTGGGACCGGTTCAGCGTGCTCAGCTGAACTGGTTCATGGTGTTGTTGACGCCGCCCGCCTTCAGCGCAGCTTCACCAGCGAAATATTCCTTGTGCGCATCGCCCAGGTCGCTGCCCGACATGTTCTGATGCTTCACGCAGGCGATGCCCTGGCGCAGTTCCTGACGCTGCACGCCCAGAACATAGCCCAGCATGCCCGCTTCGCCGAAATATTCCTTGGCGAGGTTGTCGGTCGAGAGCGCCGCGGTGTGATAGGTCGGCAGCGTGATCAGGTGATGGAAGATGCCTGCGCGCTTTGCGCCATCGGCCTGGAAGGTGCGGATGCGCTTGTCGGCGGCGATGCCCAGCTCGGTATCGTCATACTTCGCATCCATCAGCTGTGCACGGTCATATTCGGACACGTCCAACCCTTCCTTGACCATGGCGTCATAGACCTGCTGGCGGAAGTTGAGCGTCCAGTTGAACGAGGGCGAGTTGTTGTACACCAATTTGGCGTTGGGGATGACCTCGCGGACGCGGTCCATCATGCCGGCGATCTGCTCGACGTGCGGCTTTTCGGTTTCGATCCACAGCAGGTCGGCACCATTCTGCAGGCTGGTGATGCTGTCGAGCACGCAGCGGTCTTCACCAGTGCCTTCGCGGAACTGGAACAGGTTGCTCGGCAGACGCTTGGGACGCAGCAGCTTGCCGTTGCGGTTGATGATCACATCGCCATTGCGCGCGGTGGTAGGATCGATCTCCTCGCAATCGAGGAAGCTGTTATACTGGTCGCCCAGATCGCCCGGCTCGTTGCTGACCGCGATCTGCTTGGTCAGGCCCGCACCCAGCGAGTCGGTGCGGGTGACGATGATGCCGTCTTCGACGCCGAGCTCGAGAAACGCATAGCGGCAGGCGCGGATCTTCGCGAGGAAGTCCTCGTGCGGCACGGTGACCTTTCCGTCCTGATGGCCGCACTGCTTTTCGTCCGACACCTGGTTTTCGATCTGCAGCGCGCAGGCACCGGCTTCGATCATCTTCTTGGCGAGCAGATAGGTCGCTTCGGCGTTACCGAAACCGGCGTCGATATCGGCGATGATCGGCACGACGTGCGTCTGGAAATTCTCGACCTGCGCCAGCAGTTCCTGCTCCTTGGCGGTGTCGCCAGCAGCACGCGCCTTGTCGATGCCGCTGAACAGCAGATCGAGCTCGCGGGCATCAGCCTGGCGCAGGAAGGTGTAGAGCTCTTCGATCAGCGCGGGCACGCTGGTCTTTTCATGCATCGACTGGTCGGGCAGCGGACCAAATTCGCTGCGCAATGCTGCGACCATCCAGCCGGACAGATACAGGTACTTGCGCTTGGTGGTGCCGAAATGCTTCTTGATCGAGATCATCTTCTGCTGGGCGATGAAGCCGTGCCAGCAGCCCAGCGACTGGGTGTACTGCGAGGAATCGGCGTCATAAGCGGCCATGTCTTCGCGCATGATCCTGGCGGTGTAGCGGGCGATATCCAGGCCGGTCTTGAAGCGGTTCTGCAGCTGCATGCGCGCCACGGACTCGGGGTTGATGCCGGTCCAGCGACCCTGCTGGCTGCCGATGAGCTGTTCGTTTGCGCGGATATGGTCGGTATAAGACATGGCGGTTACCTCATTGCGAATCGGGCGTGTCATAAATTGACATCGCATGCTGTTGAGATACGCCGATTTGGCGGAAGCAGCCCATTTTTCGTCCATTTATCTTGTATCTTTGCGGCAGGTGCGAAGAGAGCAGCTGTCACTCTGTAAATTTAATTACATAGTGTTGCGGTGTTGTCAGCGACCGAAGCATCGGACGGAACCGTCTTCGCCCTCCACATCATCGGGTTTCCGAGCAGGCGGAACCCGGCGATATTGACTCACGACAGGCCGGCCATGCCCCGCGCTGTCAATCACCTTGATCTGCTGCAGCGCAGCATTATATCGGAGCTGTGGTGTCCCCCTCCTCCCGATGCGTGTGCCCCGGCAACGCAGTGCCATGTATGGAACGTCCCCGATGATCGCCAGAACCTTTGCGAGCCTTGCCCTGATCCTGGGGCTCAGCACCCCTGCCCTGGCGCAGACCGCCACCGACCAGCCGCCCGCACCTGAAGCCCGCCGCGAGGCCGCGCCCAAGCCTTATGGCCCGACGCCAGAGCAGCTCGAACTGCTGGGGACGGCCGCTGCCATGTCGCAATCGGTGTTCGTCAAGGACTTCTACATGACCGTGGGGCTCGGCGCGGGGTTTGTGCCCAGCTATGAAGGTTCGGACCAGTACGTCTTCTTCCCCGCGCCTGCGATCCAGGGCAGCTACAAGGGCTATTCGTTCGGCGCACGCGGCCCCGGCCTGTTCGTCGATCTCGTCAAGGATCCCGTGCTGCCCAAGGTCGAGTATATCGCAGGCCCGGTCATCCGCGCACGCTTCGACCGCAATGGGCGCATTCGCGATGAGGTGGTCAAGCTGCTGGGCAAGCGCGACATCGCGATCGAGGTCGGCGCGACCGGCGGCGTCAAGATCAACCGCATCTTCGACTATTTCGACAGCGTGACATTTCAAGCCGACGCGCTGTTCGATGTCACCGGCGCGCATTCGGGCGCCATCATCACGCCACAGGTGAGCTACAACAAGCTGTTCGGCACCAAGGGCGTGCTCAACCTGTCGGTTTCGGGTGATTTCGTCGACGGCGATTTTGCCGATTATTATTTCAGCGTCGATGCAGCGGGCAGCCGCGCATCGGGCCTGCCGCAATACCGCGCGGGCGGCGGGCTGAAGTCGATCAGCACCAGCGCGCTGCTGGGCTTCGACCTGTCGGGCAACGCGCTCGATGGCGGCTGGGGCGTGTTCGCGCTGGCCAGCTATTCACGGATGCAGGGTGATGCCGCCGACAGCCCGGTGGTCGCCATCCGCGGCGATGCGGACCAGTTCTTCGGCGGGGTAGGGCTGACCTACACCTTCTGATTGCGCGCAGCGGGCCGGTCTGCTCAGATCGGCATCAGGCCGGTCGGGCTGGCACGATGAGGACTCTATGGGCCGGAACATCACACGTGCGCTGATCGGCCTTGCCGCTCTCGCCTTCACCGCGCTGCCCGTCTCCGGCAAGACTGGTCCAGCCACCACCGTCAAGGCACCTCCCGTCAGCCTGCACATCACCCGTGCGCCCGGCAATGCCGTGCGCGCCGAATACCGGCTGGCGCGCCCCGCCAGAGCCCTGCACTTCGCGCCGCATCTCGATGGCTATCGCGCGCGCGACTGGAGGACGCTGGCGAGTGAATTCCGCTGGGTGCGCGACGGCGATGACGAGCGCATCGAGCGGATCGATGGCAGGCCCTTCACGCAGCTGAGCCTCGACATTCCCGTGCGCTACAGCGCGCTCGAAAAGGCCTATGCGCCGTTCTCTCCGTTCAGCGATGGCGGAATGCTGGTCTATTCCGGCCACTTCCAGACCTGCCCCGCGCTGCCGTGCAAGGGCACCGAGCCGCTCGCGGTCACGATCGATGCCGAAGGCGAGACGATCGGCGTCGGCGGCAGGCGCAGCGCGAACCGTGCCACGTTCGTCAGCCGTGAGGAGGGCACGTACGTCTATATCGGCGGTGCGGAGCCGGTTGCCACCGCGGGTTTCCTCGCCATCGTCGATCCAGCGCTGCAGACCTCGCTGCGCGACCATCTGCTCGAATCGCTGCCGCAATCGATGCGTGAATTCGCCGCGATCTATGGCGAGCTGAAAATCACGCCCGAGCTTTACGTGTCGCTCGATCCGCGGCCGCCATCGGGCACCAGCCTCTCGAGCCAGGGCGGCACATTGCCCGGGCAGGTGTTCATCCATCTCTATGGCGATGGCTGGCGCAAGCCGATCAACCTGGGCGAAGTTCTCTGGCTCGACTGGTTCTTCGCGCATGAAGCCGCGCATTTCTTTCAGCGTGCAGGGACAAATGACGTCATCGGGCCGGACTCCGAAGCCTGGATCCACGAAGGCGGCGCCGATGCCATGGCGGCGCTGGCGCTGCGCGACCGGGGCAGCGCAATGAGCGCCTATGTCGACCGGCGCGTTGCCGAGGCGCGCAAGGCCTGCGCAGCCGGATTGGCGCAGGTGGCGCTGAACACAGCATCGCGCACGGGCAAGTTCGACCTGCACTATCAGTGTGGCATGCTGATCGCGCTGGCGATCGATGCCGATCTCCGGCGGGCCTCATCGGGCGCGCGCGGGCTGCACGACGTCAACCGCCGCTTCTTCGCGACGGTGCGCGCAGGCACGCCGTGGAACGGACGCAGCTTTCTGGAAGCCGCCCGGCACAGCGGCGTGAGCGCGCCGACCTTGGCCGCGATCACCGCGATCACGAGCCGCAAGCTCGCAGACCCCGGCCGGCAGATCGACACGATGCTGCAACAGGCGGGGGTCGATACAGCCGCGCTCTGACGCGGCGGCGGCTCAGTTGCCGCTGAGCAGGTCGCCAATGCTGCCGAGCGCGGAGCCTTCGCCCCGGTTCTGCCCACCCCTGGGCCCGGCAGCCGCCAGCATCCGCCCGGCAAGCCGTGAGAACGGCAGCGATTGGATCCACACATGGCCCGGCCCGCGCAGCCGCGCGAAGAACAGTCCCTCGCCGCCGAACAGCGACGATTTGATGCCGCCTGCCGAGATCAGATCGAAGTCCACGCCCGACGTGAACGCCGCAACGCAGCCGGTATCGACATGCAGTTCTTCGCCCGGCGCCAGCTCGCGCTCGATCAGCGCGCCGCCCATCTGCACGAACACCATGCCATCGCCCTCGAGCTTCTGCATGATGAAGCCTTCGCCGCCGAACAGCCCGGTGAGGATGCGCTTCTGGAAATGGATGCCAATCGACACGCCCTTGGCCGCGGCGAGAAAGCTGTCCTTCTGGCAGATCAATTTGCCGCCATAGCGCGTCAGATCGAGCGGCAGGATGTTGCCCGGCGTCGGCGCGCCGAACGCGACGCGCGCCTTGCCCTGGCCGGTGTGCGTGAACACCGTGGTGAACAGGCTCTCGCCAGTGACCAGACGCTTGCCCGCGCCGAGCAGCGCGCCCATGAAGCCCCCACCCTGGTTCGCGCTGCCATCGCCGAACACCGTGGTCATCTCGACCGAAGCATCCTTCCACACCATCGCCCCGGCTTCCGCTACCGCACTCTCGCCGGGATCGAGCTCGATCTCGACAAACTGCAGCTCGTGTCCCTTGATTTCGTAGTCTATTTCATGCGCGGGCATGGGGTGCTCTCCTGATGGTGTTGAGTGAAGGGAGATTATCGCGCGAGTGTGACAGCGGCAATGCGGGCGGTCACAGGGGGGGGATAATCGTTCAAGGTAAATGGAGCGCGGCATGGTGCCATGAATAGACGCCGATTAGCTGGAGAGATAGACGTACCAGGCAATCAGCAGGACGACGCGCGGGGCAAAAGATGATCCGGTCAGCGTCGCGAGCATCATCGCAGCTATCGACGCAGCCCCGCCCGTCGCCAGTGCCAGCAACAGCGGCTCGCCCGATCCTCGCGCCGCAGCAGCGGGCAACGCCAGCAGGAGCGCCCAACCGGTGCCCGCCAACACAAAGGCGGCGCGCCGCATCATCGGCGACAGGCTCGTGGTCACGACCAGCTTGAGCAGCCCGCGCGCCTCGCTGCGCCCGGCATGCGCGCACAGGCCGAAGATCAGCAGCAGCAAAGACGCCGGGCTGCCCATATGGCGATAATCACCGCCCAGCCCCATCAGCGCCACCGCAACGGCGAGCAGCAGGAACAGCCGTCCCGCTCCGATCAAGCGGAATTCGGCGAGCACCAGGCCCAGCGCGGGGGATCCGGCCAGCCGGGCGGCCGGCGCATCGAGGCGCGCCGCTGGCGGTGGCCCTGCCGACAGCAGCTTGGCGATCCAGCCATGACCGGCCTTCCGCCTACCGACGCGATGCGGCCGATACATCAGCCCTCCGATCAGCACGATTGCCACCGCAATCCCGATCCAGGCCAGACGCGCTGCGATGTAGCCCGGCGCGTGCAGCCCGGCGCCGACATCCAGGTCGATGCGGCCGGGCTTCAGGCTGGCAGGGTCCACTCCGCCGATCTGGACATTCATCTCCCCCGCAGGCTCAGGACCCGCTAGCGGGCGCACAAAACCCGGATGATCGAACAGGTTGGCGGTGAAGGACGACGGCTGGTTCGCCCCCAGAAGGGGCATCACGATGGATGCCATCCACAGGAAGAAATAGGCGAGATCGCCCAGTGCCCCGCGTAGCCAGGGCAGCGCATCGAACAGGATGCGCAGGGCTGCGAGCATGATCAGTGGCGGGGCGGCGATCAGCCAGAGCGGATAGGCGATGTACCACGGGCTGAACGGCCCGGTCACCATCAGCCAACCCAGAAACCAGCCTGCCAGCGTCAGCGTGCAAAGCGACCCCAGCAGCACCACGCAATCGGCAGCAAACCGCCCGAGAAGCATCGCGATGCGCGGCGCGGCGGTCACCTCCTCCACCTGCCAGGGCTGGCGGCGATTGGTGTTGGCGCGCAGATAGATATAACCCACCGGCAGCAACAGCGTCGTCACCACGATGCCCAGCCACACCCCGAGCATCGCCGAGGTCAGCACCGGCAGCTGATCCTGGACGGCGATCACAACGCCCCGGCCGCTCTCGTCCGAAATCATGAGCCGCGCGCCGACCGGGGCAATCAGCAGCAGCAGCCAAAGCCCCCAGCTGCGTCGATAGCGCAGCATGCTGGTACGGAGCGACGAGCGCAGCACTTCGCCGGACCGGGCAGAAACGTTCATGCGGGTCGCACCTGACCCTGATCGACACGCAGCACATGCACCGCATGGGGGGCGAGCGCATCGGCCAGATGCGTGGTCATCACGACCACCGCCTCCCGCGCACGCTCGACGATCAGCGCGCTGACTTGCGCCGCTGTCTCGCCATCCAGCTCCGCCGTGGGTTCATCCAGCGCCAGCAGCCGGGGCGTGCCGAGCATAGCCTGCGCAAACACCAGCCGCCGCCGCATGCCGCCGGAAAAGGTGGCGATGCGGTTGTTGATATCGGCATGCAGCCCGATCCGATCGGTGATCGCCGCGAACTGCGCATCTGCCTCGGCCTGTCGAAGACCCTTCAGCGCCGCCATGTGCAGCGCGAATTCGCGCGCGGTCAGGTCCTCGGGCAGATCCACCGCTTGCGGCGCATAGCCGAGGCTCGTCCGTAACGCCTTGCGCGCAGCGGCCAGCGGCGCCCCGTCCCAGGCCATGTCGCCCGCATTGGGTTTCTCCGCAGTCGCCAGCAGCCGCAACAAGGTCGACTTCCCCGCCCCGCTCGGCCCCACGAGCAGCGTAAGGCCTGTGGGAAAGGTGGCGGAAACCCCATCCAGCACCCGCTTGCGGCCATAGGATCGTGTGATGTTGTTCAATGTCAGCATAACGCTGTGTTATTGTGACAATACACATCGCGCAAGCGGATTTCGCTGGCCTTGGCGGGCCGACCATCCTAATCTCCGCCCATCCCCGGGGAGCCGAGCGGCTGAGAGGTGGGCGTTGCGTCCCACGACCCGTTGAACCTGAACCGGCTGATACCGGCGGAGGGAGGGAGCGGCGTCTTTGTTCATGCGCCCGCGTCCGCTCTTTCCGTCGACCAAGGAGAGCAGACCCATGGCAGATATCCATTCCCGCACCGAGATCGGCGTGACCACCGGCCCCATTCGCGGCAGCCGCAAGGTGCATATTGCTACCAAATCGGGCAGCGGCATCCGCGTTGCGATGCGCGAGATCGATCTCGCCGGCGGCGAGCCCTCGGTCCGCGTCTACGACACCTCGGGCCCGTACACCGACCCCAACGCGCTGATCGACATTTCCGCAGGCCTTCCCGAACTGCGCCGCGACTGGATCCTCGGCCGCAATGACGTCGAGGCCGTGACCCAGCGCGAGGTCAAGCCCGAAGACAACGGCCAACTCGGCCCCGATCGCTCGGGCGGCGTGCCGGCGTTCCCCAATGTCCGCAAGCAGGTGCTGCGCGCGAAGCCCGGGATGAACGTCAGCCAGATGCATTATGCCCGCCGCGGCATCATCACGCCCGAGATGGAATATGTCGCCGAGCGCGAGAATCTGGGCCGCGAGCGCCTCGCGGAATACGTGCGCGACGGCAACAGCTTCGGCGCGTCGATCCCCGATTACGTCACCCCCGAGTTCGTCCGCGATGAGGTCGCGCGCGGCCGCGCAATCATCCCCAGCAACATCAACCACCCCGAAACCGAGCCGATGGCGATCGGCCGCAACTTCCTGGTCAAGATCAACGCCAATATCGGCAACAGCGCGGTCGCCTCGAACGTAGCAAGCGAAGTCGACAAGATGGTCTGGTCGATCCGCTGGGGCGCGGACACCGTGATGGACCTGTCCACCGGCCGCAACATCCACGACACGCGCGAATGGATTTTGCGCAACAGCCCCGTGCCGATCGGCACCGTGCCGATCTATCAGGCGCTGGAAAAGGTGGGCGGCGTCGCCGAGGAACTGACCTGGGAAATCTTCCGCGATACGCTGATCGAACAGGCCGAGCAGGGGGTCGATTATTTCACCATCCACGCGGGCGTCCGCCTTGCGTATATCCCGATGGCGGCCAAGCGCGTCACCGGCATCGTTTCGCGCGGCGGCTCGATCATGGCGAAATGGTGCCTCGCGCATCACAAGGAAAGCTTCCTGTACGAGCATTTCGACGAGATCACCGAGATCATGAAGGCGTATGACATCGCCTATTCGCTGGGCGATGGCCTGCGCCCCGGATCGATCGCCGATGCCAATGACGAGGCGCAGTTCAGCGAGCTGTACACACTCGGCGAGCTGACCCACCGCGCGTGGAAATCCGACGTGCAGGTGATGATCGAGGGCCCCGGCCATGTGCCGATGCACAAGATCAAGGAAAACATGGAAAAGCAGCTCGAGGTGTGCGGCGAAGCGCCGTTCTACACCCTGGGCCCGCTCACCACCGACATCGCGCCCGGCTATGACCATATCACCAGTGGCATCGGCGCGGCGCAGATCGGCTGGTACGGCACCGCGATGCTCTGCTACGTCACGCCCAAGGAGCATCTGGGCCTGCCCGATCGCGACGACGTGAAGGTTGGCGTGGTCACCTACAAGCTCGCCGCGCACGCCGCCGACCTCGCCAAGGGCCACCCGGCGGCGCAGGTGCGCGACGATGCGCTGAGCAAGGCGCGCTTCGAATTCCGCTGGCGCGACCAGTTTCACCTCTCGCTCGATCCCGACACGGCGGAACAGTATCACGACCAGACCTTGCCCGCAGAAGGCGCCAAGACCGCGCATTTCTGCAGCATGTGCGGGCCGAAGTTCTGCTCGATGCAGATCAGCCAGGAGGTCCGCGACTTCGCCACCAAGCAGAACCAGGGGGTGGAGGGCTTCATCGCCACCGGGCCAAGCGGGGCTGAGACGGCAGCGGCGAGCCGCGAAGCCGCGCTCAAGGGCATGGCGGAGATGAGCCAGCTGTACGAAGACATGGGCCGCGAGCTGTATCTGGGAGCTGGCGACCGCGAGCATGATTGAGCCAGTGAAGGCCGGGTTTGCAGCCGCATCGCTGGCGATGATGCTGCTTGGCGGCTGCGGGTCAGAGCCCGCAGCCGACCGCGCCGAGCCTGAAGCCGCCGCCGACCCGGTCACGGCCGAGGTTCCGGCAACCGCCGAACCCGGCGCGCCGACGCCTCCCGTTGCGGGCGCGCAAACGCTGACTCTCGAAGGCTATGGCGGGCTGATCATCGGCAAGCCGGTGCCCGCAGGCTCGCCCTGGGCCGCACGCGGCGCGCAGGCGTCCGACGCATGCCTGACGATCAGCGCGCCCGACTGGCCCGGCGCCTATGCCATTGTCGAGCAAGGCGTCGTCCGCCGGATCACGGTGAACGACGAATCCGGAGCGAAACTGGTCGAAGGCATCGGCCCCGGGTCGACCGAAGCACAGGTCCGCGCGGCCTTCCCGTCGTTCGTCGCCGAGCCGCACAAATATGTCGACGCCCCCGCCAAATACCTGACCCAGCCCGGCGCTGATCCCCGGCTGCTCTTCGAGATCGACGAAAAGGGCAAGGTCAGCCTGGTGCATGTCGGGATGATGCCGACGCTGGCGTATGTTGAGGGGTGTTCTTAGGGATGGGCAGCTTCTAGCCAGAGTTTCTTGAGGATTGCTAGAATCCCGGAGAAAACTCGGCCACAACAGCGATTGGAAGCTCTTTCTAATCTGCTTGTTCACCCCAGAAGCCCTTGGGCATGGGAGGGAATACAATCTCGCCTTCACCGAAATACGAATGAACCACTTCACGTCTCACTTCTAAATCATCTCGTTCTCGATCTACATCTTCAGGGTAGAGAATTCTTGTCGAAACCTTTCCATCCTTTATAAATATCTCGACGCCTTCACACTGTTTTTCCAACGGAGGTGTGTATTTCAGGTCTTCCATAAGATCAACATTCTCCATGTCTTCATCAAGGACATTGGAATATTCAATGCAATCCTTCTTTCCGACAAATACACAATAGGTAACTGCATTGAGCTCAAAATCGCTCAAAGCAAGAATTCCCCTGTTCTCTGTACCATGCTTCGCGACCAGATTGCGCGCAATATCAGAAATTATGTCTGCCATTTCCAACTGCCAATCGCTCATTTGCGTTTCCTCGCTTTTATCGGCTTTACCTTGACGCTGGGGCGGTTATCGATTTTGGCATACTTTGTATCTCCGCCAATATTGTACCAGATGCGAATGACATCGGGCCGTCTCGATCCCTTGGGATAGGATATATTCATTGCCAAGCTGACGGGCGTGCCCTTGGCCCTGGCATTGAACCATTTCTGTTCGAGGGCACGATATTTGCCGCGGTTGACCCCTGCGTCCTGCGGGAAATGGTTAAATGAATCATTGGGGCCGTTGAAGCGGTGCGCAATGTAATGGCCGCCGTCATCGGTTGGCAGCCGGTCAGGCTTGCCCGCATTGCGCTGCGCTGATCGTGACCGCGGCGTTTTGGCTTCGATTGACAGGGAGGCGACTTCAATCCTGTGTGGATCGTTCTGTTCATCAAGAAAAAAATGGTATTCGTTGCGTTCCACCTTCCGCCAGCGCGGCGTCCGCATGGGCCTTGATGGTACAGGCTTGGCGGATGGGCGGGGATTGACTGGACTTGGAGCGACAATAAGTTGAGCAGGTCTCGCGCGAGGTGTGGGCTCTGGCTTGGCCCGTACCTGACCGCCATATGCCCCCCCAGCGCCTGCACCGCCAAATGAGCCACCCCCACCGGTTGTTCGGCGCAGGGGCACGGCCGGGACGTCAACGCGGAGGTGTGGCCGGGCGCGTGACCGACTCGTCGGTCGCGATTCCGGCTCCTGCCCGCCCGATCCATAATGTCGCCCTGTCCCCCTAAAAGTGAAGCGACCGTCCTCAGGATCGTGCCACGGGTTAAACTTGCGTTCGATCGCGGGCGTTGCCGTTCGATCCGGCCAGCGCCCGGTTCGCAACCAAGTTGCAAAACCATTGCGTTTGTCATCGGGCGAACCCTGCATAGTGCCGCTCCATCAAGGAAAACCGGCAAGAACATATCAACAACATTTTCCAACAAGTCAATCAGGACGAAATAAGCCTCTACCGCACGAAAACAAATCTGGGCGAACAAATCCTTTTGCTTTGCTCAAACCTTACGAAGATTTGTCTATCGATTGTGTGTGACCACTGGGGCTAATGATCTGCTCCATTTCGGACCTACTTCCTCGCCAAAGGCTCCACCTCTTGCCGTGACCGCCTTATGCTCGCCCCTGCAGCGTGGGGCTGCGGCATGGCGTGGGGGCGATGCGATGAGGATCTTGTACGCAGCTCTGGCATTGGCGATGCTGGCCGCGCTGGCGTTCGCCTTGCCCGCCTGGACGATGGCGCCCAAGGAGGCACAGGCGATGGAGATGGACTTTTCGCATGTCACCAGCCGCGCGCAGGCTCAGGCTCTGGCAAGGCGCGGGGAGCTGACGAAGATCCTCTATTTCCCCAAACGGTTCGGTGGGGAGAACGTGAAAGAGAACACCGGCTATGTCCCGCCGGGCACGCAGGTGGCGCTCGACTTCGCGCATGACCGGATCAGCGGGCTGATCGACCTCAAGAGCATCAACCGCATGATCGTCGAGCCGAAATATCGCGGTAAGAGCGTCGTGCCGTCGGCGATCGTCTATATCTGCTCGGGCGAGGGCGAAGGGACGATCACGATGACCATCAATATCTGGTGACGGACCATTCGTGACGCTGGACCGAGACCGCGCCCGCTGGCTCCGCCAGAGGTGCCCGCCGCAGCGTCATCGCCACCAGCGCAATCAGCAGCATCAGCGGCGCAGCCATCAGCGAAGGCGGCGTGTCGCCTGCGCCAGCCATGTCGGGATCGGCGAGGAACGCGGTGATCAGCCCATAGCCGATCGCCGTCCAGCCCACGGCCAGCAGGCCGATCTGTTCGGCGGTGCGGGTGCGTTGCAGCAGGTCGGGCAGCACGAAGGCCAGCCCCACGCCCAGGATGCCGAGGTCATAATCATAATTGTACGGGCTGACGAAGACCGATGCGGCGCAGGCACTGGCTGCCAGCCAGCGCGGCGGCAGCCCGCGACGCCAGCCAAGCAGCAGCAGCCCCAGCGCCAGCAGCGCCCCTGCCGCCTGCACGGCAAAGGCAGCGCCCGATGGAAGCCCGGTGCTCAGCGTCATGGCGTAGAGCGATGTCATGCGGAACAGCGGATAATGCCCCTGGGTCAGGAATTCGCCGGATTCGGCAACGCCATCCAGGAACGCACTCCAGATGCCCGCGCCGAACACCCATGTCGGGACGAGCAAGGCTGTCACCACCACGGCGGCGGCGATGGCCATCGCCTGCCAGCGCCGTTCGATCAGCGCCAGCAGGGCAATGCCTGCGGCCAGATGCGGTTTCAGGATCATCAGCCCCAGCGGCCAGCCCGCCTGCGGACGGCGCGCCATGAAGGACAGCAGGAACCAGCCGGTCAGCGCGCCGGTCAGGAAGCCGTTCTGCCCGGTCATCACCGTCAGCGTCATCACCGGCAGCATCGCGATCAGCACCCCGGGCAGATGATCGCCCGCGATGCGCCGCAGCACCAGCACATAGGCAGTCAGCGTCAGCGCCATGAACAGCGCATAGGCCAGCCCCAGGGGCAAAGCGGCCAGCGCGGTGACCAGCAGCGTATAGGGGGGCGGATAGGTCCAGGGCATGAAATCATCCACGCCGGTGAACAGGTGCTGCGCCTGTTCCATCGTGGCCATGTGATAGGCATCCCCCGCCCTGCCCTCCAGCGCCAGGCTGCCCGCGACATAGAACGCGTGGAAGTCGGCGAAGATACCATCGCGCTCGGTCTGCAATGCAAGGTGGAACGAGATCGCCGCCATGGTCAGCAGCATGGCAAGCGCCGTCAACACTGCCTTGGTGGCAAACGGGCTGGTGGCGATCCGGGGCGGCATGGACAGGCGTCCGCGATCAGGCAGGCGGCGCTGCCGGGGCGGCATAGCGCACCGCGAGCCCCGAACGCCCCGCAAAGACGAAGCGGCGATCCAGATGGTATTTGACGCAATAGCCGATGCCGAGCCCCAGCAGCGCGCCGGCGACGCGCGCTTGATGCGTGTCCCAGACGATCCAGAATGTCGTTTCGACCGTCCAGAAGATCAGCGTGGTGGCCACACCCATCAGCGAATAGAGCGAAAATTGCTGCGCGTTGGTGACGATGTCGCGGCCCGGATCGGCAAAGATCCAGTATTTGTCGAGCGCGTATTTGAGCACGAGGCCCGCGCCGGTGCCGCAGACCAGCGCCGCATAATAGAAGATTGCGCCGTCGTTGACGCTCAGCAGCAAGGATTGGGTGCCCAGGTTGGCAATGGTCGCCAGGATTGCAAAAGCGGCGTAATGCAGCACCAGCCGAAGGCCGTGTTTCGGCCGATCACTGGCCACAAACGGCGGCATGGCCGTTGGCCCGCCGCCTGGTTCGGTCTTGCGCATCACATGTCCCCGGCGTCTTCCAGGCCGTCACAGCAGGACCGGGAAAGACGCGCAGAAACTGCAACATCAGGGCTTAGATTTCGTTAACATCCGTCTTGCGACGCGCGACGCCCCTGAAAACCCCTGCGCTCACAGATAGTATTTGATCTTCACCCGCTGGCTGGCACCCGCCCCCTGCGCCACGAAGACCACCTGCGAAAAGCGCGGCGGGCCGAAGCTGAAGCTGGGATTGCGCGAAAAGCCGATGCCCTCCTTGGGGATGCCGGCAAAGGTATCGAGCTTGTTGTTGCCGTTCTCGTCATGGACGATCGCCAGCGCATATTCGCCTGCGGGCAGGTTCTCGAAACGGGCAACGCCATCCCTGGCCCGCGCGGTCAGGCGATAGGCGCTCTTGTCCTTGTCGCAATCGGGGAAGCTGCGTTCATTGGCGGTCAGGCACAGCTGCAACAGCCCCTTGGACGAGCGCAGATGATCGACCGTGATTTCAACGGTGCTCAAAGGTGCCGCCCCAGGCAGGGTTAGCAGCGCCATGAAACCCATGGCCATCGTCGTGCGCAGCTTCACCACATCAACTCCCGGATGGCGCCGAGCGGGTCGCATCGCCCAGCGGCGACACTTCGCGCGGTCGCGACCTTGTATCCTGAAAGGTGCCCAGCCCCTTGTCCGTACCGCATAGCCTGTCCCACAAGCGGAAATAAAGCCCGTAATTGCAGGTATAGCGCGCATGATGCAACTGATGGTGGCTTGCGGTGATGAGCCCCTTGCCCAGCCGCCCCTGCACCAGCCAGCGCGGAAACAGCTCCCAGCCCATATGGTTGGTCACTCCCATCAGCGTCATCGTCGCCAGCACCAGCCCCAGCATCGCGGCATGAATGGGGATGACGAACACCAGGACGGGGATCACGATGGCGCCGGTCAGCGCCTCGATGGGGTGAAAGCTCATCGCCGCCCAGGCCGTCGGCGGGCGGCTGTCATGGTGCACGGCGTGCGCGATGCGAAACCATTTGGGCTGATGCATCCAGCGGTGCGTCCAGTAGAACCAGGTGTCGTGGGCAAACAGGAACGCAAGCACCGACACCGGAAGATACCACAGCGGCCATTGGTCCCAGTCAGTGTAGACCTGCGTCCAGCCCCGGTTCTGCCAGCCCCAGGCGACGATACCGGTGGGGATGCCATAGATCGCCGCGCTGTACAGCGACCAGCGAATCTCGCGCCCGATCTGCGGGTTGAGCCCGGCATACAGGCCCGGCCGCACCTTGCGCGTCAGCCAGGCGAACAACCCGCTGGTCAGCAGATAGCGCAGCCCGACGATCAACGTCATGGCGATTGCGGACAGCACGATATGCGAGGAACCCAGCATGTTTGACGCCTTAGCGCTAAAACGGGTGCACTGCAAAGCGGCAGGCGTCTGGGCCATGAATTGCCCGCATAACGGCCATCCGCTGACCCCAGCGGCGGAAACTGCCGTGCAATTGTAACATCGCATCCGATCCGCCTGGCTTGCAGCGGTAAAGCGCCCCTTCCGCCCTTCCCTCGCACGGCCTGCTGCGCTAGGGCGGAGGGAACATGAAATCCCCGCGCAATATCTCCAGCAAGACGCTCAAATGCGATGTCGCGATTCTCGGCGGTGGCCTCGCCGGCGGCCTGATCGCGCTCGCGCTGCGCCGCAAGCGACCCGAGCTCGACGTGCTGCTGATCGAGGAAAGCGCGACGCTGGGCGGCAACCATATCTGGTCGTTCTTCGGTCCCGATGTCGCAGGCGAGCACCGTTGGCTGGTCGCCCCGCTCGTCTGCCACGGCTGGCGCGGCTATGACGTGAAGTTTCCGGGGCACGAACGCGCGCTGGAAGAGAGCTATTACTCGATCCTGTCCGACCGGTTCGATGCCTATCTGCGCGAGGAGCTGCCCGCGCACCATATTGTCACCGGAGTGCGTGCGCTCGCGGCGAGCCAGACCAATGTCGTGCTGGAAAACGGCGCGCGGATCGAGGCAGGCGGCGTCATCGATGCGCGCGGCGGCGGCAATGTCCGCCATCTGCGCTGCGGTTGGCAGAAGTTCATGGGGCAGATGCTCCACCTCACCGAACCGCACGGCCTGACTCGGCCCATCGTGATGGACGCGACGGTCGAGCAGATGGACGGCTATCGCTTCGTCTACTGCCTGCCGATCAGCCCGATGGAAATCTTCGTCGAGGACACCTATTACAGCGACACGTCAGACCTCGATACGCAGGCGCTGGCGGGCCGGATCAGCGCCTATGCCGATGCCAAGGGCTGGCAGGTCGAACGCGTCAGCCGCACCGAAACCGGCGCGCTGCCGGTGGTCTATGGCGGCGATTTCGGCGGATACTGGCAATCGACCGGCGGCGACGTCGCCAAGGCGGGAACGCGCGCAGCGCTGTTCCACGGCCTTACCGGCTATTCTTTGCCCGATGCGGTGCGACTGGCCGCCCACATCGCCGAGATGCCCGACCTGTCGGGCGCGGCGCTTGCCGAGATGAGCCGCAAGACCAGTCTCGACCACTGGCAGGCGGACGGCTTCTACCGGATGCTCACCAAGATGCTGTTCAAGGCCGCAGGGCCGGATGAACGCTACCGCGTGCTCGAACGCTTCTACACGCTGCCCGACGCGTTGATCGCACGCTTCTATGCGGGCAAATCGACACTGATGGACAAGGCTCGCGTGCTCGCCGGCCGCCCGCCAATGCCGATCTGGCGCGCGATCCGGGGATTGTTCAGCTAGGCTCGCAACGGCAGAACAGCCAGGCCGGACAGCCAGTCCGCCCATCCCCTCAACCGGCAAGCCTGTGCGTTTCGCGACAGCCGTTCCATTCGGCGATTCAGCAGCAATTAACCGTTAATCAATGCTGGCTAGCAGGGGGTTATGGTCAGGATTGGCTCCGGAGAAGATGACGTGTCCACGGATTTCGAACAGGCGCGCCTTGGCGTATTGAACAGCCTGAACCTTCTCGACACGCCCCATGAGCGCGAGTTCGATACCATCGTGCAGTTGGCGCAGCGCCTGACAGGCTGCAAGATTGCGCTTGTCTCGCTGGTCGACAAGGATCGCCAGTGGTTCAAGTCCAAGATTGGCCTGGATGTGGACGAAACGCCGCGCGAGTTTGCATTTTGCGCGCATGCTGTGGCTGCAGATGACGTCCTGGTCGTTCCGGATGCGACCCAAGACGATCGATTTTCCAGCAATCCTCTCGTCACCGGCGCGCCCAACATCCGGTTTTACGCCGGAGTTCCCATCCATGCCGAGACGCAGCAGACGCCATCTAGGCGGGTCCCGCTGGGCACTCTGTGCGTGATCGATGACACGCCGCGCGACTTCGATCCCGGCGACATGAAGCTGCTGGCCGAACTGGCCCAGGTGGTCGAAACCCTGATTGCTGCAAGGACATCGACCGCCGAGGCGGTCCGGTTCGCCGAGGAGCGCGAGCGAAACCTTCAGGCGCTCGATCGCAAGCACCGCCAGCTTCGTCAGGCCGAGCGCATGGCCAAGATCGGATCGTGGCGCCTGACGCTGGCCGACAACAAGACCGAATGGTCCGAACAGACCTATGCGATCCACGGCGTTCCGCCCGGCGATGGCAAGCCGCTGGATTCGGCGCTGGACTTCTACCCTCCCAAGGCGCGCGCCACCCTTACCGAGGCGCTCGAGCGCACCATGGCAACCGGCGAGCCGTTCGACATCGAAACCGATTTCAACACCGCGCAGGGAGAGTATCGCCGCGTCCGCAGCATGGGCGAGATCGAAATGGACAAGGGCCAGCCGGTAGCGCTGATTGGCGTGTTTCAGGACGTCACCGCGCGCTTCCAAATGGAAGAGGCGTTGCGTCATGCCGCGCACACCGACGAGTTGACCCGCATCGCCAGCCGCGGGCGTTTCAATGAAGTGGTGGACGAACGGATCAAGGCGACGGTCGCCAATGCAGAGCGCTGCGCTGTGCTGCTGATCGATCTGGATCACTTCAAGGCGGTGAATGACCGGTTTGGGCATCAAGCCGGTGACGAGGTGCTTCGGGTCATGGCAGCACGGCTCAATGCCGACTATCTCTCCAACTGCTTTGCCGCCCGGCTGGGCGGGGACGAGTTTGTCCTGCTGATTTCGGATCAGGCGATCCTAAAGGATCTCACCGGATTGCTGCGCCGCTTGCTGTACGATCTGCAATACACGGTCAGCACCAACGGCGTGACGCTGAACGTCTCCGCAACGATCGGCGCCTGCTGGCTGGGTGGCCAAGTCAACAATCGCGGTCAGTTGCTGCGCAATGCCGATGCAGCGCTCTACGAGGCCAAGCGCAGGCAGCGTGGGTCCGCGATAATTGCGGGCAGGAGCGACCTTGTCCTCCCCGGGCAGGCAGAAACAGTGCCTCTGAAGCTGATCCGCAAATAGCCGCTGCTTACGGTGTCGGGTCAGCCCGATGCCTGTGCAGCGGGCCGCTGCGTTGCTGGACAATAGCCCAGTCCGTCCGCTCAGACTGAACGGACGGGGTCATTTGCGGCTGGTTCCAGGCATCGTCGTTTGGCGCGGGAAGGTCGCAAAGTGGCTGGATTCCAGCAACGCCGGTCGGCTCAACCGCCACCCAATTATTGCTTCTTGGCGCGCAAGGTTGACCAGAACATCATGGTGACGCCAAAAGCGACAAGGATCAGCGACAGCGGACCGACATACAGCATGAACCGCTCAACCTGTTCAACAGACCAGCGAGAGTTGATCGCGTCCACCAACATGTCGCCGCCTTTCAACAGCCCCGCATGAAGACCAAAGGCGGACAACATTGCTGCCGTTCCGAACAGCATGGCAAGTGCAAGGGCGATGATCCGAATTTGCGTCATAGGAAACGTTCCTTCAGACTTGGGCAACTCTGAGCGCTTTTTATCTCGCGAGGCAATGTCCGACAAGGGGTCGCTGCCTGAACGACAGGTTTTGCGCAACTGCACAGGTAGCTGACGAGTGGCTTTTAGTTCCGCGTGCCTGCGCAAGCTACATGTCGCTTCTGGTCGCGTTCACCCTTCCGACGCGTCGCGCAGCGGGCTGGGACAGGTGAGGGTGACGCAATCCAGCCCCCCTAGCCAATCGTCCCGATCACATCGCCGATCTTGTACGCCTCGCCTTCCTCGCCGGTGACGCGCAGCACGCCTGAATCCTGCGCTTCGATCTCGGTGGTGCTCTTGGCGGTCTCGACGGTATACAGCACATCGCCCTTTTCCACCGTCTCGCCATCGCCGAACATCCATTCGACCAGGGTGACCTCGGTGACACTCATGCCGAGCTTGGGAATGCGGATTTCTGCCGCCATCAGCGCTTCCATTCCATCGTCGTGCGGATCGCGTCGGCGATCTCGTCCTTCTTGGGGATCCAGGCCTGTTCGAGCACGCTCGCCATCGGGACGGCAGAAAACGCGCCGCCGATGCGCTGCACCGGGGCCTTCAGCTCGTTGAACAGGCTCTCGTTCAGCCGGGAGGCGATTTCCGCGCCGGTGCCATAGGCGCGCACCGCCTCGTGCAGCACCACCGCGCGGCCCGTCTTGCGCACCGAAGCGGTGACGGTCGCCTCGTCGTACGGCGCGATGCTGCGCAGATCGATGACCTCGACCGACACGCCTTCTGCGGCCAACGTTTCGGCCACCTCCAGCGCATCGAGCACGGTGCGGCCATAGGTGATCAGCGACACGTCAGAGCCTTCGCGCGCGACCGACGCCTTGCCCAAAGGCACGCGGTAGTCGGCACCCGGGTCATCGGACTTGAGCCCGTAGCACAGGATGTTCTCGATGAAGATCACCGGATCGTTGCACTCGATCGCGCTGCGCATCAGCCCTTTGGCATCGGCTGCGTTCGACGGCGTGACGATCTTGAGGCCAGGCACATGCGCGAACCAGGCTTCGAGCATGTCCGAATGCTGGCCACCAAAGCCCACGCCGACGCCCGTAGTGGTGCGAATGACCATCGGCACATTGGTCTGCCCGCCGCTCATGAAGCGCAGCTTGGCCGCGTGATTGACGATCTGGTCCATCGCCACGGTGACGAAGTTCATCAGCATGATCTCGGCAATCGGGCGCATGCCTGCCAGCGCCGCGCCGACGCACGCACCCATGATCGCCTGCTCCGAAATCGGCGTCGCGCGAATGCGATGATCGCCATATTTCTCGCTGAGCCCGGACGAGACCTTGAACACGCCGCCGCCTTGCTTGGCGCCGACATCCTCGCCGAGCAGGATGACGCCCTCATCAGCGGCCATCGCCTCGTCGATCGCGGCATTGAGCGCCTGAACGACGGTGATCTGCTTCGGCTTCTTGGCCTTGGTGGCTCCGACTTCGAGTGTTGCAGTATCGCTCATGCCGCGATCTCCTCTTCGAATACATCCTTGCGGATTTCGTCGGCATCCGGATAGGCGCTGGCAAAGGCGAACTCGACCGCCGCTTCCAGCTCCGCCTCGAGCCCCGCGACGATCGCGTCGAGCTGGTCTTGCGGGAACTGGTGCTCGAGCATCAGCGCATTGAGCTTGGGCAGCGGGTCTTCCGCCTTCATTTCCTCGATATGCTCAGGGGGCATGTACGAGAAGTCCGCGCCGAAGAAATGCCCCATCATCCGGTAGCACATCGCCTCGATCAGCGTCGGGCCTTCCCCGGCGCGGGCGCGATCCACCGCCTCCTTTGCGACCTGATACATCGCCACCGCATCATTGCCGTCGACCTTGACGCCCTTCATCCCATAGGCGGCAGCGCGGGTGACGATGCTGTCCACCTTGGTATGATCGGCAAAGGCGGTATGCTCGCCATAGCGGTTGTTCTGGCAGAAGAAGATCACCGGCAGCTTGTAGAGCTGCGCCATGTTCATCGCCTCGTGGAACGCGCCGATATTGGTCGCGCCATCGCCGAAGCAGGTGACGGTGACCTTGCCGTCCTTCCTGTTCTGGCTGGACAGCGCCAGGCCATTGGCGATCGGCAGGCCGGAGCCGACCACGCCGGTGGTGACCATGACGCCGGTGGCGGGATGGGTGATGTGCATCGACCCGCCCTTGCCCTTGCAGGTGCCGGTGGCGCGGCCAGCAATCTCGGCGATCAGAAGGTCGAGCGGAACCCCCTTGGCGATCTGGTCATGCTGGCCGCGATAGGTTGTGACGAGATAGTCGTCCTGATTGAGTGCCGCCATCATCGCCGATGTCACCAATTCCTGCCCACGCATCGTGTAATAGATGGTGGCCAGCTTGCCGCTCATCAGCAGCGAGCGCATCTTCTCGTCGAAGCGCGCCACCTTCATCGTGCGCTTGTAGATATCGAGCAGTTTTTCGCGATCGATCGGCGTGATGGCGGTCATGGTCAGGCGATCCCTGTCTTGGCGTTCATGCTGGCGGAGGCGCTCGGCCGTTCGGCCACCCGGGCGGACCAGGCCGCAAGATTTGCGAGGTCTTCGGGCATCGGCTGGCCGACCATCTTGCCGAATTCGGTCAGGCAATAGAGCATGATGTCCGCCAGCGTGAACCGGTCGCCCGCTAGCCAGGTCTTGCCCGCCAGCAGCGCGTTGAACGCGGCGAGACCATCGCGTGCACAGGCCTTGAGGCCATCGGCGGCCTCGGGCAGGCAGCGCAGGCGGTACTGGAACATCGGCAGGCCTTCGGACCCCCGGAACGCGGTGGTCATGGGCGCAACGACGTCATAATCCAGCCGGCGCACCAGCATTTGGGTCACCGCGCGCTCTTCGGCGGTGCTGCCGATCAGTGCGGGCGTCGGGAACTTCTCTTCGATGTAACCGCAGATCGCGGTGCTTTCCGACAGATAGGTGCCATCGTCCATCTCGAGCAGCGGCACCTGTCCGAAGGGGTTCTTGGCGAGGAAATCGGGGCCACGGTTTTCCCCTTTCATGATGTCGACAAAGGCGCGGTCGATGACGGCGCCCTTCTCCTCAAGGAACATCAGCACGACACGCGGGTTTGGGCCGATCGATTGATACAACTTCATGGAAAAACTCTCCGGATCAGAACTGGACACGCTGGGTGAAGCCGCCATCGATGACGACATTCGCCCCGGTCATATACGGGCATGCCGGGCTGGCGACGAAGACAATTGCCTTGGCCACCTCTTCCGGCTCGCCGAAGCGTCCCATCGGCATCCTGGCCAGGGTGCCTTCGTACAGCGCGGGGACCACGCCCTTGATCATCTCCCAGTTGCCGCCGGGATATTCGATCGCACCCGGCGAGATGCAGTTGACGCGGATGCCCTGACCGGCAAGCGCCTGGCTGAGCTGCGATCCATAGGTAATCAGCGCGGCCTTGAGCGCGTTGAAGGCCTGCGGCGCGACGAAGGTTTCGAGCGCGGCGGTCGACGACATGAACACGATCGATCCGCAGCCCGATTCGGTGAGCGCCGGGGTCAGCACCTCGACCCCGTGCACCGCGTTCATGATGTCCATGTCGAGACAGCGCTGCCAGTCGCCGGTCGCGCCCTGGCCCGATGCACTGGCGGTGTGGACGAAGATGTCGCAGCCGCCCAGCTTTCCGAGGCACTCGGCGAGCCAGGCCTTGTAGCCTTCCGGATCGCCGGTGATGTCGATCGCGGTGCCGTGCACCTTGCCGGGACCGCAGGAGTCGATCTCCGCCACGGCGGCCTCGACCTTGGCCGGATCGCGCGATAGGAAGGCGACGTCCGCGCCCTCAGCGGCGAAGTGGCGTAGCGCCGCCAGCCCGAGCCCGTGTGCACCGCCATTCATGATGACTTTTCTGCCTGCCAGACCCAGATCCATCGCCGCTCTCCTTGCCCGCGCGTTCGCGCTTTTGCTGCTGCGCGCCACGCTATCGGAAAGGCCCGCAGGCGGTAACCAGCAAAAATGACAGCCCGGCAGCGATGGCAAACAGTGCGCGTGTGACGCCTCTTTACTCACCGTCGCGGATCGAAACCGCGCGTCCCCCGTATCCCGGCCATGCTGGACAAGCCCAGCACACCACCATAACACGGCTCGCAACAGCCTCTTGGGAAAGGATCGACCGCCATGACCTGGGTCATTCGTCTGCTCGTCGCCGGATTTGCCACGTTGTTCATCATCATCGGCGTGCGCGCTATGGTCGACCCGCAGTCGATCATCGCGCAGTTCGAGCTGGGCCGCCAGAATGCCACCGGGCTCAGCGCAATCCGCGCGGACATGGGCGGGTTCTTCATCAGCGGCGGGCTTGCGGCGCTCGTCGGTCTTTTCCCCGGACGCCGCGAATGGCTGCTGGGCGCCGCCACGATGGTGGCGCTGGCGTTTACCGGGCGTGCTTTCGGCCTGATGAGCGATCCGCTGACCGCCAACATCGCGCAATCGATGATCATCGAGGCGATCGCGGTGGTGCTGCTGGTCGCCTCGTTCGCGATCCTCAACCCGCGCCGGCGCGAGGCTCTGGCAGCCGAAAAGGCCGAAGCGATCGAGCGCGAGCGCCTTGCTGCCGAGCAGAACGACACTGTCCTGCAAAACGCCGCTGACGAGCAAAGGGACCGTGACTTGGCCCAGCCGATTGTCTAGGGCAGGTGGTGTTCGATTCTGACGCCGTTCGGGGGTTTTGCGATCTTGTCTTCGACCCGCTTCCAACAGCTCCCTGTGTGGACGGCCTGACCCGTGTCAGCGCATGGCCTGATCGTCACGTGCCCGCCGTCGGCTGATGCCGCGCTGCATTGGTGGCAGGCGCAGGACGGCCATATCGTGGCGCGCGGACAGGATTTCAGCCCGCCCGCGATTGCAGCCGACGCGCCGGTTACCGCGCTGATCCCCGCCGCCGATACCGTCATCCGCACGCTCGACATGGGTGACATGACCGCTGCGCAGGCCGAAGCCGCAGCCCGCTATCGCGCGGCTGATCTCAGCATTGGCGGCGACGTGTTCGTTGCGGTCCGTGCGCTGGGAAAAGCAGAGGGCAGCGGCATGCGCGTGCTGTGCGCGACGATATCGCGCGCGACGCTCGCCGACCATCTTGCCGAACTGGCCCTGCGCGGGCTCGACCCCGACATCATCGTGCCCGTCGGGCTGTTGCTTCCCGCGAGCGATGACGCCATCAGCGCCACCTTCGGCGATCTGGCTGCGGACAGGCTGGGCGATCTGGTGCTGCCGCCCGATGAGACATTGAGCTCGTTGCTGCTGGGTGGCAGCACAGCCCGACAGCTCGATCAGGATGCGCGCGATGGCGCACTGGTCGCCGTGCTGACCGATCCACCGCTCAACCTGCGCCAGGGCGACTTCGCACGGCGCACCCCCCTGTTTGCGCTGGGGCCGGGCCAGGGACGGACGCTGGCATGGCTGCTCGGCGCGGTGCTGCTCGTCAGCCTTGCCATTCCGTTGACCGAGATCGCCAAGAACTACCTCGGCGCAGACCTCGCCGAACGTCGTGCACTCGCCAGCGCCCAGCGGCTGGTCCCCGGCGCGGTCGATGTGACGCAAGCCGAACAGCAGATCGACGCGCAGCTCGCCGCACGCGGTGCCGGAAACATGGTCGCCAGCGTCCCGCTCGCTGGCTTGCTGTCGGCAATGCAGCCGGTGCCCGGTGTCGTCATCCGCCAAGCCGATTACCGCCCTGGCGGGATCATCGGCGCGATGATTGCCGCCCCGCGCGTCGAGGATCTGAACACGGTGCTGATTGCACTGCAGAACAACGGCTACAAGGTCACCGCCGCCAACCGCAGCGATGCCACCGGGCAGGCAGTCGCCGATATCACGGTGCTGGCACCATGACCGAGGCGGCGAAAAACTGGTTCATCGCGCTGTCGCGGCGCGAACAGGTGCTGGTCGGCATCGCCGCCGTGCTGGCTGCGGGCGTCATCGGGTTTTTCCTGATCTACCGCCCGATCTACGATATGGCCACAGACGCCAAAGGCCGCTTCCATGAGGCAACGATGCAGGCCGGACGGATCGAGGCCAAGGCGCAGGCGCTTTCGATGCCCGCCGACAGGCGGCCTGCTGCTGCCATCGCGGCGCTTGACCTGCTGCTGGCCAGCGAGGCGGCAGAGCGCGGCTTCACGCTCGACAGCAACACCGCGCAGGGCCCCGGCCGCGCCGAAATCGCGATCGGATCGGCGCGCTCCACCGCGTTCCTCGGCTGGCTCGCCGATCTGGAGCGGCGCGGCGTCGTGCCAGAAACTTTGGTCATCCGCCGGATGGACAATGGCACCGTCTCGGTCTCCGCACGGCTGATCAAGGTCGGCGGATGAGCCGAAGCATGACGAGAGCCGTGCTGGTGTCGCTGGCGCTGGTCGTCGCGCTGCTGGCGTTGCTGCCGCTGCGGATCGTATTCGACATGGCGGGCCTTGGATCTGGCGGCGTCAGCGCACGCAGCGTCGAAGGCAGCATCTGGTCGGGTACGATACGCGACCTCAGGATCGGAAAGCTGAGCCTGGGAGATATGGACGCAGGGCTCGCCCCCGGTGGCGTTCTGCGCGGCGAGTTGGCGCTGGCGATGACCCGCGCTGCCGATACGCCCGGCCAGCCACCTTTGTCCTTTGACCTCGCGCGCAGCGGCGACAGCATCGCCATGCGCAATGCCAGCGGCGATATCGCCACCGCCGATCTGTTCGCGCCACTGCCGCTGCGCAGCGTCAGCCTGGACGGGGTCGATATTGCCTTTACTGGCCAACGCTGTGCGCAGGCATCAGGCGTGGTGCGAGCGAACATCGAACAGAGCCTGTTCGGGCTGACGCTCCAGCGCGGGCTCAGCGGCAATCTGCGCTGCGATGATGGTGACCTTCTGGTGCCATTGAAGGGCCAGTCGGGGCTGGAGCAGATGGATGTCCGCATCGCCGGCACCGGTCGCTACACCGCCGACTTCCGATTGGGCGGGTTGGCAGCCAGCACGGGAACTGCGCTCTCCGCCCTCGGTTTCCGCCAGCAGGGCGAAGCGATGACGATCCGGATCAACGGACGGTTCTGAGCAAGGCGAGGTGCTTTTCCGCTTCCGCTTGCGGAAGGGCAAAGCGCATGCTTGATAGCGCTCGAGAACAATAACGGAGAGCGTGCCATGACCCTGGATCCCAACACCCCGGTGCTGATCGGCGTCGGCCAGGCGGTCGATCATTGGGACGGCAGCGATGCCGCCGCCGTGCCCAGCCCGCAGTCGCTGATGCAGCGCGCCAGCGAGGCGGCGCTCGCCGATACTGGAGCCGCCGACGCAGTGCGCGCCGCCATCGACGTGATCGCGGTCGTCCGCCACTTTGCCGATAGCGCGCCGGGCATGGTCCCCGAAGGCACCGGAGGGTGCGACAAGCCGCCTTTGGGCCTTGCCCGCCGGATCGGCGCTGCGCCATCCCGCGCGATCTATTCGATCGTCGGCGGCCAGAGCCCGCAGTCTTTGGTCAATGAATTTGCCGCCGCGATCCATGCCGGCGAAGTGAAATGCGTTCTGCTCTCCGGCTCCGAAGCCATCGCCGCTGCCAAGACCGCCGCGCGCAAGGGCGTTGCCATCGACTGGGCCGAGACGATCGACGGCGAGATGGAAGATCGCGGGCTGGGCCCGATGCTGCTCGACCGGCACGAGCTCAGGAACGGCATCGGCGCGCCGATCCTCACGTACCCGCTGTTCGAGCACGCACTGCGCGCCCGGCTGGGCCGGACCCGCGCCGAGCATGTCGCCGCCATGTCCGAGCTCTGGGCCGGGTTCAGCACGGTCGCCGCGACCAACCCCTATGCGCAGTTCCCCAAGGCGATGGACGCGCAGTATCTGGGCACGCCATCGGACAGCAATTATCCCGTCGCCGACCCCTATCTCAAATGGCATGTCGCGCAGGATGCGGTGAACCAGGGCGCATCGCTCATCCTCACCAGCGTCGGCCAGGCCGCAGCAATGGGCGTTCCGCAATCGCAATGGGTGTTCCTGCACGGCAGCGGCGAGGCGATGGACAAGCCGGTCAGCCTGCGCGCCGACCTTTCGCGGTCGCGCGCGATCGAGGTGGCGCTCGAAGGCGCGCTCGCCAGCGCGGGCAAGACGCCCGAGGCTATCGCGCATTATGATATCTACAGCTGCTTCCCGGTCGCGGTATTGCTGGCGGCTGAAACCCTGGGCGTCGATCCGCGCACCACGCCGCTCACCCTTACCGGCGGGCTGCCGTTTTCGGGCGGCGCGGGCAACAATTACTCGATGCACGGCATCGCCGCGATGGTGGAGACACTGCGCGCCGACCCCGGCAGCTTTGGCCTTGTCCTCGCAAATGGCGGGTTCCTTTCGAAGGAAGCGGTCGGCATCTACAGCACCACTGCGCCCGCAAGCTGGGCCCCGGTCGATCACGCCCCGATGCAGGCCGAGGTCGATGCGCAGGCCTCGCCTGAGCGGTTGGAGGAGGATGCGACCGGCACCATCGAAAGCTATACCGTGGGCTATGCCAAGGGCCGGCCCGCACGCGCGGTGGTAATCGCACGTACCGGCAAGGGCCGCATCGTCGCGCGGCCCGATGATGCCGACAAGGAAGGCGCGATTGCCGCGCTGATCGATCCCGCGCGCGACCCCATCGGCCGCACCATCACCATCCGCCACGCAGACGGAGTCAACGCCTTCACGGTGAGCGCATGAGCCGCCCCGCCCGCCCGTCGCGCGCGCAATACGCCGCGTACACGCAGATCAGCACGCGCTGGTCGGACAATGACATTTACGGCCACGTCAACAATTCGGTCTATTATTTCTGGTTCGACACCGCCGTGAACGAATATCTGATCAAGGCAGGCGCGCTCGACATTCATGGCGGCGCGGTGATCGGGCTGGTGGTGGAAACGGGCTGCGCCTATTTCGCGCCCACCGCCTTTCCCGACACGATCCACGCCGGAATCCGCGTCGACCATATAGGCACCAGCTCGGTACGCTATGCGGTGGGGCTGTTCGCCAATGACGAGGACGCAGCCGCCGCCGCCGGGCATTTCACGCACGTCTATGTCGACCGCGACACGCGCCGCCCGGTGCCGCTGCCACAAGACCTGCGGACGGCGCTGGAGGCCATCCGCAGCTGATTGTCAGCCGACGAACGCGCGCTCGAGCACGTACGTGCCGGGGTTCGACTGTGCGCCTTCGACAAAGCCCAGGCTTTCGAGCAGCGCGCCGGTTTCCTTGATCATCGCCATGCTGCCGCACAGCATCACGCGGTCAGTCTCGGGGTTCAGCGGATAGTCGCCGCACGCGATGCGCGTGGTGATGCGGCGGTTTTCGCCGGTCCAGGTCGGGCACTTGGTCACCGACTGGTCATAGGTCAGCTGCTGCGCGGCCTCTTCGGCGACCAGCGGATCGTCCTTCAACTTCGATTCCAGAAGATCGCGATAGGCCAGATCCTGGATGTCGCGCACAGTGTGCTGTACGGTGATGTGCTCGAAGCGCTCATACGCATCGGGATCGCGGATGATCGACATCCACGGCGCAAGCCCGGTGCCGGTGCCGATCAGGTGCAGCCGCTTGCCGGGCAGCAACGCGTCAAGCGTCAGCGTGCCGGTGGGCTTGGCGCCCAGCAGGATCTCGTCGCCGGGCTGGATCTTGTAGAGGTGGCTGGTCAGCGGGCCATCGGGCACGATGATGCTGAGAAACTCGAGCGTTTCGTCCCACATCGGCGAAGCCACCGAATAGGCGCGCACCAGCGGCTTGCCGTTGATCATCAGGCCCAGCATGACGAACTGTCCGGTGACGAAACGGAATGACGGCGGGCGTTCGACCGTGAAGGAAAACAAGCCCTTGTTCCACTGATGCGTCGTCAGCACCTTAACCGTCGTAAAAGCCACGTTCGTCCAATCCGTCTAAAATGGGAGCGATGCCCCTAGCAGCATCCGTGGTGCAGCGGGAAGTAGCATTTTTACGCCCCGCGAAACCCTGGCTTGGGGTCATTGGCGCGCCCTACAGGAATCGAACCTGTGGCCTCAAGATTAGAAGTCTCGCGCTCTATCCAGCTGAGCTAAGGGCGCGCGCCGTGTGGTGGGGGCAATAGCGGGCTTTGCACGGGGCTGTAAACCGCGATATGGCAATGGTCTATGCAGCCCGCGCACCCTGATCCCGCCGCCCCCGCCACGCCCGCCGGCATCGGCTTCGACCCCGCCACGCACCGCTTCCGCTACTATGACTTTGTCATGGCGGCGTTCGTTACCGTGCTGCTGCTGTCGAACGTGCTGGGCGCGGCCAAGCCGACGTTCATCACCATCGGCGGCGAGCAATGGGTCTATGGCGCGGGGATTTTGTTCTTCCCGCTGGGCTATGTCATCGGCGACGTGCTGACCGAGATCTATGGCTATGCCCGCGCGCGCCGCGTGATCTGGGCAGGCTTCGGTGCGCTGCTGTTCATGGCGTTCATGAGCTGGGTCGTCGTCAGCCTGCCACCCGCCGACGGATGGGATGGCCAGGGGGCGTATGAATCGGTGTTCGGCCAGGTCCCGCGCATCGTCTTCGCCTCGATCGTCGCCTTCTGGGCGGGCGAGTTCGTCAACAGCTATGTGATGGCGCGGATGAAGGTGTGGACGAAGGGCAAGATGCTGTGGACCCGCACGATCGGCTCGACGATTGTCGGCCAGGGCGTCGACAGCCTGATCTTCTATCCGCTCGCGTTCTATGGCGAATGGGAGACGTCGCAGGTCATCACTGTGATGATCACCAACTGGCTGCTCAAGGTCAGCTGGGAGGTGGTGCTGACGCCTGTGACCTATGCGGTGGTCGGGTGGCTGAAACGGCGCGAAGGTGTGGAGGTGTTCGATACCGCCACCGATTTCACGCCGTTCAGCACCCGTGTCTGACGCTGCATAGGCTGCGCTCCTGTCAGCGGTCGGAGGCGACGAGGCCGATGATCAGATAGACGAGCACCGGTGCGCCAATGCCGAAGAAAGCGGCGAGCACGAAGGCGATGCGGATCAGGTTGGCATCCCAGTCGAAATAGTTGGCGATGCCCGAGCAGACGCCCATCAGCTTGCCGTTCGACTTGTCGAGATGAAATGCGCGGTTCTTCATGTGGGTTTCCCTTAAAACCTGGGGGTGAACGATGCGTCCGGCGATCAGACGATCATCGCCGACATCGTGCCGATTTCAGCAGGACCTACGCTCAGGCCGATGAAAAGTGCCGAGGTGGCCAGTGCGCAGATGGCAGCGATCATGTTGGTGTTGAAGGTCGAGATCGAGAACATGAGGGTTTCCTTTCAGTGTGTCTGGGTCCGTTCGGGCTGTCCGTCCGGAGATGCCAGATGCACTGCACGGGGCGTGCCAAACTGAAAAACCACGCAATTTCAACGCACTATACACGATGACGCAATTCTTGCCGCCAGCTGAATGCGAAGTTTTAGGATTATTCACGATTCATTGGGATCGCCGCTGGCTCGCTGTGCGAGCTCTATGCGATTTTGCGCGCGGTCGCCTGCGCAAGGCGCTATAGCCTCGGCCAGATGGCGCTCTCCACCCTCTCCCTCACCCAGTTTCGCAACCATGCCGAAAGCCGCATCACGGCGGGCGCGCGGTTCAACGTGATCTGGGGCGACAATGGCGCGGGCAAGACGAACATCCTCGAGGCGATCTCACTGCTCGCGCCGGGGCGGGGCATGCGCCGCGCCGGAATCGAACAGATGGCGCGCCAGCAGGGGCCGGGCGGCTTTGCCATCGCTGCGGCCCTGATGGACGACGAAGTGCGGATCGGCACCGGGACGAATGCGGATGCACCGTCGCGGCGGCAGGTGCGCGTCAACGGCGCGGCGGCAGCGGCGACGAGCCTGGCCGATTGGCTCGCAGTCGTCTGGCTGACTCCGGCGATGGACCGGTTGTTTCTGGAAAGCGCGGGCGGCAGGCGGCGGTTCCTCGACCGGCTGGTGCTGGCGCTCTACCCTGCGCACGCCCGCCATGCCGCGCGCTATGAGGCCGCAATGCGCGAGCGCAACCGGCTGCTCGGCGCCGAACGCCCGGTCGATCCGGGCTGGATCGACGCGCTGGAAATGCGGATGGCAGAGCATGGCGCGGCGCTGGCCGAGGCGCGCGGCGATACGTTGCTGGCGCTCGATGCGCAGATCGGCGTGCTGGAAGCCGGGCCGTTCGCGCAGCCATCGCTGGCGCTGGAGCGCAAGGGGCCGACCGAGGCCGGCGCGCTGGCCGCTGCGCTGAAGGCGGGCCGATCGCGCGACCGGGCGGCGGGCCGCGCGCTCGCAGGCCCGCACCGCGACGACCTCGTCGTGACGATGCGGCAGAAGGGCCAGCCAGCGGCTTTGTGTTCGACCGGCGAGCAGAAGGCGATGCTGATCGCGATCATCCTGGCGCATGCCGATCTGGTCGCCGAGCGGCGGGGCAGCCGCCTGATCCTGCTGCTCGACGAGGTCGCCGCCCACCTCGACCCCGCACGCCGCGCCGCGCTCTACGAGCAGCTGGCCGAGCGTTCAGGCCAGGTATGGATGACGGGGACCGATGCGAGCCTGTTCGATGACGTGCCGCTGACCGGCCGCGCCGACTGGAGCGTCAGCGGTGGGATGGTGACGGCGGTTGGGATGGGTGCATAAGGCTCAAGCCTCAGGTCCGGCTCTATCTGCAACGCCATACCACTCCCGCTCAGGCTGAGCGGGGTTTTGAGGATTCATGGCGCGTCAGCAGCATTGTACCCTGCCCCGCACCCGCTATTGTCAGAGAATGAAAAGATACTGGCGGTCTTTGATTGGCACTCTGGCCATAGGAATTGGTTTCCTGATCCGTGACCATGCTCATTCAATGGAAGCGCAGAATTGGGTGTTGATCAATAGTGGGAGGGCAGCAAACCCCGATGGCCCGCCAGCTTGCGCTTTTGACTGCTCTTACCAACTGACCGGCCAAGCAGCGGTGCTTGGCTGGATCTCGGTGGGCTTAATCGTGGCCGGGGTGCTTGTGCTCATTTTGTCTTCTGTCAGACAGAAGTCATCCGGCTGATCAGCCCGCCCCTCAGTGAATCGTCCCAATACTCTGGTCGATCGACAGGATCACCAGCAGCCGTTCGATCTGGCGCCAGTGGCAGAAATGGATGTGGTTGCCGCGCGCCCGTGCCGCTTCTGCCCGGTCGGAGGCCTCGATGCCGGCGGTCTCGCCAAAGCGCGACAGCAGCAGGCAGGCATCGTCATAGGCTTCGCGGCTTCCGATATAGGGCAGGTTCATAAGGTGCGTCTGTCCTCGTTGTCGCGCCGCCATCGCAACGTGGCTGCTGGTCGAACCGGGATACAGATGCCCCGTGGAGGAAGGCTCAACCGGCGTGGTAAACACAGCGTTAGGGTTTACGTTTGCCATGCCATGCGATTGGCGTTGGCAAAAACCCGCCAGCCGTGGCAAGGCGCAAACATGGTCAACGACACATCTGACAGCAGCCGCCCCCCTGTTCGCGCGGGCGGCGTGTTCATGGCGCTGGGTACGCTCGGCGGCACCGTTATCGGCGGATTTCTGGGCCAGCCCTCGATCGGCTTTCTCGCCGGTCTGGCCGGCGGTATCGCGCTGCACGGCGCGCTCTGGTTCATGGACCGGCGCAAACGCTGACCTGCCTCAGCGCGGTTGTTCCATTGCCGCACATCGGATCGCATTCGTCCCGGTCTGGCGAACGGTGCACGACGATTGACCGCCAATGGTAATTTCGGCGTCCCCCTTCACGACAATACGCGCAGGGCCATCCACGGTCATCCGCGCGCGGACCGGCCCCTCACCCACCAGATCCAGCGCAGACAGCTTGAGCCCCGTCGCCTCGATCAAGCCATCGCCCAGGATCATCGCGCGCGCGCTTGATGCCGCGCCGCCAACCTTCATGCTGCCGCTGCCGCTGACACTCATCGCCAATGCTTCAGCCTGCACCGCGCCGATCTCGATCGATCCGCTGCCACCCATGGTCGCGCTCGGCCGTGCGCCCGCTAGCCGGTCGAGCCGCACGCTGCCGTGCCCCAGCAGCGTCAGCGATTGAACCGCCCGCGCGCTGAGCCGCACCAGCGGCAGCGAATCCGGGCCGGTGGGTGCCATGCGGCGCTCGGTCGGCTGGTTCGTGCGTGCACGGCGGATGTTGAGCGTTCCGCCCTGGACCTTGAGCGTGAGTGCCTCCAGCGCACGCGGATCACCGCTGGCCTGTGCAAACGGCGCCGCGCCCGAAATGATCTCCACCGCGACGTCGCCCTCGATCCGGACCTTGTCGAACGCACCCAACGTAAAGCGCCGCTCCGCCGCCGCTGCGGGGTCTGGCGCAAGCACAACCAGGGCCGCAATCGCAAGCCCGACACACCGCGCCATCATGCCCGCGCCTCACCCATTTCGATCCAGCCCAGAAAGCGCGGCGTTTTGGGGAGGTAGCGGCTGTCTGCCCCCTCGACCCGGAACCCCTGATCGGTAAAGGCCTTGGCGACCGGGCGGGTCAGATGGCAGCCCCCGGCGATCCGCTTCCACACCGGTTCGATCCGCTGCTGCCAGCGCGCCGGAGCGGCATCGGGCGCAGCGCCATGTTCGAGGAACAGGATGGTCCCGCCCGGTGCCAGCACGCGGCGCATCTCGCGCAACACCGCCTGGGGATCGCGCACCGAGCACAGCGTGAAAGTGGTGAGCACGGTATCGAACAGGTCATCCTCGAACGGCAGGCTTTCGGCGTATCCAGCGCGAAAATCGGCGGTGATGCCACGCGCCTGCGCCTTGCCGCGCGCCGCTTCGAGCAGTTGCGGCGAGGGATCGACCCCTGCAAGCGCAGTCACGCGGCGAGTATCGTAATGATCGAGGTTGATGCCGCCGCCGCAGCCCAGTTCCAGCACGCAGCCCGAGGCCCGCGGCACGATCCGGCTGCGCGCCCTGGCGATGGCAGGCTGGCCGCAGCAAAAGGTGATCAGGCGCGGCATGATGTGCCGGTCCCAGAAATTCGGGCGGTCTGCCGCATGGTCGGTGATGGTCGTTGCGCTCAAGTCGATCTCTCCCCCGCCCGGCCAGCAGCCGAGCGAGGAGGAGTGTCTAGCATGGCTGGCAGTGCGTCAACCGCAGGTGATCGTGCCCGATCCCATCGCGCTGCTCTCGCACTTGGCGCTGCCCTTGATCGTGACATCGCCAGATCCCATCAGGCTGGCCTCGACCGCGCCATCGGACGCCATGGTGACATCGCCCGACCCTGCGATCGAGATATCGATCGCCGGGCTGGTGAACCGCTCACCCTTCACGCTGCCCGACCCTGCGATCGAAATGTCCGCGCGGTCCGCGCTGCCCGCCAGCTTGAGCGAACCGCTGCCCGCGATGGCACCTTCCAGCCTCTTTGCATCCAGCCTGGCGACATCGGCGTTGCCCGATCCTGCGATGTTCAGCTCGATTTCGTCGCCTTCCATCCGGTCGATCCTGGCCGATCCTGAGCCTGCGAGCGAAAGCGCGAGCAAGGCGGGCGCATTGACCGTGATCGTCGCCTCGCCCTTGTCGCTGAAGCTCCAGTTCGATGTCTTGCGGCGAATCTTCAGTTCGCCGTCGCGCACCTTGAACTGCAGCGCTTCGAGCGCCTTGGCATCGCCCCTGGCGCTCACTGCATGCTCGCTGCCGGTGACAAACGTCAGGTTATCCGGTCCGGCCAAGGTGATGCGATCAAAGGGCTCGCCCGACCAGCTGCTTGACCATTCTCCGCTGTCCTCGGATTCCATGTCGCCCTCGATCAGGCGCTCGGCGCTGTCGGCCATGCTGCATGCGCCCAGGGCCATGACGCCCGCCGAAACAACCAGTCCGCGCTTCCAATTGATCGCCATTGCGGCAACTCCTTTATGTGTGTTGCTGTATTAATACAGAGGCGGTAGCGAAAATGCAAGCGCAACAAGACAAGATGCTCGACGCCACGCCGCAGAGCGATTAGACCATTGTTGGGGAGCAGCGCAGTATCTGTCTGGAAAGGCGCTTAACATCAGCAAGATAGGCATGCAGGAGCTCGCCGAGCTCGCAGGGGTATCGGTATCGACCGTATCGCGCGCGTTGGCCGGCAAGACGATCATCAACGCCAAGACACGCGAACGCGTGGTCGAGCTGGCGCGCCTGCACGGCTTCAAGCCCAACCAGGTCGCACAGAACCTTCGGCTGCGCCGGGCGCAGGCGATCGGTGTCGTCATGCCGATGGGGCACGAAGTCGACCAGCACCCGTCCGATCCATTCTTCATGACGATGCTGGGCTATCTGGCGGACGCGCTCACGGAGCGCAATTTCGATCTGCTGCTGTCGCGCGTGATTCCATCGGGAGAGAATTGGCTCGACGATCTGCTGGATTCAGGCCGGGTCGATGGCGCGATCGTCATCGGCCAGTCCGACCAGATGGCGGTGCTGAATGCGGCTGCCGAACGGCACCGCGCGCTGGTGGTATGGGGTGCAAAGACCGACGGCCAGCAACATGTGACCGTGGGGTCGGACAATGTCCGCGGCGGGCTGATCGCCGGACGGCACCTGATCGAGCGCGGCAAGCGCAAGCTGCTGTTTCTCGGCAATCCCAGCCCGCCCGAATTCGGCCAACGCCAGGCAGGCTTCTTGCAGGCCTGCGCCGAAGCCGGCCTTTCGAACAGCGTCCACACGCTGCCGATCCATCTGACATCCGAGGCCGCCTATGCTGCGGCGAGTGACTTTCTGGATGCCAATCCGGGCGTGGACGGCATTTTCGCTGCGTCCGACGTGGTGGCGATGAGCGCGCTGCGTGCGCTGGCCGAACGCGGGCTGGCCGTGCCCACAGATGTCGCCGTGATAGGCTATGACGATATCATGCTGGCGGCCCACACCACGCCGCCGCTGACCACGATCCGCCAAGATCTGCAGGCGGGTGCCCGGCTGCTGGTCGACATTGTGTTCCGCCAGATCGATGGCGAAATCTGCGACGCCGTGCAGCTGGAACCCGAACTGATCATCCGCGCAACGACCTGACCCGTCAGGCCTGTCTGCGGCAGGCGCCAGCTGCAGTCAGATCGTCGCGATCAGATGGTGGCGATCCGCTTGACCACGCCATCATGCTCGCCCTCGTTTCCGGTGGCATTGTTGAGATCGGCAATATCGATCCAGCACAGATCGTTATGGGTCAGCACCCTGCCATCGTGCGCGCGGATCGAGATGGGCTGGATCGGGCGGCGGTCGCGTTCGTCGACCAGCACCGGGTTGGACGGCACGCCGCTTTCCCATTTCTCGCCCCACTGGCGAAGCGCGATCATCGTGGGCAGCAGGTCCAGTCCCTTGTCGGTCAGCCGGTATTCGATCTTGCGACGATCGTCGACGCAGGGTGCGCGCTTGAGAATGCCGCTTTCGACCAGACGCGTGAGGCGGTTCGACAGAATGTTGCGGGCAATGCCCAGCTCCTCGAGGAACTCCTCGAAATGGTGCAGCCCGTTGAACGAGGCGCGCAGGATCATGAACGACCAACGCTCACCCATCGTCTCCAGCGCCTGGGGCAGGCTGCAACAGGCGGCGATCTCGGCAAGCGGTTCGCGCAGTTTGTAGGGTCCGTTGTGGTTCATGATCATAAATCCGGTTTCAAGCCGCCATCTTATCCAAAATTGCGGCCTTGCCAATGAAATTTCGGTTTCTAGTTGCAACTCGAAACCTATTATAGTAGGTAGTGATTCGCAACCTATATTGCAGCCCCTGATTTCCTCCCCGGGAAACTCTTGTTGAAAGGATATGCCATGACCCGCCTCGCCAACACGTTGACACAGATCGCCTTCGTCGCCGCCGCCTCGCTCTCAAGCATCGTCATGATGCAGGCGAGCACCGCCAGCGCCCAGACCCCCGGCAGCAGCTATTTCACGGCAGAACTGGCCGCACCGGTCGAAAAGACCACCAAGATCATCCAGGGCGTGGTCTGGCAGTGCGAAGGCACCGTCTGCAACGGATCCAAGGCGACCTCGCGTCCGGTCAACGCCTGCACGCGGCTCTCACGAAAGATGGGGGAAGTTACCGCCTTTACAACCCGCAGCGAGGCGATGGCCGGTGAGGATCTGGCCGCCTGCAACGCCAAGGGCTGACCCGCCGAACCGGCTTTTCGCCGGATGAACCACGCTGCGATACTCCCACGTTGCAGCCACGCGCATCCGGCAAACCTGGCGCGCCTGTGCCGACCCCTGGCCTTGTAGCCCCTGCCCCCCGCAAAACCGCTGCAAGACCCATGCACAGGCGCGCTTTTTCTGTTGCTTTTGAGCGCAAAGCACCGACATTCAGTTGGTGCTGAGACAATATGAACTGGTCGAACGGGTCAAGGACTATGACCCCGATGCTGATGAGGCGCTGATCAACCGCGCCTATGTGTTTTCGGTCCAGAAGCACGGCAGCCAGAAGCGCGCCAGCGGCGATCCGTATTTCAGCCACCCCATCGAGGTGGCGGGTCTGATGACCGACCTGAAGATGGATGTCGAAACCATCATCACCGCTTTGCTGCACGACACCGTCGAGGACACGCTGACCACGATCGAGGAGATCGAGCGGATGTTCGGCCCCAAGGTCGCCGAGATGGTCGATGGGGTGACCAAGCTTTCGAAGATCGAGGCGCAGACCGAAAGCGAGCGCGCGGCGGAAAACCTGCGCAAGTTCCTGCTCGCGATGTCGAACGACCTGCGCGTGCTGCTGGTCAAGCTGGCCGACCGGCTGCACAACATGCGCACGCTCCACTTCATCTCCAACCCGATCAAGCGCAAGCGCATCGCGCGCGAGACGATGGACATTTTCGCGCCGCTGGCAGAGCGCGTCGGCATGTACGAATACATGCGCGAAATGCAGATGCTGGCGTTTCGCGAGCTCGAGCCCGAAGCCTATGCGACCATCGTCGGCCGGCTCGACCAGATCAAGGCGAACGACGAGAACCAGGTCGATTCCATCGCCGATTCGCTGAAGGGCGAGCTGGCAACGCATGGGCTGGATGCCGAAATCAGCGGGCGCGAAAAGCACCCCTATTCGATCTGGCGCAAGATGGCCGAACGACATGTCTCGTTCGAGCAGATGACCGATATCATCGCGTTTCGCGTCATCGTCGACAGCATCGAGGATTGCTATGCCGCGCTGGGCCACATCCACCGCAAGTGGAAGATGATCCCCGGTCGGTTCAAGGACTATATCTCCACGCCGAAGCGCAACGGCTATCGCTCGCTGCACACTGCGATCATCCATGGCCGCTCGATGCGCGTCGAAATCCAGATCCGCACGCACGACATGCACCGGCAGAGCGAGTTCGGGCTGGCAGCGCACTGGGCGTACAAGCAGGGGGGCACCCGCCCCGATGGCCAGGCCGGCTGGATCCGCGACCTGATCGAGATTCTCGACACCGCGCAGGATGCCGACGAGCTGCTCGAGCACACCCGCATGGCGATGTATCAGGACCGCATCTTCGCCTTCACCCCCAAGGGCGCGCTGCACCAGCTGCCCAAGGGCGCAACGGCGGTCGACTTTGCCTATGCGGTGCACACCAACCTGGGCAACAAGGCGGTGGGCGTTCTGATCAACGGGCGCAACGTTCCGCTGCGCACGCCTCTGGCCAATGGCGACATCGTCGAAATCCTGAAGTCCGAAGGCCAGGAACCGCAGACCAGCTGGCTGGGCTTTGTCACCACCGGCAAGGCACGCGCCGCGATCCGCCGCTATGTCCGCGACAAGGAGCGCGAAGAAACCGCCGCGATGGGCCGGGTGATCTATGACGAGATCGCCGGACGCCTGCCCACCAAGATCGGCAAGAAGGCTCTGAAACAGGCGATCGAGCGGCTCGATCTGGCCGACGAGACCGAGCTGATGATCGCCATCGGCAAGAACCAGATCACCGACGTGGCGCTGATGGACGCGCTCGTTCCCGGCAGCAGCAACGATCAGGCCGCCTTGCGCGAGTTTCCGCGCCAGGACCGCGCGATCTCGATCCGCGGGCTGACCCCCGGCGTCGCCTTCCAGCTGGCCGAATGCTGCCACCCCGTGCCCGGCGACCGCATCGTCGGGCTGCGCCGCCAGGGCGAGAATATCGAGGTGCACACCATCGATTGCCTCAATCTGGTGAGCGGCGTCGATGCCGACTGGATCGACCTGTCATGGGATGGCGATTCGGAAGGCGCGACCGCGCGCATCCGCGCGATCCTCTACAACCGCCCCGGCACGCTGGCGGACATGGCGGGCATCTTCAGCCACCACAAGGCGAACATCGTCAATCTGAAGCTGACCAACCGCGACCAGCCGTTCCACACCTATGAATCCGACCTGGAAGTACACGATGTCGCGCATCTGATGCAAATCATCATGGCGCTGCGGGCATCCGAATCGGTCGCGAGGGTAGAGCGGATTTAAGCCCCCTCAGGCAAGGGTGATGAAGCTGTCGATCACCCGCTTGCGACCCGAATTCTCGAAATCGATCTCCAGCTTGTTGCCTTCCTTCTCGGCAACCAGCCCATAACCGAATTTCTGGTGGAACACGCGGGTGCCGACCAAGACATCGCTGCGCCCGGCATTGCCCATGCTGATTGCGCTCGACCGCGCTTCGGCCACGCGCTGCGGATTGGTGTTGAACCCGCCGGGCACCTGCGCCGCGCGCTGCCAGCCGGGGCCGCGCCGCGCCGCACGCTCAGGGTCGCGCGCGATGTGCGCAAACGGATCGTCGCGCTCGGACAGGCCCGCCCGCCACAGCGACGCCCCGCCGGTGAGCGAGCTTTCCTCCTCGATATGCTCTTGCGGCAATTCGCCGATGAAGCGCGAGGGGATCGAGCTGGTCCACTGGCCATAGATGCGCCGGTTGGCGGCGTGCATGATCGTGCAGGTCGCGCGCGCGCGGGTAATCGCGACATAGGCCAGCCGGCGCTCCTCCTCGAGGCTGGCGAGCCCACCTTCGTCGAGCGAGCGCTGCGAGGGGAACACCCCCTCCTCCCATCCGGCGAGGAAGACATGCTCGAACTCGAGCCCCTTGGCGCCGTGGATGGTCATCATCGTGACCTTGGCCTCGTCGGCGCTCGCCTCGTTGTCCATCACCAGGCTGACATGCTCGAGGAAATCGCCGAGACTCTCATAGTCCTCCATCGCGCGCGCAAGTTCGGACAGGTTTTCGAGCCGCCCGGAGGCCTCGACCGACTTTTCCGCCTGCAGCACCTGGGTATAGCCCGATTCGTCCATGATCTGCCGGACGAGGTCCGCAGGGTTCATCGTCGAAAGCAGGTCGCGCCAGCGGGCAATGCCGCGCATCAGCCCGGTGAGCGCGGTGCGCGCGCGCGCGGGCAGCTCGTCGCTGTCGAGGATCTGGAACGCGGCAGCGGACAGTGGCAGGCCGGTCGCCCGCGCCACCCGGTGCACCTTCTCCAGCGCCTTGTCGCCCAGCCCGCGCTTCGGCGTGTTGAAGATCCGCTCGAACGCCAGATCATCCGCCGGCTGGTTGACGACGCGCAAATAGGCCAGCGCGTCGCGGATTTCTGCGCGCTCGTAGAAGCGGAAACCGCCGATGATGCGGTACGGCATGCCGATCGCGATGAACCGGTCCTCGAACTCGCGCGTCTGGAACGAGGCACGCACCAGGATCGCCATCTTGTCGAGGCTGCTGCCCTCGCGCGACAGCCGCTCGAGCTCCTCGCCGGTGCGCCGCGCCTCTTCAGGGCCATCCCATACGCCCAGCACGCGCACCTTCTGCCCCGCATCGACCTCGGTCCACAGCGTCTTGCCGAGCCGGTCGCTGTTCGATGCGATCAGGCCGGATGCCGCGGCCAGAATGTGCGGGGTCGACCGGTAATTCTGTTCCAGCCGGATTGTCCGCGCGCCGGGGAAGTCCTTCTCGAACCGCAAGATGTTCGCGACCTCTGCGCCGCGCCACGAATAGATCGACTGGTCGTCATCGCCGACGCAGCAGATATTCTTGCGCGCCTGGGCAAGCAGCCGCAGCCACAGATACTGGCTCGAATTGGTGTCCTGATATTCGTCGACCAGGATGTATTTGAAGCGTTGCTGATACTGCTCGAGCACCGCGCGGTCGGTCTTCAGCAATGTCAGCATGTGCAGCAGCAGGTCGCCGAAATCGCAAGCATTGAGCGCCTTCAGCCGGTCCTGATAGGCGGTGTACAGCTCCTGCCCCCGCCCGTTGGCATACAGCTCGCTCTCGGCGGCGTCGAGCTCGGGCGGATTGAGCCCCTTGTTCTTCCAGCGGTCGATGCAGCCGGCCAGCTGGCGCGCGGGCCAGCGCTTGTCGTCGATGTCGGCGGCCTGGATCAGCTGCTTGAGCAGCCGCAGCTGGTCGTCGGTATCGATGATCGTGAAATTGCTCTGCAGCCCGACCAGCTCGGCATGGCGGCGCAGCATCTTCGCGCCGATCGAGTGGAAGGTGCCGAGCCAAGGCATGCCTTCGACCGCATCGCCGATGATGCGCCCCACCCGCTCGCGCATCTCGCGCGCGGCCTTGTTGGTGAAGGTGACCGCGAGGATCTCCGATGGCCAGGCGCGGCGCGTCGCGATCAGATGCGCCAGCCGCGCGGTCAGCGCCGCGGTCTTGCCCGTGCCTGCGCCCGCCAGCACCAGCACCGGACCTTCGGACGACAGCACCGCCTCGCGCTGCGGCGTGTTGAGCCCCTGCAGATACGCGGGGTCACTGGCCGAGGGCGGCGGGAATTCGGATGCGGGGGCGAGATTGTTCACCACGAACGTTTAGGGAACGAGGCCGCCCGGGGCAAGGGGGCAGGTGACAGCGATGCGATGGGTGGACAAGGCGCAGACCTCGCCACCACCGTCATCCTGAACTTGTTTCAGGACCCATCGTGCCCCGGCACCCGAAGCTTTGTGGGGAGAAATGGGCCCTGAAACAAGTTCAGGGTGACGGAAAGGAAGAGGGGGAGCGTTGCTTAGTCCCGACACCCCCCAAACCCAACCGATCAGTCGAGCAAGAACCGCTCCAGAATCTCGACATCCCCAGGCAATGCCAGCCCGATCTTCGCCCGCGCAAAGGCCTCGTGCGACATCGCGCGCGCCGCTGCGCCGAACACCACCGGGTCGTGCGCCGCCAGCGACGCCAGCGCCTTTTGCAGCCGAATCTGCACCTCAAGCTGCCCCGCGCCATCGCGCGCGATCCAGCGGAACGCATCCACCACCATGTCATCGACGCTGACCGGCGGCACGTGCAACCGTGGGCAGGTCACGCGCGTCGGCGTTTCCCTGGCCGCGCTGCTCCACTTGGCGAGCACGCGCAACGACGTGCCCAGCACATCGATCGCGGTCCCTGGATCGTTGATACCCGCTGACAAAGCCTTGGACGCGGTTTCCGATAGCACGATCAGGCAATAGCGCGGATCGGCCTCGAATGTGCGATCACCGCCGATCACGAACGCCTGGCGCACCGAGCGCGTGGTGTCCTCGTCGAGCGGCTTCGATGTCTTGAGCAGCACGGTGCTCGAATCGACATAGGTTCCGGGGCGCACGGCGAGATGGAAATCGACATCCTGCTCGGCGCAGATTGTCGCGAACAGGGCATCGTCGATCGCCTGGACGAAACCGAACCGATCGGCGTGCAGAGGAATGCCGTGGTCGGGCAGCGCCGTCATCGCCACCCCGCCCAGCAAGGGCCGCCTGGCCAGCTCGGCAAATGCCCTGTCGGCAGCGCCTTCGAGCAGATCGACCACTTCGGAGACATCGCCCAGATTACTCAGGCGCCCGATCCAGCGGATGAGCGCGTAGATCACCGAGACAATCACCAGGCAGGTGGTGAGGAACAATATGACCCGCGAGGGCGCGCCGTAATAACTGGTCGACAGCCCGACAGTGCCGACGATCGCGAAGATGAAGCCGCCGATGAACACCGAGATCGCGTTCTGCGCGGTCCGGTCCTGCATCAGCAGCGGCCGCGCGCGCGGCGTGGCGGCGGATGCTGCTGCCTGCAGCGACGAGACCATGATGCCAAGCGAAAAGATCGCCACCGCGAGCAGCGTGTTGGCCAGCACGCCGAGCAGATCGTCGACGCCATCGAGCCCGATCAACTCGTTGAACTCGTCGGGCAGCAGGACGGCCGCCGCCGGCGCGAGCAGCAGCACCGCCACCGCCAGCACCGCATAGGCCGCTGGTGTGAACCACAACGAGCGGACCATCCGCCGGGCGAGCAGACGCGCATAGGACAGGCTCATCGCGCGAGCCTCGTGCCCTGCGGGCGCAGCGGGGGACGCTTATCCAAGCCGCGCCAGAGCCGCCGACAGCCGCTCCGCCTCGGCGGATTTCTCTGCATGGTCGGCGCGCGCCTTCTCGACCGCCTCGGGCTTGGCCTTCTCGACGAACGCCGGGTTCGACAGGCGGCCTTCGAGCGATTTGGCTTCCTTGGCGACCGCTTCCAGCGCCTTGGCGAGCCGCGTCTTTTCGGCGGCGATGTCGATGATGCCTTCGAGCGGCAGCACGAAGGTCGCCTCGTTGACCACGATCTGGATGGTCGCACCAGCGGGCGCGGCTTCATCCAGCGGCGCGAAGTCGATCCGCGCAAGCCTCTGCGCTCCGCTCCAGAAGCCATTGATCCAGCCCTTGGTCTGATCGTTGGCATCCTGAACGAACGCCTTGAGCCGCGCTCCGGGCGCGATGCCCAGCTCGTTCTTGGCCGAGCGGATTTCGCGTACCAGCGCGATGCGCCATTCGGTTTCCGCCTTGGCACCCACATCGACGTTCGCGTCCGGCGCAGGCCACTCCGCGAGGATCAGATCGTTCTTGCGCTCACCAAGCGCATGCCAAAGCTCTTCGGTGATGAACGGCATGAACGGATGCAGCATCACCAGGATCTGGTCGAGCACCCAACCTGCGACCGCGCGAGTCTCTGCGGCCTCGCCCGCGTCGCCCTCGGCCGAGAGCACCGGCTTGATCAGCTCGAGATACCAGTCGCAGAACTGATCCCAGACGAAGTGATAGATCGCGTTGGCCGCCGCATCGAAGCGCAGGTCCGCCAGCGCCTTGTCGAGCGCCGCAACCGTATCGACCACCTCGCCGATGATCCAGCGGTTGACCGCCAGCGTGGCGTCCGGTGCCTTGACCGATGCACTCGCGCCGATGCCGTTCGACTGGCAGAAGCGCGAGGCGTTCCACAGCTTGGTGGCGAAGTTGCGATAGCCCTCGACGCGGCGCTCATCCATCTTGATGTCGCGGCCCTGGCTTTCCATCGCCGCCATGAAGAAACGCAGCGCATCCGCGCCATACTGGTCGATCAGGCCCAGCGGATCGACAGTGTTGCCCTTGGACTTGGACATCTTCGCGCCATCGGCAGCGCGGACGAGGCCGTGCAGGTAAAGCTGCTTCCAGGGCGCAGCGCCCATGAAATGCGTCCCCATCATCGCCATGCGCGCATCCCAGAAGAACAGGATGTCGAAGCCGGAGATCAGTAGATCGTTGGGATAGTGCTTGGCAACCAGCGGCGCGTCCGCGCCATCCTGGGGCCAGCCCAAGGTCGCAAACGGCCAGAGCGCGGAGGAGAACCAAGTGTCGAGGACGTCGGAATCGCGATCGAGCGTCACGCCCTCGCCTGCCAGCAGCTGCGCCGCTTCCTCGGTCTCGGCGACGTAGCACTGGCCATCAGAGCCATACCAGGCCGGAATCCGGTGGCCCCACCAAAGCTGGCGTGACACGCACCAGGGCTGAATGTTGTCCATCCAGTGGAAGAAGGTCTTTTCCCAGCTCTTGGGCACAATCTCGATCACGCCGGTCTTCACCGCCTCGATCGCGGGCTGCGCGAGGGTCTTGGCGTCGACATACCATTGGTCGGTCAGCCAGGGCTCGATCACCACGCCGCCACGGTCGCCATAGGGCGTCTGGATGGTGCGCGGTTCGGCGTCGTGTTCGGCTGTCTCGCCATCCTTCGACGTGACGACATGCGGAACGAGGCGGCCCAGCGCCTTCATCCGCTCGACGACCTGGCGACGCGCATCGAAGCGATCGATGCCGACGAACTCCGCCGGGATCAGGCCATCGGCGGTCTGCACCACCTTCGCCTCGGCATCGAACATGTTGAGCATGTCCGCCGCCGCAATGCCTGCGCGCCGTCCCACCTCGAAGTCGTTGAAATCATGACCCGGCGTGATCTTCACCGCGCCCGAACCCAGTTCGGGATCGGCATGGTCATCCGCCACGATGGGGATGCGCCGTCCGGTGATCGGCAGCTCGACGAACTTGCCGATGACGCTGGCATAACGCGGGTCAGCGCCGTTCACCGCGACGGCCATATCGGCGAGCATCGTTTCGGGCCGCGTCGTCGCGACGACGATATGATCGCGGCCGTCGTCCAGCGTCACGCCGTCTGCCAGCGGATAACGGAAATGCCAGAAATGGCCCTGAACCTCGCGCGTCTCGACCTCGAGATCGCTGATCGCGGTCTTGAGCTTGGGGTCCCAGTTGACGAGGCGCTTGTCGCGGTAGATCAGTCCCTGATTATACAGGTCGACGAACACCTTGAGCACCGCCTTGCTGAAATGCGGGTCCATCGTGAACTGCTCGCGCGACCAGTCCATCGAACAGCCGAGGCGGCGCAGCTGGCGGGTGATCTGCCCGCCGCTTTCTTCCTTCCACTCCCAGACCTTGTTTACGAAGTCTTCGCGGCTGTAATTGGAGCGCTTGTCACCTGCGGCCTCAAGCTGGCGCTCGACCACCATCTGCGTCGCGATTCCGGCATGATCGGTGCCGACCACCCACAAGGCATCCTTGCCGCGCAGTCGCTCGTAGCGGATCATGATATCCTGCAGCGTGTTGTCGAGCGCGTGGCCGATGTGCAAGCTGCCCGTCACGTTCGGCGGCGGGTTGACGATCGTATAGGGCACAGCATCGGGCCGCTCGGGACGGAACGCGCCCGTCCCCTCCCAATGCAGATACCATTTCGCCTCGATCGCGGCAGGATCGAATGTCTTGGGCAGCTCTTGCTTGTCGGTGCTCGTCATCCCGCCGCTTTAACGCAGGGCGCGTTATTTTCCAGACGTTTTGATCGTCCCCGGCTTCAGATGCTGCCCCAGCCAGTCGAACACGTTGCGGTGCCACTGCACGCTGTTCTGCGCTTTCAGCACCCAATGGTTCTCATCCGGGAAGATCAGCAGCTTCGATTCGATGCCCTGGCGTTGCAGCGCAGTGAACGCGGCGAGCGATTGCGAATAGGGGATGCGGAAGTCCTTCTCGCCGTGGATCACAAGCGTCGGCGTCTTCCAGTTGGTGACGTAGTTGACCGGGTTCCACTTTTCCGCGTCGGTGCGCTGCCACCACGGGCCGCCATGGTCCCATTCGTCGAACCACAGCTCCTCGGTCTCGAACGCCATGGCGCGCAGGTCGAACACGCCCGCATGCGTGACCAGGCACTTGAAGCCATCGGGCCATTGGCCTGCGATCCAGTTCATCATATAGCCGCCATAGCTGCCGCCCAGCGCACAGGCGTTGCTGGTGTCGAGCGCGGCGTCGATGCCCGGCAATGCTGCCATTCCTACCTTCAGGTCCTCGAGCGGCTTGCCGCCCCAGTCCTTGTTGATGCTGTCGGTGAACGCCTGGCCGTATCCGGTCGAGCCATGGAAATCGATGGTGACCGCAGCATAGCCTTGCGAGGCCATCACGGCAGGGTTCCAGCGGTACGACCAGCTGTTGTTGAAGCTGCCCTGCGGTCCGCCATGCACCAGCAGAGCGACCGGCAGCTTGCCCGTCACCCCTTGCGGCTTGATGATCTGGCCGTGGACGAGATCGCCGTTCGCACCGGTGAAGCTGAACTTTTCATATACGACCGGGTCGAGCCCGGCGAGCTTGTCGGCATTGACGTCGGTCAGGCGGCGGGTCTGGCCCTTGCTGTCCATCAGCACCAGATCGTCGGGCGCGGCGAGCGAGTTGACGGTATAGAGGAAGCTGCCGTTCGCCAGCGGTACGACATTATTCACATTGCCGCGCTCGGTCAGCCGGGTGACCTTGCCGCTGGGCACATCGATGCGGAACACCGGATGCTCGAGCGTGTCCTGCGCGGTGACCAGCAGGCTCGTCGAATCCGCAGCCCAGGCAATCGATCCTGCCGAGCGATCCCACCCCTCGGTGAGCTTGGTGACCTTGCCGGTTGTCATGTCGCGCAGATGCACGACCATGCGGTCGGCCTCGTATCCGGGCCGCGCCATCGCCGCCCAGGCGAGCCATTTGCCATCGGGCGAGGCGGCAGGCAACGAGTCGGTCGCCTCGTTGTCCTGCGTGAGGTTCACCGCTGCCGCGCCTTCGGCGAGCGGCTGCCAGACGATATCGAGATTGGTCGAGCGCGGCTCGTCGCCATCGGACTTGCGGATGGCAAAGGCGATGGCGCTGCTGTCTGCTGCCCAGGCGATCTCCTCACCGCCGCCGAACGGCTTGCTGGGCGCATCGCCCTCGATCGAGCCGCTGATGCTGCGCGCAGGGCCAGCCACTTTGCCGTCGGTGCCCAAAGCATAGGCATAGATGTGCGAATAGGTGCCCGGCTCGCGCCAGCTGTCCCAGTGCCGCACGAACAGCCGGTCATATTCGCGGCCGGTGCCCTGCGGCTTCGCCTTGGCATCGCATGCATCGACCGAGCATCCCTCGGTGACATCGGCCCAGACTGCGATGCTGTTGCCATCGGGAGACAGGCTGAACCCGCTGATGTCAGTTGCCGCCTGCGTCACCTGCACCGGCTCGCCGCTGGGCAGCGCAACGCGCCACACCTGCGTCGTGCCCGAGCGGTTGGAGAGGTAGAACAGGTGCTTGCCGTCGCGGGCGAAGACCGGCGCGCTTTCGTTATGACCCGGCGAATCGGCGATGCTCACGGGCTGCGCATCCTTGCGCGCGATATCGAGCAGGAACAGGCCGGTGCTGCGCTTGTTCGCCGCCAGATCGGTGCTGGTCAGCTGATAGGCCACCCATTTGCCATCGGGCGAGGCGGCGGGTGCGCCGAGCCGGTTGAAGGTCGCCAAATCGCTCTCGGTCATCGGCCGGGCGGCGGCGGGTGCGGTGAAGGCAAGGGACGAGAGCGCGCTGGCCAGCAGCGCGGCAATGAGAGGCTGTTTCATGGTTGCGTTCGTTACCAGCTCGCGCCGCGTGGCGCAAAGCCCTAGAACGCCGGGATCAGCCGTTGCGGCCGGTGATACGCCCAATTTCCTTGGCGACCAGCGCCTCGACCATGTCGGGCAGGTTCTTGTCGAGCCAGTCGGCGAGCATCGGCCGCAGCATTTCGCGCACCATGCCCTCGAGCGAGGTTTCACCCGACCGCACGATCTGCGGGCTGACGCCCGGTTCGGTCAGCGTCGCCAGCATGGCCAGCGATTCGCGCATCGACTGTTCGCCCGCCCGGCTGATCAACGGCGGTTGCTCCACCTCGGGCGCAGGCCCGGGCTCGAAGCTGTCGGTGAGTTCGAGGATGTCCTCAGCGGGCTTTTCCTGCCGGATCGGTGCGGAAGACCGTGCAGGCGGCGCACGGCGCGGCTTGCGGCCATCCTCGGCGATCACTTTCTTGATCGACGCCAGGATTTCCTCAAGACTGGGCTCGCCAATGTCGCGTGTCATTCCCGTTTGCCCCTGATCCGATTCGAGCCCCTGCCCAATCTATCGGTTGGGCGGTCCGACCACTGCGGCATTTTGCGCCGGGCTGTCAACGGTGCGCGTCGATTGCGCCACCGGATCCCTGTCCGAATTCCAGTCGTTGATCTTGCCGCGGACCCGCTCGTAGTTGAGTTCGGGATCGTAGAGCAGGCCACCATCCAGCCCCAGATCGCGCGCTTCGGCCCGGCCCATCGCGGCCAGCAGCGTGAAGCCGGCGACATAGGCATTGCGCCGCGCGGTCACCAGCTGCACCTGTGCGTTCAGCAGTTCGCGCTCGGCATCCAGAATGTCGAGAATGGTGCGGTTGCCCACGCTGTTTTCGGCGCGCACGCCTTCCAGCGCCAGCGTGTTCGATTCGACTGCCTTTTGCGATGATTCGATCACCTGCATCGACGCATTGAAGCTGGCATAGGCAGCCCGCACCTGCGCGATGATGCTGCGTTCGACCGCGATTTCCTGCTCCATCGCCTGGCCTGAAATGGCCTGGGCGCGGCGGATCTGCGCGCCGGGGCGGCCGCCCTGATAGACGGGCACCGTCAACTGCACGCCGGCCGCTGCACTCGACTGCTGCTGCACGAAATTGCCCTGGATCAGCGTACTGCCCAGCGTGCCCAGAAAATTCTGGTAGTTGCCCTGGGTGAACAGGCTGACCTGCGGCATCCGCGTACCGCGCGCCGACTTCACATCGAAATTGGCCGCTTCGACCCGCTCGCGGGCGGCTTCCAGGTCGGGATTGTTGTCGAGCGCAGTGAACACTGCAGCGTCCGGCGCTTCGGGCAGGTTGGGCAGCGGCGGCGGCGGCTCCAGCGTGCCCGGGGCGGTCCCGACGAGCTGAATATACGTTTCCTTGCTGCGAATCAGATTGGCCTCGGCCGTCTGCAGATCGGTGCGCGCAATCGCCAGCCGCGCCTCGGACTGCGCGACATCGGTGCGGGTGAGGTCTCCGATCTCGAACCGGTCGGATGATGCCTGCAGGTTGACGTCGAGCACTTCGACATTCTGCCGTTGCAGCCCGACGATCGCTTCGTCGCGGATCACATCCATATAAGCGGCGACGACATTGCTGAACACGCTGGCCTCGGTTCCGCGCAGATCGGCCTGCCCTGCCCCCACCCGCACCTTGGCGGCGTTGATGGCATTGCGCGCGCTGCCGCCTGAATAGATCGGCACGTTCAGGGAGATGGTGCCGTTGACCGAACGTTCAGGCGCGGTGAAGGCGTTGGCCGGATTGAGGAAGTTCTCCGAATATTGCGCCTGGACCTGCGAATTGGGCCGGCCATCGGCCAGCGCGATCGGAACGCCTTCGTCGGTCGCGCGCTGCTGGGCGCGTGCGGCGTTGAGCGTGGGGTTGGTCTGATACGCGGCGATCAGCGCGTCCCGCAGCGTTTCCGCATGCAGGGGCGCGCTGCCCAGAACCAGAGCCGCACCACAACCGGCCATCCAAAGCGAAGTCTTCATCAATCCGGTTCTCATACTGTCCAGCGCCCCTGCCCGCATCCTTGCCGACAGAGGCGAGGGTGCGTCAGAAGCTGTAGCTCTTGGGCCGGGCAAAGGCTGCGAGCGGTGCGATGTCGGTATCGGCAAAGGGAACCACGGCAAAGGCCTGACCCTGCCGTCGCCCCGCCGCCAGCCGCGACACCCCGGCATCGTTCAGACCGGTAAGCAGACGTCCGCCGTCTGCCAACTGGGCTACGATCTCGTCAGGCACCTGGTCCACGGCCCCATCGATGATGATGAGGTCATAAGGTGCGCCTGCAGCATGCCCCTGTACCAGCGCCGATTCGACGATCGTCACATTGGCGAGGCCTGCCAGATTGGCTTGCGCCTGTTCGACCAAGGCACGATCATCTTCGACGGCGACCACATGCGCGACGATTCCGGCCAGCAAGGCAGCCGCATAGCCGGTGCCTGCTCCGATCAGCAGCACCTTGTCGCCGCTCGACAGTTCGGCACGCGTCAGCATCAGCCCCGTCGACAGCGCGGGGTTCAGCACCCGCCCGTTGGCGAACGGCACCGATCGGTCGATATAGGCGATCGCGCGCTGGCTGGCGGGCACGAAATTCTCGCGCGGCGTCACGGCCATCGCCGCGATCACGACAGGATCGCTTACGTCGGTGGGGCGCAGCTGGCTTTCGATCATGTGCCTGCGGGCTGCGGCGAAATCTGGCGGAGCAAGAGTGTGTGTGTCGGTCATGGTCAAGCGCCCTAGAATATGCAGGCAGCGATGCAAGCCCAAACGAAGCTTGAAGCCCCGACTTGATAGCCATCCGGTTGCAAAATGCAATGGATATCACTGCCAGTTTTGTTATGGCACGGCTGTATTATCATGGCAATACAGCATTTTCGGCAAAAATCGCAGCGCCAGCATCTGATCCTGACCCGCCCCGCCGCTTGAGACTTGACTTTCCTCCCGAAGCCGCACAATGCCGCCTCCTTCCACACCAGCGGCCCGATGGCGGAGTGGTTACGCAGAGGACTGCAAATCCTTGCACGCCGGTTCGATTCCGGCTCGGGCCTCCAGGTTTTTCCATCGTTTTGGCGTCCCCGCGCCTCCGGTGTCGCGCACCGACCTCGGCGGGGCGAGACCGAACCATCTTGATTATGCTGCCATGATGATCCTGGTCGATGCTGATGCCTGCCCGGTGAAGGACGAAGTCTACCGCGTCGCATTGCGCCATCAGGTGGCGGTGACGATTGTCAGCAACAGCCCCATCCGGGTACCCGACCATCCGCTGATCGCCCGAACTGTGGTGAGCGATGGCTTCGATGCAGCCGACGACTGGATCGCCGAGCGCGCGACCCCGCAGTCGGTGGTGATTACCGCCGACATCCTGCTCGCCGACCGGTGCATCAAACAGGGATCCGTGGTGATTGCACCCACCGGCAAGCCGTTTACCGCCAACTCGATCGGCGGCGCGATCGCGACGCGCGCGATCATGGCGGACCTGCGCGCAGGCGGCGACATCATCGGCGGGCCTGCTCCCTTCAGCAAGGCCGATCGGTCACGCTTCCTCCAGGCGCTTGACGAAGCGCTGGTCCGGCTGAAAAGGACACTCTGACCGACCCGGTCCGCTGCCGCGCCTATTCGCCACCATCACCGATCGGCATGCCCGGCGGTATCGGAACCTGCCCCTGCTCACCTGCCAGCGCCGCGCTCATCGCCTCGCGATCCTGGATCAGTCGCGCGGTCGACAGCGCCCACGCCCGGTCGGCAGGGTCGGCAAAGCGGCGCGCGCCTTGCGCATCCGCCCAGTCGTGCAGTGCCTGATCGATCCGGGCTGCGGCCTCGATGCCACTGCCCGAATCGCGCGCGGCTTTTGCCAGCGACAGCACGATGCGCGTCCCCAGAACGCGGCGCACCGCGCCCAGCCGCGCATCACCCGTTGGCGCATCGGCCAGCGCCAGCAGCCGTTGCGCGATGATATGCGGCCCCGGGCTGGCCGGATCGGCACGGTGCTGCTGCGTCATGCGCGCCAGCCGATCGGGGGCGAGCAGCGCATTCAGCGTCACCTGTGCCGTCACCTGCGTGGCAGCCAGCGGATCGAACGCCGCCGCGCCTGCCATCGGCATGATCTCGATCTCGGTCTGACGGTCGCCATCCCCCGAATATCCCGCAGACAATTGCGGCACCAGCCGCGCGGGCACGTCAATGACGCTGGGTTGCAGCGTCGCCAGCAGCGAATCGAGCGCACGCAGCTGATCGGAGGGCGCCACCGGAGCTGCCATGCCATCGCCCTGCCCTGCGACCGCGTATTCGGAGTACAGGCCCCCCAGCAGCTTGGCCGCCGCCTCGACCTGATAGCGGTGCACCAGCCACACGGGCACGAACTTGCGGCGCAGATCGGCGACCGGTTCGCCGGGAGCCAGCGCCGCCGGACCAAAGCGCGCCACGGCAGCCGCGCGGACCTGCATCATCCGGTCGAGCTCTGCCACCGGATCGACGCCATCATCCCACAGACTGCCCCAGGGCTGGCTTGAAGAGACGCTGCGGGCATTCTCGTCCGACACGAAGCGCATGCCGGCGAGCGCTGCGGCATCCGCCTTGGCACGGGCCGCAGCATCGGGGTTGCCGCTGACTGGATCGCCATACAACCAGTCGATCGTGTGCATGTCCCAGCGCCCCAGTCCGACGCCATAGGCATCCGACAGGTCGGGCGCGCCATCCTTCAAGCCGATGCGCGGCGCGGGGTAGTCCATCACCGAGGCGCGGTCCTGCGTGCTGCCGGCAAAATTGTGCATCAGCCCCAATGCATGGCCGATCTCGTGCGCGGACAGCTGGCGGATACGCGCCAGCGCCACCTGTGCAGGATCGTTCGGCCCGCCGGTGCCGGTCTTGTCTGCGCCGACCAGCCCTTCATAAATCAGCATGTCCTGCCGCACGCGCAGCGACCCCAGCAGCACCGATCCTTTCAGGATCTCGCCGGTGCGCGGGTCCGTCACCGCATAGCCATAGGACCAGCCGCGCGTCGCCCGGTTGACCCAGTTGACGACATTGTAGCGCATGTCGAGCGGGTCGGCACCTTCGGGCAGGATCTCGGCGCGATAGGCATCGATATAGCCCGCAGCCTCGAAAGCCTGCTTCCACCACTGGGCGCCTTCGAGCAGCGCGGTGCGGATCGGCTCGGGCGCGGCGTTATCGATGTAGAAGACGATCGGCTTGCGCACCCGCGAGCGCGGCGCATTGGGGTCGATCCGCTCCAGCCGGAAGCGGTTGGCGAGGTTCTGCACGATCTGGCCGCCCAGGGGCGCGGAAAAATCGAGGATCTGCGTTGCAAAACCGCCGCCGCGCGGATCGAAGGCACGCGGCACATAGCCTGCCTCGGGCAGCGCGATGAAGCTGTGCCGCACGACGAGCGTCACCTGCCGGGAATCAGGCGCGATATTGCGCACCTCGGGCCCCGGCGTGTCGCTGGCATAGGTCTGCCGCGCCTCGAACTCGAGGTTCATCGGGAAGGCGCGGGTGGCGGCGGGATCGGCAGCGCTCAAGCCATCGACCAGCTTCCACCCCTTCTCGCCGCTGGAGTTGAGCTGAGCGGCGACGTTGCGGGTATCGCGCGCGAGGAACGGGGCGATATCGACCAGCAGCCGGCCATCGGGCGCGTCGAGCGCGTCGCCCAGCCACAACACCGATGTCGCAAAGGCATTGGCAGCAGCGGCCTGTTCGGCAGGCGTCCCGGCGCTGGCGCGGAAGCGGGGGTTTTCGAGTTCGAACGAGACCTTCTTGCCCAGGCGGCGGATCAGCAGGATCTGCGCGGGGCCAGGTTGTGCGCGGTCGAGCCCGATGGGGGCGGAACCCAGGCCGGTGCGCAGAGCGGTGGTATAGAGCATGCGCGCCACCACGCCGTCCGCGCCCGCTGCCGGCAGCGACAGCAGGATACGCCCGGCCCTGGCATCGACATGCACAGGGTAGAGCCCGTCGCGCCTTTCCGTGCCCGCATAGGGACTGGATGCCGCAGCGGCAGGCGGCGCGGCAAAAGCCTGCGGCGTGGAAAGAACAGCCGCAAGGCCCAGCGCGAGTGCAAGTGAACGGTTCATCGGACCCCCAGTCGTTTGTACAAGACTAGGGGCCAATGCGGCTGGCGAGCAAGCGGCTTTTGCCGCCGATCGCCTGCGGCTGCGGTGAAGCGTCAGGACGCTGACCGCCCTGACGCTTGATGACCGCCAACTTACGGCGTGACGGGCTGAGCCGCGACAGGCTGCACGACGGCGGGCGCATCAGTCACAGGCTCGTCAGAAGCGGGCTGGACTGTGGCAGGCTGAACTGTAGCAGGAGCTTCGGCAGTCGCTGCCACGGCGGCGGTTTGCGCGCCAACGACCATGGGCGTCGGTTCTGCGGTCTTTGCAAAGGACAGCGGCACATCCTCCTGCACGAACCCGGTGATCGAACTGCCTGCCGGGATGACAGCGCTGGTGCCGGTCAGGAAGAAACCGGCAACCGGCAAGAGCACCACGGCCCCGACAACACCAGCCGTACCGGTGACACCCTTGTCGTCAGTTGCGCCGGACAACCTGATCTGGCGACCATTGACCGTAGTATACAACATGCGCACCTCGATCGCGCCGGACTTGCCCCACATGCCCTTGTTCCGCACGCTGGTGATCTCGCCCGTTGCCGGGCTGCCCACCGGGATAACCGTCACGCCATCGACCATGACAGGCTCTGACACTTCCAGATTGAAGCGGTCGCCCACGCGCAACTTCTTGCCCTTGGTCGTCAACTCGGTCAGCGTCTTGAGCGGCACGGATGTGCCGGCACGCAGCGTCGGGCGCTGTTCGGCTCCGATCGTCAGCGCCTCCTGGGCGATCGATGGCGCCGAAACCGTACCGGCAAGCAGCGCTAATGTCAGAGCATATGCTATATTTTTCACTAATTTTCCCCTGAGTTTTCAATTCGCTAGGCCCCGATGACGACGCCATCCAAGCGTGTCAAACGGGTTCTGAACCAAATTGGGGAGAGTCTGATTATGGGGCTGTTGTGCACGCATTTTGCCCAGCGCGAAGCGTGCCTACCTGGCCCGCCCCCGCCCGCGCCTGCGCCGCCGGTCGAGCACCAGCCCGATTCCGGCCATGAAGCCCAGCAGCAGGACGATGAATGCGCCGACCACGACGTTCAGCCCAACCCGGCCGATCGGGAACAGGAAGTTCCATTTGTGGATGAAGCTGAAGATGTACCGTTCGGGCTTCTGCCAGTTCTCCGTGCGGTCGGCGAGCACGCCGGTGCTGGTGTCGACGAACAGTGTCGCGTTGACCGGCGCGCCATAATCGATCCGCCATACCGGCAGCCGCTTGTTGCGGAAGTCGTAATCCGGGCCGAAGCGGGTGACGACCTCCATCGCGGTGATCGCGCTGTCCGGTGCGCCGCTAAACCGCCGCCCGAGCGCGGTGGCGAGCGCCTTGTCGCCCTCGGCCCAGGGTGTGCCGGTGGCAGCATCGACATAAAGCGCAGGGCCGGTGGGGCTGACACCCTCGAAGCGTGCGTTGCGCATCGCGGTGTCCCCCATCGGCATCTGGTGTCCGGCATGCGCGCTGTGGTCATGCTCGCCCTTGGGCATCGCGCCCTTGGGTTGGGCCAGACTCAGGCGATAGAGCGGGCGACCACCAGGGCCTTCGACCAGCGACAGGCCGTTGATGTCGAGCCCGGCGGAGACTTCGGCCCAGTCGCGTTCGATCGGATAACGCGCACCGGTCACATCGACCGGCGGAGACATTCGCAACTGGCTGGCCGGTGCCTCGATCGCCGCCTGCACCAGATGGATGATCCCGCTGATCGAGAACATCAGCAGCGGCAGTGCCAGCACATAGCCCATCGCGCGGTGCCAGCCCTTCGATCCGGCCAGGCGCTTGCCCCGCCGGATCGCCACCAGCAGCAGAATGCCGGTGACCGCGAGCGCAGCGAGGCTGCCAACCATCGCGGTGATGACGACGACACGCAACCATTCGAGCTGCGGCGGCACCCATTCCCAGCTGTGCAGCCAGCGGAACACCGTCTGCAGCCGGGTCTTGGTCACGTTGTTGACGGCGGCCAGGCTGCTCGTCTCGGTGTGGACATAGGCGGTCAGCCGGTCGTCACCGGCAAAGCGCACGCGCCAGACGGGCAGCTGGCGGTTGACCCACGGATAGTCCGCATCGAACGCCGTCTGGTGGACGATCTCGGCGACCGGGCGGGTTTCCTTGAGGTAATGCCGCGCGATGAACTCGGCCTGGCGGGCGTCCTGCCCGGCCAGTTCCGCGCCGGTATCGAGCGCGAAATAGCGTCGCGGTGCCTTGGCACCTTGCGTGACCTGCAGCAGGTTGGCGTCCTTGCCGACCACCACCTTAACCGCGCTGGCCCTGGCGATGCCGGCCTTGGCCAGCACCGTCTCGACCGGCTGAGCGGACGCCATGTCGACGCTGCGCATCGGCGGCATGAACTCGATCTGTTGCGGGCCGAACAGCACCATAAAGATATGCGCCATGCCCGAAAGCCCCCAGATGAAGAGGCTGACGCCGCCGATCAGCGCCAGCCATTGGTGTTTGCTCATCGACCATCGGGCGAGCTTGGGACGGTTTGCCATGATGCTGTTCTCCCTTGTGCTTGCGCTCAGAACTGCGCGGTGATGCCGCCATAGATCGCGCGGCCCACACCCGGGGTGTAGATCGCGGCGCGCTCGAGCGACTGGTTGGCGTTGGTGGCGACGTTCGAGATGAACACGGTGTCGAACAGGTTCTCGACCGATCCGAACAGCTTGATTCCGGGAAGGACATCGACGCCTGCAGTCAGCCCGACCAGTTCATAGCCAGGAGCCCGCTCGGTATTGGCAAAGTCCGCCCAGGGGCCGTCGAACACCCAGCGCAGGTTGGCCGAGACATACCATTTGTCCTTCTGCTCGAACCGCGCTTCGGAGACGAACAGATGGCGCGGCACACCGGCAAGCTGGTTGTCGCCGTACGTCACGTCGTCATCAAAGCGGAAGTCGTTGAACGTGTACGCGCCGCGCAGCGTGAACGCCTGCCCGCGCGCCGCCAGCACATCGCGCGCAACATAGACGTCGAGGCCCAGCTCCAGCCCCTGGTGGATCGTCCTGTCGGCGTTGTCGGTGAACGAGACAAAGCCGTTGGTGCCCGGCACGCCGAAGTCGAGGAACTCGTTTTCAACCTCGCTGCGATACAGCGAGACGTCCCAGGCGATGAAATCCGCCTGGCCCCGGCTGCCGATCTCATAGGTCGTCGCACGCTGTTCCTTGAGCGGTGCGAACGGTCGCGATCCGCCCGAGGTCAGGTCGGCGAGGCTGGGCGGCTCGAAGCTGCGGTTGATGTTGGCATAGAGCTGCGCGGTGTCGCCGAGCGCATAGAGCACGCCCACGCGCGGGCTGAATTGCGCGTATTCGCCGCGCCCCGATACCTCGGCAAGGATGGCGACCACGTCACGGGTCACCTTCACGTACTGGCCGCCCAGCACGGCGGTCAGGCGACCGGTGAGCCCCAGATCGAGCTGGCCGAAAGCGGTGAGGTTGGTCGAATCCTGATCGGACTCGTTGGTCAGCCCTGCGCGCTCGCCATTGAGGTTGCGATGGCGGCGGGCGCTGTTGTCCGCGCTCGCATAGCTGCCGCCCAGCGTCCAGCGGCTGACCGCGTCGCCCAGCAGCGTGAACTCGCCCAGCGCGCGCAGCGAGACACCGAACTCATCCTCTTTCTGGTCGATGATCCCGGCAAAGCGGGTGATGGCATGATCGAGCTTGCGCCGCGTGTACCAGCCGCCGATCTCCAGCGTGCTGCTGCCCAAAGTGATCGCGGTGAGGTTCGAAAGGCGGTACACATCAAGGTTGCGGTCCCAGTCGTCTGCGACCGGGCCGGGATCGAGCACGGTGACCGGGCCGCCGGGGCGGAACGGGCCGACGGTGACCGGACGGCCCGCCGCGCGCGGATTGGCAAGCGCATCGGCGAGGCGCAGCGATCCGTTGAGCTCGAAATTGTCGCTGAGCGCGGTGACATAGAAGCGCGTCTCGATGCTATCGCTCAGCTTGAAGCCGATATTGCCATGGCCATAGAGGCTGCGCACATCGGAGTGCTCGCGAAAGCCGTCATCGCGAAGGCCCGTTACACCGATATAATAATCGGTGCCGCCCGACACGCCCGATGCGCTCAGGTTGCCGCGCAGCGTGTTGAAGCTGCCACCCTCGATACGGCCCGAAAAGTTCGACCGCGCGGTGCGCCCGGTGGGCGAGACGATGTTGACCGCCCCTCCCAAGGACGCCGCGCCGTACTGCAGGCCGTTGGCACCCTTGAATACTTCCAGATAGCGGATGGTGAGCGGATCGATCTCCTGGAATTCGGTCGCCCCGCTCGCGCGGCTGATCGGCACGCCATCGCGCAGCACGGTGAGGCCGCGCCGCTCAAAGCCCGAATTCAGACCCGAACCGCGGATCGAGATGCGCGATTCGCGCTGCGCACTGGTATCGGCGAACACGCCGGGGGTGAGGATCAGCACATCGCCGATGCTCTGCGCAAAGTCTTCGGCAAAGACGCTGTCCTCGACCAGCCCGACACCGCCGGGCACGCGCTCGAGCCTTTGCCGCGCTTCCTCGACGCTGGGGGAAGTCGGCGTGCTAGTGCTGCTGGCGGTGACGATGATGACGGGATCGGTGCGCTGGCCGACGCCCTGGGCAGATGCGGGGGACACGACGGCGAGCGAGGCACCGCCCAGCAGGGCGGCGCGCAGAAATGCGGTATTCTTCATGGTGGTATTCGTCCCTGAACGGGGAAAGAGGGATGCAGCAGCGGACCAGATCGCTCCGGATCATCCGGTGCGTCAGGCGTGTGGCTGCATCAGCTTGATGGGTTCAGGTAAGCGAGGGAGGCCCGGTGGCAGGCGGCGTTGCGGCATGGTGTCTGGCGCGCAGCAGGCTGTGGTGCAGCGCAGGCGGAACATCCTGCGCCATGATGATGTGCGGCACGGTCACGCCGTTGCTGGGCATCGCCAGCGTGGCCAACCCGGCAAAGGCGCAGGGCGGCATCGGGTTGTCGGCGTCGTCGCTGCCATCCTGATCCGGCACATCGCCGCGCGCCACCGCCAGCTTCAGATAGTCCTGATAGCGCGCATCGTCGCGCGCAACGGTGGCGGCCTTGTTGCCCAGTCCGGAGCAGAGCTCGATCGTGAGGCCTTGCGGCCCCAGGTGCGGCATGAAACCCTGCGGCGCGAGCGCACCGAACAGCATCGCCAGCAGCAATGCCGGCGTCATGCGTGTCATCCAGGTGCGAAGTCGCTTCATCGCGCCCGCCGGTAAGACCGATGACCGCGCTTATCAAGCATGAAACGCCAGCCGATGCCTCAGCTCAGGACGCAAGCTTCCTCGAGGTCCGCCGCGCAGGCGCACCTGAGCCACCCAGCGCCGACTTGACCTTGGACCACAGCCCCGGCTTTGCCTCGCCCGGCAACGTCTGCCCTGTGACCTTGAGCAAATAGCGCGCTAGAAGCAGCGCCTGGTTTCGCGTCATCACGATATCACGATGCTCGATCAGGTCATTGTCCAGCGCGATACGAGACCGCGTGCATTCGATCCTGAGGTCGATCCCGTTCGGTAGATCCAAGTGCGTCCAGCCTATCAGCGCAATCGGCGGTAGTTCGCCTGATTTCTGTTTGGCACCAGATGGTTGCAGTTCATCGTTCATGGCCCACTCCTGCACGGATTAACTAATATTTATAAGGGCCTGTCAAGCGTTCCGGCAATTTGAGGCTTTTGCTCCACCGAAAAGCCGGAGGTTGCGGAACCGCCATCGGATGCGGGCGTAGAGTTCAACGTAAGCCTTTCGTTTCTCGGACGGCTCCCTTTTCCCGTACCCAAACAGGAGGACATGAACATGGCAACTGCAGCCAAATCCAAGACCAAGAGCGATACCGTCAACACCGGCATTGAAGCGGGTGACCGCAAGGAAGTCGCCAAGGCGCTTCAGCACGGCCTGGCCGATACATACTCGCTCTATCTCAAGACGCTGGGCGTCCACTGGAACATCGTCGGCCCGTCGTTCTACAGCGTCCACAAGCTGACCGAAGAGCAGTATGAAGACCTGCACGCCGCTGCCGATGTCATCGCAGAGCGCATCCGCGCGCTGGGCGAGATCGCTCCGGCATCGTTCGGAGACTATACCAAGCTTTCGGTGGTCGATTCGAGCGAAACCCCGCGTCAGGCTGATGCCATGATCAAGGGCCTGATCAGCGACAACGAAGCCATCGCCAAGCGCATGCGCGACTTTGTCGAGGTCGCCGAGGAAGCCGACGACGTCTTCACCGCCGATCTGCTGACCGCGCGCATCGGCAAGCACGAAGAAAACGCCTGGATGCTGCGTGCGCTGATCAGCTGATCAGTACCGAAACACCGACCCAAAGGGCCGCGATCTTCATGGATCGCGGCCCTTTTTTGTTTGCTGTCTGGCCGCAGCGCACAACAAAAACCCGCCGGAACCATGAGGTCCCGACGGGCAATGCAATGTCGTGGAGTGACAGGCTCAGTTCTGGCAGCCGGGCTCGCCGATCTTGTCCAACTGGCTGAGCAGATCCTCGAACTGATCGGGCAGCGGGCTTTCGGTCACGCCGTCATAGACCTGGCGCAGGCTGTGGCCGATGCGGGCCTGCCGCACCAGCATGGGATCAAAACACGAAGTACGCATCGCACTCGCCTCCAGACGATCCAGGGAACTGGCATTACGCACTTTTTTCATGTTCCCTTCGGCTGCCTGAGCATGCCGCTGTCATCTGCTGAGCGCCTCCACGCGCCCCGGGTTGAACATCTCCGCCTGAGCCTGGAAGGGCCGGCGTTGTCCGGCCTTGTGCCGGAAGCGTTGATCTTATGCGGCCAGAGCGGTGACGCCCTGGCTCAATTTGTCGAGCGTGCCCAGGATGTCGCTCATCGCCTCGTCCGCCGAATTGCGCTGACGACGCGTGCCGATGGGCGAATCGCCATCCAGCATTGCGGCCAGCGCCGTACGGGCGCGCGAGACTCGGCTCTTCATCGTGCCGACGGCACAATCACAGATTTCTGCAGCTTCCTCGTAGGAAAAGCCGCCTGCACCGACGAGGATGATCGCTTCACGCTGGTCTGCGCCCAGCTGCATCAGCGCCATGCGTACATCTTCGAGATGCAAGGGGGCTTGCTGATCGCTGTTGGCGGTCAAGGTCCGCTCGGCCACGCCTTCATCATAAGGTGCGGTAAACTTGTTGCGGCGCATCTGCGAAATGTAGCAATTACGCAGGATCACGAACGTCCAGGCTCGCATCGACGTATCGGGACGGAAGCGCGCACGCGCGGCCCAGGCCTTGAGCATCGTATCCTGAACCAGATCGTCGGCCACGTCCATCTTGCCGCAAAGGCTGTAGGCAAAGGCGCGCAGGTGCGGAATGGTGGCGGCAAGGCGCTGCTTGAAGGTCGCATCGTCCAGCGGCACGATCACCTCTTCCGTGTTGGCCTCGGTCGCTTTACCTTCGGTCGACTGGTTGTGGTTGCTCGTCATAAATTCGCCTCTCTTGAGCTGCCCCCAAAGCAGCATGGATTGGTCCGCTAGCTGGCCCGCGCGTCCATCCCTCACCGGAGGGCGCGCACAAGGACCATGCTCCAACAACCCCCTGCTGACGGGATGGTTCCCGATGATTGTTTCTGCAACTCATCCTCGCGCGTAGCGTAGATAGCCGGGCCATGCCCCGAATTAGAAGAATAACATATTGTGGAAAAAGGAAATCCTCATGAACCGCAGCGCATCACTACGCCTTGTCGTCGCCGCCAGCCTGGTCGCTTCGCTGCTTTCGGCCTGTAATACGGTCAAGGGTGCAGGCCGGGACGTCGAATCGGTTGGCAAGGCTGCCGAACGCGCCATCGACTGATTTCAGATCCAGATACTGGCGCTGTAGCACCAAAGAAAAAGGCCCGGAGCGATCCGGGCCTTTTTTGTATCACGGCAGGGACAGGGCAATTACGCTCGGCCGCGCACCAGATGCATCACCAGGCTGGCGACGAGGAACAGCAGGAAAAGGAAGAACAGGATCTTGGCGATCCCGGCAGACGCTCCGGCGATACCGCCAAAGCCCAGCACGCCAGCCACGATGGCGACGATGAAAAAGATAAGGGCATAATGCAACATGGTTCATCTCCGGTTGGGATGAACGGATTACGAAGCGGGCCCTTCGAGGTTCCGCCAGGACACAGCTTTTTGCCCGGTCACCCCCGCATGGAGGTTCCCAGCGGCTCGCTCGTCACCGGATAGCCCAGGTCATCGGGAATGCACAGATGAGGAGCGCCGTCGCGTTCCTCAATAAACGGCATGATCATCCGTGCAGAAAATCGCACAGCATGAGCCACCGCTTCGGTATGGCTGCCGAACAGCGCGAGCCGTTCCATGTTGCGCCGCGTGGGGAAGATGAGCTTGACCTTGCCGTCATCGGCCATGGTCAAGGCCTGCTGTGCCGTGGCCCAGAACAGATGGCGGTTCTCGGTCGCATCGACCTCGACGATATGGTCATGCGCCCCGCAGCGCGCGAGATAGAAGCGGGTGTCGAAGATGCGGCTTTCGTTGAACGGCGGACGCCACCGGGTAAACGGCGTCAGGGCCGACAGGTCGAACTGCCAGCCCGCATCGCGGCACAGATCGGAAAACACCGCGCCTGCATGCATCGCGGCGCGCGCTGCGGCCAGCGCCTCGCCCTCGGGCGCAACGGCAAAGCCTATTCCCAGCCCCGTCTCCTCGATCGTTTCGCGAATCGATGCGATCCTGGCCGCTGCATCATCGGGATCGAGCCCATGCTGCAGGCTGGCCGCGAGCCGGTGGTCGTCAGGATCGACCCGGCCGCCCGGAAACACCACCGCACCCCCTGCAAACACCATCTTGGACGATCGTTCGACCATCAGCAGTTCGGGCACGCCGCCATCTGCCGCATCGCGAAAGACGATGATCGTCGCTGCAGGCGTGGCTTGCGCCAGAGGTTCGCCCGTACGCGGGTCTACAGTCTGGATATGGGTGTCTTTGGGAAGCGGAGCAGGATCAGCCATGCGCTATGTCATTGCCCATCCGGCTCTGCCTGCCAAGCGCGAAAACGCCAGTTGCCCGCTGCGGGCGGACCGCTGCCTCAATGGCGCATCAACCGTTCGGCGATCCGTTCGGGCTCGATGCGGTACAGGCCCCTGGCAGCCTCGCGCGCGAGCGAGGCATAGCGATCTGGCATCAGGCCATCGTCGTCAATATCCAGCGCCTCGCGGTCGCATTCGTCCACCAGAGTATCGAGCAGGTCCAGCAACCGATCACGGCCTGGCACTGGCTGCGGCGCAGCGCGCCCGAACAGGCTCAATCCCTTCTGCGCCAAAATACCGATCATCGCTGTGTCTCCTTGGTCTATCGTGATGAGGATACAGCCAAGAACGGCACAAACCGGCGGAAATTTAGGATTTTGATAACCATGCTTGCGGTGTCGGAAATCTTGACATTTCGTTGCCGCGCAAGACTTCGTTAACCATCGAACGCTATGTAAAATCTGGTAATTCCGTGCATGGCACAGCCCATGCTAAGAGTGCGAGCATTCATCTACACTTCCGGCAGGGCGGCCCGCTTCACAGGTCTCGCGCCGCCCTGCCATTCCCCCTCATCGCAGTGCTTCACCCCCGTCGAGCGACCGCAGCACCTGCATGGTGTGCGCGTCTGCAGGGAAGAACGTCTCAAGCGCCAGTTCGGACAGGGTGATATCGCGCGGGGTTCCAAAGATCGTCACCGTGGTCATGAACGATAGCCGCCCGGCGACCGTGTCGATCGTCAGCGGCAGTGCGATCGGTGGCCGGCCCGCAGGCGCGTTGTCGTTGGCAGAGCCGGGATAGGCGGCCAGCTCATCGCGCAGCGCGGCCAGCCCGGCATCGGCGGTCATCTCGATATCGCGGTCGAGCCGGTGGAGGATATAGCTGCGCCATACTTCATAGTTCACGATCTGCGGAGCCAGCCCATCGGGATGCAGCGCCAGCCGCAGCACGTTGACGGGCGGGACCAGCAGATGCGGCGCGATCTGTTCGATCAGCAGCGCCAGCGCGCCATTGGCCGCCACCATGTTCCAGTGCCGGTCAACCGCCAGAGCCGGGAACGGTTCGTGCGCCTTGAGCAGATGCTCGACCGCCGCCAGCGCTTCGGCCATTTCAGGCGCGGTGAGGCCTGTTTCCTCGAACTCGGGTGCGAGGCCCGCAGCGAGGAGGATCTGGTTGCGCGCACGCAGCGGAATGTCGAGATGATCGGCCAGCCGGATGATCATGTCACGACTGGGCTGAGCGCGACCGGTTTCGACGAAACTGAGATGCCGGGTGGACATCTCCACCTCCAGCGCAAGCTGCAGCTGGCTGAGACGGCGGCGCTCGCGCCACTGCCGCAGTTGCTGTCCGGCGGGTTCGGAAGTTCGGCTGTCCTGCTTCATGCCGCCGATGCTAGCGCGGCGGGGTAGGCAAGGCCATTACCTCGCGGGTCATCGCGTTACGCCGCCAGCCCGACCACGGCAAAGGCAGCAAAGGCCAGGAACCCGGCGTTGCGGTTGCTGCGGAACTTGGCGAGCGGATCGTGCAGGTCATCGGGCCGCAGCGCGATCACCTGCCAGGCCAGGTGCACGGCGACCGGCAGCAAGGCTGCGAGTGCGACCCAATCGGGCCGGACCAGCCAGATCGCGCTGCCCCAGGCCGCGATGGTCAGCGCATAGCACAAAGCCACGCCGCCACGCACAGCCCCGCCCAGCGCGCGCGCGCTCGACCGGATACCCACCAGCGCGTCATCCTCCACATCCTGCAACGCATAGATGGTGTCATAGCCGATCACCCAGGTGATGCAGCCGCCATAAAGCAGCAGCCCTGCCAACGGCACGCTGCCCGCTATCGCGGCCCAGGCGACCAGCGCGCCCCAACTGAACACCAGCCCCAGCCACACCTGTGGCCACCAGGTGATGCGCTTCATGAACGGATAGGCGGCAACCAGCGCCAGCGAGGCGATGGCGATCAGCGCTGCGGGCAGGTTCAGCTGCACAAGCACCACCAGCCCGATCAGGCACAGCCCGATCAGCCATGCCCATGCAGCCTTCAGACGCACCGCGCCACTCGCCAGCGGGCGATTGCGGGTTCTGGCCACCTGGGCATCGAGGTCGCGATCGACGATGTCATTATAGACGCAGCCCGCGCCGCGCATGGCGATCGACCCCAGCAGCATCCACAACAGCAGCGGCCAATGCGACACCAGTCCGCCCGACAGCGCCAGCGCAAAGGTGCACGGCCAGTACAGCAACCACCAGCCGATCGGCCTGTCGAGCCGCGCCAGCAGCGCATAGGGCCGCGCAGCTGCCGGCAGGATCGCCAGCAGGCCGCGCGTTTCGGTATCGGGAAGCGGAGCGGTGGTCATGGGCTCCACCCTATAGCCGCGTCCTGAGCGACCACAATTCGGGAAACGCGCGTTTGGTCAGCGTCGTGTGCAGATAGGCTGCGCCCGCGGTGCCGCCGGTGCCGCGCTTCATGCCGATGATCCGCTCCACCGTCAGCACATGCTTGTGCCGCCACGCAGCCATCGCATCGTCCAGATCGACCAGCTTTTCGGCGAGCTGGTACAGATCCCAATACCGTTCGGGGTCGCGATACACCTCGACAAACGCATCCTCGACGGCGGCATCGGGGGTATGGGGCTGGCTGAAATCGCGCGTGAGCAGCGCAGACGGGATGGCAAAGCCTGCGCGCGCCAGAGCGGCGATGGCATTGTCCCACAGGCTGGGGGCGGCCAGCGCCTGCTCCATGGCGGCGCGCGCATCGGGCCGGTCGTCCTGGAACTTCAGGAACGCGCCATCCTTCAGCCCCAGCAGATATTCCACCGTGCGGAACTGATCCGACTGAAAGCCGGAGCTTGGCCCCAGCACGCTACGAAAGCGGGTATAATCGCTTGGTGTCATCGTCGAGAGAATGTCCCAGCTCAGCGTCATCACTGCCTGCACACGGCTGACCCGCGCCAGCGCCTTGTAAGCCGGGATCAGCCCACCGCTGGCAACCTGCGCGTTGGCGAGCCGCAGTTCACGGATGATCTGCTTGAGCCACAGCTCCTTGGTCTGATGGATGATGATGAACAGCATCTCGTCATCTTCGGACGAAACGGGATTCTGGCAGTCCAGCAGCGAATCGAGCGCGAGGTAGCGCGCATAGGTCATCGACGCAGGAGCGGTGTCGGCACTGTCGGTCATGCCGGGGTGATAAAGCATCGCGCGGAAAAGGGGAAAACGCTTTTCCGGTGTATGCTGTCAGGCAGGCGTCATTCCGCTTCGGGAACGTCTGCCAAGGGCTGCGCACCGGTCTGTTCGGGCGCGGTCGCCTGGGCCGGATTGGCCTGGCGCTCATCGAGCATCTCGGCGGCTTCATCGAGCGCGCGGGCCTCGCCCACGGTCACGCCGCCGGGCCCGGGATCATTTTCCGCAGGCCCACACGACAAGGCCGCCAGCGCGCAAACGCTGACGGCCCATGTCTTGCCTATGCTTCCGAAGAAGCGAGGCATTACTTCTTGGCAGCTTCGCCAGCAGCGGCAGCCGCGTCGGTTGCAGCAGCCTTGGCTTCGCCAGCAGCGGCAGCAGCTTCGTCAGCAGCGCCTTCAGCAGCGTTCACAGCGCCTTCAGCAGCAGCTTCGGTGGCTTCACCAGCAGCTTCGGTTGCTTCAGCAGCGGCGTCGCCAGCGGCTTCAGCAGCTTCCATGCCAGCTTCAGCAGCTTCTTCAGCGGTTGCTTCTGCAGTGGCAGCTTCTTCGGTCTTTTCTGCGCCGCAAGCAGCCAGGGCCAGCGAGAGAGCGGCAACCGATGCGATCGAAAAAATGGTCTTCATCTTGAACTTCCGTCCTTGTCTAAATGGCTGATGTCAGCCCAAAAGGAGTTAAACACGTCACAAATGTGCCGACAAGCTTCAGCCAAGCCCCCACTGTCGGACGGCGGCATCTAGCGCCCAATTTTTGGCTTTGCAATCACTTTGGTTGGGATAAGCCCAAATCGGTGACACGCCTTTACGTCCAGTGGGTCTCGAACCCACCTCAAACCCGCCTCACATGCGGGATTGACCGCATATAAAGAATTCTTTATATGCGGGTTCATGGATATGGCACTGCTCTTCAAGGCCCTGGCGGACGACAGCCGTTTGCGCATCATGCTGCTGCTGCAGCTGATGGAGCTGTCCGTTGGCGAGCTTGCCGCCGTGCTGGATCAAAGCCAGCCGCGGGTCTCGCGCCATGTGCGCATTCTGGCCGAGGCCGGCCTGACAGAACGTCACAAGGAAGGCAGCTGGGTTTTCTTGCGCCCGGCCCTGCCGCGGCGCGACCACAACGCGGCCCGGCTGCTAGACGCCTTGCTGCGCAGCGAAGAGGCCGTTGGCCCGGCACTGGCGGCGCAGCACGCCAACGACCGGCGCCAACTGGGCGCGATTCGCGCGATCCGCGATCAGCGCGCGGCGGATTTCTTTGCGCAGCATGCGGACCAATGGGACGCAATCCGCTCTCTCTACCTGCCCGAAGCCGAAGTCGAAGCCGCGCTGACAGCCGTGATCGGTGAACAGCCCCTGGGCCGTCTGCTCGATATCGGTACCGGCACCGGGCGGATGATCGAGCTGTTCGGCCCGGCCGCCGATCACTGCACCGCGCTCGACCGCAGCCCTGAAATGCTGCGTCTGGCGCGCACCAAGCTGCAGCACCTTGCCACCGGTCAGGTCGATCTGATCCAGGCAGATTTCTATGCGCTTCCGCTGCGCGATGCCGGGTTCGATACCATCCTGCTGCACCAGGTGCTGCACTATGCCCAGAACCCGCAGGGCGTGATCGATGAAGCCGGCCGTGTCGCTGCACCCGGGGCGCGGATCGCGATCATCGATTTTGCCGCGCATGCGCTGGAGGAACTGCGCGAGCGTGATGCCCATGCGCGCCTCGGCTTTGGCGACGATCAGATCGCTGCCATGCTGGCCCATGCCGGATTTGCGCTGGCTGACACCCGCAGCCTTTCCGGCGGAACGCTGACCGTGAAGATCTGGCTGGGCCAGTATCACGACGAGCCCGCCCGCATTCGCCCTGCCAACCGTGATTCAGAAACGCCCAGAAAGGCTGCCGCATGACCCTGTCGCTCAAACAACTGGCCGAGGCACGCGAGGCGCTGGGCACGCCCCTGTTCGCTGGACTGGCAGGCGATGTCGAGGTCAGCTTCGAGTTCTTCCCGCCCAAGACGGCGAAGATGGAAGAAACCCTGTGGGACACGCTGACCACGCTGGCGCCGCTTGGCCCCAAGTTCGTCTCCGTCACTTATGGCGCGGGCGGATCGACGCGCGAGCGGACGCATACCACGGTTGCGCGGATCACGGCGGAGACCGCGATTCCGGCTGCTGCACACCTCACCTGCGTCGATGCGACCCGCGACGAGATCGACGAAATCGCCCGGAACTACTGGAATGCAGGCGTCCGCCACATCGTCGCGCTGCGCGGCGATCCGCCGCGCGCGGGTGAGAAGTTCGCGCCCCATCCCGGCGGCTATGCCAATGCCGCCGAACTGGTCACCGGCCTCAAGCAGGTCGCGCCGTTCGAGATTTCGGTCGCCGCCTATCCTGAAACCCATCCCGATGCCGATTGCGCGCAAAGCGACATCGACAACCTCAAGCGCAAGATCGATGCGGGCGCGGACCAGGCAATCAGCCAGTTCTTCTTTTCGCCCGAAGCCTTTTTCCGCTTCCGCGATGCCTATACCAAGGCGGGGATCACCCAGCCGATCCTGCCGGGCATCCTGCCGGTGAGCAATGTCGCCACCACGCGCAAGATCGCGGGCATGTGCGGCACCGAGATCCCGCAGTGGATGAACGACCTGTTCGATGGACTGGACGACCACCCGACCACGCGCCAGCTGGTCGCCGCCACCGTGGCTGCCGAGATGTGCCGCCGGCTGTACTCGGGCGGCGTGCGCCACTTCCATTTCTACACCCTCAATCGCGCCGAGCTGAGCTTTGCGATCTGCCATCTGCTGGGCCTGCGCGCTTCGCCATCGGCAACCGCAGCGCCGGTGCTTCAGGAGCCAGTTCTTAAGGAGAATGCCGCGTGACTCCAGCCGAACACCTCAGGTCGATTGCCGCGACGCGCATCATGATGCTCGACGGCGGCTATGGCACCGCGATCCAGGCAGCCAGGCTGACCGAGGATGATTTCCGGGGCAGCCTGGAATTCACCCACGACCAGAAGGGCAACAACGACATTCTCGCGCTGACCTGCCCGTCCGTCATCGCGGGCATCCACCGCGCCTATCTGGATTCCGGCTCGGACATTATCGAGACCAACACGTTCAGCGCCAACCGCATCAGCCAGGCCGATTATGGCGCGGAGCATCTGGTGCGCGAGATCAACATCGAATCCGCCCGAGTCGCGCGCGCGGAAGCCAATGCGGCGCATGCCCGCGATGGCAAGCACCGCTTTGTCGCTGGCGCGATCGGCCCGACCAACAAGACGCTATCGCTCTCGCCCGACGTCAACGACCCGGGCTTTCGCGAGGTCGATTTCGACACGATGCGCGATGTCTATCGTGAACAGTGCGATGCCCTGGTCGAAGGCGGGGTGGACTTCATCCTGATCGAGACGATCTTCGATACGCTCAATGCCAAGGCCGCCGCGATGGCCGCACGCGATGCGGCGGACGCTGCCGGGCGCGAGGTGCCGATCATGATCTCGATGACCATCACCGACATGGCCGGACGCAACCTGTCCGGCCATACGGTCGAGGCGTTCTGGCATGCGGTGCGGCACATCAAGCCGCTGACCATCGGGCTCAACTGCTCGTTCGGCGCCGACCTGCTGCGCCCGCATCTGGCCGCGCTCGCGCGCCAGGCCGATACGCTGATCATGGCCTATCCCAATGCCGGCCTGCCCAATGATCTTGGCCAGTATGACGAGCTGCCCGAACAGACGGCGGAGCTGATCAAGGTCTGGCTCAAGGACGGGCTGATCAACATCGTCGGCGGCTGCTGCGGCACCACGCCCGCGCATATCGGCGCGATTGCCCGCGCCGTCGCCGGTGCCGCGCCGCGCGCGATCCCCAGCCCGCCGGTGCAAACCCGGCTGGCCGGGCTAGAGCCGTTCACGATGGCGGCTTGATCTGCACGTCTCCCCTCCCGCCTGCGGGAGGGGCAGGCCGCGCCGCAGGCGTGGCCGGGGTGGGCCTGAAACCACCCAACGCTTTGTAGCCGCGCCCACCCCCTGCCCCCTTCCGCAAGCGGGAGGGGAGAGAATTGAGAAAACATGACCCAGTCCTCCACTCCCTCGACGGCCCAGTTCGTCAATATCGGCGAGCGCACCAACGTTACCGGATCGGCCAAGTTCAAGAAGCTGATCATGGAAGACCGCTATGAGGAGGCGGTGGATGTCGCGCGCCAGCAAGTCGAGAACGGCGCACAGATCATCGACATCAACATGGACGAGGGGCTGCTCGACGCGCACGCCGCGATGACGCGCTACCTGAAGCTGATCGCCGCCGAGCCCGATATCGCACGGGTCCCGTTCATGATCGATTCGTCGAAATGGTCGGTGATCGAGGCGGGGCTCAAGTGCGTTTCGGGCAAGCCGATCGTCAACTCGATCAGCATGAAGGAAGGCGAGGCCGAATTCCTCAAGCATGCGCGGATCTGCATGGACTATGGCGCCGCCGTGGTGGTGATGGCGTTCGACGAGGTCGGCCAGGCCGACACCAAGGAGCGCAAGGTCGAGATCTGCGAGCGCGCCTACAAATTGCTCACCGGCATCGGTTTTCCGCCCGAAGACATCATCTTCGACCCCAATATCTTTGCGGTCGCGACCGGCATCGACGAGCATCGGCGCTATGCCATCGATTTCATCGAGGCGAGCACCGAAATCAAGATGCGCTGCCCGCACGTGCATATCTCGGGCGGCGTCTCCAACCTGTCGTTCAGCTTCCGCGGCAACGAACCGGTCCGCCGCGCGATGCACAGCGTGTTCCTCTACCACGCCATCAAGGCGGGCATGGACATGGGCATCGTCAACGCAGGGCAGCTCGATATCTATGACGACATCAATCCCGAACTGCGCGAAGCGTGCGAGGACGTCATCTGGGATCGCCGCGAGGATTCGACCGAACGGCTGATCACATTGGCGGAGTCGTTTCGCGGCAAGGACGAACGCGCCGAGAAGCAGGCAGCGGAATGGCGCGGCTGGCCGGTGGTCAAGCGGCTCGAATATGCGCTGGTCAAGGGCATCGATGCACATATCGTCGAGGATACCGAAGAAGCGCGGCTCGAAGCCACTCGCCCGATCGAGGTCATCGAAGGCCCGCTGATGGACGGCATGAACGTGGTCGGCGACCTGTTCGGCGAGGGCAAGATGTTCCTGCCGCAGGTGGTGAAGTCCGCGCGCGTGATGAAAAAGGCCGTCGCACACCTGTTCCCCTATATCGAGGCGGAAAAGGACCCCAATGCCAAAGGCAAGGGCCGGATCATCATGGCGACGGTGAAGGGCGACGTGCACGACATCGGCAAGAACATCGTCGGCGTGGTGCTGCAGTGCAATGGCTATGAGGTCGTCGACCTGGGCGTCATGGTGCCGTGGCACGACATCCTCAAGGCAGCAAACGACAACAGGGCCGATATCATCGGTCTGTCGGGTCTGATCACCCCCTCATTGGACGAGATGGTCACCGTCGCCGAGGAAATGCAGAAGGCGGGCATGACCATGCCGCTGATGATCGGCGGCGCGACCACCTCCAAGGTGCACACTGCGCTCAGGATCGCACCGGCGTACGAAGGCCCGGTGATCCACGTGCTCGATGCCAGCCGCGCCGTCGGCGTGGCCTCGAACCTCGTCAGCCAGACCAACCGCGATCCCTTCGTGCTCAAGGTCGCGGAAGAGTACGAGGCGGTGCGCCTTGCCCGCGCCAACAAGGGCCAGAACGATCTCGCCCCGCTCGACATTGCGCGCGCCAACGCCTTTGTCGCTGACATGGGCCAGAAGCCGCCCGCGCCAGTGCAGCCGGGCCTGCACGTGTTCGAGGACTGGGATCTGGCCGATCTGCGCGAATGCATCGACTGGACGCCGTTCTTCCGCGCGTGGGAGCTGGCGGGCAACTATCCTGCGATCCTCACCGACGAAGTGGTCGGTGAAAGCGCGACCTCGCTGTTCGCCGACGCCAACGCGATGCTCGACCAGATCATCGCGGAAAAATGGCTGACCGCCAGGGGCGTTGCGGGCCTGTGGCCGTGCCGGCGCGATGGCGACGACGTGCTGATCGACACCGGCGGCGAGGAAATCCGCATGCCCTTCCTGCGCCAGCAGATCGCCAAGCGCGAAGGCCGGGCGAACATGTGCCTGGCCGATTTCATCGATCCGGCAGGCGACTGGATCGGCGGCTTTGCCGTCACCGCAGGGCACGGTATCGAGGAGCATCTCGCTCGGTTCCAGGCGAACCACGACGACTATAACGACATCCTGCTCAAGGCGCTGGCCGACCGCCTTGCCGAAGCCTTTGCCGAGCGGCTGCACCAGCATGTCCGCACCACCTTGTGGGGCTATGCCGCAGGCGAGCAGCTGACCAACGAGGCGCTGATCAAGGAGCAGTATCGCGGCATCCGCCCGGCGCCGGGCTATCCCGCCTGCCCCGATCACAGCGCCAAGCCTGCGCTGTTCGAAATGCTGAAGGCCACCGATGCCACCGGCATCACGCTGACCGAAAGCTTTGCGATGTTGCCCACCGCAGCGGTCAGCGGCTTTTACTTCGGCCACCCGGATTCGGCCTATTTCGGCGTTGCCCGCATCGGCGAGGATCAGCTGGCCGATTATGCTCAGCGGCGCGGGGTCGACATCGATACCGCACGACGCTGGCTGCGCCCCAATCTGGACTGACCGCCAGCGATTGACTCTGCGCACCTAAACCGCAACATCCCGCGCGGACTGGCACAGGGTCAGTCGGGGGCCAAGAGCGCGTGACACCATCGGAACTCAGCGCGTATTTTTTCGTGCAGCTGGCGCTGATCATCGCCACCTGCCGCGTGGTCGGCTATGCGGTGCGCCGCTGGCTGGGCCAGCCGCAGGTGGTCGGCGAGATGATCGCGGGCGTCGTGCTCGGCCCCTCGCTGTTCGGCTATGTCCTGCCCGATGTGCAGGCTGCGCTGTTCCCCGCAGAGACCAAGAACGTGCTGTTCGTCTGCGCCCAGATGGGCGTTGGGCTGTACATGTTCCTGGTCGGGCTCGGCTTTCGGTCGGATCATTTCCGCTCGCAGATGGGCAGCGCTGCGGCGGTATCGTTCACCGGCATGGCCGCGCCCTTTCTCGTCGCGGTGTTCCTTGCACCCATGTTGCAGCGCGTGCCCGGCCTGTTCGCATCGGACGTCAACCAGTACCAGGCGACGCTGTTCCTGGGCGCGTGCATCGCCATCACTGCCTTTCCGATGCTGGCGCGCATCATCCACGAACGCGGGCTGACCGACACCAAATTGGGCAGCCTGACGCTGTCAGCCGGCGCGATCGACGATGCCGCCGCGTGGACGGTGCTGGCGATCGTGCTGGCGAGTTTCGGCGATGGGCCATTGGTTGCGGTCAAGGCGATCGTCGGTGGCGCAGCCTTTGCCGGCTTCATGCTCATTTTCGGGCGGCGGCTGCTCGCTCCGCTGGGGCGCATCGCCGAGCGCGAAGGCAAGGTAACGCACAGCATGCTGGCGGCGGTGCTGGTGCTGTTCATGCTGTGCGCCTTTGCGATGGACTATATCGGCATCCACGCGGTGTTCGGCGGTTTCGTGCTGGGCATCTGCATGCCGCGCGGGTTGCTGGCGAGTGATGTCCAGCGTCAGCTGGAGCCGGTGATCATGGTTCTGCTGATCCCGATGTTCTTCGCCTATTCGGGGCTCAACACCCAGCTGACCGTGGTCAACAATGCCGAGCTGCTGGCGATTGCGTTGGGCATCCTGGCCGCCTCGATCCTCGCCAAGGGGGTCGCCTGTTATGTCGCGGCGCGGCTGACGGGTCAGGATGTCTCGACCTCGCTCGCCATCGGCGCATTGATGAACGCACGCGGGCTGATGGAGCTGATCATCATCAACATCGGCCTGCAGCGCGGCATCATCGGCCCGGCGCTGTTTTCGATGCTGGTCATCATGGCGATTGCCACGACCTTCATGGCCTCGCCGCTGTTCGATCTGGTCTATGGCCGCAAGCACCGTTCCACACCATTAACTGACGACCCCGCGCCCGTCCCTTGACGGGACGACGGTGCTGTTAACCCTCTAAGCCCGCGTCCTTTTTCGTCTGCTGTGCTAGGCTGCGCGGCATGACAGTCCTTCGCATCGTCCTTTTCGCCGCGCTGCTGGCCAGCATCGCCGTTCCGCTCGCCGCGCAGCAGGAGCGCCCCCGGCCCTATCGGATTGCCGAGACCGGCAAGACCTATGGCTCGCTGTCCGATGCGGTCGGCAAGATCGGCGGCGGCACGGGCACGATCGAGGTACAGCCCGGCATCTGGCGCGACTGCGTGGTGCAGGAGGCAGGCAATATCACTTATCGCGCGGTCACGCCGGGCACCGCGATCTTCGATGGCGGCGTGTGCGAGGGCAAGGCGACACTCGTCCTGCGCGGCCGCAGCGCGCGCGTCGAGGGCCTGATCTTCCAGAACATTGCCGTGCCCGACGAGAATGGCGCAGGCATCCGGCTGGAGCGCGGTGACCTGGCTGTCGTCAACAGCCTGTTCCGCGACAGTCAACAGGGCATCCTCACCGGCATCGATACCAGCAGCCGGATCGTCATCGACAAGAGCAGCTTTTCCGGCCTCGGCCTGTGCGCATCGGATTGCGCGCACTCGATCTATATCGGCGATTATGGCTCGCTCACGGTCACTCGCTCGCGCTTCGAGCGGGGCCAGGGCGGCCATTACGTCAAGAGCCGCGCTGCGCGCGTCGCGATCACCGACTCGAGCTTTGACGACAGCAACGGCAATGGCAGCAATTACATGATCGATCTGCCCGGCGGAGCCAGCGGCGAGATCACCCGCAACATCTTCGTGCAGGGGCAGAACAAGGAAAACTGGTCCGCGTTCATTGCGGTCGCCGCCGAGGGGCGCAGCTATCCGTCCACGGGTCTGCAGATCTTCGACAACAGCGCCGCACTCGCGCCCGGTGTATCGCGCAATACCTGGTTCATCGCCAACTGGAGCCGCGATGCCATTCCGCTGGGCGAGAACCGGCTGGGGGCGGGCCTGAGCCCCTATCAGCAGCGCTGACGGATCAGTTTGCGGCGGTTTCGATGCCGATGCGCTTGGCCCGCGCCTTCCACATATCCCGGGCATAGGCCTGCATGTCGGGAATCTTGTCGACCTCGTCGATGATCTCGAGACCGAAGATGGTCTCGACGACGTCCTCGAGCGTGACGATGCCCTGCGCCGAGCCATATTCATCGACCACCAGCATGATATGGTGGTTTTCCTCGATGAACCGCTGGAACAGGCGATCGACCGGAACGGTGCCAAGGGTGCTGGTCAGTGGCCGGATGAGAGGCGCCGTGATGGCAGCGTCCTGCGGCCCGGCTTCGATGATGTCCATCAGCACCTCGCCCTTGAGCACGAAGCCGATGATATCGGCAGGATCTGCGTCGAAAATCGGAATCCGGGTGAAAGGCTTGTCGCGCACGTTGCCAACAAAATCGGCAAGAGGCGTCGTCCGGGGCAGCGCGAAGACCACAGGGCGCGGGGTCATGATATCCCAGGTCTTCACCTCGCCCAGCTGCAGCAGGTTGTGCAGCACTTCGCTTTCCTGCCGGTGCAACTGGCCTGAATCCTTGCCCATGCGGGCCACGGCCATCAACTCCTCGCGGTGGCGCGGTGCGTGGGCGCTCTGGCCGAAGGTGATCAGCTTGGTGATCTGCTGCGAGAACCACACCAGGGGCGCGAGCAGCAGGATCATCACCGGCAGCACCCGCCCCACGAACGGTGCGAGCTGCAGCGCGTAGCGCGCGCCGATGGTCTTGGGGATGATTTCGGTCAGGATCAGCACCGCCACGGTCAGGCCGGCGGCGAAAATGGCCTGGGTGGCGTTGCCGAACAGCCGGGCATATTCGGCGCCTGCGCCTGCTGCGCCCATCGTATGGGCAACGGTATTGAGCGTCAGAATCGCCGCCAGCGGGCGGTCTACGTCGCGCTTGAGCACCTCCATGCCCTCTGCCCAGCGCGCGCCGTTGGTCTTGCCGGTCTGGATCGCCGATGGCGTGATCGTCAGCAAAGACGCTTCGAGCAGCGAGCACAGGAACGATATGCCGAGTGCGCAGCCGACATAGATGAACAAAAGGGTCATGGATCTGCCAATGGATGGGGCCAACGAAATGGGGTAGCGGTCGATTTAGAGCGCATACCCTTCAACCACAAGGACGGTTCCCGATCGGACAGAGCGCTGCCCCATTGGCGAAAGCGGTGAAAGCGACTACATCGGCGGCCGATGACGATGCGCCTCTTGAGAACCCTGCTGGCGGCGACGCTGACCCTGCTGTCGCTTTTCGCGTCGGCATCGCTGACGGCTCAACCGCTGCAGCGCGGGCCCAATAACATCGCAGCGTCGCTGGTGGCCGAACGCGCCGAACCCGCGCCGGGCAGCACGATCGATCTGGCCTTTGCGATGACCCCCAAATCGGGCTGGCACGGCTATTGGGAAAATCCCGGCGATGCGGGGCTTGGCATGACGCTGACCTGGGACCTGCCCAAAGGCGTGGGCGTGGGCGAGCTTCGCTATCCGGTGCCGCAGACGCTGATCATCGCCGGGCTGATGAACCATGTCTATGAGGGGCCCTATGCGCCTCTGGTGGCGCTGAAGCTCGACTCCGGCCTTGCCCCGGGCACGCGCCTGCCGATATCGGTCAAGGCCGACTGGCTGGCGTGCACCGACGAGATCTGCGTGCCTGAAAGCGCGACGCTGACCACCAGCCTGACCGTGGGCAATGGCACAGCCGATGCTGCGACCGCCGCACGGTTCGACAGCTGGCGGCAGCGTTTGCCCGCGCCTCTGGGATCGCAGGCGACCTTTGCGGTGGATGGCCAGACGCTGCGCATCGCCATCCCCTTTCCAGCGGCAGGCGCGATCGATGCGCCGCATTTCTTCGCGCGCACCGACCAGGCCCTGCGTTACGCCACGCCGCAGGCATTCTACCGTGATGGCGACCGGCTGATCGTCGAGACTGAGGCCAGCGGCGCGGCCCTGCAAGAGATTGGCGGCGTGCTGCGCATCGGCGAGCATCTTGGGCTCGATCTGGTGGCAAATCCCGGCAAAGTGGCTCCGGGCGGCACGCGCATCGAGACCGCAGCGGCGGCAACGCCCGTGGCCGGCAACATGCTAGCGCTGCTGGCCACCGCGCTGGGCGGTGCCCTGCTCGGTGGGTTGCTGCTCAACGTGATGCCGTGCGTCTTCCCGATCCTCAGCCTGAAAGCGATCAGCCTCGCCAAGGCGGGCGGTGACGAACGCGCAGCACGGCGCGACGCGCTCGCCTATACCGCAGGCATCGTCCTGGTGTGCGTTGCACTGGGCGGGCTTCTGCTGGCTTTGCGCGCCGGGGGCGAGCAGGTCGGCTGGGCGTTCCAGCTGCAGGATCCGCGCATCATCCTCGCGCTGCTGCTGCTGGTCACGGCGATATCGTTCAACCTCGCAGGCCTGTTCGAGTTCGGCAGCATCTCCGCAGGCTCCAGCCTCACCGCAAAAGGCGGCGCAGCGGGATCTTTCTGGACGGGCGCGCTTGCAGCGTTCGTCGCAACGCCCTGCACCGCACCGTTCATGGCCGCCGCGATGGGCAGCGCGCTGATCCTGCCGGTGCCTGCCGCCTTGCTGGTGTTTGCAGGCCTGGGCCTGGGGCTCGCGCTGCCGTTCCTGGCGATCGGCTTCGTGCCCGCCCTGCGCCGGATGCTGCCCCGCCCCGGTGCCTGGATGGCGACCTTCCGCCGGATCATGGCGGTGCCGATGTTCCTCACCGCGCTCGCCTTGATATGGCTGCTGGGACAGCAGACCGGTAACAATGGCGTGCTGTGGGGACTGGCTGCAGCCATGGCGCTCGCGATGCTGCTGTGGTGGCTCGGCGCACGACAGGCGGGCGGCAAGAGCGGCTGGCTTCCGATCGTGCCTGCGCTTGCCAGCGCGGCTGCGGCGATCGTTCTGCTGCCGATGGATGCAGGCGGCGGGTCATCGGCGCAGGCAACGGCCGAGGCCACGCTGCCGACACAGGCCTTTAGCGAGGCAAGGCTGGCCGAACTGCGCGCGGCCAACACCTCGGTGTTTGCCTATTTCACCGCCGACTGGTGCATCACCTGCAAGGCCAACGAGGCCGCCGCGATCCAGCGCGAAGCCACCGCCGCCGCGTTCAAGAGGGCGGGCGTGGTCGTGCTGGAGGGCGACTGGACGCGGCGCGATGCCGAAATCAGCCGCTATCTCGAAGCGCAGGGCCGGTCGGGCGTGCCGCTGTATGTCTGGTACAAGCCGGGCAGCGCGCCGGTGATCCTGCCACAGGTGCTCACCGTCGACACGCTGACCGCGCTGGTCGGCTAAGGCTGCTTATTCGCCAGCGCGTTCCAGAACGCCGGGCAGATAGCCTTCGCCCAATGTTCCGCAATTGTCGGCCAGCTCTTCGAGATCCTTGGCCATCGCGCTGCTGTCATCGATCATGGCGACGGCAAACAGCTGCGCCTGCTCTTCCAGCTCGGCCTCGGCCTTCGCCGTGTTGCCGCCGGGAGCCAGCAACACCGCGCCGGTCATGAACGCGGTGGCAAGCTCGGTGGCCTCACCGCTGGTCTTCTTGTCATCCTCGGTCACCGCTGCTGCTGCCGAAAAGAACGCCGCGCAGCTCAGCAGCGATGCATAGCCATCCTTGTCGGACAAACCCTGCGCCTGAGCGGGAGAACCAATCACCGCAACGCCAAGCGCGCCGATGGCAAGACGGGAGAAAAACGGCAGGGCCATGCAACGAGTTCCGATCGAGAGGCCCTGATGCGGGCACGAGAAAAACGGCGCGACCCGCTGGATCATACCGTGGCGCTATCGGATAAACTTGGCAAGCGATCAGGCGGCGCGCTGAACGATCCGGTCGAGTTCGGCGCCTTCGTTGCGGAGCACCTCTGCCAGATCCCAATGGTTCTGAAGCTTGAGGAAAAATCCGTCCGACATCCCGAAATACCGGGCAAGCCGCAGATCGATACGGGCATCCACGTCCTTGCGGCGGTCCATGATCGCGATGATCTCATCAGCGGCAATGCCGGCACCCGCCGCGACATCTTCAACCGGGATCTCGCTGCCGATCAGAAAATCTTCACGCAGGATGTCACCAACATGGACATTATCCAGCCGCTCCTCATCCTCGGTGATAGTCCTCGATCCGGACATCATGCGCGCCTCCGTCAGACCAGTTGAATGTCAACCGCCACTGGTCGTTGATCCGCACACTATATCGCAAGGGTTGATAACCTTTCAACTGCTCAAACCTGTTGCCGCGCGGGAGCCGCAATTCCTGCAGTTGCTCAATGGAGTCGAGCTGTAGCAGTTTGCGCAGGGCGGTTGCCTGAATATCCGGCGGCAGCTTCCGGCTAGGGCGGCGGTTCCAGATCTTCTCCGTTTCACTATCGGCAAACGAGCGGATCATGCTGGCCTCCTTGTAAAGCCAACATCATCTCCAAACGTTGGAAGTGGCTGGTACAGTTTGGCTGGCTTGACCATGAAGACCTCGTTGGATTGAACCCAACACTTCTAATAGGCCGAAAGCAGTCGCGGTCCAGAACCTAATCCCGACGGTGACCTAAGCTAGTCCAAAACAGATAGACCAGCATGAAGATTCAAAACTTCCGCTGCGTCTTCCCGTACCGCATCTTCCTAGTCCCCGGCTTGCCCTCGGTCGCCCGACCCTTGGGCGACGCGACGCGTTGCTCGTGCGGCAGACCCAGCTCTTCCGCCTCCAGCTTGCGGATTTCATCGCGCAGCCTGCCGGCTTCCTCGAACTCGAGATCGGCCGCCGCAGCGCGCATCTTCTTTTCAAGCTCCTCGATATAGCCGCGCAGATTGTGGCCGACCATGTGTGGGCGGTTCTCGTCGCCGGTGTCGACCAGCACGCTGTCCTTGCTGGCCACATGCGCGATGATGTCGCCGATGTTGCGCTTGATTGTCGTCGGCGTGATGCCGTGTTCGGTATTATATGCGACCTGCTTTTCGCGCCTGCGATCGGTCTCGTTGAGCGCGCGCTCCATGCTGCCGGTGATCCGGTCGGCATAGAGGATGACGCGGCCCTCGACGTTGCGCGCGGCGCGGCCGATGGTCTGGATCAGCGAGGTTTCGCTGCGCAGGAACCCTTCCTTGTCGGCATCGAGGATCGCGACCAGCCCGCATTCGGGAATATCGAGCCCTTCGCGCAGCAGGTTGATGCCGATCAGCACGTCGTACACGCCGAGCCTCAGGTCGCGGATCAGTTCGATACGCTCGAGAGTCTCGACGTCCGAGTGCATGTAGCGGACCTTGATCCCCGCCTCGTGCATGTACTCGGTCAGATCCTCGGCCATGCGCTTGGTCAGCGTGGTGACCAGCGTGCGATAGCCCTGGGCAGCGACCTTCTTGCACTCGTTGATCAGGTCATCGACCTGCTCCTCGACGGGCTTGATCTCGACCGGCGGATCGATGAGCCCGGTGGGGCGGATGACCTGTTCGGTGAACACGCCGCCGGTCTGCTCCATCTCCCAGTTGCCGGGCGTCGCCGAAACGCTGACCGTCTGCGGGCGCATCGCGTCCCATTCGTTGAAGCGCAATGGGCGGTTGTCGATGCAGCTGGGCAGGCGAAAGCCATATTCAGCGAGCGTCAGCTTGCGCCGGTGGTCCCCGCGCGCCATCGCGCCGATCTGCGGCACCGTCTGGTGGCTCTCGTCGAGGAACAGCAGCGAATTTTCGGGCAGATATTCGAACAATGTCGGCGGCGGCTCGCCCGGCAGGCGCCCAGTGAGGAAGCGCGAATAGTTCTCGATCCCTGCGCAGCTGCCGGTGGCGGCGATCATCTCGAGGTCGAAATTGGTGCGCTGCTCGAGCCGTTGGGCTTCGAGCAACCGGCCCTCGATCTCCAGCTCCTTCAGCCGCTCGGTCAGCTCGAAGCGGATCGCGGCGGCCGCCTGCTGCATCGTCGGGCCGGGGGTAACATAGTGCGAATTGGCATAGACGCGCACCCGCTCCAGCCTGTCGCCCGGCCTGCCGGTCAGCGGGTCGAACTCGACGATCGATTCCACCTCGTCACCGAAGAACGAGACCCGCCAGGCGACGTCCTCATAGTGCGAGGGGAACAGTTCGAGCGTATCGCCGCGCACGCGAAAGTTGCCGCGGGTGAAGCTCGCGTCGTTGCGCTTGTACTGCAGCGCGACGAGCTTGCGGATCAGCTCGCGCTGGTCGACGCTTTCGCCCGCCTTGATGTCGAAGATCATCGCCGAATAGGTTTCGACCGAGCCGATGCCGTAGATGCACGACACCGACGCGACGATGATCACGTCGTCGCGTTCGAGCAACGAGCGGGTGGCCGAATGGCGCATCCGGTCGATCGCCTCGTTTACGCTCGATTCCTTCTCGATATACGTGTCCGAGCGCGGCACATAGGCTTCGGGCTGGTAGTAATCGTAATAGCTGACGAAATACTCGACCGCGTTTTCCGGGAAGAAGCTCTTGAACTCGCCGTAAAGCTGGGCTGCGAGGATCTTGTTGGGCGCCAGGATCAGCGCGGGGCGCTGCGTCTGCTCGATCACCTGCGCCATCGTGAAGGTCTTGCCCGATCCGGTGACGCCGAGCAGCACCTGGTCGCGATCGTGCTGGTTGATGCCTTCGACCAGCTCCTTGATCGCGGTCGGCTGGTCGCCCGAGGGAGTATATTCGCTGACCAGCTTGAACGCGCGCCCGCCTTCGGCCTTTTCGGGCCGCTGCGGCTTGTGCGGCACGAACGTGCCATCGGTTTGCGGCTCTTCAAGCCCGCGTCGGATTACCAGTTCTGCCATGCCGCAGGATATGCGGAGGCATGGGGCGCGGTGCAAGGGCGGTGACATGATTGCATTCACGCAGACGCGTCTTTACGGTCCCGGCCCACAAGGACAATGCGGTCGCGCATCCCTGAAATGATCGGAGAACCACAATGAAGATGTTGCAGACTGTATCGATCCTCGCCCTTCCGCTGATCGCCCTGGCCGCGTGCAGCGGCGGCGGCGCGGACAAGGATGGCGACGGCAAGATCAGCAAGGAAGAGGTCGCCGCCGAGGCCGAAGCGATCAAGTTCAGCCCTGGTGAATGGGAGAACAAGGTCGAAATCGTTGACGTGAAGTTCGACGACAGCAAGCTGCCCCCCGAAGCCAAGGGCATGACCGGCGCGATCGTCAAGCAGATGGTCGGCCAGGTGCAGACCACCAAGAACTGCCTGACCGAAGAACAGGCGAAGAAGCCGGGCGCAGACTTCCTCGCCGGCGCCGAGAGTGACGAATGCACCTACAAGAAGTTCGACCTGTCGGGCGGCAAGATCAATGCCGACATCGCCTGCAAGGGCAAGGAAGCCGGGCAGGAAGGCGATATCACGCTCAGCGGCAGCTACACTGCCACCAGCTATGACATGGAAATGGGCATGGTGATGAAATCGCCGCAGACCGGATCGATGACGATCAAGGCCAAGAACAGCGCCAAGCGCATCGGCGAATGCAAGGGCTGATCAGCGGCACATGAGATTGCGGTTCTTTGGGCGCTTGAGCTTATCCCCGTTCTCCGGCGAAAGCCGGAGTCCAGGGCGAGGCCATGCTGCAAACGCTCTGGATTCGGGTTTGCGCCGGAAAGCGGCGAGTTTGGCTTTGGCGTTCATCGCCATGGTCGCCCTTTCCTCCCCCGCCTCCGCGCAGCCCGACGACAATGTCCGCATCGAATTGAAGTTTGCCGCCGACCAGCTGGACCGCGCCAAGGTCTCGGGCCTTGCCCACCGGTCCTCGATGCGCGAGGCGACGCTCGACGATCCGGTGCGCATCGCCTCGATCTCGAAGCTCGCGGTCGGCGTCGCGGTGATGCGGCTGGTCGACAAGGCGGTGCTCGATCTTGACCGCGATGTCTCGCTGTATCTCGGATGGCGGCTGGTCCATCCGCAGTTTCCGACGCAGAAGATAACCCTCAGGCTGCTGCTCTCGCACCAGTCGGGGTTGAAGGACGATGCGGGCTATTTCATCCCGCTCGATGCCAGGCTCGCAGATCTGCTCGCCAAGCCCGAGGCATGGGATGCAGGTCACGCCCCCGGCGCGTATTTCCGCTATGCCAATGTCAACTACCCGGTGATCGCCGCGGTGATGGAGGCGGCATCGGGACGCCGGTTCGACCGGATCATGACCGAAGAGCTGTTCGATCCGCTGGCGATCCCCGCCTGCTACAACTGGTCGGGCTGCAAGCCGGGCGCGGCGAAAGACGCAATCACGCTCTACAATCCCGATGGCAGCGTGGCGCGCGACGACTGGATCGGCGCGCCCGACCAGTGCGCCTATGTCGCCGCCAGCAACGGGGCGTGCGATCTGGAGGCGTATCTGCCCGGCCAGAACGGATCGGCCTTTTCGCCGCAGGGGGGCCTTCGCATTTCGGCAGGCGGGCTCGCGCGGCTGGGGCAGATGCTGCTGAATGGCGGCGACGGGTTGCTCACCCCTGAATCCTTTGCCGAACTGATCCGCGCGCAATGGCGCTTCGACGGCAGCAACGGCGATGACGATCACGGCTATTTCACCGCCTTTGGCTTGGGCGTCCAGCGGATCGAAAAGGCAGATGGGCAGGTGTGGATAGGGCATCCTGGCGAGGCCTACGGGTTGCGCGCAGGCCTGTGGGTCAATCGCGCCAGCGGCGAGGGCGTGGTACGGATCAGCACCGGAAATGCCGAGGATGACCCCATAGGTCATTGTCTTGACGCATGCCCTTGATAGGTTGCAATCAGCAACCCGAATCAACGGGGCTGCGGACAGGAGACAGACGATGATCGGCTATGTGACGGTTGGTACGAATGACCTCGACAAGGCGCGCGATTTTTACGCAGGCCTGATCGGTGCGCTGGGCGGCAGCGAACTGATGCGGATGGAAGAAAACGGCTTCACATTGTTCGGCACGCAATGGGGCGCTCCCGGCATCGCGGTCACCCGGCCCCATGACGGCCAAGCAGCCAGCGTGGGCAACGGCATGATGATTGCGCTCGCCATGGACGCGCGCGCCAAGGTCGACATGCTGCATGCCAAGGCGCTCGAACTGGGCGGCACCTGCGAAGGCGAACCGGGGCTGCGCGGACCCGAAGGCGAGCAGGCATTTTACGGTGCCTATTTCCGCGACCTTGACGGCAACAAGCTTTGCGCGTTCAAGGTGGGACCAGCGGACTGAACCGAAGTCCATGCAGGCAAAGGGGAAATCGATGAACAGGGCAACGGCTTGGAGCTTGATCGGCAGCGCGCTGGCTTTGGTGCTGGCAGCACCCGCGACTGCGCAGACGGCAGCGTCTGATGCCTTGGGCAGCGCGGTGGCGAAGGATTACGACGCCAAGCTGGAAAAGCTGTTCCTCGATTTCCACGCCAACCCGGAACTCTCGTTCAAGGAAAGCCGCACCGCCAAAATCATGGCGGCGGAACTGCGCGCTGCCGGAGCGATCGTGACCGAGGGCGTCGGCATGACCGGCGTTGTCGGCATTATGAAGAACGGCGATGGCCCGGTGATCATGGTGCGCGCTGACATGGACGGCCTGCCCCTCGCCGAGGACAGCGGGCTTTCGTATATGTCCAAGGCCCGCCAGGTCGATATCGACGGCACCGAAAAGCCGGTGATGCACGCCTGCGGGCATGACACGCACATCACCTCGATGGTCGGCACCGCACGGCGGCTGGCGGCGATGAAGGACCAGTGGAAGGGCACCGTATTGTTCGTCGTCCAGCCCGCCGAGGAACGCATCGGCGGCGCGGCCAAGATGATCGAGGACGGACTCTACACCCGCTTCCCCAAGCCCGATTATGCGCTCGCCTTTCACGTGTCGTCGGGCACGCCCACCGGCAAGATCGAGATCCAGCCGGGCCTGGCCGCCTCGTCATCGGACTCGGTCGATATCACCGTGTTCGGGGTCGGCACGCACGGCGCCTATCCGCATATGGGCAAGGACCCGATCCTGATCGGCGCGGAAATCGTGGTGGCGCTGCAGACTTTGATCTCGCGCGAAATCTCGCCGCTCGACGCCGGGGTGGTCACCGTGGGATCGTTCCATTCGGGCTTCAAGCACAACATCATCTCGGACAAGGCCGAGCTGCAGCTCACCGTCCGGTCGAACGACAATGCGGTGCGCACAAAGCTGCTCGATGGCATCAAGCGGATCGCCGAGAACGTCGGCCGCATGAACGGCCTGCCCGAAGACAAGCTCCCCAAGGTGCGCGTTGGCTTTGAATCGACCCCGGTGACGGTCAACGACAAGCCGCTGACCGAGCGGATCACCAAGACCTTCGCCCGCCGTTTCGGCGCGGACGCTCTGCTGACCAATGAAGCGCAGACCGGCATGGGTGCAGAGGACTTCGCCTATTTCGTCGCGCCCAACACCGATGTGCCGGGACTGTACTTCAACGTTGGCGGTACCCCGCAGGCAGAGATCGACGCGGCCAAGGCAGGCGGCCCGCCGGTGCCTGCGCACCATTCGCCCTTCTTCAAGGTTTCCCCGCGCGAATCGATCACGCTGGCAACCGAGGCGATGGTGAGCGCGGTGGTCGATCTGCTCGGCCCCGGCAACGGCCCGACGGCGGATTGAGGATCGATTGATGGCCAAGCGCCGCGCCTGGGAAGACGAAGAGGACGACGCGGAAGCTCCGCCGCCGGTACCCTGCTGGCTGTGCGAGCGCGACCTTGGCGAGCTAGTGGAATATCACCACCCTGTGCCCAAGGCCAAGGGCGGCAAGGCCCGCGTGGCCGTCCACCCGATCTGCCACCGCACCATCCACGCGCATTTCACCAATGCCGAGCTTGGCCGGATCGGCGAGAATGTCGAGGCTTTGCGAAGCAATCCGGACATCGCCAAGTTCCTGACCTGGGTGGCAGGCAAGCCAGCGGATTTCAACGCGCCGACGAAGAAGAAGGAGCGGTAGCCGTGGGCCCGCGCAACGGGTTCACGCCATGGACCTGAACCTGTGGCTGATGTTTTCCGGCGCTTCGCTGCTGATGGCCATCATCCCTGGACCGGGTGTCGCCAGCATCGTCGGCTTTGCCTTCAGCTCCGGCAGGCGCACCGCGCTGGCATCGGTCGCGGGCATGGCCGTCGGCAATGCCCTGGCCATCACCCTGTCGCTGGCCGGGGCAGGCGCGATACTCGCCACCTCTGCGATCGCGTTCACCATCCTCAAATGGGCAGGCGCGCTCTACCTGATCACCATCGGCCTGATCGCGATCGTCAGGAGCACCGATCAGACCAACAGCGGCACGCCCGGCAGGGCAATCAGCGCCCGGACCGCGTTTCTGACCAACATCGCCGTGGGTACGCTCCACCCCAAGACCATCCTGTTCTTCATCGCCTTTGCCTCGCAGTTCATCCGCGCAGACGAACCGTATCTGCTGCAGGCGGGGATCATCGTCGCGACATTCACCCTGATCGCCGCAGCCACGGACACGGTCTATGCGCTGACCGCGTCACGCGCATCGGGCCTCATCGAACGCCCGTATTTCCGGAAATGGGCACAAAGGGCAGGTGGCGGAGCGGTCTTGTCCGCCGGGCTGGCCATGGCGGCCCTGCGCCGCTGACGGCGGAAGGCGCTCAGGGCCCCTACGGGTCAGTCCCCGTCGCTCGGCCTGCTCACGCTCCAATATTGCCATGCGCAAAAGCCCAGCACGACCACGCCCGACATCAGCATCTCGATGATGCCCAGATTGTTGATGATCCAGTCTTTCATACGGGCCAACCCCTCTTTCAGGCTTCGCGGCGCTGGCCCGCGCCCGTGCTGCGCTTGAGTGGGCGATTGGCCAGCGTGTAGCGGATGATCAGGCTGACACCGATGACGCTGGGGATCGCCCAGATCAGGGGGTTGAAGACATGGTCGGGCACCAGCCGGATCAATCCCACGGAGAGGAACGCGGTATAGGCCGATATGCCCATGCCCAGCAGGGCACGGAAATGTTCCGGGACGTGCGCGCGCGGGGGCGCCTTGGGCCGCCAGACATAATATTGCTGCGTGGCGACGGCGGTCAGGCCGACCACCGCCAGCGCCGCCATCAACGGCTGGCCGATGCTCAGGCCGAAATAGCCGCAATAGCCGGCGGACGCGATCACGGCAGCGAACATCGCCTGATAGAGCGGGCTTCGCAGCGCGGCACGGTTCGCACGGTGGCGCACCACGGCGAGGCCATAGACGGCAAAGCCGATGGTGAGCGTGCCCAGGTACAGCATCATCCAGCCGAACAGCCCGGCAAACAGCACGCGGTCGGTGATCATCGGCAGCCGCTTTTCCGGCCCGTAGAGCGACAGCAGCGCCATCGCGATCGCCAGCGTTCCGGCGATGATGAAGGCGATGGTGCCGATCCGCCCCCATTTGCGGTGGGCAGCGCCACCCTTGCGCGCCGCGATCGGGACCCAGAACGCGATCAGCCCGGTTGCTCCGGCGATGACGTGGAGAACAACCAGGGCTTCAAACAGGTGCATGGGCTGGGCCTGAAAAAATCCTCCCCGAGCTTGTCTCGGGGAGGGGGACCGCCGACCGCAGGTCGGGGGTGGAGGGGAAGGCGTATAGGGCGACGTTCAAAGTCCGCACGATCCCGCTACCCCTCCACCCCGACGCTTCGCGTCGCGGTCCCCCTCCCCCAGCAAGCTGGGGGAGGATCTGTGTCAGCTTAATTCCCCGCTGCCGCCGCTGCGGCGGGAGCCGCTGCTGCTGCTGCAGCACCCGTGGCAGAGGCTGCGCCCGGAACCGCAGGAGCAGCCGCCGATACCGTCCGCAGCGCCGGATAGTCCTTGGCCATCTGGGCACCGCCCAGAGGCTTGCGCTGCATCTGGTGGCAGGTCGCGCAGTTGGTCTTGTACGGATCGCCTTGCGGGCCAAGCCGCTTGGCAGGGAACACGCTGGCGAGGGGATGGATATACTCCTCGTTGGTGTTCTTCACCATCTGCAGACCATACCAGGCCAGCGCACGCTGCGGGCTGCTCTGTTCCCAGCGCGCGAACGAGCGGCTGTTGTGGCAATAGGTGCAGTTGACGCCCAGCGACTGCGACAGGTGCATCATGATGGCATAATTGCCTTCTGCATCCTTGACGCTCTGCCGGTTGGCGGTGGTCGGGTGGATCGTCTTCGAGATCACTCGTGCCGGGCCTGAATTGCCGCGCATGTACTTGGCATAGGTGCCGACCGGCAGCGAGGCATAGCCCACCGACTGGTCGGGGGTGTTCTGCCCGCGCTTGTTGCCCATCAGACGTCCGTCAGACGGCTTGGGATCGGTCCAGACATATTTCGGAACCGCAGCGCCACGGTGGCAAGTGTAGCAAGTCACCCCGGTCTGCTTGACGTGGTCCGAATAGTTCTGGTTGATGTTCTGCGTCATCTGGATCATCCGGCGCGCGACAACCTTGGTATATTTGCTGTCGTCAGCCAGATTTTCGGCATTGTGGCAGTAATTGCACCCGGCTTCCTCGGCAGGCGCATCGGCCGGCACGATCCACTGGGTGATCGCAGCCATGGTATAATCGAACTCTTCCTGGCTGACATTCGCCAGCACCTTGACGTTCTGATACACCTCGCCCGCCTTGGGCCCGCTGGGCGCAGGCAGTTCGTACGGCGGTGGCGGCACCTGTCCGGGCGACACGACGTTCTGGGGATCGGTGATCTGGACGATGCCCGTGCCACGATACCCGGTCTGTTGTGTTTCCTTGGGGCCGAATTCGCATCCCGCCAGGGTAACGCTGGCAATGGCCAGCGCCCCCAGGGCGGTCAGTTTGGAAAGACTCAGCATGGCCGTCAGCTCCCTTGCGTCTGGCTGGGGGCCGCAGGCGGTGCGCCCGGATCCTCAACCATCTGGTTTGGATCGATCACAGCTTCGCTCGGGGCAATGAGCGTGGTGCTGGGATCGACGACACCGGTATCGGGATAGGCAGGAGCGAAATTGTGCTCCTGAGCCCACAGATACCAGTTATCGACAACCGTGCCGGTCAGCAGGATGCCGATACCGCCGGTAAGTGTGGTCAGCACGGCAAACCACCAGGCCCAACGATGGATCGATTCCATGGTGGCATTGAAGCCCATGGTCCAGCGCCAGAACAGACCAGCGCGTTCGCTGGCTGTGCCGCGGTCGTAGATCTGTTCGATCTCACGCTCGCCACCATAGCGACCCACGGCCAGAATTGTGGCCCCGTGCATCGCGAAAAGCAAGGTGGAGCCGTACAAAAAGGCGATCGAGAGCGCATGGAAGGGGTTGTAGAACAGGTTGCCGTAGCGGATCGAGAAGGCTGCGGTCCAATCCAGGTGCGGGAAGATGCCGAAGGGCACGGCTTCCGACCAGCTGCCCAGCAGTGCGGGGCGGATGAAGCCGAGCACCAGGTAGAGCCAGATGGCACTCGCAAAGGCCCAGGCAATGTGCGTGCCCATGCCCAGCGCCTTGGCGCGGCGGTACGTGCGCAACCACCAGAGCAGGACCGAGGCGGTCAGCAGGAAGCCGGTGATGATCCACCAGCCGCCTTCGGCCAGCGGCACCATCGGCGAGAAGCCCCATTCGGGACCAGGGGGTTCCAGCGCGAGCCAGAACAGCTCTTTCAGGAACACATTGGGGTTCCAGTTGACCGAGGCCATCATGTTGAGGCCGATGATCACGAACGCCAGCGAACCCATCAGAAGCGATGCGAGCCCCAGCTTGCCGAGATACAGCGGGCCGAGCTGGGCCTGGCCGAACTTGCCCATCCAGTAGCTATAGGCGGTGACCGGAATGCGGGGATCGCTGCCGTCCTTGTGCGGCATCCCCATTTCGGGATGCCCGCGCAGTTGGACCTGGGTGAAGATGTTTTGGTAACTTGCCATGGTGAATTATCCCTCTCACATCCAGATCGGCAGGTTGAGCCACCAGCTCCACCATTCCGGCCAGCCGCGGGTCCAGAACGGGCCGGATATGATGATGCACACGGCGCTCCAGAAACCTGCGTTCAGCGCCAGCAGCAGGCCCACGCGGTGGATACCGAGCGTGCCGACCGAATAGCCGATCAGGTCGCGGAAGAAGGTGTCTTCATATTCGGGCGATTTGACGTCTTCACCCTTGGCCGGATTGGTGGCCGAAAGGACCAGCGCGCCGTGCATCGACAGGGCAAGGGTCGTGGTGAAGAAGAACGACACGGCGAGCATGTGCGCCGGGTTGTAGTGGAAGTGCAGATACTGGTAGCCGACGTTCGACACCCAGTCGAGATGGCTGAAAATGCCATAAGGGAAACCATGTCCCCAGGCGCCCAGCAGCATCGGGCGGAAGACCACCAGAGTGACATAGGCGAATATGGCCACCGCAAAGGCGAAGGGCACATGATAGCCCATGCCCAGCTTGCGGCAGATTTCAACCTCTCGCAGCGCCCAGCTGACAAAGGCGCCGATCGCGCAGACCGTGATGATCTGCCACAGACCGCCCTCCTTCATCGGCGCGAGGCCCAGACCATATTTCAGGTCGGGTGGCGCGATGCTGATCAGCCACGGGTTCCAGGTTCCGCCCTGCGATGCACCGTAAAAGATGAGCGCAGTGCCAAGCGAGGCAAAGAACAGAGTCGTGATCCCGAAGAAGCCGACATAAAATGGCCCGACCCAGAAATCGAACAGATCCCCGCCGACCAATGTTCCGCCTCTGACGCGATATTTTCTCTCGAAGCTCAAGAGCGCCATTGCCAGACTCCTTCGTTAGCCGCCGCGCGCATGCGCGACGAGCCTGATAGCTATCCCCGATGGTGCGGGGTCTCGATTGACTCAAATAACCCAGTGAAAGGGGCGGACCGGTAAGAACCAGTCGCACAGGTCCGCCCTCATCGCCTGGTCAGGCGACACACTGGCTTTACCCCGGCGTCAGGGTGTGATCGCCGATGCCGCAGCCACTGCAGCAGGTGCAGCGGTCGGGTTGGGAGCCTCCAGCCAGTTGTAGCGATTGGTGCTCAACAGGATGAAGTGGATGAGAAGTGCGAGGACGAACAGGAAGACCGCCAGGGCAGTCAGGATCTTGTTGCCATCGAATGTTTGCCACATTCTATGCATGGTAAGTTTCCTTTTTAGCTGAGCTGCACGTCGGTCACGGGGTCGAGACTCGAAGTCGCCTCATAGCCGGGCGTGCCCGGGAACCAGGGGCGCCATTGCCAGACCAGAACGTGTGCGATGATCGCGATGATCGTAAAGAAGGCAAAGCTTGCAACGAAGAGTTTGTGAAACTCCTTTGCTTCGCTTTCCGTCAGGTAGGTCGCTGGACCCATCCCTTCATCTGCCATGAGATATTCTCCTTAGCTTCCAGATTTGGAAGAACGCCAAATGAGCGCCTTCCAGGCGATTATCCGTTCGGGAAAATCCCGTGCGGATCGTGGAGGCCCCGTCCCAAGGCCGATGACTGGACCAGCCGCTCACGCGGGCTGACCCATATTCTGTGCGACGGCTTCCTCCACCAGCCGCACCTCGGTTACTGAATTCTCGTTCGCGCGCCGTGCGGCCCTTTCGGCCGCGTCGCGCAGGTTCTTGGCCGCAGAGATGCGAACAAGAACCGGCTGCGCGTCGACCAATTGGTCGAGCCGCGCCTTGGCTTCCGGCGTCCAATCGAGTTCCCGCTCGATCCTGGCCGGAGTGGCCGCAACTGCATCCATCTGGGTCGACAGCGGCAGGATGTGGAACAGCGCATCGAACAGCGCGTTGCACACCTCCTGCACCAGCCAGGTCGCCCCCGAATAGCCCATCACCGGCGTTCCCGTGTGGCGGCGGATCACCGCGCCGGGGAAGCTTGCCGGAATATACATGCCGCGCGCACCGCATTCGGCCATGTACATCCGCTCGTTATAGCTGCCGAACATCACCAAAGGCGGGTTGGTGCGGATCGCCTCGCGCACCGCCTCGTTGTCGGGCTTGACCCCGGCGGTGCGGCTGAAGGCGAAATTGCACGGCAGGCCCATGTCGTGCTCAAGGAAATTGCGGATGCCGCGCGCATAGGTTTCGTTGGCGTGGATGCCGAAGCTTGCCGTGCCGAAGAAATCCTGCGTCACCGAACGCCACAGATCCCAGAGCGGCTTGATCGTCGTGTGCTTCTCGCGGTCGATGAACGGCTCGGGGTTGAGCCCCGTCAGCTCGCCCAGCTTGCGCAGGAACAGGGTGGTCGATTCCAGCCCGATCGGCGCCTGCAGGTACGGGCGTTCGAGCGTCTCGCACAGGTTGCGGCCGAACTCGCGGTACATGCAGATGTTGACCTCTGCATCCGCAAGCTTCTTCACGTCGGCCAGATGGCTGCCCAGCGGGAAGACCATGTTGAGCTCGCAGCCGATGCCTTCGACCAGCCGCTGGATTTCGGCCAGGTCGCTGGGCATGTTGAACGTGCCGTAGATGGGCCCGAGGATATTGACCTTGGGCTTGGTACCCTCCTTGTGGGGGGCGAGCGGCTTGACCTTCTTGGGTCCGAACTCGGTCCACAGCCAGGTCAGCGCGCGGTCGGCGGCCTGCCACTGATCTTCATCGATGGTGCGCGGCAGGAACCGGCGGATGTTGGTACCATTGGGTGTCACGCCACCGCCGATCATCTCGGCGATCGAACCGGTAACCACCACGGCGGGCAGATCGGGATCGAGCGTCTGCCAGGCGCGGCGCATCGCGCCTTCGGTGCCGGTCTTGCCCAGCTCTTCCTCGCCCAGGCCGGTGACGACAATGGGCAGTTCGTGCGGCGGCAGAGCATCGGTATAATGCAGAACCGAGGTGACCGGCAGGTTTTCGCAACCCACCGGACCGTCGATGATGACCTGCAGGCCCTTGATGGCGGTGAAGGCGTAGACCGCCCCCCAATAGCCACCGGCCCGATCGTGATCGATGATGAGGGTCATGTGCCCACCGCCTCTTCGGACTTGTTGAGGCCGACCATGCGCGCGGCGTACTTCTTCTTGAACTCGGGCCGGTCGACCGGGGTGTCGCGCCAGATGCCGGCATTCGCATCGGCACCGACGCCGTCGAAGAAGGTCTGCATCCGGTTGAACCGGTCCTGGTTGGCGAGCGCGGCGTTAATCACCAGCGCCAGCGAACCTGCGCCCGCCGGGCCCATCAGCGGGCGTGCCGAGATGAGATTGGTGAAATACAGCGCCGGGATCGCCTCGCTCTTGGCGTGCTGGACCACCGGAGTCGTTCCGATCGCCAGATCAGGGCGGTACTCTTCCACCGCCGCGATATCCTGCTCCAGGCTGGCACGGTACTGGATACGCACGCCGCGCGCTTCGAGCCACGCACGATCGGGTTCGGACCAGCGCGTCTTGGGGCAGGCAGTCCCGACATAGGGTACATCCGCGCCGCTTTCGATCAGCAGCCGCGCGACCAGCAGTTCGGAGCCTTCATAGCCCGAAACGGTGATCCGGCCCTTGATCGGGTTGGCGTCGAGCGCCGCGCGGATCGCAGGCAGGAATCTGTCCTTGGCGGCATCGACCAGCGACTGCGCGATACCGCAGGCCGCTCCAATGGCGTCGAGCCAGGCGGCGGTGCCATCGACGCCGACCGGAGCTGATCCGACCACCGGACGTCCGGCAGCCTCGAACTCGCGCACGCTGGCGGTGTAGAATGGGTGGATCGCGGCAACCACGGCGCAATCGAGCGCGCTGTACAGCTCGCGCCATTCGCGGGTGGGAACGACCGGGCCAGCGGCCAGGCCCAGAGGCTCGAGCAGCTGGCCGATGCCGACCGGATCGGCGGGGAACATTTCACCCAGCAGCGTCACCGTCGGACGGTCGGGGCGCTGGCTGGGGGCCGCAACCGGCCCTTGCGAGGCTTCCTTGCGGGCATAAGCCAGCATCGCGCCTGCGAGCACATCCTTAGCCTCGGCATGCGTCGGGATGCCGAAACCGGGGACATCGATGCCGATGATCCGCACGCCGTTGATCTGCTTGGGCAGATTCTGGATCGGCACGCCCGATGCAGTGGGCACGCACAGGTTGGTGACGACGATGGTGTCGTACAAAGCCGGATCGGCCATCAGATGCACCGCGTCGCGAATGTCTTCGTACAGCTTGCCGGTGACGAGCGTCTCCGAACTGAACGGCACATAACCGACCGAACGCCGTGCGCCGTAGAAATGCGAGGTGAAGGTGAGGCCATAGACGCAGCAGGCCGATCCCGACAGGATCGTCGCGGTGCGCCGCATGCGCAGGCCTACGCGGAGCGATCCGAAGGCGGGGCACATGCTTTGCGGCTGATCGTGCGGGCCCTTGGGGTAATCTGCCGCATAGCGCGCCAGAATCTCGCCCTTGCCAGCCTCTTCGGCTGCCGCGCGCATGGTGTCCTTTGACGAGCACCCCCCTTCGACGGGAGCGGCCGCAAGCTCGATCCGGTCAGGCGTGCGCGAGGCTGAAGAGGCGGGGCTGTCGGTCATACGCTGTCGTAAACCACTTCGAGCGAGGGCTTCTGTTCGTAGGTGCCACCGCGCATGTCGGCCTGGGTCGCGGGAACCAGCTCGACGTTGCCGCCGGTGTCTTCGGGCTTGAACAATGCCAGCAGGCCATCCTGCGTCAGCGGACGCGGCGAGGCAGGCTGCGCTTCGGCGACGTTGGTCGCCAGCTCCTCGAACAGCGACGCCCATTCGGTGTCCGGCCGTCCGATGATCTGGTAGTTGGCCGACTTGCGACGGATATCCTCATTCGCCGGGATCGAGGCGAGGATCGGAATGCCGACTTCGGCAGCAAAGGCCTGCGCCTCGCCGGTGCCGTCATCCTTGTTGATCAGGATGCCGGCAACGCCGACATTGCCGCCCATCTTGCCGAAATAGTCGACCGCCTTGCAGACGTTGTTGGCGACATAGAGCGATTGCAGGTCGTTCGAGGCAACGACGATGACCTTCTGGCACATGTCGCGCGCGATGGGCAGGCCGAAGCCGCCGCAGACCACGTCGCCGAGGAAGTCGAGCAGCACGAAATCGAAGCCCCAGTCATGGAAGCCCAGTTTCTCGAGCAGTTCGAAACCATGGATGATGCCGCGTCCACCGCAGCCGCGTCCGACTTCGGGACCGCCCAGTTCCATCGCGAACACACCGTCGCGCTGGAAGCAGACGTCCTCGATCCTGACCTCTTCACCGGCGAGCTTCTTGGCGCTGCTGGTCTCGATGATCGTCGGACATGCCTTGCCACCGAACAGCAGGCTTGTGGTGTCGGACTTGGGATCGCAGCCGATCAGCAGAACGCGCTTGCCCTGTTGCGCCATCATGTAGCTGAGGTTCGAAAGCGCGAAGCTCTTGCCCGAACCGCCCTTGCCATAGATTGCAATGACCTGCGTTTCCTTGGTCACCGGCCCGGTGTGCACCGGATCGGGTTCGTGCGACGCTTCGTCGCGAAGGGCGGCCGTATCAGGTCCGGAATGTTCCAGCATCGTCATGCGCAAGCGCTCCAATCGAGTATCATCTTGAGACAGGCCGGGTCGGTAAACGCGGTCGGGTAGGCGCTGGTCGCATCGGCGACCGGCTGAACATGGCTGACCAGCCCGGTGAGGCTCAGGGCGCCGCTGGAGACCATCGCGCGAATCGCGACGAGATCGTCCGGGCCCCATTCCGCAGCGACGCGGATGCGCGCCTCGCGCATGAACGCGGGCGGAAAGGTGAAGCTCAATGGCTGCTGATAGAAGCCGGCCAGCGTCACCTGTCCGCCCTTGCCCAGTCGTGCTATCAACGTATCAAGCAAGGCGCTGTCGCCGCTGACATCGCAGATGCTGCGGTAATCGCGGCGTTCGTCTGAATCGGGATGGACCACCGCATAGCCGTGATCGCCTGCGCTGCGCGCGGCATCGATTTCCCACACGGTGGGCGCTGGCGCGCCGCTGGCAATGGTGAGGCGAGCGAGCAAGCGGCCCAGAATGCCGTGGCCGACGATCAGGTCGGGAGGCTCGCCTCCCGCCATGGCGTGCAGCGCGGTTGCGGCCAGAGCGAACAGCACGCCGTCCGATCCCCAGCTTTCATCGATGGGGAGCGCACGCGCCGAGGGAACCACGAGTCGCCGCGCAGAGCCGCCGAACAGGCCGCGCGCATCGGCAAAGCAGTTGGCGCCGGGGACGAACACCCATTCGCCGATCCGGGCCCGGCATTCCGTACCTGAATCAACAATCCGGCCCACCGATTCATAGCCGGGGACCAGAGGATAACCCATTCCGGGGAAATTCGGCATCTTGCCGGTGAACAGCAGCTTTTCGGTGCCGGTGCTGATTCCGCTCCAGACGATCTCGACGACAACGTCGCCCGATTCCGGCGCATTCAGTGCAAGCGAGCGCAAAGCAAGGCGGTGCGGCGCTTCGAAAATGACGGCCATGGCCTGCACTGTGCGCTCCCCTCGTTTTGAGCCTTGAGGAGTCGCCTAAGAGACCCCTGAACAAGGTGTCATCTTAACTTAACTCCCCCTAGTGTCAATGTAGGTTTACACATGGAGGTGCATTTGTTTTTGGACAGTTGGACACTTTCCGAAAAAATCGGGGGCCCGGGCCGGGTCAGGCGGTGGCGGCGATGACCCGGGTGACAATGGGCAGCCCGGTGTGCCGCTCGCGCCAGGATGCAAAGCCAGCCCTGGTCAGCATCGCACCGATTTCGCGCGTGGTGCGCGCCCGGCCAGAGCCCATGGCGAGCAGATAGAAGCCGAAATAGGCGTCCGCCATCGCCTCTGCGCCGCTGGTTCCCGCCATCGGTTCGGCAATCAGCAGCGTATCGCCGGGGCGGAGCGCCGCGCGCACCTTGGCCAGCAGCGCCTGCGCCAGATCATCGTCGTGATCGTGCAGGATGCGCACCAGCGTGATCAGGTCATAGCCTGCGGGAATCGCATCATTGCGAAAATCGCCCGGATGCGGAGTGACCCGCACGCCCTGTTCCGTGAGCTGCCGGGCACCGATCGCGGTGACGGCGGGCAGATCGAACAGCCCGAACTCGAGCCCCGGCGCAGCCCTGGCCACCGCCGCAATGAATGCGCCCGCGCCGCCGCCGACATCGAGCATCCGCCGGTGCCGATCGAACCGCCAGGCGTGCACCACCTGATCGGCGACCATCGGCTGCGATGCCGCCATCAGCTGCGAATATGGCGAGACCGCCGCCTGATCCTCGCCCTCGCTGCCATCACCCAAGGCGTAAGGCCAGTATCCTGCCAGTGCGCCCGGCTCGGTCCGCTCGCCGCGCAGCAGCGACAGAGGATCAGCCAGATCGGCATAGAGCAGATGATGGTGGCGGATCATCGCAATGGCGCCGGGGTTTCCGGTCAGCGCCACGCCCTGATCGCCCAGCATCCACAGATCATCGCCGACGCTCTCGATCACGCCTAGGGCCGCTGCCGCGCGAAGCAGCCGGCAGGTCGCGTCCTCGCCCAGCCGCGCCTGCGCGCCCAGCTCCGCCGAAGTCGCCGCGCCCTGCTCCAGCCGCGCGATGATGCCGCCTTCGACACAGGCGAACAGCGTCTGCGAATAGGTGAACCCGGCGATGATATCGAACAATCTCCGTGCCCGTACCCGCGAGACCGCGCGCGTCAGCAAGGATCGCGACGCCCAGGACTGAAATCCCGGGCTGGAGATGATCCGGTTACGCCAACCGACCCAGCGCTGCTTCCACCCCGCCATCGCGTTCAGGCCGCAACCGCAGGCGTTTGCGCGGCAAATTCCAGAATCATCGCAGCCAGCAGGTCGGGCGATTCTTCGTGCGCCAGATGCCCCAGATCGGGCAGGACCTTGAGCACCGAGCCGGGCACCAGCGCCGCCGCGCGCTCCACCGATTCGTGCGGGATCATGCTGTCGCGCTCGCCATGCACCAGCAGCGCCGGCCCGGCGAAACTCGGCAGATCGGCAGAGAATGTCTCCAGGTCCCAGTTCGCCATCATCCCGATCGCTCCTGCGCAATGGTCCGATGTGCGGAACAATCGGTGGTACAGGGCCGTGCCCCGCGCATCGATCCGCGATCCGGTCGATTTCTTCAAGAACCGCGCCACCTCGCCCTCGCTGCTGGCAAGCTGGGCAAAGAGCATCGCTGCGAACGGGTTGACGAACAGCGCCCGCGCCATGGCCGGAAACAGCCGTGCGGCGAGCCCCGGAAACGGCATCAGCGCCGGTGTCAGCCCGATCATCACCGTGTCGAGCCCGGTATCCATCGCCATGCGCATGCCGATGGCGGCCCCGGCGGAATGGCCGACAATCACCTCAGGGCCCGCATAGCCTAGCTTGCCAAGCAGTTCGGCCAGCGCCCTGGCCATGCCTGGCAGGCTCTGCCCGCCAGCAATCCGCCCGCGGGTAAAGCCGTGACCGGGCATGTCGGGGGCAATCACGGTGTAATGCCGGGCCAGCAGCGGCAGCAGGTCGCGCCAGCTGTGCGTGGCCGCGCCCGTGCCGTGCACCAGCAGTAGCACCGGGGCGTTGCCGCCCTCGGGGCCTGCCACCTGGACGTGCCAGTCGAGCATGGCCGTGCGCACGAAGCGGCTGTGCTCGCGGTTGGGCCAATCCTGGCCTTCGACATCCCAGCGTACCGAACTCATGTGTTGTTCCCGAACTGTAACGCGGAGACCGCGCGCTCCACCCCGCGCGCATCGGCACGCGGCAGCGCCAGATAGCGCGCGCGCATCGCTGCGGCAATCGCGGCGGCCTCGGGTTGCGACCGGGCGGAGATGTCGATGACCACGGCCTGCGTGCCCGATTGGGCAAAGCGCCGCGCCGCTGCCAGCGCATCTTCGCCCGCCTGCGCGCGCCCCGGCTGGCCGTTCCTGTCGATATTGCCCTTGCCGTCGGTGAGCACCGCCACAAAAGGCGTGCGACCCCGCGCGGCCTGCGTTTCGGCCAGCTCGGCGGCTGCCGACAACCCCAATGCCAGCGGCGTGCCGCCGCCGCCGGGCAGTTCGCCCAGCACCTTCTTGGCACGGGTCAGCGATCGTGTGGGGGGCAGCAGCAGATCGGCGCTGGTGCCGCGAAACGCGATCAGCGCCACTTGCGCGCGTTTGACATAGCTTTGCGCCAGCATCAGTTCGACCGCGCCCTTGGCCTCGGCCAGCCGTGCCAGCGCCGACGAGCCCGAGGCATCGACCGCGAAGATCGTCAGCGCCTCGGCGCGCTCCTCGAACCGGCGGATGCGCAGGTCTCCCTTGCGGATCCGCAAGCGTTTGGGCGCGTCCACGCCCTCCTGCTGCCGGCGGATCTCCTGCCACGGCACCGCCGCGCGCAGCGTATCGATCAGCGCCAGCCGTGCGCCGCCACGCGGCAGCCCGGGACGCGCACCCAGCGGCCGTCCGCGCATCTGCGAGGCGCGCTTGCGCCCTGCCCCGCCACCGCCGGTCGACCGCCGCGCCGAGCGGCCTTCGCCGATCCGCGCGAGCACATCCTTGGGGATCGAGGCGAGTACGGCGGCGAGGATCAGGTCGTCGAGCTGGTCGGGATCATGCTGTTCCTGTTCGCCGTCAGTGTCGCCCGGCGGCGGCGGCGCCTCACCCTCGGGCGGCGGCGGTGGTGGCGGCTCCTCGACCTGTTGCGGAATGCGCGTCGCGCGCGGGCCGAGCACCGTGCGGACGACGAACTGGATGTCGTCGTCGGTAACCGAGTCGCGCTCGTCGATCTGAGCGGCGAGCGAAACAGCAGCCTGCGCGAACAGCATCGCGCGGGCAGAATCGATGCCGAGCGCGAGGGTGATGTTGGCGAGGGTCTGGCGGTCTTGCGGCTGTACCGGGCTCCCCCCCTCCGCCTGTCCCGAGCGAAGTCGAGGGACGTGCGCGCTACCGGTTGCGGATGGTCCCTCGACTTCAGCCGGAGGCTGAAGTTTATCCTGAGCGACGCCGACAGGCGGCGTCGAAGGGCTCGGGAACTCGGAACGTGGAGCACTTGGGGCATTTTGTGCCACATCCGAAAAATCGCACCAGAACGCCACCCGCTCGGTCAGCGAAACCGGCGGCACTTCCTCCTCGGCGCCGTCATCGATCAGCACCAGCGCAAAGCCCGCGCCCGCGTCCATCGCCTGGGCGATGCGCCCCGCAACCATCGCGCTCAGCCGCTCGGCCATCGGCACGACCAGCAACCCACCTTCAACCTCCTGCAGCAGCCCGGCCTGTTCAATCCGGCGCCCGGCGGACAGGCTGGAAGCGACATCGATGCCGCCGCACAGCCGCTCCTCGTCGATATGCACCGGCAGACGGCGCACCGGACGATCGGCGAATTCTTCTGTCAGAAAGGCGAGCACCGCATCCCGCTCTGCCGAGGGGCCGCGCAACCACATCCCGCCCAGCCGGGCCGGCGCAGCGGACAGCAGTTCCGCCGCCAGCAGCGCATCACTCATCCGAAAAGCTCGGTCAGCGCGCGGTCGATGCGCACCGTCGATCCGGTCTCGTCGAGCACGTCGCGGCGCAACCGGTGGCGCAGCGCCATCGGGGCGACAGCGCGCAGATGCTTGCGCTCGGCGGATTTCGCGCCTTCCAGCGCAGCATAGGCACGCGCGGCGCGCATCAGCGTCAGTTCACCGCGCAGGCCATCGGCGCCCACCGCCATGCACAGGGTCGCCGCATCGGTCAGCGTCGATTCGGGCATCGTGACGTTCGGCAGCGCCTTCTTGCCCTTGGCGAGCCGCTTGACGATCTTGGCGTCGTCGCCCGCCCATGTTGCAGCGAACGCCGCGCCATCACGCTCGAGCGCATCGCAGCGGCGCATGATCTCGATCCGCTGCTCGATATCCTGCGGCGTCTTGACCTCCACCGAGAGGCCGAAGCGATCGAGCAATTGCGGGCGCAGTTCGCCCTCTTCGGGGTTGCCGCTGCCGATCAGCACGAAGCGCGCGGGATGGCGCACCGACAGCCCCTCGCGCTCGACGAGGTTCTCGCCCGAGGCGGCAACATCGAGCAGCAGATCGACGAGGTGATCCTCGAGCAGGTTGATCTCGTCGATGTACAGGTACCCGCGGTGCGCCTTGGCGAGCAGGCCAGGTTCGAACGCCTTTTCGCCGCGCCCCAGCGCGCGTTCCAGATCGAGCGCGCCCAGCACGCGGTCCTCGGTGGCACCCAGCGGCAGGTCGACAAACGGTACCGGCACCTTGGCGGTCTTTGCCCCTTTTGCTTCGGCACATTTGTCTGGGCAGCGGTGCGCCTCTTCAGGCGCGCAATTATAGCGACACCCGGCGATCGCCATCATCGGCGGCAACAGCGCAGACAGCGCGCGCGCCGCGGTGGACTTGCCGGTGCCGCGATCGCCGAACACCATCACCCCGCCGATCCGGGGATCGACTGCAGAGATCAGCAGCGCACGTTTCATTTCGTCCTGGCCGACGATGGCGGAAAAGGGAAAAGGCATGAGTGAGGTCTAACAGATTGGTTCCCGGCGACAAGCGGGAGTGTCAGGAAAAGTTGACAGTCTTTTTGAATCCTCCCCGAGCTTGTCTCGGGGAGGGGGACCGCCGACCACAGGTCGGTGGTGGAGGGGAAGCAGGTCGGCACGCCGCTTGATCGAGATCACGATCCCTCTGCCCCTCCACCACCCGCTGCGCGGGCGGTCCCCCTCCCCCAGCAAGCTGGGGGAGGATTTTTGTTGCTCAATCGAAACTCCCCTTGCGTGGTCCGAGGTACCCAAACAGATACGCCCCCACCTTGCGCATCTGGATCTCTTCCGATCCTTCGGTGATCCGGTAGCGGCGGTGGTGGCGGTAGATGTGCTCGAACGGGGTGTGCCGCGAATAGCCGATTCCGCCGTGCACCTGCATCGCGCGGTCTGCCGCCTCGCAGCACAATCGGTTCGCCCAGTAGTTGCACATGCTGACCTTGTCCGAGATTTCGCGTTCGATCGCCTTGTGCTCCATCCGGTCCATGTCCCACGCGGTCTTGTAGATCATCCAGCGCAGCATCTCGGCCTGCGTCGCAAGCTCCACCAAAGGAAACTGGATGCCCTGGTTCTCGGCGAGCGGCCTGCCGAAGGGCTTGCGCTTTCGCGCGTATTTCACGCTTTCCTCGATGCAGAACACCGCCGCGCCCAGCGACGAGGCCGCCTGGCGGATGCGGTTCTGATGGACGAAGCTCTGCGCCAGCGCGAGCCCGCGCCCCTCCTCGCCCAGCATCGCGGTTTCGGGCACCCAGACGTTGCTGAACGACAATCGCGGGTGATCGGTGGGCATGTTGAAGGTCCACAGATACTCCTCGATCTTCAACCCCGGCGTATCGGTCGGCACCAGCAGGCAGGTGATGCCCCGCGCATTGCCATCGTCGCCGCTGGTGCGCACGAACAGCGCGCAGTGCGTCGCGACATGCATGCCGGTGATCCACATCTTCTCGCCATCGATCCGCCAGCCGGGAACGCCATCGCGCGTTTCCCGAACGGCGCGCGTCTCCATATGCGTGGCGTCCGATCCGTGATCGGGTTCGGTGAGGCCGAACGCGGTGATGCGGGTGCGATCGAACCCGCCCAGGATGAACTCGTGCTTCTGTTCCTCGGTGCCGAACTCCTCGAACATCGCGACGAAGGGGAAATTGCCGACGATCGAATGCTCGTTCTGCAGGTCGTTGTGCAGCCCCAGCCCCTTGGCGGCGAAATGCTCGCGGATCACCGCCATCCACAGGTTGGAGCCGTCCTTGCCTCCGTATTTCTTCGGCGCGGAGAACCGCCAGTGCCCTGCGGCATCGGCGCGGCGTTGCGCCTCGCGCAGCAGCTCTTCCCAATCGTGAGCAGGCAGGCCGCCCGCGTCGAAATCGGTGCGTGCCCATTCGCGGCGATGGTCGAAAAAGCGGATATTGTCGTCCGCCTGTTCGAGCGGTCTGATCTCGGCTTCAATGAACGCGTCGAGCTCGGCCAGATAGGCGGTCAGCTCCGCCGGGAGCGCAAAGTCCATAGGTGCATCCTCACTTTATCGTTTGGATGCAGTATGGACAGCTTTACGCGTCCGGCAAGCGTTATGCGGCGCTGGCAGCCTCTTCGCGCTTGCCCAGCCCCGACCAGTCAACTTTGCGCGTCACGTACATCACCGCCGCCAGCGCCACGAACAGCAGCACCGATCCGATGATCAGCGAATAGGCCTCAAGGTTGAGCAGCACGTAGAGCAAGGCGTACAGGCCGAGCAGCAGCCCGGCGATGAACCCTGCGCGCTTGGCGCTGCCCAGCACGGCGGCGCTGTACGCGCTGATCAGTCCGATGATCGCGCCCGACGCCAGCAGATAGGCGAGCGTGAAGCCGATCATCTCGGCAAAGGCGAGCAGCAGCACGAAAAACAGGATCAGCCCCGCGCCGGTGAGCAGATATTCCGCCGCCGCAACCCGCGCGCCCGCGATGATGTCGAACATCAGGAAGGCGAGGAAGGTGAAGCCGATGAACAGGAAGCCGTATTTCACCGCGCGGTCGACCTGGCTGTAGAGGTTGACCGGTTCGATCAGGTCGATCTGCGCGCTTTGGGCTCCCTGGCCGACTTGCTCGCCCGGCTGCGGCAGCTGGACGATCGCGCGGCCGAGCGCGAGGTTGCTGATCGTGTAGCGCGCGGTGAAGCCCTTGTCGGTGACCGAGCGGCTGTTGGGCAGGAACTGTCCGGCAAAGCTGGGATGCGGCCATTGCGAGCTCACCGTCCAGTCGGTCGATTCCGCATCGGGGATCAGGGTGAGCTGCCCGTTGCCGCGCACCCCGAAGCGATAGGCGACATCGAGCGGCGCGGCCGCGCCACCGGACCAATCGGCAAAGGCGAAGAAACCCGACCCGTTGGTCGCGCCCAGCCCCTTGCCGGGCCGCAGGGGCAGAGCCTTGCCGCCGACACTGATGCCATTGTCGGCAAGCAGCCCGCGCGCATCGGAAATGCCGACGCGGATTTCGGCGCGGTCGAGCAGCAGCTCCTCCGGCTTCACGCCGAAGCGCGCGAGGTCGGCAGGCAGCGCAAAGCGCGCAGTGCCCTTGACCCGCGCCTCGTAGACCACGGTTTCGTAGATCGACTTGGTCCGCCGCTCGGGCTCGACATCGACCCTGGCGGTATTGGTCACCGGCGCGAGGAACAGCTCGCGATCGATCATCACCGCCCGCGTCGTAGCCTTGCCGTTTTCGGTCACCGTCTCGACCGACTGCTGGCGATAGGGGATGACCATCACCGGCCCTGCCAGCATCTGCGGCCCGCCCCAGCCCTCGGCGACGCTGGCGCGCGCGGTCTCCGACTGGCTCTGCCGGTCCCAGACGAGCGCATAGACCATGAACAGGGGGATCGCGAGCAACGCGCCGATCAGCACGGTCATGCCCAGCTTGAAACCGGGGCTGCGTTCCTTGGCCATGCGTGTCGGTCCTTCACGGTGTGTCGATGAGACTACACAGGCGAGCTACGCAGCGCGAACTGAATCGGGTGTGAACTGCGTCACAGCGAATCGGTGAAGGCGGGGTTAACCCTATAGCGGAAGCCGGATGTCCCGCCCGTTCGTTGCCCGCTAGCAATTGGGGCGTCCGGTTTCCACCATCTCCCGACAATTCGGATAGCTGGGCGCGTACGTCCCTCGACTTCGCTCGGGAACGCGGAGAGGTTGAGGCGGCCACCATCCGTTTGTCCCGAGCGAAGTCGAGGGACGTACGCGCTACCCTTTCGGCTAGCCCCTCGCCTGTTGTCCATCAACAGGCGCGCTCATCCGCAATACCCTTCGCGCCTTCGCGTCTTCGCGTGAGAAAAATGGGTTCACGCGAAGCCCGCGAAGCCGCGAAGAGCTTTCGCCCAACGGCGCCCCTCCCCGCACCTCACCGTTCCCCTGCGAAGGCAGGGGCCCATCACCTGACCGCCGTGCCGGGCATAAGGGCAGGAGATGGATGCCTGCCTTCGCAGGCAAACGGCAATACCGCTTGCCCAACCACCTCCGCTCATCCTGAGCAGCGGGCAATGCCCGCGAAGTCGAAGGACCCGCACCCACGCGGGCCGTATAGCGGGGCCTTCGACAGGCTCAGGCTGAGCGGAGGTGGGTTGAGCATTTAGAATAAACCTGCCGCTCTGCATATGCCCTCATTGCAGATGCTCTTTTGTCTGGTAGAAAAGCAGGATGGCCCGTGTTCACTTAGCCGCACTTGCGATAACGTTGGTTGGCTGTGTTTCAACTTCCGGCCCGAGCCGTATCTCGAATTATCAGATGCTAGAAGGGCATTTGAATGAGACTGTCGTACTCTCCGGCTACTGGTCCAAGCAGCACGAAGCAACCGGCATTTACTTCGGCTCAAGGGATTATTTTGATGCGCCGGGAAGCTGTGTTGCTGTCGATTCAACTGTCAACGCACCACATGCGAGCCGAATAAAACTGACAGGAACCGTAGAGAAATCGGCCTGTGGTACCGAGCTAATCTGCACCACGGTCTGCCAGCCTTATATCCTGAGGCACACGCAGCAAATCAAATGATCTTAGGCAGCCCCCCACCCACAATCAGCCATTCAACATCCCGCCAACCCCTCACCTTTTCTCCATCGACAACCGCGTCATCAAAATCGCGGCCCTTTTCGCCTGGCGCTTGATGCTCGGCAGATCGACCGTCTCTCCTGGAGCATGCGCGCCGTCGCCCGCAGGGCCCATGCCGACCAGCCCGTCGACATAGCGCGCGACGAACGAGATATCGCCCGCGCCGCGCTTCAGCGGATCGAGTTCGGCCATCTGTTCGAGGCCGAGGTCGGCGTTGATGAGGTTGAGGCGGCGGAGCAGGCCGCGATTGCCTTCGGTCGGGGCCATCGGCGGATAGCCCTGTTCGAAGACGATCTCGGCGCTAGTGCCGGGCAGGTGCTGGGCGACGATCGCCTGCATCTTGGCCTTGATCCGCTCGGACTGTTCGTCGCTCAATGTGCGGAAATCGCCGCGCGCTACTGCCAGGGCCGGGATGATGTTGGTCTTGCCCGCCACCTGCGCGCGGACCAGATCGGCATCGAGCTGCGCCACCGATCCACCCGCGATCAGGCCGACGTTGAAGGTCAATTTGTCCTCGGGCAGTTCCTTATGAAAGCGGTCGATGATCCGCACCAGCTCGTAGATCGCGCCATGCCCCGCGCTTGTCGAAAAGATGCCCTGGCTGTGCCCTTCCTTGCCGGTGGCGTTGATCTGCCAGCTATTGGAGGAGCGGCGCGCGATTGCGCCCATGTCCTTGCCGTCGATCTGGCTCAAGCCCTCGAAATCGAGCGCGACATCGGCCCATTGGCCCCACTTGACGAGGTCCGCGCGCGCGACATCGATAGGATCGCCCGCATCCTCCTCGTCACCGGTGAGCACGACGGTGATGGTCGCAGCGGACAGCGTGCCTGCTGCCTGCATCGCCTCGAGCGCCGCGAACATGGTGACGACCCCGCCCTTGTTGTCCTCGATCCCCGGGCCTTCGAGCGTCGTCTCGTTGAGCCGCTTGACCCCCTGGAAGGGCGAATCGGGTTCGAACACGGTGTCGAGATGGCCGATCAACAGCATCTTGGTGCTGCCGGGGCGACCGGTGCGCGTGGCGATGAGGTGGCCCGAACGCTTGGCCGCGCTCTGGTCGACCCATTCGACCTTGAAGCCCAGTTTCTCGAGCTCGGGCGTCACCATGTCGCCGACCTTTTTGACACCCGCGAGGTTGCGGCTGCCGCTGTTCTGCCGCGTAATCGCCTCGAGCACGCCGATCCAGCGGTCGTGGCCCTTGTCCACCGCCTCGACCATCTTCGCTTCCTGCGAAGACAGCTTGGCATGCGCGGGCGTGGCAAAAGCGAGCAATGCGGTGGCGGCAGCAAGGCCGAAGGTCTTCAATGTCATGGTGTTTCCCTGTCAGCCGATATCGAGTTCGCGCACGCCGCGCCTTTGCCGGATCGCCTCCACCCGGTCGCGCAGTTCGGCGCGGATCGCGCGGGCGTCGCGCACATTGGTCACCTCGATCGAGGTGCGCGGATGCGGCGCGGCCGAGGCCAGCCGCCCGCTCGAATCGGAGGATGAAATCTGGATGGTGCCGTTGTCGAACATCTGCTGGATGATCGAGAACGACACCTTGACGTCTTTGATGCGGTACAGCTCGATTTCTTCCTCGCTGCGCATCAGGATGCCGCGGCGCATGAACAAGCGCTGGTCGTCGATCCAGAACAGGCTGGTGCGGTTTTCGATGTGCGTCCAGGCGATATAGACGCCCAGCACCACCGCGAGCACGGCAGAGGTCTGCCACCAGTATCCCGCATAGGATCCGCCCGCGATCACAGCGATCGCCAGCGCGAGGATGATCCACCCGCTGCCCGACTGGAACAGCCAGGCGAAGGTGGACGAGCGGAACTCGATGCGCGGCAGCCCTTCCATCCGACGCACGGTGGACCGGTTCTCGATCGGGCGATGTTCGATAATGTCGTGCGGGTCCATGGCGCGTCCTCCCCCTGAAGCCGCCTGTCTTAACCGGCATGCTCGCGGCGGTAAACGGGATTGCATCGTGCTGCGAACCAATTGCATTTGGTCGAAGCTGGATGACCGCCGGTCGAACCTGGAGCGCACGACGGGACGGCAAGGGACCAAGGGACGTCTACGGATGTAGTTGACCACTGCGACAGTCGGGCAGCATCCGTGTCATGCGGGGGAATCTTCTTGAAAAGCCGGTATCTTGGATCTGCAGCGGCGCTGGCCATCGCTTTCATGCCAGCAGCGGTCATGGCGCAGGATGCGCCGCCGGCAGACACTGCCGCTGCCGCTCCGGCGGGCCAGACGGCTGCGCTGCGCAGCTTCACGCCCGATTATTTCGACCGCTTCGCCCCGCGCACCGCGCTCGACATGGTGCAGCAGATCCCCGGCTTCTCGATCGCCGAGGGCGAGGACCGGCGCGGACTTGGCCAGGGCGGCAGCAACGTGCTGATCAACGGCGAGCGTTTTTCGGGCAAGAGCAACGATGTCGTGTCCGAACTGGGCCGCATCGGTGCTGGCAACGTCATCCGTATCGAACTGATCGACGGCGCGACCTTGAACCTGCCGGGCCTGACCGGCCAGGTGGTCAATATCGTCAGCAAGATCGATTCTCTCACCGGCCAGTTCCGCTGGAGCCCGCGCGTCCGCTTTCGCCGCACCGATCCGCAATATCTCGACGGCGAAGTGTCGATCAGCGGCAAGGCAGGCCAGATCGCCTATACGCTCAGCCTTTCAAACGTCAGCTTCCGCAACGGTAACGCAGGGACCGAACGCGTGCTCGACGGGAACGGCAATGTCACCGACCGGCGCTATGAGGAGCTGTACGTCAATGGCGACCAGCCGCGCATTGCAGCAGGCGTCAAATACACCGGCAACAGCGGCCAGATCGGCAACCTCAACCTGTCGTTCGAGCGGCCCTGGGTACGCATCACCGAGGATTCGGATGGCGAGGTGGTGCGCGACCGCGACTATCTGGAGACCGAGAAGGAGTATAATTACGAGATCGGCGGCGATTACCTGTTCCCGCTGGGGGGCGGCAATCTCAAGCTCATCGGCCTGCGCCGGTTCGAGCACAGCCCGTTCTTCACGCGCGTGGTCCTCGACTTCGAGGACCGCCGTCCGAGCGAGGGCAACAGCCTGGCCACGGTGATCGACGAGACAGAGACCATCGCGCGCGCCGAATATGGCTGGAAGGCGGGCGCTGCCGACTGGCAGTTCAGCCTGGAGGGCGCGATCAACACGCTGGACACCAGCGCCGACCTGCAGCTGCTGGATGCCGCAGGCGCTTTTCAGCCGGTGCCGCTGCCCGGATCGGATGCGGTGGTGGAGGAAAAGCGCGCCGAAATCGGCCTGAGCTATGGCCACCCGCTGTCACCCCGGCTGACACTGCAGACCTCGCTGGGCGCGGAATACTCGCAGATCATGCAAAGCGGTGCGGGCGGCCTGACGCGCAGCTTCATCCGCCCCAAGGGCTTCGTCTCGCTGGCATGGAAGCCGACGAAAAAGCTCGACCTCTCCTTGCGCCTGCAACGCGATGTCGGCCAACTCAACTTCTTCGATTTCGTGGCGTCCGCTGATCTGGGCGCGGAAAACCAGAACAGCGGCAACCCGGAACTCGTACCCCAGCAAAGCTGGAACGTCGATTTCCAGGCAACGCAGAACCTGGGCGCCTTGGGATCAATCAACGCCAAGGCGTTCGTCAATTTTGTCGAGGATATCGTCGATCAGGTGCCGATCGGCGCCACCGGCGAGGCGCCCGGCAATATCGAGAGCGCCACCATCTGGGGCTTTTCGATCGACAGCACCTTCAAGATGGATGTCATCGGCTGGACCGGGGTGCGCTTCGACATTGATTATACCTATCGCAAGTCCAGCCTTCCCGACCCGCTCACCGGCATTCGTCGCCGCATCTCGGGCGACCTGATCCACGAGTTCAGCGCCGAGCTGCGCTATGACATTCCCGGCGGCGACTGGGCGGTGGGCGGCAATTATTTCGATTTCAGCCAGGCCGACGAGGTGCGGCTGAGCCAGCTGGCCGAATTCCCGATCGCAGGCGGGGACCTTGGCTTTTATGTCGAGAACAAGAACGTGCGCGGATTGACGGTGCGGCTGGGCCTGTCCAACATCATCGGCACCAACGAGGCCTTTCGCCGCACCTTCTATGTGGACCGGCGCACAGGACCGGTCGCGTTCATCGAGGATCGCAGCCGCTTTTTCGGACCGGTGGTCAGGCTGAACATCAACGGCAGCTTCTGATATTCGGCTTGGTTCATCGGCGATACAGGCGCGGAAAACTAGCGAAACGGCAACACGGCGAATCCTCGCCACCCCGCTTGATTTGCGCTTGGCGCACGGGTGCTTAGCCGATAAGGGTTGCGGCCATGAACAAGGCGATCAAACTGGCTATGGCAAGCGCTGCGGCGCTGGCGATGCTGTCCGGCTGCGCAGGCGGCAAGAACAAGGTCAACACCAACTACATCGCGCGCGATGTCAGCACGCTGTACATGGCAGCGAAGGACCGGCTCGACCGTGGCCAGAACAGGATCGCGGCAGAGCTGTTCGACGAGGTCGAGCGTCAGCACCCCTATTCGCCCTGGGCGCGTCGCGCGCAGCTGATGAGCTCGTTCAGCTATTATCTGGCCAAGGATCACAATAAGTCGATCCAGTCGGCGCAGCGCTTCCTGGCGATCCATCCGGGCAACAAGGATGCGGCCTACGCCTATTATCTGATCTCGCTGAACTATTACGAGCAGATCAGCGATATCACCCGCGACCAGAAGATCACCCAGCAGGCGCTGGCCTCGCTGGGCGAGGTCATGCGCCGCTACCCCAATACGCGCTATGCCGCCGATGCCCGGCTGAAGGTCGATCTGGTCAACGATCACCTCGCGGGCAAGGAAATGGAAATCGGCCGCTATTACCAGCGCAGCTCCAACTGGCTGGCCGCGACCCTGCGCTTCCGCGAAGTGATCGACAAGTACGAGACCACCAGCCACGCCGCCGAGGCGCTGTACCGGCTGACCGAATGCTATCTGGCTTTGGGCATCCCGGCAGAAGCGAAGAAGTCCGCTGCCGTGCTGGGCGCGAACTATCCCGGTTCCGACTGGTATGAAAAGGCCTACAAGCTGACCGAGAAGCACAGCGACCTGATCACCAGCTGATCCGTCCGGCAAACCTCACTCAAAAAGCCCCGAAGCGCGATGCTCCGGGGCTTTTTTGTGTTCGACTTGGCTGAACGTCAGATCTGGCCGAACACCCAGCGCAGCACCGATTTCTGCGCGTGCAGCCGGTTTTCCGCCTCATCCCACACCACCGATTGCGGACCATCGATGACGCTGGCGGTGACCTCCTCCTCGCGGTGCGCGGGCAGGCAGTGCAGGAACAGCGCATCGGGCCTCGCCAGCGCCATCAGCGCGTCGTCGACCTGAAACGGCATCATGGCCTTGAGCTTGGCTTCGGCATGGTCCTGCCCCATCGAGATCCAGGTATCGGTGACGAGGACATCGGCGCCCGTCGCCGCTTCGGCAGCATCGCGGTGGAAGCTGATCGTGCCGCCTGCCGCTTGTGCCGCCGCAACGAAGGCCGGATCGGGATCATAGCCTTGCGGGCAACCGATGCGCACCTGGAACTTCATCAGCCCGGCAGCCTCGACGATCGAGTTGAGCACATTGTTGCCATCGCCCAGCCAGGCCACGATCAGTCCGGGCAAGGCCTTGCGGTGCTCGATGATGGTCAGCAGGTCCGCGACGATCTGGCATGGGTGCGACAGATCGGTCAGGCCATTGACCACGGGAACAGTCGCGAAATGCGCCATTTCCTCGATCTTGGCATGGTCATCGGTGCGGATCATGATCGCATCGCACATCCGCGACAGGACGCGCGCCGTATCGGCGACCGTCTCGCCGCGCCCCAGTTGCGTGCTGCCGGAATCGAGAACCAGGCTGGTGCCGCCAAGCTGGCGGATCGCCATGTCGAACGACACGCGGGTGCGGGTGGAGTTCTTCTCGAACACCATGGCGAGCGTGTGACCGTCGAGCGGCGCATCAGGATCAGCCTTGCCTCGCGGCCAGCCGTGGCGCGCCGCCTTGCGGTCGAGCGCATCGTTGAGCATGGCGGCGAGGGCATCGTGTCCGGCATCGGACAGGTTCAGGAAATGACGGGTCATGCTATGTCTCCCCCCTCTCCCTTCAGGGGAGAGGATACGCAGACTTGGAGCGCAGCTCCTAGTCGAAGTTGGAGAGGGCTTTGCGGTATCGCAATATCCCCTCTCCCTGCTTCGCTGACGCGAAGCTGTCCCTCTCCCCTGAGGGAGAGGAAAGGTACGTCAAGCCGCTACCGGCATCGCAAAGTCTCGCGCACCTGCAGACAGGCGCTCGATGAACTCGTCGACATGAGACTGCTCGATCACCAGCGGCGGCAGGATGCGTACGACATTCTCGCCGGCTGCCACGGTCAGCAAACCGTGATGATCGCGCAGATGCGCCACGAACGCGCGGTTTTCCGCCTGATCCTTGAGCTTCAGCCCCAGCATCAGCCCCATGCCGCGCACCGAATCGAAGATCGCATCATGGTTGGGGATCAACTGCTCCAGCGCACCGCGCAGGCGCTCGCTCATCGTGCGGACGTGGGCGAGAAACTCGGGATTGTCGACGACGTCGAGCACCGCCTCGCCCGCCGCCATCGCCAGCGGGTTGCCGCCGTAGGTCGATCCGTGCGTTCCTGCGACCATGCCGCGCGCCGCCTTTTCGGTGGCGAGGCACGCCCCCATCGGGAAGCCGCCGCCGATGCCCTTGGCGGTCGCCATGATGTCGGGCTCGATGCCGTATTGCTCATAGGCATAGAGCGTGCCGGTGCGCGCAACGCCGCACTGGACCTCGTCGAGCACCAGCATCAGGTCGTGCTCGTCGCACAGATCACGCAGGCCCTTCATGAACTCGGGGGACGCCGGGCGGACGCCGCCTTCGCCCTGCACCGGCTCGACCAGGAAGCCTGCGACATCAGGCCCGATCGCCGCCTTGGCGCCTTCGAGATCATCGAAATCGACATAGCGGAAGCCGGGCAGCAGCGGGGCAAAGCCCTTGTGCATCTTCTCCTGGTTCGACGCGCTGATCGTCGCCATCGTGCGCCCGTGAAAGGCGTTCCGGAAGGTGATCAGCACAGTGCGGTTGGGATCGCCGCCTTCGGACTGGTGATAGGCGCGCGCGGTCTTGATCGCGCATTCGCACGCCTCTGCGCCGGAATTGGTGAAGAACACGGTGTCGGCAAAGGTCGAATCGACCAGCCGTTGCGCCAGATGCTCACCCTGCGGGCTCCCATAGAGGTTGGACACGTGCACCAAAGTCTCGGCCTGTTTCTGGATCGCCTTTGTCAGGTGCGGGTGGCCATGGCCGAGCAGGTTGACCGCGATGCCGCTGGCAAAGTCCAGATATCGCTCGCCACGTTCTCCGATCAGGTAACAGCCTTCGCCGCGCACCGGGCGTACATCGCACCGGGGGTAAACGGGCATCAGCGGCGTGATCGTCATGACGGCCTTGTCCTTCCTGTCTCGGGATCCCGGATCATGTATCGGCAAGCCGGCTAGGCGCAGGGGACCGCTGCACCAAACGTAAAAAGGCGACCCCTTGATCAGGGCCGCCAGCTTGCAAGTCCAATCTATAGCGCCCCAAACCCCATCGGGTCAATCTTCGGAGCAACGCACAGCTGGATCGCCGCACAAAGGGGCTGGCGGCGCACGAACGAGCTTGCTAATGGCGTCTTCCCGGCGCGATGCACCCGTAGCTCAGCTGGATAGAGCGCTGCCCTCCGAAGGCAGAGGCCACTGGTTCGAATCCAGTCGGGTGCACCATTTCCGCGCGATAGTGCGTTTTCCCGCCTCAACACGATCAGCGCCACCAGCCGAGAAGTGCGCCGATGACGGTTGCGCCGCCGATCGGGGCGACGATCATCAGCACCAGGTTGAACCCGATCGCCTGGAGCAGCCGCCTTTCCTGGTCGGGCTGCAGCCGGCGCGGGGGTGGATCGGGCGCGCGGCGGGGTGGATCGAGGGGCGGCCAGTCCGGATCGAAGCGAACAAACATGCCCCCTGCCCCTTTTCGTGCCTGCGCTTACTGCTGCTGGCCAAGTTCGCGGTTGAACCACAAGGCTGCCAACGTCGCCAGCGCGCCGGAGAGCAGATAGGCCCCCGCCGCGAGCAGGCCGTAATTGGCAGACAGCCACAGGGCCACCATCGGGGCAAAGCCTGCGCCGAACAGCCAGGCAAGGTCTGCGGTCAGCGCTGAGCCAGTATAGCGGTGCTTCAGGGGGAAGAATGACGACAGCGCACCCGACGACTGACCGAAGGCGAGCCCGAGCAGCACAAATCCGCCGAACATGAACACCGCCTCGCCCGCGCTGCCGGCATCGAGCAGCTGCGGCGCGAAGCCGCTGAACGCCGCGATCGCAACTGCGGTCGCTGCCAACACGGTGCGACGACCATAGGCGTCCGCGAGCCGGCCCGACATCAAGATTGCGAGCACGCCCAGTGCCGCAGCGCCCGCTTCGATCAGCAGGAAGCGCACCGGCGATTCATCGGTGAACAGGAACACCCAGCTCAACGGATAGACCGTCACCATGTGGAACATGGCAAAGCTGGCCAGCGGGGCGAACGCGCCCAGCACGATAATCCGCCATTCGCTGCGGATCGTGCCCAACACCGGTTCGGGCTGGAGCGTCTGGTTCTTGAACAGCTCGGTATATTCGGGCGTCACCACGATGCGCAGGCGGGCGAACAGCGCCACCACGTTGATGGCGAAAGCGACGAAGAACGGATAGCGCCAGCCCCAGGCGAGGAAATCCTCTGCGGGCAGCGCGGAAATCAGGAAGGCGAACAGCAGGCTGGCCACGATCAGACCGAACGGTGCGCCCAGTTGCGGGATCATCGCATACCAGCCGCGCTTTTCCTTCGGCGCATTGAGCGCGAGCAGCGAGGCAAGGCCATCCCACGACCCGCCCAAAGCCACGCCCTGCCCCATGCGGAACAAGGCGAGCAGCAGCGCCGAACCGATGCCGATCGTGGCATGGCCGGGCAGGAACGCGATCGCCGCGGTCGACCCACCCAGCAGGAACAGCGCGATGGTGAGCTTGGCACCGCGACCATAAGCGCGGTCGACCGCGGTAAAGATCGCGGTTCCCGCCGGACGCGCGACGAACGCCAGCGCGAAGATCGCGAACGACCACAAGGTGCCGGTCAGCGGATCGAGATAGGGGAAGACCAGCTTGGGGAAGACCAGCACCGAGGCGATGGCGTAGACGAAGAAGTCGAAGAACTCGGACGTGCGCCCGATCACGACACCGATGGCGATTTCACCCGGCGCGACCGGATGGCCATCGGCGTTGACCGCACGCGCGTCGCGTTCAGCCTCGGTCGTCGGGACGGTAGTCGTCGCCATGGTCAGATTCCTCAGGGTCAAGAGCGCACAAATATCTGCAGCTATCTTATGCCTCTTTGATCCAGATCATTGCATTGGACAAAATGTCCAATGTCCCGGTGGTCGTCCGAGGGGTAATCGGACAGCCATGGAAAGACCCCTGTCACGCGCGCGGCTAGGCCGCTGGATCGCCACCGCCTGCCTTTTGCCGCTGCTGGGCGGATGCAACATGGTCGTGCTCGATCCGGCGGGCGATGTAGCGCAGCAGCAGGGCAATCTGGTGGTCGTCTCGACATTGCTGATGCTGATCATCATCGTGCCGGTGATGGCGCTGACGGGATGGTTCGCCTGGAAGTATCGCGCAGCCAACACGCAAGCCACCTACAAGCCCGATTGGGACCATTCGACCCAGCTGGAACTGCTGATCTGGGCGGTGCCGCTGCTGATCATCATCTGCCTGGGCGCTGTCACCTGGGTCGGCACGCACCTGCTCGACCCCTATCGCCCGCTCGCACGCACCGCGCCCGGCCAGCCGGTGGGCGCCGAGGTCGAGCCGCTCGAGGTGCAGGTCGTGGCGCTCGACTGGAAATGGCTGTTCATCTATCCCGAACAGGGCGTGGCGACGGTCAACGAGCTGGCCGTGCCCGAAGGCCGCCCGCTGCGGTTCCGCATCTCATCGTCCTCGGTGATGAACAGCTTCTACGTGCCCGCCATGGCCGGCCAGATCTATGCGATGCCGGGCATGGAAACCAAGCTCCACGCGGTATTCAACGAGACCGGCAATTACGAGGGCTTTTCCGCCAACTATTCGGGCGCAGGCTTTTCGAACATGCGCTTTGCGGTGCGCAGCATGACGGCAGAGGGCTTCGAGCGCTGGGCCGCCAAGACGCGCACCGCGCAAGCGACGCTCGACCGCGCCGCCTATCTCAAGCTCGAACGGCCCAGCGAAAAGGTGCCGGTGCGTCGCTTCGCCAGCGTCGAGACCGGGCTGTTCGACCGCATCGTCAACCTGTGCGCCGAACCCGGCAAGATGTGCATGCACGACATGATGGCGATCGATGCGCGCGGCGGCATGGGCCGCGCCGGGCTCTACAATGTGCGCCAGCTGTCGTATGACAAGTTCGCCGCGCGCGGCACCGGCGACACCGCCAGCGACCGCTATATCGCCGAGAATTGCACCAATCCCGAACTGCTCGGCGCCAGCTTGGCACGGATCGAAGATCGCGTGATCGACCTCGCCACGCTCACCGGAGCCGGCCTGGCCCGCCCCGGCGGACCCGCCTTCCGCACCCGATCGAACACCCCCAAGCCGGCTGAACTGTCTCAGGCCGGCAACATGGACCCCGCATCATGACCGCGAACGCCGTCGTCTCCACCTCCGCTGCCGAGCCCAGCCTGCTGCTGGGCAAGCTCTCCTGGAACTCGCTGCCGCATGACCCGATCGTGCTCTCCACGATGGTTGTCGTGATCATCGGCGGGATTGGCCTGTTCGCGTTGGTGACCCGCTACAAATTGTGGGGCTATTTGTGGAAGGAGTGGTTCACCACCGTCGACCACAAGAAGATCGGCATCATGTACATGATCCTGGGCCTGGTCATGTTCCTGCGCGGTTTTGCCGATGCGATCATGATGCGCTTGCAGCAGGTGATGGCGTTCGGCGGATCCGAGGGCTATCTCAACTCGCACCATTACGACCAGATCTTCACCGCGCATGGCGTGATCATGATCTTCTTCGTCGCGATGCCGTTCATCACGGGCCTCATGAACTATGTCGTGCCGCTGCAGATCGGCGCGCGCGACGTGTCGTTCCCGTTCCTCAACAATTTCAGCTTCTGGATGACCACTTCGGGCGCGGTGCTGACGATGGCATCGCTGTTCGTCGGCGAGTTTGCCGCAACCGGATGGCTGGCCTATCCGCCCCTGTCGGGCATATCGTACAGTCCCAGCGTCGGGGTCGATTACTATATCTGGGCGCTGCAGATCGCGGGCGTCGGCACGACATTGTCGGGCATCAACCTGATCGTCACCATCCTCAAGATGCGCGCCCCGGGCATGGGCCTGATGAAGATGCCGATCTTCACCTGGACCTCGCTGTGCGCCAACATCCTGATCGTCGCATCCTTCCCCGTGCTCACCGCGGTGCTCGCGCTTCTTACGCTCGACCGTTATGTCGGCACCAACTTCTTCACCAACGACTTTGGCGGGTCGTCGATGATGTACGTCAACCTCATCTGGATCTGGGGCCACCCCGAGGTGTACATCCTCATCCTGCCCCTGTTCGGCGTGTTCAGCGAAGTGACCTCGACCTTCTCGGGCAAGAAGCTCTTCGGCTACACCTCGATGGTCTATGCGACGGTCGTGATCACGATCCTGAGCTATGTCGTGTGGCTGCACCACTTCTTCACCATGGGCTCGGGCGCGTCCGTCAACAGCTTCTTCGGCATCACCACGATGGTGATCTCGATCCCGACCGGGGCCAAGCTCTTCAACTGGCTGTTCACGATGTACCGTGGCCGCATCCGCTATGAACTGCCGATGATGTGGACGGTGGCGTTCATGCTCACCTTCACCATCGGCGGGATGACCGGCGTGCTGCTCGCGGTGCCACCTGCCGACTTCGTGCTGCACAACTCGCTGTTCCTGATCGCGCACTTCCACAACGTGATCATCGGCGGCGTGCTGTTCGGCATCTTCGCGGCGATCAACTACTGGTGGCCCAAGGCGTTCGGCTTCAAGCTCAACCAGTTCTGGGGCAAGGTCAGCTTCTGGTGCTGGGTCCCGGGCTTCTGGGTCGCGTTCGCGCCGCTCTATGTGCTGGGCCTGATGGGTGTGACGCGCCGCATGCGGGTGTTCGACGATCCGTCCTTGCAGATCTGGTTCGCCATCGCCGCTGTCGGTGCGTTCATGATCGCCGCCGGGATCGCCGCGATGCTCATCCAGTTTGCCGTCAGCATCTGGAAGCGCGAGGAACTGGCCGAGACGACGGGCGACCCGTGGAACGGCCGCACGCTCGAATGGGCGACCAGCTCGCCGCCTGCGGACTATAACTTCGCCTTCACCCCGCGCATTCATGCGCTCGACGCCTGGTACGACATGAAGGCGGCGGGCGTCGAGCATCCGGCAGACGGCTACAAGGACATCCACATGCCATCGAACACCGGCGCCGGGATCATCCTGGCGGGCATCAGCACCGTGTGCGGCTTTGCTTTGGTGTGGCATATCTGGTGGCTGGCCGGGGCAAGCTTTGCCACGCTGATCGCCACCGCGATCATCCACACCTTCAACTACAAGCGCGATTTCCACATCCCGGCAGCCGAGGTCGCCGCGACCGAGGCCAAGCGGGCGCGCCTGCTCGCCAGCGCAGGAGCCTGAGGCCATGAGCAGCGCAACCACCACGATAGCTGCAGGCAGCGAAGCGCCGGTCTATTACGAGATCGACGAGCATCCGCACCCCGAGGGGCACAGCACGTTGCTGGGCTTCTGGATCTATCTGATGAGCGACTGCCTCATCTTCGCGATCCTGTTTGCCTGTTACGCGGTTCTCGGCGGCAACCTCGCCGCAGGGCCGGGGCCCAAGGACCTGTTCGACCTCAACCTCATCGCGCTCAATACCGCGATGCTGTTGTTCTCGTCGATCACTTATGGCTTTGCGATGATCGCGATGCAGAACAAGAACCTGCGCCACACGCAGATGTGGCTGGCGGTCACCGGCCTGTTCGGCGCGGCGTTCCTCGCCATCGAGCTGTACGAGTTTTCGCACCTGATCCATATCGGCGCGACCCCGCAGCGCAGCGCATTTCTCTCGGCGTTCTTTACGCTGGTGGGCACGCACGGGCTTCATGTCACCTTCGGCCTTGTCTGGCTGGTGACATTGATCGTGCAGCTGGGCCGCCACGGCCTCAACCCCGCCAACCAGCGGCGTGTTGCTTGCCTCAGCCTGTTCTGGCACTTTCTCGACGTGATCTGGATCGGCGTGTTCACCTTTGTCTATCTGATGGGAATGCTGTGATGAGCGCCAACACCCACGCCGAGCAGGTCGAGCACGACAGCCACGGCATCGAGATTCCGCACGCCAGCTATCGCGATTATGCGACTGGTTTCATCCTCTCGGTCATTTTGACGGCAATCCCCTTTGCGCTGGTGATGACCGGCGCGCTGTCGCCCGCGATGACGGCGGTGACGATCATGCTCTTCGCGGTGGTGCAGATCGTCGTGCACATGGTCTATTTCCTCCACATGACCCCCAAGGCCGAAGGCGGCTGGTCGATCACCTCGCTGATCTTCACGATCATCGTCGTCGGCATCATGCTGTCGGGATCGCTCTGGGTGATGAGCCACCTCAACGCCAACATGATGCCGATGGCGCATGAAGAGATGAGCCAGCTGCCGTGACAGCGCGCAGGCCAGCCACGCGCGTCGTGCTGGCCATCAGCCTGCTCGCCCTGGCGCTGGCCGGCGTGGGCCTGGGCGTCTGGCAGGTGCAGCGGCGCGCGTGGAAAGCTGCGCTGATCGAGGCGGTGGAGACCCGCAGCACGGCAGAACCTGTCGCTGCGCCCGGCCCCGACGAGTGGCCGCGCCTGACCGCCGAACGCGACGCCTATCGCCGCGTGACGTTCACCGGCCGTTTCGCGCACGACCGCGAAGCTCTGGTGCAGGCGGTCACGACACGCGGCAGCGGCTTTTGGGTGATGACCCCCTTGGTAGGCGATCGCTTCACCGTGCTGGTCAATCGCGGCTTCGTGCCGCCCGACCGGCGCAAGGTTACCACCCGCGTGCAGGGCAATCCGCCGGGCCCCGTCACCGTCACCGGCCTGTTGCGGATCAGCGAACCGGGTGGCGGCTTTCTGCGCTCCAACGATCCCAAAGACGACCGCTGGTATTCGCGCGATGTCGCCGCGATCGCATCGGCACGCGCCCTCCCCGATACGGCCCCCTATTTCATCGATGTCGATGCAGCGCCCAACCCCGGCGGCTATCCCGTCGGCGGGCTGACTGTGGTGCGTTTTTCCGACAATCACCTGGTCTACGCACTCACTTGGCTAGCGCTCGCCATCGGCTGTGCCTGGGGCGCAATGATGGTATGGCGCAAACGATGATCGCTGCCCCCGCCCCCCAGGTGACCGATGCCGTCCGCCGCAACATGGCGCTGCTTATCCAGCTGCGCTGGCTGGCGGTGGGCGGGCAGCTTTTCACGATCCTGCTGGTGGACGGGCCGATGGGAATCCCGCTGCCGCTGGCCCCGTTGCTGCTGGCGATCGCGCTTCTGGTGTTCATCAACCTCGTCACATTGTACATCCTGCGGCGGCACGAGGCTGGGCTCGAATATGCGCTGTTCACCGCGCTGATGTTCGATATTGCGGCGCTGACCTGGCAGCTGCATTTCACCGGGGGCCTTGCAAATCCCTTTGCGGCCTTGTTCCTGCTGCAGGTGGTGATCGGTGCGATGGTGCTGCGCGCGGCGGCATCCTGGGCGATGGTCGCAGCCTCGCTGGGCGCGCTCGCAGTGCTGGCGATCGATCCCGTGCCGCTGACATTGCCGCCGCATCTGCAGGACGAGGAATTCAGCCTCTACCTGCAGGGCAGCTTCGTCTGCTTTGGCCTGATCGCGGTGCTGCTGGTCGCGTTCGTCACCCGGATCGCGCGCAACCTGCGGGATCGCGATTCCGCCCTCGCCGCCATTCGCCAGCGCGCGGCGGAAGAGGACCATATCGTGCGCATGGGGCTGCTCGCCTCGGGCGCAGCGCACGAACTGGGCACGCCGCTTGCCACCCTGTCGGTGCTGGTCAACGATTTCCGCGCGATGCCCGAGCTGAAGGCGGTTGCCGACCTCTCCGCCGATCTCGACGACATGCAGGCCGCCGTGCAGCGTTGCAAGACCATCGTCAGCGGCATATTGATGTCTGCCGGCGAAGCGCGCGGCGAAGCGCCCGAACGCACCACGATGCGGGCGTTCCTGGGCGATATCGTCGATGAATGGCGCGAGGCGCGCGGCCTGACCACGCTCGATTACATCGACCGGTTCGGTGCGGATATCGCCATCGTCTCCGACCCCGCGCTGCGCCAGGTGATCGGCAACGTCATCGACAATGCGGTCGATGTCTCGCCCGAATGGGTCGGAGTGCGCGCTGTACGCCAGGGCGAGACGCTGGAACTGACGGTCACCGACCGGGGGCCGGGTTTTCCGCAGGAAATCCTCGACGGGCTGGGGCGCCCCTATCGCTCGACCAAGGGGCGGCCCGGTGGCGGCCTGGGGCTGTTCCTGCTGGTCAACGTGATGCGCAAGCTTGGCGGAGAGGTGCGCGCGGGCAACCATGCTGCGGGCGGCGCGCAGGTGACCATATCGCTGCCGCTGGACGCCATCGCCTATCCCGCCGGAGACCGGACATGACCACATTGCCCCATCTGCTCATCGTCGAGGATGACGAAACCTTCGCTCGCACATTGCGGCGATCGTTCGAACGACGCGGCTACACCGTCTCTTCCGCGTCCAGCCTTGAAGGGCTGACGGCGCTGCTGGAGGCAGGGCTGGTGCCGACGCATGCGGTGATCGACCTCAAGCTGGTCGGCAGCGCTTCGGGCCTGACCTGCGTGCCGGCGGTACGCGCAGCAGCGCCAGACGCGCGGATCGTGGTGCTAACCGGCTTTGCCAGCATCGCAACGGCGGTCGAGGCGATCAAGCTGGGCGCGGACCATTATCTCGCCAAGCCGTCGAACACCGACGATATCGAAGCCGCCTTCGCCCGCACCGAGGGCAACGCTGCCACCGCCGTCGATACTCGCCAGTCGTCGATCAAGACCGTGGAGTGGGAGCATATCCACCAGACCCTGGTCGACACCGACTTCAACGTTTCAGAAACCGCCCGCAGGCTCGGCATGCACCGACGTACGCTGGCCCGAAAGCTGGAAAAGCGGCAGGTGCGATAGCGGCGGCAACCTAGGCTGCGCCTGTCGAAGGTGCCGCGCCACCCGCACCACCTCCGCTCAGCCTGAGCTTGTCGAAGGCCCCGCAATACCGATTGCGTCAACGCGGGTCCTTCGACGATGCGGGCTACGCCCGCTGCGCAGAGCCTGGCCTGAACTCGTTTCAGGCATGAGCGGATGTTGGTGAAGGTGGCGGTCCTGTCCGCTGCAGCCGTAAATCCCCTCAAGGCCGCGCGCAGGCATCCAGGCCATCGCGCTGGACGATGCGGATGCGCCGCGCGATGTTGTTGCCATAGCGGCGGACGAAGCCGCTGGGGTTCTTGACCGAACGCTTCTTGGGCAGCGGCAGCGCGGCGGCCATGCGCGCCGCCTCGTCTCGGCTCAGCGAGGCTGCGCCCTTGCCGAAATAGCGCTGCGCGCCGGCTTCGACGCCATAGGTCCCGATCCCGGTTTCCGCGACATTGAGGTAGACCTCCATGATCCGGCGCTTGCCCCAGATGCCCTCGATCAGCACGGTGAACCACGCCTCCAGGCCCTTGCGGAAAAAGCCGCCGTTCTGCCAGAGGAACACGTTCTTGGCGGTCTGCTGGCTGATTGTCGATCCGCCGCGAATCCGCCCGCCTTGCGCGTTGCGCCGCACCGCATCCTCGATCGCCTCGCGGTCGAAGCCGCTGTGCGTGCAGAACTTGCCATCCTCCGCCGCAATCGCCGCCGAGACCATGTTGCGGTCGATCGAGTCGAGCGAGGTCCAGTCACGGGTCGCGCCATTGGCATCCGTCAGCATGGTGATCGTCGTGGGCGGCGGCACGAAGCGATACAGCGCCACGATCACCACCGACAGCAGAACGAAGCCGAAGACCAGCTTGAAGACGAAAGCGATCAGGCGACCCAGCACGCCAGCCTCAACGTCCGTCGCGCCAGGTGACGATGTCGCCCGGCTTCAGACCAAGCTCCGCTGCACGGCCAGCGGCCAGTTCCAGCACCGCCGCCACCGGCTCGCCAGAGCTGATCGGGTCGAGCGAATAGGGTACGGCATTGGCCGCGATGCTCTCGATGCTGCCATCGGCGCGCACGAACAGCAGATCGAGCGAGATCACGGTGTTCTTCATCCAGAAGCCGGCGGGCTTGGGGCTCGGAAAGGGAAAGAGCATGCCCATGTCGGGCGCCAGTTCGGTGCGGAACATCAGCCCCTTTGCCTGTTCCTGTGGGGTGCGGGCCATTTCCACGGTGAACGCGTGCGTCTTCGCGCCGCTCTTGATGGTCAGCGGCACCAGGTCCAGCCCGGCGGGCGACAGGGCGGATTTTTCCGCCGCCGGACGCTGCGCCACCGCATCGCTGGGGGCAGAGGCATTGCACGCCACCAGTGCGAGTGTCGCCAGCATCGCCCCGCAATATTTGCTCACCATCATTCTCTCCGTCAGTCCTCGTCCAGCCCCGCAATCTCTTCCATGCTATCGGCGAAAACAAGTGTGCGGGCGAGCGCAAAATCATGCCCTGCGCGGATAAACGCCTGCAATTGCTTGCGCCTGCGGTCGGGATCGGCAGATTCGCTGGCGAACGGGCCTATCCGCTTGCGCCGTGCAAAGGCGATCGCCGCGCTTGCCGCCTGATCGCGCCCGGCATCGCGCAATGGCATGCGATCGGCCTCGCTAACCCCCGCCGCCTGCAGAGCCTGCTCCACCCGGCGTGGCCCGAAGCCCCGGCGCAGCAGCGCACCGCCCTTCATCTCGGCAAACGCAGCATCGTTGACATAGCCCAGCTCGGCGCAGCGATCGGCGATCTGGTCGAAATCGGGCGAGACATCCCCTGCCCATCCGCGTTCGCGCACCTTGCGCTGCATGTACTGCACCAGCCGCGCCCTGGTGGTGGCAAACCGGCCCAGATAATGCAGCGCAAGATCGCGCAGCGCCTGCTCATCGAGCGGCTTGGGCGGACGCTTTTCGCGCTTGCGCTGTCGGGAAGGAGCGGTCATGCGCCTTTTTTGTGCCACAGTCGGGTCGAAATTAGAACGTCTGTCTTCGGCTAGAGCCCTTCCTGGGCTATTCCGGGATAGCACGGCCTTCACAAAAGCCGTTCATCCCTGAGCCATTCGAGCATGGGCAGACCGCAAGACACTGGCCATGCAGCGTTAAAGACCGGATAACCGGCAGCGCGCACAGGAAAGCAACGGGTAACACGCATGACGCAATTGCAGCCAACTCCAACCGCAGACAGCCTTGTACGTCGCTTCGCCGATTTCGCGACGCTGGGCGATGCGCTCGATTACGCAGCGCAGGGCCTGCGAGGATTCAATTTTCACGATCCGCGCGGCACGTTGGTACGGCCCTATCCCTATAGCGAACTGCGCACCGATGCGCTGGCGCATGCCCGGCGATTGATCGCACGCGGCGTGGAGAAGGAAGACCGGATCGCCATCGTCGCCGAAACCGGCGCCGAATTTGCCGCGCTGTTCTTCGGCGCAGTCTATGCCGGCGCCTGGCCGGTCCCGCTGCCGCTTCCCACCAGCTTCGGCGGCAAGGAAAGCTATGTCGAACAACTGAGCGTGCAGCTGCGTTCCAGCGACCCCAAATTCCTGTTCTATCCCGCCGAGCTGGCCGACATGGGCGGCGAGGCTGCGCGACGCTGCGGTGTCGAGGGGCTGGAATGGGAGAGCTTTGCCAGCGAGCCAGCCCCCGAGGTCGAACTGCCCGCCGCGAGCACCGACGATATCTGCTATCTGCAGTATTCCAGCGGATCGACCCGCTTCCCGCATGGCGTGGCGGTGACGCATTCGGCGCTGCTCAGCAATCTGGCGGCGCATTCGCACGGCATGCATGTGGTCGAAAGCGACCGCTGCATCTCGTGGCTGCCCTGGTATCACGACATGGGGCTGGTCGGCTGCATGCTCTCGATGGTCGCCAACCAGGTGTCGACCGATTACCTCAAGACCGAGGATTTCGCGCGGCGCCCGCTGGCGTGGCTCGACCTGATCAGCCGCAACCCCGGCACCTCGTGCAGCTATTCGCCGACCTTCGGCTATGACATCTGCGCCCGCCGCATCGGCAGCCTGTCGCGCGTCGAGGAACGCTTCGACCTGTCGCGCTGGCGGCTGGCGGGCAATGGCGCGGACATGATCCGCCCCGATGTGATGCAGTCCTTCGTCAATGCGTTTGCGCCGGCGGGCTTCAAGGCCAGCGCCTTCCTGCCCAGCTATGGCCTCGCCGAAGCGACGCTGGCAGTCACCCTGATGCCACCGGGCGAGGGCATCGTCGTCGATCTGGTCGAGGAACAGCGTCTTTCGGGCGCGCCTGTCGATGTGTCCAAGCCGCGCCGCTACCGCTCGATCGTCAACTGCGGCAAGCCCTGCCGTGGAATGTCGATCGAAATCCGCGACACCGATGGCCGGGTACTGACCGATCGCGAGATCGGCAAGGTCTGGACCGCTGGTCCATCGATCATGCACAGCTATTTCCGCGACGCGGAAGCGACCGAAGCGTGCCTGATCGACGGTTGGCTCGATACCGGCGACATGGGCTATATGGTCGATGGCTATCTGTATATCGTCGGCCGCGCCAAGGACATGATCATCATCAACGGCAAGAACCACTGGCCGCAGGACATCGAATGGGCGGTCGAACAGCTGCCCGGCTTCAAGTCCGGCGACATTGCCGCGTTTTCGATCACCACGCCTGCCGGAGAAGAGGCTCCTGCCGTGCTGGTGCAGTGCCGCACCACCGACGAGGGCGAGCGCCGCCGCCTGCGCGACGAAATCCGCGAGAAGGTACGCTCGATCACCGGCATGAACTGCGTGATCGAACTGGTTCCGCCACGCACCCTGCCGCGCACCTCATCGGGCAAGCTCAGCCGTGCCAAGGCGCGCAACCTGTATCTCTCAGGCGAAATCCAGCCGTACGAACTGGCGGCCTGACGGCGTTATCACCGGAAAGCCGAATGTGGCAGTGCTCCGGGTAGCTTTGACCGGGGCAATCAGACCCATATCTTGATCGCGCAGGAACGCATCGGGTGGCCGAAAGTAAGCAACCTGGATAATTGCGGTGATGAAAGCAGTCGGATTATGGTAGCTGATGCCCTGTGAACACGATGCCAGCCCCTGACTGCCGTCCTGAACCGGCCACGGCGGACGCCGATCGGCTGGCGGCGCTGCTGCGCTATGACATCCTCGACACCCCCAAGGAGCCGGAATTCGAAGATATCGTCCGGTTGGCAAGCGACATTTTCGACGCGCCGATATCCGTCGTCAACCTGATCGCGTCCGACCGCCAGTGGTTCAAGGCCGAGATCGGCATCGGCGCACGCGAACTGCCGCTTGATGTGTCGATCTGCGCGCACGCGATATTGCAGGACGATCTGTTCATCGTGCCCGATACGCTGCTGGACGAGCGTTTCCGCAACAATCCCCTGGTTGCGGTCGATGGTGGCCTTCGTTTTTATGCCGGCGCCCTGCTCAGGACCGAAGAGGGACTGGCACTGGGTACGGTCTGCGTGCTCGATCACAAGCCACGCCCCGAAGGCATCACCGATCGTCAGCGACTGACGCTGGAAGTGCTCGCCCGGCAGGTGATGACCCAGCTGGAGCTGCGCCGCGCCGTCGCCCAGCGCGATGAGCGGACCCAGGTGCTGGAGGCTGAAATCGCCGGCCGGGAGCAGGCGGAAGCCGCGCGGACATCGAGCGAGCAGCGATACAGCCATCTGTTCAATGCGATCGACGCAGGCCTGTGCGTGTTCGAAATGCGCTATGACGAGACCGGGCGCGCGGTCGATTATCGTTTTCTGGAAGTCAACGACGCGTTCGCCGCCCATACCGGGCTGGACGATGCGCAGGGGCGCTGGATCCGCGACATGGCCCCCACGCACGATCAATACTGGTTCGACCTGTATGGAGACGTCGCGCGCACAGGGACACCGGTGCGGGTGGAAAATCTGGCAACCGCGCTCGATAATCGCTGGTTTGATGTCTACGCCTTCCGCATCGGCGATCCTGAGGACCGGCAGGTCGCGGCGTTGTTCACTGACATCACCGCCAAGCGCAAATCGGAACGGGCGCTGAAGGAGCTGAACGAGACGCTCGAGCAGCGGATCGCAGAGGCCATGACCGAGCACGAGGCGACCGCCGAGGCGCTGCGCCAGTCACAGAAGATGGAGGCCATCGGCCAGCTCACCGGCGGGCTGGCGCACGATTTCAACAACATGCTCACCGGCGTCATCGGCAGCCTTGATCTGATCCGCCGCTTTCTGGAATCGGGCAAGACCCAGCAGGTGCTGCGCTACCTCGATGCGGCGGAAACCTCTGCCCAGCGCGCAGCGGCGCTCACCGCGCGGCTGCTGGCCTTCGGAAGACGGCAGTCGCTGGACATAAAGCCGACGGATATCAACCAGCTGGTCCACGGCATGGAAGACCTGCTGCGCCGCACTTTGGGCGAACAGGTGGATATGGCGGTTGCATTGGCAGATGGCCTGCCACCGGCGAGCACCGATGCCAACCAGCTGGAAAACGCGCTGCTCAACCTGTGCATCAACGCGCGCGATGCGATGCCCCGGGGCGGCCATCTGACCGTCGAGACCACGACGATGCAGCTCGGCACTGGCTTTGCCCAGACCGGCGAAGACCTGCAACCGGGTGATTATGTGGTGCTCAGCGTTTCCGACAACGGCCAGGGGATGGCTGCCGAAACCATGACCAAGGTGTTCGAGCCGTTCTTCACCACCAAGCCGATCGGCCAGGGCACGGGCCTTGGCCTGTCGATGATCTACGGCTTCCTCAAGCAATCGGGCGGCCATGTCCGGATTTACAGCGAGCTTGGCGCCGGCACGAGCGTGAAGCTGTTCCTGCCGTGCAGCGATGCCCCGGTCGCGGTAAATGAACCGCACACGGCAGAACGCCCCGGCGGCACGGGTGAGGCCGTGCTGGTGGTGGAAGACGACCCCGCCGTCCGCATGGTCATCGTCAACGTGCTGGAAGAGCTGGGCTACGCGCCGCAACAGGCCGAACATGCGCAAGAGGCACTGGCCCTGCTGCGATCGGGTCTGCATATCGATCTGCTGATCTCCGATGTCGGCCTGCCGGGCCTGAACGGTCGGCAGCTGGCAGAGATCGCGCGGCAGGACAGGCCGGACCTTCGGGTGCTGTTCGTCACCGGCTATGCGCAGGGTGCAGCGGTGCGCAGCGGCTTTCTGGATCATGGCATGGATATGCTGACCAAGCCGTTCCAGATTGACACGCTGGCGATCAAGGTCCGGCAGATGCTGGCCCGCTGATCGGGACCAAGCCCTGCATTTCCCTTGCACTTTCCCACTGTATTGATATCTTAACACAGTAACACTTATCGCTTGCCTGAAAAGGCGTCTCGCCTCATTTTGGGCGGAAAGCGACTAACGGGAGCGCGAACGGCATGGCGACGCAAACTGCGATTGCGGACAAGAAACTGACGCTGGAGGCGCCCGATCCGGTGCCCGTCGTCACCGCTGCGGACGCGACCGGACTGGTGCCGGTATCCGAAGATGTCCGGTCCAAGCTCGACGAGAAGGTCGAAGGCTTCATCGCCGATCTGGTGGCGCAGGATGTGAATTCGCCCGAATTCGGCAAGCGCGTCGACCAGATCACCAACATGGGCCGCAAGGAAATCACCGACGCGGCGGGCCAGTCGAACCGTTTCCTCGACCGCCCGGTCAAGGCGATGGACTCCGACAATTCGGTCGGCGCGAACCTCGCCCAGCTGCGCCGCACGGTCGAGGATCTCGACCCCGGCAAGAAGGGCGACCTGTTCACCCGCAAGAAAATTTTCGGCATCATCCCGTTCGGCAACAAGATGCGCGATTATTTCGACAGCTACAAAAGCTCGCAGGGGCACATCCAGTCGATCCTCGGCTCGCTGCAAAGCGGCAAGGACGAGCTGCTGATGGACAACGCCGCGATCGACGTCGAACGGCAGAACCTGTGGGCGGCGATGGGCAAGCTCGAGCAGATGATCCACGTCTCCAAGACGCTCGACGCGCGGCTCGAGGAAAAAGCCGCCGAACTCGACATGACCGACCCGGCCAAGGCCAAGGCGATCCGCGAAAGCGCGCTGTTCTATGTCCGCCAGCGCACGCAGGATCTGCTGACGCAGATGGCGGTGACGGTGCAGGGCTATCTCGCGCTCGACCTCGTGAAGAAGAACAATGTCGAGCTGGTCAAGGGCGTCGACCGCGCCAGCACCACCACGGTCGCGGCGCTCCGCACTGCCGTGACCGTGGCGCAGGCTTTGGTCGGTCAGAAGCTGGTGCTCGACCAGATAACCGCATTGAACACCACCACCGCCAACATCATCGATTCGACCGGAACGATGCTCAAGGACCAGACCGCCAAGATCCACGAACAGGCGGCATCGGCGACGATCCCGGTCGAGACGCTGCAGCGCGCGTTCCAGAACATCTACGACACGATGGACAATATCGACACGTTCAAGGTCAAGGCCTTGGACAGCATGAAGACCACCGTCGACACCTTGAGCAAGGAAGTCGAGAAATCGAAGGGCTATATCGCGCGCGCCGAGGGGGCCAGCCAGGGCCAGGTCAGCGGCGGCAGCGCAGGCCCGTCGTTGCTCAGCTCGCTGGAGGCGTAAGGCAGCGGACCGCATGAGCAAATCCCTGACCAGCCAGTCCGACCAGATCCTCGCCGATGCGGCCGCCGTGAAGCGCCGCGTGCAGATGGGCCCATCGATCGGCAGCAAGTCGCGCGCGTTGAAGCGCGAGCATCTGTGGAAGAAGATCGCGGCGATCGCGATCAGCATCGGCGTCATCTTCGTCGCGGCGGGCGTCGTCGGCGCAATCATCGACGGCATCGGCTTTTATGGCGTGCTGCTGACGGTGCTTGCCGCCGTGGTGGCCACCGTGGTGCTAGGCAGCTCGATGAAACTGCGCATTCCCACGCCTGAGAAGCTCGCGAAAGAGCCCTTGAAGGTGCTCGCGGGCAAGACCGAGATCTGGCTCGAAAGCCAGCGCCCTGCCCTGCCCGCACCCGCGGTGACGCTGATCGACAATATCGGCGTGCAGCTCGACATGCTCGCGCCGCAATTGCAGACGCTCGAGGAAAACAGCGAACCCGCGCGCGAGATCCGCAAGCTGGTGGGCGAGCACCTGCCCGAGCTGATTACCGGCTATCGCAAGATCCCGGCAGGCATGCGCAAGGAAAAGCGCGGCGAGCGCACCCCCGACGAACAGCTGCTCCACGGCCTCGGCGTCATCGAACGCGAGATCGCCAGCGCCACCCGCACGATCGCCGAGGGCGACGCCGACAAGCTCGCCATTCGCGGGCGGTTTCTGGAGCTCAAATATGATGGTGTTGCCGACGCGCAGTAGCTAGCTTGCTACGCATGTTCGAATTCTTCCTCGCCATCCAGAACACCCCCTTCTCCGCCGCCATCGTGCTGATGCTGCTGATCGGAGCCTTGCAGGCCGCTGGGCTGGGCGATCTCGATTCAGATAGCGACCTGGGCGATGCGGCGAGCGATGGTGTGCTCGCGCTGCTCGGCCTCGGCCGATTGCCGCTGCTGCTGTGGCTGGCGCTGTTCCTGATGATCTTCGGTGTGCTGGGCTATGCCGGGCAGCAGTTCTGGCTAGCGCTGACGGGAAGCCTGGCGAGCGCGTGGCTGGCAGGGCCGGTCGCACTGGTCGCCTCGCTGCCGATCACCGGCGGCGCGGCCCGATGGCTCGCGCGCGTGATGCCGCAGGACGAGACCACCGCCGTCGCCGTCGACTCGCTTGTCGGCCGCTTCGCCACCGTGCAGACCGGCACCGCCCGCCCCGGCTCCCCGGCGAGAGCCCGCGTCACCGATGTCCACGGCCACCCGCATTTCGTGATGGTCGAACCGGACAATGCCGATCAGGTGCTGCACGAGGGCGAGGAGATCCTGCTGGTGCGCCGCGAAGGCGAGACGTTCAAGGCGATCAGCAAGGGTGGGCATTTTTTGCCGGGGTTATGAGGAGCAAAACTGCGAGAGATGGATAGATGCTCAGAGATACATTCTTTGCCAACGCAAAAAATCCGGAGTTGGTGCATCTGTCGCGAAGGCCAAAAGAGTTTGATAGACCTCATCGAAAGTGAAGATGTTGTGGGGTATGCTTTCTGATGCCGTGCCATCATCTGCCCGGAGAGCCTCGAAGTGCATTGAGCCTCCCTTGCGCTCCTCAATCACATAGCCGCCATTCTTGAACGCGGTTTGAATGTAGACGTCGGGGGCCGCCGACAGGATCAGAAATCCATGTGGTCCGACATCAAGCAAGCTATCATGCAGTCGATTGGCAGTCATCCTGCCCTTGAGCACATCACCGCTTAGATCAATCTTCAACTTTTTGCTGATCGAGACGCTCTGCCGAGCTTTTCGACTGGCTTTGCGCTCCGGGGTCAAAACATCCCGCATAAACTTGACCAGCGGTTCGGCCTCACGCTTGTCCTTGCTAGCCATCCAGAGTGTGAGTGGAACCCCAAGGCCGAAAACGAGCCCAACAAGAACAAGCTGTTGGATATTCTGGGGCCATTTATCAGCTTGCGATATTAGGATCGGCAAGATCATGATGGTCAGGAATGTCACCCAAATCGTGCCGTTCAAGTCAGACCCGGCGCGCGCCTTTAACTGTGAGGAGCGAGAATCTCCTGTCAAAATGCCCAGCATCATAGGGCCTTGCGAATTGATCCCTGACCACCAAAAACAGATAAACGGCCCCAAAATCCAACCCCGCGCACCGTTCTTGGGATCAAACCATCCCTTCTTACGACGCTTGATAGCCAGTTTGGCATCGACCAGTGGCATCCGTGATTGGATCAGAACATGATAGCCGAAAGGTTGAAACGCCACATATCGCTCCATTCTGAAGGACTTTCTCAATCCTGCTAAACCACGCCAGTCAGTCCAACAAATAAAAGCGTGCAGGTAGTCTTAACAATCGAACGACAAAAAATCTGACCGATGATCTCGCCTAACCATAGCCGGCGGGCTAGCTTGATACCCAATCACTTTGATTCTTGTTCGCCAAGGAGCCCCCATGACCGACGCCATCCCCAGCGGGATCATCACCATCGCCATGATCGTCGGCGTGGTTTTCGCTTTCCTGATCATCTTCGGGCTGATCATCACCCGGCTGTATCGTCGTGCCACCAAGGAGATCGCGTTCGTCCGCACCGGCTTTGGCGGCGAGAAGGTGGTGATGAATGGCGGAGCGCTGGTGCTGCCGGTGCTGCACGAGACGATGCCGGTGAACATGAACACCGTGCGGCTGGCGGTCGAGCGCAAGAATACCGATGCGCTGATCACGCTCGACCGGCTGCGGATCGATGTGAAGGCGGAATTCTATGTGCGCGTGCGGCCCGATGCCGGCGCGCTCGCCATGGCGGCGCAGACTTTGGGCCTGCGCACGATGCAGCCCGAGGCGCTCAAGGATCTGGTCGAGGGCAAGTTCGTCGATGCGTTGCGTTCGGTCGCCGCCGGCATGACGATGAACCAGCTGCACGAGCAGCGCAGCGATTTCGTGCAGAAGGTGCAGCAGGTCTCGTCGGCTGATCTCGCGATGAACGGGCTGGAGCTCGAATCGGTGTCACTCACCGGGCTCGACCAGACCAGCATCGAGCATTTCAACGCCAACAACGCGTTCGACGCCGAGGGCCTGACCAAGCTGACCGAGCAGATCGAATTGCGCAAGAAGGCGCGCAACGACATCGAGCAGGATACCCGCGTCCAGATCGAGACTAAGAATCTCGAAGCCGACAAACGCTCGTTCGAGATCGCGCGCGACAACGAGTTTGCGCGGCTCGAGCAGGAGCGCGAGATCGAGATGCGCCGCGCCGAACAGGCCGCCGAGGTCGCGCGCGAACAGGCCTTGCGGAGCCAGGAATCCGAAGGTGCCAGGATCGAGGCGAAGAAGCTGATCGACAGCCAGCAGATCGAGGCCGACCGCGCGGTGCAACAGGCGCGGATCGCTCAGCAGCAGGCGATCGAGATCGCCCGGCAGGAACAGCAGATCGCCATCCAGAACAAGAGCCGCGAAGAAAGCCAGGCCAAGGGCGAGGCCGATACCGCGCGCGCCACCGCCGTCGCTGCCGAGGAACAGGTAACCACCGCGCGCGAGACCGAGATTGCCGAACGTTCCAAGCGCATCGAGCTGATCGAAGCATCCAAGCAGGCCGAGCGCGACGCGATTCGCGTCAAGGTCGAGGCCGAAGCCGAGAAGTCCGCCGCCGCCAACCGCGCCGAAGCGGTGCGGCTCGAAGCCGAGGGCGAATCCGAGGCCGAAAAGCTGCGCGCCGAGGCGGCCCGCGTCCGCTTCGAGGTGGAAGCAGCGGGCCAGCGTGCGGTCAACGAGGCAGCGAACCTCTTGTCCTCCGATCAGATTTCGCTCCAGACCAAGCTTGCCTTGCTCAAGGTGCTGCCCGAGGTGATCCGCGAGGCGTCCAAGCCGCTGGAAGCGATCGATTCGATCAAGATCGTCAAGGTCGATGGTCTGGGTCAGTCGGGCGGATCGAATGGCGGGAACGGCATGGGCAGCAGCGGCAACCTCGCCAGCGACGCGGTGTCGGCAGCGCTCAGCTACCGCGCGCAGGCCCCGATCATCGATGGGTTGATGAAGGAACTGGGTCTCAACGGAGCCTCGCTTGACGGCCTGGTCGCAGGTGCCACGCAGATCGAGGCGGTTCCGGCGGCCAATGACACACCGCCGCCTGCAGAGGGTGCTGCCTAGGCCCTCAGCCAGTCTCCGCTGGCGATCCGCTCGAGTCCCTCGAGCGGCAGGTTCCAGACATAGACCATCGCGCTCACCAAACCCTGCGCCGTCATGACCTGCACGCTCTCGCGGCGATAGTCGTGCGGCGGCGGGTCATCTGGGCCGCAGCTTTCGAAGGCGTCGAGCCAGGACAGGCTGGCCGCGGGATCGTGCAGCCGCAGCAGGTCGCCGGTGACGGTGTCCGTCCCCTCCAGCACCAGCGCTGGGTGCCAGCTGACCCGGTACAGGGTACCGGTGAGCGTGGCCGTGCTCAGCCATTCGCTGTCTTGCGCCAGCCGCGCGGCGTTGGGATGGTCGCTGCCCCGGCGCAGCGTGCCATAGACGAAGAGCAGGTCGGGGAATTGGCGTGCAGGCATGCTTTGGCGTACCATGCCGCAAGAGGATGATCGATATGCAGCGTTACACCAGCTTTGCCGAATTCTGGCCCTATTACCTGTCCGAACACAGCCGTCCGCTCACCCGCGCCTGGCATTATGCCGGAACGTCTTTGGTGGTGCTGCTGGGGCTGGCCGCGCTGCTCACCGGCAACCTGCTGCTGGCAGCGGCGATGCCGGTGGCGGGATACTTCTTCGCCTGGATCAGCCACTGGCGGATCGAGCGCAACCGGCCTGCGACCTTCACCTATCCGCTCTGGTCGCTCGCGGCGGATTTCAGGATGTGGGCGCTGTGGCTGACCGGGCGGCTCGGGCCGGAACTCAAGCGCGCAGGGTTGACCTGACATCGGCTAACGAACTGGGGGGCTAACGAACTGGGGGGCTAACGGACTGGGGGGCTAAGGAACTGGCGGCACAGGTCAGCGTAGGCTCATCACGAAGGAGAGCCTTATGACCGACATCCAAGACCACAAAGCTGCCGACAATGACGACGCTGCCAACGAACCCGTCGATTGCACCGACGAAACCGCCCAGCGCGCGGGTGCCAAGCATACCAGCCTGAAGCAGGATGACGAACCTGCGACCGAACCGGACCCGGACAAGGACGATGTAAGCGAAGACGATCTGGACGAGGCCATCGAGGAATCGATGGACGCTTCCGACCCGCCGTCCTTCACCCAGCCCTGATGGCCGAGTGAAACGATCAGACCGTGATGAGCAACCCCGCAAGAGCGGCGCTCATCAGGTTGGCAAGGCTTCCCGCTGCTAGTGCCTTCAACCCCAGCCGTGCGATCATCGGTCGCTGGCTGGGGGCCAGCCCTCCGGTCACCGCCATCTGGATGGCGATCGAAGAGAAATTGGCAAAGCCGCACAGCGCGAAGGTGACAAGCGCGATCGTGCGCTGTGATAGGCCCGCATCGGGTCCGCCCAGTTCGATGAACGCCACGAATTCGTTGAGCACGATCTTGGTGCCGAACAGCCCACCGGCGCGCAGCGCCTCGTCCCAGGGCACGCCGATCAGGTACATGATCGGCGCGAACACATAACCGACGATCTGCTGGAACGACAGGTTGTCGATGTTGAACCACGCACCGATGCCGCCCAGGATGCCGTTGGCCAGCGCGACCAGCGCGACAAATGCCAGCACCATGGCCCCGACGGCCACCGCCAGCTTGACGCCGGTCTGCGCGCCCATCGCTGCGGCCATGATGACATTGGCGGGACGCTCGTCTTCATATTCCACATCGAGCGGCATCACCGCCTCGTGTGTCGCATCCGCAGGATCGTCGGGCATGATGATCTTGGCCATCAGGATGCCGCCCGGAGCCGACATGAAGGCGGCGGCGAGCAGATAATCGATGCGGATTCCCATCGCGGCATAGGCGGCCAGGATCGTGCCCGCGACACCAGCCATGCCCACGCTCATCACCGTGAACAGCTGCGCGGGCTTCAACGAGGCCAGATAGGGACGGATGACCAGGGGCGATTCGCTCTGGCCGACGAAAATGTTCGCCGCCGCGCACAGGCTTTCCACCTTGGTGATGCCGATGAGCTTCTGGATCGCGCCGCCTACCCACTGGATCACGCGCTGCATGATGCCGAGATAATAGAGAATCGACACCAGCGCCGAGAAGAAGATGATCACCGGCAGGGCGGCGATGGCAAAGCTGTTACCGCCGACCTCGGGGCTGGCCAGCGGGCCGAAGATGAAGTTAGTTCCCGCCTGGGCATAGCCCAGTAGATTGGAAACGCCGCGCGCCATGCCCTGGATCGCCGCGCGACCTGCAGGAACGTACAGCACCAGCACCGCGATGCTCGCCTGCAGCGCAAAGGCCGCACCGACCACGCGCAGCCGTATGGCGCGGCGGTTGTTCGACAGCAGCAATGCGATCGACAGGATCAGCGCAATGCCTGCCAGCCCCAGCAATATCCGTGTCATGCTTTGCGCCCGTACCCCATTTGCGTGAATTTCTGGATGATCCCCGCCGTCTGCCTAGCCAGATTGCGGCATCGGGGGAAGCGCGAACTGTCCGCGGGTGCGGCGAGCCGTCAGCCAGCCTGCCTGCGGGTCACCTGCCAGCAGCCAGCGATGATCAGGCTGGCCCCCGCCAGCGTGGTCCAGCCGATCGTCTCATCGAACACCAGCCAGCCGAACAGCGCGCCCCAGATGAACATTGAATATTCCAGCGGCACCAGCGCCTGCGCCTCTGCCCGCGCATAGGCCCAGGACAGCAGCGACAGCGAAACGATGGCCAGCACCGCCGCGAGCGTCAGCAGCCCCCAGCCCATTCCCGCTGCCATGCCGCCATCGCCCGGCATCACGCCGACGAATGGCATGGCCAGGCCGATCCAGAACGCCATGACCAGGTTCTGCACCAGCACGATTTCCTGCGGACTGGCGATCTGCGCCTGCTGGCGCTGCAGGATGAGGTTCCAGGCATAGAGCACCGCCGACACCGTGATCGCCGCGATTCCCTGCCATTGCGCCTCGCCCTGATCATCGCCCGCGCCGCCCAGCAGACCCAGCCGTCCGCCTGCTATCACCAGAACGCCGCCAAAGCCCAGGATCGATGCCAGCACCGCGCCTCGACCGATCCGTTCCTTCAGCAGCACCGCCGCCAGATACAGCGCGATGATCGGGGCGATGAAGGTGATCGCCACCGTCTCTGCCATCGGCGTGCGTGCCAGCCCCCAGAAGAACAGCACCGCCATGCCGGAGACCACCGTGCCGCGCAGCAGATGCAGGCGCAGCGCCGATCCGCGCGGCAGGCGGCGACGCCCCCTTGCGAGGAACAGCGCGCCGGCGATCACCGAACCGATGGCACAGCGCCAGAACAGCGCCGCGACCACGCCGATGTCGATCGTCACCGCCTTCATCGCGGTGTCCATCGCGCCGAAGAACATCATGCCGCCCAGACAGGCGAGAACCGCGAGCCATGGCGCGGACTTGATGACGGGAATGGGGATGGGTCCGGTGGCCATGGCCCTGCCCTATCGGCGCAGGCGGGGGCGGTGTCCAGAGCTGTTGCTGCGACAGCGGCGCAGTCGCCCCCGTTCAGCGATCCATCAGTGCGAGCGCGGCGCGGGTGGTATCGCGATAGGCATGGCCGTCATGGCGATGCGCGCCGACGAAGTGCATGAAGCGACAGTCGTCGTCCCACGGTTCGCCCCAGTAATTGCCGAACTGGCGATAGGGCAGCAGCAGCGGGTCGGGGTCATTGGCGATGACGAAGCTGGAGGTGACCTGCTCGGTACCCCATTCGTGCATCGCATCGCGGCCCAGCAGCCGCTCCATCTCGGCGGAGAAATGCGCCGCGAGCGAACGTCCGCTGCCACCGCGGGCAAATCCGGTGAACCCGGAGCAGCCCCGGATATAGCGCAGCCTGTCGCCCTCGGCGATGCGCGCCAGCACCCGCTCCATCCGTGTCTGGATGTGCCCTTCGGCAGAGGCAGGCACGCGCGCAGGCGGGGCGAAGCTGGCGCAGGCCTGTGCGCCGATATCCCATTCCGGCCCGCCCAGCAGCGTGAAGCTGCGGTTGGCGGCAATCGCATCGATCACCGCCTGCGGCGGACCCAAGGTCACCGTGTCGCTGTCGAGCTGGATAACATAGGCGTCGCTGCGCCGGTCCAGGATGGTCAGCAGGCGTTCCCAGGTGCCGCCCACCGGAAAGCCGGTGGTATCGACATCAGCGATCTCGATAATTTCGGGAGCGCCGCAATGCCAGGCCAGCGTCGCGCGGTCGTCCGGCGTCAGCGTGCCGTCGGACAGGATCACCACCCGGCCCCGGCGCAGATGCGTCCACAAAGATTTGACCGCGACCAGATAGGGCAGCAGCACCGCAGTACCCATCATCGAGAAGATCACCAGCCCATCATCGGCAGGCACGATCGGCGCGGTCTGCAGCACCGGGCGACACGCGGCGTCATGCCGCCGGCCATCCAGCCGGGTGCGCAGGCGAAAGGGAAGCAGATTCATCATCATAAGCGGTGCGCTGGCTCGGTCCGGGTCAGCATGAAGCAATACCAGCTTTCGGTTAACCGGAGGCAAACACCGTCAGGGCATCGCCCGGCTGCCAAGGCGGCAGCCGCAGCATCGCGCGGTCGAACAAGTCGGATGCGATCAGCCCCGCCAGCCACGCCTGCACATGCACCAGTGGCTGTGCATCGAACCACGGCTGATCGGTTGCGGCGAATTGGCGGATGAAGGGGAACAGCGCGATGTCCGCCAGCGTCCGGCGGTCGCCGCACAAGAAGGCGCTGGCACCCAGCCGTTCGTTCAGCAGTTCCAGCAACGCCACCCCGGCCGCGCGATGTGCCAGCGGCTCCTCGTCGTACCGCGAGGGGTATTTGTAGCGATCGAGATGGTGCTTGAACGCGCCGTCGAAGGTGGCGAGCAGCGCGCTATCATCGCCCTGCAACCAGCCTTCGGGATCGTTGCGACCCAACGCCCAGCGCATGATGTCGAAGCTCTGGTCGATCACCGTGCCATCGTTCAGCACCAGCACCGGCACCGTCCCCTTGGGCGAGGCTTGCAGCATCGCATCAGGCTTGGCGCGCAGCAGGATCTCGCGTAGCTCGACCGCCTGGCCGCTGACCAGCAGCGCCATGCGCGCGCGCATCGCGAACGGGCAGCGGCGAAAGCTGTAGAGGATGGGCAGCGCGGTCACCGCCGCGCTCAATCAAGCGACCGGCCTGCGCGGCCTGCCAGTTCGGTGACGTAATGCCACGCAATCCGCCCCGACCGACTGCCGCGCTGGCGCGCCCAGAGCAAGGCATCCTCGGGGTCGAAGGCGAGCCCGTAAGCCTCGGCATAGCCGGTGATGATGTCGAGATAGGCGGACTGATCGCAGGCCGGAAAGCCCAGGCTGAGCCCGAACCGGTCGGCCAGCGCCATCCGGTCGTCGATGGCGTCGCGCGGATTGATCGGATCGTCCTGCTCGCTCATGTGGCGCTCGACAATCGCGCGGCGGTTCGACGTGACCGCGAGCCGGACATTGGCCGGACGCGCCATTGCGCCGCCCTCGAGCAGCGAGCGCAGCGACCGCGCCGCGCTGCTCGCTTCGGGACCGTCAAAGCCGATATCGTCGATGAACACCAGGAAACGCCGGTCGGTATCGCCCAGCTGCATGAACAGCCTGGGCAGCCCGGCCAGCGCGTCGGCCTCACCGCCAACCTGCACCAGCGCCAGACCCCCGCTTTTGGCCTGGATATCGGCCACGGCCGCCTTGACCAAAGCCGATTTGCCCATGCCGCGCGATCCCCACAGCAGCACGTCGTGGGCGGGCAGGCCCGCTGCATGGCGGCGGGCGTTCTCGACGAACGTCGCCTTCTGCGCGTCGATCCCACGCAGTCGGTCGAGCGGCACGGCCTCGAGTTCCTGCACCGCCAGCACGCTGTCGCCGCTCCACACATAAGCGGGGGCAGCCAACCAGTCGGTCGGCGGCAACGCGGGCGGAGCGATCCGCTCAAGCGCCTGGGCGATGCGGGTCAGGGGGTCCTGAGGGTCAGTCATCAGCCTTTAACGCCAACCTTTGCCGAGTTCCCGAGCGAAGTCGAGGGACAGACGGAATGGGGGAGACTTTTGAAATCCCCTTCAAGCCGCGAGCGCCTCGGCGTCCAGTGCATACAGCAGGTCCGCGCCCGCCATTGCCGCCGCCTTGAGGCCGCCGGCCTCGGGCACCATGCGCTCCAGATAGAAGCGCGTAGTGACCAGCTTGGCCTGGAGGAACGCGGGATTGCCCTCGCCCGCATCGAGCATGGCCTGCGCGGCACGCTGCTGCTTGAGCATCAGCCAGCCGCTCGCCATCACCGCCATCATCGTGGTGTAGGGATAGCTGCCGGCCAGCCGGTCATCGACGCTTGCGCCGATCATCCATTCGGTAACCTCGGCGCAATCGCCCGCCAGCGCCGACAGCGCGGCGTGGTTGCCGCAATCCGCCTGTACCTTGGCGATCAGGCCGCGGACGACATCGCCGCCGCCCATGCCCAGCTTGCGCCCGACCAGATCCGCCGCCTGGATGCCATTGGTGCCTTCATAGATCTGCGCGATGCGGATATCGCGGTAGTACTGCGCTGCGCCGGTCTCCTCGACATAGCCCATCCCGCCGTGCACCTGCACGCCCAGCGACGCGATCTCGCTGCCAAGGTCGGTCCCATAGGTCTTGGCGAGCGGGGTCAGCAGATCGACCATCTCGCGCGCGCCATCCAGCCCCAGGTTGGCGCGATCGACATAGCCCGATGCGAAATACAGCAAGGCGCGGATCGCCTCGGTCCCGGCCTTCATGCGCAGCAGCATGCGGCGCACATCGGGATGCTCGATGATCGCAACGGGATCGCGGCCGCCCCCGGCGCGCGCCGACTGCACGCGTTCGCGCGCAAACCACATCGCCTTCTGCGTTGCACCCTCGGCGATCTGCACGCCCTGCAGCCCGACATTCAGGCGGGCATTGTTCATCATCGTGAACATCGCGCGGATGCCGCCGAATTCGGGGCCGATCAGCTCGCCGACGCTCTCGCCTTCCTCGCCGAACTGCAGCACGCAGGTGGGCGATGCGTTGATGCCCATCTTGTGCTCGATCGACACGGTCTTCACGCCATTGGCCTCGCCCGGATTGCCATCGGCATCGAGCCGGTACTTAGGGACCAGGAACAGCGAAATGCCCTTGGTACCTGCAGGCGCATCGGGGGTGCGGGCCAGTACCAGATGGATGATGTTGTCGGCCATGTCGTGGTCGCCGAACGAGATGTAGATCTTCTGGCCGCGGATCGCATAGGTGCCATCACCACGCGGGGTTGCCGTCGCGCGCAGCGCGCCAACATCGCTGCCCGCCTGCGGTTCGGTGAGGTTCATCGTGCCGGTCCATTCGCCGGTGGCGAGCTTGGGCAGGTACAGCGCCTGCTGCTGCGGGCTGCCATGATGATGCAGCGCCTCGATCGCGCCGACGGTGAGAATCGGGCACAGGGCGAACGCCATGTTGGCCGCACCAAGCGAATCGAGGGCGACGGTGGCGAGGCTGAAGGGCAGGCCCTGGCCGCCATGGTCGGCAGGCGCGCTCAGCGCGCTCCATCCGGCCTCGACATAATTCTGATAGGCCTGGCGGTAGCCCTCGGGCATCGTCACCGCACCATCGACCAGCCTTGCACCCACGGTATCACCGATCCGGTAGAGCGGCGCGAATTCGCCTGCCGCAAACTCGCCGACGCCCTCGACGATCGCCTCGACCAGGTCGGGCGTGGCTTCGGCAAAGCGGTCATAGCCTGCCAGCTCGTCAATTCCGGTGATCGTCTTGAGCACGAACAACTGTTCGGCGGTCGGCGCGGTGAATGTCATGTCTTTTCCCTGCTGTGCCTAGCTTGCTGGCGCTGTATAGGCACCAACATGCCCGCTTCCAAGCCTTCAGACACGCAGATCCTGCCCGCCGACGCTGACGCGATTGCCCGCGCGGTGGCGATCCTGCGCGAAGGCCGCCCCGTCGCGCTGCCCACCGAAACCGTCTATGGGCTCGCCGCCGATGCAGCACGCGCCGATGCCGTAGCGGCGATCTACCGCACCAAGGGCCGGCCGGATTTCAACCCGCTGATCGTGCACGTGCCCGACATGGCCGCCGCACGGCAGCTGGCAGAATTCGACGAGCGTGCAGAAAAAATTGCCGCTGCCTTCTGGCCAGGACCGCTGACGCTCGTCCTGCCGCTCGCACAAGGGGCGAGAGTCGCCCCTGCCGTGACCGCCGGCCTGCCCACGATCGCGCTGCGCTGCCCGGCGCACCCGGTGATGCGCGCGGTGCTGCAGGAAGGCGGAATGGTGCTGGCGGCGCCGTCGGCCAACCGCTCGGGCGCGATCAGCCCGACCGAGGCGCGCCATGTGGCCGCGAGCCTGGGCACAGGGCTGGAGCTGATCCTCGATGGGGGGCCATGCCAGGCCGGGCTCGAATCGACGATAGTTGCGCTGCGCAACTTGGGCGGTGCGCCAGCGGGCTGGCAGCTGCTGCGCCCCGGCCCTGTCGATCCCGCGGCGATCGAGGCGTTGCTGGGCGAACCACCATTGCCGCTCACCGACCAGCGGATCGAGGCACCGGGCCAGCTTGCCAGCCATTACGCGCCGGGCAAGCCGCTGCGAGTGAATGCTGTGTCTGCCGAGCCGGGCGAATGGCTGATCGGCTTTGGCGATGTGGTGGGTGACGACACGCTCTCGGCGTCAGGCGATCTGGCGGAAGCGGCGGCAAACCTTTACGCTGCGCTGCACCGGGCGGACGCGTCACCCGCTCAGCGTATTGCCGTCGCCGCCATTCCGGCGGGCGGTATGGGCGATGCAATCAATGACCGGCTGAAAAGGGCGGCGGCTTAAGTCGCGGGCATAGCACGACGTCCCTCGACTTCGCTCGGGAACACGGACCCATTGTTCATGGGCGCTTTTCTTTTCCCGTCTGTCCCGAGCCCTTCGACTGGCTGGCAAGCCAGCCGCTCAGGACAGGCTTCCCGGCTTGCTGGGAAGTCGAGGGACGCGCGTGCAATCCGTTGCTAGCCCCCAAACCCCGCACCCTCGGGCCAACCGGGGCCGCGATAGGCGATGACCTTGAACAGCGCGCCCATCTGATCGGGCGACACCAGCCGGTCGAGCGCGGTCATGATGTCCTGCGCCTTGGTCGGTTGCGACTGCGCGAGAGCGGCAGCGCGCTGCGCGATGCCCAGCGCCATCAGCCAGTCGCCCTGCCCCACCGGGCCCAGACATTCGACATCGCCCGCCAGCGCGATCTGCTTCAATTGCGCAAAGTCGACGAGCGCGGTCAGATCGCACAGGCCGGGATCGGCGAACGGATCGACCTTTTCATGCGCGCGCACTGCCTGCAGCGTACTGCCGGTCTGGGGCGCGCCATAGCCATAGTCGATGAACAGCGCAGCGCCGCCCTGGGCCTTCAGCCGCATTGCGATTTCATAGGCCATGCCGCTGGCCGCCGGACAGCTTTCCAGAATGGTACCGGGCGGACTGTCCATAAGTTCTGCCGGTACCGCGCTGTCCATCGGCCGTGCGCCGGCCACGGGCAGAAAGCGTTCGCCATTGTGGACCACGACCCGCTCGCGCCAGCCCTGCTCGGTCCGAACGATCTGGCGAACGGGCAGCGCATCGAGGAACTCGTTGGCGACGATCAGCAACGGCCCTTCGCGCGGCACGCTGTCCAGCCCGTCGTGCCATGTCGCCCCGGGCAGAAGCAGCTGCTGTGCCTGGCGCAACCGGCTGCTGCCCTCGATCATGTGCACCTGCGGATGGAAGCCGAACTTGTCGCCCGCGCGCAACGCATCGCTGGCCAGCGTTCCGCGACCCGGGCCGAACTCTACAAAATGACACAGCTGCGGCTTGCCCGCGCGCTGCCATTGATCGGCCAGCCACAGCCCGATCATCTCGCCGAACATCTGGCTGATCTCGGGCGCGGTGATGAAATCGCCGGCGGATCCAAACGGATCGGCGCGGTCGTAATAATGCGCATTGGCCTCGGCCATGTAATGCGCCACGCTGATGGGGCCAGTCGCGCCGATCAGCCGCTTGAAAACGGCCTCCAGCCCGGCATCGCCGCCGTCTTCGCCTTCCGCCAACGCCCAGTGCTCCATCGCGTCAGGCCGTTGCGGGCAACGGCTTTGCCACGCGATGGCGCGAGCTGACCATCAGGTACAGGCCGATCAGGATCATCGGCACGGTGAGCCACTGGCCCATGCTCATGCCGGTGCGCTCGGCAAATTCGATGAGGTGGGAATCGGGATTGCGGAAATATTCGACGAAGAAACGGCTGGCGCCATAGCCCGCCAGGAACACCCCGCCCAGAAAGCCCGGACGGTGGCGCATCTGCGTCTTCCAGAACAGCAAGCCCAGAATCACCGCGAGCAGCGCGCCTTCCAGCCCCGCCTCGTACAGCTGGCTGGGATGGCGCGGCAGACCGGATGGATCGGTGGGGAAGATCACCGCCCAGGCGACATCGGTCGGGCGGCCCCACAGCTCTGCATTGACGAAATTGGCCAGCCGCCCGAACAGCAGGCCGAATGGCACCACGCAGGCGACATAATCGCCGACGCGCATGTAACTCAACTTGTTGCGCCAGACCAGGTAACCGATCGCCAGCAGCACTCCGATCAACCCGCCATGGAACGACATGCCGCCCTCCCACACCTTGAACACCTCGAGCGGTGTTTCGAACAGATCGGGCCGGTAGAAGGCGACGTAGCCCAGCCGCCCGCCCAGGATGATGCCCAGGGTGCTGTACAACATCAGGTCGTCGGCATGGCGCTGCGCCATCGGTGCGCCGGGCTGCTTGAGCATCTTGCCCATGTACCAATAGCCCAGCAGGATGCCGAACAGATAGGCCAGGCTGTACCATTTGAGCTGGAACGCGCCGATGCTGAGCGCGACAGGAGACAGCCCCAGCTCTTCAAAGCGGATCGCAGTGGAGGCAACAGCATTGGCAGTGTTGGCGGCAAGCGCCGAAATGGGCAGGATCAAGGCTTTTCCCCACGGGTTTTCCCCTCCATAAGGGTTGGCAAGCACAAGCGAAAGAGGAGAGATTTTGATGGCAACCGAACTGGACCAGATGATGGATGAAGCCATCCAGGCGCTGACCGGTGAAGGAGGCATGCTGCCTTTGACGCATTTCGAGAAGTACGGCCAGAAACTGCCCATGATTGCGTCGGCTCCGCCTGCGCTGTCGCATTTCTTTGCCTATTTCTGCATGCAGCACGCCGATGCCGAATTTCTGGTCGATGGCGATACAAGGCTGACATTCGGCCAGAGCTATGCCGCCGCGCGCCATGTCGCCGCCGCGCTGATCGCAGGCCATGACATTGCAAAGGGCGACCGGGTCGGGATTGCCGCGCGCAATTCGGCCAACTGGATCATCGCCTATATGGGCGTGCTGATGGCAGGCGGCGTCGCCACCCTGCTCAACGGCTGGTGGCAGGGCCCGGAACTGTGCGCCGGGATCACCGATGTGGGCTGCAAGCTCGTGCTCGCCGACGACCGCTGCGCCCGGCGGATTGCCGAATGCGGCGAGATCGGCGATGCCCGCGTCATCACCTTCAGCCACGATGGTCCGCCCGAAAACGGCCTGTCCGCCCTGCTGGCAGCGGGCGGAGATGCATCGACCGAGCTTCCCGAACTGACTGGCGACGATCTGGCCACCATCCTGTTCACTTCGGGCTCCACCGGCCAGTCGAAGGGCGCGTTCTCGGATCATCGCGGCGTGGTGCAGGGCATTTTCAGCTATGTCGCGCAGACGCTGATGGCCTTGAACATCGTCACGCGCCAGGGCAAGGCGCCCGAAGGCCAGCCCGCAACCTTGCTCAACGTGCCATTGTTCCATGTCACCGCCGAAGTGCCGGTGCTGCTGCAGAGCTTCGTCATCGGGCGCAAATTGGTGCTGATGCCCAAATGGGATGCCGAAGAGGCAATGCGGCTGATCGAGCGTGAAAAGATCAGCTATTTCGTCGGCGTGCCGCTGATGAGCTACGAAATCGCCCAGCATCCCAATCGCGGCAATTACGATCTCACCAGCTGCGTGACCTTTGCCGCAGGCGGCGCGCCGCGTCCGGTCGAACACGTCAAGCGCATCAAGGAAACGATGGACTGGGCGTTCCCGATCCTGGGCTATGGCCTGACCGAGACCAACGGCGTGGGCTGCGGCAATTTCAACGAGAACTATATCGCCAAGCCCGACAGCACCGGCCAGGCCTCGCGCCCATTGGTGGACCTTGCGATCCTCGACGACAACGGCCATCCGCTGCCCTCCGGCCAGGTCGGCGAAGTCGCGATCCGCTCGGTCGCGAATTTCCTGGGCTATTGGAACAACGAGGCCGCAACCCATGCTGCGATCATGCCCGATGGCTATTTCCGCACCGGGGACCTGGGCTATGTCGATGCCGAAGGCTATCTGTTCATCGTCGACCGCAAGAAGGACATCATCATCCGTGGCGGCGAGAATATCAGCTGCGTCGAGGTGGAATCGGCGATTTATGCCCACCCCGATGTTGCCGAGGCGAGCGTCTTCGGCATTCCCGATGAACGCTTCGGCGAGATCGTCGGCGCGGTCTATGTCGTGCGCGACGGAGCCAGCCTGACCGACGACCAGCTGATCGAATTCCTGTCGGGCCAGCTGGCCGCGTTCAAGGTCCCGGCCCGGCTGTGGCACAGCGCCGCGCCGTTGCCGCGCCTGGGCACCGCCAAGATCGACAAGGTGTCCTTGCGCAAATCCTATCAGGCCGCAGTGCTCGCGCAAACGGGAGCGGGCACCTGACCTTAACCAGAGCCTTGTATTGCCCATGCCCATGAACACCGTCGCCAACCAGCGCGCGATCATCGATCGCCGCGCCATCGATGATCGCATCGCGCAACTTGCCACCGAGCAGGGCGACAAGGCGCGCGCGCAGGTCGTGACCCTGTTGCGCGATGCGCTGGCGGCGGGACGGGCGGAAATCGCCGAGCGGCTGGTCGCCAATCCGGCAGCAGGCCACGAGTGCGCGGGCGCGCAGTCGTTCCTGATCGACCAGATCGTCCGGCTGATCCACGATTATGTCGTGCGCTTCCAGTACCCGGTCGCCAACCATTCGATGGGCGAGCATTTCTGCATCGCAGCCGTTGGTGGCTATGGTCGGGGCGAGATGGCCCCGCACAGCGATGTCGACATTGCCTTCCTCACCCCGATGAAGAAGAACAGCTGGACCGAGCAGGCGATCGAGGCGATGCTCTATATCCTCTGGGATCTGGGGCTGAAGATCGGCCATTCGAGCCGCTCGATCGACGAGATGGTCCGCCAGGCCAAGAGCGATCTCACCATCCGCACCGCGCTGCTCGAAGGCCGCTATGTCTGGGGCGACCAGGAGATCTACCGCGAGGCATCGGCACGCTTCTGGAAGGATGTCGTCACCGGCACCGCAAAGGATTTCGTCTCGCAGAAGCTGGAAGAACGCGACGCCCGCCACAAGAAGATGGGCGACAGCCGCTATGTCGTCGAACCCAATGTGAAGGATGGCAAGGGCGGCCTGCGCGATCTGCACACGCTCTATTGGATCGGCAAGTACATCCACCAGGTCCGCTCGGCGGCCGAACTGGTCGATGCCGGGCTGCTGACGATGACCGAGTTTCGCGGGTTTCGCCGCTCGGCCAACTTCCTGTGGGCGGTGCGCTGCCACCTGCACGACATCACGGGCCGTGCCGAGGACAGGCTGACCTTCGACCTGCAGCGCGAGGTCGCCACGCGCATGCGCTTTGCCGACCGGCCCGGCAAATCGGCGGTCGAGCGGTTCATGCAGTATTTCTTCCTCAACGCCAAACGCGTCGGCGACTTGACCGGCGTGTTCCTGGCGCAGCTCGACGACCAGTTCGCCGCGCGCGACCGGCGCTTCATTCCTGCGATCCTGCGGCGGCGTCCGCGCAAGCTTTCGGGCTTCATCCTCGATCGCGGACGGCTCGCGCTGCCCCGGCCGGATTTCTTCCGCGAAGACCCGGTGCGGATGATCGAGATCTTCCAGCTGGCCGACAAGCACACGGTCGAGATCCACCCCAGCGCAATGCGTCAGGCGAGCCTCGATGCCGTATTGATCGACAAGCATGTCCGCGCCGATCCGCGCGCCAATGCGCTGTTCATGGATGTCCTGTGCAGCCCGCGCGATCCCGAGATGGTGTTGCGCTGGATGAACGAGGCGACGGTGTTCGGCCGTTTCGTGCCCGATTTCGGCCGTGTCGTCGCGCAGATGCAGTTCGACATGTACCACCATTATACCGTGGACGAACATTCGATCCGCGCGATCGGCCTGCTCGCCCGGATCGAATCGGGCGAACTCAAGGACGATCACCCGCTCGCCTATGACGTGATGCAAAAGCTGATCAGCCGGCGCGTGCTGTTTGTCGCGGCCCTGCTGCACGACATCGCCAAGGGACGGCGCGGCGATCACAGCGTGCTGGGTGCAGACGTGGCGATGAAGCTGTGCCCGCGCCTCGGCCTCACCGAAGCCGAGACCGAGCAGGTCGCCTGGCTGGTGCGCCACCACCTGCTGATGTCGGCCACCGCGTTCAAGCGCGACCTCACCGACTACAAGACGATCGCCGATTTCGCCGCCATGGTGCAGAGCCCCGAGCGGCTGAAGCTGCTGCTGGTGCTGACGGTCGTCGATATCCGCGCAGTCGGCCCGGGCATCTGGAACAGCTGGAAGCGCCAGCTGCTGGGCAACCTGTTCGAATCAACCGAGGAGCTGCTCCGGCTGGGCCACAAGCAGCATGGGCGGCGCGAACGCGTGCTGGCCAAGCAGGATGCGGTGCGCGCCATGGTGGGCATCGACGAGGGCCGTTTCGTCCAGATCGCGCGCAAGCTCGACGACGCCTATTGGATCGCCGAGCCCGAGGACATCATCGCCCAGAACCTGCGGCTGATCGATGCGCACGACACCGAACCGCTGACCGTCGCAGCGGAATTCTATCCCGCGCGCGGCGCAACATTGGTCACGGTCAGCGCCGCCGACCATCCCGGACTGTTCTATCGCATCGCCGGCGGCATCCATCTGGCGGGCGGCAACATCATCGATGCGCGCATCCACACCCGGCGCGACGGCATGGCGCTCGACAACTTCCTGGTGCAGGACCCGCTGAGCAGGCCCTTCATGGAGGAAAGCCAGATCGCCCGGCTGAAGACCGCGATCGCCGACGCGCTGGCCAACCGCATGGCGCTGACCCCGCGGCTGATCGCGCGCCCGACTGCACGACCCCGGACCGAGGCATTCAGCATCGCGCCGGTGGTGCTGGTCGACAACAAGGCGTCGAACCGCTTCACGGTGATCGAGGTCAATGCGCTCGATCGGCCTGCCCTGCTCAACCGGCTGGCCTTTGCGCTGTTCGACCTCAAGTGCATCGTTCACTCAGCGCATGTCGCAACCTATGGCGAACGCGCAGTCGATACCTTTTATGTCACCGATCTGCTGGGCGACAAGATCGACAGCAAGGCCCGGCTGAAGACGCTGGAAAAACGGCTGCTCGCGGCGGCATCACCGCCAACCGATCAGGCGGTGGCGGCCTAGACCTTGCCCGCCTAGAACCTGCCCGTGAGGATCGCCCAGCCGGCAACGCCATTCATGCCGGTATAGACGATATAGGCAGGAAGCGCGATCGTGTAGCCGAGCGCAGCAAAGCTGAGCGCGGACAGCAGGATCAGATATTCCAGAAAATAGGTCCCCCAGCCGCGCATGAAATGACGGAAAATCCCGCGCATCTGGACCGACATGGGATGGTCGGATTCCATGGTTGCCTTGTGCAGTGCGAAATTGATGATGCCGCACAGGAAGATGAGTATGATTGCCATGGCGTTAATCTAACGCGATTTGGCGTGCGACGGGAAGCCCCCGAATGGTGCTGGACGATTTCGGGACGGAATGCCGTGCCTGAGTTAACTCACCAGCCGGATGATCTCGGCGCTCGGGCTCTCGGCCAGTCGGTAAACCGGCATGTCGCCCACGCCCTTCAAGGTCAGCACCTGTGGCAGCTCGAAATGGCGATCGCCCCGGCCGCGCATCCAGGTGGATTCGGACACGGCGATACAATCGGGCCTGGCCGCGCCCTCGATGCGGCTGGCGATGTTCATCGTCTCGCCCCAATAGTCATAGGCCATCCGCGTCTCGCCGATCACCCCGCCGACGACCGGGCCGGTGTGGATGCCGACGCGGATGTGCAGGTCGATGCCGGTGGAAGCGCGAAGGTCAGGCAGCCCTGCGATCACCGCCTCGCCAAAGCGGATCGCGGCATCGGCGCTGTTGTGCGACGGGTTGTTGCCGCCGCTGATCGCGAGATACGCGTCCCCGATGGTCTTGACCTTTTCGACGCCGGTCTGGGCCGCGCACTTGTCGGCCAGCAGGAAGAAGCCATTGAGCAGATCGACCAGATGCCCGGGCGAAATCCGCCGTGACAGATCCGAAAAGCCGCAGATGTCGATGAACACCACCGAGACATCGGGATAGCTGTCTGCCACCACCTGGCCTGCCTTCAGCCGCTCTGCGACCGCTGGCGGCAGCACGTTGAACAGCAGCTCCTCGGTCTTGGCGCGCTCGGCCTCCAGCGCATCGGACAGCAGGAAGCTCTGCCGGTGCGCCTGGCCGACCGACCAGTTGAGCAGCACCATCACCGCCGCGCTCGTCAGGTACGCCAGCGTTGCGTAGATGAAGGGCACGAGATCGGCCTCGGTCGCCACCATCACGCCAAAATAGACGGCAGCATGGCATGTCAGCCAGGCGGCGAACCAGCGCACCTGCCCGGCAAAGGCGATCGCGGCAAAGGCCATGACGATGAGGCCGTTGATCGCGATCGAGGCGTGCAGCTGCACCTGCGCGCGGTGCATCTCTTCGAACAGCAGCGCATTTTCCGCCATGATCAGGAAGGCGATGCCCAGCAGGCTGGCAAAATCGATCATCGGCTTGCCAGCATAGCCGCGCCAGAAGGTCGCGCCTGCAAATGCGGCGAGGATTGCAAGCGTCGGCACCAGCAGCAGCGAGAACCGCAGCTCATCCTCGCGCGAAAAATAGAGCGGATTGACCAGAGCATAGCCGATCAGCATGGCCGCGAGGAAAGCGGCAAACAGCCGCATGTGCACCACGCGCGCCTGGCGCTCGCCGGTGACGAAACGCTCTTCCAGTGCAGAGTCGACAAAGCGTCCGCTGGTCGTCTGCGCGCTCTGTTTCGGCGTGTCGTCCTGCTGCATCGTCTGCCCCCTGCCTGATGGCGGCCCGGCCATTCGGTCAGGGCATAGCAGCGATGGATTGACAAAGCGGTAACGCCGCCGGAAGCCTGTATCCAGGGCACAAAGCCGCATGACAGGAGAGAATGACCTTGACCGATTTCGACGATTGGCGCGCGCGTTCGCCGTTCTATGACGACAGCCACGAGGCGCTGGCACAATCGGTGCGCCGCTTTGTCGAACGCGAGATCGCACCGTTCATCGACCGATGGGAGGCAGACGGCGAACTGCCGCGCGAATTGCACCGCAAGGCGGCGGAAGCCGGAATCCTGGGTCTGCGTTATCCCGAGCAATATGGCGGCCATTCGGATGGGTTCGACATCTTCCACGGCATGACCCAGACCGAAGAGCTGGCTGCGGTGGGCGCGGGCGGCTTGACGGCATCGCTGATGACGCACGGCATCGGCCTGCCGCCGGTGCTGGCCTTGGGCAGCGACGAGATGAAGCAGCGGGTCGCGCCACCGGTGCTGGCGGGCGAGAAGATCATCGCTTTGGGCATCACCGAGCCATCGGGCGGGTCGGATGTCGCCAACCTCAAGACGCGCGCCGAGCGCATGGGCGACCATTACATAGTCAACGGGTCGAAGATGTTCATCACATCGGGCATGCGCGCAGACTGGCTGACCTGCGCGGTGCGCACCGGGGGCGCAGGCGCTGCCGGAATATCACTGCTGCTGATCGACATGACCGCGCCCGGCGTCACCCGCACCCGGCTCGACAAGATGGGCTGGCGCTGTTCGGATACTGCGGCGATCTATCTGCAGGACGTGAAGGTGCCCGCCGAGAACCTGATCGGCCCGGAGAATGGAGGCTTCATCGGCATCATGCGCAATTTCAATTCCGAGCGGCTGGGCATGGCAATGGGCTGCTGCGCCTATGCGCGGGTGTGCCTGAAAGAGGCGGTGGAGTGGGCTCAGTCCCGCGAGACCTTCGGCAAGGCGCTGGTCAAGCACCAGTCGATCCGCATCAAGCTGGCCGACATGGCGCGGCGCATCGCCGCAACGCAAGCCTGGGTCGATCAATGCGCCTGGGCGGTCGAGCACGGCCGCGACCAGCCGGCGGATTTCGCGATGCTCAAGGTGCAGGCGACGCAGATGCTCGAGATCGTCGCGCGCGAAGCCGCACAGATCCTGGGCGGGGCGAGCTATATCACCGGATCGAAGGTGGAACGCATCTACCGCGAGGTCCGCGTCAATGCGATCGGCGGCGGTTCGGAAGAGATCATGCTCGATCTGGCGGGACGGCAATTGTTCGGGGGGAAATGATCGGAAATGGAGGTGGTTCAGCCGCTTCGTCTCGATTTTGGCGCCAGTCCCTGTGGCAAGCGCAGAACGATTGGAGGCCTAATGCCCTGAACGGTCAGGGAGCGATGCCATGCATCTGTTCAAGGAAGAAGCTTATATATCGCGTATCTATTTTGAATCGATGCGCGACAATTTTGAAGGCTATGCCTGGGATCTGCACCCTGACAGCAAGGCTGAACAGGCCAGCAACGAACAGAAGACGGCGCAGCTCAATGCGCTCCGGAAGGAATTCGAAGACCTCGATCCGCTGAGCGGGAACAGCCCCACTCTGGGCCAGCTGTTCAAGATAGAGCTCGCCCTGGTCTGGTTGATCCCGGAGGCTGCGCTGCGAGCCCGCTTCTGGACCATCGAAGACCGCTTCCACCGCGTGGTCCCGACCAGCGTGGCGCGGTCCTATCAGAGCAGTTTTTCGGCGCAGTCGGTCGACGAGGTGACCGAAGAGGTTTTGCGCCAGCGCGCACGCAATCTGCTTGATGTGATCCATGCCAACTATCTGATCAATCTGGCGCGCGAAAACTCGATCAAGCGCATGATGACCATATTGGCATTTACCGCGTTCGTGATCGTCTCCGGCAGCCTGGGGTTCATATCCATGTCGAGCGTCATAGCGGCCCATGGGCTGGTGGCGATCATGGTCGCTGGCATGTTTGGCGCAATGATCTCACTGATCCAGCGCCTGCAGAAAGCCACCTCGCGCGACGCGATGGTCGAGGACGGTATCTACGAGTTGATCGGCCTGCGCGTCGGTTGGGTAAGTGTGCTCATGTCGATTGGCATCGGCGGGGTTTTTGCCTTGTTCATCTATGTTCTGGTGTCCGGCAACCTGCTGGACCAGCTGGTGCCGCACGTTCCCTCGCCCGAAGATCCGGCAGGCGGCGCTGGAGGGGGCGGCATCGACGGTCTGGCACTGGCAGACGATCAGGAAGATCGTCCGCCTGACGCACGCCTGACGGATCTGACCAAAGTCACCGACACGGAGGTTGCCGGGCCAGTCCAAGCGCCCCCACAGCCCCTCCTGTCGAGCCGCGGAGCACCGGCGACATGCCCCAGAAGCGTCCCGAAGCGCCGAGCCTGTGGGTGGACGAGGTCAAGGATGCCCTGGGCCTGACCGCACGGATCGATTTCTACAAAATGATCGCGACGGCATTCATCGCCGGATTTGCCGAGCGCTTTGTCCCGGATATCATCAACAAGCTGGGCAAACAGACCCCGGAAGGGGCTTCGCTGACAGCTTCTGGCAGCGGAGGCGGCAACCCGACCATATGACCTGACGCACTGCGGCCATCGCTCCCGCGGAATAGACATATGTGCTATCAGGCGACTCGCCTGCATGCCGCTCGTAGTCTTCGGGAGTCTGTCCATGCCATTGCTCATCCCACGCAAAACTGCCTTGTGCATTTCCGCCGTCTCGATGGCAGTCCTTCTCGCCAGCCCCGTCAGCAGCCAGCAGGCCGCCAGTCCCATTGCGCGCTACGACATGGATGTCGGCACCGTGACCGGCCTTGCTGCGCTAGGCGGTGGTGCGAGCAGCGGCATGGGGGCTGGCCTGTCGATGATGTTCGGTGGCGGCAGCAACAAGCAGGCGCATGAGCTGGTGCTGCGGCTGGGATCGTCGCGTGCCCCTGCGGCAGGTGCGCCCAAGGCCGATCATTTCATGCCACCGGTCACAAAGCTCGGCGCATCGGTGCCGCTGCTCAGCCCCAAGCCCGGCACCCGGACCGATGCCGTGCCCGAAGACCTGCCCAAGGATTTTCAGCGTCCCAAGGGCCGGCTGCTGATCTATTGGGGCTGCGGCGCCAAGGCGGCGCCGGGCCAGCCGGTGGTGATCGATTTCGCCAAGCTGACCGCAGGCCAGGTGCCGCCCGACCTGTTCGCAGGATCGATGCCTGTCGATCGGTCGGTCAGCACCGGCAACTCCAGGACCTATGGCGAATGGCCCAATGCCGAAACGCGCAAGCTGCTGAGCGCAGACAGCTCGCTGCTGGGCGAGCACCGCGTTGCGGGCAATTATGCGCCCGAGATCAAGTTCGCGCTGGCGCAGGACTTCATGCCCGCAATCACCGGCAAGTCCGCGCCTGCGCCGGGCGGCGCGACGCAGATCAGCTGGAACACCGTTGCCAACGCCACCGGCTATTATGCCTGGGTGATGACCGCAAAGGCCAATGCCAAGGGCGAGTTCCAGGACATGGTCTGGTGGTCGTCCTCTGCCTCGCGCCAGTTCGGCGGGGCGCTGTGGGACTGGATCGCGCCGGCGCAGGTCGCCAGGCTGATCCAGCAGCAGGTCGTCATGCCGCCATCGCAGACGAGCTGCACCGTGCCTGCCGAAGTGACGGCAGCGGGCGGCGAGTTCGCGCTGGGCAACCTCTATGCGTACGGACCCGAGGCGAACTTTGCCTATCCGCCGCGTCCCGCCAACGCCAGGACACCATGGAAGCCCGAATGGACGGCGCGCGTGCGCTATCGTTCCAACTCCACCTGGCTGCTGGGCGGGCCCGACATGGGCGCCATGATGAACGGCGGGGGCGAGGCCGAACCGCGCAAGAAAAAGAAAAAGTGCAAGGGCGGACTGGGCGGTCTGCTGGGCGCTGTCGTGACGGGTGAGGGCTGCTGAACGATTGGCGCGGGTAATTGTTCGTGTTATGTTCCGGCCAGCGCCTGAGTCGGATCGAGGGGAAGATGCATGAGCAGCCTGATTTTCTATACCAATCCCATGTCGCGCGGGCAGATCGCGCGATGGGCACTTGAAGAGGCGGGCGCGACCTACGAGCAGCGCATCGTCGAATACGGCCCCGAAATGAAGGGCGAGGCGTATCGCGCGATCAACCCGATGGGCAAGGTGCCGGCGATCGTCCACGATGGCCGGGTCGTCACCGAATGCGCTGCAATCTGCGCCTATCTGGCGGATGCTTTTCCCGATGCCGGGCTGGCGCCGCGTCCCGATGAGCGCGCCGATTATTATCGCTGGCTGGCCTTTGGTGCCGGCCCGCTCGAACAGGCGATCACCAACCGGTCGATGGGCTGGGAAAGTCCCAAGGATAAGCAGGCGATGCTGGGTTATGGCAGCTATGATCTGGTCGTCGATACGCTGGCCGGTTGGCTGAAGGACCGCGAATTCATCTGCGGAGACAGGTTCACGGCGGCAGATGTCTATGTCGGCGCGCAGGTCGATTGGGGCCAGGCCTTCGACACGCTGCCTGTGCGGCCCGAATTCACCGCTTATGCCGAACGACTGCGTGCGCGCCCCGCTTATGTCCGCGCCAAGGCAATCGACAATGAACTGATCGCAGCCACAAGGGCCCAAGCCGAAGGAGCAAACGCATGAGCAGCCACGAAGGCGGATGCCATTGCGGCGCAGTGCGCTTTGCAGTCGAAACCACCGACAAGCCCGAAGAGGCTCCACGTACCGCCTTGTGCCACTGCGCCGACTGCCGTCGTTGCGCGGGCGCTCCGGTCATGGGCTGGACCGCAGTGGCCAGCTCGACCTTCCGCGTGCTTCAGGGCAGCCCTGCGGTCTATCAATCGTCCGAACTGGCAGAGCGCAGTTTCTGCGGGCGCTGCGGTACCGGACTGTTCTACATCAACGAAACCGTGCTGCCGGGCCTGGTCGATATCCAGACCGCCACGTTCGATGATCCTGATGCCTTCCCGGCGATGGCGCATATCCAGGCCGCCGAGGAAATCGGCTGGATGAAAACCGCGCACGAGCTGCCGAAGTTCGAGCGGTTTCCGGAATTCTGAAACTCAGATCCTCCCACAGCTTGCTGGGGGAGGACTTTATGATCGCATCACTGCGTCGGGCCGAAGACCTTGGCATTGCCCGTTCCGCCCTTGCGTTCCTTGTCGTTCGCGGTGATCGCATCCAGGATCTGCGGATTGCGGAAATCGCCGCTGGCATAGTCGCGCGCCGACTGGCCGGCGATGGTGTCCTGCTTGTCCGGATTCGCTCCGTTCTTCAGCAGCAGGCGGACCATCGCCAGGTCGCGCAGCTGGACAGCACGGATCAGCGCGGTTTCGCCCGAGTTGTTGGTCGCGTCCACCTGCGCCTTTTGCTTCAGCAACGTTTCGGCGCCATCAACAAAGCGCAGATTGATCGCCATCATCAGCGGAGTAACGCCGTTCTTGTCGCGTGCATTGGGGTTGGACCCCTTCTGCAGCAGAAAGCCCATCCATGTAAGGTCGCGGCGCGCGGTAACAATGTGCAGCGCGGTCTCGCCCGACGTGATGTCCTTGGTGTTGACGATGGTGCTGCCCGGTTCGTTGAGCATCTGCGTCGCCTTGTCGCCATCGCGCTCGCGCACCGCCTTGAGGAAGGTGTAGCTATCAGAAAACTGGGCGCTGGCGGCAGCAGGGATCAGCAACGCCAGGGCTGCCATTGCGGCGATCCACAGGCGAGCAAAACTGTTGAAACGGGTGGTCACGGGCTGCATCGTCCTTGAAAACTTGCACCGGGGATGCGGTGGGCCGGGCGTGCCGACCACCAATCCCCCTTGAAAGCGGTGCCATAGCAGAGCAGAGACAAACCTGTCATGAACAAAACCCCCCTTGCCCTCATCGCCCTTGCCCTGTCGCTGGCCTTCACCGCCTGCTCAGGCGCCGCGACCAAGCCCGAAGCCCCGCTGGAAGGCGCGCGCATTGGCGGCGCCTTCGCGCTGACCGATCAGAACGGCAAGACGGTGAAGGATACGGATTTTGCCGGCCAGCATCGCATCGTCTATTTCGGCTACAGCTATTGCCCCGATGTCTGCCCGGTCGATCTGCAGAAGATCGCAGCGGGCTTTGCGCTGTTCGAAAAGCAGCAGCCCGAGCGCGCGGCCAGGATCCAGCCGATCTTCATCACCATCGATCCGACACGCGATACGCCGGCCGTCCTCAAGCAATATGTCGGTGCATTCCATCCGCGCCTGATCGGCCTCACCGGCACGCCTGCGCAGATCAAGGCGGTCGCCGATGCCTATCTCGTGATGTACAAGGCGCAAAAGCCAGTGGGTGCAGACGCGAAAGGCTATCTGGTCGATCACAGCCGCCAGGCCTATCTGATGGGCTCCAAGGGCGAACCGATCGCGCTGCTGCCGTATGACGGGACGCCTGAACAGATTGCCGCCGAAATCGACAAATGGACAGCGTGACGCCCTTTTGGGAAAAGCCGCTGGCCAGCCTCGACCGTGCACAATGGGAGGCGTTGTGCGATGGCTGCGGCAAATGCTGCCTGCACAAGGTCGAAGACGAGGACACCGGGCACATCTACCCCACCAACGTGTCCTGCCGCCTGCTCGACACCCGTACTGCGCAGTGCTCGGACTATCGCCACCGCCGCGCCATCGTGCCCGATTGTCTGCGGCTGACGCGCGGCAATGTCGAGGAGATCAGCTGGCTGCCCTCGACCTGCGCCTATAATCTGCGCGCGCAAGGCCTGCCGCTGCCCGAGTGGCACCATCTGCGCACCGGCAGCAGCGATGCGATGCATGCAGGCGGCCATTCGGTGGTGGGCCGGGTGATATCGGAAGTCCACGCCGGCCCCATCGAGAACCATATCGTTGACGCAGAGCTGTAATGGCCTCGCCGATCGCCCGCCTGTTTGCCCGCAAGTTCGCCCCGCACCCTGCGGCTGCACCCGCTGAAACGCCGCAGAGGATCACGATCGGCGAGCGCGATTATGCGCTGGTCATCCGCCGCCATGCGCGCGCGCGCAACATCCGGCTGCGCACCGATCCGGCCAAGGGCGCGCTGCTGCTCACCCTGCCCGGCCATGCAAGGTTGGGTGAGGCGATCGCCTTTGCCCGCGCGCAGGCGGACTGGATCGAGGCGAGCTTTGCCAAGGCGGGGGCGCATGTCGCGCTGGAGCCGGGCGCGACGATCCCCTTGCGCGGCATACCGCATCGCATCGATTGGAATGAAGGCCATGGACGCAGGGTGATCGCCGCCGACGGCGTGATCGCGCTGGGGGGTGCGCGCACTTCGCTCGACACCCGCCTCACCCGCTGGCTCAAGGCCGAGGCCAAGCGGCTGTGCGCCGCAGACCTTGCCGATTATTGTGCCCGCGCCGGAACGCCCGTGCCTGCCCTGGCGATCAGCAACGCCGCGCGCCGCTGGGGCAGTTGCTCGGCCAACGGCACCATCCGCATCAACTGGCGGCTGGTGATGGCCCCCGACACGGTGCGCCGATCAGTCGTCGCGCACGAGGTCGCACACCTCAAACACATGAACCACAGCGCAGACTTCTATGCCTGGCTCGACGCGTTGTTCGAAGGCGACCGCCAGAGCGCCGACCGCTGGCTGAAGGCCCATGGGCGCGGCCTGTATCTGGTCGGCGGGGCCGTGTAGGACGTTGCCCTACTTCCTCCGCCTATGCCGCGCATGAAAGCCTCCAGCGCCCCCCCGTCACAATCACACCGTCATCGACGTACCCCTGTAGATCCGCGCCCTGTACCGCGAATCCTGCGCGTCGGGCAGCGGAGCGCCGACCAGCAGCACCGCGCGGGCGAAGCGTTTCAGCTCCTCCTGGTGCTCGATGGCATTGCGCGGTTCTTCGGAGCGTACACGGCGCGTCAGGTTGATCTGGTTGGTGGGCACATCGTGCACCAGCCGCTCGTTTTCCACCGCCAGCGTCGCCGTGAACGCATGCAGCGTCGTCTTGACGAAATTGGCGAGCGCAAACGCGGGTCCGCTCTGGCCGAAGGGCACGTCGGGCGAGACCAGCACCAGCTGGCAGCCGTCATACAGCGATGCCTTGCGCGCCACGCGGAAATGGTGGGTGAGGTTCTCCTCGCACAGCTCGCGGAATTCTTCCGGAGCCAGCATCGCGCCCTCGTCGAACAGACGGTCGGGCAGCGCCGCCATCGGGGTGGACACCACTGTCGTCGGGCGCCCGAAGTCGGTGAGCGCCTGGTCCATCGCGGCTTCGACATCCGCGCCGCACACGCGCACGGTCACCTTGGCCGCAATGGCCGGGTCGAGCAGCGCCATCACGCTCGCGCCGCCATCGGAGCTGCGGGTGAGCAGCACGACATGCGCGACATCGAGATCACCGATGAGATGGCCTGCGGTTTCGGCAATGTAATCGGCCAGATGCTCGCCGAACACCCACACGGTCTTGTCCGCCATCTGGTCGAGCCGTTCCTGCTTGGGGCTGCCGAACATCTCGCGCTCGGTGTACGATCGTTCGACGCTCAAGCCCCCCGATGGCTTGAACGTCTCGCCGCTCACCGCACGGTCGGCGAGGTAGAACACCGTGGCTTGGGCGACTTCGCTTTCCTTGGGCATCGCGCCCAGATGCAGCTGCGATAATACGCCACTCCCGACCTTGTCGGCCTCCTTGCCGATCCGGTCCTGCGGCAGATACGGCATGTCATCGGGCGGGGTAACCATCAGCCAGCCGGTGAGGCCGTCGTTGGTGCCGCTGCGCTCCTGCCAATCGGCATGCTGCAGCAGATAGCCCGCAGAGCGCAGCCGCGCGAGCAGCCGCCCGGCGATCTCGGGGGTGAGCAGATAGCGGTCCCAGGTGCAGATGCCGTCGCCTTCGCGCGCCAGCTCGAGGCACAGCAGCCGCAGCGGATCGGGCGTCGAACGGTCGTGGCTGAGATAGCCGGTGTCGTTACGCGCAAGACGGCCCAGCACATGCGTGACCTCCGCGCCCTCGCGGATCGATTCGATGACGGCGGCATAGATCGCATTCAGCCGCTTGTTCTCGAGGATCAGGCGGGCGCGGCGCAGGAAGAGGCCAGGCTTGCCGCCGGTGCCCGACAAGCGGTCGCCGTCGACCGGGCCGGGCGCGATGGCGTTGACCTGGATTTCGGGGCCCAGGAAGCGCGAGAAGCTCTCCACCATCGCGCGCTGCCCCGCCTTGGACACCGCATAATCGGCGCGGTTGGGATAGGCGACCGCGAGGAACTTTTCACCGCCGAAATAGCTGGAAACATTGAGGATATAGCCCGACCCCTGGCGTTTCATGATCGGCACGACATAATGCATCAGCAGATAGTTGCTGATGAGGTTGGCATCGAGCGTCCAGCGCCAGGTGTCGAGCGGCATGTCGATGACCATGTCTTCGGCGCCTGCGACACCGGCGTTGTTGATCAGGTAATCGATCCGCCCGAACTCTTCCATCGTCGCGTCTGCCGCCTTGCGCAGCGAATCGAAATCGCTGACATCGACATTGGCGATGAACTTGATCCGGCGTTCGACGCCCGAAAAGCCGACATCCTGCAGTTCGCCGACGATGCGTTCGCGCGCGGCCTCGAGCTCGCTCTCGCGGCGCGCGACCATCATCACCTTGGCGCCGGCGAGCGCGAGCAACCGCGCCACCTGTCCGCCGATCCCGGCCGAGCCCCCGGTGATCAAAGCGACCTTGCCCAGGTGCAGGCCGGTGATGTTCTCGGCAAAGCCCAGCATTGCCCGCCGCGCGCCGGTTTCCTCGCCGATGTTGGCGGGAAGGTACAGCGAGGTTTCGGCGATCTTCTGCTCCTTGAACACGATCCGCGTCGCGTGCCCTGCAGCAAAGCGCGTGTTCTCGTCCTCGGCATTGGTGTAGCGCACGATCTGGTTGCCCCAGGCGGCGCGCTTCTGGCGGCCTTGCGCGAAATCGACCCGCGATTCGTCGCGCCAGATGGTGATCAGCTGCGCGATCGCGGCCGTCAGGATTTTCGCCGCCTTGTTGCCCTTGCCGTCGCTGGGGCTCGACATGAACACGAAGCGCGGATCCTGCATCAGGTCGGTGCGCGTTTTCCAATAGCGCCGCAGCGTGCGCGCGACCGCAATCGCCCCGGTCAGTTCGACATCGATCAGCGCATCGACCTCGGCATCGGATGCCGCCACAAGACTGTCGCCGAAATGGTCGGCGGGCTTGACCGGCAGCACGATTGCGCTGTGGATCGCGCCATGCGCGTCCGAATAGGCGCGGATCGCCGCTTCCATGCCTTCGGGCTCGGCGCGGTTGAAGCGCATGATGGTGAGGCCTTCCTCCGCCGATTGCGCCTTCACCCGCGCTTCGGCTTGGGCCACATCGACCTGGCGGGTCATGCCCAGCAGCACGCGCGCACCGCACGCCGCCTGGATCTTGGCCATTTCGAGCGCGTCTTCCCACGCCTCGCCCGCGGCGATCAGCACAGTCAGCCCCGCGCCATCCAATGACCGCATCGATGGCCGCGTCATATAGGTCGAGCGCGAATCCTTGCGCACCTGCATGCCATGGGTGACGTCGATCTCGTTACCATTGAGCGCGGCGGATTCATCGCTGGCGAGGAACAGGCAGGCATCGGCAATGTCGCCAGGAACGGGCAAAGTCTTCTGCTTGGGTGCGCTGCCGACGGCGCGCTCCAATGTCATGCGACCCATGAAGTGGTTGGCGGTGGTGTTCTCCGCCTCGCCCTGCAGCGCGTCCATCGCCGCGAACACGGTGCGGATGCGCTCGCTTTCGATCGGGCCGGGGAACACGGTGTTCACGCGGATTCCGTTGGCGCCCAGCTCCTTGGCGAGCTCCTGGCTCAGCGCATTCAGCGCCGCCTTGGGGACGACATAGGCGGTGCGGCCATAATAGCGGGTGTGCGAAAAGATCGTCGAGATGTTCACCACTGATCCGCCCACCGGCATGATCGGGGCGGCGGCGCGCGTCAGGTTCCAGCTGACGCCCAGCAGGTTGCGCATCGCATCGGCGACCGTCTCGCTATCGCCGTTCGCTTCCATCTCGGCGCGGGTGAGCGGCACATTCTCGAGCGTCTGGCGGGGTCCTGCCGAGCCTGCGTTGTTGACCAATATGTCGATCCGGCCGAGCGCGGCCTTTACGGTCTCGATGCCTGCGCGCACCGACTCAGGGTCTGCCCCATCGAGGATCACGGTGAAGACGCGCGCCTCGTCCACCCCGGTCTCGGCGAGCAGCGCCACCTTGGCTGCATCGAGCCGCTCCGCAGTGCGTCCGGTCATCACCAGGGTCGCGCCTTCGCCGATGAAGCGGCGAATGATCGCGCCGCCCAGATTGCCCGCAGCGCCGGTGACCAGAGCCACCTTGCCCGAAAGCCGTCCCCCGGTCCCGGTATCGGCGGTTGCGCCCGTCTTGGTCGCCTTGGTCTTGCTGCTCGTCATGTCGGTAATCCCCTGCCGCGCCGTTCCCGGCGGCTGATGTTTTCAAGTGTTGCCCATGATGCCCTGAGATGCGGCCCAGTATTCGAGCAGCTCGTCGCGGCTGCGCAGGCCCATCGCGGGCAGCGCGTGGTTGACGACATAGGTCGCGCCGGTGTGGCGGTTGTCCCACATCGCCTGATGCGCCTCCGGCAGCCCGTCCCAGTCGACCACCTGTGGTTCGGTGACGCTGAGCAGCCCGCCTGCGATCATGTTGTTCATCATCGTCACCTCATGCGCATTGCACAGGTGCGTGCCGAAGATGTTGGCGGTGGGCATGATGATCCGGCGCTGCCGGGTCCAGACCTGCGGCGCGTAGAAGGTGTAACGACGGCCCGCCATCTCCTCGGCATAGACCACGCGCCCGCCGAAGGGCTTCACCAGCGATGTCGAGACGCCGAGCGAGTCCTGCCCGGCGCGCTCGATCACCAGATCGGGCACCCCGCGCGGATTGCCGGGCGAACCCAGGATGCGGCCCACCGCGGTACCGAAAGGTTTCATCGTCCGCTGCTGATAGCTGCGCACGCCCTCCTTGAACCGTTCGATATCGGTGCGGGCATCGGGCAGGCGCGGCAGGCTGTCGGGCCAGAGGAATTCGCTGTCGCGGCGCTTCAGGCCTTCCAGGCTGATGATCCCCTCGACCGATTCCTCCAGCCCCAAAGACTGCAGGAACTCGCGCTGGCCATCGGTGGTGGTGACGATCACGGTGCGCGCCTTGTACAGCCGCGCCGCCTCGATCATCTCGAGCCCCAATGGATCGGCCAGATCGCGGCTGCCGGGGCCGTAGTACAACAGCACCGATTCGCCGCCGCGCAACTGCGCACGCGCCAGCATGTCAGAGGGCGAGGCGCTGCCGGTCTTGCCCATGAAGGCGAAGTGATAGCCCGATGATGCGCCGTAGAAGGCCAGCGTCCCGTTCTCCTCGAGCAGCTGGAAACTGCGCGGGAAGGCGGTTTCGCCGGCATGGCTGACGACGAAATCTGCCAGCGATCCATTGTTGATCCGCCGGTATTCGTCGAGCAGTGGCGTGCCATCGGCCTCCCATGCCCGGGCTTCGTCAGGATCATCGGGAACGGCGGTGAACAGCGCCGAAAGCTGCGGGTCCTTGCGGTTCAGCGCGCCAACCGCGCCCTGTTCCTTGACGAAGGCCGCGCGGTCCGCGCTGGAGACGAGTCCGGTCGCCTTGAGGCCCGACTTGATGCTGCTTTTCAGCGCATCGAGCCCGGTGCCGGTGGCCGAGCCTTCGACGAAGATCGTCCTGCCCGGCACGATCTGCAGCGTGGTGAACAAGGCGCGGGTGATGGTGCCCAGGTTGAGCACATAGCTGCCTGCCTGTTCGAGCGTCAGATCGGGGGGCACGCGGTGCAGCTGCGGCCCCTGGACGTTGAGGAACTGCGCGTGGCTGCCGGTCTTGGTCTCATAGCCCTGGATCGCGAAGCCTGCGAACATCGGGTCGTCGCCAGCCTGCGGAGAGAGCAGATCGCTGGTCCCTGAATACACCACCACCATGTCACCCACACGCAACCGGCCTTCGCCCTTGACCTCGCTGCCCAGCGCCGCGACCAAGGCCAGGCCGCCCGAACCGGTGATCTGGACGTCCTCGTCATGGGCATCGAACGGTGACACCGGAATGCCGGTGAGCGCCCAGATATCGTTGAAGTTGACCTCGCTGGTCAGCATGTAGACCAGGGCCTCGTTGGGCTCTGGTGCCACGACGGGCACGATATGCTCGCGCTCGTGGGACGCCGGAGGCCCGAAACGCGGTGCGCCGGTGTCGGGATCGCGACTGATGCCGAAGGCGAGCTGCTTGGCGGGAATCGCGGTCACGCCGGGATAGAAAGGCGCGCCGACGGGCAGCAACTGGCCCGATGCGATCATCTCGGCCTTGTTGTCCTCATGCTCGGCATCGATCCACACACCGTTGCGGCGCACCGGTAGCGGCGGCGACTGCTTGTCCATGAACTGGCGGATGCCGGTCTTGCCGCCTTCGGGATCGATGATCGCCTCGGCGAAATGCTCGCCCTCGCGCTTGAGCCCCGCGGCCATGCCCTCGGTCCAGCCGGTGCGGACGGCATCGAGCGCCCGCCTACCCGCCGGCCCACGCCCAGCCCAGTCGAGTTGGCGCAGGATGCGCTGGAGGAACGGGTCCTCTAGCACCGCATCGAGATCGATATGCGCCGGATTGGCCCAGCGCTTGGTCATCGCCTTGCGGTCGGCAAACGCCTTGCCCAGCGGGCTTTCCGCGCCATGCCGCGCGAACTCGCGCACCATGCCATGCGCGAGGCTGAGCACATCGTTCGAGGCATCTGCGACCTGTTCGATCGCGCCGATCTCCAGCGCCTCGTCGGCGCTGATCGCGCGGCCACCCAGGATCAGGTCGAGCGCATCGCGCAGCCCCTCGCCCGCGCGCCGTTCGGCGAGCAGCCGCGGCAGCCGCTGCGTGCCACCATAGCCGGGGAGCAACCGCAGGTTGATCTCGGGCTGGCCGAAGCGCGCGACGGGTTCGGCGATGCGGTAATGGCAGGCGAGCGCGAACTCCATGCCACCGCCCAAAGCCACGCCCTGGATCGCCGCGATGCACGGCTTTCCCATGTTCTCGATCTTGGAGAATGCGAGCTGCGCATTGCTGGGCAGGACGCCTGCTTCCTCGACGCTGTTCACCTCTTCGAGCATCTGGCGGATATCCGCGCCCGCGACGAACGAGGCGGTGCCCTGGCCTGTGAACACCACCGCAATCACGTCGTCCTTGCGCGCGAGATGCTCGACCACGATCACCAGCTCGTCGATCGCCCGTTCGTTGAGCGCGTTGACCGGCGCGTTGGTGACGGTGACTGTCGCGACGCGCTTGCCGTCACCCAGGTGATTGTACTGGATCAGGAAATAGCGGTAGCGCTCGAACAGCGCCTGTTCCTCGGCCAGCGTCTGCTTGCGCCGCCAGGCGGCCACCGCTGTCTGCAGCGCCTCGATGCTGCCGGGATTGCGCAGCGTCGAGGTGTCGCCGATCTCGCCGCCCTCTACAATCGCGCGGACCATGCGGCGCATGTACTTGCCCGAGCGGGTTTCCGGAAATTCGGACACCTCGAGGAAATCGGACGGCACCGCAACCGCGCCCTTTTCGGTGCGGACCAGATCGGTCAGGCGGCGGCGGTCGTCCTGCGTCAGCCTGCGTCCGGCAACAGCGGTGACGAACGCGATCGGCGTTGCGCCCTTCTCGCGGTGCGGCGCGCCGACGACGAGCACGTTGCCCACCGGAGAATTGGGATCGAGCGTCTTGTCGCGCAGGATCGCGCCTTCGATTTCTTCGGTGCCGATGCGATGACCCGAGACATTGATCACGTCGTCCGAGCGGCCGTGCAGCGAGAACGATCCGTCCTCGTGCCGGATGGCGAAATCACCCTGGGTATAGGCCCAGGTGCCGCGCCAGCGTTCCCAATAGGTCGAAGAATACCGGTCCGAGTCGCCGCGCCATTCCGGATTGATCCGCAACCCGCCCGCGTGCTGCTCCAGCGTGAAATGGTCGGTATCGCCCCAGATGGTGCGGGTGAGATACGGATAGGGCAGAGCGATGACGATCTCGCCCTTCTCGCCATTTTTCGCGCGTCGCCATGGTACGCCCCCGGACCCATCGCGCTCCAGCCCGAATTCGAGCGGCGGCGCGTCCGGGTCCTCGACCCAGACATCGCCGACGATCCACGGCAGCGGATAGGTGTGCGCGTCAGCCCTCAGCGGGAAATCGGTGTTGCCGTAGAAGTGCGTCCAGGCGATGCCGCCATGCTCGGTCGCCCAATAGCTGTTGATATACCAGGGCGTGACATGCTCCATGCCAAACGCCTGCACCGAAGGCGAGGTCGGCTCGGCGCAGAAGGTTGCGACCTTGAGCGACGACATGTCGTAATTCTGGATGTCCTTGAGGTTCTCCGGATCCTGCATCACGCTTTTCAAGAAGGTGACGCCCGCCTTGAAGATCTGCACCTTGTGCCGCTCGATGATCGAGGCAAAGCGGCCTGCATGCGGGAAGACCGGCGATCCTTCGGTGATGATCGTCGTCACCCGGCACAGCAGCGAGCCTGCGATCAGATAGCTCTGGCCGGTGATCCAGCCCGGATCGGCGACGACGAACATGACATCGCCGGGCGCAGCATCGAATGCCACCGGCATCGTCGCGGCAACGCCCGCGCAATAGCCACCGTGGACGTGCACCACGCCCTTGGGCTTTCCGGTCGAGCCCGAGGTATAGATGATGAAATTGGGATATTCCGAATCCACCGGCAGCGGCTTCGACGCCGCCCAGATCGCGCGGACAAAGTCCGCGTCGGGCAGCGCCAGCAGCGCCGCTTCATCCGCCACAGCGATCCCGAGTCCGCGCGCCGCCTCCAGGATCTGCGCGCTCGCGTGGCCCGTGAGGTCATGGCTCCAGTGATCGCGATTCGAATTCCAGACGAGGTCGGGCTGCGCGGTGTGGCGGACCACCACCACCGCGTCGACGCGCGGTGGCGAATCGACCAAGGCAGACGCGATCGCCATCCGCAGGTTCGCGGCCTGCGCTGCAGTCATCGCTGAGCCTTGCGCCAGATCGTCGAGCGCCCGGCCGACGCCGCGCATGACGTCGGAGCGTTCGACGGTGACCTCGCCGTCGAGCAATTCGGTGACCGCCTCGGTGATCCGCGCGCGCGCAGCATCGCTGACCTCGAGCGCGGGGTCGTCGAGCGCGACCGCGAGCAGACCCATCGCGGTGCCGACGCCGATGAAATTGTCGAGCGCCGGATCGGTGTAGCTGGTCTTGAACGGCACCATCTGCGCGTTGCGATAGCTGCCATCGGCGGTAATCACGATCTTGGCGCCGGCGTCGGCGATGCGATCGGACAGCGTCTTGTCGCTGAACCCGCCGAACACCGGTGTATAGATGATGCCCGCGCGCTTGGCGCCTTCGGTCCAGTAGATCTGCGCCGGGATCGAGGGCATGTTGAGCGCGATGCGGTCACCCGCCTTGAGGCCGAGAGCCGTCAGTGCCAGCGAGCATTTCGCCGCCTCGAGCATCAGCTGTTTGCGCGATACCGGATAGCAATCGACCGGGCCGCCGCGACCGTTGTCGCTCGACATATTCCAGCGGTCGCCCTCGAAGATCAGCGCAGTTTCAGCGCCATGGCCCGCGACGACATGCCGATCGACCTCGTTGAAGCCGCTGTTGGTGAACGCGCCTTCGAACCAACGCCAATTGGGTGCATCATCGGCGTTGAGGCCGCGCGCCCAGGGCATGTAATCGTGCGCCAGATCGAGCTGTCGCGCCGCACCTGTATCCGCATCCCAGCCGGTCCAGCATCCTGCGTCCTGGTCGAAATGAGCCCAGGCGTTGTGATCAGGCAGGTACCAGCAGATCGCGGAGCGCGCCTGCAGTCCGTGGAAAGCGCCCGGATCGGCGACACAGGCATTGCGCATCGCGGTCCAGCTGGCCGAGTCGGTCAGCGGGTTGCTGCGGGGTGAAATGGCGGGGGCTGCCACCGGAACCAGCGCCGTCAGCGGACGGGCCTGAAAGGGCGGAATAGGGGAAATGAAGGCATGAGTTCGCAGCTCTCCTGCCGTCCCGATCCATCACGATTCCCAAATCGCAAAGCCCGGTTCCGGCAAACGAAACAAATGTCTCCCGCCGTTTGAATATCATAATGCTTCCGCCAGCGGTAGGGGCCGCGTGGGCAGCAGCGCTTACCGCTGGTGCCAGCGCCCGACGGCGCGCGACACTGCCTGCATCAGCTGCATGCGTGCCGGGATGCTTGCCGTCGTCTCGCCGAGCATGACCGCTACGGCATAGCGGGTTCCATCGGGCGCGGTCATGATGCCGACATCATTATAACCGGTCGAAACCGGCGGCAGATCCTGGCCTGTTCCGGTCTTGTGAAGGAACTGCCAGCCCGCCGGAACGCCCGCCTTCAGCCGCTGCGGACCGCTCCGGGTGCGCCCAAGCGTGTCCAGCATCAGCTGGGTTGAGGATTGCGACAGCAATTCGCCGCGCGCCAGCCGTGCCAGCGCATCGACAATGCCTTCCGGACTCGCCCCGTCGATGGGGTCGGCGACATAGGCCGAGAGCAGGTTGCGCCGCCGATCGAGCGGCACCCGCTCGCGCGCCGCCTGAAAGGCACGACCCGCCGACAGTTCCTGACGCCATTCGACGCCCGCGATGCCGCTTTGCAGCAGCCGTTCGCCGGGGCCGAAGCGGATGTTCGACAGGCCCTTGCGCCGCAGGAAATCGTTGACCACCGCCGGGCCGCCTGCGGTGCGCAGCAGTGCGTCGTTGGCGCTGTTGTCGCTTGCGGTCAGCGCCTCGTTGATCAGTGTCCGCACCGTCGCGCGTACCGTGCCCTCGCGCGCGACGCGGGCAGCGAGCGGCTGGTGGAACAAGGTCAGGTCATCGCGCGTGATCGTCACCTCGGTATCGAGCGCCAGCTCGCCCCGATCGACCTTTTCCAGCACCGCCATGGTCACCCACAGCTTGGAGACGCTCTGCTGCGGGAACAACTCTCCACCGCGCTGGCCGACCACCCAGTCGCCATCGATCCGCCGCACGGCGATGCCGGTCTTGCCGGGAAAGGTGCGCCACAGCTGCGCCAGCTCGTCGCGCAGCCCCTGCGGCACGACATTGGTCGCGCGTGGAGCCAGCGGTGGCGGCACCGGCTGGACACGGGCGGGCGGCGGCGGAGCCGGACGCGGCTGCGCGACCTCTCGCGGAGCCGAGACACAGGCGGCAAGCGAGGCCGTGGCCAGGAAAAGAATCAGCTTGCGGGCGAACATGCGGCGGCTTTCTGGTCGGGTTTTAGGATGGCTTCGTGCTGACACAGGGCATGTGTACGCACTGTTAAGCGATCTAGCCGCCAGTTCCATCGCGGGCGCAGATTTTGCGGCGAATGAGTCGCTGCGCGCGGTGAATGGCTGCATATTTCTTCCCTCCCGCCTGCGGGAAGGGGGAAGATTACGGAACCAGCACCGTATCATCGGCCACCATCAGGGTATCGGGATAGTCGCTGTTATAATGCAGCCCACGGCTTTCCTTGCGCTCCAGTGCCGAGCGAACGATCAGGTCGGCGACCTCGATCAGGTTGCGCAGCTCGACCAGATCGGGGGTCACGCGGAAATTGCCGTAATATTCCTCGACCTCGCTGCGCAGCAGTTCGATGCGGTGACGCGCGCGTTCCAACCGCTTCGTGGTGCGCACGATGCCGACATAGTCCCACATGAACCGGCGGATCTCGCGCCAGTTGTGCTGGACGACGACCTCTTCGTCCGAATCGGTGACGCGGCTTTCATCCCAGGGCAGGATCGCAGGCGGAGGGCCCAGTTCGTCCCAATGCTCGATAATGTCGGTGGCAGCCGCATCGCCGAAAACGAAGCATTCGAGCAGGCTGTTGGACGCCAGCCGGTTCGCGCCATGCAGGCCTGACTGTGTCACTTCTCCCGCTGCATACAGGCCTGGCAGATCGGTGCGACCGTTCAGATCGACCAGCACGCCGCCGCAGGTATAATGCTGCGCCGGAACCACGGGAATCGGATCGCGGGTGATGTCGATCCCCAGTCCCAGCAGCTTTTCGTAGATCGTGGGGAAGTGGCCCTTCACGAACTCTGCCGGCTGGTGGCTGATGTCGAGATGCACGTAATCCAGGCCCAGCCGCTTGATCTCGTGGTCGATCGCGCGCGCGACGACATCGCGCGGGGCCAGTTCCATCCGCTCGTCGAAATCGCCCATGAAGCGATAACCGGTCTCGGGGATCAGCAGATGACCGCCCTCGCCGCGTACCGCTTCGGTGATCAGGAAGTTCTTGACCTCAAGGTTATACAGACAGGTCGGGTGGAACTGCATGAATTCCATGTTGGAGACACGCGCGCCGGCGCGCCACGCCATCGCGATGCCGTCTCCGGTCGCGCCTCTGGGCGCAGTCGAGAACAGGTACGTTCGCCCCGCGCCGCCGCTCGCCAGCAGTGTCGCGCGTGCGGTCAGCGCTTCGACATGCCCGGTCGCGCGGTTGAGCGCATAACAGCCCCAGATCCGCTTGTCGCCCGCAGGCGCGGCGCGATGCCGGTCGGCGATCAGGTCGATCGCCACCATATCGGGCAGCAAAGTGATGTTGGGGTTGGCCAGCGCCGCGCGCTCGAGCGCCTGCTGCACCGCCCAACCCGTGGCATCATCGACGTGCACGATCCGCCGGTGACTGTGCCCGCCCTCGCGAGTCAGGTGCAGGTCATCGGCATGGTCGCCGCCGCCGCCGTTGCGGTTGAACGGTACGCCCAGATCGACCAGATGCTGGATCGCCGCCGGCGCGTTCTCGACGACGAACTCCACCGTCTCGCGGCTGTTGAGCCCCGCGCCTGCAACCATCGTATCGTCGATGTGGTTGTCGAACGAATCGCCCTCTTCGAGCACCGCTGCGATGCCGCCCTGTGCCCAGGCAGTCGATCCGCCCGAAATATCGCCCTTGGCGAGCACCAGCACCCGGCAATGCCGCGCAAGGCTGAGCGCTGCGGTCAGCCCTGCCGCCCCTGAACCGATGATCAGAACGTCGTGGTCCTTGCGCGCCGCCATGCTTCACGCCACCGCCTTGGTGAGGTTGAGGAACACATCCTCCAGATCGGGCTCGCGCGTCGAGACGTCGACGATGTCGTATCCGGCGGCGCGCACGCGACTCATCACCTGGCCCGCGTTCAGCTTGTCCTTGCTGTAGCCGATCTCGACCACCCGGTCGGTGACCTTGCGGACCTTGTCGAACGCCGGATCGGACGGCAGAGCGGCGATATCCTGATCCAGCGTCAGCACGATCAGCTTGTCGCGCGCCATGCCGACCATCTCTGCGGTCGGCTTGTTGGCGATCAGCCTGCCGTGGTTGATGATCGCGATACGATCGCACAGCTCCTCGGCTTCCTCGAGATAATGCGTGGTCAGCACGATGGTGACCCCGGCGCGGTTCAGTTCGCGCACATAATCCCACAGTTGCTGGCGCAGATCGATGTCGACGCCGGCGGTCGGCTCGTCGAGCACCAGGATCGGTGGCGAATGCACCATCGCCTTGGCGACCAGCAGCCGCCGCTTCATGCCGCCCGACAAGGTGCGCGCATAGGCGTTGGCCTTGTCTTCCAGCCGCACCGCGCGCAGCAGCTCTGCTGTGCGCCGGTGCGCCTTGGGCACGCCGAAGAGACCTGCCTGAAGCTCGAGCGCCTCGGCAGGGGTGAAGAACGGATCGAACACGATCTCCTGCGGCACGATACCGATCGACGCCTTGGCATTGCGCGGATTGGCGTCGATGTCGAAGCCCCAGATGCTCGCCGTGCCCGACGTCTTGCGGACCATCCCCGACAGGATATTGATCAGCGTCGACTTGCCCGCGCCGTTCGGCCCGAGCAGCCCGAAGATCTGCCCGCGCGGAACGTCGAAGCTCACGCCGTCCAGCGCCAGCTTGTCGGGAGCCTTGCCTGCGCCTTTGTACAGCTTGCGCAGATTGTCGATGGATATGGCAGCCTCAGTCACGGCATGCCGATTAGCGGGATGATCAGGGGAGCGCAAAGGGAAAGGTGGCGCGCTCGTGCCACCACGCGCCGCCTTTGCGGCCTTGCCTGCATCGATGGCCTGATTGTGTGCACCTGCAGCATGGATGCTGCCTAAATTTTACGCACTCCTTCGCATCTGCACAAATTTTGAACTTCTGTCCGCCCTGCGAATTCATAATTCGTTAGGAATCGCGGGAATGCCGGACTTGGCACGTGGTTTGCGTAGCTTTCCAGCGGTGACGAGGCACAGCCTTGCAATAAAATTACCAAAGGGGGCGTAATGAAATTCATCATTGCCATAATCAAACCGTTCCGGCTGGACGAGGTGCGCGAAGCCCTGACCAGCCTGGGCGTCGCGGGCATGACCGTGACCGAGGTGAAAGGCTTTGGCCGCCAGAAGGGCCAGACCGAAATCTATCGCGGCGCTGAATACACCACCAACATGGTCCCCAAGCTCAAGCTTGAGATCGCGGTCAGCGACGACATGGCGCCGCAGGTGGTGGAAACCATCCAGGCAGCTGCAAACACGGATTCCATCGGTGACGGCAAGATCTTCGTTTTCGACCTGGCGGCTGCCACGCGCATCCGCACCGGCGAAACCGGCGACACGGCACTGTAAGGGGAAAGGGGAATGATGAAACCTTTGCACAAGATTGGCGCCGCTGTCGGGACGGCCGCGCTTTCGTTTTTCGTATCGGCCCAGGCCTGGGCGCAGGAAGTGGCCGAAGAGGTTGCCGAGGCCGCCCCGGCGGTTGCCGAAGCCGCCGCTGAAGTCGTTCCGGTTGTCGACAAGGGCGATACCGCCTGGATGATCATGGCCACCGTGCTGGTCATGGCGATGATCGTACCCGGCCTCGCCCTTTTCTATGGCGGCCTTGTCCGCACCAAGAACATGCTCTCGGTGCTGACCCAGGTCATCGCCGTGGCCAGCCTCGCGATGATCATCTGGGTCGTCTACGGCTATGGCCTGGCCTTTGGTGGCGATGCCAACCAGTTCATCTCCACCGGCAAGTTCTTCCTCGCCGGTGTAACCGCGGATTCGACCGCTGCGACCTTCTCGGAAGGCTTCCAGATCCCCGAATTCGTGTTCATCGCCTTCCAGATGACCTTTGCCGCCATCACCGTGGCGCTGGTCATCGGCGGTCTGGTGGAACGGATGAAGTTCTCCGCGCTGATGGTTTTCGCCACGGTGTGGCTGACCATCGTCTATTTCCCGATCGCGCACATGGTCTGGTATGCGGGCGCAACGCCTGAAACCACCGGCCTGCTCTTCGACTGGGGCGCTCTGGACTTCGCTGGCGGCACCGTGGTGCACATCAACGCGGGCATCTCGGCACTGGTCGGCGCGATCATCCTGGGCAAGCGTCTGGGCTATCAGAAGGACGTGATGGCACCGCACTCGCTGACCATGACCCTGATCGGTACCGGTCTGCTGTGGGTGGGCTGGTTCGGCTTCAACGCCGGCTCCGCGCTGGAAGCAAACGGTTCGGCAGGCCTTGCCCTGATCAACACCTTCGTCGCCACGGCTGCAGGCGTGCTGTTCTGGATGCTGACCGAAAAGGCGATCGGCCACCAGGGCTCGCTGCTGGGCGCATGCTCGGGTGCCATCGCAGGCCTCGTCGCCGTGACCCCCGCTGCAGGCAACTCCGGCCCGTTCGGTGCCATTCTGCTCGGCGCGGTCACTGCGGTCATCTGCTGCATCTTCGTCATGAAGATCAAGCCCAAGCTCGGCTTTGACGACTCGCTGGACGCCTTCGGCATCCACGGTCTGGGCGGCATCGTCGGCTCAATCGGAACGGCTGTCACCATGCTGCCCGCTCTGGGTGGTCCCGGCGCCGAAGATTACGACCTCGGCGGACAGCTGGTCATCCAGATCATGGCTGTCGGTGTTGCCATTGTCTGGGCTGCCGTCGGCTCTGCCATCGCCTTCTACATCGCCAAGCTGGTGACCGGACTGCGTGTCTCCCCTGAAGTGGAGCGCGAAGGCCTCGACCTCGGCGAGCATGGCGAACGGGCTTACAATTACTGAGTTTTAAAGTTTGGTCTGTGGCGGGAACCGCTAGCCCCGCCACAGACCTCCAGAGGTTCCTCCTGCGAACTGACAACTCAAGGCCGGGGTGGCAACATCCCGGCCATTTTTTGTGTCCGTTCCGCGCGTACCCGATCCTCCCCGGAGCCATGCTCGGCGCGCGACATCGGTTTCACATCGAAACTGTATTGACAAAGCTGTCAGTAAGATGAGACGATCCGCCCAACGACCGCTGCACAGGCGGCACCCGCCGGGCCATCGCACCCGGGAATAGCGGACACGCATCAAGGAGAGAGCCATGGCCACCGTTTTGAAAGAACCCGGTACCGACCTGAACTACGACATGAGCCATTCGGACTGGTATGTCGAAGATCGCTGGCAGGCTCCGTTCGCCCATATGCGTGCGCAGGACCCGATCCACTGGACGCAGGGCGGCATGTTTGGCGATTTCTGGAACGTCACCAGCCACAAGGCGATCCAGCATGTCGAAGCGCTGCCCGAGATCTTCTCCTCGTCCTACGAACATGGCGGCATCACTTTGGCCGACCGCATGGACGAAAACGACGCCACCGAGCTGGTGATGCCGATGTTCATCGCGATGGACCGGCCCAAGCACACCGGCCAGCGCCGCACCGTCGCACCCGCCTTCACGCCCTCCGAAATGAAGCGCATGTCCGACGACATCCGCATGCGCACCGCAGAGCTGCTCGACACCCTGCCCTGGGACCAGCCGTTCGACTGGGTCGATACCGTCTCGATCGAGCTGACCACGCAGATGCTGGCGATCCTGTTCGATTTTCCCTGGGCCGACCGTCGCAAGCTCACCGAATGGTCAGACTGGGCGGGCGATATCGAACTGGTGCACAGCGAGGAGATGCGCGCCGAACGGCTCAAGCACCTCTACGAGATGGGCGCCTATTTCAAGAAGCTGTGGGATGCCAAGATCGACGCCGAGCCGACGCCCGACCTCATTTCGATGATGATCCATTCCGACGCAATGGCCGAGATGGACGAGCTGGAATTCATGGGCAACCTGATCCTGCTGATCGTCGGCGGCAATGATACGACGCGCAACTCGATGTCGGGCCTCGCGTACGGGCTGCACCAGTTCCCCGAGCAGCGCGAGAAGCTGGAGCAGAACCCCGCGCTGATCCCCAATGCGGTGCAGGAAATCATCCGCTGGCAGACGCCGCTGGCGCACATGCGCCGCACCGCGCTGGAAGATTACGACCTGTTCGGCAAGACCATCAAGAAGGGCGACAAGCTCGCCTTGTGGTACATTTCGGGCAATCGCGACGAAACCGTCTTCGAAGATGCCGACAAGATCATCGTCGATCGCGAGAATGCGCGGCGGCACCTCGCCTTCGGCTACGGCATCCACCGCTGCGTCGGCGCGCGCCTCGCCGAACTGCAGATCGCGATCCTGCTGGAAGAAATGGCCAAGCGCCGGATGCGGGTCAACGTGCTCGCCGAGCCCGAGCGCGTTCGCGCCTGCTTCGTCCACGGCTATCGCGCAATGCAGGTGTCGTTGAGCAAATATTGAAGCCGACATGGCGGCGCATGCGTAACTGTGGCATCGTTCCGGTCGAACAGGCCGGGGCGATGACACGGGAGCTGATCATGAATCGACGCAATTTTCTGCATACGGGCATTCTGGGCGTCGCCGGGCTGGGCGCAATCAGCCTGGCCGGCTTTTCCTTCGGCGGCGCGAGCGCCAAGGCCAAGGGCAGCTTCGAAATCACCAAGACCGATGCGGCCTGGAAGAAGCAGCTTTCGCCCGATCAATATTATGTGCTGCGCCAGGAGGGCACAGAGCGGCCCTATTCCAGCCCGCTCGACAAGGAAAAGCGCGCCGGCACCTTCATCTGCGCTGGCTGCCAGCTCCCGCTGTTCTCATCGAAGACGAAGTTCAACAGCGGCACCGGCTGGCCCAGCTTCTACGCGCCTCTGCCCAAGGCGGTGGGCACCAGCACCGACCGGCTGCTCGGCTATGCGCGCACCGAAGTGCACTGCCGGCGCTGCGGCGGCCATCTGGGCCATGTCTTCGATGACGGCCCCGAACCCACCGGCAAGCGCTATTGCATGAACGGCGATGCGATGCTGTTCCGCCCCGCAAAAGCATAAAAATCCTCCCCCAACTTGCTGGGGGAGGATTTAAAAATCAGCCGACGCGCTTGACGCTGTCCTTGTGGGCACCGACGCCGCCGACGCGCGAACCGCCGCCACCGCCACCGCCGCCACCGGGACGACCGCCGCCGCCCGAGCGACCACCACCGCCGCCGGGACGACCACCACCGCCCGAGCGACGACGATCACCGTCACGCTTGGGGCCGTAGTTGCGGCCGCCGGGGCCGTTGCGATCACCACCGCTGCGTTCGCCACCGCGACCGCCGCCCGTGTTGGCAGGCGCCTTGACCGGCGGGGGAAGCTGCGCTGCGGCTTCGGTAAAGCCCTTGGGCAGCGGCATCGGGGTCGGCTTGACCTTGGTCAGCTTCTCGATGTCCTTGAGCAAAGGCCGCTCGTCATTGCTTACAAAGGCGATCGCGATGCCATCCGCGCCGTTGCGCGCGGTGCGTCCGATGCGGTGAACATATTGTTCGGGCACATGCGGCAGGTCATAGTTGAACACATGGCTGACACCGTTGATGTCGATGCCGCGCGCAGCGATATCGGTGGCGATCAGAACCTTGATGTCGCCATCCTTGAACGCTGCAAGTGCCGCAGTGCGCTGGCCCTGGCTCTTGTTGCCATGGATCGCGGCAGAGCGGATTCCGGCACCTGCCAGCGCGCGCACCACCTTGTCCGCGCCATGCTTGGTGCGGGTGAAGACGAGCGTGCGCTCAGGCTTGATTTCCTGGATCTTCAGCGTGAGCAATGCCTGCTTTTCGCCCTGGCTGACAAAGGTGACATATTGTTCGACGCGCTCAGCTGTGGTCGACTGCGGCGCCACTTCGACGCGGACCGGATTGTTCAGGAACCGCGCGCCCAGTTCGGCAATCGCCTTGGGCATGGTGGCCGAGAAGAACAGGCTCTGGCGCTGCTTGGGCAGCATCGATGCGATGCGCTTCAAGGGAACGATAAAGCCCAGGTCCATCATCTGGTCGGCTTCGTCGAGCACGAAGATCTCGACATTTTCGAGCGTCAGTGCGCGCTGTTCGATCAGGTCAAGCAGACGGCCCGGCGTTGCCACGAGCACATCGGTGCCCGCCTGCAGCTTGCGCTTCTGCTGGTTGATCGGCACGCCGCCGAAGATGCAGTTAACCGACAGGTTGAGATAGCGCGCATATTCGCGGATGTTCTCGGCGATCTGTGCGGCCAGTTCGCGCGTCGGCGACAGGATGAGCATCCGGCAGCCCTTGTGGGTGCGGCCCTTGGCTTCCTTGGCGAGGTGATGCAGCGAAGGCAGCGAAAACGCAGCGGTCTTGCCGGTGCCGGTCTGCGCGATGCCCAGAAGGTCGCGACCTTCCATCAGTGCGGGGATGGCATCCTTCTGGATCGGCGTGGGGGTGTCGTAACCCTTGGCATCGAGCGCGCGCAGAATCGGATCAGCCAGGCCAAGTTCATGAAAATAAGACATAATATACTCTTTACAGAGCAACGCGCGTCCCGGCCCGATGGGGGCGGCGCGCGCATTGCGGGGTTCAGAAGCGCCCGGAGTTCTTCCAGATGCTTCAGGAAAACGCCCCGCGTGAATTGGGATGTTCGGAAAGTCAGCAGCGGGGTTTCAGGACCCGGCCAATCGTGTCAGCCTGTGCCCGGGAGGGCGAGGCCAGAACGATGTTCACGCTGCCGGTTCATAAGGGGCATTGGGAAGGATTCCCGTGCCGAGGCGCGCTGCTTGGAGCGGCATATGGCCGCGATGCGTCTCAAATGCAAGGAGATTCGCTGACGGAGCCGATCCGTACCCGGATCAGGCGGCTTCCTGGACGTCCGCTGGGCCGCCGACCAGCACGAACCGGCGGTCGCAATAGCCGCATTCGACATAGCCCTTCTCGTCGATCTGCAGCCAGACGCGCGGATGGCCCAAAGCCGCACCGCCCCGAACTTCGCTGGCGCCATCGCAGGCGACGCGGGGAGTGGTGGTGCGAACGGTTTCAGGAGGCGTGATCATGGACAAGGCGATTATCAAAACTGCCGCGCCTGCGCAATCGGGCTTTGCGCCCTTGCGGTCAGGCCTCACCCAGTTTTTCGAGCACGCTGCGCGCTCGCGCCGCATCCTCAGGAATCACCATCAACCGCGCCGGGGTCATGAAGCCCAGGCCGAGGCCTGCCATGCCGCCATCGAAAATGTGCGCCTCGATGCCTTCAGCCCCCAGCGTCAGCCGCGCCATCTCCGCCTCGATCCGGTCTGCATATTCGGCAATCGCTTTCAGGCTCATGCGCGCTTAGCCCTGCGCATCGGTGAAATAGCGCGTGGTCGGCGTGGTCGGAAGTCCGTCGATCGAACGGGTGCGCCCGGCGGTCTTGGCCAGCCATTTGTCAGGCTCGCTTTGCCGGTGCGCTTTTTTCAGCGTCTCGCGCTCGCGCTCGAACTCCATCACCGGCACGCCCCAGCCACAGCTCGTCTGCACGCTGTCGACCGTGATATCGAAGATCTGCCGCGTGCCGGGCAGCATCTCGAAGTGCGATGCCAGGCCGTCCCATTCGGAATCCTGCGGCAGCACCGGCCGACCCCGGCCATAGATGCGCAGGATCAATGCCGGATTTTCGAACGCGCAGAACATGATCGTGATGCGCCCATCGGCCAACAGATGCGCGTGCGTCTCGTTGCCCGACCCACCCAGGTCGAGATAGGCGACGCGGTTGTCCTCCAGCACGCGGAACGCATCATAGCCCTTGGGGCTGAGATTGATGCGCGCATCGGCTGCGGCGGTGGCGACGAAGAAGACCGGCTGGCGCGCGATGAACGCGCGGTGCTTCTCGGTCAGGCTGGTGGTGAATTCCGACATGCGCCCATAGTGCTGGAAGGGGGCGGGCGGCGCAAGAGCGTCCCCCCTTCCCCCCGTCGCAAAAAGCCGTTACCGCGTCGGCCATGACGACCGCCCCTGCTGCCGGCACCCCCGGCATTCCCCGATCGCTTTATGTGCTGTCCGTGTTCTACGGCGGCATGGTGTGCCTGGCCGGTGTGCTGGGCAACAAGCAGGTCTCGATCGGCCCGCTGGCGGTGGAGGCGGGCATCTTTGCCTTCCTGCTGCTGGTGGTGGTCTCCAGCGCGATTGCAGAGCTGCACGGCCGCGACACCGCCAACAGCCTGGTGAAGTTCGGCTTTGTGCCGCTGCTGTTTGCCATGGCGCTCTCGTGGGTGGTCTTCGCGCTGCCCGCCTCGCCCGATATGGCACCCGAGAACGCAGCGGCGATCCAGCTGATCCTGGGCGCGACGGGTCGCATCTGGGCAGCAGGCGTGTGTGCCTATGGCGTCTCGCAGTTCCTCAACGTCTATATTTTCTCCAAGCTGCAGAACATGCCGGGCCGCTTGCTGGCGGTGCGCGGGGTGATCGCCTCGGCGCTCTCGCAGATCGTCGACACCTTGATCTTCGTCACCATCGCCTTTTATGGCGTGTTCCCGATCGGCCAGCTGCTCGTCGGGCAGATGGTCGCCAAGGTGGCGTTGTCGGTGGCCCTGGTGCCGTTCCTGATTGTGTTCTTCGTCCGTCTGGGCAAAAGGCTCGACGCATGAGCGACCATATCCACGACCCCGCGCTGCTGGCCAAGGCAGAGACCCTCACCGAAGCCCTGCCCTTCATGCAGCGCTATGCGGGCAAGAGCTTCGTCGTCAAATACGGCGGCCATGCGATGGGCGACCCCGAGCTGGCGCGCGACTTTGCCGAAGATGTCGTGCTGCTCAAAGCCGTGGGCATCAACCCCGTCGTCGTGCACGGCGGCGGCCCACAGATCGGCGCGATGCTGAAAAGGCTGGGCGTGCAGTCCGAATTCATCGACGGCCTGCGCGTTACCGACAGCGAGACCGCGAACGTCGCCGAAATGGTGCTGGGCGCGATCAACAAGGAGCTTGTGACCTGGATCGCGGCTGCCGGCGGCAAGGCGATCGGCATCAGCGGCAAGGACGCAGGCTTCGTCCGCGCGAGCAAGGTCGAGCGCACGATGCGCGACCCCGACAGCAATATCGAACGCGCGATCGACCTCGGCTTTGTCGGCGAGCCCGAATCGATCGATTGCACGGTGCTCAAGACCATTTCGGACGCAGGCATGATCCCCGTCGTCTCGCCGATCGGCGTGGGCGCGGATGGGCAGACCTACAACATCAACGCCGATACCATGGCCGGCGCTGTCGCAGCCGCTCTGGGCGCATCGCGGCTGTTCCTGCTGACCGATGTGGCAGGTGTGCTCGACAAGGCTAAGAAGCTGCTGTCCGATCTGACGCCAGCCGATATCGCCGCGCTGCGCGCCGATGGCACGATCAGCGGGGGCATGATACCCAAGCTGGAAACCTGCGTCCATGCCGTGGAACAGGGCGTTGATGCGGCGGTTGTCCTTGATGGACGGGTGCCGCATGCAATGCTGCTGGAAATCTTCACCTCGCGCGGTGCAGGCACGCTCATCCGCGCCTGAGGGTCTGGAGCTTGCGCGCCCAGCCGTTTTAGTCTTGTAATACACCCAATCTCGCCCTAGATATCGGGCCAGGCCATATTGAGAGACTTATGCAGATCCTGCTCGAAATCCTGGACATATTGCTGACGGTGGTGACGTGGTTCATCATCATCCAGATCGTCCTGTCCTGGCTGATCTCATTCAACGTCGTCAGCATGCAGAACGACCTGGTTCGCCAGCTGGTCGAATCGCTGCACCGGATCACCGAGCCGATCTATCGTCCCGTTCGCAAGATCATGCCGGACCTCGGCATGATCGATCTGGCGCCGATGGTAGTGCTGCTGCTGATCATGATCGTCCAGCGTTCGATCATCCCGCGTTTGTGGGTGCAGTTCGCCTGAGCAGCGTAAATCCGCGCTCTGCTGTGGCAATGACGCGCATTTGACGTTAGAGCGGCGGGCATGACAGCCCGTATCATAGATGGAAAGGCCTTCGCGGCCGGTTTGCGTGCGCGCCTCGCAGCGCTTGTCCCCGGTTTCGTGCAGGCCGCCGGCCGCGCGCCCGGTCTTGCCGTCGTTCTGGTGGGTGAAGACCCGGCCAGCCAGGTCTATGTCCGCTCCAAGCACAAGGCGACCGTCGAAGCCGGGATGCTCAGCTTCGAGCACCGGTTGCCCGCCGACACCAGCGAGCAGGCGCTGCTCGAACTGGTCGCCACGCTCAACGCCGATGATGCGGTGGACGGAATTCTGGTCCAGCTGCCGCTGCCTGCGCATATCGACGACAAGGCGGTGCTCGCCGCGATCGATCCGGCCAAGGATGTCGACGGCTTCCATGTCGTCAACGCGGGCAAATTGGCGGTCGGCGAAGAGGCTCTGGTGCCCTGCACCCCGCTGGGCTCGCTGATGCTGTTGCAGGACACGCTGGGCGACCTGTCCGGGCTGCACGCGGTGGTGATTGGCCGATCGAATATTGTCGGCAAGCCGATGGCGCAGCTGTTGCTGCAGCAAAGCTGCACCGTCACGATCGCGCACAGCCGCACGAAAGACCTTCCCGCCATCGTCGGCCTGGCCGATATTGTCGTTGCCGCCGTGGGCCGCGCAGAGATGGTACGCGGCGACTGGATCAAACCCGGCGCTTGCGTGATCGATGTCGGCATCAACCGCGTCCCCGGCGCCGAGCCCGGCAAGACCAGACTGGTCGGTGACGTCGCCTATGACGAATGCGTCGCTGTTGCTGGTGCGATCACGCCGGTACCTGGCGGTGTCGGCCCGATGACCATCGCTTGCCTCCTGCGCAACACGCTCGTTGCCGCGCACCGCCGCGCCGGTCTGCGCGCGCCGGAGGGATTGTGATGCGCCTGCATCACCGCTGGCTCGCCATGTGGGCCGCTCTGCTGCCCATCGCGGCGAGTGCTCAACCCGGCCCGCCACCGGGCGAACATCGCGGCCCGCCGGGGCAATCCTATGCCAATTCGAGCGCCGTTCTGGTTGCCGACATCGCCTTTGCGCGTCTGGCGCAGGAAAAGGGCCAGTGGACCGCTTCGCGCGAGACCGCTGCCCCGGATGCCGTGACGCTGACCGAGGGGCCGGTGCTGGCACAAAGCTGGCTGAAAGACCGCGCCGATCCGCCCCAGGCCGCCCGATGGCAGGCCAAACGCCTTTTCATGGCGTGCGACGGCCGCACTGGCGCTGCCAGCGGCGTCCTCAATTTCCCCGATGGCCAGGTCGGCAGCTACACCAGCGTGTGGCAGAACCTGGAAAAGCCGCGCGCCAAGAAGCCCAAGTGGCGTTGGGTGTTCAACCACGGCGCATTGATCGCTGCCACCGAAGGCGATGGCGACATGATCAGCTCGCGCACGGCGGTGTGCACCGGTGACCCCAAGGCGCTGCTCGAGGGCGTGCAGATGGGGCCGCTGGCCAAGGATGCCAGGATTGCTGCCCCCGCCTCGAGCGGTGCGCGCGCATCGACCGATGGCACGATGGTCTGGCGCTGGAACGTCCGCGCTGATGGCAGCCGCACGGTCAGCATCGACCTGTGGAACGGCACCGAATTCGAAACCGTCGTGCGCGACGATGTCCCGGCAGGTGCGGCATGATCGAACTGTTTATCTCCGCTTTCGTGACGCTGTTCGTGGTCATCGACCCACCCGGCTGCGCGCCGATCTATGCCAGCATGACCACCGAGGCCAATGCCCAGCAGCGGCGCAGCATGGCGATCCGCGCGGTGATCGTAGCGGGCGGCATCCTGCTGGTGTTTGCCTTGTTCGGCGAGGTGCTGCTCTCGGCGCTGCACATCGAGCTTGACAGCTTCCGCATCGCCGGCGGAATCATGCTGTTCCTGATCGCGCTCGACATGGTGTTCGAAAAGCGCACCGAACGCCGCGAACAGCGCGCGCAGAAGGTGATCGAGACGCCCGAGATCGAGGATGTCTCGATCTTCCCGATGGCCATGCCGATGATCGCGGGGCCGGGATCGATCGCATCGGTCATGCTGCTGGTCTCACAGAACAGCGGCCTCGACCGCGCACTGACGATTCTCGCGGCGCTGCTGGCGGTGCTGCTGCTGACATTGCTCGCCCTGGTCACCGCAGGCCCGCTGATGAAGCTGCTGGGCTCCAAGGCCGAAGCGGTGATCACCCGGCTGTTGGGTGTGCTGCTGGCAGCGCTCGCAGCGCAGTTCGTGATCGATGGATTGCGGGCGAGCTTTCAGTAGGGTGACAGGCCGAGCGCGTGGCAGCATACAGCCCCGCTTATTGCCAAAGACTAACCACCTCCGCTCATTCCTGAATCAGGTTCAGGACAGGCTCTGAGCAGCGGGCGTAGCCCGCGAAGTCAAATGACCCTCGCCCAGGCCAGCCGTATAGCGGGGCCTTCGACAGGCTCAGGCTGAGCGGAAGGGGGGCGGATTTTTCGCTTGTTTGGGCAAAATCTAGCCTGCTGCAAACGACGCCAATTCAGTCATTCCTTCACGGCCAATATCAGCCTAAGAACGGTCACCTCACTACAGGCTGGGCATCGGCATATGAATCGACGTCGCGCATTTTGTGTTGCTGCGCTCATGGTGGTCGGCGCAGTCTATTTGATGAATGCATCGTGGCTTGCACCTGAGCCTGACGGCAAAGCGCGGCTGATGGCCCACAGAGGGATCCATCAGCTTTACGACCGGGATGGGATCGACAAGGACACGTGCACAGCCAGTCGCATGCTGCCCCCGACAAACGCCTATATTGAGAACACCTTGCCATCGATAGCCGCGAGCTTTCGGGCTGGCGCGGACATCCTGGAAATCGATATTCACCCCACGAGCGACAACGAGTTCGTGGTCTTTCACGATTGGACGATCGATTGCCGAACCGAAGGGAGCGGTGTCACGCGTGAGCATTCACTGACATATCTCAAGTCGCTCGACATAGGCCATGGATACACGGCCGACGGCGGCAAGACATTCCCGTTTCGCGGAAAGGGCGAGGGAATGATGCCCTCTTTGGCCGAAGTCCTGAAGGCCTTTCCCCAGCAACGCTTTCTGATCAACTTCAAAAGTCGATGGATCGAGGAAGCCGATCTGTTGCACGCCTATCTCAAGGGGCAGGGCATCACGATCGATGACAGGATCATGGTCTACGGCCATGAAAGGCCTGTCGGGCGCTGGAAAGCGATCAATCCGACAGGCTTTGCCTTTTCCAAGCGCGGGATGAAAGAGTGTACCCTCGATTACCTGAAGGTCGGATGGAGCACAAAGTCGCCGCACTCCTGCGTCGACGGCGTTATCGGGGTGCCTATCAACTACAGGCATCTGGTGTGGGGATGGCCCAACCGCTTTCTCGAGCGGATGCGCCAATCCAATACGACCGTGATATTCCTCGGCAACATTGAAAACGAAAATGGCGCACCCGGCATAACCGACCCCGATGATCTCGATGCCGTTCCGCCCGGCTTCAACGGGTTGATCTGGACCGACGCGATAGAGCAGGTCGGGCCAGCGTGGACAAGGAAGGCCGGCGCGCGAGAGAGTGGAGCTTAGGCGAATAGCCGCAGAACTGCGATTGCCGCCAAAAAGCTGAAGCCTGCACAGGTGCCCACCCATTACGGCCGCCACGACTGTAGCCACAATGCACTGAAAGCGGCCGTACCGGATGCAAGACATGCGATGCGGGACAATCCAGCGGCAGTTCAGTTCCCACCGCCTGAACCTTCCCCACCCCCAAAGAAAAAGCCCGCCAGCCTCTCGGCTGACGGGCTTTTCTTTAGGCTTGCCGCCCGGGCTGGTGCTTAGAAGCGGACCAGCGCCGAGAGCGAGTATTGTTGTGCCTGGAAGTCCTGGCGACCCACCGTGGTGTCGATCGACGCGGTGAAGTCGAAGGTCGGCTGCGAGATCGTCAGGCCCACGCCCGTTTCTGCCCAGGTGCGGTCATCCGCGCGATAGGCAAACGGGAAGCGGCCCGTGGTGCTGCCTGCGAAGTTGGCACCGAAGAACCGGTCGCCTTCCAGCACGTCATAGACGAAATCGGCGTAGATATAGGGCCGGAACACGGCGGTCTTCTTGGCGCTGGCCGACAGGCCGGTGCGGATCTGCAGGCTATCGAACTTGTTGCGATCGATATCCAGAGCCGGACCGCCCCCGGTTTCACGCACATCGTCAAAGCCGATATACTGATACTGGGCGGCAACACGCGGAGTGACGACGACAGACTTGCCTTCGATCGGAGCCGAAAGGCCCAGTTCCGCGGTGATCGCCAGGCTATCGTCCTGGGTTGCCAGGTTGAACAGTCCAGTGCCGACTGCCACGCTGCGCGCGGTATCGACCTTGAAGCTGCCTGCGCTGACACGGCCGTCGACGATCATGCCGCCCGGCGTGGTCACCGCACCATAGACGCTGCCTTCCAGCAACCTGCCCGATGCCTGCTGGCCGCGGACGACGTTGGCGTCGACATCCGAGTAGCTCGCCGAGATACCCAGCACGACACCATCGCGCGGCAGATATTCAAAGCCGCCGACAACGAAATAACCGTCGAAATTATCCTGCCGGCCATTGGTCAGCGAGGTCGGCATCGGCGTGGACTTGCCGTTGAGATAGCCGCCACCCAGATAGATCGCATAATCGCTGCCCAGCGACGGCGATTCCATCACGGTTTCCTGCGCGTCCTGACCCGCTGCAGCCGCCGCCATCGCACCCGGCAGTACCGCGCCGCTGGTGGCAGTGGCAGCAAGGTTGAGCGGCTGGCCGATCATCGCGACCGTACCGCCCATATCGCCGGACAAGGCCGACTGCATGCGGGTGCGGTGGAAGCGTGATGTGCTCGACAGCATCGACTCGCTCATGCTGAGCCGGGTCGATTCTGCGAACGGTGCCAGCGATTCGAACGTCGCCTGGATCTGCGCGGCCGACATGAGGTCAGTGCGCAGGAAGACGTCCGAATAGGTGCCGGCTGCCGCGCGATTGCTGTCCAGAATGCTCGCATAGGACGACTGGACGCGCGATCCCGCCACAATAACGTTGCGATACTGGCCTGCGGTGATGCGCATGTCGACGGCATTGGCGCTGGTGGTGAGCACCGGCGTCAGGATGGCGCTGATCGGGGCGGCGGAGTTGAACCCTGCCGAGATCGTGCCGCCCGTGGTGACGATGCGATAGGTGTCGCCGTTCTTGATTGTATAGCCGGGCACCGGCGAGACGACCACGCGGCCACCCAGGCTGGCGTTGCCGGTGATGGCAAGTCGATCCGACACGCCGTTGCCAACATCGACATTGAACTGCGTCGCCGATGAAAGGATGACGTTGCCGTCGATGGTCAGCGTGCCGATGTTGCCGGCATTGCCTGTGGCACCCGGAGAGATGGTGCCTGCAACGCTGGTGAAGAACGGCGCCTTCACGGTGCCGGTGCCGCTCAGGCCGCCGGTCATCATGAAATAGTCACCCACCGACGTCAGCCGGCCATTGACCTGCATCGAACCGATGGTCTGCGTGACATCGATCAGGCTGGTCAGCGAACCGGTCGAGGTGATGTTGAGTGCGGCCGCTGCGCCGTTCAGGCGGAAGCGGTCGATGGTCACCGTGCTGTCGAGCGTGGTCGTGCCGGCAGCCGACAGGGTCACGTCGAAATAGCGCGGCAGGATGCCTGCGGTACGGTTGCCGGCGGTGTTGTTGGGAACGAAGTTGGTCGCCCCTGGCAGACCGTTGGCGATGGATGCCGGCGGCAGCGCGATGGTGGCCTGGCCGACAGGGTCGGTCGCCGCGATCTGCGCTGTTGCTGCGGCGCTTTCGACCACCGCTTCGCCAATGCCGCTGGCAATGGTTGCGGTTCCTGCATTGTCGCTTTCGCTACCCGTGCCGATCGGCTTGCGCTCGACCGTGGTGGTGCCGGTGCTGAAGTCGACGCACTCGCTGAGGCCGCCTGACTGGAAGCAGGCCTGGCCGAACTTGCCGCTGGTATCCACCGTGGTGCCGCCAGCCGAAGATGGGGTGCCGTTGATGAGCTGGCCGTCGGGACCGATGATGAAGTAATTGGGATCCTGGGTCGTGATCCAGTGCGTCGGGTCGTTCCAGTTGCGGCTGCCGGCATTGGCCGACACGTAGCGATACGGGTTGTTCTCTGCGATCCAGTCCCAATACAGGTAGAGCGGCTGATAGAACGAGGCGGTGCCGAAGCCGTTGGCGGGCTGGCCGTTGAAGAAGCGCGTATAGCCACCCGACAGCACGCCGATGATCACTTCGCGCGTGAAAGTGCGGTCGAGGATCAGCGGGCCGCCCGAATCGCCACCTGCGGTGGTCCCTTCACGGGGCAGTGCGTTATCGCGAAAGGCGTTGAAATCGAACGGGCTGGCCGCAGCTGTGCCACGACGCGGATCGTCGAAGTCGATCCAGTACAGGTTCTGCGGCAGACCTTCGGGAGGCGCGCCGAACAGAAACGCCTGGAAATCATCGAGCGAGGTCAGCGCGCCCAGCCAGTTTTCGGCGGTACGGCGGCGGAAGTCGATCGGCAGCGTGCCAGAGGTTCCGGTACCGTTGCCGCCATAGCCGGCCAGGTTCACGTGATAACCGGTGCCGCTGGCAGCGGTGATCGCGGTCGGCTGGGGCAGCTGCGACAGCAGCAGCGACCAGGTCGGAATGCCGACGGCGGGTGTGTCGAGCGAGGCGACCGCGATATCGGCATAGAGGAAGCCGTTGCCCGGCTCGACCGAACGCGGGTGATAGGCCACCGCATTCACGTTGTACAAAGCCTGTGCGGTGTTGGTCTGGAAGCGACCCTGACCATTGGTGCCAAGCAGCCAGCGAACCAGTTCGTCGACCTGGCCCGGTGCGTTGGCGCGGGTGTTGGTTTCGAACCCGAAGGCGATGGCGACGCCGCCCGAATTGGCGCCATAGGCCGTTGCGGCACGGCTGTTCACGCAGTGTGCGGCAAACAGCACGGTGCGCGGATTGATCAGCGAACCGGTGCACAGACCGACACCGCCATTGCCGTTATCGACCACCATCTGGGCGACGCCGGTGATGTTGACGGGATCACGCGCGGTGGTGGGGGTGCCGGGGTTGGCGATCAGGATCTGCGGATCCAGCTCGACATCCTGAATGTCGAGACGCATCGAATGCGGCTCCGGCTTGGCATCCATGAGGTTCAGGCTGGAATCGAAATGCGGTGACAGGCCATCGGCGGTCAGCAAATTGCGGATATCGGAGGCTGAACTGGCATTGGCCTCGATTGCAAGAGCCGGAGCGGCAGCCAGCGCCACTGCCATCGCGGAGGCGGCGACGCCGCCGCTGATAGCCCTGTGTAGACCTCTATTGTTCTTGACCATGATTATCCCCTGCTTGACGACTTTGTTGATCGGGGAAGTTACCGGACGCGACATTAAACGCAACGCGTCCGCGCATGGGCGATTACGATTAAAGGCCAGTGTTGCTGGCTGGACACATATTCTTGCGCCAGCCAGCCGCCCTCAGACGTGCAGCAGCCCGAAATCCGCATGAAAACCCCATGAAACAGGGGGATAGGCGGCTCTGGACGGCATTGCTCGGTTACTTGCCAAGCGTCTCTGTGAGGAACCACGCGCGCTCCTGCGCCTGGTCGGTCCAGTCGTCGACCATGCCATCGGTGGCGTTGTCGCCAGCCTGGCCCGCCAGTTCCTTGACCGCACGCAGCCGGCCAACGAAGGCGATGTTGTCGTCGCGCAATTCCTTCAGCATTGCTTCCGCCGAGACGCTGGACTTGTCATTGTCTGCGATCGACTGGTGACGCGTGATGTCGCCGATCGAGGTCAGCGTGCGATGGCCGTTCTTGCGGACCCGCTCGGCGATCGCGTCGGTAATCGCCAGGATCTGGGTGGCATGATCATCCAGCAGCAGATGATATTCGCGAAAGTGCGGACCTGCGACATGCCAGTGAAAATTCTTTGTCTTGAGGTACAGTGCGAAGCTGTCGGCCAGCAGGCCATTCATCGCTTCGGCCAGCGCCTTGCTGGCATTGTCGCCCTTCTTGTTTCCCATGGCATTTACTCCTGTGTGGTGGGTCGTTGACGTTAACATAGGTTGGAAAAGCCCAAATGGCATGATCCTTTATGCACCCGCGCCGATCTGAAAGAACTCCGGTCAGATCAGCCCGAAGGCTGCCAGCGCGAGCGCGGTGCCGATCAGCGTGATGATCGCGCCTGCCGCGATGCGCACCGCGCGCAACGGCAGTCGTGCCAGTTCGCCTTGCCAGATGACCGCAGGCGCCAGCCCCAGCATCGTGCCGCTCCATCCGCCCAGCAGCGGCCAGACCCAGTCATGGCTCCGTGCGGCGGTGGCGGCGATGATGAACTGGCCCTTGTCGCCAAACTGCACGATGGCGATGCCCAGCAGACCGGTGAGGAACGGTCCGGTGCGCCAGCGCTGCAGCACGCCAACCGGGCGTCGCCACGCCAGCATGCCCAGCCCGGCAAACAGCAGCGAAAGCGCATAAAACAACCGCAGCGCGTCGATGCTGATCCAGTCGCCGACAACGACCCCGCCCAGCGCGCCCACCGCCGCGAGCAGCCCGCTCGCCAGAAACGCTGCAAGCAACAGGGGCACAGGCCGGTCGAACCGCTGGCCCAGGGCTGCGGACAGCAACTGTGCGCGGTCGCCCGTCTGGACGATCGCGGTCAGCAGCAATGTGGTGACAAAGGCTTCCATCAGCCGGAACGATAGCGCAGCTCAGCGCACTCCACGAACCGCGATCGACGCGAGCATCGCGGCGCGCATGTCGCCGTCACCGCAGTCGCAGGCAATCGCTTCGTCCATCGCGTCCAGATACTGCACCGCCATCGTGCGGCTCCAGCCATGCGTCAGCAGATGTTCAAGGCCATGAGCCAGATCGCTGACGCAAGGCAAGGCGTTGCTCGCCGCCATGTGCCGCATCTTGGCGATTTCACGCTTCAGGTCATCGCGCGCGACCCGGCGAGCGAGCGAGCGGACGTGCCCTGCCTGCATGCGCAGTTGCTGCCTTGCCAGCGTCAGCCGGTCGTGGGCCGGTTCGGAAGCTGATGGGGTATGCACTGGACCCTCCTGCGTGATGCTGGTGACAAGGGTACCCTGGCACAATCAGGTTAATTATTGGGCAAGGGCATGACCGTGTCATGACACCTTCGACCCGGCGCCAGCGCCTATCGGTCGCTTGACAAGACCGGGCCATTTGGGGCAAGGGCCGCGCTCGCGTTTGAAGGGCGGCCTCGTTGCCGCTCTTTGTGTTTGTGATTCTCTACGGTGCCGGGCGGAACGCCCCGATCCGTGCCCGAATTTTTAACCCAAAGGAACAGGTCATGGCCAAGCCAGCCACTGTCAAGATTCGCCTGGTCAGCACCGAAGGCACCGGCTTCTTCTATGTCACCAAGAAGAACCCGCGCAACACGACCGAGAAGATGAGCTTCCGCAAGTACGATCCCGTCGCGCGCAAGCACGTCGAGTTCAAGGAAGCCAAGATCAAGTAATCTTGGGGCTGCGCCCAAAGATTGCACGCTGCGATGAACCGGTGATTCAGCGCCGGTTCAATCGCCTGCGGTCAGGGATTTCAGCGTATTTTACGCCAATGAAAGCCTGAACCGATGCTGAAATTCTCCCTTCCATTCGTCGCCACCGCGCTGGTTGCCAGCGCGGCGATTGTGGTGCCTGTCGCCTTGCCGTCCGCCGCGATCGGCCAACAGGCCGTGCAGGGCGGCGATCTGGCGCAGGTTTCGCGGCACCTCAAGGCGATGCAGTCGCTGCGCGCCGGATTCACCCAGACCGACCGCAACGGCCAGACGCTCACCGGTACGCTGACGCTCAAGCAGCCCGGCAAGATCCGCTTCGAATATCAGAAGGATGCGCAGCTGCTCATCGTCAGCGATGGCCGCGCGCTCACCATGATCGATTATCAGGTCCGCCAGGTACAGCGCTGGCCGATTCGCAATTCGCCGCTCGGCGCGCTGCTCGACCCGAACCGCGACCTTACCCGCTATGGCAAGATCGTGCCGACCGGCGACCCCAATGTCGTCAGTGTCGAGGTGCGTGATCCCAAGCGGCCCGAATATGGCGTCATCACCCTGATCCTGACCCGCACCCCGTCTGCGCCGGGTGGCCTCAGCCTGGTGGGATGGGTCGCGCTCGATTCGCAGAACAAGCGCACCACCATCCGCCTGTCCGGCCAGCAGTATAACACGGCCATCGCCGACAGCGCCTTTGCCTGGACCGACCCGCGCGGCAAGGGCCCGCGCCGCTGAAACGACGGTTTTGCGTCGCTGCCAGTGACGAACCGACGCCCGCCATCGACGAAATGCGAAGAGTTCTCAATTTCGTTCACATGGCAGACAGGGTTGCTGCGCTAGAACAGTTCTCGAAGACGGCGATGAGGTTTCCCCCTGTTACCTGATCGAACCACCGGCTTCATCCAAGCGTGACGAACGCAAAAAAGAACCCTCGTTCCAATGCCCCCGGGACGAGGGTTTTTTGCGCCCGAAGCTCAGTTTAGGGCTTGGGTTTGACGGGATCGCTGGCTAGAGCCTTGCCATGGCTGCCCCCCTCAAGATCGCTTCGTGGAATATCAACTCGGTCCGCTTCCGGCTGGCATCGGTCCAGCGGTTCCTTGCCGAAGAGCAGCCCGACATCCTGTGCCTTCAGGAAACCAAGGTCATCAACGGCGATTTCCCCGAAGGCCCGTTCCGGCAGCTCGGCTACAACTTCCAGAAGCTGAACGGCCAGCCGATGCACCATGGCGTGGCGATCGTCAGCAAGGTGCGGTTGAGCGACGATGCGCGGCTCGACTGGCAAGCAAATGGCGAGGCGCGGCACATCGGCGTCAACGTCACCGGCCCATTGGGCGGTACCGTGCGGCTGGAAAATGTCTACGTTCCCGCCGGCGGCGAGATTCCCGACCGCGAGGTCAGCCCCAAGTTCGGCCAGAAGCTCGATTTCCTCGACCGCATGACCCAGTGGTCGAGCGGCCTTGGCGGACGCACCATCATCATGGGTGATTTCAACGTCGCGCCGCTGGAATCCGATGTGTGGAACCACAAGCAGCTGATCAACACCGTCAGCCATACGCCGATCGAGATCGCGCGGCTGAAGGCGATGCAGGATGCGCATGGCTGGGTCGATATCGGCCGCAAATTCTATCCCGCGCCCGAACGGCTCTACACCTGGTGGAGCTATCGCGCGCGCGACTGGTCGGTGTCCGACAAGGGGCGCAGGCTCGACCATATCTGGGTCTCGCCCGACATCGTCGACACCGTGAAGAGCCACCGGGTGGTCGAACCGTGCCGCGGCTGGCCGCAGCCTTCGGACCATGCGCCGCTGATGAGCGAGTTCCTGTTCTGATGGAGCCCGCCGCATCATGAACGCGCGCGCTGCGGCCCGGGCGCTCGATGCGCTGGCCCGGGGCTGGGATATCATCGTCGAGGCCCCATCGGAACGGTTGCTGCTGCGCCCGATTGAGACGGGAAGCGCTCCGCAAGGCGAAAGCCAACGCCTGCTGATCTCTGCCGCACGCGCGATCACACTGAAACTCGCCAACCAGAAAGAGGCGGCAAGACCCGATGCGCCGGTGTGCATTGCGGTGCCCGGCACGCTCGATGCGGCGCGCGCGATCGCCATCGCCGATCCGTCGCTCGATCTGGCCTGGCCGATGAAGGGACCGTTTGCCGCGTTGCCGCTGCCTGCGCCAGAGGCTGCTGAAGCTGCAATGCAACTGGCGCGGCTGGCAGGCCTGCTGCCGGCCTATTATCTGCTGAGCGACGCCGATATCGACGCCGATGCACCGCGCATCACGCCTGGCGATGTCGCAGCTTACGCAGACCCCTCTGCCCTGCGCATCGCAGCGCGCGCGCGGCTGCCGGTGAGCGCGAGCGAGAGCGCCGAGATCGTCGCCTTCCGCTCGGACGCCGATTTCCATGAGCATGTCGCCCTCATCGTCGGCACGCCCGATGCGAGCATCCCGGTGGTGCGGCTGCACTCCGAGTGCCTGACCGGCGACGTCTTCGGCAGCCTGAAATGCGATTGCGGGCCCCAGCTGCATGGTGCGCTGCACGCGATGGCGCATGCGCAATGGGGCATATTGCTGTACCTGCGCCAGGAAGGGCGCGGCATCGGCCTGATCAACAAGCTGCGCGCCTATCAGCTGCAGGACCAGGGGCATGACACGGTCGATGCCAACAACCGGCTGGGCTTCCCCACCGACGCACGTGATTTCGCGGTGGCGGCGCAGATGCTCAAGGCCCTGCACGTTAGCAGCATCCGGCTGATGACCAACAATCCCGAAAAACAGGCGGTGCTCGCCAGCCTGGGTGTCGAGATTGCCGAACGGCTGCCGCTGCAGATCGAGGCCAACCCGCACAACGCGCGCTATCTGGTCACCAAGCGCGACCGCACCGGCCACCAGCTGTGAGCGGCACGGTGTCCGTAGACACGATTTTGGTGGATACGGGCGCGCTGACCGTGACGCTGGGCGACTGGACCGTCCCCTGCACCATCGGTCGCAGCGGTGCGTGCTCCGCCAATGCCAAGCGCGAGGGCGATGGCTGCACCCCGCTGGGTACCTGGCCGATCCGCGCCGCGCTCTTCCGCCCCGGCCGCAGCGCCCCGCCGCCGGGCTTCACGCTCCCCTGGCGCTGGACAAGCGCGCACGACGGCTGGTCCGACGCACCCACTGACCCTGCCTACAACCGCCCCGTCCGCCTGCCCCACGCCTTCAGCGCCGAGACGCTGCAGCGCGAGGACATCCTCTACGACGTGGTGCTGGTACTCGGTCAAAATGACGCGCCGCCGGTGCCGGGCGCCGGCAGCGCCATCTTCTTCCACCTGTGGAACGAGGCCAAGCCGCCCGAGCAACGCACCACCGAAGGCTGCGTCGCCATCGCTCGCGCGGACATGCAGGCGCTGCTGCCGATGCTGCGACCAGGGATGGTGCTGGAGATCGGATAGGCAAGTCAGGCAGAAAGCTTGCGCCGCACGCCCGGTGCTGGCGGATCGACCGGGGCACCGGCAAAGCATTGGGCGATGGCCATCCAGGCGGTGGCATTGGGGCCTGTGACCTTCAGCGCGGTATCGGCGATGTTGCGGGTCTGCGTGACCACCTGGCAGAATTCCGCCGCATCGCCCTCGATCAGTTCGCCATCCGCCGGCTCGCCGAACGTCCAGATCTCGCCCGATGGCGCGGTCAGCACCAGGTACGGCGCCGGCTGCGGCGCCTCCATCCGGCGGTTCTTGAAGGTCCAGCCGTACGTGTTGAGGCCCAGCACGCAGATATTCTTCAAGCCATCGCCGTTCGTGCGTTCGGTGCCCAGCACATCGAAGATCGCCTGCGCGTGCGCCCAGCTTTCCATCAGCCGCGCCGTGATCGACGAGCGTGCACTCATGCTCGGCCCGGCCCATGGCACGCGCTGCGCAGGGTCAGCGGTGGCAAAATCGGCGGTGGTGGCGCGGCAGGTCTCGGCCCAGGCCGCGACCAGAGCCTGCCCGGTCAGGCCATCCAGCCAGACGCGCTCGAAGCTGTTGAGGTCGCCGCCCTTGGCGATGATGCCGCCGACTTGCGCCATGAACGCCTTGAACGCGGCCTCATCGTTCAGCGACAGCTGCGCCGCCTGGTTCCAGACGTGCAGATGGCCGATGATGTCGGCAATGGTCCAGCCCTTGAACGCGGTGGGCGTTGCCAGCTGGGCCTCGTCAAGCGGCGCGACCAGCGCGTGGATGCGGTCGCATTCGGTGAGGAAGTCGGTGGCCTGCTGCATCACAGAAAGCCCTTCAGTTCGGCCATGAACCGGTCGAACTGGTCATGGTGCAGCCAGTGCCCGGCATCGGCGAACTTGGCGAGCCGCGCATTGCTGAACAGCTCCATCCGCCCATCCGCTTCGGGATCGGACGCCCAGCTCTTCTCACCCCAGCACAGCAACGTGGGGCTGGAGATGCGCTGCCACAGGCCGTGCATCTGATCAGGGGTGATATCGAGCATCGGCCAGATGCGCACATGCGGATCGAACTTCCAGCTGTACGTCCCGTTCTCGTTGCGGATCACGGCATGCTCGCACAGATGGCGTGCCTGATCGGCGGTGAGATAGCTGTTTTCCGCATGCATCCGCTGCAGCGCCTGCTCGAAGCTGTCGTATTCGCGGTGCTTGCGGGGGCCCCGGGTGCGCTTGTCGGCAAACCATTTGAGCCAGTGTTCGTGGAACGGGGTTGCGTTCCGCTCATCGACCATCTTGGGGCTTGGGCCCAGCCCCTCGATCGCGACGATCTTGCGCACCTTTTCCGGGTACAGCCCGGCATAGCGCAGCGCAGTGTTGCCGCCGAGCGAGTGCGCGACGATGGTCACCTGCTCATAGCCCGACTGCTCGACCAGCTGCGCCAGATCGTAGACGAAGTTCATGATCGGGTAGTTGCCGTCGGCGGTCCATTGCGAATCGCCATGGCCGCGCAGATCTGGCGCGATCACGTGCCAGTCGGCCATCAGCTCGCCCGCCACCCAGTCCCACGACCGGCAATGGTCCTCGCCGCCGTGCAGCAGGATCAGCGGCGGCGCATCCGTATTGCCCCAATCGGCATAATGCAGCCGCAGCCGCTGCGAGAAATAGGTGTGCGAAGCAGGTCCAGTCAGTTTCATGACCGAACCTTAAGCGGCTTTGAACCCAAAAGAAAAGACGCTTTGGCGGGCGGTTTCAGGCCAGTACGCCGCGACGCTACGGCAGCCGCAGATGCACGTTCATCGCTTCGGCAGCGCCGCCCACGAAAAAGGCCGGGAAAGCGCAAAGCTCTCCCGGCCTTTCAGGGCGTCGATGGATCGAGAGGATCAATCCAGACGGGCAAGTTCCTTCTTCGAAAGCGAGGTCGAGACCTTGCCTTCGCCGGCGGTCAGGGTCGAGGCGCCGATGCGGACGACCTTGCCCTTGTAGATGACCAGAGCCGAGCCATCTTCCAGAACGCGGGTCACCTTGCCGACGCGCTTGCCTTCGGCGTCGTAGATGGTCTGGTTCTTGGAGATCAGGGCGTCGTCCTGCGCGAAGGCGGGAGCGGCGGTGGCGGCGAGGAGAACGGCGCCAATCAGGGCGGAAGCACGAATGGTCATGGGATCATTCCTTTCAATCACGAGATGGGGGGCGGACCGACCCTCTTCGACAGGGTCCATATTCTTACACCCCTGCATTTAAGTGCGCGATTGATAGGTTGCAAACCGAAATGCTGCATTTGCGAATGAATTTTTTGCAGACTCAGTTGCATATTTTGCATATTTATAATTTCTCTCATTGTTTCCGTAAGTTACAGAGAGTGCAAAAATATTGCAACGCAACAGAGTTGCACATTCTGGCATCGGGCGCGCCCAGCCGTCCGCCAGACATGCGACGGAACGCCAAGGGTTTGCTGATTTTGGGGTCGCTGCCTTTGGCTTGGACCGGGAATCACGCCGGGATCGGAACGCCGCCCTACAGCTTCAGCATCTGCTTGCCGCGGTTGGCGCCCGAGAACAATCGCTGCATCGCCTGCGGTGCGTTCTCGAACCCGTGCTGGATATCCTCGCGATAGGTCAGCCGCCCCTCCTGGACGAACGCCGCCAGCCGTTTGCGGATCAGCGGAAACTCCGCCGCCCAGTCGAGCACGATGAACCCGGTCATCGTCGCGCGGCGGAAGATCAGGTTGAAATAGTTCTGCGGGCCGGCGGGCATCTGCCCGGTCTCGTAGCGGCTGATGCCGCCGCAGATGACGACGCGCGCGCCGGTGGCAATCTGGCTGAGCATATCGTCGAGGATCGCGCCGCCGACATTGTCGAAGATGACATCGACGCCATTCGGGCAATGCTGCTTGATCGCCGCCTTCAATCCGCCCGCCTTGTAGTCGATCGCGGCGTCATAGCCGGCCTCGTCGACCAGCCACGCGCATTTGTCCGGCCCGCCCGCGATGCCGATCACGCGGCACCCGGCGAGCTTGGCGAGCTGGCCGACGATCGATCCGGTCGCACCGGCGGCGCCAGAGACGAGCACCGTATCGCCCGCCACCGGCTTGCCGATCTTGAACAGCCCGCAATAGGCGGTCAGGCCCGTGGTGCCGAGCACCGACATCATCGCGGTTGGCGGCAGCGAAGGATCGCACGGTACCAGCCCCTCGCCGTCGGAGAGATGAAATTCGGTCCAGCCGGTCGATCCGATCACCATCGTTCCGACGGGGAATTTGCCGCCGTGCGATTCGATGACTTCCGAAATGCCCGATCCGCGCATCACCTCGCCGATCTCGGTTGGCGCGACATAATCGGCGATGTTCTCCATCCAGCCCTTCTGCGCAGGGTCGAAGCCCAGATAGTGCGTCTTGAGCAGCATCTGGCCGGGCCCAGGTGCGGGCAGCTCTTTGGTGACCAGTTCGAAATCGCTGTCTTCCACGGGGCGGCCGCGCGGGCGGCCTGCGATCAGCCATTGGCGGGTGGTGGTCATATGTCTGGCTCCTGTGATTGAACAATCAAAATCCGCCTGTCCCGAGCGAAGTCGAGGGACGTACGCGCAGGTCCCTCGACTTTAGTTTACCCTGAGCGGATGGCTTACCAGCCAGCCGAAGGGCTCGGGACAGGCGGCGGGGGCGCGCTACCCGATCTGCCGCTCACCCTCCTGCCAGTAGAGCTTGCGCAATTCCTTCTTGAGCACCTTGCCCGAGGGGTTGCGCGGCAGTTCGGTCACGAAATCCACGCTCTTGGGGCATTTGAACCCCGCAATATGCGTGCGGGCAAAGGCGATCAGCGCCGCCTCATCCTCGCCTTCCCCATCCTTCAGCACGACGATCGCCTTCACCGCCTCGCCCCAGCGCGCATCGGGAACGCCGATCACCGCGCAGTCGCGCACCGCAGGATGATGGTGCAGCGCGTTCTCGACCTCGGCGGGGTAGATATTCTCTCCGCCCGAGACGATCATGTCCTTCACCCGGTCGAAAAGGTACAGATAGCCATCGGCATCGACATAGGCCGCATCACCGGTACGGTACCAGCCCTCGACAAACGCGCTAGCATTGGCGTCGGGCAGGTTGTGATAGCCCGCCATGAGCAGCGGCGCGCGCACCCAGACCTCACCAACATCGCCAACGGCGCGGTCCTGCCCGTCCTCACCGACGATACGAAGCTCGACATCGGGGAAGGGCTTGCCGCAGCCTGCCATGCGCGGGGTGCCCGCAATATCGTGATCCTCGGGCGGAAGGTACACGATCGTGCCGCTGGTTTCGGTCGCGCCGTACATCTGCACGAACTGCGCGTTGGGGAACATCTGCATCGACCGGCTGAGCACATCGAGCGGGATCGGCGAGGCGCCATAGGGCAGCACCCGCATCGAGGAAAAATCCGCACCCTGCGCGTCCGGGTGGTTCAGGATCATGTTGAGCACCGCAGGCACCGCGAACATCTTGGTGATGCCATGGCGTTGCACCGCCGCGATGATCACAGCGACGTCGGGCTGCGCCAGGATCACGCCGGTGCCGCCGCCGTTCAGCGTCTGCATCACCCAGGCGGTACCGCCGATATGGAACAAGGGCATCGCCACGAGCGAGACATCGCTGGGGAGCCATGCCGCCCAGTCCTCGCCGATCTTCCTGCCCTGGCTCAAGGACGCGGCAAGGCTGCCATGGGTGAGCAATGCCCCCTTGGGGTGGCCGGTGGTGCCCGAGGTGTAGAGCTGCACCGCGACATCGCTCGGCGTCAGCACAGGGAGCGTGCGGTCGGGCGCGAAGCCCTGCACCCAGGCGCGAAACGCGGGCCGCCTCTCGAATTCCCCATCGCCGAGCAGGATCGTTTCCAGCCCCGCCTCGGCACGCACCGCCAGCGCGTTGTCGAGCACAGCTGCCTCGGTCAGCAGGAAACGCGCGCCGGCGTCCTGGATGATATAGGCGATCTCGCGCGGCACCAGCCGCCAGTTGACCGCCACCGTCACCGCACCGATGCGCAAGCTTGCCATCAGCAGGATCACATAGTCGATCGTGTTGAGCCCGAGAAACGCGACCCGGTCGCCCTTGCCGATGCCGCTGGCCTTGAGCGCGCAGACGCAGCGGCACACCAGGTCGTCAAGCTGCGCATAGCTCACCGCCTCGTCGTCCTGGATCAAAGCGGGCTTGTCGGGCGTGGCAGCGGCCCCGCGCGCCACCATGTCGGCGATCATGCTCATGGGCCCTCAGTGCGCCATCGCGCGGGCATAGAGATCGCCGTCTGCGGGATAGAAATTGCAGTGGAAACCGCTGGGCACGCGGAACGGCACCAGCACGCGCGCGATCGGCCCTGCCGCGATATCGAGCGCATTGAAGATCGCGAGCTCGCTGCCCGGCGCGTTGGCGCGGTGCACCAAGGTCATCGCATAACCATCCGCCTCGCCCTCCGGCCCGGTTTTCGCCCCCAGACGCGGTGCAAACACCAGTTCGCCGGCCGCCGCCCCCTTGCCGAAATGGTAGATGTCCTCCGCGCCGGTCACGGTGTCGAAGCGCAAGGCGGCGTCCAGTCCCTCGACCCGGGCATCGCGCGATTCGAGGTTGATATTGGCAAAGGCGTGCCGCGTTCGTCGTGTCATCAACCGGTCGTCGGGGCGCGGGAACTGCAGGTCGCGCTCGTTGAGCACCTCCTCGCGGATCACATTGGTGTTGGCATTCAGATCGATCGTCCAGCGGCGCAGGCTCTGGCGCGTGCCCGAATGCGTCGCGCGCACCCCGGTCTCGTCGGGGAATAGCGCGGTGCCATTGGCGGCGGCGACATCGGCGATGATCTTGCCGCCCTCTTCCCAGACGTTCAGCTCATCGAACATGTGGCGCGGCTCGTATTCGAACCAGCGCAGGTCATCGGCGCTGCCGTTGCGCGGCATGAGGGCAAGCTTGGAAGGCCGATCGTTGACCCAGGCGGTCATCGGCCCGCCGCGCATAAACCGGCCAAGGTCTGTGTCGATCGGCAGCACCGGGAAGACCACCCAGTTTTCGGTGACGAAAAACGTGTGCATCAGGCTCATGTGCGGCACGGGGATCACCTGGCTGCAGGTGAGCGCGCCGGAGCGGTCGATCACGTCATAGCGGATCTCCGCAGCCCCCATCGGCCCGTTGATCATCGCGCCAATGTTGATCATTTCGCCGGTGGCATAATCGATCTTGGGATGCGCCGAGAAGGTGGTGGAGATGGTTCCACCGTAATGATCCTCGCCGATGGTCGAAAGGTCGCGCGGGTCCAGCACCACCGGCGGCGCACCCTCCATCAATGCGAGCAGCTTGCCGCCATGAATGATGATGTTGGTGTTGGCGGTGTTGTAGCGCTTGCCCTGGACCGAGGGATCGGCGGTCATCGGGTTGCCGAACACCCCGAACAGGCGCTCACCTGCGGCCTTTTCCAGCTCGAACTTCTCGGTGCGCACCCATCGGTTGCGCATCGAGACGCGGCCGTTCTCGATGAAGAAACCGTAGACCATGCCGTCGCCATCGAACCAGTGATATTCGTCGCCGCGCGTCGGGTGCAAGGGCTCTGGCCCGTTGCGGTAGAACACGCCCGCCAGATCGGGCGGGATCTCGCCCTCGATTACCAGATCCGGCGCATCGGCCTCGAACCGGTTCGGCGCGTGGTGGCCGTGCAGATACGGATGCGGCGGAAAGGGCTTGGCCATGGCGGAGCGTTTGCGATCCCATGTTGTCGGTGGGGATCAAGGCCCGCCCGCCGGGTGCAACCGGAGCGCGGGCCTTGAAGTGGATCAGAATTCGAGCATCACTTCCGCGCCGAGCTGGCGGGGCGGACGGACGCCGGCAAAGGTGAACAGACCCGCCACCGGCAGCGTGCTGGAGAGGCCGCGATTGTCAAACAGGTTGCGCCCGAAGACGCTGAAGGTCGCCGCTGCGCCGCCAAAGTCGTGCTTGTATGACAAGGTGGTATCGAGGATCTCGCGCTTGGACGCTTCGCAGCGGCGGTCGTTGGTGATGATGCCCTGCGCCTGCAACGTGGGATCGGTCACGATGCAGGTGGTGTAGCTGTCGACATAGCGGAAGATGGTGCTCCAGCGGAACTCGCCATCGCCGACGGGCCGCGTATAGTCGAACCCGGCGGACCAGGCATATTTGGGCGCCCGCCGCAGGTCGAGATCAGAGACATCGATGCCGCCGCGCACGAAGTTCTGGTAATTGGCGTCCAGATACGTGGCGGAGAAATTGAACGACAGATCATCGGTCGGCAGCGCGACGATTTCCAGCTCGATGCCCTTGATCCGCGCCGATGCCGCGTTTTCCACGATGGTTTCCTGCGCCTGGATGGCGTTGAACGGCGCGACGGTAGGCCGCACCAGCTCTTCCTGCTTGTCCGAATAGTCGGTCTGGAAGATCGCGATATTGGTGCGCAGACGGCGGTCGAGCCAGTCGGCCTTCAGCCCGATTTCATACGCGTCGACGATTTCCGGCTGATAGGGTCCGATGGCCGACGGCGTGGCCGCGCGGCCATTGAAACCACCCGAGCGGAAACCGCGCGAATAGGACGCATAGACCAGCTGCCCCCCGTCGAACTGATAGTCAAGGCTGGCGCGATAGGTGAACTCGCCGAAACTGTCCGATGCGCTGCAATTTGCAGCCGTGATCCCGGCAAAGCCGACGGGGCAGGAGCCATCGGGGCTCAGCGCGAAGTTGGTCGTCAGCGCCTTTTCATCGCGCGTGTAACGCCCGCCGACCCCGAAGGTCAGCTTGTCCGATAGCTTGAAGCGCGCATCGGCGAATCCTGCATAGGATTTGGAATCACCGACCGAAAGCTGGAAGGCGCTGGCGCCTGGGCCGAGGAAGCCGAAGAACGAGGTCTGGCGCAGCGTGTAGGTGCTGTCGAAATAATAGGCACCCAGCACGATGTCCATCCAGTCGGTCACGTCGCCGGCAAAGCGGATTTCCTGGCTGAACTGTTCGTACTGCTGAATGCGCAGCGTATCGAAGAAGTTGATCGAGGCCGAGTCGAAATCCTGCCGCACGCTTTCGTTGTTCTTGCGCCAGCCGGTGACCGAGGTGAGCGTGAAATCGCCCAGTTCGATGTTGATCGTGCCGCTGATCGCATCGGTCTTGTTGCGCACCGGCGTCTGGATATTGCCGAACACATCGTAGAGCAGCTTGCTGTTGGTGGGCAGGCGATTGCACTGGTTGCCCGGGATCTGGAACGCGCGCACCAGGCCGACACCGGGCACCGGCACCTGCAGGCAGATCAGGTCGCTGTCCGACGACACGCTGGCGGTGGCGACTTCGCCATCTTCCTCCTGATGCTCATAGGTGATCACCGCCTCGATATCGTCGGTCGGCGTGATCAGGGCGGTGACGCCTGCGGTCCAGACCTCATATTCGTTGGTGCGGCGGTTGCCCTGCGTCACGTTGCGCAGATAGCCATCGGTATTGTCGTAGAAGAAGAAGCCCTTGAACGCGAGAAAGTCGCCGATCATCGGCGTGTTGACGACCAGCCGGCCGCGCACGGTATTGTATTCGGCATAGCCCAGTGAGGCGCGCACGCCCCATTCGCCGGTCGGCTTGCTGCGCCGCACGTTGATGACGCCGCCGATGGTGTTGCGGCCGAACAAGGTGCCCTGCGGCCCGCGCAGGATCTCGATCGATTCCAGATCGAAGGCATCGAGCAGCTGGCCGGTGTTGGTGCCGATGAACACATCGTCGACCACCACGCCGACCGCCGGATCGAACGACTTTTCGATATCCTCGAAGCTGATGCCGCGAATGGCGATGGCGGCGGCCGAAGGCCCGGCGTTCACCGGATCGACCACCAGGCCGGGCACGCGGCCGGCAAAATCGCGAAGGTCATCGACCGCGCCGGTGGCGAGCGCCTGTGCATCGATGGCGGAGACGGCGACGGGGACGGCCTGAAGCGATTCCTCGCGCCGCTGGGCGGTAACGACGATGGTACGAAGTCCGGTTTCCTGCGCGACCTGCGCACCATCGTTCGCGGCCTGGTCCTGCGCAAAGGCCGTCGTCGGCAGCGCAAGCAGCCCCAAGCCCAGTGCGTAAGCCGACGCCGACAGATAGGTCGAACCCTTCATCGTAACCCTCCCCTCAATGCTGCGGCCTTTTTTGCCCGCACCTTTTCTCATGCTGCGCGAAAATGACTGGCGGACCCCAATGCCTCAAGTGTCAAAAATGACAGTCGCGGACCCTACGGCATCCGCTAGGCTGAGCTGCACAAGGCCATGATCCGGCCGTGATGCTGCGCGCCCACGCGCGGCGCGGCAGATCGCGCCCAGGGGAGGGTCAAGACCATGCCGGTGCAGCGCAGCTTCTGCCGTTTCTGTCATGCCAATTGCGCGATCCTGGTGGAGACCGAGGGCGATACGGTGTTGCGCGTGTCGGGCGATCCGGATGATCCGGTGTTCGGCGGCTATACCTGTATCAAGGGCCGCCAGCTGCCAGAGGCGCACCACCACCCCGAACGGCTGCTCGCATCGCAGAAGAAGGGCGCTAACGGCTTTGTACCGATCGCTACGCAGACCGCGCTCGACGAGATCGGCGACAGGCTCAAGGCGCTGATCGAGGAGCACGGGCCAGACAGCGTCGCGGTCTATGCGGGCACCTATTCGTTCCAGAACTCCGCCGGCGTCGCCTCTGCGATGGCGTTTGCGCAAGGACTGGGCACACGCCATTTCTATACCAGCGTGACATTAGACCAGCCCGCAAAGGTCTATACCGCTTTCCAATACGGCCAGTGGTCGGGCGGCGGGCATGTCTTTGGCGAGGCGGATGTCGCGTTCTTCATCGGCAACAATCCCATCGTGTCGCATTACGGCCCGCCGGGGGGCCTGCCGCCGTTCTCGCCCTCGCGTCGGCTGCGCGATGCCATCGAGGGCGGGCTCAAGCTGATCGTTGCGGATCCGAGGGAGAGCGATGTCGCGGCGCTGGCGCATATCCATCTGCCCGTGAAGCCGGGCGAGGACCCTGCACTGCTCGCAGGCATGATCCACGTGATCCTGGAGGAACGACTGTACGACGAGGCGTTCGTGCAGGCGCATGTCGATGGGCTGGCCGAGCTGAAGCAAGCGGTCGCAGGCTTTCCTCCCGCTGTCGCGGCGGCGCGCGCTGGCGTGAGCGAGGCGGACCTTGTGGCCGCAGCGCGCATGTTTGCAGGCGGCACCAAGGGCTCTGCCAGCACCGGCACCGGCCCCGAAATGGCGGGCAACGGCACGCTGACGCAATATCTGGTGAGCAGCCTCAACATCCTGTGCGGGCGCTTCTGCCGCGAGGGCGAGAAGAGCTCGATCCCGCGGATCTTCACGCCGGTCACGCCGCGCCGCGCGCAGGTTTCACCGCCGATGAAACTGTGGGGAGAGGGTTTCCCCGCCTCGCGCTTCCGGGGCCTCACGCACCTGATGAGCGAAATGCCGTGCAACGTGCTGGCCGACGAAATTCTCACCCCGGGCGAGGGCCAGATCAAGGCGCTGATCTCGATCGGCGGCAACCCGATGCTCGCCTTCCCCGATCAGGACAAGATGGCGCGCGCGATTGATGCGCTCGAGCTGTTCGTCAGCGTCGATATCCGCAGCCAGGGCGTGTCCGCGCGCCGCTCGGACTATATCCTCGCGCCGTTGATGTGCCTTGAGCGCGACGACATCTCGTCGCTGTCCGAATGGTGGTACGAAATCCCTTATGCCCGCTACACCGAGGCGTTGATCGCGCGCCCCGGCGACCTGCTCGACGAATACGAGATGCTCTGGGGGCTGGCAAAGCGGATCGGCACCGGGCTGCCACTGGCGGGTGGACCCTGCCCGATGGACGCCTGCCCGGACAAGGAGGCCTTTCTCGACATGGCGGTGGCGGGCTGCGTCGTGCCGCCCAGTCAGGTGCGCGCCGACAGCGTGGATGGCCAGGCGGTGATCTATGATGACCTGCACCCGATCGTCGAACCGGCCGAGCCCGGACACGAGGCGCGGTTCGATCTGGCAGGCGGCGCGATGCCCGCGCAACTGATCGCCTATGGCGACAACGACCCGGCGACGCAGGGCTATCCCTTCCGGCTGATTTCGCGCCGCAGCCGCCATCGGTTCAATTCGACCGGCGGTCACCTGTCCGCGCTCGCGGCCAAGCGCACCACCAACCCGGCGCATATCCATCCCGATGATCTTGCAGGCCTGGGGGTGACCGATGGCGAGTTGATCCGCATCGCCTCACCGCATGGTGAGGTTCACGCGCTCGCCAAGGCGTCTCGCGACCTGCGCCCTGGCGTGATCTCGATGGCGCATGGCTATGGCGACCCGGACTATGGGCCGGACGCGGTGCCGACACGCGGCGGATCGACCAACCGGCTGGTATCGGAAACCACCGGCTTCGATCCGATCACCGGCCAGGCGCTGCAAAGCGCAATTCCGGTCAGGGTGCTGCGTGCTTGAACCAGCGCAAATGCGCCCCTCCCTCCTGGCAGGATTGCAGGCCGATCCAATCTCGGCCATCACATATCCCATGGCATTCACGCCCGTCACCCCGTCCGATATTTCACCGGGCACCACCCGGTTTGTGCAGCATTCAGGTGCAGCATTTCTGATCGCGCGCGATGGCGAGGGCAGGCTTTTTGCCGTGGACGGCTTGTGCAGCCATGCCATGCTTCCGCTGGCCGGCGCACGATTGCGGCGCGGGCATGTGATCTGTCCGCACCATGGCGCGCGATTCGATATCGGCACCGGCGCTGCCAAGGGCCCGCCCGCGCATTGCGGCATCAGGACCTGGCCGGTGCGGGAGAATGACGGTCTGATCGAACTGGATATGGATGCATGACATTTGATGTGAAGGACAAGGTGGTGCTGATCACCGGCGCGGCATCGGGCATTGGTGCGGCCACCGCGCGGCTGGCGGCGGAACGCGGCGCGCATGTGATTGCCACCGACCTCGATGGGGAGCGGATCCAGGGTGTTGCCGCCGATTGCCACTGCATCGGTCTGAAGCATGATGTCACCAGCGAGGATGACTGGGACAATGCCATCACCGCGGCCGTGCATCATTATGGCCGACTTGATGCGCTCGTTTCGAACGCCGGGATCGTCAACTACGAGCCGATCATCGATCTCGACATGGCGCGGTTCCGCAGTCTCAACCAGGTGCATGTCGAGGGCAGCTTCATCGGCCTGCAACGTGCGGTGGCGCAGATGCGCGCCCAGGCGGACGGAAAGCCTGCTACAGGCAGCATCGTGCTGACTGCATCGGTGATGGCCAATTGCGCCGCGCCCACGATTTCGGCCTATGCGGTCGCAAAGGCGGCGATGGCCAACATGGCCCGCGCGGTCGGGGTCGAGGTCGGTCGCAAGGGCGACATGATCCGCGTCAACGCCGTCTGCCCCGGCCCCACCCGCACCCCCCTGCTCGAAGGCGCAATGCCACCGGGCGCGATGAACGACCCCGCGCACTGGACCGACGTTCCGCTGGGCGTCCCGCAGGAGCCCGAGGACATCGCCGAGAGCATCCTGTTCCTGATCAGCGAGGAATCCTCGTTCATGACCGCCACGCAGATGGTGGTCGATGGCGGATGGAGTTTGACGTGATGACGGCCCGGTCTAAAACCCCTCCGTGTTCCCGAGCGAAGTCGAGGGACGTATGCGCAAGGGCAGTGGTTGCGTCCCTCGACTTCGCTCGGGAAAAACGGGTGGGGGCAGTATGACGCAGACAGCCATCGTCACCGGAGCGACCTCGGGCATCGGCCGTGCCACCGCGCTGCGCCTCGCACGCGCGGGCTTCCACATCATCGCGACCGGACGCAATCCGGACCGCGGCGCGGAAACCGTGCGGCAGGTGCAGGCCGCCGGGGGGACAGCCGAGTTCCACAGCTTTGACGTCACAAGCGAATCCGACTGGGCCGCTTTTGCCAACACCGTCACCTCCGCGCACACTTCGGTCGATGCGCTGATCAACTCGGCAGGCTCGTTCTTCTCGAAGCCGCTGCCCGATACCACGCTGGCAGAGTTCCGCGAGCTTTGGACCGCAGATGTCGAAAGCGTGGTGCTGGGCACCAAATACGGGCTGCGGATGATGCGCGACACGCAAAGCGCGGGCTCGATCGTCAACATCTCCTCGCTCGCCGGGCTGATCGGGCTCGACGACTGCGCGGCCTATTGCGCGGCCAAGGCGGCGGTGACGCATTTCAGCCGGGTCGCCGCATTGGAAGGTGCGCAGATGGACCCCAAGGTGCGCGTCAACTCGCTCAACCCCGGCGTGATCTATACCGAGATGATCACCGGAGCCTATGGCGACAACGACGCGGTCAAGGCCTTCGTGATGGACGGCAATGCCCTCCAGCGAGTCGGCACGGCCGAGGATATCGCCAGCGCCGCCACCTTCCTTGCCAGCCCCGCTGCGCGCATGGTCACCGGCACCGCGATGCTGGTCGATGGCGGGCGCGGCGCAGACTGATCTTTCCCTTTTTTCCCGGAGACGCATCCTCATGACCAGCAACCGCCAGTTCATCCTCAAGCGCCGCCCCGATGGCGCGCCGGTCGCCGACGATTTCGCGCTGGAAACCTCGGCGCTGCCCGCGCTGGCGGACGGCCAGTTCCTGATCCGGAACCATTACGCCTCGCTCGATCCGGCGATGCGCGGCTGGATGTCCGATGCGGAAAGCTACATGCCGCCGATCCCGCTCGGCGCCCCGGTGCGCGCCAGCACCATCGGCGTGGTCGAGGAAAGCCGCGCCGAGGGCTTTGCCAAGGGCCAATGGGTGCTGGGGCTCAATGCCATCGAGGATTATTCGATCGGCGTTCAGGGCGGCTTTACCCAGCCGATCGACCCTGCCGCGGTGCCCTCGGTCACCAACTATCTCTCGTTGTTCGGTGCGGTGGGGATGACCGCCTATTTCGGGTTTATCGACGTGTGCGAACCCATGGTCGGCGACGTCGTGCTGGTGACCGGCGCTGCAGGGGCCGTGGGCTCGCTGGTCGGCCAGATCGCCAAGATCATGGGCTGCACCACCATCGGCATCGCGGGCGGCGCGGAGAAATGCGCGCAGCTGAAGGATCGCTACGGGTTCGACCACGCGATCGACTATCGCGGCAAGGATGCCGCCGCGCTCGATGCCGCGATCAAGGCGGTCGCCCCCGACGGCGTCGATGTCATTTTCGAGAATGTCGGCGGCGATATCCTCGATGCGGGCCTGATGAACCTGCGGCATGGCGCGCGCATCGGGCTGTGCGGGCTGATCAGCGAATACAATGCACCCCAGCCGGTGGGCGCGCGCAACATCTGGCAACTGATCGTCCACCGCGCCTCGATCCGCGGGCTGCTGGTCGCCGATTATGTCGGGCGCTTTGCCGAGGGGGCTGCGAAGATGGGCGAATGGGCGGCATCGGGCCGGCTGGTGGTCGACGAGCATGTCGACGAGGGGCTGGACAATGCGTTGCCAGCGTTCCTGCGGCTGTTCGAAGGATCGAACCAGGGCAAGATGATCCTCAAGATCGCCTGAGCACCCAAGATCTGATGGGCTGGACACGCACCATGGATGGTGCGCAGATGATCCATTCCCCACCCGCAAAGGAACGAGCATGAGCAGACTCAACGGACGCAAGGCCCTCGTCACCGGGGCAGCATCGGGAATAGGCCAGGCCACGGTCCGGCGATTGCTCGCCGATGGCGCAATGGTGCTGGCCTGCGACATCAGCAGCGAGGGTTTGGCGGGCACGTTCAACCATGTCGCGAACCTCGCCGACCCGCAGGCGATCGTCACGCTGGCCGCCGCTGCTCAAGGCCAGCTGGGCGGGCTCGATATCCTGATCAACAACGCTGGCGTGTGTCCGGTGGGCACGCTCGAGGACCTGACCGACGAGCAGTGGCAGTTCGGGCTCGACGTCAACCTGCTCGCGCCTGCGCGGCTGTCCAAGGCGTGCCTGGCGCTGCTCAAGGCGTCCAAGGCGGGACGCGTGATCAACACCGGGTCGATCCTGTCGCGCTACGGCGATGCGGGGCTGGGCGCCTATGCCGCATCCAAGCACGCGATCCTGGGCTTCACCCGCTCGCTGGCGATGGAACTGGGCCCCTATGGCGTGACGGTCAACTGCGTGCAGCCCGGTTGCATCGTCACCGGCATGACACGCGGCATGCTCGAGAATGGCGAGGCGGCGGATTATTATCGCGACAAGTCCGCGCTCAAGCGGCTGGGCCAGCCCGAAGACATTGCTGATGTCATCGCGTTTCTGGCGAGCGACGATGCGCGCTTCATCACCGGCCAGGGCATTATCGCCGATGGAGGGGTGATGACGCACAGCTGAGCGGGCGGTCAATCGTTGTCGAAATGCGCCTGCACATCGCGGCTGGCGTGGAGGATATTGACGACTTCCAACCGTTCTTCCGCGTATCTGAAGAAGATGATGTAGCCATATGAGGATACGCTTCTGAGCCTGGGGACGCACTCCCCACGATCAGAGCCGAGTGTTCCGGGAAGCGAAGCAAGGTGCGCGCATCTGGCGCGCAGTTTCGAGACAAACGCTGTTCCCACCGAAAGATTGGCACTTTCAGTCGTAACATATCTCAGAATTTCGATGAGATCATCAGTTGCCGAGTCGAGATAAACGAGCTTCCTCACCTAATATCCCTGCGACATGAGTTCCTCAGCTGCTTTTTCGAGACGCTGATCAACATCATCATCATTGTTTTCGCCGCCGCGTGCAAGAGAAGCCTCAATCGTCTCACGCAGCGCCGCCAGCTTCGCCTCACGCTCCTCTACCAGCCGCAGCCCTTCGCGAATGATCTCGCTCGCCGAGCCATAGCGCCCGGTCTTGAGCAGCGCGGCGACATAGTCTTCCCAGCGTTCGCCAATCGATACGTTCACGGTCTTGGTCCTTCTCGATATTTCCGCCTGATATTAGCCCAGTAACACAAATTACGCAATTTTCGTTATCCGCTCGGTTCATCCCGCCCTAGCATTTTCGACTATCGCCGCTCGCCACGTCGCAAGGCTATGACAATGGAATGACACAAGACGATGGCAGGAGCGGGCGGTGACGGTGGCGGCAGAGCAGACAAGCTTTTTCCATCCGGACGTGCTGTCCGACCCGTTTGCCTTCTACCAGCAGCACATCCCCAGCCAGCCCGTGTATCACGATGCGGCGAGCGGCCTGTATCTGGTGCTCAGCCACAAGCTCGTCAGCGAGGCGACCGCGCGCACGGATGAATTCTCGAACAACTTCCAGGCGGTGCTTTCGGGCGCGCGGTCCGAAGACCCCGAGGTCAAGGCGATCCTGGAGGACGGCTGGCCGCAGGTCGATACGCTGCTGACCGCCGATCCGCCGGTGCACACCCGCTTTCGCAAGCTGGTGAACCTGGCGTTCTCCGCGCCGCGCGTGAACAAGCTCGAAGCGCATATCCGCGAGATTGCGCGTGACCTCATCGATCAGATGCTTGTCAAAGACGACATCGATTTCGTCCGCGATTTTGCGATGCCGCTGCCGATCCGGATGATCTCCGAGCAGCTGGGGCTCACGCACGAGGAGCCCGGCACGATCAAGCGCTGGACCGATGCGTTCGTCGACCGGCTGGGCGGCATGGTGCCACTAGAGCGCGAGCTGCAATGCGCGCGCGAGGTGGTCGAGTTCCAGCACGCGATCAAGGCGCAGATGGACCTGCGGCGTGCCAACCCCACTGACGATCTGCTGTCCGACCTGGTCCACGCCCAGATCGACGGCGAGCGGCCATTGGACGACGGCGAACTGCTCTCGATCGTGCAGCAATTGCTCGTTGCGGGCAATGAAACCACCACCGCGACGCTCGCCGAGGGCATCATCCTGCTGGCACGCAACCCGTCCGAGCTTGCCAAGGCCAAGGCCGACCCCAAGATCATCCCCAATATGGTCGAGGAAATGCTGCGGCTGGCCAGCGCCTCGTCGGGCATCTGGCGCGTGATGAAGCAGGACGCAGAACTCGGCGGAGTCACCCTGCCCGCGGGCTCCATGGTGATGATGCGCTATGCCGCCGCCAACCGCGATCCGGAACGCTATGAGGAGCCTGACCGTTTCCTGGCTGACCGCGCCAATGCGCGCACCCATCTGGCATTCGGGAGGGGCATTCACATGTGCGTCGGCAACATGCTCAGCCGCAAGGAGATGACCGTGGCGTTCGAGGAGCTGCTGCCGCGCATTACCGGTATCACGCTGACCGACGAAACCGCGATCGCCTATCACCCCAACATGATGCTGCGGGGTCCGTCCTGCGTGCCGGTGCGTTTCGAGCAGACGCCATGAACTTCGATTATGATGAGAGCCAGCTGCTGTTCCGCGCCTCGGTCGAGCGGTTTCTGGAGGGCCGCGACATTGCCGCACGCAAGGGCCAGCGCGCGCAACCCGGCGGGATCGATCGTGCGCGTTGGCAGGCGATGGCCGAGCTCGGGCTGACCGCGATGGCGCTCGCTGAGGACAAGGGCGGGCTTGGCAGCAGCCTGCTCGATCTGGTCGCGGTGGGCGAGAGCTTTGGCCAGCGCATATCGTCGGACAACTGGCTGGAAAACGCGGTGCTGCCGATACTGCTGGCGGGGGCGGGACTCGCCGCAGATCATCCGGTGATCGAGGCTTTGGCAGCGGGCGAGGCAATCGCCGCACTGGCATTGTTCGAGCCCGAGGGGCGGCACGTCACGATGCCGCACGGCACGACGGCCAAGCCAAGCTCGAATGGCATTATACTGAGCGGCGACAAGACCTTCGTGCTGGGCGGGATGGCCGCGGACTGGCTGCTGGTGAGTGCGCTCAGCGACAGCGGCCCTGCGGTGTTTGTGATTGCCGCCGATGCACCGGGCGTAATGCGCAAGGGCTATCGCGTGATCGATGGCAACGAGGCCGCCGAAATTGCCTTGCGTCAGTGTGCGGTGCCCGCCGAGGCGCGGCTGAAACTCGACTGGGACGCGGTCGAGCAGGCGATTGCGACCACACGACTGATCGCCGCGGCCGAGATGACGGGGCTCGCGCAGCGGCTGTTCGACGATACGCTCGCCTATGTGCGCCAGCGCGAGCAGTTCGGCCAACCGATCGGGCGCTTCCAGGCGATCCAGCACCGGATGGTCGAAGCCTATGCGCTTGTCGATCAGGCCAGGAGCGCGCTGATCGCGGCGGTCACCTCGGGCGCGCCGCACGACATCGCGGGCATGAAGGCGATCGTCGCGGAATGCGCGCTCGGCATCGGACGCGAGGCGGTTCAGCTGCACGGCGGCATGGGCACCACCGATGAGCTCGAGATCGGCCATGCGCACAAGCGCGTCCTGCTGCTCTCGCAATGGCTGGGCGATCCGGCGTCAGGGCTGGATGCCTATGCGGCCAATCTGGCGAAGGTGGCGGCATGAGCATCGCCATTCCGGTCGCCGAAGGGCTGTGGACTGACGAAGCCGAGCCGCGCCTGATCGGCGGCCAGCACCGGATCACCAGCGAGATCGTCTTCCCGATGCCGCAGGGCGATGCTGCGCAGCATTTCGAGGCTGTACCTCTGTCGCGGACGGGCACCTTGTGGTCATGGACCAGCCAGGATTTCCGCCCCAAGTCGCCGCCTTATGCCGGACCTGAAGCGTTCACGCCGTTCCTCATCGGCTATGTCGAGTTGCCAGGCCAGGTGATCGTCGAGACGCGGATCGAGGGGGCGGTCCTGGCCGATCTGAAGCTAGGGATGGCGATGGAGCTGGTGCTGATCGAGTTTGCGCCGGGCCGGAGCACGTTTGCGTTCAGGCCTGTTCCATCATGATCAAATCACCCCCTTCCCGTTTGTCCCGAGCGAAGTCGAGGGACGTATTTTCGAGCCTAAGCGCGCGCGTCCCTCGACTTCGCTCGGGAGCTCGGGGAAGTTTGGCTTTGAAAGGCCTAAACCCATGACCACCGTCCAGATCATAGGCGCAGGCATCCACCCGTTCGGGCGGACCGATAGCCGCACAGGCCGCGATCAGGGGGTGTTCGCGGTGCGCCAGGCGCTCTCCGACGCAGGGCTCGAATGGACCGATATCGAATGCGCCTATGGCGGGTCCGAAGGCGCGGGCAATGCCGATATCATGGTCAACGAACTGGGGCTCACCGGCCTGCCGTTCATCAACGTCTCGAACGGCTGCGCCACCGGCGGCAGCGCGCTGGCATCGGCGCGCAACGCGGTCGCGTCGGGCCAGTGCGACATCGCGCTCGCGGTCGGCTTCGACAAGCACCCGCGCGGCGCATTCAACGCCAAGCCGGGCGACTGGGGCCTGCCCGAATGGTATGGCGAAACCGGCATGATGCTGACCACGCAGTTCTTCGCGATGAAGATCCAGCGGTACATGCAATTGCACGGCATCAGCCGCCGGACCTTGGGCATGGTCGCCGAAAAGGCGTTCCGCAACGGCACCTTGTGCGAGCACGCCTGGCGGCGCTCGCCGGTCGATCTCGATACCATCCTCAACGCACCGATGGTCAACGATCCGCTGACCAAATACATGTTCTGCTCACCCGCCGAAGGCGCGGTCGCGCTGATCATCGCGTCGGAGAAGAAGGCGCGTGAACTCGGCGCGGACGGGGTGACAATCGCCAGCATCGCGGTGCGCACCCGCCCGCCCGGATCGTTCGAGGTGTTCGCGCCCGCGATCAGCGTCGAGCGCGGCGGCAAGCCGACCGAACTCGCGAGCCAAGCGGCATACGAGGCGGCGGGCATCGGCCCCGAGGACATCGATGTTGCGCAGTTGCAGGACACCGAATCGGGTGCGGAAATCATGCACATGGCCGAGAACGGCTTCTGCGCGGATGGCGAGCAGGAGCAATGGCTCGCCGAAGGCCGCACCGAGCTGAACGGAAAGCTTCCAGTCAACACCGATGGCGGCTGCCTGGCGTGCGGCGAGCCGATCGGCGCATCGGGTCTGCGGCAGGTCTATGAAAACACCGTGCAGCTGCGCGGACGCGGCGGCGAGCGGCAAGTCCCGGGCAATCCGAAGACCGCCTATAGCCATGTCTATGGCGCACCCGGCCTGTCCGCCGTCGCAATATTGGAGCGCTGAACCATGGGATTGATGCAAGGCAAGGTCGCACTGATTTCTGGCGGGGCGGAAGGCATCGGCGGGGCGACCGGGCGGCGCATCGTCGCCGAGGGCGGCAGCGTGGTGCTGGGTGATATCCAGTTCGACAAGGCCAAGGCGCTGGCGTCGGAACTCGGCGAGCGCGCGATGGCAGTGTCGCTCGATGTGCGTGATCTGGCGCAGTGGCAGGCTGCGGTCGAGGCCGCGCAGGCGACCTTCGGCAAGCTCACCCACCTCGTCAACGTGGCAGGCATTTCGGAGCCCGGCGCGGTGCCCGATGTCGATCTCGACAGCTGGAGCCGCACCATCGACATCAACCTGGGCGGTACCTTCAACGGCTGCCGCGCGGCGATTCCCGCGATCGCGGACTCGGGTGAACCCGGTGCGATCGTCAACATCGGCTCGATGCTGGCTTTGCGCGTCGGATCGGGCTTTGCCGCCTATTGCGCCTCCAAGGCGGCGGTCACTGCGCTCACCAAGACCATCGCGCTCGATTGTGCCGAAAAGGGCCTTCTCATCCGCGCCAACACCGTGCACCCCGGCGCGATCCGCACGCCGATGTTCGAACGCTATCTCGAGGCGTTGCCCGGCACCGCGCAGGAGGTCGAGGCGATGTTCGCCGCCAACCACCCGATGGGCCGCGTCGGCGAAGCGGACGAAGTGGTCAACGCCATCGTCTTCCTGCTGTCCGATCAGGCCAGCTTCACCACCGGGGTCGATTTTACCGTCGATGGCGGTGGCCATTTCCGCAGCTGAGGGGCAGAACACGGCATGGCTGAACGGATCGATGCGCATTTCGTCGCGGCGGGCAAATATCACGATATCGACTTTGCCCGGCTCGAGGTGCTCAAACTGCTCGCCGAGCATGACAACATCCGCACAACGGTGGCGCATGACTATGGCGGCGTGGCCGACCGCCTGCCCGCATGCCGGTTCCTCGTCACCTATACCTGTGACCTGATGCCGTGTGCGGCTGAGGTTCGGGCGATCGAGGCATTTCTGGAAAAGGGCGGGCGCTGGCTGGCGCTGCACGGCACCAACTCGATCCTGCGTTTTACCGAGGCTGGCGTCGACAGCCCCGAGGAGCGGCCCGATGTGATGCAGATGCTGGGCACCCAGTTCAAGGCGCACCCGCCGATCGGCGCGCCGTTCACGGTTCAAATCGTCGACGCCGACCATGACGTGACGCGCGGGCTCAAAGATTTCGATGTGATCGACGAGCTGTACCTGATGAAACAGGTGAGCGACATCCGCACACTGGCGCAGACGCGCTTTGCGGGCGAGGCGACCGGCTTTGTCGATGCCGACTGGCCCGAGACGGTGGTGCCGGTGATCTACACCCGCGCGATCGGTGACGGCGGCATTCTGTACAACACGCTGGGCCATTGCCGCGGGCATTATGACCTGCCGGGCATGGCAGATTTCTACCCGCATCCTGAAAAATGCGCGTGGAACTACCCCATCTACTACGAACTGTTGCGCCGCAGCATCCTCTGGGCGACCGGACATGGCGGGATTTGACGCATGGACATGGATTTCACCCCCGACGAACTGGCCTTCCAGACCGAGGTCCGCAGCTTCCTGAAATCGCACCTCAATGATCGGCTGATCGAGGGCGCGCGGCGCACGCCGGGCGTGTTCGTCGAGCCCGATATCGGGCTGGAATGGCAGCGCATCCTGCATGAGAAAGGCTGGCTGGCGGTGCACTGGCCGGTCGAGGATGGCGGCACCGGCTGGACCCCGGTGCAACGCTATATCTTCGAGAAGGAATGCGCGATCGCAGGCGCGCCGGGGCTGGCGGTGCTGGGGCTGAAGCTGGTCGGCCCGGTGATCTGCCGCTTCGGCACGCCTGAGCAGAAGGCGCGGTTTCTGCCGCGCATCCTGAGCGCCCAGGATTACTGGTGCCAGGGCTATTCCGAGCCGGGCTCGGGCTCTGACCTTGCCAGCCTCAAGACCCGCGCGGCGCTGGAAGGCGATAGCTACCGCATCAACGGCTCGAAAATCTGGACCACGCACGCGCATTATGCCAACTGGATGTTCTGCCTGGTACGCACCGATCCGGAGGTTTCGGCTCAGCGCGGCATCACCTTCCTGCTGGTGCCGATGGATCAGCCGGGTGTCACCGTCACCCCGATCATCACCATGGCGGGCGATCACGAGGTCAACCAGGTGTTCCTCGACGATGCCCGAAGCCATGCCAGCAACCGCATCGGCGAGGAAGGCCAGGGCTGGACCATCGCCAAGTTCCTGCTGGAAAACGAACGCGGCGGATCGTGCTTCGCGCCCAAATTGCTGGTCGATATCGACCGGCTGATGATCACCGCGAGCGGCGTGCCCAGCGGCACCAATGGCGCGATGGCGCACGATCCCGTGATCGCGCGCAAGCTCGCCTCGCTGCGCCTACGCGCGCGCGCCTTCGAGATCAGCGAACTGCGCATCCTGGCCGAAATCGCCAAGGGCCGCCCACCGGGACCGCAGACCTCGCTGGTCAAGCTGTTCTCCGCCAATCTGCGCCAGGAACTCGACACGCTGGCGATGGAAATTCACGGGCTGTCCGGCCTGCAGCTGCCGGCCGAGCGCCCGCTTTACGGCAACGAGGCCCCCGAGCCGGTCGAGAGCGTCGAAGCGCAGATGGCGGCCGGCCGCTACCTCAATTCGCGCGCCTGGACTATCTTCGGCGGGTCGGACGAGGTGCAGAAGAACATCATCGCCAAGACCGTGCTGGGGCTTTGATCCTGAAACCTGGCGTGGCACATTCGCCAGACACCCCCCGCTCAGCCTGAGCCTGTCAAAGGCCCCGCGCTCCCGCCGACCTCATAGCGAGGCCTTCGACAAGCTCAGGCTGAGCGGATGTGGGTGAAGGACAATAACAACCTAGGAGAGAGCCCGATGGATATCACCCAGATCATGTACCGCCCCGGCCTGATGGCGGGCGAGCGAATCCTGGTAACCGGGGGCGGTACCGGGCTGGGCAAGGTGATGGCCGAAGCGTTCGCGTATTTGGGGGCCGAGGTGCATATCTGCGGGCGGCGCGGCGCGGTGCTCGAGGCGACCGCAGACGAACTGATGACCCGGCAAGGCGGGACGGTGGGCGCGCACGCGTGCGATATCCGCAACCCGCAAGCGATCGATGCGATGGTGGATGCGATCTGGAGCCAGCACGGGCCGCTGACGGGCCTCGTCAACAATGCGGCGGGCAATTTCGTCAGCCGCACCGAGGACCTCAGCGTCAATGGCTTCAACGCCATTTCGGACATCGTGTTTCGCGGTACCTTCTACATCACCCACAATATCGGCAAGCGGATGATTGCCGAGCAGATTCGCGGCAACTTCCTGGCGATCCTCACCACCTGGGTGTGGAATGGCGGGCCGTTCACCGTACCGTCGGCGATGTCGAAGGCGGGGATCAACGTCATGACGCAAAGCCTTGCCACCGAATGGGGCCGCTATGGGCTGCGCTTCAACGCGATCGCGCCGGGCACCTTCCCCACCAAGGGCATGACCGAGCGGCTGTCGCCCGGCAACGCGCAGGGGCTGCAGGGGCAGAATGCCGACCGCAGCAATCCGATGGGCCGGGTGGGCGAAATGCACGAACTCGCCAACCTTGCGGTGCTGCTGATGGGGCGCGGCGCGGACTATATCAACGGCCAGACCATCGCCATCGACGGCGCGGGCTATCAGGCCAATTCGGGCAATTTCTACCAGAGCCTGTCGCGCATGGATGACCAGCAATGGGCGGACATGGCGGCGATGATTCGCGGGGCGAACGACAAGGACAAGGCGGCGCGCACGACGGAGTGAATCAACAGCGCGACGGTCTCAACATTCCGTAGCGTTATGGCCCGGTCCGGCATACGCTTGCGCAACGGAGAGCAGGATCGAATCAGAGGGAAAACCATGATCGAGGCACCACGTCATTTCACCGAGAACGCCGAGGGGCGCAACAACCCGGTCAACACGCTAGCGCAGCGCGTGACCATCCGCCGGATCGAGGACATCCACGATGCGGCGGTGGCGCTGCACGAGATGTCGCAGACGCGTGGTTTTCGCGTTGCCGCCTGCGACGACATCTCGTCCAAGGAGCCGATGGTCGATGCCGATGGTGCGATCATCAACGGTGAGATCTTCGGCTGGATGGCCGATGGCGAGCGCTGGTGGGAGGACACCCGTCTGGCGCTCAACTCGCCGCTGCCGCGCGCCTGCCGCTACGAGAGCGAGCCCTTCTGGTGCAACGAACACGGCATGTTCGGGCGCTGGCGCAACGAATATCTCGAGGAGATGGACCTCACCGATTTCCGCAAGCGCTCGCTGGTCCATGCCGCGATCGTGGTGCCGGTGCACCTGCCCTTCGGCCAGATCTCGGCGGTGAGCTTCACCCCGCTCGACAAGAGCCTCACCGACCTGTCCGAAGCCTTCGAGAAGCACGCAGACCTGATGGCCGCGATGACGCGGCGGTTCATCGCTGGCTATGTCACCGTCATGCGCACCAAGCGGCGAATTCCGGCGGACTGCATGCTGTCGAAGCGCGAGGTCGAATGCCTGCGCTGGGCGGCGATCGGCAAGACCGACAAGGAAATCAGCATGATCCTCGACCGCAGCCACGCCACCATCCGCTACCACATCCACCGCGCAGGCGAGAAGCTGGACGCGGTCAACCGCAGCCAGACGATCTTCAAGGCCGGGCAACTGGGATACTTGGGCGCGAGTGATTGAGGAAAAATCCTCCTCCAGCTCGCTGGGGGAGGGAGACCGACCGCGTAGCGGGTGGTGGAGGGGTAGCGGGTGCGCGCTTCGCCTCATCGATGTGCTATCCCGCTTCCCCTCCACCCCCGACCTACGGTCGGCGGTCCCCCTCCCCGAGACAAGCTCGGGGAGGATTTTTCACCCCACCACCCGCACCGGCTCTGACCCATCCCAACCCTTCGCCGCATCGGCAATCATCGCGAAAAACCCCTCGCTGCCGCTCGCCGGTTGCAGCACCTCGACGATTGCCCCCGCATTGGGACGCGTTTCGGCGGGGCCGCAATCGGCATAGATCACCGCGCCATCGGCCCCCACCTTGCCCTCGACCAGCACCAGCCCGCCGCCCGCCTCGACCGCCGCGCGGGCACCCGCGATATCGTCGGTCAGCAGGCAGACATGGTGCATCGCGCCATCTGCGGGCCGATAATCGCCGCGATAGATCGAGGGCGCGTTATTGTCCTGCCGGATCAGCTCGATCTGCACATCGCCCCATTGCGCCAGCGCGATGGTGAACTTGCAGTCGGATGGTGCGCCCATGAAGCGCCCGTTCTCGAGCACGATGTTCTGCATGACAAAGAACGGCCCCACGCCCATGCTCTGCGTCCAATGGGCCAGCGCCGCATCGAAATCGTCCGGCACGAACGCGATCTGCATCGGCCTGCCGATCGCGGAAATGCTCGAAGCGGTCATGGCGGCGTCCTCCTGCACTGATTAAACCAATAGTGTCATTGGCTCCCTGCTTTCTGGCATGGTGCGCGAAATTGCCATTGACCAATTTGGGAGGGCCCGCATGGCCGAGCGCGATCCATCCGATAGCCTGACCCCGGACTGGGCGGCGTCGCGCAAGCTGCGTGCGTACGAGATCCGCCGCAAGATCGTCGCCAATGTCGCCGCCAGCACCACCGACATGGCCGAGGGCCCGCTGCCCCTGCACAAATCAGTCTATATCGATGAGGCGCGCTTCCAGGCGGAGCGCGAGCGCCTGTTCCTGGGCCAGCCTCTGGTCGCGGGCCTCACCGGCGACATTCCGGAGCCCGGCGATTATCTGGTGTTCGATGCCGCCGGCCCCTCGATCCTGGTGATCCGCGGCAAGGACGGGGTGGTTCGCGCATTCCGCAACCTGTGTACGCATCGCGGTGCCAAGCTGGTCGAAGAGGCCGAACCGTTTACCGGCAAGGCGGCGCGCTTGTCCTGCCCGTTTCACGCCTGGACCTTCGACAATCTGGGCAAGCTGATCGGTCAGCCGGGCAAGGCGGGCTTTGCCGATTGCGAGATCGGCGCGCGAAACCTGCTCGAACTGCCGTGCAGCGAATATCTCGGGCTGATCTTCGTGCGCGCTTCCGAGGGCGAACCGATCGATGCGGCCGCGCATCTCGGCGAGTTTGCCGATCAGCTGGCGCTCATCGAGCTGCACCGCGCCGTGCCGGTGAAGAAGGGCATCTTGCATGCGCAATCGAACTGGAAGTTCGCGCTCGATACCTATGGCGAGGGCTATCATTTCGCAGCATTGCACGCCTCGACCATCGGCCAGACGCATTACAACGACATTTCCGTGCTCGAACGCTTCGGTCGCCACCACCGCATCAGCTTCCCCGACAAGACCATTGGCGATCTGGTCGGCAGGGACGAGGCGGACTGGCCCGACACCGAATATGGCGGGGTGCATTACCTGTTCCCCAACACGGTCGTGTTCTTCGGCGCGGTGACGCCGGGGGTGTATTTCACGCAGGTGTTCCGGCTGTTCCCCGATGGCGTCGGCAAGACCCGCTGCCAGTTCGGCGTCTATGCGCCGTTCGGGGTGATCGACGAGGAATATCGCGGCGTGTGCGAGATGGCGTACGATGCCACCGCCGAGGTGGTGCAGTCCGAGGACTATCGCGTCGCCAGCCACGGCTACGCGAACCTGATGACCGCGCCTGAAGATTTCCACGTCGTGCTCGGCGCCAACGAAAGCGCGCCGCAGGCGGTCCACCAGCACATCGCGGAGGCGATCGGCATGCCGATTTAGTTCAAGCCGGTCCCCTGCGCAGGCAGGGGTCCATCACCTGCCGGTTGCACCTGGTGCCAGGTCAGGAGATGGGCCCCCGCCTTCGCGGGGGAGCGATAGAAAAAAGACGAACGAGGAGAGTATTCCATGGAAGATGCGAGCCGGACCTATCCTGCCGACCGCTGCCCGGCGATCACGGTCGACGAGATTCTCGACCTCGACAGCCGCGAGGTGCCGCCCGAGGTACGCGGCGACAGCTGGCGCGATCTCGGCACCGAACCGGTCACCGCCGAGCGCTATACCAGCGCTGCGTTCTTCGAGGCCGAAAAGAAGCACATGTGGCCCCATGTCTGGCAGATGGCGGCGCGCGAGGACGAGCTGCTGCAGCCGGGCGATTATGTCGTCTACAACAATGTCGGCCGCTCCTATCTGATCATGCGGCAGGATGACGGATCGGTAAAAGCCTTCCACAACGTCTGCCTGCACCGCGGCCGCAAATTGCGCACTGAAAGCGGCTCTGCCGATGATCTCACCTGCCCGTTCCACGGCTTTGCCTGGAAGACCGATGGCGCGATCAAGCACATCCCGTGCGAATGGGACTTTCAGCATCTGAAAGAGCGCGACATGAGCCTGCCCGAGTTGCGCGTCGAGCGCTGGCAGGGCTTCATCTTTGTCACCGAAAGCGCCACGCAGGTGAGCTTGCGCGACTATATGGGCGCGGAAGTTTACGACCGTTTCGGCCGCTGGCGGCTCGACGAATGCTATACCGCTCTGTGGGTCGGCAAGGTGATCAACGCCAACTGGAAAGCAGTGTCCGAGGCGTTCATGGAGGCCTGGCACTCGATCGTCACCCACCCGCAGATCCTGCCCTATACTGGCGATGCCAACACGCGCTATTCGATGTGGGGTGACCATGCCAATCTGGCGCTCACCCCGTTCGGTCTGCCCAGCCCGCATCTGGCAGCGGACAACCTCAGCGAGGACGATATCATCGCCGCGTTCAGCCGCACCTCGGGCCGCTCGGCCTCGCTCGAGGGTCGCAAGCTTGCCGATGGCGAGACCGCACGCACCGCGATGGCCGAGACCAACCGCGCCAATTACCTTGATGCGCTCGGCTATGACAGCTCGGACATTTCGGACAGCGAGATGCTCGATGCGTTTACCTACAACATCTTCCCCAATCTCTCGCCCTGGGGCGGGTTCGTGCCGAACATCGTCTATCGCTGGCGCCCCTGGCCCGACCAGAATGCGACGCTGATGGAAGTGCGGCTGCTGGGCCGCAAGCCCAAGGACGGCGCGATGCCCGAAGCGGCTGAAATGCGTTTTCTCACGCCGGAAGAGCCTTGGGCCACGGTCACCGAATGGGGGGCGCTGGGCGAGGTGTTCGATCAGGACATGGAGAACCTGCCCTATGTGCAGGAAGGCCTGATCGCGTCGGCCAACAACCGGGTGGAACTCGGCCGCTACCAGGAGGGCCGCATCCGCCAGTTCCACCAGACGATGGACAAGTATCTGGCGGGGCAATTGCCATAACTCAGACAGACTTTACGCCCCCTCCCGTCTGTCCCGAGCGAAGTCGAGGGACGTACGCGCAGGGGGTGGCGCAAGGTCCCTCGACTTTCCGGCAAAGCCGGAAAGTTAACCCAGAGCGGCTGGCTTGCCAGCCAGTCGAAGGGCTCGGGAACACGGGAGAATTTCACGACATGGCATTTAGTGGCCCCGCAGAAGACCAGATCGCGATCCGCGCGCTGATCGACAGCTATACCGATGCGGTGTTTCGCCGCGACCCTCAGGACTGGGGCGCGACCTGGACCGAGGACGCGCTATGGAACCTGATGGGCACCGAGGTGCGCGGGCGCGAGGCGATCGTCGGCCTGTGGACGCAGGCCATGTCCGGCTTCCCGTTCGTGGCGTTCTTCGCGCAGATGGGGAGCCTCGCCATCGATGGCGACCGCGCCACGGGCCGGGTCTACACCCACGAATATCTCGAACTCGCCGATGGGTCGGTCAGCCGCCCGATCGGCCAGTATCTCGATGTCTACGCCCGCACCGCCGATGGCTGGCGCTTTGCCGAGCGGCATTTCAGCGTCCTGAAGGAGACCCAACCCAAATGAGCATAGTCATCGCCGGAGAGGTGGATTTTCCACCCGAAAATCGCGACGCTGCGCTGGCTGGCGCGAAAGAGCTGATCGCCATGGCGCTCGCAGAAGCCGGCTGCCGTCACTACGCCTGGAGCGCCGATCCGCACGATCCAGGCCGGGTGCATGTGTTCGAGGAATGGGACAGCGCCGACGAGTTGCAGGTCCATCTCGAAGGGCCCGCCTATCAAGGGATGCTGGGGCACCTCTCGCAGTTCACGATCCTCCATGCCGATACGCGCAAATACCGGTTCGACCTGAAGGAGCCGGTCTACGGCCCCGATGGCGTTGCCACCGCGCGCTTTGTCAGCGAGGCCGCAGCATGACCGACCTTTCGGGCAAGACCGCGATCGTCATCGGCGCGGCGGGTGACCAGAACATGGGGCAAGTGATCGCAAGGTTACTCGCGGGCGCGGGCGCGAAGGTGATCGTCGCGGGCCGCAAGCGCGAACCGCTCGAAGCGCTGGCCGCCGAGATCGGCGGCGAAGCAGTCACCTGCGACCTCACCTCGCGCGCGGATGTCGATGCGCTGTTCGATGGTGTCGCCGCGCGCCACGGCAGCGTCGATATCGCGATCAACGCCACCGGCTGGGGCCTGATGAAGCCCTGGGCCGATGTGACCGATGAAGATCTCGCCCAGATGGTCGCGCTGCAGTTCACCGGCGTCCACCACCTGCTCAATGCCTGCCTGCGCACGATGACCAACGGCGGATCAGTGATCCAGATCTCGTCGGCCACCACGCAGTGCCTGATCCACGATCACGCCGCCTATATCGGCACCAAGGCGGGGTCCGAGGCGCTGATCCGCTGCTTTGCCAACCAATATGGGCCGCAGGGCATCCGCGCCAATATCGTCTCGCCGGGGCTGACCGCGACGCCGATGGCGGCGAGCGCGGTGGCGACCCCAGGGCTGGAGGCAGCCTTCGCGAAGGAATATCCGCTGGGCCGCATCGGCACGGCGGACGATATCGCGCACACCGTGCTGTGGCTGTGCGACGATCGCACCTTCGTGACCGGGCAGAATATCCATGCCAATGGCGGGCTCACTTTGCGGCGCAATCCGCGTCCGGAGGAAATCGCGGCATCCGTAGGGGCAGCCATGGCGGCGATGGCGCAGTAAGGTTACCCGGCGGCCTGATTGCAGCAAAGCTCCGCATCTGCTGGCACATTGCAAACGTAACGCTATAGTGCTGCACAATCTGCCCGCGCATTCGGGTCGCAACCAGGGGCCAATTATCACGTGAAGAAAGCTGCTGTCATCGGGTCGGGATTCGGCGGGCTGGCGCTCGCCATCCGCCTGCAATCTGCCGGAATTGCCACCACCATTATCGAAGGCCGCGACAAGCCGGGCGGCCGCGCCTATTTCTGGGAAAAGGACGGTTTCACCTTTGACGCCGGTCCGACCGTGATCACCGATCCGCCATGCCTCGAGGAATTGTGGGCGCTGAGCGGCCACCATATCAGCGAGGATGTCGAGCTGATGCCGGTGATGCCGTTCTATCGGCTCAACTGGCCCGACGGCACCAATTTCGATTATTCGAACGACGAGGCGGGCCTGCGCGCCGAGATCGAGAAGCTCAACCCCGCCGATGTCGCGGGCTATGACAAGTTCCTCGAATACAGCGCCGGCGTACACGACGAGGGCTATCTCAAGCTCGGCCACAAGGCGTTTCTCGACTTTGCCAGCATGATCAAGGCCGCGCCCGCGCTGATGAAATATCAGGCCTGGCGCTCGGTCTATTCGATCGTTTCGTCGTTCGTGAAGAACGAGAAGCTGCGCGAGGCCCTGAGCTTCCACACCTTGCTCGTCGGCGGCAACCCGATGAAGACCAGCTCGATCTACGCGCTGATCCACAAGCTGGAAAAGGACGGCGGCGTCTGGTTCGCGCGAGGAGGCACCAACAAGCTGATCGCCGGCATGGTCACGCATTTCGAGCGGATCGGCGGCACGCTGCGCCTCAATGATCCGGTCACCGAGATCGAGACGATGGGCGACAAGGTCACCGGCGTGGTGACAAAGAGCGGCTGGCGCGAGAATTTCGATGCGGTGGCCAGCAACGCCGACATCATGCACAGCTATCGCGACCTGCTGGGCAAATCGGGCCGCGGCAAGCGCGCGGCGGCGAGCCTCAAGAAGAAGAAGTTCTCGCCCTCGCTGTTCGTCGCGCATTTCGGCATCAAGGGCGACTGGCCGGGCATTCCGCACCACATGATCCTGTTCGGCCCGCGCTACAAGGGCCTGCTCGACGACATCTACGACCATGGCGTGCTGTCGAAGGACTTCTCGCTCTACCTGCACCACCCGACCGTCACCGACCCCAGCATGGCGCCTCCGGGCCACAGCACCTTCTATGTCCTGTCTCCCGTGCCGCATCAGGGCAAGCTGCCGATCGACTGGAAGGAAATGGGCCCGATCTACGAAAAGCGCATTCTCGACGAGATCGGCCACCGGCTGATCCCGGACATCCACGAGCGGATCGTCACCAGCTTCCATTATACGCCGCAGGATTTCAGCAGCGATCTCAACGCCCATCTGGGCAGCGCGTTCAGCCTCGAGCCGTTGCTGACGCAGAGCGCGTTCTTCCGCACGCACAACCGCGATGATGCCATTCCCAACATGTATTTCGTGGGCGCAGGCACGCATCCGGGCGCGGGCATTCCCGGCGTGGTCGGCAGCGCCAAGGCCACCGCCGCGCTGATGCTCGAAGACATGCTGTGATCTGAACCCCTCCCCGGGGCTTGCCTCGGGGAGGGTCGATCCGCGCAAATGGCTGGCGCCTAACGTCCCGCCATTTCCTTGACCCGTGCCAGATAGGTGCGCCCGACGCGCAGTTCGCTACCGTCGGCCAGGCACGCGAACCACACGCCGCCGCCATTGTGGCGCAGCGAGGTGATGTAGTCGTTGCGAACGATGTGCGAGCGGTGCAGGCGGACGAAGCGCGACGGGTCGAGCCGCTCTTCCAGCGTCTTGATCGTCTCGTGCATCAGATAGCTGCGCGTGCCGACATGCAGCCGCATGTAATCGCGCTCGGCATCGATGCGCTCGATCAGGTCGGCATCGATCCGCTTCAATTCGCTGCGGTGCGGCACCCAGAACTCGCGCACCCAGCCGCCGGGAACGGGCTCTGCCGGTTCGGGATTGGCCAGCACCGCGCTGCGCCGTTCGAGCACGCGCGCGACGGCGCGCTCCAGCCGGTCGGTGGCGACGGGCTTGAGCAGATAGTCGATGGCCGCCAGATCGAACGCCTCGACCGCGAACGCCTGATAGGCGGTGACGAAGATGATCGCGGGCGATTGCTCGGTCTTGCCCAGCGCGCGCGCGACACCCATGCCGTCCAGTCGGGGCATGTTGATGTCGAGGAAGATCAGCTCGGGCCGCAACTGTTCGGCCAGCCGCAGCGCCGATTCGCCATCGCTCGCAGTGCCGACCAGCGCGATGCGCGGCAACCGCGCGCACAGCAGCTGCAACCGCTCGACCGCGAGCGGCTCGTCGTCGACGATCATTGTACGCAAGGGCGCACCATCAGCCTCAACAGTCATGGCGCACCGCCGGCAACGTCAGTTCGACCACAAAGCCTCCTTCAAAAGGTGCATGCCATTCAATCCGTGCCGCGCTGCGATAGCGCGCATCCAGCCGGTCGCGCACATTGGCAAGGCCGATGCCGCTGCCCTTGTCCGAATCGGTCGGGATGACATCGCCATCATCGCTCACCGTCAGGCGCAGCACGCCATCGGCCTCGCGCGCGGCTACGCGGATGGTGACTGGCCGCGTCGCGCGGGCGACGCCGTATTTGATCGCGTTTTCGACCAGAGGCTGCAGGATCAGCCCCGGCACGCAGCAGTTCATCAGTTCATCGGGAATGTCGATCTCGATCCGCAGCCGGTCGGGAAAGCGCACCGCCTCGATCGCCAGATACAGCTGCTGCAGTTGCACCTCGTCGGCCAGCGGCACATCGTCGAGCGGATCGCCGGTCAGGCTGGTGCGGTAGAAGGTCGACAGGTTCATGATCATCGATTCGGCCTCGTCGGGCCGGTTGCGCAGCACCAGGGTCGAGAGCGAGTTGAGCGTGTTGAACAGGAAGTGCGGATTGACCTGATAGCGCAGGGACCGCAGTTCCGCCTGCTGTGCGGCCTGGGCAAAGCGCGCGGCGCGGCGTTCGGCGGTGCGGACCTCTGCGGCATAGCTGAGCGCAAGATAGAGCATCGCCCAGGAGCTGAGGAAATAATAGCTGGAGATGGCGAACTCGATCACGTTGGCCACCGGATCCAGCGTGACGATCTTCTCGTTGAGCTCATTGTCCTGGAACACGCTCATCGGATCATAGACGTTGAACGCGTAATAGTTGAACACCGAGATCGCCAGCGCTGCCGGTACCGAGCCGACCACGGCGGCCACGATGCGCGGGGTCAGCGGCTTGTCCTCGAACCAGCGCAGCGCGAAATACATCACGATATTGACCACCACGCCGAACACCGTCACCGCGACGCGGCGGATGACCAGCTCTTCCTGCGCGGGAAAGTCGAGCACCGCCGCGCGCAGCGTGACGATGATCATGTAGAACAGCCAGAACCCCAGGATCGAGAGCAGCGCAACCTGCTGATCGACGCGGGGGCGGACATGGGGGATAACGGGCATCTTCATCGCCATCCGTCTTAACCGGCGATGAGCGGCCTGTCTGCCCTGCCCCCTCATGCTGGTCGAACGGGGGACCTGTTTGGTCGAAAGCAAACCGCCCCTGGTCAGATACTCACTCGGCCAGCGCAACACCGGGGCTGCGCGGATCGGCATAGCCGGTCCAGCTCTTGCCGTCGAACTGCGCCGCGTTGAGCTTCGATCCCAGGTCGCTCACCACCACCGGCTGGCCGAATGCGGCGAGCGCCTCGTCCATGCCGCCCAGCTCGGTCTTGCCCTCGACCATCAGCGAGCCATTGCCGAAATAGATATTGGGCAGGGCAAGCGCATCGCCTGCGGGCAGGCCGAAATCGATCACGCCGATCAGCGCCTTGGTGACGTGCATGATGATGCGCTTGCCACCGGCAGAGCCCACCGCCAGCACCGGGCGATCGGCAGCGTCATAGACGATGTGCGGCGACATCGACGACAGCGGCCGCTTGCCGGGCTGCACGCGGTTGGCGACCTTGGCGCCGTTCTTTTCGGGCGCGAAGGTGAAATCGGTCAGCTCGTTGTTGAGGAAGTAGCCGTTGGCGATCAGCTGGCTGCCGAACGGGCCTTCGACCGTCGAAGTCATGCTGACGACATTGCCTGCGCCATCGACCGCGACGAAATGCGTGGTTCCGGCGACCTCGCTCGAGACAGCGGCGGTGCGCGGCTGAGCCCCCGGCGGCGTGCCCGCCTCATAGCGGTTCAGCGCCTTGCCCGGATCGATCTGTGCTGCGCGGCTCGCGACATAGGCCGGGTCGAGCAGGCCATTGACCGGCACCGAGACGAAATCGGCATCGCCCAGATAGGTCTCGCGGTCGGCATAGGCGAGCTGCATCGCCTCGCCGATCAGGTGCCAGGTCTTCGGATCGCTCTGACCCATGCCGCCGATATCGTGCGGCTGGAGCATGCCCAGGATCTGCTGCACCGTGGTCGCGCCAGAGGACGGCGGGCCCATGCCGCAGACCTTGTAGCCGCGATAGCGCGAACACACCGCAGGGCGCTGCTTGGCCTTGTAGGCAGCCAGATCGGCCAGCGTCATTTCCACCGGGTTGACCTGTGCCTTGCTCACCGCATCGACCAGGGCCTGGCCGTGCTTGCCGGTGTAGAAGGCATCGGGGCCACCCTTGGCGACCGCGCGCAGAAGTTCTGCCAGCGCCGGGTTGGTCACGCGATCACCGGTCTTCTTGGGGCCCGTCGCGTTCCAGTAGATCGCACGGGCATCGGGAAAGCGCGCCCAGATCGGCGCGAGCCGCGCGAGCGCATTGGCGAGCGCGTCATTGACGACAAAACCCTCGTCGGCCAGCCGGATCGCGGGCGCGAACAGGTCCGCCCAGGGCAGCTTGCCCCATTTGGCGTGGGTCATCGCCATCAGCCGGATATTGCCGGGCACACCGACGCTGCGCCCGCCCTGGAACGCTTCGACAAACGGCAGCGGCTTGCCATCTGCCCCCAGCAGCAGCTGCTCGCTGGCAGACGCTGGCGCCATTTCGCGCCCGTCGATGGTAGACAGCTCGCCGGTCGAGGCATCGTGATGGAGCAGCAGCCCGCCGCCACCGATGCCTGAGCTCTGCGGTTCGACCACGGTCAGCGCGAGCATCATCGCCATCGCCGCATCGGCAGCAGAGCCACCCTTGCGCAGGATTTCCTGGCCCGCAGCGGTCGCGCGCGGATCAGCCGACGAGACCACGCCCTTGCCCGGCGCGGCGGCGGCCGAGGTCTGAGCCGGCACCGGAGCCTGCGCGTGGCAGGCCATCGAAAAGGAGGACAGGGCGAAGGCAGCTGCGAGCAGCGGGCGGGACAATGCGATCATACCCCAGTTATACCGCCATGTTGCGCTGCGGCAAGCGCCACATCAGGCGGGCAGCGCGTCAGCCAAGGGCGCAGACCGCCCGGCCCACAATTTCTCGTGAAAGAAGAAGGCGACCGCGTTCACCATCGGCTCGATGATCGCCAGCCCACTGGCAATCTCGATCGATCCGGTAAACGCATAAGCCACGGAAAACCCGATGGTGAGGTGTACCGCCAGATAGCTCAGGGTCTTGGCAAGATCGCGCGGCATCTCAAATCTCCTGTCATGCGGCAACAGGCTTATTGATAATGATTTGCATAACGGAAAGCCAATGAAGGTTTTGCCGAGCGTTGATCGAGCTGGTCGATCAAAGGCCCAGTACGAACAATGTGCTAGCATCCCGCCAGGTGGACAGGCGATGGCAGGCGGCAACAATTGCTGGTCCCCTGCGCAGGCAGGGGTCCATCTCCTGTTCTCGCCGCTTTCGCGCCGTCAATGAATGGATTCGAGAGCTCTGGAGATGGGCCCCTGCCTGCGCAGGGGACCGGATGGGTGTCGCCCCTCAATCGACCCCGACAGCCTCGGCCAGCGTCGCAAAGCCGTCGCGCTTGAGCAATGCCTTCAAGCCCCGGTTGATCTGCGCGGCCAGCCCTGGCCCCTCGTACACCAATGCCGAATACAGCTGCACCAGCGACGCGCCTGCGCGGATGCGGGCATAGGCATCCTCGGCGCTGGCAATACCACCCACGCCGATCAGCGGGATTGCGCCGCCGCTGGCCGTTCGGAAGTCGCGCAGTCGCTGCTGCGCCAGATCGCGCAACGGCGCGCCCGACAGTCCGCCGGCCTCCCCTGCGTGGCGCGAACGCAGCGCAGGACGGCTGATCGTGGTGTTCGACACGATCAGCGCATCGAGCCTCTTGTCCATCGCGATCCGGGTGATGTCGTCGATATCCGCTGGCTCCAGGTCCGGCGCGAGCTTCAGAAACACCGGACAGGTGGCCTGGCCGCGCGCCTCCAGCACCGCATCGAGCAGCGCAGACAGCGCACCGGCGTCCTGCAGCGCACGCAGGCCGGGGGTGTTGGGCGAGGAGATGTTGACCGTGAGATAGCGTGCGAGCGGTGCCATCGTGCGCGTCATCACTGCATAATCGGCAATGCGGTCGGTCGAGTCCTTGTTCGCGCCAATGTTGACGCCGATGATCCCGGCGCGCCCCTGCCCCGCATGCAGCCGCGCGACCACCGCATCGGCTCCATCATTGTTGAAGCCCATGCGGTTGATCACCGCCTTGTCCTCGACCAGCCGGAACAGCCGCGGACGCGGATTGCCCTCCTGCGGCAGCGGCGTCACCGTGCCGATCTCGACAAAGCCGAAGCCGAAGCCGAACATCGCATGCGGCGCCTGCGCATTCTTGTCGAACCCTGGTGCCAGTCCCACGGGGGTCGGGAAATCAAGTCCCGCCACGTTCATTGCCAGCACCGGATCGGCGGCAGGTGGCGCAGAGGCAGGCGCAAGGCTGAGCGCGGCGATGGTCAGCCGGTGCGCGGCCTCGCCATCGAGCAGGAAAAGGGCGGGCCGGGCGATCGAAAACAGCATGGCACAGCCTATGGCTTTGCGACGGGCCGATGGTCAAGCGCGGGGCTGAAGGTTTACCCGGTTCGCCCTGCCGTATACGGTTTGCCATAACCAACGACATGATAACGGAAAGTCACCTTATGAGCCTGCGCCCCTTCGCCTGTGCCCTGTTGCTGGCCACCAGTCCGGTGGCATGGACCGGCATGGCCTCTGCCCAGTCAGCTCCTGCGGCTCCCGCAGCAGCCGAATCGCCCAGCGCCGAACTGGCGGCATTCTTCGAGCAGGTCGATGCGGCCAACCTCGCCGCATCGCCGCAGGGCAAGGCCTATCGCGGCATTCGCGATGCCGATTACGGCAAATGGAACGATCCGTCCGATGCCGCCGAAGCTGCCGACTTCGCGCGCGGGCAACAGGCGCTTGCATCGATGAAGGCAAGGTTCGATCCCGAGACGCTCTCGCCCGAGGACCGGCTGAGCTACCGCTTGTTCGAATATCAGGCCGAGCGTGCTGCCAAGGCGCACCCCTTCCGCCGCAACGGCTATGTCTTCGACCAGATGAACGGCGCGCAAAGCCAGATGCCCGCGTTCCTGATCAACATTCACCGCGTGGCAAACAAGAGCGATGCGCAAGCCTATGTCATGCGGCTGCAGGGCATCGGGCCGCGCCTCGACGGCCTGATCGCCGAGGCGCGCGTGCGCGCCGATGCCGGCGTGATGCCGCCGAAATGGGTTTACCCTTTTGTCCTCGATGATGCGCGCAACGTCATCAAGGGCGCACCGTTCGACAATGGCGCGCCATCCACGCTGCTGGCCGACCTGAGCAAGAAGGTCGAAGCGCTCGACCTTCCCGCCGCCGACAAGGCCACGCTGATCGAGGCCGGGCGGCAGGCGCTGCTGACCAGCGTCAAGCCGGCGTATGAGCGACTGATTGTCGAAATGGAACGGCAGCAGGCGATCGCGCCTGCCGAAGACGGCATCTGGCGGTTCAAGGATGGCGCGGCATATTATGCCGAGCGGCTGGCCAATTACACCACCACCGATCTGACCCCGGATGAGGTCCACCAGATCGGGCTCGACAATGTCGCGCGCATCCATGGCGAGATGCGCGCCATCATGAAGACCGTCGGCTTTTCCGGCACATTGCAGGAATTTTTCGCCTTCGTCCGCACCGACGACCGCTTCTATTTCAAGACGCGCGAGGACTATCTCGCCACCGTCGACGACAAATTGAAGGCGATGCAGGCCAGGCTGCCCGACTATTTCAACACGCTGCCCAAGGCACCGCTGACGGTAAAGTCGGTCGAGGCGTTTCGCGAGAAATCGGCCGGAAAGGCGTTCTACCAGAGCCCCGCGCCCGACGGATCGCGCCCCGGCACCTATTATGTCAACCTCTACAACCTCAAGGACATGGCCTCGACCGAGCTGGAGGCACTGGCCTATCATGAAGGCCTGCCCGGCCATCACCTGCAGCGCGCGGTGCAGACCGAACTGGGCGATCTGCCGCCGTTCCGGCGCTTCGGCGGGGTCACCGCCTATACCGAAGGCTGGGGCCTGTATTCGGAGGAACTGGGCAAGGACATGGGCTTTTATGAAGATCCCTATTCCGACTTCGGCCGGCTGGGGATGGAATTGTGGCGCGCCTGCCGCCTGGTGGTCGACACCGGTATCCACCACAAGCGCTGGAGCCGCGAACAGGCGATCGGCTATCTGACCGACAACACCCCCAATCCCGAAGGCGATATCTCCAAGGCGATCGAGCGGTACGTGGTCTATCCGGGCCAGGCCACGGCCTATATGATCGGCAAGCTGAAGATCATGGAACTGCGCGAGCGGGCGCAAAAGGCGCTGGGTGAAAAGTTCCAATATGGACGTTTCCACGATGCGGTGCTGAAAAGCGGGCCTGTTCCGTTGACCGTCCTGGAAGAGCGGATCGACAGCTGGATCACCCAGGGAGGCTAAAAACCAGGAATGGGGCCAGTTTTCGGGAGCCCACGGATTTTACTCGATTTTTCAATATGTCGAATCCATCCAATCCTCGATTGATCGCATCTCCTATAGCCGCCTTGCGACCCGAAGGGCTCAAGGCGGCAACGCCGAGAGTTCTTTTCCTAATAGGCGATCCTGCACTTTGTGGCGGGATCGCCTTTTTTTTGGTCCGGATTGGAGGTATAGGCATCAGCGGGTCGACAGAACGATAAAACCGGCACGGCGGGGCTCAACAGGGCCTTTGACCGTTGCACGTGTGATTGGGGTCGCGAATGCCGAATCTCGAATATGCCTTGCCAGGCGAGTCGCTGCGTGAGTTCGTGTCCGTCTATTATCGTTTTGATTGCCCGGAACCTTATATCGTCGATGGCGAGCGCGCCGCGATCGCACAGCTCAGGCTGGGCACCTGTGGCAGCGTCACCATGCACTTCCCCGATGGCACCTCCACCCGGTGCACCGGCGCTGTCCTGATCGGCCCGACGACCGCGGCCGTGCGCTTCGAAATCGAAGGGCCGTTCCATATGTTCGGCCTGGGGCTGACCGCTGCGGGATGGGGGGCGCTGACCCAGCAGAGCGCCGCCGATTTTCTGGATCGCGTCGTTCCGGCATCGACCATCTTCCCCAATATCGACCAGCGGCTGGAGCTGGTGCGCGAACTCGATTCGCTGCCCCAGATGTGCGCTGCGGCCGATTCGATCCTCCAGCCGATCATCGAGGAGGCCAGCGCCGAGATGATCGCCTTCACCCGGATGGTCGATGGCTGGCTTGCCTCTGGCGTGTCACCGATGGTCAACGATCTGCACGCGCAGAGCCGCCTGTCCGAACGGCAGCTGACCCGGCGCGTCAAGCAGCTGTACGGCATGCCGCCCAAATATCTCTCGCGCAAATACCGCGCCCTGCGCGCGGCGCGCGCGCTGATCGATGCGCAGCCGGACGAGGCGGACTTCCTGCGCGATGCGTTTTACGACCAATCGCACATGATCCGCGAATTGAAGCTGTTTGCGGGAACCACGCCGACGCGATTGCGCACCGGTGAGGGTGATCTGGCCCGGCTGATCGACCAGCGCGGCCAGTTGAAGGGCAGCATCAACCCGCTGGTGGCAGAGACCTAAATCACGCGTGCGGCCCTCAGCTGCGCAGCGTGAGCTCGAGCACGTTGCCGTCCGGTTCACGGCGATAATCGGTGATATCCGCCCAGGCCTGGATCAGCGCCAGCCCAGCCCCGCCGCCGCGATCCGGATTGGGCCCATCGCTCTGCACCGCAGTGCGCAGGTCGAACGGCGGGCCGTTATCGCCCAGCCGGACCTGCGCCCCGGTCGCGGCGTCCTGCAGCTCAAGCCAGCCACAAAAACCGCCGGTGACGCCGCCATGATCGTAAAGATTGGTCACCGCCTCCTCGACCAGCACCGCCAGCTTTGCCGATTGTGCAGGCTTTAGTGTATGCTCCTGGCTGAACGCGCGGACCAGCTCGACCGCGCGATGTATCGATTCGGGACCATTCGCGTCCAGATCGCAACGATGCGGTTTCAAATTGCGCCGGTTCATGCACAAGGTTATGCCATGTTGGCGGGCAAGAGGGGATGCATATTATGAAATGCGGACTGCTTGTTACATTTTCACTTCTGGCCATGGCTGCTCAGCCGGCCTGGGCCGATATTGGCCGCATCAAGAAGAGCGGCGGAGAAGCCTCGATCGAGCGTAAGGGCACACGGGTCAGCCCGGCGGTCGGTACCGCGCTGCTGCCCGGCGATGTTCTGGTCACCGGCAAGGGCGGACAGATCGCTGTATCCTTTGCCGACAACACCCGCTTTTCCGTCGGCCCCAACAGCCGGGTCGCCGTCGACAAGTTCGACTTTGATCGTACCACGCGCAGCGGCACCTTTGAAACACGGGTCGAGCGCGGATCGCTAGGCGTCGTCTCGGGCCAGATCGCCAAGTCACGGCGCGACGCGATGAAGGTGCGCACGCCGACATCCTTGCTGGGCGTACGCGGCACCCGTTTCATCGTGAATGTGCCCGGATGATGCGCGCCGGGGGGCTGGGGGCAGCGCTGCTGCCGATACTGTTGGCGGGATGCGCAGGGCCATCTTTGCTGCTGCTCGATAACGAGGACGGATCGTCCGAAGGCGCGCTTGCCGTCATCGACGAGCGATGCGCCAATCCGGAAGGATCGACCATCGCGGGTTCGTTCACGCGCACCAAGCTCGCCGGTTGCGCACCGCGGCCCAAGGGCGTGGGCCAGGACGGGTTGAAGCCCGACGAGCGGATGCTGATCAACGATCTGCCACCACCGCCTGCCCGGTTCATCATGTATTTCGTGCCCGATACCACCGATCTGGCACCGGGATCCGAGGGCATGATCGAGGCGCTGGATCGCCACTTCAAGGCACGGCCAGGCGCGGAGATCGAGATCATCGGGTACACCGACACGGTCGGCAAGCCCGACTATAACCTCGTCCTCTCGCAAAAGCGCGCAGACGAGATCAAGGGCAGGCTGGTGCAACTGGGCTTTCCCACCGATGCGATCACCACCACCGGCCGGGGCGAGAGCGAATTGCGCTTCGAGACACCCGACGAAACCGAAAATGGCGGCAACCGCCGGGTGGAGATCATCGTCCGCTGATGGTCCGGTCTTGCCAGCGCGCGCACGGTCATTACGACCGTTGCGATACGCTCGTCATGCAGAGGCCCCATGCTCACCGACATCCAGATTTCGCGCGCCGCCACGCTTCAGCCGATCGCCACCATCGCCGACCGGCTGGGGCTGACGTCCGCTGCCGTAGAACCTTACGGCCATTACAAGGCCAAGATCGATCTGACCGCCGCCGGGCTTGATGGCGCTGCGGCCAAGGGGCGGCTGATCCTGGTCACGGCGATCAACCCCACGCCTGCGGGCGAAGGCAAGACCACGACATCGGTCGGGCTTGCCGACGCGCTGAACCGGATCGGCCACAAGACCGTGCTGGCCTTGCGCGAACCTTCGCTCGGGCCCTGTTTCGGTACCAAGGGCGGCGCGACCGGCGGCGGCTATGCGCAGGTCGGGCCGATGGAAGACATCAACCTGCATTTCACCGGCGATTTCCACGCGATCACATCGGCGCACAACCTGCTGTCGGCGATGATCGACAACCATATCCACTGGGGCAACGCACTCGACATCGATGTCCGCCGGATCGTCTGGCGGCGGGTGCTCGACCTCAACGACCGCGCGCTGCGTTCGATCGTCCAGTCGGTGGGCGGCGTCGGCAACGGCTTCCCGCGCGAAAGCGGCTTCGACATCACCGTGGCGTCCGAAGTGATGGCGATCCTGTGCCTGGCGCGCGATCTGGCTGATCTCGAGGAACGGCTGGGGCGGATCGTCATCGGCTATACCCGCGCCAAAACGCCGGTGACCGCGCAGGATCTCAAGGCCGCAGGCGCCATGGCGGTGCTGCTGGCGCAAGCGATCAAGCCCAATCTGGTGCAGACGCTGGAGGGCAACCCCGCGCTGCTGCACGGTGGGCCGTTCGCCAACATCGCGCATGGCTGCAATTCGGTGATCGCCACCCGCGCCGCGCTGGCGCTGGGTGACTTCGTGGTCACCGAGGCTGGCTTCGGCGCGGATCTGGGGGCGGAGAAATTCTTCGACATCAAATGCCGCCAGGCAGGACTGACCCCGGCCGCGGCGGTGATTGTCGCCACGGTGCGCGCGCTCAAGATGAACGGTGGCATCGCCAAATCAGACCTGGGAAGCGAAGACGTCGAGGCGGTTCGGCGCGGCAGCGTCAATCTGGTGCGGCATATCGAGAACCTGCGCCAGTTCGGCGTGCCGGTGGTCGTGGCAATCAACCATTTCCACAGCGACAGCGATGCCGAGATCGCGGTGCTGCTGGAGGTCGCGCGGGGCCAGGGCTGCGAGGCGCATGTGTGCCGCCATTGGGCAGAGGGCGGCGCGGGCGCAGAAGGCCTGGCGCATTCCGTCGCGGCGCTCGCCACCAGCGGCGAGGCGAGCTTCCAGCCGCTCTATGCCGATGATCAGCCGCTGATCGCCAAGATCGAGACAGTGGCCAAGCGCATCTACCGCGCCGAATCGGTCTCTGCGACGCCTGCGGTGCTGGCGCAGCTCGATCGCTGGGAGCAGGCGGGGTACGGACATCTGCCGGTGTGCATGGCCAAGACGCAGTACAGCTTTTCCGCCGATCCCAGCTTGCTGGGCGCACCCACGGGCCATGTGCTGCCTGTACGCGAGGTGCGGCTGAGCGCGGGCGCGGGATTTGTCGTGGCAATCTGCGGCGAGATCATGACGATGCCCGGCCTGCCCCGCGTGCCTGCGGCCGAAACGATCCGCCTCGATGCGGATGGCCAGATCGAAGGGCTGTTCTAGAAGCCTTCCCCCTCCCGCTAACAGGAGGGGGAAGCTGATATCAGCCGTTCACATCGGCCTGGGTCACCGGAACAATGCGGATTTCGACGCGGCGGTTCTGCGCGCGGCCGTCTTCGGTGGTGTTCGATGCCACCGGCTGCGATTCACCGAATCCGCGCGTTGCCAGACGAGCCTGCTGGACCCCGCGGGTCGAGAGATAGCTGGAGACCGACTGCGCGCGCCGCTCGGACAATGTCTGGTTGTACGCGTCGCTGCCGGTCGAATCGGTGTGGCCGTACACGTCGATATAGGTGCTCTCATACTGCACCAGGGTCGAGGCAACGTCGTTGAGCGTGTTGCGGAATTCCGGCTTCACCGCCGAGCTGTCGACATCGAAGGTCACCTGGCTGGGCATGTTGAGCAGCAGGCTGTCGCCATCGCGGACCACATCGATGCCGGTCCCTGCAGTCTTCTGGCGCAGTTCGCGCTCCTGCTGGTCGAGATAATAGCCAATGCCGGCGCCTGCGACCGCGCCGATGCCTGCACCGACGATCTTCTCGGTCCGATCACGGCGTCCGCCGACGATGTCACCCAGCAGATAACCACCCAGAGCGCCGCCGATTCCGCCAATCGCGGACTTGCTGATGCGCTGCTGTCCGGTTTCGGGGTCTGTGACGCACGCCGCCAGCGCCAGGCTGGAAAGTCCTGCAAACGCAGCGATACGGAGGGTTCTGGAATTCATGGATTGGCTCCCGCAAGTTTCGGTTGTTGGTCGCAAGTCAGCCTCGCAACGTCTCATCCCTTATTCGATTGGGCGGCTGAATGGTTCCCGAACGGAATTGTAACTTCAATCAACTTTACATTTGCGGCGGCGGGGGTCTGGCCCCGGTTCGGTTGCAAAAGCGCGTGACACCGCGCGCTTCGCGGATATAGGGTGCAATTTGCAAACTGCATAAGGCCCGATGGACCCTCTCCCCCCCTTTCCCTGGCTCGACGTTGTCATCATCATGGCACTGATCGTGCTCAATGGCGTGTTCGCGATGTCCGAACTCGCGATCGTCTCGGCGCGCACCGCGCGGCTGGAGGCGATGGCACGCGAGGGCAGCAAGGGCGCGCGCACCGCGATCAGGCTGGGCGGGAACCCCGGCAAGTTCCTCTCCACCGTGCAGATCGGCATCACCCTGATCGGCATTCTGGCAGGCGCCTATTCGGGTGCGAGCCTGGGCGCGCCTGTCGGCGACCGGCTGGCCTTGGTCGGCGTCCCTGCGGATATTTCCGACACCATCGGCTTTGCGCTGGTGATCGGCGTGACCACCTATCTGTCACTGGTGGTGGGCGAGCTGGTGCCCAAGCAGTTCGCACTGCGCAAGGCCGAAGAGCTGGCCGTCATCATGGCGATCCCGATGGACCTGATGGCGCGCGGAGCGGCCCCGCTGGTGTGGCTGCTCGACCAGTCGAGCGCGCTGATCTTCCGGCTGCTCGGGCTCAATCGCGAATCCGAAAACATCGTCACCGCCGAAGAGCTGCACATGATCTTTGCCGAGGCGACCAAATCCGGGGTCATCGCGGAATCGGAGCGCGCAATCATCTCGGGCGTGGTGCGCCTGGCGGACCGCCCGGTGCGCGAGGTGATGACACCCCGCACAGAGGTCGACTGGCTGCCCGCCGAGGCCGGGCTGGACGACCTGCGCCGGTTGATGACCGAATCGCCGCACAGCCGCCTGCCGGTGGCCAATGGATCGGTCGATGCCATCATCGGCATCGTCACCGTGCGCGATCTGCTGACTGCGATCATCGAGGGTGCGCCGCTCGATCTGGTGGCGCTGGCGCGCACTGCGCCGATCGTTCCTGATCAGCTCGACGCGATGGATGCGCTCAAGGCCCTGCAGAAGGGCGAGGTGCCGATGGCGCTGGTGCATGACGAGTACGGCCATTTTGAAGGGCTGGTGACCCCGGCAGACCTGCTGCAGGCGCTGGTCGGAGATTTCGCCTCCGATCAGGGTGAGGGCGATTCGCCGATGGTGGTCGAGCGCGCCGATGGCAGTCTGCTGATCTCGGGCGCGCTGCCTGCCGACGCGATGGCCGAGCGGCTGGGCATATCCTTGTCAGAGGACCGCGATTACGCCACCGCTGCGGGCCATGTGCTGCACTGCCTGCGCCACCTGCCCAAGGAGGGCGAGGTGTTCAACGATCAGGGATGGCGCTTCGAGATCGTCGACATGGACAACCGCAAGGTCGACAAGCTGCTGGTCAGCCTGATCTCGGACGCGACAGACTGACAGGCCTGCCCCCCGAACCGGCGCTTATTGCGGAGCGCCGCCGCCTGCACCGGGCGCACCCACCGCGCCGATATTGCCGAACAGATCCTGGAAGAAGCTGCGATTGCGGCCCAGCGTGGGCGTCTTCTTGCCCTCAGGACTGATATTTGCGACCTGATCAAGACCGGTCATATCCACCGCAGACACGTTGCCTGCCGCGTCAAAGCGCACGCGCATCACCTGCTGTGCGGTCGGGCGCGGATTGGCAAAGGCCAGCTGGCGCGTGTCACGCGCGAAATAATACCATTCGTTGTCGGAAAACTGCGCGGTGAAGGTCGGGCGGCCCAGGGTCCGCTCCACCGACTGGCGGTTATCGACCCCGGGCAGGATCTGCGTCGCCAGCGTCTGATCGTAGATGAAGCCCTGATGTCCGCGCAGCTGGCCGCAGCCGGCCAGCAGCGGAAGCGCGGTCAGCGCCACCAGCAGGGCAGCGCGGGTCTGGAAGCGACGGGGCGCGCGGTGGGTCTGGGCTTTGCTGGTCATCATCTTTCCTTGGCGGTATATCCGCTCGTCTGGCGGCAGGCGACAGGCGGGGCGTGGCCAGGCCCCATCCCTTGCAACTTGCCGTAGCCGCCTCAATATGCACTAAGGCGCTGCATCACAAGTGGCCAATGAATTGTGGCTTAACGCCGCCCAATCGCTCTGGATATAGCCTGAATCATGTCATTTCTCTCCCGCATTTTCGGCCGCAGCGACCCGCGCGAGGCCGCCCGCCCCTGCTACGAACGGATCGTGCAACACGGCCGCGACCCGTTCTGGTACCTCGACGGGCAGGTGGCAGACAGCGTCGATGGCCGGTTCGAAGCGGTGTGCACCGTCTTGTGCGCCGTGCTGCTGCGGCTGGAAGACGATGATACGGACAAGGCCGTCCGGCAATTCTCGGTGCATGTCGCCGAGCTGTTCGTCGACGACATGGACGGCCAGCTGCGCCAGAATGGCGTCGGCGATCTGATCGTCGGCAAGCATATCGGCAAGATGATGAGCGCGCTGGGCGGGCGGCTGGGTGCCTATCGCGCCGCGCTGGCGGCAGGCGATGGCCCGCAGCTCGAACAGGCGCTGCGCCGCAACCTTTATCGCGATGCCCCGGTGGCCGACGATGCGGTGGCCGCCAGCGCCGGACATCTGGCTTCGCTCTATGCCCGGCTCAGGACGCTTCTGGTGCAGAAGGTCATGCAGGGAGAGTTCTGATGCAGGAACCCACCGAATTTTCGCGCCCGATCGATCTGCGCGCACTGCCGCGCCATCCGGTCGAACTGAGCGCCGATGCAGACGAACGCGCCGCGCTGGCCCGCCGCTTCCAGATCGTGTCGATCGGTACGCTGACCGCGACCGCGAACCTGACGCAGGACGCCGCCGGCGTGGACGTGACCGGCCGGATCGAAGCAAAGCTGGTGCAGGCCTGCGCGATCTCGGGCGAGGATTTTCCGGTGCGCGTCGCCTGCGACTATCGCCTGCGCTTCCTGCCCGAGGCCGATTATGAAGCAGCTCTGGCCGATGCAGGCGACGAGATCGAGCTGGCCGGCGACGATCTGGACACCATCGCGTTTACCGGCAGCACGCTCGATCTGGGCGAAGCGATCGCGCAGACGCTGGCGCTCGAGATCGACCCCTATGCCGAAGGCCCCCGCGCCGATGCGGCGCGCGCCGAATATGGCATCTCGACGCCCGAGGCCAGCGGTCCGTTTGCAGCACTACAGGCTCTCAAGACATCCAAGCCCTAAGGCTTGGGCACCCCGACATCGTCGAGCAATGCGTCGATGGCGGCTACCGCGCTCTTGTATTCCGGCGAATCGACGGTGTCGTAGACCCGTTCAAACATTGCCGCGTCCAGGCCTTCGGGTCGGGCCAGTGCGTTGCTGGCGAGCAACTGGGGGTCCGTGACGGCTGCAAGCCGGGTCTGGACGAACCGCGCGAGCTGGGGGTCGGTCGCCGCATTGGCAAAGCGTTCGCCGGACCGATCGGCGGCGATGTCGACAAACGAAAAGCCGCTTCCGCCGGACAGGCTGTCCGACAGTTCCTTCCACGCCCCCAGCGACTGCGCAATATTGCTCCCCAGCGTGACTGACAGCGCCGCGGACATCGCCCAGTGCTTGGCAAGGTCGTTACGGCCCGCCAGCGTGACCGACGGCTCTGGCGGGGCCACGCAGCGGCGAACCAGCGGTTGCGCGCGCCCTGCCAGCCGGTCGCGATATTCGGGGATGGTGCGCATCGCCACTGCGATCAGCAACCCCCGGTTCTGCTCAACCGGCGTCAGCCGCACGGGTCGCGGCATCCGCCATGCACGGCGAACGATCGTCGCAAGGTCCGGGTCGGCATGCACGGCGAGCGCGCAATAGGCGCGCGCCACCCATCGCGGGTCCGGATCGACCCCGCCAAAGCGCGACAGACCGGCAAAGGCCGCACTGCGCCCCGGATGGATCAGAACAGCCTCTGCCCGCTGCGCCCCGATCCGCACCAGCGGGATCGTCTCGTCCAGTGTGCGCGGAGCCGGTACATCGCCCTGCAGCGCCAGCCAGCTGCGGCGCAGGACGAACCGGGTCAATGCTGCAGGCACCGGCACGCGGCCGATCTTTGCTCGAACGATGGGAAGCCCCTTGCCATCGGGCTGGCTGGTGACGCGCGCCTCCAGATTCAGCCAGGCACCCAGCGGCAGGGGCCGGCTGATCCGCGCCACCATTTCAGGCAGCGGAGCGCGCTGCGCGGATCTGGCCGATGGGCCCTTCGCGGGCGGTGATGGCGGCACCAGCCGGGCGTCGACCCGCACCGGGGCCAGCACCTGGTTTCCCAATGCGGCCAAGCCATCAAGTTCAGCCTGCGACAGGGTGAGCGCCAGCCGTGTCCCGGCGGTGTTGCCCTCGCCGGTCACCTGCTCGACCACCGCGCGCGCCAGATCGATATTCCTCGCGTTGGGGGGCGCGGGCGAGGTGACGGCAGGGGAGGTACTGATCGCCAGACCGGCAAGCACCAGCAGCAGCACCGCGAACATTCGCAGCACCAGAGCCCAGCGCAGACGAAATCCGCGGCGGGCGGGCCGATCTTCAGGGCTGTGCGTCATGCGCAGCCCTTGGGCGGCAACGCCTTCGACGCGCAAGCAAAAAGCGCCGAAATCCCCAAGGATTCCGGCGCTTGTCGCGTGTGTCAGCCAGGAAAGGCTCAGGCGGCGGGAAGCGCGTCCTGTGCCTGCTTGACCAGGCCCTTGAACACTTCGGCTTCATGCATCGCCAGATCGGCCAGGACCTTGCGGTCGAGCTCGATTCCGGCAAGCTTCAGCCCGTGCATGAACTGGCCATAGGTGAGGCCTTCCATGCGGGTTGCGGCGTTGATGCGCACGATCCACAGAGCGCGGAAGTTGCGCTTCTTGGCCTTGCGGTCGCGATACGCATACTGGCCTGCCTTTTCGACGGCCTGACGTGCGATGCGGATGGTGTTCTTGCGACGGCCGTAATAGCCCTTCGCCTGTACGAGAATGCGCTTGTGCTTGGCGCGGGTGGTAACACCCCGTTTGACGCGTGCCATAAACTATATCCTTTGAATTTCTAAGAGATGGGAGAGGACCGGGATCAACCCAGGCCGTAAGGTGCCCATTTCTTGATGGTGCGGGCATCGGCATCGGAAATGACGCTGGTGCCGCGATTCTGGCGGATATACTTGGCGTTGTGGCTCATCAAACGGTGACGCTTGCCAACGACTCCGTGCTTGATCTTGCCGGTGGCGGTGAGCTTGAAGCGCTTCTTTACACCGCTCTTGGTCTTCAGCTTGGGCATTTTGGTCTCCTTACATGGAAGTCCGTATCAAGCGAACGTGGCAGCCCATAACCAGCCAGCCCGCTTTGTCGGAAGCGTGCGCGCCTACCGGGATTCGCGACCAAATGCAAGGTGCCATGTGCGGGGGCGGAACGACTCCACCCCCGCACCTTGGGATTACAACCGGTGCATCGCGCAAACCTTGTTGCCGGCAGGATCGCGCAGATAGGCAAGATACAGCTTCATGCCGGCGCCTTCGCGGACGCCCGGCGGATCTTCGATCGCGGTGCCACCATGCGCCAGGCCCGCAGCATGCCAGGCGTCGGCCTCTTCCTGCGTCTTGGCCGCAAAGCCGATGGTGCTGCCGTTGCCACAGCTGGCAGGCTGGCCGTCAATCGGCTTCGTCAGCAGGAACAGGCCGCCATTGTTCATGTAGATGACGCGGCCCTTGGGATCGACCATGCCCGGCTTGCCGCCCAGCGCGACCATCGTTGCATCGTAGAAGGCCTTGGACGCGTCGATATCGTCCGCGCCCAGCATGACGTGTGAAAACATGTATCTCTCCTGTTGTGATCCGGACCACTCTTAACCGGATGGTTAAATCACCATGGACAAGCCGCCAGCGGCCCGTCAATATCCGGCTACGCAAAGACAGCCATTGGCCGCCAAAGGTCAAGGCGAAAAGGAGAGGGACGGGCGATGAGGCTGAAGGCTCTGATGGGGGCGGCGCTTGCGCTGCTCGTGGCGGCATGTTCGGGCGGCAACGCCGAAACCGCAGGCAATGGCTCAACCGGCATCGATGGTGCGCGCATCATTCAGGCCGATGGGGGCGAATGGCTCAGCTATGGGCGCACCTATGACGAGCAGCGCTACAGCCCGCTCGACCAGATCAACCCCGGCAACATCGGCGAACTGGGCCTGGCCTGGTCCGCCGACATGGACACCGCGCGCGGCCAGGAAGCCACGCCTTTGGTGATCGACGGCAAGATCTACGTCACCACCGCCTGGTCCAAGGTCAAGGCCTATGACGCGGCCAACGGCAAGCCCCTGTGGGAATATGATCCCAAGGTGCCGGGCGAGACCGGCGTCAAGGCGTGCTGCGACGTGGTCAACCGCGGACTGGCCGCCTGGGGCAACATGCTGTTCCTCGGCACGCTCGATGGCAGGCTGGTCGCGCTCGATCGCGGCACGGGCCGCGAGATCTGGAGCAAGGTCACTGTCGATCAGGCCAAGTCGTACACCATTACCGGTGCACCGCGCGTCATCGACGGCATGGTCGTCATCGGCAATGGCGGCGCAGAGTTCGGCGTGCGCGGCTATGTCGCAGCCTATGACGCGGCGACCGGCAAGCAGCTTTGGAAATTCTACACCGTCCCCGATCGCCCCGGCGCCAACGAGGCGGAATATCTCAAGACCGCCGAGAGCAGCTGGAAGGGCGAATACTGGAACATCGGCGGCGGCGGCACCGTCTGGGACGCGATGGCCTATGATCCCGAGCTTGGCCTGCTCTATGTCGGCGTCGGCAACGGAAGCCCCTGGAACCAGGCCTATCGCTCGCCCGGCGGCGGCGACAACCTGTACCTGTCCTCGATCGTCGCAATCCGGGTGAAGACCGGCGAATACGCCTGGCATTACCAGACCACGCCCGGCGAGACCTGGGATTATACCGCGACCCAGCACATCATGCTGGCCGACCTCGAGATCGACGGCAAGGCGCGCAAGGTGCTGATGCAGGCGCCCAAGAACGGCTTTTTCTACGTGATCGATCGCGCCACGGGCGAGTTCATCTCGGCCAACAACTTCGTGCCGGTCAACTGGGCCACCGGAGTCGACCCTGCGACCGGGCGACCGATCGAGAACCCCGACGCGCGCGTCGACAAGACGGGCAAGCCCTTCATCGTCACGCCCGGCCCGCTCGGGGCGCACAACTGGCACCCGATGGCCTATGACGCCAAGCAGAAGCTGGTGTTCATCCCCGCACAGATCACCGCCTATCCGTATATCCCGGCGACAGGCTGGAAGCCTTCGAAGCTGGGCTTCAACGTCGGTATGGATACCGCCAACAACGCGATGCCCGCCGACAATGCGGTGCGCGAGGCGGCGAAGAAGGCGACCAAGGGCGTGCTGATCGCCTGGGATCCGGTGGCGCAGAAGGAACGCTGGCGCGTCACCCTGGGTGGCCCGTGGAACGGCGGCGTGCTGGCAACAGCGGGCGGTCTGGTGTTCCAGGGCAACGCGATGGGCAATTTCGTCGCCTATGATTCGGCCAATGGCAAGCCGCTGTGGACCTTCCCCGCACAGACCGGCGTGGTAGCGGCCCCCATGACCTACAGCATCGATGGCGAGCAATATGTCGCGGTGCTTGCCGGCTGGGGCGGCGCGTGGGCGATCACCGCAGGCGTGCTCAGCGACATGTCGGGCCCGGTGCGCAACATCTCGCGCCTGCTGGTGTTCAAGCTGGGCGGCAAGGCCAAGCTGCCTGCCATGCCGGCTGCCGACGATCTGCCGCTGGACCCACCGGCGCTCACCGCCGCTGCCGATGTGGTGCAGGCAGGCGCCGTTCAATATGGCCGCTATTGCACGGTGTGCCATGGGGATGCTGCGATCCAGGCCTCGGGCCGGGGCGGTATCATCCCCGACCTTCGCTATTCGGGCACTTTGGCCAGCGCGGAAAACTGGCAGATGATCGTCCATGACGGCGCGCTCAAGGACAACGGCATGGTCAGCTTTTCATCGGTGATGACCAAGCCGGAGATCGAAAGTATCCGCCACTATGTCATCTCGCGTGCCAACGAGGACGCGAAGCTGGCCGGAGCGAGCAAGCCGAAAAAGGTCGCGATGAAATAGCGCTTTCTATCAGTGCCCGCTCGCAGCCTTGGACGGCGCGGGCGGGACTGGTGGAGCCGAGGGGAATCGAACCCCTGACCTCGTCATTGCGAACGACGCGCTCTCCCAACTGAGCTACGGCCCCCGAAATCCCGGCGTTTTCCGCCGGCGGCACGGATATAATTGCTCGCGCGGCGCCATTCCAGCGGAAAAATCGGGCAGTCGGTGCTCTGGGATCAGTCGCGGCTGCTGGGCAGCACGGTCCGGCGCTGGATATCACCCTGGCGAACGTGTCGTGCCAACGGGGCCGGAGACTTCAGGGCGCGGCTTGCAGCGTGATCTCTCCTGCATCGTGCAGCAGCTTCAGCATAACCGCTGCGCCGCACTGCTGGGACCTGGCCGTAGCGCTGAACCGACCATCAGCGACGAACTTGCCCCGGTCGTAATGGTTGGAGAAACTCCACAAATAGGGCGTCGGCACGCCGCGCCTGCGATAGCCCATGCCGTTATAGGCCTCCAGCCTGTAAAGCGTCCGTTCCAGGCTCCAGTCGGTCTGTCCGACATAGCCAAGCAGCCCGAGCGCATCCTTTGCACTGGAATTCCAGTCAGAAGGCGGCAGCCACACCGAGGGGCGGCCCGAAGGCACCTGCCGTGTGCGGGCCGACAGAGGAAAGTCGCCATTGTGCAGATGCGCGCGGAAATTGAAACTGGCCTCCAGCGCATGGGTGGCGGCGATGAAGTGCCAGGGCACACCCGTCGCGGCTTCGACCCGCTGATACTGGCTGCGCGACCGGCGCATCATGGCGAGATGCCAGTCGGCGCTTTCGCGGTATTGCGGGCGAATTTCCACTTTGCGGAACATGCGACCATATTCAGGCTTGAGAGATGCATAATCCCGGGCCGTGCTGAGCGGCTGATCCGGCTCTTCCGACGAAACGGGCGCCTCCATTGGAGATGCGATGTCCGGTCCGGTCGATGCGTCGGGCTTGGGCGACGCTTCTACAGATGGAGGTGCGTCCGGGGGAAAAATCAGTTCGTTCGGTTCGCCCGCCGATGCCGGGTCTGGCTGCGTCAGATAGCGCAGGCCGGGCCCCGGCGACGGATCGAGCCGCATTTGCTTTGGCAGCAACTGGAGCAATTCGGGCAGTTCGTGCTGACTTTGATGCAGTTCGGCTAGCAACGCCCCTGCCTTGTCGGCAAAGCCGCTGTCGATCGCATCAGCGCGGTCCACCAGAGCGACAAGACGCGGCATCGCCAGTTGGTACAGCGAGTCGGTCAGCTTGCGGAGCGACATATCGCTGCCAAATTCCAGGGGGGAGTGCGGCAGTCCCTTGCGGTCCGCCTCGCGCTCGAGCGCGATCACGGCGTCGGCGATGCGCAGAAAACTCAACGGCTTGCGCGGGATCATGTTCACAAGATCCTGCGGCACATCCAGGCCGAGGATCCTGGTGTCCTGTGCCAACGCGCGCTGCCCTATCGTAAAGCCAAACGCAGCGGTCCCCAGGGCCCGCAAAAACCCTCTCTTGTCGAACTCACCAGCCGCCATCGACTCGCGCCTCCCCGATAAAGGGTAACAGCGATGGTCAGCGGAGTCTTGTCGGGCGCCCGAGATTTTACCTTAGGCGTTCGGTTCCGATTTGCCGCGCCTCAGCCGCCGCTGCTGGGCAGCACGGTAGGCAGGCTCGGCGGACTTCCAGGGGCCGGCGCCGTCGTGGTGGTCGCAGCTGGCTGGATCGTGCCAGCGGGTCCCATCTGCGCTGCCTGCGCGGCGCGCATTTCCGGGCTGCCGTACAGCGCGATCCAGCGCTGCAGGTCGGTCTGATAGCTCTCATAGCTGGCATAGAAGCGATCGAACACGCCTTCGAGCGATGGCAGCGCACGCGCACCAAAGGCCACCAGGTCCTTCGACGGCAGCGCAGCAGCCTCCTGCCCCAGCACCAGCGCGGCATTGCAGAAGTCCGACTTCACCGGGGGGAAGGCAAAGAAATTGTAGACCTGGGTGTTCTCGGTATCGCGAATGCGGGCATAGCCGGAGCCATAGCGCTTGCGATACTTGTCCTCGACGATCTTGTTGACCCGGTCGAGCTCGCGCTTGTGCGTTTTCAGAAACAGGTTGTAATCGTCTGCAATGCGGAAGTGCTGCGGGTTCTGGCAGTTGAGTGCGGCCACGTTCAATGCGGAGCGGAAGTACCACAATTTCTCGTTGTCATCGATGTCGCGCATCGGCGTATCGCGCAGGCCGTCCGCGCGCAGCGCAGGCACGGTCATGGCAGTCATCGAATTGGAGGGCGGCGTCGGCATGCGCGGCGGGGCCACCACCACAGGCGGCGGTGGCGGAGCTACGGCGACCGGCGCGGGCTTGGCGCCGCCACAGGCTGATATCAGTGTCGTGAGGCCGACCGTTGCGGCCAGCATCGATGCACGGCTGAAGGCCATACGTGCCATGTTCTTGCGTCTCCCGGTGCCGCGCGCGATGCCCGTGTTCAGGAGCGCGCGGTCTCATGGGCATGTTTCTATGCCCGCCAAGGCGCGATCTCAACACGAAAACGACGAGTGGTGAAAGCGTGCACCTGCGTGGGGCGGCCACGGCAGCGACGAGCCGCGTCCACAGGGCGACCAGCCGAGTGCGCGCGTGGGGCAAAAGAAAAGCCCGGCGGATTGCTCCGCCGGGCTGTCAGGGTTCCAGGGCTTTCCGGGCAATCAGTCGCGATTGCCCATGATGCTCAGCAGCGCCTGGAACATATTGATGAAGTTGAGATACAGGCTCAGCGCGCCCATGATCACGACCTTGCCGATCATGTCGCTGCCTGCGACATGCGCATACATGCTCTTGAGCCGCTGCGTGTCATAGGCAGTCAGGCCGGCAAAGATCAGCACGGCGGCATAGCTGATCACCAGGCCCATCACCGACGACTTGAGGAAGATGTTGAGGATGCTGGCCACGATCAGGCCGACGACACCCATGATCAGGAAGCTGCCCCAACCGGTCAGATCCTTCTTGGTGGTGTAGCCGAACAGGCTCAGGCCTGCGAATGCAGCTGCGGTCGAGAAGAACGCCAGCGCGATGCTTTCACCGGTGTACACCAGAAAGATCGTCGACATGCTCAGGCCCATCAGGAGCGCGAAGCCCCAGAACATCGCCTGCAGCGCGCCGGTCGAGAACTTGTTCATCCCCATGCTCATCGCGAAGACGATCGCGAGCGGCGAGAAGATGATCACATACTTCATCAGGCCCGGACCGAACATGATCTGCGCCGCCATGCCCGACTGGGCGAACAGCAGGGCAACGATGCCGGTCAGCAGAATGCCGCTGGTCATGTAGTTGTAGATGGAAAGCATGTACGAGCGCAGCCCCGCGTCGAACGCCGCGCTGGGGACGCCGGTCTGCGCATTGATCGAGCCGGCGCGCAGTCTGTCTGTCGCGCGAGGATCAAAACGGTCAGCCATCGAAAAAACTCCTTTGCCCGGCATTGTTGCCGGATAGACACAATATCACCCTTTGGTCCGTCTTTTTCAAGCGAAACCGGTTTTCAGTTCATCGCGTATGGATAGGATACAGATATTACCATGAGATTGTTCCTTGCCCTGGTGCCGCCTCCCGCGATCCGCGCGTGCCTGATCGAGCGGATGCATGGGCTTGCGGGCGCCCGCTGGCAGAGCGAGGCGCCGCTGCACGTGACGCTGCGCTTCATCGGCGATGCTGACCGGCATCAGGCCGAATCCCTGCTGCTGGCGCTGAGGGCCGAGCGGTTTGCGCGCTTCGAGACGCGGCTGGACGGCTTTGGCTGGTTCGACCGGCGCGGGCGGGTCGATCAGCTCTGGACAGGGCTCGCTCCGCGCGATCCGCTGGCGGCGCTGCACGCCCGGCTCGATCGGCTGTGCGTAAGCTGCGGGTTCGAGCCCGAGGGGCGCAGATACATGCCGCACATCACTCTTGCCCGCTTCGCACGCAGCCTCGCGCCCGATCCGGCGCAGGCAGCGGCGTGGATCGCCGCGCAACCGCCATTGCCGGGCACAGCCTTCACCTTTGATGAACTCGCGCTGGTGGAAAGCCATATGGGCCGCGACGGCAGCGTCTACGAAACAGTCGCAGGGTTTGCGATGCACGGCTGACCTGCAGGTTCAGTCCTGAAAGGCGGCGACGATATTTGCGGTGACCCGCGCCAACCTGCCGGTCGCCTTGTCGAGCATCGCCCAGGTCGAGATCGCGGTGACGATATCGCGGCCGTTTTCGTCGGCAAAGGCGGCATGGCGGGCAAAGCGCGCGCCTTTGGGCGTGCCCGGCACCCAGGTGCGCCCGGTCGCCTGCTGGCCCAGGCCAATATTGCCGCGATAATCGATCTCGTGGCGGACGATCACCCAGAAATAGGCGTCGACATGCGCAGGGTCCGCCGCCGCCTGCCAGTGCGCGACCGACAGCTCCTGCAGCCACTGCACCCAGACGGCATTGTTCACATGGCCCAGCTCGTCGATGTGCTCGGGCGCGGCGATGAAGGTACGGGTGAAGGTGTTCATATGGCTTTGCATCAAAGAAGCCCCACCCGTTTTTCCCGAGCGTGTCGAGGGACCTTACGCAACCGTTCGGGATCACGTCCCTCGACTTCGCTCGGGACAAACAGATTGGGAGGAATTTAGGCGAGGCGAAAGAAAGGCCCGGCTGACGCTATGCCAGCCGGGCCGAATTCTCAATCCGCGTTGGTATCGCTGGCCTTCTTGGCCGCGCCGCGTGCCCGTTTGGGCTTGGCCGCCTTGGGCGGTGCGGGCACGATTTCAAACGCCATCGCGCCATCCTTCAGATGGACGCTGACTTCGCCGCCCTGCACCAGCTTGCCGAACAGCAGTTCCTCGGCCAGCGGCTGCTTGATCTTCTCCTGGATGAGCCGCGCCATCGGGCGGGCCCCATAGAGCCGATCATAGCCACGCTCGCACAACCAGTCGCGCGCCGTCTGGTCGAGACGGATGTGGACGTTCTGTTCGGCCAGCTGCAGCTCGAGCTGGAGGATGAACTTGTCCACCACCCGCGCCACCACTTCGGTACCCAGATACGCAAACGGCACCACCGCATCGAGACGGTTGCGGAACTCGGGCGTGAACATCTTCTTCACCGCCTCGTCCGACGCATCCTCGCGGCTGACATCGCCAAAGCCGATGCCTTCGCGCGCCATGTCGGCAGCGCCCGCATTGGTGGTCATGATCAGCACGACGTTGCGGAAATCGACCGTCTTGCCGTGGTGGTCGGTCAGCTTGCCGTTGTCCATCACCTGCAGCAGGATGTTGAACAGATCCGGGTGCGCCTTTTCGATCTCGTCGAGCAGCAGAACGCAATGCGGCTGCTGGTCGATCGCATCGGTGAGCAGACCGCCCTGATCATAGCCGACATAGCCCGGAGGCGCACCGATGAGGCGCGAGACCGAGTGCCGCTCCATATACTCCGACATGTCGAACCGCTGCAGCGGGATGCCCATGATGCTGGCAAGCTGGCGGGCTACCTCGGTCTTGCCGACGCCGGTGGGGCCGGAGAACAGATAGTTGCCAATCGGCTTGTCCGGATCGCGCAGGCCCGCACGGCTCAGCTTGATTGCGCTGGACAACACCTCGATCGCGGCATTCTGGCCGAACACGACGCGCTTCAGGTCACGATCGAGATGCTCGAGCACCTTCTTGTCGTCCTTCGAGACCGACTTGGCCGGGATGCGCGCCATCGTCGCGATCACGCTTTCGATCTCGCGCGCGGTGATGATCTTGCGCCGCTTGTTCGGCGGCACCAGCATCTGCATCGCACCCACCTCGTCGATCACGTCGATCGCCTTGTCGGGCAGCTTGCGGTCGTTGATGTAGCGCGCGGACAGTTCCACCGCGGTCTTGATCGCCTCGGGCGTGTACTTGACCTTGTGGTGATCCTCGAACGCGGTGCGCAGACCCTTGAGGATCTTGATCGTATCCTCGATCGTCGGCTCGTTGACGTCGATCTTCTGGAACCGGCGCAGAAGCGCGCGGTCCTTCTCGAAATGGTTGCGGAACTCCTTGTAGGTGGTCGATCCGATGCAGCGGATCGTGCCACCCGACAGAGCAGGCTTGAGCAGGTTCGATGCATCCATCGCACCGCCGCTGGTGGCACCGGCGCCGATCACGGTGTGGATTTCATCGATGAACAACACCGCATGCGGCATCTTTTCAAGTTCCGAAACGACCTGCTTCAGCCGCTCCTCGAAATCGCCCCGATAACGGGTGCCGGCGAGCAGCGCGCCCATGTCGAGCGAATAGATCACGGCCTTTTCGAGCACCTCGGGCACATCGCCCTCGACGATCTTTCGCGCAAGGCCCTCGGCGATCGCGGTCTTGCCGACGCCGGGGTCACCCACATACAGCGGGTTGTTCTTCGAACGGCGGCACAGGATCTGGATCGTGCGATCAACCTCGGGACCACGCCCGATCAGCGGATCGATCTTGCCGGCCTCGGCGCGCGCATTGAGGTTGACGGTGAACTGGTCGAGCGCACTGTCCTTCTTCTGCTTGCCGGATGCGGCATCCTGCTTTTCTTCCTGCGGCTCTTCGCTGCCACGCGGGCTGCGCTGCTCGACCGACTGGCCACCCTTGCCGATGCCGTGGCTGATATAGCTCACGGCATCCAGACGGCTCATGTCCTGCTGCTGCAGGAAATAGACGGCATAGCTCTCGCGCTCGGAGAACAGGGCGACCAGCACGTTGGCGCCGGTCACGACATCCTTGCCCGAAGACTGGACGTGCAGGATGGCGCGCTGAACCACGCGCTGGAAACCGGACGTCGGCGCAGGATCGGTCTTTTCAGCGACCTTGAGCGAGTCCAGTTCGTTATCGAGATAATGCGTCACCGCATCTCCCAGCTCGCCCAGGTCAACGCCGCAGGCCTGCATCACCTGCGCCGCATCGGCATCATCGATCAGCGCGAGCAGCAGATGCTCCAGCGTGGCATATTCGTGACGGCGGTCGGCGGCATTGTGAAGTGCCTGGTGCAGCGTCTTTTCAAGGGATTCGGCAAAGGACGGCATAATGGCGATACTCCGTTACGGGCGAGACGCCCGCAATGTCAGTCAGTGTACCCGGGAAAAAGAGCCGGGCCTCTATGGTCAAGCGCCTCATTGCCATAGCCCCATTGTTCACACAGGGGCGCTTTACAGCAACCAATATAGGCGAGTGTCTCTCCAAATCCAGCAGGCTGCAAGCCCTGGTTCGAGAATAATGTCAGCAAAGACCATGCCAGATGGCAGGCGCGAACCGGCAGGATGTCGCTCGCAGCTCAATTCTTGCGGAACAGCGCGTCGGCGCTGGCACGGTGACGGGCGGCAAATTCCTTGCGCGCCTCGCACCGGGCGATTTCCGCGCGACACAGCGCGATGCGCGTATCCAGCTCATCCAGCGAATAGGGATCGATGTCTTCTGTGCCCAGTTTCTGGGCGGCGTCGGCGCGCAGGCGCGCGAGGCTTTCGTCAGGCTCCATGGGACTTATAGTTGACCCGCGAGCGGTAGCTGTCAATATACGCGTTGCAGACGTTGGGGGAGTGTCCGCAACGAAGGGGGATACCCAGGGCATGTCTACCATGACCATGGCTACAGTCATACCGGCCACTATGCAGGCCATTGATTATGCAGAACCGGGCGGCCCCGAAGTACTGGTTTCCGGCGAAACGGCCGTTCCCGTGCCGGGCGAAGGCGAGGTTCTTGTCCGCGTTGCCGCTGCCGGCGTAAACCGTCCCGATGTCATTCAGCGGCAAGGATTTTATCCTCCACCGCCGGGCGCGCCGCACATTCCGGGGCTGGAAATCGCCGGAACGATCGTCGCCGTGGGACCAGACACCAATGATGCCCTCATCGGCCAGCCGGTGTGCGCGCTCGTCGCCGGCGGCGGCTATGCCGAATATTGCGTGGCCCGCGCCGACCATTGCCTGACCATTCCGTCGGGCATTTCCATGGCAGAGGCAGCAGCCCTGCCTGAAACGCTGTTCACCGTGTGGCACAACCTGTTCCAGCGCGGCTATGCCCGCGATGGCGAGACAGTGCTTGTCCACGGCGGCACCAGCGGCATTGGGACGATGGCGATCAAGCTGGGCAAGCTGTTCGACCTGACGGTGATCGTCACCTGCGGCAGCGACGACAAGTGCGACGCGGCGCTCGGGATCGGCGCTGCGCACGCGATCAACTACAAGACGCATGATTTCGTCGAGGAGGTCACAAGGCTGACCGGCGGCAAGGGCGTCGAGATCGTGCTCGACATGGTGGGCGGCAGCTATTTGCCGCGCAACATGGCCTGCCTGGCCGACGATGGCCGCAATGTCACCATCGCAGTTCAGGGCGGCATGAAGGCCGAGATTTCGGTGCTGGAGATCATGCGCCGCCGCCTGACGCTGACCGGATCGACGCTGCGCCCGCGCTCGAACGCCTTCAAGGCGCTGCTGGCCGACGAGATTTCGCGCGAGGTCTGGCCTTTGGTGGCCACCGGCGAACTGTCGCCGCTGATCCACAGCCGCTATCCGCTGGCAGAGGCCGCGCAAGCCCATGCCCAGATGGAATCGGGGGATCTGGTCGGCAAGATCGTGCTGGAGATCGGCTGAGCGCCGCCGGATTGCCTGCCTGTTGTCATCAAGCCGTCATCGTTAGGCGATTCCAGATGTCACATTAAACCGCCATTGGCGTGGTCCCGAGGATGCCGACATCCGCAAGGGAGCATGCGCCGCCATGGCACTGGACGATTTCAGCGAAACCATCGACGCGATGCTGGCCAGCGGGCCCGGGGACGGCGGCTTTGCCAATGTCACCGGCTTTCCCGGTGGTCAGCCCTATATTCCCGAAACCCAGGTCGAGGCGCGCAGGCGCTATCGCACCATCTGGATTTCGGATGTGCATCTGGGTACGCGCGGCTGCAACGCAGGCATGCTCATCGATTTTCTCGACCATGTCGACAGCGAGACGATGTACCTGGTCGGCGACATCATCGACGGCTGGCGGCTGAAGAAGAAATTCTACTGGCCGCCGGCGCACAATGATATCGTCTGGCGCATCCTCAAGCGCGCCAAGCGGGGCACGCGGATCGTCTATATCCCCGGCAATCATGACGAGATGTTCCGTCAGTTCAGCGGGCTGAACCTGGGCGGGGTCGAAATCCGTCGCGCCGCCTTCCACGAAACCGCCGACGGCAAACGGTTGATGGTGCTGCACGGCGACGAGTTCGACACGATCATGCTCGCCCACCGCTGGCTCGCGTTCGTCGGCGACACGCTCTACCACGCGCTGATGAGCCTCAACATCGGCGTCAACTGGGTCCGCCAGCGGCTGGGCCTGTCGTACTGGTCGCTCTCCAAGATGGCCAAGCACAAGGTCAAGAACGCGGTCGAGTTCATCTCGCGCTTCGAGGAGCTGGTGGCGCGTGCGGCATCCGAACGCGGCGTCGATGGTGTCGTCTGCGGCCATATCCACACGGCGGAAATCCGGCACATCGGCGGCGTCGAATATTACAACGATGGCGACTGGGTGGAAGGCTGCACCGCGCTGGTCGAGCATTTCGACGGGCGGATGGAAGTGCTGCACTGGGCCGATATCATGAAGGAACGCGAAGCAGCGCAGGCCGACGCGTCGATAACCGCAGGCCGGGCGGTCGAGGCTGCCTGAGAATGAAGCCCCTGCGGCAGGAGAACACGCCATGCCAGCCAGTATGAAGATCGCCATCATCACCGACGCCTGGGAGCCCCAGGTCAACGGCGTGGTGCGCACGCTGCGCGCCGTGACGGATCGCTTGCGCGCGCTGGGCCATGATGTGCTGGTGATCTCGCCCGATCAATATGCCTCGATCCCCTGCCCGTCCTATCCCGAAATCCGGCTGGCGCTGGCGACGCGCCATGGCGTGGGCGTGCGGCTGGACGACTTTGCGCCCGATGCGGTGCACATTGCGACAGAAGGCCCGCTGGGCATTGCCGCGCGCCGCTTCTGCCTCGATCACGGCTATCCGTTCACCACCGCCTATCACACCCAGTTTCCCGACTATCTGGCGCGCCGCACGGGCCTTCCTGCAGCGATGTTCTGGCCGTTCATCCGCTGGTTCCACGCGCCTGCCTCGGCGATCCTGGTCTCGACCGAAACCGTGCGGCGGCAGTTGCGCGGCCAGGGGCTGGCGCAGGTGGTGCACTGGGGCCGGGGCGTCGACCTGCGCTGTTTCAGCCCCACCGCACCCGCTCCGGCGCTCTATGCCGACCTGCCCCGCCCGATCCAGCTCTACGTCGGGCGCGTCGCCGTGGAGAAGAACATCGAGGCGTTCCTGTCGAACGGCCATCCGGGCAGCAAAATCGTGGTCGGCGACGGCCCCGCGCGCGAGGCGCTGGAACGCTCCTATCCGGACGCGCATTTCGTCGGCGCGCAATCGGGTGGGACACTCGCGGGCTATTACGCGGGAGCCGATGTGTTCGTGTTCCCCAGCCGCACCGATACCTTTGGCCTGGTGATGATCGAGGCGCTGGCCTGCGGCACCCCGGTCGCCGCCTATCCGGTCAGTGGCCCGCTCGACGTGCTGACACCCGGCACCGGCGCGATGCACGAGGCGCTGGAAAACGCGATCGCCGCCGCGCTGCTGCAAAGCCGGACCGAGTGCCTGACGGCAGGGCGCAGCTTCACCTGGGAGGCAAGTACACGCCAGTTTCTGGCCGCACTGGTGCCGATCACCGGCAGGCTGCAACTGGCGGCGTAGCGCTCACCGCGCTGATGCTGGAGATAGTATTTGGTATCCCGGCATGGTTGGATTATTGTGCTTGAGGGTCGCCCATAGGTCTTTTCAGCAAAGCGGGGGCGAATGATGTTCATCCAGCACGTGTTTCGAGTCGCACTTCCCTGTTCCCTGATGGCAGGAGCAGTCGGTTTTGCCGCGCATCAGGCGCTCGAAGCCGCCGACCATTTCGATCCCCCTGCGCGCACCGGATCGGACACCAACACGGTCGGCTTCGATGTTGCCGCCGATATCGCGGACCTTTACGCCTTCCACGACGCGGACAATGTGTATCTGTCGATCGGCTTTGGCGGGCCATCCGCGACCAACCTGCCCGGTTTCTACGACCCCGATGTTCTGTACACGATCAACGTCTCGAACTCCGGGACCCGAACCGATGTCGAATTTCCGATCGAGATCCGTTTCGGGCGCGATGGCGTCAATCCGGGCATAGAGGTGCGCAACCTGCCCGGGGCCACGTTGCTGCGCGGCCCGGTGGAGCGCAATCTCACGACTGCCAACGGCATCATGGTGCGCGCCGGAGTGTTCGACGATCCGTTCTTCTTCGATCCGCAGGGGCTGCGCGATTCGCGGGCGACCGGCAACCTGTCGTTCAACAACACGCGCAACCGGTTTGCCAATCTCAACTCGACCTTTGTCGTGATCGCGATTCCGCGCCGTCTGCTCGATCAGGGCCAGCCGCTCGACATCTGGTCAACCTCCGCACGGATCAGGAGCTGATGGCCATGGTCAAGACACGCCCTTCGCTCGCGCTGGCCGCCGCCCTCGCCTCGATAGCCGGGCTTGCAGGATGCGGCAGCAACGAGCCCGCCACCAACACCATTGTCGTGCCGCCCGTCGCGGTTGCGCCGGCACCAGCCCCCACACCGCCGCCACCGACCAGCTTCGATGTCGGACCGTGCCTCAACCAGACGGTCGTCCCCGGCCGCACCGTTGCCAATCTGGTGGTGCCCGATCTGTTGCAGCTGGACCTCAACCAGCCAGCGGGCTTCCCCAACGGCCGCAGATTCCTCGATCCGGTGGTCGATGTGACGCTGGCAGTGATCTTCCTCGACCTGACCAAGCATCCGGCGACCATCTTTGCCGCGCTGCCGGTCAACCCCAATGGTATCGATCAGCCGCTGCAGGCGAACTTCCCGTTCCTGGCGCCGCCGCTGGGCAATCCGCCGACCTCGGGCGGAGCAGGCAGCAACTTCACGTTCCGCAGCGACCTGCCATCGGCCTACACACGTGTCGACCGCGCGGGGATGCCTGCGGTCGCCACCGCGCTGGTTTCGGGCAATCCTGGGAAAAACGCCTATAACGACGACAACCCCGCCGTCGATGCGACCGGCAAATGGGTGCCCGAACTGTCGAGCACTCTCACCATCCTCACCAATGCGCTGGCCGACGACCTGACCCGACTGGGACTGAGTGTTTGTGCACGGCCCAACTGAGCCGCAGCGACGCGGCATGACCGCACTCGCGGTTCGATCACGGCTCGCGCCATGGAAGTGGTGGATCATGGCGCTGCTGGTGATGGGCGCGCTGTGGGCGACCGGCCAGTGGAGCCAGCGCAATCAAACGCCCCAAGCGCTGGATTGGGGCGAGACGCCGTATTCGGGCAACGGCCCGCCACGCACCTATGCCGAAGCGATGAAGCGCAGCCAGGTTGCCGTCACCAATGCCCGAAAAGCGGCCGAGGCCGGCGCGGACCAATGGCTGATGCACGAAATCCACGCGAGCGAATGGATGGCGCGCGCGCAGCTTTCAGGCCGTTACGAGGATTATGCAGCAGCAGGCACCGCGCTGGACGCGGCCTTCGCCGTTGCCGTGCGGGGCAGCGGGCCGCACATGATGGCCGCCGCGTTCAATTTCAGCATGCACCGCCTGGTGGCAGCCGAGGCGCAGCTTGCGGCGACCGATGCCTATGCCGTCCCGCCCGATCCGGGCGACCGCGCCGAGATTGCCGCGATGCGCGGCGACATCGCCTTTTATCGCGGCGACTATGCCAAGGCCTGGTCACTGTATGATCAGGCCGATGCCCTGGTGCCGGGGTCGACCAGCTTCCGCCGTGCGATCTTTGCCGCGCGCACCGGCGATACCGACGCCGCAGACGCGTATTTTGCTGAGGCCGAGCGGGCCTATCGCTCGCCCACGCCGCAAACCCGAAGCTATATGGCGCTGCAACGCGGCATCCTCGATCTTGACCGCGGACGGCTGGATGATGCGCTGGCACATTTCCGCGAGGCCGAACGCCTGTTTCCCGGCCGCTGGCTGATCGAGGAACATATCGCCGAGGTTCTGGCGCTGCAGGGCAAGAGCGCCGAGGCCGAAAAGCTGTACCGCAGCATCGTCAAGCGCACCGGGCACCCCGAGTTCATCGACGCGCTCGCCGCCATCGCCGAGGCGCGCGGCGACAAGGCGGAAGCCGTGCAGCTGTACGCCCGATCCTCGGCGATCTGGGAAAAGCGCCTCAAGCTGTTCCCTGAAGCGACCTATGGCCATGCGATCGACCATTGCATGGCGCGCAAGGACTGGCCGTGCGCGCTGCGACTGGCCGAGGCCAACCACACGGCGCGGCCCTATGGCGAGGCCAAGATCAAGCTCGCCGCTGCGCTGCTGGGCAATGGCCGTATCGGCGAGGCCCGCGCGATGATCGAGCAGGTGCTGGCCTCGCGCTGGCGTACACCCAATCTGCACGGCACCGCCGCCGATATCTATCAGGCCAGCGGCCTCACGCAGAAAGCCGAAGCGCAGCGCAAACTGGCGCGTGCGATGAACCCGCTGGCGTGACCAAAACCGTCATAGGCGTTCGATGCGCGTACAGCTTGCTCAGCGCGGCACTTTGTCTTATATGCAACCCGTTATTCGGCCACCCCGCGAGGGGTGGCCATATTTTTTTGCAAAGGAACGCCCATGTCTGCCAACCCCCAGCCGCTGATGCCGCACGCGACCGCATCCTGGATGGTCGACAACACCGGTCTCAGCTTTGAACAGATTGCCGATTTCTGCGGCCTGCACATTCTTGAAGTCCAGGCGATGGCGGATGATCTGGCGAGCAGCAAGTATACCGGCCGCGATCCGGTGCGCGCGGGCGAACTGACCATGTCGGAAATCGAGAAGGGCCAGGCTGACCCCGAGTATCGCCTGAAGATCCAGGTCGGCCCGGCGCAGGTCCGCCGCACCAAGGGACCGCGCTACACGCCGGTTTCCAAGCGCCAGGACAAGCCCGACGGCATCGCCTGGATCCTGCGCAACCACCCGGAAATCTCGGACGCGCAGGTCGGCAAGCTGATCGGCACGACGCGCAACACCATCGCCGCGATCCGCGATCGCAGCCACTGGAACATCTCGAACATCCAGCCCAAGGATCCGGTGACTTTGGGCCTGTGCTCGCAGCGCGAGCTCGACGCGATCGTCGGCAAGGCGGCGAAGAAGGCCGGGATCATCGAGGAAACCCCCACCGACACCCGTCTGGGCGGTGACCGCGAGGCACTGATCGAGGAACTGCGCGCCGAACGCCAGGCTGCGAACCGCGCCGCCGAGGAAGCCGCGCGTGAGGCCGAGATCGAATCGGCATTGCTGGGCACCAGCGAGACGGAAGAACCGGGCGAACAGGCCTGATGGACGAGGCGGCCCCGGGCGAACCGGCCACCCGCGCCGGGCCGCCGGCGTATGATGCCTCGCTGGCCGATCACGGCCTCGAGGCGAAGGAATTTCGCGGGCTGACCTATCCGCTGGGCGACCATGCACCGGGCTATGGCGAATATTTCGCCATTCAGCCCGGCCTGGGCTGGACCCGGCTGCCGGTTCCCGGATCGCTCGACCATATCAACATCTGGCTGCTCGACGACCGCGATGACGAGGGCGAAGGCGTCGCGATTGTCGATACCGGCCTGTACATGCCCGCCTCGACCGATGCCTGGAAGGTACTGTTCGCAGACGGGCTGCAGGGCCGCCGCATCACCCGCGTGCTGGTCACGCATTTCCACCCCGATCATGTCGGCGCGGCAGGCTGGCTGTGCCGCCGCTTTGGCGTGCGGCTGTGGATGAACCGCACCGAGTGGTTGATGGCGCGGATGCTGACCGCCGATGTGCGCGCCGAACCGCCGCAGGAGGCCCTCGATCAGATGCGCCTGGCCGGTTGGGACGAGGCGCGGCTGGAGCAGATGCGCGCCAAGGGCTGGGGCAATTTTGCCCGCATGGTCTCGGAGGTGCCGGTCAGCCATGTTCGGATGGACGATAGCGCACAGGTCGAGATCGGCGAGCGCAGCTGGACGGTGATGACCGGCGGTGGCCACACGCCCGAACACGCGTGCCTGGTTGACCGTGCCGGGCAGATCGTGATTGCAGGCGACCAGATCCTGCCGCGCATCACCTCCAATGTCTCGATGATGACGGGCGAACCCACGGCGGATCCGCTGCGCGAATGGCTCGACAGCATCGCCAAGTTCCGCGCCGCCCTGACCGGCGACGAGCTGATCCTGCCCGCGCACGGATTCCCGTTCACCGGGGTTCATGCCCGGCTCGATGCGCTGGCCAGCGGCCATATCGAGCGGCTCGAGGTGCTCGAGGCCGCACTCAAGCAGCAGCCGATGCGCGCGGTCGATACCTTCGGCATCCTGTTCGCACGGCATGTCGATGACAGCGTCTATGGCATCGCCACCGGCGAGGCGCTGGCGCATCTGCGCTATCTGGAGTGCGCCGGCCGCGCGACCTGCACGGTGCGCGATGGCGTGGGCTGGTATTCAGCCTGACCGGTAGCGGCTTTCCGCCTCGGCCATATAGTCGCGGGTGATCGGCAGCGCATGGCGGCTGGGGGCGTATTGCACCTGGAAGTTGCACATGCCGCCATGTTCGAAGGCAGCCGTCGCGCCGGCCAGGTAGAAGGTCCACATGCGATAGAAGCGCGCATCGTACAGCGCCTCGATCTCGGCCTGTTTTGCGACCGTGCGCTGATACCACAGCCGCAAGGTGTGCGCATAATGCAGCCGCAGAGTCTCGACATCGGTAGCGATCAGCCGTGACGGTTCGCTGGCACGGATGATCTCGCTGAGCGCGGGGATATAGCCGCCCGGGAAGATGTACTTGCTGGTGAAGGCATCGGTCGCCCCCGGCCCGCCCATCCGACCGATGGTATGGAGCAGCATCACGCCATCGTGCGCCAGCAGCTTGCGGCACTGGCGGAAGAAGGTGGGATATTGCGGCACCCCGACATGTTCGAACATGCCGACCGAGACGATCCGGTCGAAGGTACCGGTGAGCGCGCGATAATCGATCAGCTCGAAGCGCACCCGGTCAGCAACGCCCGCCTCTTCCGCGCGGCGGCGGGCGACCTTGAGCTGTTCGTGCGACAACGTGATGCCCAGCACGTCGACATCGGCGACACGATTGAGATACAGCGCCATGCCGCCCCAGCCGCAGCCGATATCGAGCACCTTGAGGCCGGGTTTGAGCGCCAGCTTGGCGGCGATATGCGCTTTCTTGTCGTCCTGCGCCTGTTCCAGGCTGTTGGCGGGCTCGGTGAAGTAGGCGCAGCTGTACTGCTTGTCGGCATCGAGGAAGAGGTCGTAGAGCCGGTCGTCGAGATCGTAATGATGCGCGACGTTGCGCTGCGAGCGGGCCGCAGGATTGATCTGGTCGATCCGCCCGCCAATCGCCTTGACCAGTTTGCGCAACGGCCCATGCACCTGAAGATCGCCACCCTTGTCCCAGGGCGCATTGGCGCGCACCAGCGCGATCAGCTGCATGATATCGCCGCGCTCGATGACCAGGCGGCCATCCATATAGGCCTCGCCCGCCCCCAGCCGCGGGCGCAACGCGATGAAGCGCGCTACGTCAGCATCGGCAAGCCGCACCGCAACATCGGGAAAGCCCGGCGAGGGCGCGCCGAAACTGCGCGTCTGCCCGCGATGATCGGTCAGTTGCAACGTGCCCTGCCGGATGAGCCGGCCCAGAAAACGGTCCATCAATGCCATGACATGCGCCTATGTGGGGTCGATCAGGTCAGATGCCAGCATACCATTCATAGCCGGCTGCATCTTCCCAGTATCCACCACCGCCGCCATAGCTCAACCGGTAATCAGCGACCGCCTCTATCCGCCGCACATATTTGGCGTGCTTGTAGCCCAGCTGGCGTTCGACCCGCAGCCGCAGCGGCGCGCCATTGCCGATGGGCAGAAGTTCATCATTGAGCGCCCACGCGATCATCGTCTGCGGATGACGCGCATCGGCCATGTCGATGCTTTCGTAATAGGGCCCGGCCCGCAGGCTATCGGCGCAGTGGAACACCAGATAGCGCGCGCTATCCCGAACCTTCACCCTGTCGAGCAGCAAACCCAGGTTGACGCCCGTCCATTTGCCGATCGCGCTCCACCCCTCGACACAATCGTGCCGGGTGATCTGCGTCTGGCGCGGCAGGCTGCGGATCTGGCCGAGGGCAAAACGGGTGGGCCGCTCGACCAGCCCATCGATGGCCAGCGTCCAGTCCGAAAAACTGCTCGCGGCCTGGCGCAGATAGTCTGCATCCGCAGGCGCGCGCGTGCCGTTGGCAGGGACCGAACGGCCGATATCGCGCGGACTGTATTCGCGCGCCAGTGCGCCCGAGCCCAGCAGCGCGCGTTGCACCGCCATGTTGCCGTCCTCCGCCAGCCGCAGCGTATCGCGCCAGCCCTGGTTGGCGTTGAGTGCATCGCAGCCGCTGAGCAGCCCGCCCGACGCCACCGCGAGCGAGCCGACCAGGGCGCGGCGGGTGAGGATCGTGGGTGGAGTCCTTGCCGTCATCGCCGGTGTCCGATCGTCATGCCGCGCAGCAGCGTCAGCGGCCTGTGGAGGAGGACGAGAGCCACGTGCAGCACCATGAAGCCCAGCAGCGAGAATGCGAGGATGAAATGCAGCGACCGCGCCGATTGCCGCCCGCCAAAAACCATGCTGGGCCAATGCAGCGCCGCATCGGTGCCCGGCGACATCGCAAGGCCCGTGACGATCATCAGCGGCAGCGCAACAAAGATCACCGCGATATAGCTCAGCTTCTGCAGCGGATTATAGGCCTCGCCCGCTGCGGTATGAAAATCGAACCGGGCATGGTCGACGATCGTCTTCCACAGGGTACGCGGGTGCCATTCGGCGGCACGCATCGCGATCGTGCGCCGGATGTGCCCGTTCAACAGGCTGATCACCATGAACCCGAGCAGCCCGAACGCGAATATCCAGGCGAAGAAGAAATGCCAGTGGCGCGCATCGGCCAGGTTGTAGTCGGTGGGGATCGTGGCCCAGCCGGGAAAGGCGCGGCTGCGCATCACGCCATTGCCGTCGGCAAAGCGGGCCAGCACGCCGGTGGTATCGAGCCGGGCGCCACCGATCTCCAGATAACCCCGCGCGCCCTGCTGGCCGATGACCAGCCAAGCAGGCTCATCACGATTGCCATATTCGCCCCAATACAGCCTGGGATGCGCATTGAAGATCATCAGGCCGCTCATGAACAGCGTGATCAGCGCCACCAGATTGACCCAATGCCACAGCCGCGTGGTCAGACCATGGCGATGATCGGGCTCGCGCATCGGCGATGCGGGCTGCGGTTCGGCGACGGGCGCGGGAGAAGGGGCTGTCCCGGCTGGGTCCAGAGCGGCAATCATATCGGTCATTCGCAATCGGTTCCCGTTCGGTTACAGTCTGCCCGCACCTTTGCCCCTTTCTGTTTTTACGCGATGAAGGATTGTCTGTCATGCCCGCTGATGCCTCGGTGATCACCCTCTCGCCCGATCCGCTGGATGCCTATGCGATTTCGCCGGGCTGGAAGGCGGGCGGGCTGCTGTTCCTGTCGGGCCAGGCCGCCATCGACGCGCAGGGCGCGATCGTCGGTGCAGGTGATTTCGCGGCGCAGCTGGAACAGACCTTCGCCAATATCGACCGCGTGCTGGCAGCAGGCGGCAGCGACCGCAGCCGCATCATCAAGGTGACGATCTACCTCACCGACATGGCCAATTTTCCCGCAATCGTCGAGGCGCGGCGGCGCTATTTCTCGCCGCCCTGGCCTGCCGACACCATCGTCGAGGTCCGCGCGCTGGCCCTGCCCGAGCTGATGGTGGAGATCGATGTGATCGCCCTGGCCGCGCCCGACTGAACCAACCCAGCGCGCGCTGTCAGGCGAAGCGATTGGCCAGTTGCAACAGCTCTGTCTTGCTGTGCACGCCGGTGCGTTCGAACATCTGCGCCAGAAACACCCTTGCCGTATTGCGGCTGATCGCCATCATCTGCGCGGCCTCGTCCAGCTTTTCGACCTTGCGCAGCAGTTCGAGCAGCTCGGCCTGTCGCCGGGTGAGGCCAAACGCGCGCATGAAGACCTTCTCGATCTCGGCCGTGTGCTTGACAAAGGTGACCATGACATCGGCCCGGCGGCCCTGTTCGGTGTCGACTGCAGGCGAAACGCGCACCATGGCATCGGTGAGCGCCCCCTTGAATGTCAGTTCCGTCTCGCGCGATGGCAGCGCGCTTTGCAACACGCTGCCAAGTGCTGCCTGAAGATCGGGTTGAACATCCGCAAGCTGGCCTTCCTCGTCCAGTCGGCCAAGGCCGATGAGCGGCAGGCGATACCGGGTTACCAGATCGGATGAACGCACTTGCAGCGCATCGTCCACGCCAAAGGTGAAGCAGTCGATATTGCTGAGCGGATAGGCCTGGGGGGCGATGCAGGTTTCCGGCAAGACCCCGCGCCGCAGCATGGTGTTGATGGCGTTCAACTTGTCGTAGAACCGCTGGAAGAACGCGGTGATATCGGGAGTGTCGTTCCGGCCCGTCACGCGGTGAACCGCCAGCACCAACCGTGCATCGCCGACGAGCGGCATGACCAGTGCGGATGCATCGCCGGGGGCATCGGACTGGTCGAGCCACTCCCAGAATTCGGTGCATCCCTCTGGTCCATCGGGACGGCGCAGTTCTTCGGTGAAGATCACGCCGTGGTCGGCAAATTTCTGGATAATCGAAATTCGCGGATCGACGCGGTGATAGTAATCCGAATAGGCATCGACCATCGCCTGGTCGAACCCGACCGACCCCAGCGACCGCACCATCCGGTTGTCGCCAAACATCAGATCCATCGATATGCCATCGGCCCCGGCCAATGGCGCTATTTCCTCGAGCGCCTCCGACCAGCTGATGATGCCTTGCGCTGCATCAGCGATATGGCTGTCGAGGCTATCGTACCGATTGGACAGAATGATCATGAAGCGGTCATAGCTCCGCATCCGATGATCGCACGATTACGTAATCCTCGCGCCCGTCGATCGAAACGGTGAGGCGGACACGCCATTCGTCCGAACCACCAAAACGGACATGGCTGAGCACCCTGCCCACCTCTTGCAAGGGGCCAAAGCTGCTGGTGTTGACCGAGCGGTTGGAGCTGCCCGTCTGCGATTCTATCCGGAAGCTGCCGCCGCAGTCGCACTGGGTTGCTGCGATGACGCGGGCATCGATCAATCTGCCATCCTGTCGGACGACAAGCGTGACCGGCTGGTCTGCCGCTTGGGCTGCTGGTGCGGTCATGGCCTCTTCCACCGCGATGGCAGGCACAGCGGCGAACCCCGCAGAGGCGCCGAGCGCTGCTGCCCACAAACGCGGGTCATTCGGGCGGCGGCGCATTGATCACTCCCAATATGGCATTGATGGCGTTGGTCGCATCGGCGGGAATGTCGCTTTCGTCGTCCGGCGTCTGATCCTGGCGCGCGGTCTGGGTAGCGGTCACGACAGAGGCAATGGCCAGATCATCATTGCTCAGTTCCGCGGTGCGCCCCGCGCCCAGCCTGCGCGCCGTGCCCTCGGTCGCATCGCCGGTGACAGGGCCTGAAAACTGCTGCGCAAGCAGCCGTTGTTCGGCGGACAGCTGCGGTGGGGCTTGGCGAACAAATTCGCCCGCGCGCGTTTCCAGCGGGCGGGCGCACACGGCGGGGCCAGAGCCGGGCAGGCCCTCGTCACAGATGTCGGATCCTGCGAGCCGCTGCGTGCCCAGCTGCCCGCGATCCTGCCCCGGGGGCGTCAGCTGGCTGGGCACGGCAGGCCTGCCGGCCCTGCCGGACACCTGTTGCGACCCGGTGCTGGCGGCGGCATCGGCCGGGGACCCGGATATTCCGGGCACTAGGAGCGATCGGTCGGGACGCATCGCCTGGTCCGTCGTCACGACGAGACTGCGATCTTCGGCAGTGCTGCCTGTATCATCCTGCGCGTTTGTTCCCATGTCGGCGTCGTCCGATCTGGCAACACCATCCTGCGCCGAGGCACCTGGCATCAGCTGGGTCAGCCCGACTGCAGTCAGAACGATCAATGCCAGAATGGCGGTGCGGATCAGCTCGCCCAACGTCGGAAGGCGGCGCAAGCGCATCCGGGCTGGCAACAAGCGTGGCATGTCATGTGCCCCCGTTGGTCTGGGTGATCGACATTGCCTGATTGCCGCTCTGCACGATCTGCAGGTCGGACAGGCCGCTGCCATTCTGAACCCAGCGCAGCTGGTTGGCCGATCCGTTCTGCGTTGCTGTCATCGTGTTGCTGTCTCCCAGCTGGAGCAGTTCGGCGCGATTGTCGGATCCCGCCTGATCGAGCTGCATCCGGTTTCCTATTCCCTGTTGAGCGAGCATCGCGGTGTTGAGACTACCCGCCGTTGCAGATTGATCAAGCAGGATCGCGTTGGCCTGGCCCTCCTGGGCAGCCACCGCGATATTGCCGCCACCCACATCGGCGCTCTGGCGCACGACGATGGTGTTGAGCAGGCCGGCCTGGTCGATCTCGAGATAGGCGGTGCCATCGCCCGACTGGATGGCGCTCGCAGCCTGCCTGGTGCCATCCTGCAGGATGCTCGCGGCCTGGCGGGTCGAATCCTGGGTGATGGTGGCGGAGTTCGCCTCTCCGATCTGGCTGATATAGGCGCTGGAGCGCACCGGCTCTGGTTTTGAAAGTTCGATGGGCTGCGACAGCGCGGCCGTGGTGCAGCCACCCCCGGCGCCCTCGGCACAGGGGTTGTTCTGCGCGTGCACCGCCGGTGAGCCGAAAGCAAGCGCTGTCGCTGCGATAGCCGTCCTGGCAAGATGTGTGCGCATAGATCCGCTCCTTGTTCCCCTCAGAGGGGCTTGAACCCTTGGGGCGGCCTTCGCATGCCGGTATTGCACCAGATGCGAATGCCGCCCGTCAGGTCATCGGGTATCAGCTACCCTGTGTGACGACGGCAACATGTCCAGTGCCGCCCTGGGTGATGGTGGAGATATTGAAATCCGTGTTCTGCGTCACAGTGGCCGAGTGACCGGTGCCCGTCTGCGTGATTTCAGACAGGTTGGTCTCGCCCAGCTGCGTGACATTGGCCGTCTGGCCAAGGCCGCCCTGGGTGATTTCGGACACGTTGTTTGCGCCGTTCTGGACCACGTTGGCATTGAGCAGCACCGCACCACCGTTGCCGGTCTGCGTGATCAGGCTTTCGTTGTTGCCATTGCCGCCTTGCGAGACGTTGGCATCGAGGCCGGTGCCCTGCTGGTTGGTCAGCGCACGGTTGGCATCAGAGATCTGGATGATCGACGCGGCGTTATTGGTGCCATTGTCGCCGCCCTGGATGATCTGCGCACCGTAGGTGAAGCCAAGGCCACCCACGTTGTTCGATCCGATCTGCTGAATCGTCGCATTCTGGCTTTCACCGCGCTGCGTGGTGTTGGCGGTGTTGTCATTGCCTTCCTGCGTGATGCTCGCCACCTGGTCTTGTCCGAAGCCGGTATCGAACAGGCCGCCGAGGAACCCTGCGCGATCACGACCCTGGTCGACTTCGGCTTCGTTGCCGTCGCCGGGCTGGGTGATGGTTGCGGTCTGGTTTTCGCCGCGCTGCGCGATGTCTGCCAGGTTGTCGTTACCATCCTGGTTCACGAACGCATTGTGGTTACGACCGACGCCGCCACCCTGATCGACAAGCGCAGTGTTCTCGTCACCGGTCTGCAGAATGTCGGCATTCTCGTTGAACCCGCGCTGCACGATCTCAGCGGTGTTCTGGAAGCCATCCTGGCGGATGTCGGCGGTGTGATCGGAGCTGGCATTGGCGCCCTGATCGATAGAGGCGATGTTGTCGTTGCCGCCCTTCTGCTCGATGAACGCTTCGTGCAGTCCGCCAGCCTGACGAATGGTCGCGAGGTTGACATCGCTGTCCTGGATCACACCGGCAGCCGCCGTGCTGCCGACACCATTGCCTGCGCCACCCTGGATAACGTCCGACGTGTTCCGGTCGCCATTCTGCAACACATTGGCAACATTGGCACCCAGGCCGGTCTGGACCAGCGTAGAGGTATTGTCTTCGCCAGGCTGCGTAACAATCGCCTGGTTCAGGCCGCTGTTCTGGGTGAGGGTCGATGTGTTGCGGTCGCCGGTCTGGAAGACGGTCGCCGCATTGAGGTTACCCGACTGGGTTACCACCGAATCATTGTCGGTCCCCTCCTGCTCGACATCAGCAAGGTCCAGGTCGCCGCTCTGCGTGACCCGCGAATCGTTACCGGTTCCGCCCTGCTCGACATTGGCAGTCGAGAAATCGTTGGTCTGCACCACGCGCGAGAAGCCTGCATCACCGGTCTGTGTGACGTTGGCGGTGTTGCTGTCATCGCTGCTGCCAGTGCCGTTGTCCTGGACGACCTGCGATACGTTGAAATCGCCGCCCTGGTTCACGGTGGCCGCATTGGTGTTGCCGCCCTGGGTGATCGTCGAGGTTGCATTGCTGCCCGTCTGATCGACGATGGCATCGCCATCGATGCCGGTCTGCGTGACGGTCGAGCTGTTGTCCTGCGCCATCGCCGGAGCGGCGGCAAGCAGGGCCAGCGACGATGCGCCAGCGAGAAGAAGCTTTTTCATTGTTTTTTTCCGCTAAAGAGCTCCGGCTGGCACCTCCCGTCACAGGTGCCAGCCGGAAAGATCAAAGATCAGATCGGGCCGCCCACGACGACTGCACCCTGCGTTACCGTTGCGGTGTTGCCGTTGCCGGTCTGGTTGACCGTCGACATGTCGAGCGAGCTCGACTGCGTCACCGTGGCGGTGTTTTCATTGCCCAGCTGGGTGATGAAGCTGTCGGCACCCGTACCGCTCTGGTCGACAGTGGCGGTGTTTTCATGGCCGTCCTGGCTCAGCTCGGAATAGTTTCCGGTGCCCGACTGGGTAACATCGGCGAGGTTGCCCGAGATATCGGGTGCACCCAGCGTGTTGGTCTGGCTGATGTCGCTTTCGTTGCCCGAACCCGACTGATCGACCAGCGCCGTCATCTGACGGGCCGGACCAACCGGCGATGCCGAAGCGGTCTGCAGGATGGTGCTGAGATTGTTCGAACCGGCCTGGTCGACATCGGCCACGGCGTCGTTTGCACGGCCGCTCTGCGTGACGAAGCTGGTCAGGTTGTTACCGATCTGGTCGATCGTCGCCGAGCCGAAATTGGCGCTCTGGTTCACGGTCGACTCATTCTCGTCACCAATCTGGTTCACGCCAACGAGGATCAGGCCGCCGACATCATTGTCGAAGCCGGGCTGGTTGACGATCGAGCTGTTGTCGTTGCCGTCCTGCGAGACATTGGCGAAGTTGCTCGAACCGCGCTGATCGATTGATGAGCTGTTGCCCTCGCCGTTCTGGCTGACGATCAGTTCCTGATCGACGGTCGTGGCAGTGCTGCTGTTGCGGCCCTGCGACGAGGTCGACGTGTTGGAGGTGCCGGTTTGGCTGACGTCGGCGGTCGCGCTGTCGTTGAGCTGGGTCAGATCGATTACGTTCAGTCGGCCATCCTGGCTGGTGGTGGCGCTGTTGGTGTTGCCGGTGTTGAGGCTGGCAACGCCCTGATCGATCGTGGTGCTGTTGCCGTCACCGGCCTGGGTGGCGTCGGCAACATTGGCTTCTGCCAGGCTGGCGCCATCGCCGTTCTGCGTGATGGTGACCGTGTTGGTCGCACCGGCAGCATTGTTGTTGTCCTGATCAACAGTGGCAGTGTTGAAGCTGCCGGTCTGGGTGATATCGGAATTGTTGGCGGCCACACCGAAGGTGGGCGAGCCGGCAGGGTTGGTTTCCTGGTCGACCGTGGCGGAGTTGTTGTTTCCGTCCTGGTCGATATCCGAAATGTTTTCATTGCCAGCCTGGCCGACGGTCGCGGCATTGGCGTTACCGTTCTGGTCGATGGTCGAGGTTTGCGACTGAGCGAAGGCAGGGCCGGCGAGCGCCAGAGCTGCTGCAGACACGCTGATCATGAGAATATTCTTCATGGGAAGGTTTCCTTCAAATGGACTGAGTGCGGCTGAGAGGCTTCAGCAGCCCTCCGGGGTCATGTGCCCCGATGAAAATATCCGGGCGGACCGGTGAAAGGTCCGCCCGGCTGGCTGGAGGCTTAGAGGCCGCCCTGCGTGACGATGGCGCTGTTCCCGGTGCCGTTCTGGATGACGTTCGAGACGTTGCCATCCGACGACTGCAGCACAGTTGCCGAGTTGAGCGAACCCGTCTGCAGAACGTCGGATTCGTTGCCGTTGCCCGACTGCGTCACGTTGGCGGAGTTGCCGAAATCGACAACCGTACCGGTCTGCGTGATGCTGCTTTCATTGCCGTCACCCGACTGCAGCAGCGTTGCGGTGCTGTTGAAGCCGTCCTGCGTCACAAACGACACGTTGGTGAGGCCCGACTGGGTCACATTTGCAGAGTTTTCCGAGCGAGCACCAGCGGCACCGGTCTGCAGGATGGTGGAGGCCGATCCATCCGAACCGACCAACTGGTCGACGAACGCCAGATCGTTGCGTCCGGTCTGCGTCACGGTCGACGTCGCACCGTTACCGGCCTGCTGGATATCGGCCGCATTGTTGAGGCCAGTCTGGGTAGAGTTGGAGATGTTGTCATCGCCCGACTGCAGCACGATCAAGTCCTGGCCTGCCGTGCCTTGGAAGGCATCGACGGTGTTACCATCGCCGGTCTGATCGATATCGGCATCGGCCGACTTGTTTTCCTGAATCAGATCGGTGGTGTTGTCATCTCCGACCTGGTTCACATTGGCAAAAAGGCCGCCGTCGGCATTGCCGATGGCGCCGAAGCCTTGGTCACGCTGCGTGACGTTCGACAGGTTGCCGTCACCGGTCTGGTTGACGATAGCAGAGAAGGTGTTCGAACCGTCGTTGTCGAACGTCTGCGTGATGTTCGATGTGCTCATGCCGTTCTGCGTCACGACGGCGTCCTGATTTACCGATGCTTCACCCGCTGCGCTCTGGGTGATGTTGGATGTCGCACCGTTCTGCTGGTTGACCGAGGCCAACAGATCGCCCGAATCGTCCCCCGATGCCGTCTGCTCGATGTCCGAGGTCGATCCGCTGAGCTGGGTGACATTGGCCGTCAGGCTTGTTGCGTTGTTGCCCAGAGCATTCTGCAGGATGTCCGAGGTCGAAGCGTTCTGTGTCACGGTGGCAAAGATGTTCTTCGCCTGAGTGTTGCCAGCCAGCTGTGTGATCTCAGAATCGGCATCACCGGTCTGCGTCACGATGGTACGAATGCTGCCCGAAAAGCCGGGACCCATTGCATCTTGATCGATGTCAGAGATGTTGTTGTCACCGTTCTGGGTGACGTTGGCAACCAGATTGAATCCGGGAGCAACAGCGTTCTGGTCAACAACCGACGTGTTGTCATCGCCAGTCTGCTTGACGGTCGATTCTGGATCTTCGGGCAAATTGATCGAGTTGTTAATCGAAGCATCGACCTGAGTGATTTTCGAACTGTTGCCCTCACCATTCTGGGTGACAAATGCACCAGCGCCCAGCGAGTCCTGGTCGATGGTGGATTCATTTCCAGAACCGGTCTGGGTCGCGCTGGCCACGTTACCGTCACCGTTCTGATCGATGTCCGACGTATTGCTACCAACCTGGCTGACGGTCGCGCCGTTTGCGTTGCCGATCTGGTCAACGTCGGAAATGCTCTGCGCCATCGCAGGGGCCGCGATCATCAGCGCGAGCGCCGAGACGGAGGTATAGATGGAGGTCTTCATGGTTGATCATCCTCTGTTTAAGGGTCATAACCATGCTGCTCCGGAAGCAGCATTGCCGCCGGGGTCAGCATGATTGTTTACACGCACTCATTGTTGTCTTGCTCACGCATCGGAGTTGCAGCTCCGGTGCGTGAGTTTTGTCAGGTCTTTATTACATCACCGAATGCCGCCTGACCGGCTCCGGTTCTCGTCCGCGATCCTCGGGCAGCGCAGTCCCCCACTGGGGACATTGACCGCCCGTGTGTGCCCATGCCTCACCGCCGCTAGCTGTGGGCCAGGGCAAAGCTCTTTACCCTGTTTGTGAATTCCCTTCGATTTTCTTCCCGTTCTTTGCCTTGTCCTTCACCTTCATGGGGCTCAGGCTGCGTGCCTTTTCCTCGGCACGCTGCACTTGGCCCGGGGTGAACTTGCCATCACGCTCAAGCTGGTACTGTGCCAATTTGGCCATCCCGGCCTCGCGATCGGCAAAGTCCCAAAGCTTCAGCTCAACGCCCTCCATCACCAGCGCATAGACAGCCTTTTCAATGGCTTGCTGCAGTGCGAGCTGGTCGGGTTCGTTGGTGGTGAAACCGGCTTCCGCTTCCAGCAATTCGCGGAAAGCGACAAACTTGAATGCACTCGCACCGAACGATTGCGAGGCAATCGTCTTCGAGGCGGTGACGGTGGTCAGCACTTCGCCGGTCCGCACAGATACGGCGCGAAGGTAGACCGTGACGGTGTCCTGGCGATATTCAGTGCGACCGCCAATGCCCAGGAAAGCAGCGCCAGCGCCACCGGTCAGCGTGTTGGTATCGTAACCGATCACGCCGCCCTCCAGCAGCACGCCGGCAAACAGCAGCGCAGGCAACGCGTCGGGGTTGACCGCGCGTTCGCCCAGATAGCGTTCGCGCATTTCGCGGATGATCTGGCGCTCGTTGAGCAGGTTCTTCAGATTCTCGCGCTCGACGATCGTGAACCACGACCGGTCACCCACGTCCTGCAATGCCTTGACCAGGACCGATGCGCCGCCCTGGCTGACCGCGCGCGACAGCGTCTGTCCGGTGGCGCTGGGCTTGAACTGCCCGGTCTGATCGGTGAAGCTGTACACCGCGACCGCTACCTGGCGCGAGGGTGCCGGGATCGAGTTGAGCAGTTGCTGGGTCTGGGTGGCGTTGGGGATATAGGCATAGCTGGTCGTTTCGGGAACGAAAGCCTTGCCGCTGCCACCGACAGTGGTGCATCCGCCCAGAGCCAGGGCCATGGCTGTTGCTGTCAGCCCAAGGAAGGGGAGCCTGGTCATGATCAGTCGACCTCTAGAAAGGTCGGCACGACAATGACGGTCTCTTCACCGGTATCATCGTTGATGATGGTGATCGTCACCTCGGTCAGCGAGCGGATGAAATTGACAGTCTGACCGCCAAAACTGATCGTGCCGCTTTCCTGGGGGTTGTCCCCGAAAATTGCAGTGACAATCTGCGACGACAGAGCCGACAGAAGGCGCGATTGCAACTGGCGGGCGAAGATG
>NZ_ANFZ01000002.1:0-2500 GCF_000331245.1 Blastomonas sp. AAP53 | reverse complement strand
ATGCTGGTCAGCCATCTGCTGTGGAGCATCCAGACCCAGGCCGATGTGCTGATTGCCGGCCGCGTGCTCGACCCCCATGCGCTGGGCCTCTATGCCGAAGCGCTGTTCCTCGCGCAGCTGTTTTCGGCCAAGGTCATCCCGCCGCTCAATGAGGTCGCCTTCCCCGCCTATGCGCGACTGCAGTCCGAACCCGCGCGGCTGCAGGCCGCGTTCCTCAAAGCGATCGCGCTGATCATGCTGATCAGCTGTCCGGTCTATGCCGGGCTCGCGGTCACCGCGCCCGAGGCGATCTACACGCTGTTCGGCCCGAAATGGCTGGAGATGGTCCCGCTTGTCCAGCTCTTCGCGCTCTCCATGCCCTTCATGACGCTGCATGTGCTGATCGCCCCGGCGGTCAACGCACTGGGCCACCCACAGATCACGGTGCAAGGCTCGGCCTTCGGGGCTGTGTTCATGCCGGTGGTGTTCCTCATTGCCGTTCAGTTCGGCGTGACGGGCCTCGCGCTGGGCTGGGTGATAGGGATGCCGGTGGTGCTGGGCTTCAACCTGTGGCTGTCGTGCCCGGTCATCGGGGTGCGCGTCCGCGATGTGCTGATGGCCTGCGCCCCTGGCGTGGCAGCTTGCGGGGCCATGGCAGCTCTGGTCTGGACCATGCGGGTGGGCCTCGCCGATTCGCTGAGCAACGGCCTGCCGGAAGTCATCGCCCGGCTGGCCTTGCTCGCGGGAATCGGTGCGCTCAGCTATTTTCTGCTGCTTCGGATCCTCGCCCCGCAGATGCTGAGCGACGCCATCGGATTGCTGCGCCGGCAAACACCGGCGCTGGACGACATGGCACAATCGCAGACGGCATGACCTGCCTGCAAGACCATGGACCTGCCCGGCATGTATCGAAGGACATCTATTACCCACGTTCAGGCCGCGTATCTGCAAGTTTTTGAATATACGCGGATTGACTTCCGAATACAGCCAATTTGAATTTGTAACTTATTCAGTTTTCGGTGTCATGAAGTGACGCTTCCGAGCAACTTTGCGCGAAAGCGAAAACTGCATGTCTGCCCCCTCCCCCCATGACTTGCCATTGATTGCCGCCTGCCCGCCACGCCTGAGCAACATGGCCGACGCGCTGGCCGCCATGGAACAATCCGGTGTCTTTACCAACGGTGGCCCGATCGTTCGCAGGTTCGAGGCAGCCATTGTCGAACGGTTGTACCAGGGCGTCGGCGATTGCCTGGCCGTGCCAAGCGCGACCATCGGCCTGATGTTGGCGATTCGTCAGGCGCGCGAAGGGCGCAGCGGCGATCTGGCGCTGATGCCCAGCTTCACCTTCGCCGCCACCGCGCACGCCGCACTTTGGGCGGGACTGACGCCGGTTCTGATCGACAGCAACCCCGATGACTGGGCCGCCTGCGCGCGCGCCGAAGAGGCGGCCCTGCGCGAATATGGCGACCGCATCGCCGTTATCGTGCCTTACGACACGTTCGGCACCGGCATCGACCTTGCGCGCTATGCCCGGCTTTGTGCAGAGCACGACGTCGGAGTGGTCGTCGATGCAGCGCCGTCTCTGGGCAATATCGGTACATCGGGCACCGGCTTTGGCGGAGCCGCCGCGTTCGCCACCGTCTTCTCGATGCACGCGACCAAGCCCTTTGCCACCGCCGAAGGCGGGCTGATCTACAGCGCCGACACCGCGCTGGTGGCCGAGCTGCGGTCGATGAGCAATTATGGTTTCGGGACTGCGCGCTGCGCCACGAAGCCGGGGATGAACGCCAAGATGCCCGAGGTGATGGCGCTGCTGGCCCTGGCCCGGCTCGATCAGATCAGCGATGTGGCGCAGCACCGCATGGCGCTGGCCGAGCGGTATCGCAGCTGCCTGGGCGATCTTGTCCGCACGCAGTCCATCCACGCACCCATGGCGATACCGCAATTCATGCCGGTGCTGCTGCCGCGCCAGGTGGCACCCCTGCGCAACACGATCATGGCTGATCTGGCCGCGCAGGGAATCGGGTCGGGGCATTATTTCAGCCCGCATCTCGCGCAGCAGCCCTATTTTCAGGAAAGCTGCATCGCCTGTCCGACGCCGGTGGCCGATGCCATCGGCGCGCAAATGCTCTCGCTTCCGCTGAACGACACGATGTCGCTGGCGGATGTGGACAGGATCGCCGCCGCGCTGCACAGCGCCTGCGCCCGCCACCTGCTGCCCGCCCGTCCGAAGGCGCCCAAGGTGCATCGCACGCTGCTGATTGGCGGCGGTCCTGCCGGGACTGCGATGCTGGTCGCGGCCAGCAAGCAGGGCGCGCTGCCCGATCTCGCCGCCGGACTGGTGGTGGCAGAGCGCAGCGCGCGCCTCGGCACCGGGCTGCTCGATAGCTATGCGATCACATCAGACAGCACCGCCGAGACCTTTCTGACCGCAGCCCGGGACAATCCGCACCCAGAGATCGCTGCGCTGGTCGATCACCCGGGGGGACGGGAGATCGCCCGCCATATCGGCAGGCTCGGC
>NZ_ANFZ01000001.1 GCF_000331245.1 Blastomonas sp. AAP53 | reverse complement strand
CGGCACGAGCGGGGCTGACACTTTGGTTGGCACGGCTGGCAACGATCTTCTGCAGGGGCTTGGCGGCGACGATATTCTGGAAGGGCGCGCCGGGAACGACATCTTAGAAGGTGGAGCAGGTTATGATCAGCTGGATGGCGGTTTGGGCGATGACGTGTTGTATGGCAACAACGCCGCGAACAGCGGATTCGACAGTTCGCTTGATAGCTTGAGGGACAGCCAGGGAGGGAATGACCAGCTGTTTGGCCAGGACGGCAACGATTTCCTATCTGTTCGGCGCGAGGGGGCGACGGCCGCCAGCACGGTTCTGCTGGATGGCGGAACAGGCGATGACACCATCAACTTTTCGGCATCGGGCCGGTATCTCGATAGTGTGACAATTCGTGGTGGCACCGGAAGCGATACCATCAGCGTGGGGAGCGTTGCGAGCCTGTTGCTGGATGCAGGTGAGGGTAACGACAGGGTCACGATCAATACGCTAGGTGGCAGCCAAGCAATTACGCTGGGCGCGGGTTCCGATACCTTAGTGATCGACCGGACATTTGGTTCGTTTGCCGTAGGTAATTCGATCCGGATCACAGACTTTCAAATCGGGTCCGACAATCTCAGTTTGGACACCTACCTCGCCGATGTTCTCCAAGGCTGGGACAGAGCCTCAAACCCATTCAGCCAGGGCTATCTGCGCCTTGTCCAGGCAGGCAGCGATACCTTGTTGCAGATCGACCGCGATGGAAACACCAATGGGGCCAGCTACGGCACCCTGCTCACATTACAGAACACCACGGCAACCGCGTTTACCGCTGCAGAGCTTGGCTATGCGCCG